>NZ_CP121694.1:162500-1362500 GCF_035573695.1 Metallumcola ferriviriculae | reverse complement strand
CCCGGTACAGCATAATTTTGATCATCTAGCCCAAACCCTAATTTTTCCCCTTGTGCAGCGATTGCGTTTGCCATAAACACCGGGTACCCCGGACCTAATCCGTAAGTAGGCGTGGTCCCTGCCGCCCAAGGAATCCCCCAAAGCAACATAATTAACCTGGGTATCTGTGATAAAGGCGTTTGCGGATACCGCAACGGGCACCATTATTACCGATAACATTAACACTATCAGCAATGTTGATATTCTCTTAGTCATTTTCATTTTAATTAGTACCTCCTTTAGGTTCCCCTTTATTAAATTTAGTAAAAAAAACTTAATTACTTTTTATCACACCACCTTTCAGTTAAAAATATATTCACTTCAATCGCTCTCAATGTCAAAATATTACAGTTAATATTCTGACAACTTGGTTAATAATCCTGCAAATCAGAGTGTAAACTCGAGTTTTTTTAAACTCTCTATTTTTAAAACGATAAGTTTATTTTTAGCAGGGAGATAATCCAAAGATTATTTGTGACGATAACCCCGTCCCCCTGTCACTTACAAGAAAAAGAGGGAAACACACTTGGGAATGGATGAAAAGATTTATCTCCCGCCACGACCAGTAGGATTTTCCAAAACATAAGAAGAATAATTATTAGAGCCAAAGGCTCTTTTCTTTTTCCTACTCCCGGAGGAGTGAATCAGTATGACAATTATCAGCGGTATTATATTGCTTGGCTTGTTAGGCTTTTCAGGTTACAAGGAACTAAACGCACGCCGTAAGCGGGCTAAAATCTATTCTTTAGAAAAGAAGATTTGTGAAGAACCGGTGTACGTGTTAAAAGATGATAAACTTATTCCCTATAAAGAAGGTATGGTAATCGGGTCCGGGGCTACGGCTATATCGTTATATGAGCTTTACTCGGTAAGTGAAGACCATGAGCAAGTGCTCAATGTGCTGTCTGAACGTTTTCCTAACAAGTTTCCCGAAGATACATCTTTAATTGATTTTATCAGTGACTTCGCTGAAAAAATAGAAAAAGGCGAAGCCAGTGTTCAAGGATTGGTGAGTGGTATTACTGGGGAACTGGGTGAAATGGCTGCGGTTGATTACCTTAACCAACTTCCGGAGTTAAAGGAGCATGGCATTCAGGCTGTTCAGTTTGTCAGCAAAACTCATAAGGGTACGGATCTTCGTTTTGAATATGCTGACGGTAGTCCTGCACCGGTGGAAGTGGTACCCGGTGCTAACGGTGAGACCATGGTCAAGGTAGTTGATTCTAAAAGAGAGGTCTTTGAACAAATACAAGTTAAGTCGTATACCGTGGATAATATGGATAACTTTATGGCGGATGTTCGTACAAACCCTGATGTTGATAACTATATAGTTAACAAAGAATTGTTTGCCGCATTAAAAGAAAACGGTAAGCTGGATGTACTAAATAGTCATGGTGTAAATGTGGTGCCGGGGGATTGGTCTCATGCCGCGCATGTTGAAGAAGCATCAGCCTTGTTTAATCATGTAGAGGAAGGACTGGACATAGCGGAGGATATCCCTTTGGTGGCGCTTGCGTTCTTTGGTTATAAGGCGGTAGCTAATATTAAAGATTACACACGCGGCGCTGCCACTGGTGAAGAATGCAGAACGAAAATTACTGCGGACGCTATTAGAATTCCAGTAGCCGGAGGTACCGGCTTTGTTGGTGCTAAAGCAGGTGCATATATTGGTACTATCATTAATCCTGGTATTGGCACGGTGATTGGCGGCGGTGTTGGTGCTATTGTTGGGGCTATAGGGGGTAGTTCCCTGGTTAGGTGTTTAAGGGATAAATTTATGTACGGTAAAATCATTGAAATCATCGATAAATACGGCAGCAGAGTCTATAACCGTGATTCTGAATTGATTACTACTATTGAGGAGAACATCAGCAGCAACGTGTATCATGCCGACCAACTAATGCTGCAGGCTTATGAAGCGGGTAACTTGGCGGATAGGTATGACGCAGAGTTAGACCCTTACCACAGTGCGGAAGCATCCGTGCCTGCTGTACTGTCAAATATTCATTACCGAAACTTAATACACGAGCATACAATCAGGGAGAAGGCGTCTCGGTCAATAGTAGATGCTTTAAAAGGGACATTTTCGCATATTGTCGATGCGAAACAAAGGGTGCGAATGTTAGGCGATTTGATTTTGGGTAATGCAGATACATTAGGGGTAAGCGGCGCTGAGGTAATACTATACCGGCACGAAATAAAAAAATACCCAAACCACCCATATGTAATTAAGGGAGAAAACGGTACGATAAACCCAAAAGATGTACTGGCTACAGTGTGCCAAGAACAGTACGAAAAGGCACATGAAAAAGTGCAGGAGGATACAATCGTCTCTAATCGGACAACAAACATCTATCAGGTAATGTTTTGGGGGGCGCTATTGGTGACTGTTGGTTTGTTAGGCTATCAACTGTTATAGGAAGCATCTAAACCTGAATTCCCGGGAAATTATACCTAGGTAGGAAGAGCAACCCCTGACTCATGCTCATGTGTAAATTCAATAACAACTATTCCCTACATTCATTTACAAACCAATCTATCAAACGCCGGGCTATACTGCCGCCGGTAGGTATCAACGGCAACTGCTCTGCGGTAAACCACCCAGCATCCACGATTTCTCTTTTATCAATGTTTATATCCCCGCTATGGTACTCTGCGGTGAATCCTACCATTAAGGAATCAGGGAATGGCCAGGGCTGGCTGCCAAAATATTTTATGTTTTTAACCTTTATGTTTACTTCCTCTCTTACTTCCCTTTGTACACACTCTTCAAATGTTTCTCCGGGCTCTACAAAGCCGGCCAAAACACTATAAAACTTACCCCGAAACTGTCTCCCCTGGGCCAGCAGTAGGTGGTTATCCTTGATAATAGCAACGATAATAGCTGGAGAAATCCTAGGATAATTAATTAATCCACAAGTTGGGCAAATTTTAGCCACTTCATCTATTTTATTTTCTGTACGTGCTCCACATCCGCCGCAGTATTGGTGGGTACGATCCCAATGCAAAAGGTGATACGCTTTACCCGCTAGTGAAAATAAATCGTCTGGGACCTGTCCCAATAAGCGCCTTAAGCCGCAAAAAAATACACCTTCCGGTGCGGCTGCATCCGGTGCAAGTTCACCGACATAATAAGACCGATCATTCAATCGACCAAGATACTGCTGCCGAACAGGCTTTAGTTTCAACTTATTTAACTCAACATCTGATAAAACAACTTGTCCCTTATTCTCTAAAGTAAGAATTTTATCCCCGTTAAACAACACCCAACATTGCGGCGCACACTCTTCATCGTGGTAATTTAACTCTGTTTCAAAAAACACTAAGCATCCTCTTTTCTTAAGTCTCCAGTCTCCAACATTTTAAAAAAGCACCACCCTGTGCTTCCAGTCTTTTATAGGTAATTGAAATAGGAAGTGAGTTGGACACTAATTTTTTTCAACCCTTAGGCACCCGTCAGGGCACCAAAGAAAATGACTTTTTGATCATTGATGATGTAATTGCTTCTTAAAAAATGTCGTAGCTGTTTCTCCCATCTTACGGTATCCCGCAAGACTGGGGTGAGCATCGTCATAGAAATATTCTTCTTTCCCCCAACCTGTATCAGCATCCATTAATGGGGTATAGAAATCTATCATAACAAGCTTCTGCTCTCGAACTAAGTTCCGAAAAGTTTCACGGTAATTTTCTAACCGGTGGACCACTATTTCAAGCCCCCTGCCGCTTAGTTGCCGGTATATCGGCGGAGGCAAGGCAATCACAGGTCTAATGTTAGCTGTTAGCGCATACTCGGTCATAGCGTCCATATTTTGCCTTGTTTCAGAAACGGGCACACCGGACCATGCATCGTTTGTCCCTCCAAGAATGACAACAACGCTTGGGTTTTTTTGAACCACATCCTTCACAAATCTAGACAGCATGTCGCCAGTGGTTTCGCCGTTTATACCCCTATTCACCAGAGCAAGGCCTGTCGTCTTTGCGGCCAGTTCTACCCATGAAGCTTTTGGGCCAAAGGGAAAACCATAAGTGAGACTATCACCAAGACAAATTACGTTGCGCATATTTTCTACCTCTTCCAACTAACAGTTTCTATTTAGCGAAACATATTAAACTTTCTTATAATAAAATCAAAACTGGTTTCCGCTTATTTTTAGTAAGATGAGCCCAACCCAGGTAACCTCTTGAATACCTCTTCACCATCTAACAAAGGTTCCCCACTTTTTATTTGTTCTTCTGCTTCTGCAAGTTGTCTATAAAGCTCCAGCTTTCCTTTGGGATTGACATCAGGGCTTTGGCTTTCGAATTTCTTTAACTAGCTTAAGTAATACTTTTCGAGAAGTATTCACAACTTCACCTCTTGGAAGACGCGGCGACGTTTCATCTGTCTTGTCTAATTGCTTTCTCTATAATTGACTTTCCTCCTATTACTCTTCCTAATTGCCGTTACTAGTTCCTGTATTATGGTACATATCCCTGATTTAACATAATATGATGTATCCCAGTTGAACTGTGCTTGCTTCCCTTCCCATTTCCATCACCTTATTCATAACAAAGGTTATCAAGTAAGACAACAGAAACGTCCCCGCGTCTTCCCCTTAAGTTCGTCTCCTGCAGTGAGGTTTTTACGGTAATGTACTAAAATGCTGTCGGCTACGGCACTGTCATCTATGATGTTTCGGCGTTGTTGAATGAGCTTTTCTTTAAGCTGCTTATGGAATTTCTGTTTCCACCGCTGCAGTGTCCGGCGGCTAATGCCGCTTTCTGAAAGACTGGCTGTTATTCTATTAAGTGATCTGCCGGTTAAATGCCACCGACCGGCAATCTCTCTGAAGTGATTAGCAAACCTTTGCCAAGGTTTTAGAAAACTTGGTAGTAGAGATATGGTGATGTTGCAGGGTTTGCAGCGTCGGCTAAGTATAAATATGGTATGTGTTTCATACTTCGAGATTACTTGCCGTTCGTATGTGGTATGCCTTCGAGTCAATTTATTGCATAAAGGGCACTTAATATCTACATCATGCTTTTGCCAATTTCTTAAATATTGCTTGATGGATAGGGCAGTTTCAAGTAAAATTATCATGTGTTATATGGGAGAGTCATTTGCCTGTAGCTGGCGAGCTAACGAGGGGGCAATGGCTCTTTCCTTTCTTTAAAGTAGATTAGTCTAATCGAGAAGGCTATGGATAGTGCCGCCATGTGGACAACCTTTCGCTACGCTTCAGGTTGACGCACAGGGCTCCTTGGACAACGAAAACCGTGTTGTCCACACTCTCCACAGCCTCGGCGACTGTCATTTGATCACTACGGCGATGAAAATCTTTTAAGTCTAAAGCCGACAGGTAACTTGACGACTCCTTTAAGTCAATTACGCTGTCGGCTCTCTTTTTCCTTTTTATCCGTCATGAAAACTGGCGATAATTTATATATTTTCGTCATTTAACTAGGCTGCGGACACTATCACAAAACAGATGACAGAATAAAATGTCATATATTCTTATGTATGTTAGCTTACTATTTGATGTGGAATGCAAAACAACGGCTTACACCACTTTTCGAAACTGACCAAGTAGGACAAAACAAAAAGTATACCTTTGAACACATCATAGAACGGCTAAAAAGCATTCGCAAAGAAACGGTAGAAATCGAGGGAATTGCGACAAAAGTTATCACCCAATGTGATGAAGAACAACAACTAATCTTAAACTGTCTGAATGTACAAATGAAATAGCCATACAAATGAAATTTGAAAATGCTTCAAAACCTTGATTCTACCTAGGCCCGAAGCACTTTTATTTGTAGAAGATACGACTTAATTATACAACTTATCAACCAAAAGTAAGGCCCTATCAAGGGCAAAAAGGCATCCTTGACTGGGCCTTACTTTTTCGCAAATGCGTGCTGTGCCGCAGATTTGACATACTCATAAACAACTTTAACAGGTTCTTGGAATAATTCAGCCTTGGCGCGGCAGTCTTCGTATTCGGGATTTATGGAAGTAGTTTTATTGTTCAAGGAAGCCACCTTCACCTTGATATCACCGTACTTTGTGGCCAAAGTCTTAATTTCGTAAGGCAGCATGTACTTGGTAACGGGATATGCTCTAACCCCTATGGTGCTGGTTTCCCGAAAAATGGTTTCCAGTATGCTTTCCATCTTATCTTGGTGAGTGAGTACATTCAATTTAACGGCGGGCCGATTTTTTTTCATTTGAATGGGCTGCAAAAACACGTCGTGTGCTCCCTGCGCAAAAAGCCGGTTAAAGAGGTAATCATAGAATTCAGGATTATAATCATCGATATTTACCTCAACCATCACTTCCTCCCTCTGCCGAACACTTCCACTGCCGTTAAAGCGTACATCCGGAAAGCCGCCGCTTTCTTCGGGTGTACTGTCACCTAAGGAAAGTCTCAGAAGATTGGGTATCTGCAAGTCCCTGGTACCTGCACCATAACCAATATTAGTAACGGACATAGCAGGCATTTCTCCGAAAGCGTCCGCAAGGGCGGTAATAATGGCTGCTCCCGTGGGAGTAACCAATTCTTTTTCAATTCCTTGGCAGTAGACGGGAACTCCTTGGAGCAGTTCCAATGTGGCCGGAGCCGGCAGGGGAATTTGCCCGTGGGCACATTTTGTAAAGCCCGTGCCCACATGCACCTTTGAAGCTGTGACTTTTTCCACTCCTAATAATTCCAGGCCGGCAACAGAGCCCGCTACATCTATAACTGCATCCAAAGAACCTACTTCATGAAAATGTATTTTCTCCACGGTAGTGTTGTGAACTTTTGCTTCCGCCGCCGCTATTTTGTGAAAAATTACAATGCATTTTTCTTTGACTGACGGAGAAAGGCCGCTGCCGGTAATAATCTTTTCTATATCTCGGAGGTGTCTGTGGGCATTTGTTTCGTTTATAATGACATCTACCTTGGTGCCGGATATACCGTTTTTTACTACCTGATGCTGTTCTAATGCATAGTCGGCGATATTCAGTTTACTTATTTCCTCTTTTAAACGATCAAACTCCAACCCTGCATCAACCAGAGCACCTAGTATCATATCGCCGCTTATTCCTGCCAAACATTGAAAATGAGCTGTTTTCATCAATCCGCCTCCCCCATTTTGTTTATTAAGGCGGCCGCATAGCCTGCACCGAAACCATTATCTATATTCACTACAGTAACACCGGAAGCACAGCTGTTCAACATGCTTAGCAGTGCGGCCAACCCATGGAAGCTGGCACCGTAACCAACACTGGTCGGCACGGCAATAACCGGCTTGTCCACTAGGCCGCCGACTACACTGGCCAACGCTCCTTCCATACCGGCTACAACAATCACCGCTCTTGCCTGCTGTAGTTTTTCCTGCTGGCTTAGCAGCCGGTGAATCCCAGCAACTCCGGTATCATAAAGCCGCTCTACATGATTACCCATTACTTCTGCTGTAATAGCGGCCTCTTCCGCAACCGGCTGGTCGGAGGTACCGGCACTGACTACCAAGATGTTTCCCCTGCTCTCCTGTTCTCCTCTGAGGACGGTAATCAAACGAGGAATTTTCTGGTATTGGGCGTCAGGGATAACCTCGGCTACTGCTTCATAAGCCTCCTGACTGGCTCGTGTTGCCAGAATGTTGCTGTCGCTGACTGCCTCCAATTTCTGCATAATAGCCGCAATGTGCTCAGTAGTTTTGCCGGCACAGTAGATAACCTCGGGAAAGCCGTTACGTATTTGACGGTGATTATCGATTTTTGCAAAGCCCAGGTCCTCGAAGGGGAGGCTTTTGAGAGCTGCATAAGCCTCATCTACATCAACATTGCCATGTTTTATATCTGATAATAACTGCTTAAGTTTTTTCTCATGCACTGAGTCTCACCCTTTTAGTTTATTGAGTAATATCAACTTACACCTTACTATTCCGATGTAACGCAAAAAGGATACCTGTTGCAGGTATCCTTTATCATCCTAATTTGCTGCTTGTTTCTGACTCAGCTCGTAGGCCACATCAACAATCATGTCTTCCTGCCCGCCTACAGTTTTCCGTTTTCCTAATTCCACTAGGATATCCCTGGCATCAACCTGGAATTTTTCCGCTGCGCGCAGTGAATGCAGCAGGAAACTGCCGTATACACCGGCATAGCCAATGCTTAAAGAATTTTTATCTATTACTTGAGCTCTTTTCATTTTCGGTACAACAATATCATCAGCCACATCCATTATTTTATAAAGATCTATACCCGTATCATACCCTAATTTGTCCAAAACCGCCACTAAAACTTCTGTTTGTGTATTACCAGCTCCGGCGCCAAGACCCTTACAGGTTCCATCCACCATATCTGCACCGGCTTCTACAGCCGCCAGAGTATTAGCTACAGCAAGACTCAAATTATTATGGGCATGGTGCCCAATTGGAACGGAAACGGCCTCCTTTACAGCCTTAATACGTGCTGTAACGTCTTTAGGGGTCATGGCCCCGGCCGAATCCGTAACATAAATTTTGTCCGCACCGTAGCTTTCAAACAATTTCGCCTGCTCTACTACCTTGTCTACGCCAACCATGTGGGACATCATCAAGAAGCCTACTGCTTCCATACCTAATTCTTTGGCTAATTTAAGATGCTGTTCGCCAATGTCAGCCTCAGTTACATGAGTAGCTACTCTGGCTACCTTGGCATTGTACTTGGCCGCCAGTTCCAGTTCCTCCATAGTGCCTATCCCGGGCAGGAGTAGTACGTCTAGTTTGGCGTTTTTTAATACACCGGATACCGCCTTGAGGTAATCCTCATCAGTTGCCGCAGCAAAGCCGTATTGAAATGAGGAACCGGCCAATCCATCACCATGTCCTATTTCTATGGTGTCAATACCGGCAGCATCAAGTCCTGCCGCTATTTCAGCCATATCATCGGGGGTAAACCGGTGGCTAACGGCATGCATGCCGTCTCGCAATGTGGTATCTACTATTCTAATATGCTTTGACATCTAAATTACCTCCCTTGCTTCGGGCTTTTCCAGCAGCTTTTGCGCAATTTTATCGCCAACGGCTTTTGCCGCGGATGTCATGATATCCAGGTTGCCGGCATACTTGGGTAAATAATGACCGGCGCCTACAACTTCCAACATTACCGTTACTTTATCGCCTTCAAAGATAGGCGGCACTTTCAGTCGGTAGCCGGGCACATACTGCTGAACCTTAGCCACCATTTTCTCCACTGCTTCCATAATTACCTTTTCATCAGGATTAGCTACCCTGACATATACGGTATCCCGCATTATAATGGGCGGCTCTGCCGGATTTAAAACGATGATAGCCTTACCTTGTTCCGCTCCGCCAACGTCCTCTAAGGCTTTGGCTGTGGTCTGGGTGAACTCGTCTATATTCTGTCTTGTTCCCGGCCCGGCGCTTCTGCTGGAAATGGTGGCTACGATTTCCGCATATTTAACGTCGGCTACTTCATTAATAGCGGCGACAATGGGTACTGTAGCCTGACCGCCGCAGGTAACCATGTTTACGTTCTTTTCATTGATTTGCTTGCCGACATTTACGGCCGGTACCACATAGGGCCCTATTGCTGCCGGTGTCAGATCTACGGCAATCTTATCGTCCTTTTCCAACAGTGGGGCATGCTTCATATGCGGCCTGGCACCTGTAGCATCAAAAACCATCTTGATATCCTTATTGCCTAGAATTGCCTCTATACCCTCATGAGTAGCGTTATAGCCTTTTTCTCTAGCTAATTTAAGTCCATTGGATTCCGGAACGATGCCTACTACCGTATCCAGTTCGATGTAGTCGCTGTCAATTAGTTTAAACATCAGGTCCATTCCAATATTTCCTGGCCCGATGATAGCTGCTTTTACTTTGACCAATGTTATCACTCCCATTTTCCCCTAAAATTAGTTCGCAAATACCGCTTTCACCAAACCTAAGCCGCCAAAAGTTGCGGTAAAGATGTCACTGCCGGTAACTTCGTAAGCTTTGGTCAGTGAACCGGACAGGATAATTTCCCCCGGCTTCAAAGATATATCGTACTGAGCAAGTTTGTTTGCCAACCATGCTACTGCCATAGCGGGATGTCCCAGCACTGCCGCACCTGCCGCAGTATCCAGTATGCGCCCGTTTTTCTCCAGCACCAGACCCGCATGCTTCAGGTCGATTTCCTGGACGGGGATCATTCTACTTCCAAGAATGACAGCGGCGCTGGAAGCATTATCCGCTACGGTATCCTGAATCTTTATCTTCCAATCCTTTACCCGGCTGTCTATAATTTCAAAAGCCGGCATGACACCCTCTGTAGCCTGCAGAACTTTCGACAGGGTCACTCCCGGGCCTTTTAGTTCCTCTTTTAAAATAAAGGCAATTTCCGCCTCAACCTTAGGCTGCAGCAAGTTCGACAATTTTACGGGCAGCTCTTCTTCCAGCACCATATTATCCAACAAGTGTCCGTAATCGGGCTCGGGCACGCCCAGCATTTCCTGCATTGCTCTGCTGGTAAGTCCAATCTTTTTACCTACTACTTTCGCGCCCTCGGAAACTTTCTTGTCAATATTGGTTATTTGGATCTGGTAGGCATCGTCTAATGTGATTTGCGGGTATTTTTCCGTTAGCGCCGCCACGGGGTCCAGCTCTTGGCCTGCCCGGTATAATATTTCGGCGGCTTCCTTGATTTGTGTCTTGTTCATAATCTCCCTCCTTACCTTTGTATCTTGATGTTTAATGATGCATCTCGTGTTTAAACTTATGGCCTAACTTATGACGCAGTACGTCTGCCAGCTTGGAAGCCAGCCGTTCTTTGGATACGTCTTTTTCCAACTCCGGCAGCAGAACTTCCAAACACAGTTTTACTTCATCATTTGGGCCAGGCAGCGATACAATTAAAGCATTGCCTGATTGACCAACGGCAATCCGTACACCCTCTTTTTTATGCCGGCCCTTGCCTTTTTCAAATTTAACAATATATGGAGTGGCGGCGTCGGGGTCTATCTTCAGTACCGCCTCCACAGTTTTGTCCTTATCCTCGGCACCAATGCCGCCGGTGGTAATAATTATGCCGTACCCTTCATAGACAGCCTTGCGCAGCATGCCTGATATCAGTGTCTCATCATCGTCCAAACTATCCCCTGTATTGACCTTATAGCCTGCCGCTTCCATGGTACTGCTGATCAAAGGGGTATTTGTATCTTCAATCATACCTCTCTTTACCTCAAAACCAGTGGGAAATACCTTTACCCGTTTTTGAAGATTTATCATTATTTCATCACGCATCCGCTGGGTATTATCAATGGCCCGGACAGCTTCTTCGTCATTAAGGGCAATGGAACCCAGGATACCATCAGAATGAATATCTGTTTCCGGAAAAATTTCTACTCCGGATACCTGAGATAATGCCGCCAACAACTGACGCTTCTTTCCAAAAAACTGCTCCGCATGGATGTATCGCTGCAAAATATCCAGAGTAATGTGGGTTTCCCGCACATCTACAACCAAAACCTTTTCCCGGGGCAGCATCAGTGTTTGGGAGACAACCTGGGCAATTTCGTTGAGGTTTGCATTGTTTAATTTTAAGTTTTCAATCCAAAGTTCGGTTTTTTCCAGCAGGTTTAATTCCATAACACCACTCCTCAGGTATTGATTACATCCATCTTCATATCTAATAGCGGAGCGTCTATAATTCGGCTGCCTATATCGAGAATGTCTATCCCTAACCGGGCATAATCCGGTATATCCTCGATTTGCACTCCTCCGGCAAATGCTACCTGTTTATCCTGACGGATGCCCAATTGATTGAGCACTTTTATGGCTTCCACGGCGTCCGCATGTTTACCGGTATCAATCATCAGTATATCTGCTCCGCCGGCAGCCGCTTCTGCTACTTCTTCACCAATAGAACCTGTTTCCCCTCTTAATTGAATAACTGCTAAGCGGTCAGGCATTATTTTGGCGGCTTTTAAAACAGCCGGGATACTCTTGTTGAAAATGCGAACATAGTTTTTGTCTAAATAGACAAAGGGAGTATCGGCAATGCGAAATGCAGCACCACCTATGGCCACTGCTTCCCTAACCATATGCTTGATTAACAGAGGCATCTTCTTCCAGGCCCCGGATACTATACGTATTTTGCCGTCAGCAAGCTTTACGGCTTGTGTGGAGGCAGTAGCTATACCGGAGGTCTTGGTAAGATTGCCTATCACTGCATCTTCAGCACTTGTGATTTGTTTTGGGGTACCGGAAATGGCTGCCACCACATCATCCGGTAACACCTTTGCTCCGTCTTCTGCCAGATATTCTACCTTAACTCCCAGCTCGGCCAGCTTTTCACGAGCATATTTACTGCCGGCAATTACGCCTTCTCGTTCCACCGTGATCCGGGCGGTAATGTGTTTATTGTGAATTGAATGAAATAGTATCTCTCTTACGTCAATTGTTCCGTAGTGCAACCCTGATACCCCCTTTAATTAGGATGTTCAAAAAGTGTACTTTTAGAAAAAAGGTGCAGAGCCTCTCACCTTGCATTTCATTATTCTTTTATTGTTTATTCTGTCCTTTGAAAATCTTGTGGTTCCGTCAAATATGATACTACCACTCCACCAACAAGAGCCCAAAACGGTGCACTAACCTTAAAAATGGTAATCCCACTCATGGCTATAATCAAGGCAAAGAAAGCGCCTGTCTTAAATTTCTTAGGTGCAAACGCTTCCTGGAATGCGCTCAAGAGAACGCCTATCATTGCTAGCCCTGCCACGATACCAATCAAAGACTTGGGCAATCCGGACACAAATGCTAATGCCAGGCTTGCCAGCAGACCAAAGCCACCAAAAAGGACACCGTTTATTACGCTGGCAACATAACGGCCTTCCTTGTTGTCGCCGGCTTCCTCGGAAGAGCAGATTGCGGTCATCGGCCCGGCAATGTTGGCGTTATGACCGCCAAAGAAAGCTGTTACCATCCCGCCAAGTCCACTGACGATGGTCATGGCATTAATTGGCGGCTTGTAATCTTGAGCCATCAAGACACCTGCAGCTTGGGCGTTTTCCGCACCTATTACCAGTATTGCTAAGGGAATGGCGATGGAAAGAAGTGCATCCAAACTAAACTGGGGAACCAAAAGCTGTGGTGCAACAAAAGCATAATTGGCGTTGCTCCAATCCAACCCGCCGCTGAAAGCTGCGGCAATGATACCTAACAAGAGCGCTCCCAGCACCGGCGGTATCTTCTTAGTCAGTCTGGGCAGGATGAGAAAGCCGGCTAATGCCGCTGCACCCATGATGGGCATTGCTTCAGTTGAGGTGATGATACCCGTACCAAAGCGAATCATTGCTCCTGCAATCATGGCCATAACTACCGGCAGCGGAAGCCATCGCATTACTTTAGCAATTAATCCGGAAAATCCTAACACTAATACTATTAATCCGGCAATAAAATATGCACCTGCTGCTTCATAAACCGAAAAATAATTCATTGCACTAATCATCATCACTGCTGCCGGTATTGAATAGGCACCGTTTATTGGCTGCTTATAGCGAAGGGCTAAGAAAATACTAATCAATCCGCCAAAAAAGTATATAGAGAACAGCCATGATATTGCTTGGACCTGAGAAAGCCCTCCATTGGTCGCGGCGTTAATCACCAGCAGCGCCGGACCGGTACAACCAAACACGGCTGCCACCGTACCCGCCGTAATAGTCTTGGCATTCAGATGTTTTGAGAAATCTTTCAGGCCTTCCCTTATACCTGGCCCTTTTTCAAAACGTTCATTACCGGTTTCTCTGTGTTGTACGGTAGGTTCCATTAAAATAACCTCCTTTTGGGTTTGGCTAGTTGTGGTGAGAGGCTCGTCACTTCAGATTGTTATTACTTCACTGATGCTGGGTCTATACCCCTTTGCTTCAGCCATTTGGGCAGCAGTACGTTATCCACTTTTTGGCTCACTGACGGTGCTTTTTCCTTAAGCAGTTTCGCCAGACTTTCACTGACATTGACACCGCCTGCAGCGCCGTCAAAAACAATCACCTTATCGGTACCGCTTACCTGGTAGGCATACTTCATGGCCGTATCCAACCCGTCGGCAATTACCGCGTGTTTCATATAATCAATATTTTGTGGGTCCATATTCATCAGGTCGGCCTGTTCACGGCCCACCACAATTGATGGTGCATGCTCGGAAAAGAATGCGCTTGGGTAACCACCCCAGGCATAGTTGTGCACAACCATTTTGATAGCCGGATTTATCGGAGGCACCTCTTTAGCCAAGGGCTTTCCGTCTTTTCCGTAGAACGCTTCCGTGTACCAGGTATACGGCGGTAACGGACTATCCAAATCAAACAGGTCTACATTGGCGCCGGTAAAGTTGGCATAGATAACTCCGGCAGCAAACACGTAAGGTACCGGACAGGGAAAATCAAGCCCCGCGATACATTCATCAATCTCACCCATTAGGGTCATAATCTTACCGTAATACTTACAACCGCCTACGGTAACCCTGTCATTCAATGCGTAGAGATCGTTGTCCGCATCCACACTGACCACTCCAACCGGTGACATCTCCAGAAAAGCGGTAAAAGCAAACTTACTCTGAACAAAGTCTGAAGCGAATATGGACCGGGCGGTAAAGTTGGCGCCTCTCGGACCTAAGTTCTGGTGGTAGGTGGAGCGAGTTTCTATTCTGGCATAGGACATACCAAATGGTTTTACGGCTCTATCCACCTGACGGTGAAAGTGAACCTCACGCACGTCACTGTTGTGCACATGCACCAGCCAGTCAGCATCATAAATTGCTTTGATGCCGTAGAGGGTACCTATTTCGGTCTCTATGGGAATGCCTCTGTCCACAGGTGCTACGCCTTTGGCTTTACCTTTGTAATGTTTATCCAACTCGAAGGCCTTAATGTATTCTTCCGTTTCCCTAAATCTTAAACCCACTCCGGCTCTTAAGCGAATATTATCAGTGCCGGTTCTTTCCGCTATCACGTCTCTTACCGTTCTCAGCAGTTCAGCGTATGGCTCACCGCCTTGCAGGGTAAATCCGTGGTGAGAAGCACAAACATTTACAGAATCACCAGGCTTTATCATGCTCATATCAACGTTTTCCAATGCTTTTTCTGCAGCTTCCCGAACCGAAGCAGTCCCTTTGTCACTGGGATAGATAACATCAGGAGTATCGGGGAATAGATCCTTAAGCATTAAAGATGTCATCTCCGGATATTCCGCCATTCGTTTGGTTACGTATTTGGGGTCGACTCCGTATTGGGAAACTCTTGGTTTCATCGGAGTAATCGGCTTTTTCATAATTATTTAGCCCCCTTCCTTTCAATTTTGGCCACTTCATCCAGCAATTTAATATCTTCGTCAAAGTAAAACCCTCTTTGGGAATACTTTTCTTTTACTGCATCAGATATCTCCCAAACCGTAGGCGTACGGCCGTACCATTGATAACCGTCGGGCCGCTTAGGAGTAACACCCGCTGCTTCCAACAAACGAAGTATGGGCTGAATACATTCAACCTTGCAGCCTGTACGGATGCCGGTTTGTAAGGATATCTGCTCCGGAGAGTCAGCGCCTTTGATAATAGCTGCTGCAACTTCTTCCGCTCTTGTGGTGGTACAGTAGCAGATAATTTGTTCAGGGTTGATTCTTGCTTTTTGGCATATTTCTTCAATCTTTTCCCTGCTGACCGTTTGCGGATCCACGTATACTGTGAAAGGTTCTTCTCTTTTCACCATGATAACTGCACCTTCAGGGCAGCGCTGGTTGCAGTTGCCGCAACCCCGGCACTTATCCCCATCAACGACGGATTTTTTGTTTACAATCTCGATTGCCAGGGTTGGACAAATCTTTTTACATGTGGAACAGCCGTTACACTTCTGCTCATCCACCTGAGCAAGCATTGTTACAACTCTCATTATGTTACCCTCCCATACATTTTTTTGCTAACCAACAGTAATCATATCTCGTCTAAAGTCTGTCATAAGCCGCGGTCCGTCCGCCGTTACCGAGACCACATCGGTAACCCGTGGGCCACCGAACTCTTTATGGTAGATGGTAGCCAACATTAAATCCACCACCATACCAGCTTGGATAATATGATTTCGGGTTCTTCCTATAATAGGATAAAACTCTGACTGGCGAATACCTATCCCGTGACCAATATCGTCGATAAAATACTGCCCGTAACCACCGGCTTCAATTACCTGGTAAGCAGCGTCATAGACGTCTTTGACAGCTACAGGCGGTTTTAAAGATTCAATGGCCGCTTGCTGGGCTTTCTGCAGCGTTTGGTAAATATGGTATGTTTCCGAAGGTACGTCTCCCAACGCTACGGTGCGGCACATTTTGGCGCAGTAGCCTTTGTAGGTAGCGCCCAGGTGAATAACAACGGTCTGGTTGCCCTCAATCGTTTTGTTTTGCGCATAGGGGTGAGTGAGGAGCTGTCTTTCACCGGTCAACACCTGCATCCGAAAATTAGAACCTTCCGAGCCGGCTTTGCGCATAACATACTCAGCTTCGGCCAGTATCTCCACCTCTTTGACTCCTTCTTTGACACTAGCAACCGCCGCCTCCATTCCTGTCGCCAAAATATCGCCTGCCTGCTGAATTGAAGCAATTTCTTTCTCATCCTTGATAGCACGTAACTTGTAAACGGTTTCGCTGACACTAACTAGCTGAGCATCCGTCAGTCCGGTTCGTAAGGCGTCAAATACACTAAACTCCACAAAATACTTACCAAAACCGATGGTCGGTTTCTTGATCTTTAGTCCTTGAATGACTTGGACCACTTTTTCACCCAAATTGCTGGAAGGAAATCTGTACCCCTGGACATTCTCGATAGCACCTTTTTCCTTCAAGTAAGGGGCATCCAACCAAAGAGTAACCGCTATTGGTTCGGATTTGGCGGGAATAATTACTGCTACACATGCTAACTCAGTTAAACCGGTAAAATAGATGATGTTTTCGCGGTCGGTAAACAATGCCAAATCAATACCTTGTTCTTCAATTGCCTGTTGAAATTTTTTTATCTGATTCCGGGATGTTTTTGTCATTGATTTCACCTCCTTTTTTTTGAATTTCATCTATATTCTATTATTTTGGGAAAGCTTTTTGTCTTTTTATTCGGCATGGACAAACTGGGTTTAGTTTGGATTGCTCTTTTTTCAATGGAAACTGCCATTACTTGATTGTCTCGTTCATACTCCCGGTGCGATACCCCTCAAGGTCGAGGGTAACATAGGTAAAACCGCACTGTTTTAGTTTGTCAACAATCTCCCCGGTTCGTGCCATCACTGTGCTAAATGCACTTTTATCTATCTCAATTCTTGCTGTTTCACCATGATGTCTCACCCTAAACTGTCCCAAATTAAGCTTCCGCAAATAAGATTCGGCCTGACCCACCTGCTGCAGTTTTTCTTTGGTAATCTCCGTTCCGTAGGGAAAGCGCGAACTTAGACAGGCAAATGCCGGTTTGTTCCATGTAGGCAGTTCCAGCCTTTGAGACAACTCTCTAATTTCCATTTTTGTCAATTCCGCCTCTTTCAGCGGGCTGCGCACGCCCAACTCTTCAGCGGCAAGCATGCCTGGTCTATGGTCACCCAGGTCATCAAAATTTGCCCCGTCAAGAACATGCTGCATGCCGTGCTTGTGAGCAACCGTGATTAACTTAGTAAATAATTCCTTTTTGCAATAGTAACAGCGATTAACCGGATTGCTGCTAAAACCGTCAATATCCAACTCTTCAGAATCAACAAACAGCTGCCTCGCACCAATACTGTCTGCGATTTGCCGAGAGGCTTCCTGTTCTTCAACAGGATAGGTAGATGAGCGGGCAGTAACTGCCCAGACATTATCCTTTCCTAAAGCAATTACAGCAACTTTTAGTAATAAGGTACTGTCCACCCCGCCGGAAAATGCTACCAAAACACTTTCCATATTTTTAATAATTTGTGTTAAGTGAGACTGTTTTTGATCCATTTTGGCTGACATGAGGACGCTCCTTTACTGCAATGGAATTATTTAGGCCAATTTGTTCGGCATTATCAAATGCTGTTTAGTTTATATATATTCGATTTGTTTTCATAAATTCCTTCTTCAATTAAAAATTTTTTTGTTCTATTAAACAAAAATTAGCGAAAGAGTAATTACTCTTTCGCTAACAACTAACAAGTTTATTAAGCTACTAATCCAATTTAGAACCCAAGAGATTGTGATATTTCCAACGCCGCTTCCGTAACTGAGTCCGACATTTCTTCCAGCTTGGTTAAAGGCATGCGCAGAGAAGGACCCGCAATACTAATACCGGCAATCACTTTACCTGAATAATCCCGAATGGGCGCAGCAACACATCTTAAACCTTCCTCAATTTCTTCATTATCAATGGCATGACCTTTGGAGCGCACCTCTGCTAAATGACGCTCCATAGTTTCCTCATCCGTAATAGTATTTAATGTAAATTTAGGGAACCCATAACTTCGAAAAATCTTTTTTCTTTCTTCCGGTTCCATCCAGGCCAGCAGCACCTTCCCCACTCCCGTACAATGGGCAGGAAGCCTTGTTCCTATTTCTGTATGAATACGTATTGACTGAACACTTTCTTGTTTTTCAATATATACAACTTCTCCCTGACGCAATACGACCATATGAACCGTTTCATTATGCCTATCGGAAAGCTTTTTCAAGACAGGTTTGGCTTTATTACGCAAATCCAGATTTTGTAAAGCTGCATTGGCTATCCCCAGTATAGAGATTCCTAGTAAATATTTGCCGCTTTCTGAATCTTGTTCTACGTACCCCCTGTTTAATAATGTATTAAGGGTTCCGTGCAGGGTGCTTTTGTTTACGACAAGCAATTTACTCAATTCAGTAACACCTATTGGTCTTTTTTCATCTGCCAATATTTCCAGCACATCTAATGCTTTATCTATAGATTTGATTGTATTTTTCCCATTATTCATGGAACCCCTCCCGGTCGACATAGTCAAACAGTATACAAGTACATTGTTGCATATTGTTCGCAAAAAATAAAGCCCTTTCTTTAAAAAGCTATAATTCTTCACCCCTGCTATGTTCCCATATGTAAACAGAGCACACTCACCCAATCACTGCCCGGCCTCTTTTGGCGGGTGTAAACTAAGGTACTGTGAGGATACGCGCAAAATTATTCGTTTACTGCATATCACTAGCGTTGCATAAATAAAAACCAAATTTGTCAACCCTTAACAACAGCAGAAAAACTGCAGAAAACTACCGAAAAACCCTGATTTAACAAGAAAAATCCCTTATAATAGAGATACAGGGTAGTCCTTGCCCAAATCTCTAAAATAAGGGAGATCCATATGTGGGACAAGGATACCAGAATATCCACATTTTTGCAACTGTTCAAACCCATCTTAAATGGGCAGTTTTTCAAGCAAATAAAAGATTTAGGGGTTGATAAGTACGTAAAAAAGCTTTTTACGACACATTTAATCATTTTTATGATCTATGCTCAACTTGAACAACTGAAAAGTTTACGGGCTATCAGTAACAGTCTTAACAACCAAGATTCCAGCCAGGCAATTGCTCTTGAATCCATCAGCTTTTCGCAAATATCACGAAGGCTAAACAATTTGCCCACAGAGGTTTTCCAAACACTTTTTAAACACCTAACCTTTAAGGTTTTAAAAGAGGCTGGTGTCAATGCTTTAAACGAATCTCTTCAACGTATTCACATAATTGATTCCTCCACCATCAGCCTCTGTCTAACTGATTATCGCTGGGCAGATTTTAGGACAACTAAAGCCGGAGTGAAACTTCACTTGCGTCTTAGGTTTTTCGAAAAAGGGGTGCTGCCGGAGGAGGCAGTTATCACCCCTGCCAAACCAGCTGATAAAACCCAGATGGATGCTTTGGTAGTTGATGAAGAAGGTGCCTTGAATGTCTTTGACCGGGCCTATGTTGACTACAGGAAGTTTGACAGCTACTGCGAAAATGGCACTCGCTTTGTTACCCGTTTAAAAGGTATTGCCATCAAAGAAGTTGTTGAAGAACTTCCAATAGACACTGACGGTCCCTTAAAAAAGCACCAGATTGTTCTTCTTGGAAACCCCTACACTAATAAAATGAAGCACAAACTACGCCTGATTGAAACAGTAGATACCGAAGGAAAACCAGTCATTATCATTACCAATGATTTCGACCTTACAGCAGAGGAAATAGGCGATATCTACAAAAACCGCTGGCAGACCGAAATCTTCTTCAAATGGCTGAAACAGCACCTAAAGGTAAAACACTTTCACGGTAAAAGTGAGCAGGCCGTAAAAAACCAGTTATTCATTGCCCTAATTACCTACTGTCTTTTGAAAATGCTTGAGTTGAAAACAGGCTATAAGGGCCCGTTATTGACCATTAAACGTTTGTTAAAAACCTGTCTCTACGAACCTTTCAATTGCTTCGTGCAAAAGCTTTACAAAAAGCCTACGCGACCTTCTAAAGGCCGACGACGACCGCCGGACCATGAAGCAATATATCAAGAAACACTAAGGCAGGTGATAGCAGGCGAAACAGATCACTTGAATGATCTGGACTATGACCCGGTAATTCTGTAAACAGTATATTGTCAGTCAAAATGTGGATGAGGACTACCTTTAGGTGGTTGCTCCTCTTTCACCAAGCAGGAGAACTCTCCTGTAAAATTATTACATATATTCAATATGTAGTAAATTACGAATCCTGAAATGACGTGTTTGCTATTTGTTAAAAGTTTTTATGCAACGCTAGTGTTGTTTACTAAAAACCGAGGTGATTATTCCTCGGTTTTTTTAATGTGCTCTACTTGCATGACTCATGCTTGCAAAATTTCTTTTTGAGGTCTCATCAGACTCCGGTAGAAGAACCTTGAACTTAACTACCCAACTTCCATTTATAGACAAGCTTGGCACATTGTGACTCATTCTGATTGTATATGCTAATGTATAAAGAATATTTATGGCCACCTGCTATTCTTCGTTTAACGGGCCTCCCTTGCCGTCTACCATAATAAAAGTCATTGCTGGGATAACCGCAAAATCCGCTTCACCACACTCCGAGGCTGGGAATGCAATAGCCCAAGAGAAATAACCTCCACTTCATCCCCATCAGTAACCAACAACTGCCCATCCTTTACCTCCAGCAGTAAGTTACTAAATTCGATGCCTTTCACATTGTCTCCTTCACCTAACTGTCTACCACTGGGTCTCAATTTAACCGCCTTATCAATCCGCCGCAATTCCTTCCAAAGCCGTAACTCCTCATCGGAACCAATACTCAATTCAGGAAGTTCCGCAGCCATTTTAAGTAAATGATGGGTGGTATATAGATGGCTCCTTACCCCATACCCCACCGGCTTGATTGGCTTCTTCAGTTCCTGCCATTCTTTTATTTTAAATTTCACATAAAGCCGTTCATTACTGCTGGGAAGCTCCTTAATCTCACTTCGCTTGATAACTTCCATATCCGCTACTTCCCCGTAGTGTCTTACACCGCTTTCTCCTGAAAAATGACCCTCGGATTGGTAAAGAGCGACATACTTAATGTTAAAGCAGGTTTTCTTCACACTATCATAGGGTATATAATAAAAGTTGTTGTCTAAGTTAACCTTCAGCTGTTCTTTCCTCTTTAATGCCCCTACTAAAACTGTTCTTCGCTGATACTTTTCTTGATAATACCTATCAGCACCGCTTTGACTAACCACTCGCTCAAAAGCGGATTCCGTGGAATCCAAAATAAGCTCATCCAAAAACTCTTCCATTAAAGATGTCTCCCCAGGCAAAAAGGGAAGGCCGCCGATATTCACTTGGTCTATACTTGAATAGAATTGATGGGGATTTCCGTCATTCGCACCGGCATAATCTTCCCCATCCCGGAAGGGAAAAAGAATATAAGCACCAAACACCGTCTTACTTAGCTGCTCTCCTTGAGCATACATAATTGCATCCCGGTAACGATGCATCGTATTAATATCATCTTCCTCTGGTCCCGGCTTACCGTACTTTTCAAAGTATGAACTGCCGGGCATAGCCGGATTAATGCGATACTTTGCATCAAAAACATACTGGTATTTGGTATCGCTATTTTCCTTTTTTAAAGTAAGCATATTGTCCGGCTGCTGATTGGTAGTCGGCATCTTAATGTTCAGTAGGTTATTATACGCAAGCACAATCTTTTCATCATTTTGCGGGTCGGTATAATGAATATTAGCTCGCTTAGATTTATCTAACTGCATTGTCAGACCCTTGTTATTCACTCTAATTAAATCATGTTTATCTAACCGGTACTTGTCCCTTAAAATAGAATTCATTTTTAAGAAACACCAGTACTCATACAAAAGAGCAATATTCTTAATAGAGATATTAAACACATCAGACTGCAGGCTTAACCCCTTAATTAGCATCAAATAATATTTATAAACTTCCCGATAACCAGGAGCCATTTGCAGCACTAAGGAAAGGTTGGTAAAACTATGCAGTTCCCCAACATCGGCTAAAAAACTGTAGCGCGTAAAACGAGAAAGCCTATTCCGCATGGAAGCTATTTTTTGGCTGAGTGCATCATCGTAGGCATCTTCGTTAATTGCCCTTTGGTATGTATATTGAAACTGTTTTAATTTATTCTCAATCGTTTTGATTACCCACTTAATAAACTTGTTTTCAAAAGTATCGAAATTAACTTCTTTTCTACTTTCCAATAATTTCGGCGGTAGATACTTTTGGTTGTTAACTGTAATCCCTCTCTTGCTTTTTTCTAAGAGAGATTGATTCTTAGACAGCCACTTTAAAGTATGTCCATTAGTGCGCTTTACTTTTTCCGGTATGTTTAACTGCTCTCTTGAACTAACTATGTGATGGGGATTGCGTTTGATTCTTTCTAATGCTTGATAAAGCTTTTCAAAACAGTATTGGATAATGCTAAAAAATTCGGTAGGAGTTGGCTTTTTACTTGGGGTCACAGCTGCAGAAAGATAGGTGCGCCGCATGAAGTCAAATGCCAGATTATAAAGCTCCGCATTCACTTCAGTTAACAACTTATAATAGTCACTGCGGTATTCAATCTTCGCGGGAAAGACTTCTAGCTTGACGGCCAGTACTGGGGCGTTTGCGCCTAAAACTTTAAACTCAGAGTAGCCAATATCGTTTCTAAAATTTAAGTTACCTGTCATCACCTTAGAGTTTCCGATATAACCTACTGCCTGCCGTAAATATTTATTTTCGTGGAAGAACTCGAGGTCACCATCCGTTTTATCCTCAATTACTAACTGATACGTTTGATTTTCGTAAAAACAAGGAAAAACTTTACCTCCTAAGTTGTATGCGCTTTTACTTCCTTCTTTAAATGGGTCAAAAACACCAGCTTCAAATTCCCCATCATACGAAGAAATTACTAGCTCCGCTTTCACCCAGTCCCCAGCCTCACTTTGATGTAAATTAAGTCGGTCAACCGTGGGGTGAACAGGCTTTCCCTTAATAGCTAGAGTCAGCTCTTTGGTTTCTATTACCAGTAACTCTTCATCCTTACGCCCAGAAAGATGTGAAACCATCCTCTTCGTACCTCCCTAACATATAAGCAATCTTTCGGGCACTGCGCGGCCATTTGATTTTACTTGAGCTCTCCAGTAACTTTTCTGCCTCTTCTCTGTTGCCTTCATATTCGTTTTCCAATTTTACTCCTGTCGCTTGCTCAAATAAGTTATTAAGCACCTTACTTATTTGGCGGGAGCTCCCTTGAATACGCGGTAAAATCTTTTGCAGCAGCTGCCAATCCAAAGCTTCATTCCATTTCATCAAAGCAAAACGCTGATTATAAATCATGTAGAAACATAACTCATCTCTCACCCGATAGCCGACATGGAGATTGGCCTCGGTTAATACTCCGTTAATTTGGATTAATTCCGCAACTGTTTTCTGCACCATTTCCTCAAAACCAGCTAAACAGTCCTTTAAGAAGCAATATTCGCTTTTGAAGAGAGTATTATTTACCTCTTGAAATTCTGTTTCATCTATATTGGAGCTAAAGTTATCCAAATAGACATCGGTAAATTCAATAGTATTAGCCCGATCTAGTACTTTCTTACTGAATGGATGGGTAGTTTCATCCATATTTACAGTACCGACAATAAATAAGTTCCCAGGAATATATAAAGTGCTAAATTGTTTCTTATCCTCGTCTAATGGAAAGTTGGACTCTCTAAATAACGTGTTGCTGCGCAACTCTTCCCCATGAATCTTTCTCGTCTCCAAAAGACTTAGGAAATCACTAAAATAGTACTCTACCCTGGCCAAATTCATTTCGTCCAAACAAACGAAATACGGCTTGTCCTGTTCTTTAATTGCCTCTTGGATTACCTTTGTTAAAGGACCGGGCAGGAACTTACCTTCTAAGTTTTTATACCCAAGCAAATCTGAGCTGTCATTCCAGTCCGGCCTCACCGGGATAAGTTTGAATCTTCCATTATCATTAGTAGCGCCAACTGCTTCAGCAAATAGCTCCACCAGTTTACTCTTACCGGTACCGGAAATGCCAGCCAGTATGACGAAGGGCTTAGTTTTAAGACTAAGATAAAAGTTCTTTACTAAACTTTCTTCAAATACAAATCCTTTGCTTGTTATGTAATTATAAATACCTCCGACTACCTCACTGGTGCTCGGGTCATCTTTTTCAGGACCTTCCTTAACTTTTGGTACATCAGAAATACCCACCGGTTTCTCGCCCTCTTTACGTTTTAGAATAAAATAATAATCTCCGCTTTCTTCTTTTTCAACTTTCTCATATAAAAACTCACCAGCAAAGTGAAATAACTCACCTTTTTTATCTCTCGCGAAAACATAGACGGGATACCCCTCTTCCCGGGATTCAATAATTGATTTGTTTGTATTTAACTTCAGATTATATGTTCGTTTGCCTGTTTTTCTGTCTGTTCTTCCTTCAAGGTAATACCTTAGTAGATTTTTCCCCTCATCTAACCACTGGTTCGAGTAATTTTCTCCGCCAATAGTAGAAAGGATAATAACGGCTTTATAATCCTCTTTATCTATCGGGTGAATTCCCTTCACCTGGTTATGACCCGATATCGCTGCCACGTCAGCGGCTGTGGCTGCAGAACCAATAGGAAGGTCAGCTAACTCCTGAAGGTTAAGCTGATGGGGGTCGAAATCTTTATAATAGTGATATAAGTGCTTATAAGCCACGTTTCTAATTTCTCGTTTGGGTTCAACATTTAATTTTAATTCGTTTTCAATCTGTTCTGAAAATCTCAGTTCGTCCCGCTTCGCATCGTGAATAACTATTCCTTGCAAATACTTGACAGGGTTTCTTAACAACAAACTCTTTATTTGAGCATCACTCATTGAAGATACTTTTGCCATTGCTTGCTTGTCTTTCTCCGGCACCTTACCGTAACGCTGCCGCCTTTGATAAAATTCTCTGAAGTAATCTACTACATTAGAAACACTGGCTATCCCATTGTGCGACGTAGTCTCAAGCATGGCCAATACTGTAACCATTTTATAGGAAGCCTGACGCCTCTTAAGGTTTTCGTCTAATTTACTAACTACAGACAAGAATATCCCCCCCCTCACTGTCAATCAATATATCCGCTTATCAGGAATAACCCCTCTTACACCACCTGTAGGGTTATCCATATCCCCTTTATATCTAGGAATAAGATGCACATGTAAATGCATTACCGTCTGCCCTGCAGCAATACCCGCATTAATTCCTACATTATAACCATCCGGTTGACACTTTTCATCGAGATAGCGCTTACATTCATCCACCAGTGCCCAGATATCGTCTTTTTCATCTACTGTTGCATCAAAATAGTCGCAAAAGTGCCTTTTGGGCATAATTAGCATATGACCCGGATTAACCGGGTACTTATCATAAATAGCTATGGCATGGGAGTTTTCCATAATTATTTCTTTATCAGAACAAAAAGGACAGTTCATAGCTATCCTCCTAGGAAAAACAATATATTCCTTATTTCCACAAAATGCTAATGTAATCCTTCCCGGCTGAGTTAAACCTCTCGTCCAAACTTCTAATACAACATTAATATGAAATTGCTGAGAATAAAGGAAATTTGTGGCATTAGGGCGAAGTGATTTTTAGTACTTGGAGGTGACGTAATGTCTTTTTTAGTAATCGTTTTGTTAGCGGTGATTTTATATTTATTTTGGCAGCAGCAATCTTCCCGAGGATCTAAACATAAAACAAATAGCACCCTACCAGACCCCTGGGAGGAAAGTTCTACGGAAGAAGAAACAGAAGAAGAAAGTGTGACTTATCCTTACAGAAAGAAAAAGTACCTATTATCAATCGCTGAAAAATCATTTTTTCAGGTTCTAAGTACTTGGAATGTAAAGCATAATTATTACATTTTCCCTAAGATCAGAATAGCCGATTTACTATACATTCAAAAAAATACAGACAATAGGCAGACCTATATTAACAAAATTCAATCCAAACATATTGATTTTGTACTATGCGACCGAGACACAATTTCACCGATAGCGGCAATAGAACTTGATGATTCCTCCCACCAGAGGGCTGACAGAATTAAACGGGATGAATTTTTAGACAAGGCCTTTAGTGATGCCGGGTTACCCCTTATTAGAGTTCCGGCGAAACGGTCTTATAGCTTAAATGATTTGTCGGCGGAGCTTGATCCGGTTCTGTCACCAGGCGAAACATTGAGCAGCCCTGAATCCTTTGTAAACTAGGCCGCGAACCTTCCCCTAATACTGAAATCGCGTCCAACGGCTTCATGTCACTGATTGATAATTCAAGTGCCTTTTCAAGGGATTGATAACACTCCCGATGGTTTTCATGTTTCTCTAGTTCAATTAAAGTCTCTTACACTGCTTCATCAATATCCGAGCCATTTATAATCAAGGAAATCATAATGTCCAACGCATCGGCAGATAAATAGCCCGAAGGGTGCCCGTGTGTTAAAGCATCAAAGTCAGTTGCCATTTTGAATGCTTGCTCCCTGGGATAGAATAACCCCACCGGCGCAACTCGCATCACACCACCGCATCCCTTACTGTCATTGATTGGTTCATCGATAGTACCGTGTTTACCGCTTAAAAGAGTTATGCACTTGATGGAAAAATAGCGGGATTTTACTTTTATAGTAACATAATTAGCGTTATGTAACTTTTCCTGCTACTTGGGAGGATTTTCTGTAAAAATTATAGAAAGAAGTCCTTTGAATTGCTAACACAGGGGAGGGACATCATGCGGAAGAATAAGCTTGCTCAACCAGTGCTTAAATGGGCTGGCGGTAAGAGACAATTACTTTCTGAAATTGAAAAATACATACCACAAAAATTCTCTACTTACTACGAGCCATTCCTGGGCGGCGGGGCGGTACTGTTTCGTCTACAGCCTAAAAAAGCAATTTTGAATGATGTAAACGAAGAATTAATGAATGTATATTGTGTTATTCGTGATAATGTCGAAGAGCTAATTGAAGATTTATCTAAACATAAAAACGAAGTAGATTATTTTTACAAACTGCGAGAGCTGGATAGAGATAAAGAGCAATATAGTAAACTTAGCCCAATTGAAAGAGCGTCAAGAATTGTGTTCCTCAATAAAACTTGCTACAATGGATTGTTCAGAGTTAATAGTGCAGGACAATTTAATGCCCCGTTCGGCAAGTATAAAAACCCCAACATTGTAAACGAAGGTACTTTGCGTGCTGTAGGCCAGTATTTCAATCAGTCTAAGATAACCTTTAGATGTTATGACTTTGAAGATGCTCTCAAAAGGATACGAAAGGGAGCATTTGTCTATTTCGATCCACCGTATGACCCCGTTAGTGATACAGCGTCCTTTACGGGATATGATAAAGGCGGCTTCGACAAAGACGAGCAAGAACGACTAAAAAGGCTATGCGACAAGCTCAATAAACGAGGTATAAAATTCTTACTATCAAACTCATCAACAGATTTTATTAAGCAATTGTATCGAGATTATAAAATAGAGATAGTGCAGGCTAAAAGGGCCTTAAACTCCAAGGGGGATAAGAGAGGCGAGATTGACGAGGTGTTAGTGAGAAATTATGACTAAAACAAAGAATGATATAGCTTGGGCGAAATTATTTGATAAGTACAATATTCTCCCCCACGTTAAAAAACACGAATATTTTGAAATTACTGCTGCTCAAATTAATGAATTCCGTGAGGCAAGACTTATGACGAAGTTTGATCATAAGTCTAACCTTCCTCAAATGTTTGAACAAAACGGTCTGTCTATATTGCCTGTGACACGGGGAAGCTATATAATTTCCAATCTGAAAGCATATCACAAGTTTGAAAATGTAAAACCAGAAGTAAAAACGATAATATTCCCAGACTATATTGAAACAATTGATTATGAAAATATAACAAGTGAATCAGCAGCTATAAGTTGTGCTTATATCACTGGTATTCTTGGCAATTTTATTGAAGATGAAGAAATCTTACCGACCGTGTTCGGCAGAATGAGTTCGGGTCAGTTTAATTTTAATATTCAAAATGTAGCTCAAGGAACTAACTTTACCGTTAATGTCCAAAATTCTCAAATTGAAATTGACGCTGGTTATGAAAGCTTACGATATTTTACTTTAATTGAAGCGAAGAACTCATTATCCGATGATTTTTTAGTGAGACAAATATACTATCCATTCAGATGCTGGCAAAGTAAAATCAGAAAAGACATAAAAAATGTTTATCTTACTTATAGTAACGGTATATTTAGCCTTTATGAATATCAATTTAGAGAACCTAGTCACTACAACTCTTTATTTTTAGTAAGACAAAAAAACTATACTATTGACAAAGGGAATATAGAGTTAGAAGATATTAAAGAAATATTACGTACAGTTCAAATAGTTGAAGAACCACGATTGCAATTCCCGCAGGCGAATTCCTTTCTAAGATTGATCAATCTTTGCGAACTATTACATGAGAGCGAAGTACTAACAAGGGATGAAATTACAACAATGTATGATTTCGCCAACCGACAAACAAACTATTATACAGATGCTGCCCGTTACCTGGGGCTTGTAGATAAGGCAAAAAATAACGATGGAGAGATAATTTATTTTCTAACAGATGAAGGTAGAGACTTATTCAAGCTTTCTCTGCGGGCAAGACAACTAGAGTTCGTGAGAATTATATTAAGTTATAGAGTATTTAACGAAACTTTAAAACTTTATCTGCGTGCAGGGATTGTTCCCGCCGATGAAGTTGTGACGATAATGAAACAATCTAATCTCTATAATATCAACTCTAATGATACATTTTATCGAAGAGCGTCAACGGTGAAAAAATGGATAGAATGGATAATAGAATTGACATTGTGACAGCTCAAATAGCAGCTCAGACCGGGAACCGCAACTTGATAGAATCACCTTAATAGGATGTTCAATAAAAACTCTAAGATTGCTAACTAGCGAATATAAGCCTCACCAATTGCGTCACTTCTTCTGCTCTAATGCCTTAGATAAAGTTTTTACTGTTCTGAGGTTGCCAGTATCGCTGGGCATTCCAAATATTTATACTACTTTAATCTACAACTCAAGCCGGAGTTAGCTATAGATATAAGATAATGAGTACATGCACTTTAATAAATAGAGGTAGGGACCGCCCTACCTTATAAGCATTTTACGTTATTCCGGCTTTCTAAATACAAACAAGTACTCATGAGCAATCAATAGAAAATTATAGTCAATGCTTTTTTGATGCCAAAATCCTGTGGCTTTACAATTATGCTGTTCTTTAATAACAATTTCTTTTAAAACGAAACCAGCCTCTAAAAATACCTGCATCACTTTAAACCCTAAAGGAATAATATGTTTTTTCCTTCTTGTGTCCCCCATTAGGATTGAACAGTATTTATTGGACTTAAGTACCCTATAGCTTTCATCAGCAACCATTTTCATCTCTTCCAAAAAGTCATCCGTATCGCAAAGAGACAAATCCCCCGGGATGTTTTTACTGTATTTAATAATATTAGCATACGGAGGATGAGTGCATATCAAATCAATACTATTATCTTTAATGAAGCCCAGCTCTTTCGCGGTTCCCTGGACAACTTTAGGCTCGAAACAATTAACCTTTTTAAAGCTAAGATTGTTTCTGGCTATTTTTAATGCCCCGTTATTGATATCAACACCTATCCCTCTCCTGTTTAATAATTTAGCTTCTACTAAGGTAGTGCCACTACCAAGAAATTGGTCCAGGACATAATCCCCTGCTTCAGAATATCTTAAAATAATATTTCGTGGTATATACGGGGAGCAATTTCCCCTGTACTTGGCATTATGGGTTGCCCAAGCTCCTCTGTTGGGAAAACTCCAAATAGACGTTGCTTCCATTTTAAAGTTGTCCGGTTCCCAAGATGTTATTCTTCGAGACTTTTTTGGTATGTATGAACCGCTTTCTTCTTTAATAGTAGAAAGCCCATTATTGTCAGTTTCTTCGTCGTGTTCTGAAAGTATATATCCGGTATCATTTAAATTTAATAAGCTATCTATGAAACTATTGAATTGATCAGTATGAACTGCTTGTAAATGGGATAAGTAGTCATTCTGATTTGAGAAGGCTTCGTCACATACTGCGCATTTTATTCTAGTATTCATTTTTTTCACTCCATATTTGTCATCCGCAAGATGCACTAATAGAAATAATTTCCTCCAAGTCATTTCATATTGCACCAGATAAACTTTAATGTTATATCCTTTCCTTCTTAATAAGTTTCCAATAATGTTGGCCCAAAATGGTGAGTTTGCATGATTTTGATCCCATAGCAGCATGGTACATATGTGGCGCGTTCACTGGTACAACTAAATTAACTCGATTATACTTTTGTAGTACTGCAAGCTTCTCAGTGTTTTCTTGCACTGGGTTTTTACTCTCTGGTTCATAACTCGGTTCCAATTGGAACTCATAACCTTTCTCAGGAAAAAGTTCAATTATTTGTTTTAGGTCGTTTAGGGAAATTGAAGAGTGGACTTTTCTCAGAGTAGTAAAACTTTTTACATTAGTCTTAAAGACCGGACGCTGTTCCCATGGTCCTAAAGACTGATCAATATGCGCGTATATACTTCCAGGCGTTATATCACCAACTAGGTTTGCGGCACTGCCATTAAGTGCATCAACTAATAATGTTGTGAATACTCCCGCCCCATTCTCCTCGACAGCATACTGGTCAGCACTTGATGCTGTGAGAATAGTAGTGCCTTCCTTCAAAACGGCCTTGTTTTCATCCAAATCAGGTGTGCCAGCAACTCCCGAATGGCACGTATCCAAAATAATTATTTTATTTTTGGCGGGAGAATCATTAACGAGCTTAAGCAATTCATTCATGGAAAAACCATCGTCCCCATCATTACAGTCAGAAGTAATTAAAAACCCGCCAGTACTCTCAACATATCCATGTCCCGAAAAGTATAATAACGCAATATCACTATTGTCTCTAAACAACTCTACTATCTGTTCCTTTAATTGTTTTCTAGTTATCATTTCATCTGGCCCAGTTGCGACCTCCAACCTTACACCGAAATTAATACTTCCATCACTGTTTCTGTCTAGAACACTTTTAACAGAATAAGCATCATTAACGCACCCATAAAGTCGGGAAACATTCTTATAATAATCAATACCAACAACTAATGCTTTTCTCATATCATGACCACCTCATATACTATTGATAAATTTTTTAATTCCCTCCCATTTCCACTCAATAACTTTTCTCCCTGCTAACTGTGGAGAAATCTGCCCCTTATCGTCTTTATGGATATGAACGCCAATCATTGGTATTCCTTCATAGTTAGCACATTGCATTTCCCATTTAGCACCATCTGCCAGACGAGTATGCTTACTAATCAGTGCAATGACTCCACCACAACCCTTTATACGAGTACGGCAATTCGTTTTCCACTTGCTATCCCATGCTTTTTTTGCCGACATATCAACGTATTCAAATGGTGAATTAGTATTTAATGCTTGTCCTTTAAGGAGATCCCTATAACGTACATCCTGAATTGCAAAACTAATGAACACTCTCTTTTTCGCCAAGATTAAGACCCCTCTCTTCCCGAAATTCGTTACTTGCTTACAAGTATCCACCCTAAATCTTTCATAAAATTGACTTCAAATATTTGTGGAATTGGTCTGAATATTCTAGTCCCTTATACTCAAAAGACTTATTAAGTTCGACTTCCGGTTTATGTATTGCAATAATATATTTATCTAAATCACTCAATCTTTTCAATCGTGGCCAATATTCTAAAAAGCTAGGAAGAGATACCCCCTCAACAAGGTAATTAGCTATAGGAAATCGTCTTTGCGACGCCATTCCAATCTCGAAAGGAACCCACCATGAATATCGAGTATCCTTAGATAAAATCGTCATCAAGTGCGTACATTGATTTAGTTGACGCATTAAGTGTTGCGTTAACTTTTTCCCACTTCCGCTTACACTATTGTCAAGTACATCTAAGTAAGTTTGAATACCTCTACTGGATAGATACTTATTTATTTGGGTAGCAACATCAGAATCTACATCTTTGTGTGAAATAAATATCTTCATATCCACCCTCCTCGTCTCTAGAGATGATTTATTGTAAACTTCTTTATCCTTAATAAATCCCCTTTATAATTTCTGTTTTTTTACAAATTTCCCCATTTAAATAGGAATACCAAAATATCTCGTTAATCAGCAGGCTGTTGACTACCTACTAATAACATTTGGTTTACCTTAACAGGGAAGACGCAGGGACGTTTCATCTGTCTTGTCTAATTACTTTCTCTATAATTGTCTTTCCTCCTATTACTCTTCCTAATTGCCGTTACTAGTTCCTGTATTATGGTACATATCCCTGATTTAACATAATATGATATATCCCAGTTGAACTTTTGCTTGCTTCCCTTCCCATTTCCATCACCCTATTCATAACAGAGGTTATCAACTAAGACAACAGAAACGTCCCCGCGTCTTCTTCCTGGATGCATAACCAGTCAGAACATCGCTGCAAGTCTGGCCGCATATAATAATTAGTTGGTGTCTACGATATGAAACTGTCTGTAAGTGCTGCTCAATGGCAGTGAAAATATTTTCGCACATTTTAAACCTCGCCTATTAAAGTTACCTATTCCTTATAATTCAACAGAATATTTGCAAATCCTGTAAAGTGTCCCCCTTGTCAAGACAGAAATTTTAATTTTCTAAGTGAACCAGATATTCCCATTTAGTAGCAGCAATAACGATGCTATTAGTTGCCTCTTTTGAAATGATTTTATCGTCGTCGTAAACTTTAGACCAGTCGCCGAGGCTGTGGAGAGTGTGGACAACACGGTTTTTGTTGTCCAAGCCTTGTGCGTCAACCTGGAGCGTAGCGGAGGGTTGTCCACATGGCGGCACTATCCATCAGCCTACTTGACTTTGATATACGATATGTCTTGCTATTATTAAGCTGCCTTGCTTATCCCCAGATAGACTTCTTGAGGAGTTAGGTAGTCATGGGTTTGATGTGGCCGTTCTATATTATATTCTTGGATATATTCTCTAATACCGATCCTTAGGTCTCTAGGTGTTAGATATTCATGTGTGTAGATTTGTTCGGTTTTTAGACTTCTAAACCATCGCTCTATGATAACATTATCAATCCAACGGGCCTTGCCGTCCATGCTTTGTCTGATGTTCACGCTCTTTAAATATTCTGTGTAATCAGCGCTTGTGAACTGAGACCCCTGATCGCTGTTGATAATTTCCGGCGTGCCGTATCTGTTGATAGCTTCTTTAACTGCTGCTAACACCGGTGCGGTGTCCAAAGTATCTGATAGTTCCCAGCCTACTATGTAACGACTATACCAGTCGATGACGGCTGTTAGATACATATGACTTCTGCCCATCTTAATGTAGGTAATGTCAATGGCCCAAACCTGGTTTGCCCGATTAATATCTAGGTTTCTTAACAGGTAAGGATAGATTTTGTGCTGCTTATTACGCTTTGACAGGTTGGGTTTAGGATAGACCGCATATATTCCCATTTCGTCCATATAGCGTTTAATTAACTTACGGCCAACCTTAATGTGGTCTTCATTCTGTAGCTTTTTGCGAAGCTTCCTAACCCCTAGATATGGCATCTTGGTATGCCAGTAATCAAGCCTGTTTTTAATCATATTTTCGCGCTCTCTGTCAGGTTCTTTAGGTGTGTAATAAAAACTGGTTCTATTGATCTCAAGTAACTGGCATTGCCGATTAACCGGCAGTTTGTTATTTTTTGAAACCAGACTTATTCTCCCAGTCGACCCCAAGAACTTCTTTAGATTTTTTTTTGAGCCAGTCATTCTCAATAGTGAGTTGACCGACTTTTGCCATTAATTCGGTTCTTTCTTCGTCCAAAGCTTTTTCTTGGGCACGAAGCTCTTTTTCTTGCTTGCTTTGTGAGAACACCTGTGGTGCATTCTCTAAAAAATCTTTTTTCCAGTTGCGCAGTTGATTGGGGCTTAACTCATGTTCGGCTGCTAGTTCGCCGATCTGTTTTTCTTCTTTGAGTAGCTCCAGTACGATTTTAGTTTTGAATTCGGCTGTAAATTTTCGTCTTCCCATTTTGTATGAACCTTCTTTCTGACAGTTTTCCTGCCGTTTATTATATCAGGTTCACTTAGTTTGTCGAAAATTTTGTCTGAATTCATGGGTACATTATACTGTCATTGTTTACCAGTGAATTTTATGGGACATTAACCCAGGAAATGCAAAAGGCGGTATGTACCATGAAACACACCGCTCAATAAGAGTTAAGACGTTTGGTTAATGACGAATCATCGCACCTTCTTAAATTTCACTATAATTTACCAGTGATTTAGGACAATCCCTCCTTCATAGGTTTATCTCAGGACAAGGGGGGATCTTTTTGGATACTAAAGCGGTCAACTTGCATGTTGAAGAGAATGGGATGAGCAGCGACGAAGAAAAAATATCCGGTAAAGATTGGATAAAGTACTCAATTAGTGTATGGGATGACTGTAAGTCAAAAGAAGAGAAATCTTTAAATCATCCTGCTTCTTTTCCAGTTAGCATGGTACAAAAGTTAATTAGAATTTATAGTAAACCCGGTGAAATAGTTCTCGATCCTTTTATGGGGGTTGGCAGCACGTTAATCGCTGCAAACCGCCTTAAAAGGCTGGGTGCTGGATTTGAGATAAATAATGATTATTTTAAAGTAGCTAACCACCTACTTAAGAATTATAATCTTACAAACTATGTCATAAATGAGTCCTGCTTAAACATGAACACTTACTTACATGCTAACTCTGTAGATTTTTGCCTTACTTCTCCTCCGTATTGGGACATTTTGAATAGAAAGAGGTCCGCTGACTACAAACAAATTAGAAATTACGGAGATGATAAGAACGATCTCGGCAACATAAAAGACTATCAAAAGTTTCTTTGTGAAATAGGTGAGGTTATTAAAGGCCTTTATATGGTACTTAAGGCCGGAAGACACTGTATTATAATTGTAATGGATATAAGAAAAAAGAAGGAATTCTACCCGCTACATATCGACGTTACAAACTTGATGCAAAAACAAGGCTTCCATTTAGAGGATTATATTATTTGGGACAGACGAAAAGATTATAACAATTTACGCCCCTTGGGATACCCCTATGTCTTTAGGGTTAATAAGGTACATGAGTATATTTGCATTTTTAAAAAACCTGGGGTGGCAATATAAATGCAATGCATTTTAGATGACTTGGCCTATTTGCTAGGCTTAACTTGCGGCCGGGGAAAACTAGATTATTCTAAGAAACATTTAACAATCCATTTTCTTTATAAGTCTATCAAGGCCACGGGAGTAACAAAAACTTTTGACCAAGAAGATAAATTAATCATCGGGCTTGACCCCATAGTTAACAAACTAATTGAATTTACAGGCATTCCCGTAAAAAAACTAGCATTTAAAAATCAAATTGATATTTTAGTTCCTTTTGGCGGGAACACCCATACATGGCAAAATATAACACATTTCTTCAACTATGCAAGTGATTACACCAAATTTAGAATTCCAAGCCTCTTTTTTCAAGCTCCAGGTAGTGCAAAGCTAAATTTTTTGAAAGGTTTTGCTGACGTGGCGGGTTTTATAAGAAAGAGCAATTATGATCAATCAGGCCGACACAGAGTCTACCTAGAAATAATGAATAGTAACTGGGTATTACCCATCCAAATATGCTCATTGTTGCAGGATCCCACCTTAAACATACCTGTACAAAATATTCTATGGGGGCACCCCAATACGAGAGGTAAAGGAAACTGGGCAAAAGAACACCAGGTAAGAATATACGCAGAATACTTTGAGCCTGTAGGATTTAATATTTTATATAAGCAAGAAATCCTTGAAGAACTAGCGGCAATAAATACAGCCCGCGGAAACAAAGTACCCAAACCATGCGACCCCGTAAATAAAAGTGTGACCAAAAGGAAAACAATTCATCCTGATGAACATTCTCCCAAAATTTGTAGTAGCATAAGGGGAAAACATTTTGATACGTATTGGCAGATTTGTTGTGCTTTAGGGTGTAAACAATAGCCAATGCGAATTCTCAATAATTCAATAGTCTGCAACATACTCATAATTTTACATATACGCAGATTGATTTTGCCCTCTTTCTAGTTTAGACATTTATTACTTTTTCGGCCAAAAGAAAGCACCACTCTATTTAGGTAATGAGTGGTGTTTGGTGGCTAATTTGATCGGAATCCCCATTTTTCACTTTTTTGACCAATTCGATTTCAACGGCATGCTATTTACCTATGAAATACTATTGCTCCTAAAGGTAAATGCAAAATATCTAACTCATTTAAATTGTCATCACTATATTCCAGTTTGCCGGTATAACTCCCGACTTGCTGGATCACGTGCTTCAGTACCATAATGTCCATCTTAGTAAATAATTCCGGAAAAGTCCTATAGGCCTTTCTTAAATCGGTTACTAAGGCATCAAATGCTGCTTTTTGCTGCCGGACGCCTCTGTAATATCGTTTAATTTCTTGTAATGCTTCGATGCTTTCTTTAATAAATTTTCTCTGTTTGGCGCTCTGTTCATCTAGCATTTTAGTTCACCCTCATTGAATTATACACTCTCCAGCATCAGCGCTTAAATATGTTGTTTCGGAGGAGCAGAATATGACTGAAGTTCACCTCATCCGTCTTATAATCCACAATCAGCTTGTTGTGAAATATTTTGGATATTTCTCACATAAAAAGTTTTTTGGGAACAAAAATAACAACTATTCCCTATATTCTTTTACAAACCAATCTATCAAACGCCGGGCTATACTACCGCTGCCAGGTATCAACGGCAACTGCTCTGCGGTAAACCACCCAGCATCCACGATTTCTCTTTTATCAATGTTTATATCCCCGCTATGGTACTCTGCGGTGAATCCTACCATTAAGGAATCAGGGAATGGCCAGGGCTGGCTGCCAAAATATTTTATGTTTTTAACCTTTATGTTTACTTCCTCTCTTACTTCCCTTTGTACACACTCTTCAAATGTTTCTCCGGGCTCTACAAAGCCGGCCAAAACACTATAAAACTTACCCCGAAACTGTCTCCCCTGGGCCAGCAGTAGGTGGTTATCCTTGATAATAGCAACGATAATAGCTGGAGAAATCCTAGGATAATTAATTAATCCACAAGTTGGGCAAATTTTAGCCACTTCATCTATTTTATTTTCTGTACGTGCTCCACATCCGCCGCAGTATTGGTGGGTACGATCCCAATGCAAAAGGTGATACGCTTTACCCGCTAGTGAAAATAAATCGTCTGGGACCTGTCCCAATAAGCGCCTTAAGCCGCAAAAAAATACACCTTCCGGTGCGGCTGCATCCGGTGCAAGTTCACCGACATAATAAGACCGACCATTCAATCGACCAAGGCACTGCTGCCGAACAGGCTTTAGTTTTAACTTATCTAACTCAACATCTGATAAAACAACTTGTCCCTTATTCTCTAAAGTAAGAATTTTATCCCCGTTAAACAACACCCAACATTGCGGCGCACACTCTTCATCGTGGCAATTAAACTCTGTTTCAAAAAGCACAAAGCATCCTCTTTTCTTAAGTCTCCAGTCTCCAACATTTAACAATACTCATTCTACGAGGTTGCCGGAATTCCTTTCTCGGAAGTAAAGGGAGAGGAAGCAGAAGAACCGTCTTCGTGCTTCCTTTTTCCTTTAAATTTCATCGGAACTTGTTTTTCTGCCACTATATATGGTACTATAAATTCAGAGGTGGCCGCGATGACCAAGTTAGAAAAACTGCTTCAAAAAGTGAAAAACAATCCAAAGCAAGTACGTTTTCAGGAATTAGATAAAATATTAATTAGAAGCGGTTTCACTAGGCGCCAACCAGGTATCGGTTCAAGTCACTACATTTAAAAAAACGATTGACGGTTCCTTACCGTCAACCCCACGTAAAAACTATTTATGTTGAGAGAGCATTAGCCCTTCTCGAAGGAGAGAATGAAGATGACTAATAAGGATTTACAGCATTATACCAACCTTAATTATAAGGTAGTTCTTTACCCCGCTGAAGAAGGCGGTTATATTGTTGAACTACCTGAACTGCCCGGATGTATCTCTCAGGGCGAAACAGTGAAAGAGGCCCTGGAGATGATCGAAGATGCCAAACGTTGCTGGTTAGCTTCCGCTCTGGAAGACGACATCACAATACCTGAGCCGACCGTCGAAAATGCGTTTTCCGGGAAGTTTAACGTAAGGGTTCCCAAGTCTTTACACCGCCTGCTAGTACAAAAAGCGAAAGAGGAAAATGTCAGTCTCAATCAATATATCAACTATCAATTGGCCCGCGTGCTAGGTGACAATATAAAAAAATAAATTGGACCAAACAGCATACCAGGATCTGTGCTTGGTATGCTGTTTGGTCGTTTGGTCTAGATAACCTTTTTCAACCCTTCGGCTCCCGCCCATAATAACATTTCAACTGGCGTTCCGAGACACCCAGCAAGCAATAACCGCAATTACGTGGTGTCAGGGCACCAAAGAAAATGACTTTTTGATCATTGATGATGTAATTGCTTCTTAAAAAATGTCGTAGCTGTTTCTCCCATCTTACGGTATCCCGCAAGACTGGGGTGAGCATCGTCATAGAAATATTCCTCTTTCCCCCAACCTGTATCAGCATCCATTAATGGGGTATAGAAATCTATCATAACAAGCTTCTGCTCTCGAACTAAGTTCCGAAAAGCTTCACGGTAATTTTCTAACCGGTGGGCCACTACTTCAAGCCCCCTGCCGCTTAGTTGCCGGTATATCGGCGGAGGCAAGGCAATCACAGGTCTAATGTTAGCTGTTAGCGCATACTCGGTCATAGCGTCCATATTTTGCCTTGTTTCAGAAACGGGCACACCGGACCATGCATCGTTTGTCCCTCCAAGAATGACAACAACGCTTGGGTTTCTTTGAACCACATCCTTCACAAATCTAGACAGCATGTCGCCAGTGGTTTCACCGTTTATACCCCTATTCACCAGAGCAAGGCCTGTCGTCTTTGTGGCCAGTTCTACCCATGAAGCTTTAGGGCCAAAGGGAAAACCATAAGTGAGACTATCACCAAGACAAATTACGTTGGGCATATTTTCTACCTCTTCCAATAATAGTTTCTATTTATTAGCTAATAGTTTCTATTTAGCGAACCATATTAAACTTCCTTTAATAAAATCAAAACTGGTTTCCGCTTATTTTAGTAAGATCAGCCCAACCCAGGTAACCTCATGTTGCAAAAATTCAAGCGGTGCCCCGGCGCGACGGCAGCTTTCCACTACATTGATTCCCACTGCTTCCATGGCAGGGCGAGCCAGGTCGGGTTTAATGCACGTGTCGGCGCCCGTATTAATCGGACATGGTTCGCAAAGTTTACAATGACCTGCGCTTAAGGCCTTTGCGCGGGAATAGTCCTGCTGCTTTGCTTCTTTTTCTATAGCTAGCACCAACTGATGTAATTGTCCAGCCAATGATAAAATTGCCTCTTTGTCCTCGAGAGATTTAATATCACGTTTTACCTGCACTAATAGACCTTGGCTGTATTCATCAAGAACTTCTTCAAAGTCCGATATTTCTCCCACATGGGGAGGGCACATAAAGTTACTGTCGTAATGACCGCATTGGTTTTCAACACAAGCATTTCTTACCGCCTGTTCTATAACTAACTGCTCTTTGGTAATAATTAGAGCTTTAGACGCCCCTAGTTGACGGGCTCTTTGCCGGATATCCACCTTTATATTCCCCCTTTTAAGGTAGTTCGCATCGTGCCCTTAGTTATCCTGCAAATAGCAATACGCTACCTGACATGGGGCTTTCTATAAACCCTAGACGGAAGACGCAGGGACGTTTCATCTGTCTTGTCTAATTGCTTTCTCTATAATTGTCTTTCCTCCTATTACTCTTCCTAATTGCCGTTACTAGTTCCTGTATTATGGTACATATCCCTGATTTAACATAATATGATATATCCCAGTTGAACTTTTGCTTGCTTCCCTTCCCATTTCCATCACCCTATTCATAACAGAGGTTATCAAGTAAGACAACAGAAACGTCCCCGCGTCTTCCAGTTGCAAAAATATTCACCCCATTTGATATGTGCATCAACCTATCGGCTTTATAGAGACAACTTAATGTAATGAAGCATTATTCTTTAGCTTTTTAATCTAATACGGATAACCATAGTTTTTCTGACTCTATCAACAGTTCTGACACTAATTTTACAAATGGCTCGTAATTCATAGTTGTATGTGCCAGATCAAGAACATCATAGTATCTTGCCCGCTGCGTATTCTTGATAATGATTGGAGGATATCCATATTTCATTAACTCAAAATTGAGAAGCAGTCTAGAAGTCCTTCCATTTCCATCAATGAAAGGATGAATTTTCACAAATTCTCCATGTAGCAATGTTGCTCTCACGACTGGATGAAACCCTTCCCATTCACTCTGATACTCTGCTATAAGTTTTTGCATCAAATCTCCAATTTCATAGTGCTTCGGTGGAATATGCTTAGCACCGCTTATTACAACATTTTCGCTCCGATATTTACCGGCGTTAGTATTATCTATTTCTTTAAGTATCAAGGCATGGATATTTTTGATATTCCATTCAGATAGGGGTTCTTTATTAGAAATAAGTTTCTCTATAAAGAGTATTGCCTCACGATGGTTGATTGTTTCTAAATGTTCAATCATACTTTTCCCACCAATAGTAATCCCTTCAAGAACAACTTTAGTCTCTGACAATGTCAGAGTATTCCCCTCTATGGCATTGCTATTATATGTCCATTCAACAATGAGTTTCTCCTGCAGCGAATTGGCAAGTCCTTTGGAAAAAGGTCTGTGCTCGTCGATAGATTCCTTCAGTGAATCTAAATAACTGAAGTTAAATTCCATTCCAATGTATTTCTTCTTACTCGTTTCCCTTGCATCTGCAGGTTTAGCAGCATCGGTAGGTATAGACCAATTTCGCCCAATTTTTATAGCACCTTCGATACGCCCCTCATTACAAAGCACCCGAATTCGACGATCACTTATTCTCCATTTTTCACTTGCTTCTTTAGAACTCATATATTTCATGAAAAACCACCTCATCAATATAATATACCGTTATCGGAATAATGTCAAGGTTATTCCGATAACGGTATAATCAAAAACTTGCTTTTTATTTATTTTTGCGTATCATATAAAGATTGCAAATTAATTTTGCTAAAAATTTTAACCTTATTATTTTAATAATCTTTGAATAAATTTAGTTTACCAAATCATAAATCCTACTAAAGCCCCCAACATATTAAGAATAAAATCGTCTATATCAAAACTTCCTCATCCCCTTGTCACTTAATTACAGCCTTACGGTTGGGAGAACAATATTGATGTCTTACAAATATCAAAGATGGATAATCCTTGGACGTTTTTCCCAATCACTAAGCTCTGGTTCCCAAAACCTTGCCCATTCCTTCATTTCCTTATATTCCGAATTATCTGGATTGAGCATGATTTCACGGAAATTCACATATCCTCCTACACCGCCCACATCCTCCGGTGGTGTTTGTCCACTTGCTTCCAGTAAATAGGGTGATTCCTTGTCGTGCTCCTCAATCACTTGCACAAGCTGGATTTCATGTTCCCAGTTATCGCCCATATCATAGGTGTAGAGCATATGCTTGTGCTCCGGCAAAAACTCCGCTAATGTATGCCCTTTCATTAAAATAGCGTGTTCATCGTACTCCAGGTCATCCTCAAAGGGAACAATTCGGGCAACCGGTAAACGCTTGTTGCCGTCAAAGATGGTAAAGTCATATAGGTGGTAGTTTTTCCATCCAAACACGGATTGCAGTACTTTGTGTAACCGTGCAAATTCCAAGTCTGCGGGTACAATAATCCTCCGCACTGCCTTGTAAACTTCCAAATTAAGTGAAACCAACAATTCAAAGGCACGGTATTTGTAAGCTAGCATTCCTGTAAGCTCAATTAACGCATTAACCATTGCCCGGTAAGGAACAAACCCCTCATCTCTATTCGTGGAAATATTGACATGTCGGTAATTTGTGGGGACTCCTACAGTGTCACAAAACATTTTTTCAATGCCGTTGTATTCTCTTCCAACATAAAAACTGCACTCAATTCCCGCTTTTGATACCCATGCTGCCGATTGTCTACCGCGATTTTGCGTTAACTCAACTTCACCCGCTAATCGCATATATTCTTTGACTATCTCCAGATTAACATTCATGAACAATAACGTGTTGAAAATGGCCGTTTTCATCATCACTTCCAGATTTTTGAGGTCTTTCCGTTTGACTTGGTAAATGGCTACCGTGAAGCGTGTAGCGTTGTTCACCAAAACAATCATGTCCTCTGTTCTTCGATTATCCCATACCTTTGTCCAGTTTGCTGTCCATGAAAACAGTGGATTGATTGTTTCATCAATGGCAGGAGGCTTCACTCCTATGGTATCCGCTAACTTTTTCGTCAGTGCAATTTGCATAACTCACTCTCCCTTCCGGCAATAGCAGATCGTTACCCCAAATTGCCGAGGTTAATATTGGAACTAAGTTTATTCCGGTTTCTTTTGCTTTGAACTTTAAACTCGATATTTCTTTTTATTTCTCTGCCAATATCCCCGTCCCCTTGTCACGATATGGCAATAGAATATATAAACAGAAAGGTTTATTATGACTCCACTCTTTGCTTTTATCCGCATTTATTTACAGTTATATTATGAATTACAACAATCAACTCATCTACAACTTGATCTACGGAGCGATTATCTATGAAATACTTATTGTCTACTTTTTTAAAAACCCTTTTTGCATATACAATATCTTCATGTATATCTCTAATATAATAATCTTTATGCGCTTCCTTATATGCATCATCCTTATAAATATTATCATTCTCGTCAGAAAAAACCATTCTCTCAAAAATATGTTCCTCTGAATCCTGCAATTCAATTGCAATTACCTGTTCCAAATCTAAAAGTGAGTTAAAATTCCTTGCATAATAAATTGGACTTACTGCAATAACCATATTATCTTTATATTTATTAACTAAATCCTTTAAAATCTTACCCTTTATTTTATGTCTCTCATATGAATATGGGTAATCTTGCATAAATTTTTCCAAGGTTATTTGAAATTTTCTTTTTATCTCTTCATCCAAATCAAAAAAAGAATATTTCAACCTTTCAGCAAGCTTCCCACCCGTTACAGTCTTTCCTACATTAGATATACCAAAAAGCATAATTATCATATTTACTCACCTGTTTTCAAAATATTATATCTTTCGCTTCATTCCAACCCTGTTGAATGGTTTGAGCCTTGTTAAATCTTCACGCACCATTCTGTTATGCCGGTGACACAGGACGGGGTTATCGTCACACTATAATCTTTGGATTATCCCCCTAGTAATTCCTGTTAATCTCTCGATCTGTCTAATTGATAAGCCGTAGCCTTCCTTTAGGTCTTTTATGTATGAATTCCTTTTATCTTTGTCAAAATTTTGTAGGTCTATCGTATGGTCAACTTTACAGTGATCCTTGATTATTCTTCTGGCCTCATCATCTGTTAACCGCCCTTTTCCAGGTATATCCAGGCATTTATCGTCGCTTTCTTTATTTATATACTCAATAAAAAGCCTTACTGCTTTTTCTCTATCTGTATTAAAAATATCAAGAGCAAGGTCCGTATCGGTTCCATTACTTCCTTCAATATAGTCACTGTAATTAGTCCAGATATAGTTTTGAATTTTAGTTGCTATACCAGCCTTTAAAGGATTATGGAAAATATATCGAAGTACTGTGAGAAAATATGCATCATCCTCTACCGGCTCGCTTTTAAATCGATCCTGAAACAAGTACCCTACCCTGTCATACTTGTTGTTATACCATAAAACATAGCTGCCACATATCCTTCTCATCACAGTCTCTAATGGTTCTTTACCTTCCTTTAACAGTAAATGCAGGTGATTACCCATTAAACAATAAGCATATAACTTGTATTCGCAAATTTCCCTGTATCTTTATAAGGTTTGGATAAACTTAGAGCTATCCTCCTTATCCTCAAACAGGGTTTGACGATTTATTCCTCTTATGATGATATGATATATTCCACTTTTGCTTTTTATCCTTGCCGCTCTAGGCACTAAACACACCCCTTTAGCAAATTATACCATTTGGGTGTTTTGCGTCAATATCCCCGTCCCCTTGTCACTTATCCCCTTGTCACTTATCATAGAAGCGGCAATTAAGTTCGTGCAAGGCAAGCAGCGGACCCTGATCATAAGTTTCACCTGGGTAAAGATTTTTTAGTTCAAAGAATCTGTCCTGTATCCAAGGAATGGTGTTTTCTTCCCCTCTCAAACCAAGAATCAGACAAACTAATGACTGCACATAAGGGCTTCGGATCTCGGCATATTTTTCCTTCAACAGCTGAGTAAAGTCTTTATGACTTCTAGCAAGCAGCTGTATTGAATTTTCGATAAAAATATCATGATAGCTACGCATCAGCTTTTCTATAACCATAGGGAGGAGCACTTCTTCAAACTCCAACGCTTTTTTGATCAGGTCGTCCCGATTGATCACATCTATTTTTTTGCGTAAGAGCTGAAATATCTCCTCTGGGTTTTGTTCTGACTGGATTAGTTCCTTCTCCCGAGTGATCTGTATAAGGCGTTCATCGCTCAATCCTACTTGTTTCATCAGTATTTCATTTGCTGCATCTTCGATTCCTTCGTATAAAAGCATGCTATAAATAAACCGTTGCACGGAGTTTTCCGAGTATGGATTATCTTGAAAAAATTTTTTCGTCAGAAGTTTTTTATACACTTTCTCACCTCACTTTTTTTGTAATTCATAGTAAACTCTTCGTTTCAGACTAAAAAGTTCGATCGTGCTTCTCACGCTTTTCGCTATAATGAGTCCCTTTTCTTTTTGCCTTTCCAAAAACAATCTAAATTGCTTTTTCGTGCATTTTTGACCGTTAAACCCTTAAATGAAAGGGTTCGATATATACGTCATCCATCCTGCTCTTTCATCCTCGTAAAATCTGAAAAACATCTAAACCGTTCACTCGTAAACCCCTAACATCTAAATTATAAATACTCCTGACAATCTTGGCCTGCTCTTTATTGATGATAAGATTACCGTTTTCATCCTTATCGTATCCTAAGAACTTTTTACAGAAGACGCAGGGACGTTTCATCTGTCTTGTCTAATTGCTTTCTCTATAATTGTCTTTCCTCCTATTACTCTTCCTAATTGCCGTTACTAGTTCCTGTATTATGGTACATATCCCTGATTTAACATAATATGATATATCCCAGTTGAACTTTTGCTTGCTTCCCTTCCCATTTCCATCACCCTATTCATAACAGAGGTTATCAAGTAAGACAACAGAAACGTCCCCGCGTCTTCCTTAGGTAATTGAAATATAGATACAAATATGTTATAATTTTTCCCGAGAGGTGGAAAAAACTGTATGCTAGCAGAGACTAAAGAGTGGTTTTCACAAGCTAAATATGATTACGAGACTGCTGAGGCTATGTATAGTAGCCAAAGACATATTTATACGGTATTCATGTGCCACCTGGCGCTGGAAAAGGCGCTGAAAGGACTAATTGCAGAGCGCAGCAAAACCGTCCCACCCAAAATCCATAATCTCTTGAAATTAACTAAGCTTTCAAAGGCAGAACTAGATGAGAAACATCGTGAATTTATTTCAATATTAAATACTGCAGCAATTAACACCCGATACCCCGAAATGCTTCAAAAGGCTGTTGAGAAATACCCTCGCCATGTAGCTGCGGAATACCTCGCTAAGACAAAGGAAGTGCTACTATGTCTACAGAAGCTGCTAGACTAGATAAGATTATTTCGGATTATATCGAAGCCATCAAGCAGCAAGGTATTAAAATAGAAAAGTACTACCTGTTTGGTTCCCATGCACGTGGTACTGCCGACGAAAATAGCGATATTGACTTAATTGTAATCTCCAGCGATTTTTCGCAAATGCCCGACTGGGAAAGATGGGAGATACTAGGCAAGGCAGTAGCAAAAATAATGGAACCTATCGAACCTCTTGCCTTTACACCGAAAGAAATTGAAACATGTATCCAACGCGAAAGCAATTTCATTCGACATATACTTAACCAACCCGATACAAAACTTGTTCAGTTATCAGTATAAAGTTAGTGACATCCCAGGTTTCACCAAGGGATGTCGCTTTTTTATTGTCGGATGGGACGGCAGCGGCGGACCAAACAGCATACCAGGATCTGTGCTTGGTATGCTGTTTGGTCGTTTGGTCTAGATAACCTTTATCAACCCTTCGGCTCCCGCCCATAATAACATTTCAACTGGCGTTCCGAGACACCCAGCAAGCAATAACCGCAATTACGTGGTGTCAGGGCACCAAAGAAAATGACTTTTTGATCATTGATGATGTAATTGCTTCTTAAAAAATGTCGTAGCTGTTTCTCCCATCTTACGGTATCCCGCATGACTGGGATGAGCATCGTCATAGAAATATTCCTCTTTCCCCCAACCTGTATCAGCATCCATTAATGGGGTATAGAAATCTATCATAACAACCTTCTGCTCTTGAACTAAGTTCCGAAAAGCTTCACGGTAATTTTCTAACCGGTGGGCCACTACTTCAAGCCCCCTGCCGCTTAGTTGCCGGTATATCGTCCGCTTATTTTAGTAAGATCAGCCCAACCCAGGTAACCTCATGTTGCAAAAATTCAAGCGGTGCCCCGGCGCGACGGCAGCTTTCCACTACATTGATTCCCACTGCTTCCATGGCAGGGCGAGCCAGGTCGGGTTTAATGCACGTGTCGGCGCCCGTATTAATCGGACATGGTTCGCAAAGTTTACAATGACCTGCGCTTAAGGCCTTTGCGCGGGAATAGTCCTGCTGCTTTGCTTCTTTTTCTATAGCTAGCACCAACTGATGTAATTGTCCAGCCAATGATAAAATTGCCTCTTTGTCCTCGAGAGATTTAATATCACGTTTTACCTGCACTAATAGACCTTGGCTGTATTCATCAAGAACTTCTTCAAAGTGCGATATTTCTCCCACATGGGGAGGGCACATAAAGTTACTGTCGTAATGACCGCATTGGTTTTCAACACAAGCATTTCTTACCGCCTCTTCTATCACTAACTGCTCTTTGGTAATAATTAGAGCTTTAGACGCCCCTAGTTGACGGGCTTTTTGCCGGATATCCACCTTTATATTCCCCCTTTTAAGGTAGTTCGCATCGTGCCCTTAGTTATCCTGCAAATAGCAATACGCTACCTGACATGGGGCTTTCTATAAACCCTAGACGGAAGACGCAGGGACGTTTCATCTGTCTTGTCTAATTGCTTCATAATTGTCTTTCCTCCTATTACTCTTCCTAATTGCCGTTACTAGTTCCTGTATCATCTACACTGCCTTGATATTTGAAATGGCTGATATCTTCGGCAACCCAAGCGATGGATTGAAAACCCAACAAAAAAACCAATAAGAATAGCATCCGTCTCATCACATTTCCTCCCCGTTGTCTTGGCCGATTATGATGTCTTTCTGCTTCTGATACACGAAGGAGACACCCAGCAAGCATAACCCAAGAATAATAAACAACACTATCTTATAAACTGTGGCTAAACCCGCAAGGTCAACAAAAAACGCCTTGGTTATCACAATGCCTATTAGCCCCAGTCCCCCAAAACGCAGGTACCTGTTATATTTTTTCAACCCCAGCGTAAACAAGACGATAGCGTAAAGCATCCAAATGCCGCTGAGACTTAGTTGCTCCGGCGACAGTAGAAAATCAAATTCCTTCTTGGAGAAGAAATGCGTATTTTGCATGGTGAGAAACATAAAAATCTCCACCAGCACGATGAAGGTGGCTGCCTGGGAATATAGATCATAAAAGCTGTATCCCGCATAAATCGAAAAAAACATAGCCAAGCTGCCTCCGCCCAGCAGCCCTTGGGCATACCGTGGATATTTCTCCTTAGTGAATTCGCCGCCGGCCCATAGTCCGGCCCCCAGCAGCATACCGAGGATTATTCTCCCGGTTGGACCGATCCATTGGTTATCAAAGGAATACTTTCAAAAGATGGCCAGGCCCACTATTAAAGCAACCACACCAAGGCGGTTTAAAATTTGCCCCAAAAGCAATTACAAGTTTACTTGGGGCAGCTTAGTCTGGTTCCAGTTTCTTTTTTCTTCCCTTTAAAGGCGCCAATGGCTTTTTCCGATAGCGGGTGGTACCCTTTTTTAGGCTGCCTATTGGGGGCGCTAACCCTGCCGTTTTCCAAACGTTGCATTCATTAGTTCGTGTCTTTCCTTTCGGTAAGTATGTATCTATAGTTATCTTGAAGAAAGGTGATAGTTTATGGATAATGCGGACCTTCCTGGGCCCTGCCAGACCAGTAAAACGAAGCCACAATTCCGGTTGATTTGGCTTTGTTTTCGTTCTTTAACTATCTAGTTCCGTCGCACTCATAAAACGGTACGACATTATTTCTTTTTCACAATTATTAAATCAATACAGTTTGTACTACATCCTTCCACCATCTTTTCCCTAAATCCTCAACCTCTTTTAAAACAAGAAGTTGTCCCTTAGTTCTACGGTTTTCCGTTTCCCATAAATTATAATGCTCAACTGAGCAAAAAAAGTTAATTTGTGGTCAGGTGCAGCCTGCCACTGATTTACCTAAGTCGGCTTCAATTACCCATAACCTTATGTTTTGTTCCGAAGCCGATACTACTTTTCCCTTAGAAATGTTGATAGTTAGAGGCTTTCTACAGGTAAAACAATAAGACTTTACCATGGCATCCATACCTAATGCCGCTGGGATACCGATAGTATCCGCAGCACACCAGGTATAGAGATGTCTTCCATTTATCTGCAATTGATGAGGGGTTTCTACTAAGGAAAGACCGAAACTCCCTACTATGTTACCTGTTGTTTCTTCAACAACTATTATTCCTTTCGCTTCTAGTTCAAGTATAACAGTCTTTAGCTGCGTCATGGAAAGGTTGGTCTCTTCCTTCAAATGGCTAATGGAAGAGGGTAATCCTTCCAAGATAGAGAAAAATGCAGTATCTCTAACAGCTTTTTCCTCACTAGATAGACTTTCAAAGTAGTTTCCCAATTCTTCGGTATTCGCCAATTAAGTCACCTGCCAGTTAATTATTGTGCTGTGAGGTATACTCTGCGACGGTTTTCTTTACATTTCCCAGGCAGCATGAACCCTGAGGATTGTTAACATCACATCCGCATCTACCCGCCTTAATATGTTCTGATATAGTGTCACCTGCAGTACTCTCGCCCGTTTCCTCTAACTCTTTTTTAATTTTATCTCTGGACCAGCCAAAGCAATAACATACAGGACAATCTTCAGCATCAGTTTTTTGAAAAACAGCTACTTTGACATCCTCGGTGGTATATATTTCTTCCTTTTCGTTAAAATAGACCACATCACATGTTTCATTGCTACACATACGATAGCTATTTTGTGGGCTAAGCTTAGCCAATGCGTCTGGAACCAGTAAACTCTTTAACGTCACAATTTCAACCTTTTTCCCATCGTTGCCGCATTTCGGGCAGTTAAACTTTTCTTCTACTTTACTTGGCGTTTTTACAGCACAACAATCAGCCATTAATAAAACCTCCTCGTTATTTGTAATCAATTTTAGGCGTTTGCAAAACGCCGCAACCCTTGCAAATTCTATCTTTTTTCTTGCTTAGTTATATAGAACTCCTCACTTGTCTTGTGTAAAATATAGTTAACAGGCAATATCTACATTCAACAAGAAAGGAGATCTATTCTGTGAAATTTAAACAATTATCCCTATCTGATATTTATGACGGTTGTCTTGATTTCGTTGATAAGGATAAACCTCGGTTTCTAGCGCTTCTTGAAGAGCATATTCAACTTTCAGAGTATATTTCGCTGAGTTTCTATCAGGCTTTTTACAAGCACTTTGGTCGCAAACGAAAATTTAAGCTTGAGTCTTTTCTTTATGCACTCATCATTCAGAGAATCTTTTCTATTCCTACAGATGCGCTTCTGATTATTTTTTTGAATTTTTCCAAGGAAATCCGTGAATTCTGTGGTTTTTCTAAAGTACCTGATGCATCAAAATTTACACGATTTAAGCAAGATTTTTCTAAACATCTTCAAACACTTTTTGATAACCTTGTTGATCAAACTGAACCTATTTGTGAGCAAATTAACTCAGAACTTGCTTCATATCTCGTCTTTGATACCTCTGGCGTTGAAGCTTACGTTACTGAGAATAATCCTAAGTTTATCAATCGCTTAATCAAGCAGCTTAAGTCTCAATACAAAGGCAACTCTTCTGTTGACCCATACAAAATGGCATACGGCATTATGCCTTCCTGCGCATCATCAAATCCAAATGTCAAACAGCTTTACATCAATGGCCATTTTTGCTATGTCTATAAATTTGGTATGCTCACAAATGGCCTTGGTATAGTCAGAAATATTTCCTTTTTTGATGAAGACTTTATAAATGCACACCCTGAAATCCCAATAGAGAAAAAGTCTGATTCCCCTGATGAAGATAAATCCTTATCCGATTCTAAAGCACTTAAACCTGTTCTGCGCGACTTTTTTAAAACACATACTCATTTTAAACCCAGCACGTTTATTGGCGATGCTGCTTTTGATACAAACGATTCCTATAACTTTTTATTGAAGGATTGTCACTTTTTAAAAACAGTCATTCCTCTGAACGAACGAGGTTCTAAGAACCTCCCTGAACCCGGGTTCAACGAATCTGGACAACCTCTGTGTCCGTTAGATTCTTCTTTACCCATGAAATATGAAGGTAAAGCGCCCTTAAGGAGTGGCGTTGTTAGAGATAAATGGGTTTGCCCAAAAATGAAGTGGAAAGGTTCTAAACGCATTACTTTATGTGAACATCCTTGCTCCGACTCTCCTTCTGGTAGAATGTTTTATACCTATCCTGAAAAAGACTTAAGACTTTATCCTGGCATTATTAGAGACACCCCTGAATGGATTGATATCTACAAAAATCGTTGCGTTATTGAGCAAACCATTCAACACTTTAAATCCAATTTTGGCGTCGCCAACAGAAAAACTACAAATGCTTTAACCATTAAGGCTGACTTACTCCTTGCAGGAATTACTCAACTGCTTACCGTTATTCTTGCAGACAAACTCCATAAACACGAACTCATCAGAAGCCTTAAACCTCTTTTGGCTTAGCAAATCCTTTATACTTGCTCTTTCAACCCGCAAAATACTTGCGGTTATTTGTGCCGAATTTTTTCTGTCCAACCTCTGCTTAAAATTTTCTGTCCTCTTTATTAAACTTTCTGATTAGCTGCCTACGTTAAATTTTGAATTTCGCAATTACCTATGTAATCAATTTGATAGTTATAGGGTTTTAAAGCCTCTTTAAACTCATCCAAGTTCACCTTATCTGTGTCATAAATAATCGTCGCATCACCTGTGTCTTCAACTTTCGCTTCTTGGACACCATCCAGCCTGGATAGCACCCATTGAGCGGTAGATGCACAACTGGCTCAAGTAAATCCAGTTATAAAAAACTGTTTTGTTACAAATTCACCTGGGATAGCATTAATTCCCTTGTCTACCTGGGTTCCCTCTTTAAGCGAGGTGTTAATCTTAGTCTTAGCAGTGTTATTAGTTGTATTACTGCATCCTACTACTAGTAAAAGTATTAAAGATGTAAAAAAAATACTTATAACTAAGGTTTTTTTCAATTTATTCACCTACCTTTAACCCTGAAAGATTGGATAAAGTATGATGGAGACAGATTCCGTCACATTCTGGTGCATGAGCTAATATGTTTGGCATTATCTGATACAACTCTTTTAGCAAGCTCTAAAATATCCAGTATACGTTTATCAGTAACTTGATAATATACACTCCTGCCTTCCTGACGACTGCTTACATACCCACACCATTTAAGACAGGCAAGGTGGTTGGAGATTTGACTTTGGGAACAGCCCAACTCACCTACAATTTCATTAACCGTCATTTCTTTTTGCGCAAGCGTGGCTACTATCCTATAACGGATAGGGTGGGAAAGACCTGAAAAGAATTTTGCTAAGATATCAGCATGTATTTTAAACTGCTCTTGTGAGTTATTTGGGGTATCTGACATAAATTACCCTCCTTTGTTTAATTACAATATATCATGATATTGTGATATATGCAATATAAAAATAACCCCGAAACTGTCTCCCCTGGGCCAGCAATATTTGGTTATCCTTGATAATAGCGACGATGATTGCAGGAGAAATCCTAGGATACTTAATTAATCCACAAGCTGGGCAAATTTTAGCCACTTCATCTATTTTATTTTCTGTAGGTACTCCACATCCGCCGCAGTATTGGTGGGTACGATCCCAATGCAAAAGGTGATACGCTTTACCCGCTAATGAAAATAAATCGTCTGGGACCTGTCCCAATAAGCGCCTTAAGTCGTAAAACAATACACCTTCCGGTGCGGCTTTATCAGCTGCAAGTTCACCGACATAATAAGACCGATCATTCAATCGACCAAGATACTGCTGCCGAACAGGCTTTAGTTTTAACTTATCTAACTCAACATCTGATAAAACAACTTGTCCCTTATTCTCTAAAGTAAGAATTTTATCCCCTTTAAACAACACCCAACATTGCGGCGCACACTCTTCATCGTGGTAATTAAACTCTGTTTCAAAAAGCACTAAGCATCCTCTTTTCTTAAGTCTCCAGTCTCCAACATTTAACAATACTCATTCTACGAGGTTGCCGGAATTCCTTTTTCCTTTAAACTTCATCGGAACTTGTTTTTCTGCCACTATATATGGTACTATAAATTCAGAGGTGGCCGCGATGACCAAGTTAGAAAAACTGCTTCAAAAAGTGAAAAACAATCCAAAGCAAGTACGTTTTCAGGAATTAGATAAAATATTAATTAGAAGCGGTTTCACTAGGCGCCAACCAGGTATCGGTTCAAGTCACTACATTTAAAAAAACGATTGACGGTTCCTTACCGTCAACCCCACGTAAAAACTATTTATGTTGAGAGAGCATTAGCCCTTCTCGAAGGAGAGAATGAAGATGACTAATAAGGATTTACAGCATTATACCAACCTTAATTATAAGGTAGTTCTTTACCCCGCTGAAGAAGGCGGTTATATTGTTGAACTACCTGAACTGCCCGGATGTATCTCTCAGGGCGAAACAGTGAAAGAGGCCCTGGAGATGATCGAAGATGCCAAACGTTGCTGGTTAGCTTCCGCTCTGGAAGACGGCTTCACAATACCTGAGCCGACCGTCGAAAATGCGTTTTCCGGGAAGTTTAACGTAAGGGTTCCCAAGTCTTTACACCGCCTGCTAGTACAAAAAGCGAAAGAGGAAAATGTCAGTCTCAATCAATATATCAACTATCAATTGGCCCGCGTGCTAGGTGACAATATAAAAAAATAAATTGGACCAAACAGCATACCAGGATCTGTGCTTGGTATGCTGTTTGGTCGTTTGGTCTAGATAACTTTTTTCAACCCTTCGGCACCCGCCCATAATAACATTTCAACTGGCGTTCCGAGACACCCAGCAAGCAAAGAAGACGCAGGGACGAAAGAAGACGCAGGGACGTTTCATCTGTCTTGTCTAATTGCTTTCTCTATAATTGTCTTTCCTCCTATTACTCTTCCTAATTGCCGTTACTAGTTCCTGTATTATGGTACATATCCCTGATTTAACATAATATGATATATCCCAGTTGAACTTTTGCTTGCTTCCCTTCCCATTTCCATCACCCTATTCATAACAGAGGTTATCAAGTAAGACAACAGAAACGTCCCCGTGTCTTCTATAGTAATTCCCAGACTCTTGTTTTTACCTTTTTCACCACCATCTCCAAAGGTTCAGATGCGTCAATATTGATTATTCTTGTACCTGGGTAATATATTTGAGGCGTAATCACTGCTTTAGCCTTAACCTCGCTTAAAGTATGGTCTGGTTTCCGACTAACAGCGGTCTCAGGAGTCAAATGAAGTTTTATGAGAATATCAGGTGGCAATTGGTCCATTTGCTTGTATTTCACCTGTTCATATTTTGCCAAAAACTGATATATTACCGGTAGTCCCTTCCGGTCCTGCAGCGATGGACCATCATAAATCCCATTAAACTGTTTCTGAGGGTAACGGTCCGTTATAACAACAGCACTGCAGCCGGCCATTTTTGCCTTTATGATTTTTCGATACCTCATGGATGCAATATATGCTTTCCATAGATAAGCAGGCAGCGATATGCTTGTATCAGTTTTAGATATTTTTTTTGTTTTAACGCCATCTCTTTTAATACCCTTAAAGCGCCTCACCAGTATTTTCAGCCCTCGAAACAAAGGGCCTAACCCATCTCCGCTTCCCAAATATAACTTTTTCACCTCAAGCTTCGACGAAAACCAACGCGCTAATTCCGTAGTAATAGTTGACTTCCCTGAACCATCACAGCCTATGACTGCAATAATAAATCCACTGTTATGAAAACGTTTCTTTGGCACCGGAATCTTAAATATTTTATGTCTAAGCTTTAGTAAAATAACGTAAAAATAACATAACATTTGAATTATAATCGCGGGCACTTTGCGGTGTCTTCTATATCTAGACATTTCTCTAGCAATTAATATTCTCAATCTTATAATAGAACACAGCTTAAGGTTGGGCTTTGAGATTAAGCTAATGATTTGTGGACCATTTTGGGAGCTAAAAAGCCTCTCGCCCCAGCGATGCAGCTCCGCTTCATTTATCCTGCCTAAAAGGTAATTCCTCTGCCCGCTAAATTTTTTCGGCAGTTTTGTCTTTTGAAACATCCTGCTCAAATAGAAAAAAAGCGTTGTTTCCCCACCGATCCTAACTGCCAAAAGAATAAGCTCTAAATTAGGGTCAACCAAGGCCACACCGGAAGAGGTGTCTTTAACTACAGTCTCTAAGATGATTTTTTCCCACGGTATGACTTGTTCTTTTACGAATTTTAATCCTGACAGCAGCTGATAGTGCAGGTGAACATGGATTAACTTGCCGCTTACTTCATCAACAGCCAGCCAATCTTCAATTCCAGGGAACCTTGCCCAGCTTTGTGAGATAACTCTTTTGAATCCCAAATTTAATAAAATTTGTTCGCACTCGCTTGCTTGATTTTTGTCTACCAGCATATCTATATCTTTAGCTCCTGCCAATGCACTGGAAAAATCACGGCTGCATTTCCAATAGCAGTAATTAATATTATTCTTTTCTAACAGGTTACAGAATTCTAATGAAATTGCTAAGGGTTTATTCATAGCATTATTAGCTCCACAGTTTGTCTCCTTTCAAGCTAAGCCAGCAAGTACCAAACGTAAAAATTAGGAGGATATTCTCAATGAAAATGTGGTCAAAGGCAGTGGTGGTTGTCTTTATGATTTCTACCATCCTAGCAATATACTTCGTTTGGAATCTGCAGCCAAATCGTCACTTTGATACCAGTAACATGCCTATTTTAGAAACTACACCTGACTCCCCAAAAACATCTAATAAAGTGAAAGACCCTAAGAGGCAATCTGACGATTCTGTGCCGCAACAGCAGGCGGCAGAGTATCCTGATGAAACTTTTAATGTTTTACTACTGGGGATAGATGCGAGAAATGAAGAATTATCCCGCACTGATTTACTAATGCTCGCCAATATAAATCCAACTACGAAAAAGATATACCTCATCTCGATACCAAGGGATACCAAGGTGAAACTTGCAGGGGTAGGTTATACAAAAATTAACCACGCACATATTCTAGGTGAATTAGAAGGCGGCAGCCATGCAGGAACTATGGCCTCAGTTAAAGCGGTAAGCAGCTTGCTATACTGCCCAATCAACTATTATCTTAAAATTAACTTTCAGGGCTTTAAAGATTTTGTGGATGAAATTGGGGGACTTGATATTGAACTGCCTCAACCCTTAAAATTAACCTTTGCTGACAAAACCCTCCCTGCCGGTTCGCAGCATTTGGACGGGGATTTAGCATTAAAGCTGGCAAAGGAGCGCTATTCACTTCCCGGCGGCGATTTTGGGCGGCAAAAGAATAACCTGCTCCTATTGGATGCCCTCAGCGAAAAACTTTTAAATGCCAACCAATTGCCTAAAGTACCAACTTTAGTTAAGCAGTCTAGAAGTTATATTCTTGATACTAACTTAACTAACAGTGATATGATAAGCCTTGCATGGCTGGTACACAGCATCTCTAAAGACGATATTGAATATTTTCAAATTCCCGGTGCATCAGAGCGCACAGTAGATCCAATTATCAAGAAGAAACTGTTCTATTGGGTGCCGCAAACAGATAAAATCAGGGAGCTCTCTGAAAAATATTTAAATCAGGACTAAAACAACTCAGCTCACTTCTTTTATTTGCTGTAAAGGTCCGGCTGTATTCTCCACCTATTTCCCCAACCAATTGACAAAAGATACTAAGCCCTCTTTAAGTGGTGTAATAGGTCGATACATTAATAGGCGTTCTGCTTTTTGCGTATCTGCCCAAGTAATCGGTACATCCCCCGGTTGAGTAGGTTGATAGTCTACTTCAACTTTAATTCCTATGACCTCTTCCAACCAACTGATTAAATCCAGCAGTTTCACGGGTTGTGAGTTGCCAATGTTAAATACTTCATAATACTGGGGCAACTGATAATCCATCGCTAGACGGATACCCTTTACTATATCTCCTATGTAGGTATAATCGCGCTGACTGCTGCCATCCCCATAGACGGGAACTCGTTGGGAAGCCATAATTAAATTTGCAAATTTATGTATAGCCAAATCAGGACGCTGTCTTGGCCCGTAAACAGTAAAAAAGCGCAGTGCAATCATATTAATATGATGAAGATGTGCAAATGAATGGCAAAGTGCCTCCCCGGCAATTTTAGTAGCAGCATAGGGCGATATAGGTGTCAATAGGGCATCATTTTCTGAATAGGGAACTTTTTTGTTTACCCCATAGACGGAACTCGATGACCCAAAGATAAATTTCTTTACCTTAATTCTGGCTGCAGCCTCTAAGATGTTAAGCGTTCCATTTACGTTAACCTCTGTGTAAAGAGAGGGGTTTGTCAAAGACGGTCGAACCCCAGCCCTGGCTGCCAGATGAACTATTATATCTGGCTGGTTATCTAAAAATACCTGCGTTATCCTACTACGGTCACAAATATCACACCGTATCAAGTTGAATTTTGGATTTCCACAATGAGCAGAAATGTTTCGCCATTTTATATCAGGATCATAGTACTCATTGAAATCGTCTACGCTGATTACTATATGACCCTCCTCTATTAAGTTATCAATTAGGTGGCTGCCAATAAATCCCGCACCGCCGGTAACCAATACTTTCTGTGTTTTCTTTAACATCATCCTACTCCAATGTATATGAATCCGGCTTGACGCATCTGCTCAGAATTCAACATATTACGTCCGTCAATAAGTAATTTCTGCCGCATTATTTGTCCAATTGCTGCATAATTAAGCGTTTGATACTGCTCCCATTCAGTAAGTATCAACAATGCGTCAGCATTCTCAGCAGCTTCTTCGGGCTCGTTACAGTAAGTAACAGGCAGTTGGGGATGTTTTCGCATGCAGTTAGAAACTGCGACAGGATCATGCGCCTTCACGTTGGCGCCAAGTTTATGCAGCATACGGGAAATGGCTAAAAAAGGGGCATCCCGTACATCATCCGTTTCCGGCTTGAAGGAAACTCCCAAAATACCTATGTTAGCACCCCTAATTTCTTTAAGCTGTCGTACAAGCTTTTCTATGATAGCTTCACGTTGACGGTTATTCACCATCACCGTGGCTTCTAATAGATGCATATTATAGTCATACTTCTTTGCAGTAGCTAGCGTTGTGCCGATGTCTTTACCGAAACAACTGCCTCCCCAGCCTACACCCGCCTGCAAATACTCAGGCCCGATACGTCTATCTAGGCCTATCCCCATTGCCACATCCTCAATGTCTGCTCCCAAAAACTCTGCTAAACCGGCAAACTCATTTATAAATGATATCTTCATAGCGAGAAATGCATTCGACGCGTATTTAATTAGTTCTGCACTAGCTGTAGTTGTAGAAATGAATGCAGGGGTAATAGTTTTTTTCGGGCGGGGTAAAAAAGCCGGTGGACTGATAGTCTGCGTAAGTATAGGCTTATATAGTTTATCCAGCATATCGATTAAACCAGAAGATTCAGATCCAACAACAATTCGCCCTGGGTAGAATGTATCAAATAATGCTGCACCCTCACGGAGAAATTCTGGATTGGAGGCTACTGTAACAGAAGCATCCATATCCCCGGATTTAAGTCTTACTTGACTAATAATAGATTGCACTTTTTGCGCTGTACCTACGGGCACAGTTGATTTAATAACAACGTTTATATGGGCTACGTTAGCGGCTCGACGTCCAATTTCATAGGCAGCCAATTCAATATAAGCTAAATCTGCATCACCATTAGACTTGGGCGGTGTACCCACTGCTATGAAAATCAAATCAGAACCCCTGTCAAAGGTTTCCCAATCCCCAAAAGAGAGTGACAGCTCCATAGATAATAACTCAATAATACCCGGCTCATGAAAATGCACATTTCCTTTACGCAGCTCTTTAATCAGTTCGGTATCCTTATCGATACAATGTACTTCGTGTCCTGTATATGCCATTGCGGCGGCAGTGGTAAGACCGACATATCCCGCCCCTATTATCGTAACCTTCAATAATTTTCACTCCCTTCTTCTAACATTCTATATTCGGCGGGTTAGTTATATGGTCAAAATTTCTCTGGAAAATATTTACACTAATCAATGCAAGTTTATTCGTTCTAACAAAATAAGCTTCACAATATATAAACTGTAACGCCCCTTAATTACAAGCCTGCCAATTACACCCCAAAATCACTAGCAGAACTGGTGGTGGCTCATGAGTAACGAAAAATTATTACTTCAATCATCCTGCAACCCGACTTCATCAAGTAAAGCATCTTTTAAATTCGCGAGAGGGCTGAAGAGGCTTCTCGATGTCCTTCTTGCTCTGTTCTTAATGCCTATTGTTTGTCTGGTGATAGCAGTTGCAGCAATCGCGATCAAGCTGGATTCAAGTGGCCCGGTCTTTTATTCGGGGCAAAGAATAGGTAAGAACGGCAGGGAATTCCCGTTTTTTAAATTAAGAACCATGCATCAAAATGCAGATGTCCTGCTGCAAAAACACTTGGCATCGAGCCCAGACCTCCAAAAACAATGGGAGAATTTCGCCAAAATCAAGGGGTTTGACCCACGAGTGACAAGAGTTGGAACAATCCTTAGAAAATTAAGTGTAGACGAGTTGCCCCAGGTAGCAAATGTTATTCTAGGCGACATGAGCTTTATCGGGCCCCGTCCTTATTTACCACGGGAAAAGCAATATTTAGAAGGGCATGAAGACATTTTACGAGTTCCTCCGGGCATTAGTGGTTTTTGGCAAGTGAGTGGTCGCAACAATGTCACATTTGATCAACGGTTAAGAATGGATACTTGGTACGTTGAAAACTGGTCACTCTGGCTGGACTTAGTCATTTTGATTCGTACTATTTCTGTTGTGTTCGGTGGCAAAGGGGCCTACTAAGGTAATTATGGTGGGATGTGTAACCATTTGAGAGACAAAAATGCGATTGTTTCGTTGACAATGGAGAATGGAAAAATATTCTTAGTTGTTAAGCTATCCATGATAGGTTATTTAACCGGCCTTTTAGCTTTCTTTTTATGGGTAGGTAGACCTTTTTACTTTTCTGGTGTCGGTATGCAAATTACTCATTCAATGACACTTCTTTTAATTTTAGTATTTGCTCTAAATAAATTGATGTCCAACAACTTGGAACTTTGCCGGTTACCATCCCCTATTTTGATTCATGTAATTTGGCTATTCGCAAGCATTGTTCTTATTTTAACCGCAGGTTTCTTATCAATGTCCAACGCTGTCAATATAGTAGAAGCTCTAAAATTTCAAGTAAGTTATTTAATGGGCCTGGCAATTTTACTGGTATTCCTAGGGGCCTCTTTCAGTTATGATTGGATTCGTTTTCTTTTGCGGGTGACCGTGACAGGAGCAGTTTTATCCGTAATTTTCGCTTTTGCAGGCTTTTTATTTGCGCCGTTAGGCGAGGTTACTCTAAACCAGTTTAATAGGGCACAAGGATTTCTTTTGCACCCTAATCAATTCGGCATGATGCTGGCGGCCTTATTTCCGGCAGCTTGTGCACATCTTTCATTAGATTTTCGTAAAATCAAGCAGTGGATAGTGACATTATTACTGGCAGGAGGGTTGGTCATCAGCGGATCAAAAACCAATTTACTTATCGCCGGTGTATTAGGTCCTGCCACCCTATTAATTATGAATACCTTTAAACATAAGTATTCTCAAAGAATGTGGTCCCTGCTTGGCACCCTCATAGCGGTCTCTTGCATCGGGGCAGCCGCTTTTTTCTTACTATTAGAATTAGTTCCCGAGACTTTTAGAAACCTCCAACTTGTATTAGCTAACCCGGAAGAATACCGAACTCTTATCATTCGTCAGGAAATATGGCACGAAGCATTAACGCTTGTAAAAGGGTATCCTAACTTTGGCATTGGCGCAGGAAATACGGAAACGCATTTGGGCATCAATCATGCGCACAATGTTTTTATTGAGTATTACCTAACCCTAGGTCGTTTCGGTCTTTTTGCTTTTACATCTTTCTTAGAAAGCATCCTTTTCTTGTCTTACTATGTATTAAAAACCAGCCGCAAACTGTCTCTAGACCAACAGGCAACTGCCGTAGGCCTAGTTTTCGGTATCTTGTCATATATTTTTAGTAATCAATTAAGCGATTCTTTCGGTGGTACTACCTTACCTTTGCTCTGGGTATTACTGGGCTTACTTATGGCCCAAGGAACCCAATTATTTATGAAGTCATCTCTTGACTAAAATACGATGGTCCAAGGAAAAGAGGTTACATCTTATGAAAACTCAATTTCCTTCTTTGTCAGACATTAAAGCCTCATACCCCCCCATAAATGGGAACCCCTGTGGACACAGTTCATTTTGCGCCCATTATCTTTTCCGGCCGCTTGGGTCTGCGTTCGACTTGGCTTATCCGCTAATCAAATTTCATTGTTTTCGCTATTAGTTTCGCTTGTCGCAGCAACCATGATGGCTTTAGGGCACCGAAATCATGCTATTATAGGAGCAATTCTCTTTAATTCCTTTGCTCTTCTAGATTGTATCGATGGCCATGTAGCCCGTGTAAAGAAAGAAGCCTGTAGTTACGGCGGTTGGATGGATGCCCTTGGCGGATATATGGCTTATTCTTGCGTCCTATTAGCTAGTGGCATAGCTGCAGAGCAGCTTGGATCACCCGCCATTTTTCACCATTTTAACTTTATTATTATCAGTGCTGTCGCTGCAATGGCTAATCTCCTCATGCGACTGCAATATCAACACTATAGAAGTATCCAAGGAGAAAATGCCGCGCAAACAATTAAAGCTCATAAGCGAGTTGGTGCAAATCTTGGAGTAACAGGATTCCTAATGCCAGCTGTTTTACTAGGAGTTATTTTTGGGAAACTTGATTGGGTTGTCGTTTTTTATGCATTGTTTTATGTTTCTGCATATATTATTGTTACGCTTCGCTTAATTAAAACAATCCAAAAGATACAAAATAGTTTCTTGCTGAAGAGAGAATCAGGGTCAGAAAGTTGAGGGTACTTCATGTGGTAGAAAGCTTTGCCGGAGGAGTTTTAACTTCTGTTTCTCAATTATGTAATGTGCAGGTTTTCGATCAGAACGATGTATTTCTGGCTTACTCAATGAGGCAGGAAACTCCATCAGATTTTAGTGCCAAATTAGACCCGCGGATACAGACCATCAGAATTAATCTCGTCAGACAGATAGCACCATATCGTGATTTATTGGGGCTATTTGAGATGCGCAAAATTTTAAAAAAGGTAAATCCAGATATCCTTCACCTTCATTCCTCTAAAGCTGGATTGATCGGTAGGTTAGCCAATCGTATGGTTTTGGGGAAAAAAATTAAAGTATTTTATTCGCCCCGGGGCTTTGGCTTTTTGCAATTAAACGTTCGGTCTCTGAAACAATTAATGTATTTCTATATTGAAAAGTTTGGCACTAACCTTGGAGGAATTACTGTTGCATGTTCTGCTAGCGAGGCCAAAGAAGCGAGTCGATTAAGAAAGAATAACATCATCATCATTGAAAACGCGGTGGACACTGATATTATACCGAAAAAAGATTGGTCCTGTGAGCAAACAGATGTTATAAAAATTGGTACTGTTGGCCGGCTTTGCCCCCAAAAGAATCCTCAGATGTTTGAGCAATTAGTTATGAATTATGTCCATAGGGACAATGTTGCCTTTTGCTGGATTGGAGGCGGTAACGAAGGATTTAAATTTCAGACGCAAAAAAACATTACATTAACCGGTTGGCTTCCCCGAGAAGACGCCTTGACCTATTTAAGCACGTTGGATATATACATCCAAACTTCGTTGTGGGAAGGTATGCCCCTATCGGTAATAGAGGCCATGGTTTCGGGAATCCCCGCAGTGGTAACCGATGTGGTAGGCAACCGTGATGTTATAGAGCATGGCAGGACCGGGTTTATAGCGCGCAACTTGAAAGAAATGGTTGATTACGTTGATCTCCTTACTAATGACAGTAAGTTGAGAATGGAAATGGGACAGTGGGCAAGAGACTCCGCACTTGAACGATTTGGATTACATCGACTAAGGCAGGATATAACTCAGCTTTACCGGGGTAATTATTCTATTTTATAGGGGTACTAAAGATGAATGTAAGTGGAAAAATGACCCGAAATACTTTTCTAATATTAATTCTTACATTACTGTCACGCATCTTAGGCCTTGGTAGAGAGACTGCAATTGCCTACAGATTTGGCACTACCGGGACTGCCGATGCATTTCTTATTGCCTTTACCATTCCTTTCATCTTTTACAGCGCAGTAGGAAGGACTCTGTCCACCGTTATCATACCTGTTTATTCCGAATACGTCGCCCTTGGACAACGTGTTGCTTCCTGGAAATTATTAAGCAAGGTCATTAATTTAGTCTTTCTTATTACCACCGCTAGTACCGTTGTAGCTATAATCAACGCAGCAACACTCGCTAATTTCTTCGGCGCAGGTTTCAACACAGAAGTTTTAGGAATTGCAACCATTCTCATATCACTAATTATGCCTTCAATTATTTTTATGACTTTATCAGGCTTGCTAGGGGGGATTTTAAATGCGAATAATGTATTTGGGCCGCCCGCAGTAGGTCCAGCCATCATGAACATTACGATTATCCTTTTCGCCATGTTCAGTACAATGTGGTTAGGCGTCTACGGTTTAGTTATCGGCACTGTAGTTGGTTCACTATTCTTCCTGTTAGTCCAACTTGTAGCCCTTAAAGGTATCGGTTTCAAATATTTTATTTCATTTGACTTCAAAGACCCGGCTCTATATAAAATTATGCTAGCCATATTACCTATTCTAATAGTATCTGGCATAACTCAACTTTATACTTTAATCGATTTTCGTTTTGCCTCGGCGTTAAGCGAAGGAAGTATAGCAGCACTAAACTATGCAAGAAAAACAATGCAGTTACCCCAGTCCCTTTTTATTACAGCAGTAACAACTGCCATCTATCCAACACTGAGCAGGTTAGCAACAGAAGCTAAGTCTAAAGAGATGATTACTTCGCTGCGAACAGGATTGAAGTCAATCCTGTTAATGGCAATCCCCGGGGCCATTGGTATGGTTGTACTGAGGCAGCCGATTGTAACATTATTATTTGAAAGGGGCGCGTTTGACCCACGCGCAACATCGATGACGGCTGATGCCCTGTTTTTCTACTCTTTCGGTATAGTAGGGCTTTGCTTTTATATACCCCTGACACGGGCTTTTTTTGCTATGAAAGACGTGCGTACTCCACTTTTAGTTGTGGTAACCACCTTGGGTCTTAAAATCAGCTTAAACATTCTGCTAGTTCCCTCGCTGGGACATTCTGCACTGGCACTTACGACGACATTGACCCTATTTACTACTGCAATTATTCTATCTGTATTTTTTCAGCAACGTATGGGCGGACTATTTGATGGGGTTTTCTTTCGTTTTATCGGCGCAACCATAGCTTCTGGGGTTGCGATGGGGTATGTCGTCTACCTGGTTGATACCTTTCTAGCGGCTAAATTAGGTTTTGGACTATTACTTTTAGCCACCCGGTTAGGCATAGACGTTGGCGTGGGAGCCTTAACTTTTGGCATAATTGGGTTCGGCCTTCGGATTTATGAAACTAGGCATCTTTTACATCTACTCTCGATTTTTAGGCTCGGAAGGCTGCACAAAAGGATAAATGCTCTCGCCACTGAGCAAACCATACCAGAGAAGGGGGGTACTACCCTTGATTGACCTTCACGCCCATGTATTGCCGGGCTTAGATGATGGTGTCTGCCATGAGCATGAGGCACTACTTGCAGTAAAACAAGCCTTATCGGTTGGTTTCAATCAGATTGTTGCCATAGCTCATGTTAGACCGGAAATATATGAAAACTCAAAGAATATGATTTTGGAGGCTACTAGCAGCTTAAACCATACTCTGTTGCAGCATGGTATAGATGCGCAGCTGCTGTCGGGCGCAGAATATTACCTAGTACCCGAATTAACAAAGCAATTCTCAATGGGATTGTTACTTACGGTAAACAATACCGGGAACTACCTCTTGGTCGAACTACCCAAACTGCAACTTCCCTTGCAGCTTAATTCCATTCTTTTTGATTTGCAGCTGCTGGGAGTAACACCGATACTGGCCCATCCTGAACGAAACCAAGAAATATCCCAAAACCCTGCTATCCTAATAAATTTGGTAAAAAGAGGGGTACTTGTTCAAATTACTGCAGGTAGCCTGATGGGGCTCTTTGGCAGGGATACTAAAAAAGTTACGGAGTTTCTTCTGCGTAAGCGATTAGTTCATGTTATGGCATCGGATATGCACGGCCCGGGACGACGAATGTCTATCGTGCGGAAGGCCATTCGAAGATTGAAATGTCTTGTAGGGGAAAAAGATGCGCACCTCATTTTAAAGGACAACCCAAAATTAATAATACAAGGCAGGACAGCCTAATATAACTAATAATAAGTACGAGAATTTGGTAAGTTAGAAAATCAAGGCACGTAGTAGTATCATTTAAGGGGCTGAAAAGATTATGGCTACAGAAAATGAAATGGTTAAAATTCAAATCATAGACTTACGTTCATTGTTCAAAGTATTAGTGAAAAGAAAATGGATAATAATACTTGGCGTTTTATTGGCGATACTTATTAGCGTATCTCTTAATATTTATGTCTTCAACCCAGTCTACGAGGCAAGGGTACTACTCCGTGTATCCCACCCTGTTCAATCAATTAGAGACCGCATTGTGGATAATCAAGGCTTAGAGGCAGTCGTTAGTAGTATGTCGCAACTTCCTGAAATGACTATGCAAACTCACGTAAGGTTGTTAACTAGCGATGCCCTAATGCAAAGGGTCAGAGATAACTTGGGGATAGGCTTAGAAGATATAGATCTAAAAACCCTATTGAAATTAACCGATGTTTCTGTGATTAAAGATTCTAATCTCATTCTGTTAAAAACCAGATTTACAAAGCCAACTTTAGCCAAGACCCTTGGGGATACTATCAGCATAGAATACATAAAATTCGTTTCAGAAATTAACCAACAACAAATGGAGCAATCCATAACTTTCCTAAAAGACCAATACGCCCTTATTGAAACGGACCTCTACTCTGCCCTCGGTAGATTGTCTAAGGTCAATAACACCGCGGGTACATTTTTATCTTTGGAAGGCCAAGTGCAAAAAACGAACCTTATGAATGAAGTTAGTCGCCTACAACAGACAATGGACCTACTTGCAGAGAAAATTGCTGAAAATCGGATTTCGGGATCGATGGATTTCGGCCAGGCCAGCATTCTTGTAGTATCACCCGCATCTTTACCGCTAGAGCCGATCAGACCTAGAAAAATATTAAACATCGTCATCGCATTTTTCCTTGGGTTGTTAGTTTTTATCCCCTTGGCATTTCTACTAGAACATCTTGATTATAAAATCAAGACACCCAACGATGTGGCCGATCATCTAGTCCTACCAACACTAGGGATGATTCCCCAAATTAAACGAGATTCTATTTCTATCGATTGATAACCCTATTTTGTACAAGGAGGATAATAGAATGGCTACTACTCATAATACCCTCTTGGTTACTAAAGACAATCCATCTTCACTGACTGCGGAGGCTTATCGGACTTTAAGGACCAATCTTAGTTTTGTCGGCGCGGACCATCCTTGTCGCTGTTTGCTTTTCACCAGTGGACACCCCAGAGTTGGCAAGTCAACAATTGCTGCAAATCTGTCATTTATCTTAGCCCAGACTGACAAAAAAGTATTACTAGTTGACTGTGATTTAAGAAAACCTTCCCTACATAAACTCTTCAACCTTAATAATTCATCGGGCCTGACCAACATTCTATCGCAGAATAAAAGCATTCCAGAGCTGGCACATAATGTGACAGACGGGCTATGGGTGTTAACCAGCGGGCCCATTCCCCCGAACCCTTCTGAACTAATTTCGTCAAATACTGCCAAACAATTCTGGGCAGAGGCAACGGAAACATTCGATTACACTTTAATCGATTCCCCGCCTGTTTTAGCAGTTTCAGATGCTTTGGTCCTTTCTAAACAAGCAGACGGCGTGATTATTGTATTAGATGCTCGCTCTACCCGAATAGATTCTGCGAAAGAAGTAAAGGCACGTTTTTCCCAAGCGGGTGCAACCGTACTTGGAGTTGTATTAAATCGGGTCAAGCTAAACAAAAAGGATTCCCAGTATTATTACAAATAAACCGGGCATAAACGACACCCCTTAGGTGTATCAAGGGGTGTCGCTTTTATAGCGCAAATCAGTACCTGCTAAATATGCAATAGCAGCTTCTCTTATCCTTCACTTACATCTCTCAGAAATCGCTTAGTTCTTTCCTCTTTAGGATTATTGAACATCTGATCTGAACTTCCTTCCTCCACTATTACGCCTTCATCCATAAAAATCACCCGGTCAGCTACATCTTTTGCAAATCCCATTTCATGCGTTACAACAATCATGGTCATACCTTCCTTAGCCAGTTGTTTCATAACTAAAAGAACTTCCCGCACTAGTTCTGGATCTAATGCTGAGGTTGGCTCATCATAGAGCATTACCATTGGTTCCATAGAAAGGGCTCTGGCTATCGCAACCCTTTGTTGTTGACCTCCTGAGAGTTTAGCTGGATAATGATCCACTTTATCTGCCAACCCAACTTTATCTAGTAATGTCATAGCTTTTTCCTTGGCTTTATTGCGGTCCATGTCTTTAATTATCATTGGACCTTCCATCACGTTTTCAAGGGCAGTCCTATGGGGAAACAAATTAAACTGTTGAAAAACAAAGCCCGTATTTTGGCGTAATTGCCTTATTGAAGACTTTCTTTTTTTATTTGGTTTTACTGCTGCTTCAACCTCGTTTTCACCAAGTTTCACAATTCCCTTGTCCGGTTCTTCCAAAAATGTCATACAGCGTAGTAACGTCGATTTGCCGGAGCCACTAGGTCCCATGATTACTACTACTTCGCTTTTATCAACAGTGAGGTTAATATCTTTTAGTACAACATTATCATCAAAAGACTTCCTTATGTTTTTAACACTTACTATTTCCATATGGTTTACCTCCTGTAACGGCATTCGATTTCGCTAGAGTCGAATAAAAGCAAAGCTCTTAAGCAACATGTCTTGATGTTCTCTTCTCCAAATGATCCAGTACTACAGTGAAGAATGTAATAACAACCCAATAGATTGCAGCTGCCATCAAATAAATTGTTAAAGGTTCAAATGTTTTGGCAATTATTAAGGTAGACATTTGTAGTAGTTCCGTGACTGTAATGACAGACACCAATGAAGTATCTTTTATCAAAATTATATATGTGTTTGATAGTGTCGGAATAGCTATACGAATGCTCTGCGGCAGGATGACTCGTCTCATTGCTTGCCCATAAGTCATCCCCATAGAAACTGCCGCTTCCATCTGACCTTTATCAACTGCTAAAATGGCCGCACGAAAAGATTCAGACAAATAGGAACCTGCATTTAGACTTAACGCTAGGATACCTGATGGTATAGGATCAATTGCAATATCTATCTGCGGCAAACCATAGTAAATCACAAAGATTTGGACTAGAAGAGGGGTGCCGCGGAAAGCTGATATATATATGGATGCCATTGCTTTTAATATTTTTATTTTTGAAATTCTTGCTAGCGCCGAAAAGAAGCCCAATATTAATGCGAAAACTACTGAAACTACAGCTAGCATAATCGTAATAATCGTCGCATTTAATAGTGTTGGGAAAAATTTTATGACTATTGAAAGATCCATGAAACCCCTCCATAAAATTTTTATGCAAAAAAGTATTAACAAAGTAGACTGATAGTATGTTTAACTTTGTTGTTCTTGATATTTTATTTCAATACCATATTTATCTAGTTGTTCTATGAACGGGTTAAACCGGTCACCAATAATGATATTTTCTACGGGAACAACTCCTGTCTCAGTAATTTTCTTGCTTAAAATCCAATTTGCCAATAGCATAGCTGGAATTGCCGTTGTTTTAGCCATTGAAGTTATATTACGTTCATGGTCGTAAAGATCTACCATTTCCCAGATGTGTGTTGTGCTAACACCGTTCTTTTTACCTTTAGTTAATACTCGTAAAACAGTAATATCTTCAATAGACTGCCCCCGTAATTTTGGTTCCAATATTTTCTCAGTTAACCGCTTTGGACTTATTAAATTCCCATCCACTTCAATGGAATCTTCTTCAAGAAATCCGAGTTCAGCAAGTACAGACATTTTGTGCCAATGACCAGAATACCGGACTGTTTTCTCATACAGTTTTTTTACTTTGTCCTTGAGGGTGTATGCAGTACTATGTGAATCGGTTATCACCGCTTCACATTCACCAACAGGACTAGGGAAACTCAGCGCTTCAAGTCCCGATAATGGCGGTAAGGTGACAATTTCTCCATTTTCAGCCGCCTTAGCTGGTCTAGTATAAAGGCCCATCACACTTTCCAATCGAAATACTACTTGATACCATAATGGAGGTAATGGGTGTCTCGGTATCCCTCCACAAATCATTACTGCCTCATCTGCTTCATCTAACATTTCAATTCCTTGCGCTGCTAAAAAGTTCGTTATTCCCGGGGCTACACCACACCCCGGTATAACGATTATTCCAGCTTCTTTAGCAAGACTGTCTAACTTCATTTTTTCCTCGTACTTAGAACCAACTAAATCCACTAAGTTACATTTAGCAGCAATTGCTGCCTTAATTGCCGGTAGACTTAACGAATGAGGCAAACACGCAATGGCTACATCAGCATCTTTTAATACATCAAAAATATCTTCTTCTGTTTGCAAATTAGCTAACTTGCCAACTGCTTTCGCGTTATCTGTAACAGCCAGACATTTATTAATATTTTCACTAAAACCGTCCACTGCAATGACTTTCTCTATATTCTGATACTTAACAAGTTCTCTAACAACGGTTGTACCTATCATTCCAGTTCCTAATACAACTACTTCCATCGGTGATGCCTCCTTGAAATGTTATTTTATCAATGGTTCTGAACCCAACCATTTTTTGTAGATTTCAGCGTATGTGCCATCTTTAACCATTGCTGCTAAGTTTTCATTTAACGCTTGGACAAATTCAGGGTTACCTTTCTTTATAGCCATACCTAGCTCATCTTTTCTAACAATGTCGCTTGCGATTTTTATTGGGAGGCCTTCTTCTTTTATGTTGTAGCTCATTAACAATTGATCATTAATGATCACATCTAACCGTCCATTAACTAAATCTTGGATGTAGTCACTAACGGCTTTATACAGGACAACCTCTGAGCCCTCAACACTTCTAGCTATCTCTTCAAAAGTTGTGCCTCCCCCGACGCCAACTTTCTTTCCTTTTAAATCTTCTAATTTAGTTATATCATTTGTATCTTCTCTTGTGAGTAAAACCGAACCTGTGACTACATATGGATCAGTAAAATCAACACTTTTCTTTCTTTCCTCTGTGATTGTCATTTGTGCTATGATGGCGTCAAATTTGTCTGCTTTAAGCCCACCAATAAGACTCTCCCACTTAGTAGCAGTAAATTCAGCCTTGACACCTAATCTCTTTGCTAACTCATTAGCTACATCCACATCAAATCCTGCGTATTCATTATTATCATCTAAGAAATTAAAAGGCTGATATGTTCCTTCAAACCCTACCCGCAATACGCCAGATTCCTTCACTCTATCTAGTGTCTTAACCTCTTTATCCTCATTAGGTTGTTTTTCATCAGCCTGGCTTACTTCCTTATTCTCCTTCTTCCCACTATCTTCTTGACTACCGCTACACCCTGTAAAAACTAACATAATCCCTAACACAAGAAGTAAAGTTATAGTTATTTTATAAAAACGTTTCATTTTTTTGACCTCCATTTGATTTTATTATTTTAATGATAGTGTCTACACTACAAAAACAATTGCCATTTCCCCCCCTTGCAAAAAGATGTTCAGTCCGCTTGTCCAACATTCCATGATATGAAGGAACCTTTCAAAGTCTACACAAATAATTCTATTTGCCTATATCCGGATACCATCTTCAAAATCATGGTATGCCACTGGTACGAGCTTGGTATTACCAATTCATATTCTCTGTTGTTCCGACCATTTCCTTTTTAATTGTGTGTTTTATTTGACAATTTTGAATATTATAACATGTTTCCTTATTACCCATTCACATACCTACCCTACTTAACTTATAATATCCTCATTATTTCGCTGATACTATAATTGTCTAGCCCCAGCGTTTTAGGTGTTCTTTCTCCTGCTTTTCTGTAGTCTCTTCTCATTATTACTGAAGCTATTTCTATAACTGCATCCATCGTAGGCGTTTTTACTCCAACCCGCTTTCCTAACTCGCTCATAAATACCAATCCGAACGCTACATCTTCATTAAAAAATCTACTATCTAAACTTGACAAAGCCTTAATTCCTTTGAAACCGTCAGCTTCGATATACCCCCTATCGTAAGTTGCTTCTTGCATGTATCCTTCTTTTATGCCTATTACAGGCTCTGCTAGAATATCTAAACCCAGTTCTTTCCCTAAAGCTATTCTTTCATTGTCTAATCCTTCTATAAGCCTCCCAACTGCTTTAGTTACCCCTTCCTCGTAAAAATAGAAGTCTCCATTTGTTCTATCAACCAATCCTGCATTTAACAAAACTACGGCAGGATGAATAACTGGATTTCCATTTTGCAAGGTAGTCTGAAAGACATTTTTTGCTGGCTCTAACATCGGAAAAACATCTTTTGCTAATTTATACACATCTTCAGTATTCTTGCTTGGTAAAGCTGCTAAATATACCCCGCCTTTTAATTCCAGGAAAATTCTTATTTTTCCTGGTTCTGTTACTCGTACAGCATATGGAAGGGTGCTAGTTTCTGCAATGATATATTTCTCATCCTCTAAATTTAAACCTAATGCGTTTTTAAATACTATCGCCCCGCCACAAGAACCTGGACACACTATAATTGTTTGACCTGGCTTTAAGTAGGGCTTAACAACCTTTGCAAAAGCTTCGGTACTATAAGCAGGACCAACTGCAAATATAATATCTGCTTCATCTACAGTACATCTAATATCATGCCCGGCGTATTTTACTTTTGTAAATCCTTTCAGTTGACCTTCCGAATATATTCCGCCATTCTTTGAGATTGCGTCTATATTATCGGGAAAATCTTCAAAATCAAACAAAAAGACATCGTGGCCGTCTTTCGCCCATCGAAATGCTACCGCACATCCACCGTTTCCAGAACCTAATACTGCTACTTTCATTAATATTCACCTACCCTTTTTTCACAATATTCTTAACAGCGAATAGTTGCAAAACCAATGCCAATACCGAAAGTAAGAGAAACTGGTATATTTCTAGTAAATATGACAGTTTGTCTTACACCTCTGTAATAAAATTTGTCGCAAAAAAGCTGTCAACTAATTTCGCCTCAGAAAAGAATCCAGCATGTACATTACCTCTTAGAATGAGCTTTAAGAAGGAGATTAACAAAGATACGTTGAATTTACATCTGTAGGTGTACCCCTGAATCTCTCAAGAATTATTTTCTTAGCTAGGAGAGAATTACAATGATAGATAATTTTTTTGGAAATAGAGGCTTAGAATTCATAGATGCCATTACTATAATGGATAATAATGGCAAAATATTGTATTCTTTAAGAAATAATCCATTATTTAACGAGGATTCATCAAAAAGGGATTTTGAAAGCATAATTGGCAAACATATTTTGGAGGTATTCCCTACATTTTCGCCCGAAAAAAGCACCGTAATTAACTGCATAAAAGAAAGAAAAGCTATCTATACGGAAAGACAAAGCTTCAAAGACTGGAAAGGCAAATACATGGTATGTAATAATTTAGTACTTCCAATTATTAAAAAAGGTAGAGTGTTGGGAGCTGTGGAAATATCAAAAGATGTTACTAAGATCCAAGAGAATTTTACTTCTAATAGAGATAATATTAAAAAAACTAACAAAAAAAGTGGTGGATTCACCGCTAAATTTGCTCTTGATGACATAATTACCTGTAATGAAGATATGTTAGATAATATTGAAAGAGTAAAAAAAATAGCTAATAATTCCTCTTCAGTTTTAGTATATGGGGAAACAGGTACCGGAAAAGAATTGTACGCTCAATCCATTCATAATTATAGCAATAGGAGTAAGCAGCCCTTTGTTGCTCAAAATTGTGCAGCTTTACCCGAAGCCCTATTCGAATTTATTCTGTTTGGTTCTGTAAAAGGGGGTTTCACTGGAGCTGAGGATAAACCAGGCTTGTTTGAATTAGCAAATGGAGGTACGTTATTCTTAGATGAAATAAATTCGATGCCTATTAATTTACAGGCAAAACTATTAAGAGTCTTACAAGAAGGCACGGTTCTAAGGATAGGGGATCATAGAGATAGGAAAGTAGATGTAAGGATCATAGCAGCAATGAATATTGACCCCTTAGCAGCTGTGGCAAAACGACAACTTAGAGAAGATTTATTTTATAGGCTAAACGTAGTCAGCATTAAGCTAATCCCCTTGAAAAAAAGAAAAAATGATATCCCGCTGTACATCAAATATTTTATAGATAAATATAATAAAAAAATGAATAAGCATCTAACAGGTGTATCTACAGAAGTTAAAAATCTCTTTGAAAAGTATGATTGGCCCGGCAATGTAAGGGAGCTTCAACATGTTATCGAATCCTCAATAAATTATGTGGACCGGGGAATTATTGAAACTAAAGATTTACCTATCTATTTTAATGAAGTGATAAACAAAGAAAGTCCTAGTAAAATTAAACATAAATTACCCAATATACGGATAGGAAATCCGGAATCATTAGATAATATTATGAGTAATTTGGAAAGAAAAGTGATAATAGATGCCCTAGAAACATCTTTAGGCAATATTACAAATGCTGCAAAAATACTCAAGATCACCAGACAACGACTGCATTATAAATTAAAAAAATATGGAATTGATGCAGATAATTTAAGAAATTAAGCTTTAAGTCTTATATCCCTAAATATAATAGTGTTAAAATTCATAACATTACAAATATTACTGCTTAGATGGAGGTGAAATACTTGGAATCCCAGGCTGCCAATTATAAGGAAAAAGTTTTACAATCGTTTAATAAGCGAGGGCTAATACATACTCTGGGTATTGAGATTGTAGATTTTGGCCCCGGCTGGTTCCATACTAAAATGGTGCCCCATCCGAAAATTCTACAACAACATAATTACGTTCATGCCGGCGCCCTGGCAACTATGGCTGACCACACTAGTGGTTTTGCCTCATATTCACTCATGGCAGAGAAAGAAGAAGTGCTGACCATCGAATTCAAAATCAATTTGCTGCGACCGGCGAAAGGAGAGTTAATTATATGCCGCGCCAAGGTGTTAAAACCGGGGCGAAGGATTTATGTGTCTGAATCTGAAGTATTCAGCGTCAATGAAGGAATAGAAAAATTGGTCGCAAAAGCCACGGTGACATTGGCCGTAGTTGAAATGGATTAGATACTAACCAAGTAAGTGACACCCTTTGGTGCCAGGCACCAAAGGGTGTCACTTATTTCAAGCCATTCATTTAGCCCCCGAAAGAACAACCACTTTAACCTTCTGTACTCCCAATCCGCCCCGCCCGTCTGAAGCCAGCAGCAGGAATGTATGGGTGCCCGCATCCTCGTCCTTGGGTGCGAGGACAAGCTGAGAGCCGTCAAGGGAAGCAAATCCTGGGGCATCGCCGGACAAGCCGAGAATTACCTGGTCACCATCGGGATCACTGACAGATATAACTATAATTAATTTTTTTATACTGAAAATATTGGCTGTCATAGTCCGAAAAAAAGTAAATATAGGGTTTTCCCATTGAATCAATCGCCCATAATTTTATTTCAGTCTGGAATCTATCGTTGCTATCGTCGGAGAAAGGGATATAAAAACTGCCCCAACCAGTCGATGTCTTCGTGATATATCTTACTCCCGCGACAACTATATGGGGAACATTATTGCTGTCCATAACTATTTGGGGATTTCTGCCGTTAGTCGCTGTTTCTTTTACCCATGTATTGCCCTGCTTAAAAGCATACTTGATACTATTGTTATAGGAATAGCTTACATGCGGATTATCATTACTATCCATAACAATTGAAACTCCGTCGAGCACATCGGCAGTATTTTGTGGCTTGGATATTGCTTCTAAAGGCTCTAAAGACCAGTTAGTTGCACTTTTGGTAGCGTATCTATTTCTGGTAGCGTATTTAATATGACCTTCACTTGCAGTATCAACATTGTAATTTTCAAGTTCAAATATAATATGCGGTTGATCGTTACTATCAAGAGTAAAATCGAAACCAATGGTAATTGGATTCATATTGTAATTATAAATTGTTTCATAGGTCCAAGTGTTATTCGTTCGGAAACCGTATATGAATTTTTTGTTAAAACGATCGACTAATACAATATGGGGATTACCGCTGCTGTCTAAGATTAAATTAGAAGTAGTAAAGTTGCCGCTTAAAAGATCCTCGACAACCCACGTGCTGCCCGACAAGTAAGCATATCTTACCGTATAGGTAGAATTGTTGTAGGAGTAAGACTCCAATTTGTTATATATTATATGGGGTCTGCCATTAGCGTCTACAGCTATTGTACTGCCACGGTTGGTATTATCAGACTGGTCCACTATTTCCATGTTCCAGGTAGTTTCAGCATAAGATAAACCGGTACCGAAAAACATGGTAGCAAATAAAAGCAGGATAAGTAATATACCGATAAAGCCCTTTTTCACACTGTTTCCCCCTCTTCATTTAGTCCCAAAACAAAGTACGATGTCATTAATCTTTTAATTAGTTACTTAGCCGGTTCAAATCATTCGCATAATCACCACCGTTGCTTGGGCCCGAGTAGTTTCCCCCTTAGGTTTGAATTCCCCGTCCGGGAAACCCGCTATCAGGCCCTTGGAATAAGCCGTCAGTACATATGACCGCAAGTCCGGGGCAATGTTGCCAATGTCGGCAATTTTACCAGCATTATCTGCACTGGAACCCGTTCCTTCGGCAGCCCTGGCCATTATCCGAGCCATTTCCGCCCTGGTAATGGGCCTTTTATAAGTGGCAAACTCACTTTCCTCTACCAACCCTAACTGCTTAGCCCGCTCAATGCGTGGGCCGGCCCAGTATCCTTGGCTCGCATCCAGACCGTTATGGCCCAAAGATGTTACCACCATACTGATAAACTCGTCGACATGTACACTCTTCCTCGGCTTAAACGTTCCATCGGGGTAACCCGATATCACACCCTTGGAGAAGAGGGACATAATGTCCCCAAAATACCAATTAGTTGGCATCACATCAGGAAACTGCACCTGAGCCTGGTAAATATCGGCAGGGTTCCTGGGTGTCAGCAGGCAGAAACGTTTTTTTCCGTCCACGAAGCCCTCGGCAATGATTTGCCCCAGGTTGTTGATATCGTTAGCCCCGGTAATTTTCCAGCCCAGCTGAGGATCAATTAGATAGTTAAGATCCACCATCCCCTTTTCAGGCTTAAAAATAAAGGCATGTTCAAGACCTTCCTCTTTGATGTCTGATTTTCCCACACTGTAACCAGCGTCATTAATGCCGTAAGCGGCGCTGTTTGAGCCGCCCAAAGTCCCCAGATCCGTCATCTTTGGCTGATTTATTTCCACCCATTGCCTGGCTGCGAAATTGGTCACCCCTGTACCGGGGTCGGCCAGGAAGGCATGACGTTCCGATGAATTTGGGACTTCAGACCAGCCTGCGATGTAGCCTTCATTATTCACATCATAGGCAGCGCTGTTCAAACCACCCAACGTGCCCAACACCTGAAGACCATAGGATGGCCTGTATCTAAAAGCACGAATGACATTCACAAGTTCATTGGATAAATTTCGCTCAGTTGTCCGCACCTGGCCCACAGCGCTACCAGAGGTACCGACAGCAAAGACTTCTGCTTCCGGAGGCAAGTTTAGCCTGCCGGAGGTTCCGCCCGGGGGTAGATACAATGAACCACTGAAGGAATCTTCTGCCCATAACGCTCCGGTAACTTTACCATTGGCATCAAATGTAAAAGCAGTTGCCGGGCCCTTGGCTTGAGGGTCTTCCACAATACCAATATCTGTTAGCACATATTCATATTGAGGAAGTACCACAATGGTATCCTGAACGGAATTTTTGTTCAACTCAGCGTTTACCGTGACGCCGGTAATTTCATCCACTTCAAGGGCTAGGATATCAAATTCCGCAGCCTCTTTACCTTTTGGAATGGTTACAGTTTTAGGTAGTTTTATAAGCTTTTCATTATCTGCGCTCAACTGCACCTGGATATCACTTTTGTCAGCAGGCAGGGTGAGGGTAACTCTACCCCGGAACTGCATACCGCTGGTAGCTTGTTTTGGTTCTATGACGAGGGATTTGAGACTGACGCCGGTAGTAACGGTGACGGATGGGTTTGATGCGCTTTTATTTCCCGCTGCGTCCACTGCAATTACCGTAAAAGTGTATATTTCCCCGGGTGCAAGTGTTTTTATTGTACGTGACAAGTTACTTCCGCCAATTCGGGATACCAATTTGTCGTCCCTGTAAACCCTATAGCCTATTACTCCGACATTATCCTCGGCCCCGGTCCATTTCAGAATGAGACTAGTTTTACTGACCATCTCCGCAGTAAGTTGCCCGCCGCCTGGCCAATAAGGGGTAATTTCATCTCTTACTATGGGGCGCGGTCTGCTTCCTCCGGAAGTAGGACGCGAACCCGTGGTAGCTGAGCACTGCGGGCCGTCAGTACTCCAGTTGCCCGCGGCATCAGCCGCCTCCACCTTAAAATCATAATCAGTTTTGGCTGATAAACCTGTAACGTTAAAGCTAAACTGATCACTTGAGACAGTACTCACTTCACTTCCACCCATGAATATGCGGTAGTTCTTTACCGCAGTATCATCTGTTGCAGCACTCCAATCTAAGGTTAATCTGTCATACCCTACGTTAGAGGCATTTAAGCTGCTGCCATACGTCCAGTAAGGAACACTGATATCAGGTTGAGATAGTAGGGTTAGCGTTGTGGTGTCAGTATCCATCCGGCCAGTCATATCAGTTACTTTAAGGGTAATGTTGTAACTTGGTTGACCAGTGTCAAGGTCAGCTATTTGAAAACTATAGTTTCCTGTTAGTTCTGACCAGCTAACAGTGGCTGAGGCGCCTTCTATATCATAAGTACCGTCATTATCCAAATCCCACTGATATTTTACTATGGCATCCTCAGCATCAGGGTCAGATGAACCGCTTCCGTCTAGTACTAAATCTTCGCTTTCAGATACCTGGTAAGGCCCTGCTGTATCTGCCTCAGGAGGATTGCTATAGCGTTCATATATTGATATGGTAACAGTAGCAGAATCCGAACCATCGTCATCTGTGACTTCATATGAAAAGCTATCTTGCCCAGAGAACATATTTTCCGGTTGATAAATGAAAGAGCCGTAGACACTGAGAGCGACTATGCCATGATCCGGCCCAGTTAATAAATGCGTCTCTAAAGTATCGTTATCCGCATCTACGTCATTAGTAAGTACCCCGGGTGCTGAAAGATTTAATGTGACATTTTGGCCCTGGCCTACAGTATAATTATCGTCCCTGGCATCGGGAATCCTTGAATATATTGTTAGGGTGGTCTTATCAGTATCAACTAAACCTGTTTCGTCGGTCACTCGTAAACCGATAGTATAACTTGGTTGGTCTGTTAAAGGGTCTGCTGTTTGAAAACTATATCCCGAAAGCACCGACCAATCCACAATTACAGCTTGATCACTGCCGCTTAGTTCATAGGTACCGTCATTATCTAAATCCCACTCATAACTAATGATACTATCCCCTGTATCTGGGTCCGTCGAAGCACTTCCATCCAGCTCAAGGCTATCCGCGGCGAAAATCTGATACGGGCCCCCTGCATCGGCTTCAGGAGGGGTTTGTACCGGCACTGTTTCTGTCGTTCCCGTCCCACTTAAGCCGACAGGTATTTCCCACGTCCCCTCACCATACCTAAGGGTAAGAGTATCAGAGTAGTCTTGCGCAGTTTCCGGCGAAAACCGCAAAACAAGCGTAGCTGAATCCCCGCTGGATAAATTACGGGATGAAACATTATCCTCCACAATGCTGAAGCACGGCCCCGGCTGTACAGTGGAATAAAACCATTCGGAACCCCAAGAGAGTTGGCTGGTAACCGTGACGGTTCTATCAACGCTGCTTCCTACCTTTACCTCTCCAAATTCTACGGGATATGGGCTGATTAGGAATTGTGGCTTCCCGCTTAAATCCACAGTCACTTGACTCTCATCAGGGTCGTCCGAAGGAATTACTAGGCTGCCCGTATAAAGTGCATTCGCCCCACATTGAAACTGCACTGTCAGTGATAAGGAATCTCCCGGGGAGATGTTTTTATTAGAAACATTATCTTCTAAAATACTAAACCCATCTCCTGAAATTGTAATGGTGCCGACTTTTAAATCCGCATGCCCCGTATTTCTAACGCTTAGCATCCGTGAGGCAGTTTCACCCATATTTATCTCATTAAAGTTCACAGAAGTACTCACCGTAATATCCGGTACATTAATCGGTGAAATCTTAGCGAAGAACGCATCGTCATTATCACCGTAATCTGTGACAACTGCACCTTTGGTTGTTGGGAAATCGTACGAATAGGTGGTCCCTGCCACATAAGCATTTCCCGCAGTATCAACCGCAATCTTATTACCAGTATCTGAACCATAACCACCTAAATAGGTAGAGTAGTCCAGATTATTTCCTTCAGCATTTATTTTTGTTACAAATGCTTCTGAACTCTGCCGATACTTTTTAAGCGAGTAAACCAACGGAAAGTCTGAAGATGAAGTGCTACCGGTGACGTAAATACTGCCATCCGGGGCCACCGCAATACCATTCCCTTCGTCATTGTGGCTGCCGCCAAGGAAAGTGGAAAAATCCAATTGTCCGCTAGCATTAAACTTAGTTATAAAAGCGTCCTTCGTAGTATAATAGTTTGACTTCGTATCCTGAACTGCATTCAACAGTGGAAAATCATCGGACTCAGTATAACCGGTAACATAAACATTGTCGGCCGCATCTACCGCAATGTCCCAGGCCCGCTCCTTTTTACTTCCCCCGAGAAAGGTAGAGTACGCAGGAATACCAGTGGAATCAAATTTGGTTAAAAAGACATCCCCGCTGCCGCCGTAACTTGCTTGATATGGGTCGCCCACAAGGGGCAAATTGCTATCGGCATCCCCGGTTATATAGGCATTACCGCTGCCATCCACTGCTATGCCATGAACGTTTGTCCCCCGAAAATAGGTAGCGTAATCAAGCTGTGTCCCTGCACTATTTATTTTGGCCAAGAATCCATCTGCACGAGTGGTATCCCAGGATGACTTAGTCTTTTGGTAAGCCGGGTCTGAAACAGGAAAATCAGTGGAAAAAGTATATCCTGCCACATAGGCGTTACCATCGGCATTCACTGTAATGTCGTGAATTTCATCTTGATTGTTTCCGCCGAGATATGTGGAGTAAACTAGAGTACCGCCATCAGCACTAAGCTTGGTTACGAAGGCCTCTATATGCTCCCTCTTTTCGTCTACAACACCTGTAGTGATAGGGAAACCCGCCGCAGCTACTCCGGCAACATAAACATTTCCTTCAGGATCTACTGCAATATCCGGCACCCTAAGGCCGGAAGGCCCCAGATAAGTTGAAAAAATCAAGTCACCTTGTGTATCAAACTTAGTTACAAATACATCATAGTAGCCTTCTTGGGTAAGCTCTCCATCGTAGGCGTTAGTTAACGGAAACTCAACAGATGATGTCTTACCCGTAATAAAGACATTGTTATCTTTATCTAAGGCCACTCCTGTTCCCTGGTCATAACCACTACCGCCTAAATAGGTGGAATATTCTATCACTGGATCAATCACTAAAGGCCATTCCGGATTGTAATCCCCAACCTGAAAGGTTACAACGCCATTGTTTAATTGGTATTTCCCTGGAACATTGACCTTACTGCCGCCAATTTCTTGGTAAATGTACGGCGCCTGATGCACGATTTCAGTACCATTAACAAGCAGCACTAAATCTCCGTTTTCTTTTATATAGGTATCTTCCGATCCATTAAAGTTCAACTTAATAATTCCCGGGTCTTTACCCGGATTAACTATAAAGTCATATTTCAAGCCGCTGTCAATACCGTAAAAGACTAAATCCACACCAGGGTAAAGATCCTGATACTTTACTTTTCCGTAATTAGGTATTTCCGCCTGCCAATCGTCCGGGTCACTGCCACGGAAATAATTACTTACCGAAGGCAATAACTCCTCGCCAAATATTTGTGCAGATGCATTTGCTTCCATAAACTGCATTTGTAAGACTGCAGACTCTTTAGGCACATCTTTATTAAGGCCGGACAGTGAAAAAACTGCTTTCTGTGAAGTTAAAAACAGCGTTTCACTATTACTTCGGTAAATAAACTTAGCGTCTCCAAGTTAGGCTCAAATACCATGGTAGACCCACCCGGACCGTCGATTTGGGAACTGTTAGGTTCCCCGGTAAGCCCTCCCCTATCATAAGAAACCGAAGCAAGGGCCCACCCCGGTGCCAACGTAAATACCAATGCAATAATAGTAAGCCAGGAAATAATTTTACCCTTAAATTGAGTAACCCCTGTCAATTTAATCCCCCCTTGATTTAATCCTGTGATGAAAAAATATGCACACCTCCATAAAGCTAAAAGCTTTCCAGGAAAGGGCAAATCCCCTCCCGTAAATTAACCATTAAAAATGCTTAAATTTTAAAAATATTATTTCAGTGGACAAAGATGCTACATTATAAGTTTAATGGACTTACATTAACTTGAAGCAAAGTAAATATAAAGTGTAGATAAATTTTTGAAATTATCTGGGAAGATATAAAGGTTTTCTGTCGATCGGTAGGAAATATATAAGTTACCAAAGGGGGGGGGGGGAACGATATGGCCAAGGAAAAGATCTTAATAGTGGATGATGAGCAGGAAATAAGCCATCTTCTTGATAGGTATTTAACCAGAGAAATGTTTCAAGTTATTGTGACCAGCAGTGGCAAAAAGGCAATCCAACTGGTAGATACCGAAAAACCCGATCTTATCATCCTTGATATCCTCTTGCCCGACATAAATGGAATTGAAGTATGTCAACAAATACGCAGTAAAAGCACCGTACCTATAGTCTTTATCAGCTGTAAGGACGATGCCTCTGACAAAGTCCTAGGCTTGGAACTTGGTGGAGATGATTACATTGTAAAGCCCTTCAGCCCGAGCGAAGTGGTAGCCCGGGTAAAAGCCCATCTGCGCAGACATCGTTATTTAACCAACAACCCTGACAATAAGCAAGTATTAAAATTCCATGGCATAGAAATCGACGCATCCAGTTACACAGTCCGTACCAACGGAAAGACTGTATGCCTTTCGGCTAAAGAATTTCAAATTCTCAATATTTTGGCCCAACATCCCAATCAAATATTTACCGCCTCACAGCTTTTTGACTATGTTTGGCAGGAAGACGCTTCGGGGGATCTGCGCACCGTAGTGGTACATATCAGTAATTTGCGAAAAAAAATTGAGCCGGATTCCTCCCGCCCAAAATACATCCAAACGGTCAGAAATGTCGGTTATAGATTTACTATATAGCTTCGAATCCTATCAACGCAAGATAATCACTCTACCTGTAGTATATTCTTCAATGCTAACGTATTACTAAAGTTTTGAGGTGTGGTAAGATGTCTTGGTTTATACCATCCGAAATAGCACAAATGGCCTTAAGTTCTGTACTTGCCTTAGTTTTCTTCTATCACTACTGGCACGACCGAAAGATATACCTTTTAATCTGGGGCTCTGCTTGGACGCTATGGTCATTAAAATATCCCTATGAAATATTAGCTTTCCTAGGCCACAACTCCATTATTATTCATGCCTCTGCTCTGCTATGCTGGCTTCTAGGCGGCACCCTGCTGCCCATTGGGATTTTTAAATTTATTGATAAAAAGCTTCCCCGTATATGGACATACGGCGCTATATCCCTATGTTTGTGGATTTTTGCATCCTTATTTATTGGATTACCCGATTCGGTCAGGTTAGTTCCCATTTTCTTTTTCCTAGGCCTGATTTTTATTTGGGCCGGTGTTGGTCTCCTGAAATCAAAAGAAACTGAGGTAACCGGAAAATATATAACAGGCTGGCTTTTTATTATCCTGGGCATTCACCTAGCAGATTATCCGTTTTTGGTCCAAGCTTCATGGCTTGCCGCCATCGGTTATATTATCGCTGCCATCTTGGCCTTTGTTCTTGCTCACAGTACTTTATTGGTCTATTATCAAAAAATCAGGGATGATTTAAGTAAAAATGAACAGCGCTTTCGCCTGCTGGCAGAAAATGCCCAAGACATCATCTTTCGTTATCAACTAAATCCCAAACCTAGTATGGAATATATCAGTCCTGCTGCCGCCACTATTACCGGATATACAATTGATGAGTTTTACAATGATCCGGATTTGTTCGTCAGGCTGATTCACCCAGAACATCGTTCAGCTTTTAGCCATTCACTAGAGCCAGATATTATGTTGAAAAAGAGTATACTTAGGTGGGTTAAAAAGGACGGAAAGACCATTTGGGTCGAACTATACAATACCCCTATTCTCAATAAGGAAAGAAAACCCTTAGTTGTTGAAGGGATTGCCAGAGATGTTACTGCCCGAAAGCTAGCAGAAGAGAAGGCGCTTCGGAACGAGAAATCACGCCGAGATTTATTAACTAATGTATCTCATGACTTACGTACACCCATAACTTCCATTCAAGGTTATCTTGAAGCCCTATTAGAAAATGTGATTTCTGAGCCCGAAGAAAGAGAACAATGCTTGAGACTAGTCCATACGCGAGTCTTAGGTATAAACAGACTAATTCAGGACCTTTTTGATCTCACCCGTTTGGAAACTCAACAGACATCCTTTCACTTTTCCCGTTTTTCTTTAGAAGAGTTGATGGATATAACCTACGAAAAGTATAAATATGATGTGGAACAAGCAGGAAAAAAGCTGTTACTAGAAAAGCCTGCAGCTTATACTGGGCCTTCTAAGACACATGCCGTAACCTTCGTAGAAACCAGCCTAAAAGATACCCTGACTATTGACTACGACCGAATAGATCAGGTCTTTAATAATTTGATTAGTAATGCCCTTAAGCACACACCTATTAACGGTAGAATCGTCTTAAGTTATATGTTCGCCCAAGACAAAGAAGAAACAATTATTACCATCCAAAATGATGGCGCAGGAATAGCTGAAAAAGACCTCCCCTATATCTTTGACAGATTTTATAAAGCGTCCAAATCCAGAGAATCGTCCAAAAACAGCAGTGGACTGGGCTTAGCCATATCCAAAGAAATAGTCAACGCCCATGGCGGCCTCATATGGGCAGAAAGCATCCTCAACCGGGGCAGCAGTTTTCATTTTACTCTCCCGGTGTCAGGCACCAAATAAGTGACAAAATAAGTGACACCCGTTGGTGTCAGGCACCAACGGGTGTCACTTATTTCATAAAAGCCTTTTCCCCTATTCAAACCTAAGTGCATCCACCGGTCTTAGTTTGGATGCTTTATTGGCGGGATAGATGCCGAAAAACATGCCCACCAGGAGTGAAAATGATAAAGATAGCAAGATAATGAATAGGGAAGCCTGGGCATTGAGCCCCACTGCTGCAGTCAATAATTTATTACCTGCCAACCCGACTATAATGCCGACGATGCCCCCAATTCCACTGATGACGGCAGACTCAATCAAAAACTGGGTCAATATATCTCTGCGTCTAGCTCCTATCGCTTTTCTAATGCCGATTTCCCTTGTTCTTTCGGTAACGGTAACCAGCATAATATTCATGATACCAATTCCCCCAACCAATAAAGAAATTGCCGCTATGCCACCTAACATCAGGGCCATACTTGTGGTAATCTGGTTTACTGTGGACAGCATCTCTGTTTGGTTAAAGACTCTGTAGGCATCTTCATCGTTTTCGAATTTCTTTAACAAATACTGCTCCACCTGGGCAGATGCGGCATTCACCATATCAGGAGATTCTGCCTGTATATATAGGCTGCGTATTCCCGTTGATTTTAGGAATCTTTGAGCGGTAGTCAAGGGCATGAGAATTTTGTCATCGCTGCTCCCACCCATTGAACTGCCTTTTTCCTCCAGCACCCCAACCACTTCGAAATTCGTGCCGTTAAGCTGCACAGTTTGCCCAAGAGGATTAGATGTACCAAATAGCTCAGTTACAACTTCGGTGCCCAACAGCACTACCTTCTGTCTAAATTCCACATCGAGAGGCATAATAAATCTGCCGCTTTGGACGGTATGATTGCGCACCGTTTGGTAATTCTCGTCCACTCCTTCTAAGGGCACATCCATCGTTGTTGTGCCGAATTTGGCGGTAACGTTTCCACTTGCTACAGGCGCTACCCCTTCAACGCCCTCTTTATCAGCGAGTGTCAAAGCTTCGTCGTATGTTAAGGCATCTTCCGCTCCCCGGCCCCTGATAGTTACCGTAAGCAAGTTTGTACCCATGCTTTCAATGTTTTCCGTGACGCTGGCGGTTGTCCCCTGCACTACGGACACCAATATTATGACAGCGGAAACGCCAATGATGATACCCAGCATAGTCAGAAACGTCCTCATTTTATTACCAACAATTCCCTTAACAGCGAGCTTGACGGCCATTTTAAAATTCACCCGGATGTCACCCCGCCTTCTATAATCAACCCATCCTGAATTGATATGCTGCGTTTTGCATTAGCTGCTACTTCTAAGTCATGAGTGATGAGTAATACTGTCCTGCCGTTATCATTTAAGTTCTTTAATATTTCCATAACTTCTTCCCCGGATTTACTGTCTAAGTTCCCTGTAGGTTCATCTGCGAGAATTAACGGCGGGTCACCGGCCAGCGCCCGCGCTATGGCCACCCTCTGCTGCTGACCGCCTGACAATTCCGCAGGCTTATGTCGGGCCCATTCTCTTAATCCCACCCGTTCCAAAGAGCTTAATGTCCTTTCTCTACGTTCTTTACTGTTAAGGCCCATATATACCAAGGGTAATTCTACATTTTCATAGGCATTAATCCTGGGCAGGAGATTGAATTTTTGAAATATAAAACCGATCTTTTTGTTTCTGATTAAAGCCAACTGCTCCTCGGTGAAGTTGCTGACTTCAGTATCTTCAAAGTAATACTTCCCTGTTGTAGGTGTATCGAGACAACCTAAGATATTCATGAAAGTAGACTTACCTGAGCCGCTGGGTCCGATAATAGCGACGAACTCGCCTTTAGCCACTGTTAATGATACTCCCTTTAAAGCCTCAAATTGGACAACACCGGAATTATATACTTTTGTAACGTTCTTTACCTCAAGCATAAGATCTACCCCCCTCCGCCACCGGAGGGTCTTCTGCCTCCACCTGATCCCCAACTGCCGGGTAGTCTTGCTCCAGCTCCCATCATTCTTATATTTGGCCCCTGGTCTTGGGAATTGTTTTGACCAACCACCTGATATAATACCTGCTCGCCTTCACTTAAACCTTCAGCTATTTCCACATAGTTTGCTGATACCAGGCCAATTTTAATGGGTGTTGTTTGGGGCCTGCCCTGCTCCGGTTGTCCGGTTATGACAAATCTTTGATTTCCGCGCTGCTGCACAGCCTGTATGGGTAAAAGCAAAGCGTTGGCTTTCTTAGAGGCGATAATCTCGGCGTTGGCCGTCATCCCGGGTCTCAAACCTTTGTTATCATTTAAGCTCAAAGTGACGTCAAAAGTTGCCACTCCGCCGGATGTCTTACCCTCTAAAGCGACTTCAGCAACCGCCGCCTTAAACCTATGATCCGGAACAGCCTCTACACTGACTGATGCCTCTTGGCCCACCTTCACTTTACTGATGTCTAACTCGTCAATGGGGATTACTACTTTTAAATTTTCTAAATCGGACACTACTGTTACAGCAGTATTTTCCCGCACACTTTCTCCTTCAGTAACCTCAATCTCAGTAACCGTCCCGGCAATGGGAGCGTATACGGCTGAATTATCCGCATCTTCTAGTTTTTCGCTTAACTCTAATTTAGCTTCTTCCACCTTAATCATTTGTTCATCAATTTGGATGCGCAAATCATCGTTTTCCACTTCTGCTATTAGCTGGCCCTCTTCTACAGAGTCCTCGGAATCGACGTTGAGTTTTATTAAGGTACCGCCGGTATCCAGCTCTACTTTGTATGGTTCTCCAGTAGTTAATGTTTCATTTTCCACTGCAGCATAAGTACCCTTATCATTTTTCACCGTAATCTGGGTCTCCATACCGGGAGTAAATCCGCCGGGATTATCCAACTCAAATGTCACCTCGTATAATACTGCGCCATCATCTCTGGCAGTGGGTGCCGTACCTACTTTGATAACTTTGCCCGCTACGTCTTGATAGTTATATAACATTAAAATCTTGGCCTCATCACCAACACCGATAGCATTTATCTGACTTTTATTGAATTTACCGATTACCTGCATCTTGGATTTGTTTATTATTGTTGTCAATATACCTTTAGATACCTGCTCCCCAATGTTAACATCTATGTCTTGGACCACGCCTGAAGCAGGGGCATAAATTTTTAAGCTTTTTAAATCTTCCTGCAGGTCCTTTAGCTTATTCTCGGCCATGATAATGTTTAATTTGGCGCGTTCCACCACGGTATTTTGTGTATCATTTTCAAATATTAGGATTAAATCTCCCTCTTCAACAAACTGACCTTCCTGCACATAAATCTTATCAACGGTGCCTCCGCTTAATGTTGCTATTTCCTTTCTTACGCTAGCTTCAATACTTCCGGTTCCGCCTGCTGTAACCTGGATTTCACCTCTTTGCACTTCAGCTGTTGCATATTGAGCAGCATTTGCGATAGTGTCTTTTTGTCCTGAGAAAGATTTTGCATATATTCCACCGACGAAAACGATGCAAAGTAATAAAACTAAGCCATATTTCAAATATTTCTTCATGTGGTCCCCCCCCGAGATATTTAGTTGATATAATTAGATACCTTCATGGCATTCTATCAACTTTAGATGTCAAACATGTGTCAAATCCACACTTAAATTCTATAAATATAAAGCGGCATCACAAAAGACAATGCCGCAAAGAACTATTCATTTCGAATTTAACTGGTTAAAATAAGTGTAAACGTTGTTCCTTTATCTGAGCTTTCTTTCAATACCAGGTCACCACCAAGTGTCTGAGCTAACATTTTACTAAAGGTCAGACCCAAACCTAAACCGCGAGCGCTTTGTTTTTTATCCTTCCCTCTGTAAAAACGCTCAAAAACCAGATTTTGCTCCTCCGTCGGAATGCCTGGGCCATTATCCGTAACATCAATTCTGATATCGCCTTCTTTTTCAGCTAAAACTAGATTTATCTCCCCGTCCTTGCCCGCAGCTTCTTTTGCATTATTGAATAGATTATATAAAATTTGCTGGACGCGCAGCGCATCGGTTGCAGCATCAAGACGCTGTTCAGGTAATAAAGTATTGAGCTTTAGCCCATCGGCGTCCTGCCCGACCAGCCATTGATGAGCAATTTCATTAACTAATTGATTTATGTTTTGCTCTTCTTTCGAAACTTTCATGGCTCCTACTGCAAAAGAATTAAATTCAAGTAGATCTTCGACCATCTTCTCTAACCTACTTGCTTCCTTAATACACATTTCCATAAACTCTTTTGCCTCTTGGCCATCCACCACTTCATCTTTCACCGCTTGGACCAGGCCGCTAATTGAGGCAACAGGAGTTTTCAATTCGTGGGTTACTCCAGCTAATAATTCTGCACGCATTAACTCTAACTGCTGTAAGCGCTCAGCCATTTCTTCAAAAGATTGAGTCAATTCGTAGACTTCTTTTTCTTTGATGTCTTTGTCAAAGTCAAGGTCATAATCCCCACCAACAATTTTCTTTGCTGCATCCGCTACATCTTTTATTGGCTTAGACAGTTTCCGAGTCAACAGGTGAATAACGGCTAAACCAAGAAACGCCAAGCTTCCCAACATGATGAAAAGTAGTTGTAGCTGCTCCTTATTGGCAGTCACATCCTTTTCCGGCAATAAAATAAACACCCAACCTGATGTCACGTTATCGTTGGTTATTTCTTGTTTTACTAGATAAAGTTTTTCCCCTTCCTTTTTCCTTAGAATTTCAACATCCTTTTCATTATCTAGGGAAATCTCCTCTATGAATTCAATTGGGACTCTCCTGGGATCTCGAAAGACAACATTTCCGCGTTCATCCATTATAAAAACCACAAGACGCCGCTCCAAGCGCAAAAAACGCTGCCGTCTTTCCAGTAAAAGTGACAGCGCGGGAGACACTCTCACGTTCCCTTGGGCATCAACAGTCCGATCGGCGATTTCTTCGGCAATCAGTTTCATAATGTCTAATCGTTTCTGGGTAGCATTATATCTTAACCATGACGTGGAAATAAGGCCGATAACAATGATACCAATCACCAGGGTCAATAAATAACGTATTGTCCATATCTGCAGTAATGATTTCCGTTCATCATTTTTCACGAACACAGAACTGATACCCCAATCCTCTTAAAGTTTTAATTTCCCCTTCTGGCGGCGGCCAATTCTGCAGCAGTTTCCTAATTCTTTTCACGGCCAAATCCACCGCCCGGTCACTCCCCTCATAATCAATTCCCCAGACGTTTTCAATGAGCTGTTCTCTGGTAAATGTTTGATTGGGGTTCTTTGCGAGAAATAAAAATAAAGAAAGGTCTCTTGGTGTGAATTTTAATTCAACTCCGTGCAGGGAAACCACGTACGATTGAAAATCTATTTTTAAACTGCCGTAATACTTAGTTTTCTCTTCCACAATATTTGTTGAACGTTTTAAAACGGCTTTCACCCGTGCCACCACTTCTTCAGCGTTAAAGGGCTTCGTGATATAGTCGTCGGCCCCTTTTTTAAAACCGCTTATTTTTTGATCTACCTGTCCTAGAGCGGTAAGCATTATCACCGGGCAGGAGCTTCTTTGGCGAATAAACTTTAAAATCTCCCACCCATTTCGACCCGGCAGCATGACATCCAGGATAACCAATGCCGGATTTAAAGCTGTAAATCTTTCCAAAGCTTCATCGCCGTCGAAAGCCTGCTCCACCGCAAAGTCCGCTTTGGTTAGATATGCCTTCAGCACCCGGGAGATAGCCGGCTCATCTTCTACAACCAGGATTCTATTCATGCGCTCCGCCCCTTTCTTAATTAGTATGTACAAAAGCCGCTTAGGCTTAGGTCAAGGACTGATATGCTTGATACAGTCATAAGATATCACGGTAATATGTCAGCAATATGTCAATAGATTTTTCTTGGCTGCGATAGGTCGTCGGCCCCGCCGTGACCGTGATAGGTATTCTAACTTCCTCACACAGACCCTGCCGCCTACCTCCGGACATAGCCCACACTTTAGTGTGACAAAATTCACGTCTTTTTGCCAAAATAATTGCTATAATATCCCAAACAATTAAAATTGGAAATAAAAAAAGACCATTTTTTGAAGGGTGATGCGTAATGTTAACATCAAAATTCAGTGTCAAGCGTTTTATTGCTTTAACGTTAATATTGATCATTACAGTAGGAATACTCTCCTGGAAGATCAATCAGACTAGAACTAAACAAATGTACCGGGAACTAGCTGTACAGATGGCAAAGTCATATTTTCAAATGATTTTAGTGCAGCGAAATTGGAATGCTGATCATGGCGGGGTCTATATACCGGTGACGGAACAAACTAAACCAAACAAATACTTAGATGACCCTTTACGAAACCTTAAATTCTCAGAGAGTTTAACATTGACTAAGATTAACCCCGCCTATATGACCAGACTACTGTCAGAAAAAGCTAAGGAATATATGTCAGTTCAGTTCCACATCACCAGTCTCAATCCTATCAATCCCGGAAATACGCCGGACGACTGGGAACAAATATCTTTGAAGTTATTTGAAGACACTAGACAAAGTAGTACTTGGGAAGTGAAGAGTTATAAAAAAAGTACGTATCTGCGTTATATGGAGCCGCTGCTAATGGAAAAGGAATGCCTCAAATGCCATGCAAAACAAGGGTACAAGCTAGGGGATATTCGCGGTGGTATATCAGTGAACATCCCGTATGCCCCTTTTCAAGAGGCTATCAGGAAGGACACGACCGATGCAGCCATACAGCATATCCTATTCGCTGCTATACTTTTCTCTGTGATCTATATATTTGGCAGAAAGACCCTTGCCGGTGAACAAGAATTAAGCAAATACTCCAGCAGACTAAAAACCCTTGCCGAAACCGATGCTCTTACCGGAGTATTTAATCGACGACAAATACTACAAAGCTTAATGGATTTAATCCATCGGTCCCGGGCAGGTGGTCAACCTCTCTCATTTATTATCATGGACCTGGACGGTTTTAAAGAGGTTAATGATACTTTTGGCCATATTGTCGGAGACAAGGTGTTGGCACAGTTTGCCAATCTCATATGCCAAAACGTCCGTTCCATTGACATAGTGGGTCGCTATGGCGGTGATGAATTTGTGGTCATTCTCCCGGAAACAACAGCAAAAGACGCAAAATTCACAGCGGAGCGTATCCGCAGCGCAGTAGCGAACCGTGGGTTTAAAGGTGCTGATACTGATATCCATCTCACCGCTTCCCTTGGGGTTGCCACGGCAACTCATTTCCAAATGGGTGATAAGAAATTAAGGGATGAACTGCTAAATAAGGCGGATACATCCTTATACACGGCTAAAAGAAAAGGTAAAAACATGGTTGAAAGTATCAATGCTGAAGGCTAACAGTAAGATGTGTCATACTACATCAAACAATTCCTTGACTTCCTGCTCCGTCATCTTGGTAAGCATAGTTTCTCCCGGTTTGATGACGGACTCAATCATGGCTTTTTTCTTAAGCTGCAGCTCAAATATTTTTTCCTCGATTGTACCCTTGGTAATCAACTTGATAACCTGCACCGAATTTTTCTGGCCGATGCGATAGGCCCGGTCCGCCGCCTGGTCTTCCACAGCGGGATTCCACCAGGGGTCATAATGAATTACCATATCCGCTCCGGTAAGATTTAGACCCGTGCCCCCTGCTTTAAGTGATATTAAAAAAGTCTCTCCTTGACCGTTGTTAAAATCCTTTACCATTTCGGTTCTTTTTTGCGCTTTGATAGAACCGTCCAGATAAAAGTACTCTATCCCTTCGTCATCAAGAAGTTTTTTTATAATGTGCAGCATGGACGTAAACTGCGAAAAGAGTAATATTCTATGACCTCCCTGGATGGCATCCTGGAGTATTTCTTTCAAATATTGCAGTTTACCGCTGTCGCCGCGATAGTTCTCTAAGAACATGCCCGGGTGGCAGCAGATTTGCCGCAATCTAGTCAATAACGTCAATATCTTAATTTGGCTTTTGTTAAAGCCGCGAGTGGCAATTTCCCGCTCGATCTCACCCTTAGCTTCATTTAAATAAGCGAGGTATATTTTTTTCTGCTCCCCAGTCAGTTCGGTGACCATCTTACTTTCAAACTTAGGCGGCAACTCCTTCAAAACATCCTTTTTCATACGCCGCATAATGAAGGGCGCAATCTGCTTTTGCAGTTCATTCAAGGCATTTTTATCCTGGTTTTTCATAATAGGCAGTTCATATTTTTTCCTGAATTTTTGCCTGGAAAACAAATGCCCTTTCATGATGAAATCAAAAATTGACCATAATTCAACCAGACTATTCTCCACAGGTGTCCCGGTGAGGGCAAAATATGCTCTGGCTTTAACGGTTTTTACAGACTTGGCGTTTTGAGAGTTTGGATTTTTAATGTGCTGTGCCTCATCCAAAATACAGTAACCGAAACTCATTTCCCGGTAACGTTCAATATCTCTTCGGATGAGCGCATATGAGGTTATTATCAGGTCGCACTCGACCGCCTCTTTAAGCTGAGCCGCCCTTTCTCGAGGTGTTCCCGCTATCACTATAACCTTCAAATCGGGGGCAAATCGCCTTGTTTCTTCCTGCCAGTTGTAGATTACTGACGTCGGGGCAACCACAAGCGAAGGTGCCTGCACTTTTTCTTTTTCTGTTAGGAGAAAAGCAAGGGTCTGAAGCGTCTTACCCAACCCCATATCGTCTGCTAAAATACCTCCCAAACCGTACATTGCCAGCGTCTTCAACCATTTAAAACCCTTTGTCTGATAATCACGCAGCACCCCTTTTAGGCTATCGGGGACATCAAAATCCGCATCCTGCGGCTGGTTAATTTGCCTCACGAATTGCGTAAACGCAGGATTCTTTTCCACCTGTTGCATATTCAACTCCTGTAAACGACGATCTAAGTACATAGCTCTGTTTTTGGGTAGCTCCATGGTGCTTTTCTTAAGTTCGCGGTCAGAAATATCAAGAGAATCCAGAATATTTATGACCTGTTGCATTTCTTCACCTGCTGTATCCAGCGGCAGAAACGAGCCATCCTTCAATCGATAGTATCTCTTCTTTTCCTGCAGGGATTTAAGCACATTTTTTATTTCCGCCAGATTGATCTCATCAAACTTGAAGGAAATTTCCAACATATCACTTTGTTCGTTCAGGCGCAGGCCGCCGGAAAAGCTGGCAGTATTCCTTATTTTCATACTGCGAAAGCTTTCGGAATAATAAACGTCGGCCAGTTCTTGGATTTCGGGCAAAAAATCATGTACGAATGCAAAGATATTGTCCTCATCCTCAATGTAGATACTCCCGTTAACGGTGCGAAATTCCGCCCCCTCCAAGAGACCTAAAATAGTTGTTTCCCGTTCCGAATCTCTAACCAGTATTCTATCTTCTTTCCGGTAATCAGTCTGATGGGTAAAGGGATTGATGCGAACATCCCCATAGATAAATCTAACCTCCGCCTTCACCGTATCATCCACCCGGTCAAGGTGAATTTCCGTTATTAAATCGACCGCATACAAACTTTCTTGTACCGCCGTTGTAATCTCCACCCGACCAATTTTTTGAATCGCCGGCAAAATTTCTGAAGCAAACCGGTCTCTTTGGTTATAAGTAAAGTGAATACCGTCAGGCGATTCCACCAAAGCATTGACCAGTGGAATGAAATTTTTTCTTTGGTGCTCAGAAATTTTATGAACTTTACCGTCAAAGTAGAGGTACTCTCCTGTGGGAATCATGGGTATCATATTTAAACGTTCCCATCCCAAAATAAGGGCCTTGCCCTCACTATCCACTTTAAAATCAAGCGGTAAATCTTGTTCAACTATGGTAAGGTCAGTATACTCATTATTAAATAGTGTTGCATTGAAGCGCTTCTGTCCCATCAAAGATAAAACTTTCTTAAGCACAACTTGAGGCAAATGAACCCGTTTACCGTCAAACAGTTTGCTCTTGCTATTATAATAGCTAGAATAGCGGTCTATATCTCGAAAAATGCTGCTTTCCACTTCGTACATATCCCGGAGAACATCAATCAGTGGCTCATCCTCAGGTCGAAACACATGTACGGCCGGGTCAAATATAAAATTCTTGCCAAATTCCAGCTCTTGTCCTTTATCCATTGCTTCAAAAAGTTTCTTTACACTCTTAACAACATAAAGTTTTTCTTCGCCCATTCTAAGAGACAGCGCATGGTATACCTCTTGTGAGAAATACCTATTGACATAATCAAGTTCAAATTTTACTTCTATATTAAGCGGGGTTTTTTGGGGTTCGTTCACGTATTGACCAAAATATCCCAGGATTGCCTCTGCCGTCGCACCATTCCTGGCCGCTGCCCGGGGTTTAGTCCCATGGGGTTTAATATTTTTATGATGCCACTGGCACGCTGCCAACACGGCAACAATGTGCTTACAAGCGCCATCGTACTGGCTAAACGCCAGGCAGTTACAATACATGTCCAATATTTCGCCGCTGCCAAAAAACTCTACATCCACCTCATAACCACGGCTGCCCATGACTATCGCGGAAGCAGATATATCTTCTGAGAAAAACCCAAATTCCTCCACTCGCCCTTGTGAGAAATACTGTAAGCCTCTCTTATAAACGTCATCAGTTCCTGCAGCTTTTCTTATCATTGCATCAGTTAAAAAAAACATTGAAGCACCTCACCTGCGTCATCATAAATAAATGCATCTATTTTTAGATTCTATCCTATTTTACCGTAAATTTCGAGTATTTATCTTGAGTTAGTTGAGGTTACCCGGCAGCGCTAAGAAAATTTATGAAATATCGATGAATGCCGTGATACTAGTCAACCTGTATTGCCTAATTTCTACCAACTTGATATAATTAGTTTGAAAATTCTTACTTTTTACGCTATATAAAAATTTAAGGGAGAGGTTAAAATGAATAACTCGGCTGTAACCCCAAATATGCTTCCGTGGTCCAGCTTTTATGACTCAGAGGTTCCTTTGTCTATGCATTACCCGAAACTACCTATTTTTGAATTGTTCCACAAGAGCGTCCGGGACCACGCGGATAAAACAGCCCTAGTGTTCTTCGGTAAATCCATAACTTACGAAGAATTGGGTCGGCAAGTGAATAGCATGGTCAACGGATTGAAAAACAGCGGTATTCAGCCGGGAGATCGGGTAGCCCTGTTGTTACCGAACTGTCCCCAATATGTAATCAGCTACTACAGTATCCTGATGCTGGGAGCAACAGTTGTGCCCCTTAATCCCCTCAACACTGAAAAAGAACTGCTGTACATCGTCCGGGATAGCAGCATCCGAGCAGCCATCAGTCTGGACCTCCTAGCCGGTAAACTTGAAACTGTACGGGACCGCTGTCGAGAAAACGGGGAATACCATCTGCTAGAGTATACCTTCTATACTTCTCTGAAAGATTTTCTTCCTCTTCCCTTAAACATTCTCTATCCTTTAAAACAAAAACTTGACCCCAATGCAAAGAAGCGTCTAGCTGGCGCCAGGCAGTTAAAAGAACTGCTTGCCGTGAAGGCCGAAACCCATACCCCGCCTGAAATAGACGTGCATAAAGATATGGCAGTAATCATATACACCGGCGGTACCACCGGAAAACCTAAAGGAGTAATGCTGTCCCACTATGCCCTGGTAGTCAATGCCAGCCATTGTAAAACATGGGTACACATGTCCTCTGCAGACAGTCTGCTGGCGGTACTGCCCCTTTTCCACGGTTTTGGCATGAGTGTCTGTATGAACGCCACCATGCTGTCCGGTGCGCAGGCCATTCTGCTGCCGCGATATAACGAGGAAGAACTGTTAAAGGCAATTCACCGTTTCTCCCCCACCCTGTTTGCCGGGGTACCTACCATGTATATCGGCTTGATAAACCATCGTCAACTTGGGCGCTACAACCTTTCTTCCTTAAATGGCTGTTTTGTCGGTGCCGCCCCCTTGGCCCCGGAAGTAAAACGCCAGTTTGAAATACTTACGGGAAGCCAACTCATGGAAGGTTACGGCCTTACTGAAGCAGTGACAGCTAAAACCGTCAATCCCTTTAAAGGCGTCAATAAAACTGGCAGCATCGGCATTCCCATGTCCGACACCATTATGCGTGTGGTTGACATGGAAACCGGCAAAAAAGAACTTCCCCCGGGGGAAATAGGCGAAATAATCTTAAAAAGCCCGGACATAATGCTGGGCTATTATAATAAGCCTGAAGAAACAGCCGCAGCAATCCGCGACGGCTGGTTATACACCGGTGACATGGGCTATATGGACGAAGACGGTTACTTCTTTATCGTAGATCGGAAAAAAGACATGATTATAACCGGGGGCTTTAACGTCTACCCCCGGGAAGTAGAAGACGTCCTTTTCCAGCATCCGGCAGTTCAGGAGGCCTGTGTTATCGGCATTGCCGATGACTACCGGGGTGAGGCGGTAAAGGCATTCATTGTATTGAAAGAAGAAAAGAATGCAGAAGCCGATGAAATCACCAACTTCTGCCGAGAACATCTGGTACCCTATAAGGTGCCGCGCCATGTCGAATTTTGCCAGGCCCTTCCTAAGACCGCCATCGGCAAGGTGCTGAAAAAAGCACTGCGGGAACAGGAAGAGAATGTCTAGGCTTCCTGAACTACCTTCCTTAAAAACCCCGCTAATAGGTCTACAAATAGTACCAGAACCGCGTAGCAGGTGAGCAGCAAAGCAACTTCGGTGTAATGAAACCAGCTCATGCTTAGTCTAAACTGCCTGCCCAGGCCGCCGGCACCCACAAATCCTACAATAATACTGGTGCGAATGATGACCTCCCAGCGATATAATAGGTAGGTAATAAATTTTGGAGCAACGGTGGGAAGAATACCATAGAATAGGACCTGTGCGCTACCGGCACCCGAGTTTCGCAGGGAACGGATTGGCCGCTCATCCAGATCTTCAATCACCTCTGCACACAACTTTCCTAATATACCAAAGTTGTGGATGGCTAAGGCTATGGCACCGGGTATAATGCCAGGTCTGAAAAGAAAGATGATCAGCATTGCCCAGATGAGCTCCGGTATAGCCCTTGAAAAGATATATGAAGCGCGGATAATAAAAAACATTACTCTGCCATATACCGAACGAGACAGAGACAAAGTACCGTCAGCCACATTATGTGCCGCGGGAACCACCGTTAGCAGCATACCAACAGCAGCTAAGCCGATGGCCATAATACTCATCTTCAAGGTTTGAAAGGAAAGGAAGATGGCCTGCTGTCGGCTTTCCGCACTCAAAAATGCATTATCTGGAGCACCACTACCTATAAGCTGGGTAATAAATTCCTTAAGCTGTTGGCCGGTGGTGCTGGAGAATATTAGAGACAAGTGAGCTCCTTCGGCAGTAAAGATATACGTCCAGGAAGAAATTATCAGTGTCAATCCCAGCATAATGGATATTTTCATGCGGTCAGCCTCCTGCGCAGGCGGTTACTCCAGAAATCAACCAGCATTACCAGTAAAACCAGGAAAAAGATAAATGTCCAGACTTCATTATAATGGAGATCCTGCAAAGATATCTGAATTTGATAGCCTAACCCACCCAAACCGATAAAACTCATAATAGCTGCCGAGCGCAGCGCACATTCAAAGCGATACATAGTATAGCTGACCATATCAGGCAGAGCCATGGGGAAGTACCCATAGAACAACAGCTGCAGCTTACCGGCCCCGCCGGCTTGTAATGCTGCCAGAGGTGCCCTTGGTACATCCTGCAAAATGTCGGCAAAAATACGTCCCAAAGTGCCGCCGTAAGGAATAGCCAGAGCAAAGATGGCTGCAAAAGGGGACAGACCCATAGCGGCAACAAATAACCACGCCCAAACCAGTTCATGAACGGCCCGCATGGCATTCAGTATCCCGCGAAAAGATATAACTCCTATTGTACGATTTAAGCTGCAACTGGATAGGATTCCAGAGGCTAGAATACCAAAAGGTATGGCCAGCAGCACTGCCAATGTCATACCTGCTGTTGCATAGGCCAAAGTCTTCCATGCAGAGACCACAGCCAGAATTAATATTTCCGGAGCAAGATCTGGTTTAAATGCGGCCTTGGCGATCTGGGTGATTGCCGCAATACCGCCGGAATGAAGCAGGTTATTTCCCCAGTCTACCGTTGTGAGACTCCATGCGAATACCCCGATTAATGCGGTTGAAAGAATTGTTCTATTATGCAGGCCAAGGTTTGCACCTTTCATTGGCTTCCTCCTCAATCTGAAAAAGCTGGTCCATATCCTCTCTGGTAACCTGGTTGGCTGGTCGGTCAAAAAATATTTTCCCGTGCCGCAGGGCGATAATGCGATTAAAATACTGCAGCGCATATTCTACTGAATGGAGAGACACAACCAGAGTTTGGCCGTTTTCCCTGGAAAAATTAACCAGCATGCTGAGGATGTCTACCGCACGAGTCGGGTCCAAAGAGGATATCGGTTCATCGGCAAGAATAGCTTGGGGCTGCTGAACTAAAATTCTGGCCATAGCCACTCGCTGCTGTTCGCCGCCGGATAGTCGGGAAGTCTTTTGATAAAGTTTTTCCGGAATACCGACCCTCTCTAATGCTTTAACTGCCAGTGCCTTTTCCTGGGGAATAATCAAGGATAACAATGAACGCAGCAGACCCCATTCACCTAAGCGGCCCGCCAGAACATTGTTAATCACCGACAACTGTCCGATAAGGTCTAGCTGCTGGTGCATTACCCCTACCATGCGAGACAATTGCCGACCCGGCTTTAAATTTTTGCTTGACATGCCGTTGATTAGCACTTGACCCCTGTCCGGCTGAACTATTGTTCCCAGGATATTGAGTAATGTAGTTTTGCCGGCTCCGCTGGGCCCAATTACTGCTACAGTTTCCCCTTTATTAATGGAAAGGGAAAGAGGGGCCAATGTTTCTTCCCCTCCATAGTACTTACTGATATTATCCATCTTAAGCATTGGCACTGACTGCTTTGCTGGTGCCGTAATCATTTTATAATCCCCAATTCGGCTGCCACCTGCTCAATCGCCTGATAATTTTCATTGTTAGTCTCCACGAAACTATCCGCCGCAAAGAGTGCCAGAATTTCCTTTTGCTCTTGGCCCATGGACAACAGCGCATCGGTTATCTTATCCTTGGTTCCTGGGCCGAACATCTCGCCGACGTCAGCATGAATTGTCCAGTTATAGTCAAAATAGGGTGGGGTAGTATAAAACATCTCCACTTTGTCAGTATCTACCTTTCCTTCTGCCAGGGCAGCCTGCCAAACCGCCTCATTGAGTGCTCCGGCTTGGTAGGCACCGGATTCAACCAGCTTCCATGTTTTGTCATGAGAACCGGAGAAATTGGGCATCCCCTCAAAGTCCGTTTCGGCATTAATTCCTTCTTGAAGTAAAAAGTATCTCGGCATTAGGTGTCCGGAAGTGGAGCTTTCACTGCCGAAGGTAAAACTTAATCCTGTAAGGTTTTTTAATGATTTAACATTTAGTCCGCTTTGGGCAATAAAAACCGAATGGAATTGTGAATCTCTTGGCCTTTGGGCAATAGCATCGGACCCAGGCACCAGTTCTCTTGCCTGCACTCCGGTTAAACCACCGAACCACGCTAATTGAATTTCTCCGCGTTTGAAAGCTGTAACCAGGGCTGCATAATCTACTGAAGGGGCATACTTAACTTCAAGGCCGGTCTTCTCGCCAAGATAATCGGCAAACAAATCGAACCGCCGGGTAAGATCTGATATGTTCTGATCAGGGATGGCTCCGACCACCAGCACTTTATCAGCGTCGCTTGTTGCTGCCGAGCCTGAAGAATCACTACATCCGCCGATGACAACGGCAATCATAATGATCATCGATAGTAAAATTAATACTCTGTTTGTTTTCACAATGCATTCCCCCGCTAACTATAGCTCGTTATACTTTAGCTATGTTACCATGGAACAATAATTTCGTCTAATAGAAACTTTCAATAAACTAAGACAGCTTATAAATTTTCTCGATAAGCAAGTGGGCGCAGCACACTTGCGACTTTCTTCATACCGGTTGGCTTGAATCAAAGAAGGTCTGCTTATAACCGGTTCGGTTATAAGCAGACCTTCTTTCAGTACTTTCTTTTGCCAGTTATTTATACGGGCTCACATCAACTATCTTCCAACCATCATCCTCATCCACTAAGAACACTTTTTGCTCGTAACCTTTACCGGCATCCATTTCCTGCGCATTCCTGGCAAAAGACAAATCCACAGTAAAGACATTTTCAAAACCCTTATATTTCCCGTAGTAATTTGCCTCAGCATATGAGACATAATTCTCCTGTTGCTTGACCCAATCAATGTAATGCCAGGGAAATTCGGAAACTTTGGTGCTTACTAAACTTGTTACCATTTCCTTCTTGCCGGCCCCGTAGACATTTATCAGTTCATACGCTTTCCGTACCGGCCTGAGGTTGCTGTATCTCCTTGGCGGCCGGTTGAAAAATGAGTAAGTTTTTATTTCAAATCTACTGTTAATGATTGATTTGGTAACAGTAGGTCCATTATCCCACTGCCAGGTAAGTTTGATAGAATCCTTAACCGATGAATAAATTTTATCGCCCATCTCAAAAAGAAGGAAGTTGCTGTCACCGCTGTGCTGAGCCCCAAATTCACTGCTGACTCCGGCTATCAAATCTTCACCTGAATAAACGCGTATTGCCGGATGGTTGAAATTTTCAAGCCCGCCGGGGGCTCCCTGTAGGATATAGCCGATAATCTCGACACGTCTGGCGCCGTCTTCAAGCTTATGGTACGGGTCAGTATAAAAATACAAAACCGAACCGACAAAGTCACTATACTTCCGCCGGATAGACCGCGGCAGCTTATTAGCAAACTCTAGTACCGGCCACCACCTATCATAAGAATCAAAATTATCACCCTGTGGCTCCCAGCGGTAAACCTTTATCTCCTTAACAAGAACGCCTTGGTTTGCGGGGTCATCCAGGGACCAAGCGGGAACCTTCATTACCTGCACCATAACTCGATGTTGGAAGTAAAAATATACAGAGATAACCAGCCAAATAGTCAACAAACCAAGCAAGACCTTCCCCCAGCGCTTTCTTAACATAGGCTTCACCCCAAGAAAACAGATTTTGCATGCACTCATTACTTACATATTATGTAAAGCACCTAAGAATACCTTGCTTGAAAAGAATTTTATAAATGACCACTTGGCCTTGCAACATATAATACTTGCAAATTTTACTGCCTTACTCGAAATGCGCGCCCATTACGGGTGCGGTAGTTGACGTGGTACACCCAAAAAAAAGCGCTACATCAACTGATGTGGCGCATAATGTTACACTTATCTATCCGATTATCTCAATCTCTTCACCATCAGGCCCATGAAACGCAGCTCTTTTCCTGTCGGCGCTTGCCGGTACCGGCTGTTGAGCTACCTTTATGTCGGCGGCGGTAAGCCGCTGGAAGTCGTCATCGAAATTATCAGTACCTAAACAGATGTGACAACCGGATATTTTCGGTGGTTCAGTGGTCTCAATCAGTTCTAACTCCGTATCGCCAAGGGTTATAAAGATAATCTTCTTTAATCCCGGCGCCGGTGAATTCATCTCCAGCCGGACTTTAAAGCCAAAGTGTTCCTGGTAAAACTGCTTAGACGCATCGCAGTCCTTGACCATAAAAGCAGCATGCTCAATACGATTAAACATATCAAAAACCTCCTCATAATCTTAATTTAAGCCGTGTCGCCATAACCACTTTGCTAATATATTGTCCTATTTTATCCATGATGTTATGCTTGTTAAGTTTGAAATAAAAAAATGCTCATTAGTTTAACCGCAAAACGAACGATAGAGTGACGTCATGAATAAAAATGCAATAGAAGCTTTAGAAGAAAGGAGTTTATTGCCATGAGTACTCCCTGCCCGTCCAATCGTTTCTGGGAAATAAGGCCCGGAGATACATTGTTCCTGATAGCACTTCAAATAGGAACTACCGAGGAAATACTGCAGCAGCTTAATCCCACTGTCGACCCACGTAACCTTCATGTGGGCGGCACCCTATGCCTGCCGCCTACCGGTTGTCCATCGGGTGTATTCTGGGTCGTTGCCCAAGGTGATACCCTATTCACTATAGCACAAGCAATAGGAACCACAGTGGAGCGGCTGTTAGAGCTTAACCCAAATATAATCCCCACTAATTTGCAAATCGGCCAGGCCATTTGTCTGCCCGATTGAACTATTTAATTCCTAACTTGAGCGCCCAGGCAATCAACCGCCATCGTTTGGTGATATACGCTTTATTCTTTCGTGCCTTAACAGCGGCATAAATTTGCTGAGCCGCTTTTTCCGGGGTAGACACCCAAAAGAGTCCTTTTCCTTTCAGCATGTCAGTCTGGACAAACCCCGGCTGTACATCAGTGACCGTGATAGGTAATTTTGATTTTTTGGCTTTCATTCTTAAACCTTCCAAATAATTGGATACAAATGCCTTAGAAGCATTGTAAGCCGGGCCAGCCGCGTTTCCCCTAATGGCAGCTATTGACGATATTCCGACAATATGGCCCTCTCCTTTATCAGCGAAGTATTTAAATGCCGCATCAGCCATAGCGGTAAATCCCGAGACATTGATATCGATTGTCTCCTTTTCTTTAGCCCATTCCAGGTTGCGATTGCCATGGCCTACGCCTGCGCTAATGACAATTATATCAGTTCCGTCCATTTCATTAATCAATTCTTCAAGCAGGGCCATCGCTTCCTCCGGCTTGGCAACATCTGCTTTCTTTATGTATGCTGTTGTGGAAAGTTGCTTTTGTAAATCTGAAAGCAAATCCTCTCGCCTGGCCATAAGGCCGACAGCAAAATTGTCCTCGGACAAAATCTTGGCAAGCTCTTTACCCATTCCCGAAGAAGCACCGATGATGATCGCTTTTTTCATATTCGGTGACCCCCTATCCGATTTACAGCGATACGATGATAAACCTGCTGCCAGAACTTCTTTACCTAACCATCCCTAGAAATATCTTTAATCAGCAAGAATACCATTTGCACTGCTAAGAATTGTTTTAGTTTCTTCCATTAACTCCAGCACCACATCTTCGACACTTTGTATCTTATTAAGTACATTCAGACTCTGCCCCACCTGTACTGAACCATTTTCTATATCCCCATCAATGGCTGAAAGGCGGTTCGTTCCTGTTGCCAGCTCGAAAAGTACCATAGGCTCAGCACCGCTGCGTTCAAGTTTCAAGAATTTTTCTGTGAAATTATTTTTTAAGCCTCTTACCATTACTCCTGCTAAAATACCAGTTACCTCTGTATCTGTATCGGTAGCCTGTGAAATCTTTTCCTTCACCCGTTGATTGACCTGGCATTCGTCAGTCATTAAGAATCTGGATCCCATCTGCACCCCGGCAGATCCCATTATCAGTGCTGCTGCGATACCTCTGCCGTCAACAATACCTCCCGCTGCTACCACAGGGATATCAATCTGGGGTATTATATTAGTCATCAGCGCCATGGTGGTCAAATTGCCAATATGACCTCCGGACTCAGTTCCTTCAATAATAATGGCGTCTGCACCGTTTTCCGCCACCTTTGTTGCACTGCGCACATTGGGTACCACTGGAATGACTTTTATCCCTGCCTCTTTTAATATTTTAAAATAGGGTATCGGGTTACCTGCCCCCAAGGTGACAAAAGCAACTTTTTCCTCGCAAATTGCGGTAATGATATCATCTTTCTCAGGGTCTTTCAGCATCAAGTTGACACCAAAGGGTTTATCTGTCAGTTCTTTGGTCTTTTTGATTTCGCTCCTGACCCATGCCGCACCTCTACCGCCAGACCCGATCACACCAGTGGCACCGGCATTACAAGCGGCACTGACTAGCTTGGATTCAGAAATATAGGCCATCGCTCCCTGGATAATGGGATATTTGATGCCTAATAGTTTGGTTAAACTTGTTTTCATTTGTTTCCCTCCATTGCTTTAAGTTTTGTAACAAATTTTCTCTAAACCATACGGCCAACGTTGCAGTATTTTTATATTATTCTCTATTTTTTGAATATTTCCTTTATCAAACTTAAACATTTTGCCTTAGCGTTGGCGGGTTTTTCCAAGATATTCATGCCTCACCCCTCCTATTAAGCATATTAATTCGCAATGTATCCACGGTTCTCCTGCCAAAATAATCCCCGCCGGTCCGGCGGGGATTATCCCTTAGTTCCTAGTTCTTTCTTACAACGGTTTAAACTTAAACCCGTACCGTATGACACCCTCTTCCTGATAAATTCTTCTAAAGACTGCCTCAACCTTCATCCCGATTTCAATGCCGGCTTCCGGGAGATTAACAAGCTGCGCTATCATCCGGGGTCCTTCTTCCAGTTCCACAATCGCTACCGGATATTTTCCTTTACAGCGTGCTTCCTCGGCAAACTCCGGCGGAGCACCCCCGCCGGCAATGACGGTATATGAGTAGACGGTCCCTCGGCCACTTAATACCACTTCTTCAAATTCACTGCCTTTAAGGCAGTATTTGCAAACAGCTTTGGGAGGGAAATTAACCCTGCCGCAGTGCTTGCACTTATGACCAACCAGCCGGTAACGTTGGGAAACAGACCGTTGGTACATGGGAATGGATATATGAGCACCCATTTAATTCACCTCAGAGTTTCTTTTTGATTTTAAGGTATTGAATATAATCAATATATCTCTTTTCATCATCATCAAAAGATTTACCTGCTAACTGCTTCGTACACGTAAAACTAAGTGCTTGACTGCCTCCGCCCGAACCGTACGAGCAAATTATCACTTTTTCACCTGCACCAATGCTGTCCATGAGTGTACATACACCTAGAAATGGCGAACAGGCACCGCTGTCCCCGACCCGGTCATAGGTAACACCTTTCTGTAGCTGCTCATCCTTAAAGCCCATCTTTTTGGCCAGACCTGCAGCTGTTTTAATATCATTTTGATGGAGGACAGCATACTTATAATCAGCGGCTTTTCGTTCTAACTTATTCAAGAGCCCCGTTATTGCACTACTCATGGTGTTATTATATGCCTGACTGCCATAGGCCTTAACCCCAATATCCCGGAGATTGGTTTCGCCGGGAAGCCGATAGCGAAGTCCTAAAGATTCAGTCACATGGGCAGAAACCCCTTCAAACTCTAGGCCTGGCTCATCCTGAGCAAGCAAAAGGGCACAAGCCGCCGCACCCAGGCCATGGTCCATGTCCTGAGCTGCATCAGTGGCTGGAGCATCAGAGATAATTACCAAAGCATATTTCTTGTCACTTTGATCCAATAATCCTAAAGCAGCCATAAATGCTTCGCTTCCTGCCATGGTTGAACCGCTGTGTTGTCCGGTTAAAATACTGTTATCAAGACCCAGTGCTTCCATTACCGTTCCTGCTGCCAACTTTTCCTGATATGGGAAATTAGAAGAGGCCAGGGCTAAAGCCCCGATTTCAGCCGCATCTATTCCTCTAATGGCCTTCCTCCCCGCTGCCACAGCCATGGTTACTACATCTTCATCGGTATCCATGACCGTCTTCTCTTTGATTGCAGCTGTGCAGCTTCCCAAAGAACTGATGTATTCATCCCTTTTGATACGGAGGAACGGCAGATAAGCTCCATAAGCTATGATACTTTTAGTCATCATTCGTCCCCCCTCTGATAAATGAAAACTGCTGCTGTGCCGCCGGAACCGCCCACATTATGAGATAAGGCAATTCTGCCGTTTTGAATTTGACGGCTGGGCTCCTTGGCCTCGCCTCGCAATTGTTTAAATATTTCCGTGGCCTGACCGCAGCCCGTGGCACCAAGGGGATGTCCTTTGGCCTTAAGACCACCACTGGCATTTACAGGCAGCCTGCCATCAGGTTGGGTAGTACCCTCTTCCAACAGTCGCTGAGCCTGCCCCACCTCACAAAAGCCTAGGTCACCATAAGCTAAAATCTCCGCTATGGTAAAACAATCATGTACCTCAGCAAAGTTAATATCCTTTGGCCCGACATTTGCTTGTTTATATGCCTCGGCAGCTGCCTTCTGAGCTGCGACGAGACTAGTAAATGTATGCCGATCATGGATTGCCAGATAATCGCTGGCCGCGCCAAATCCTTTTAGATAAACCGGTTTATCGGTAAATTGTTTGGCTATTTTGGCGTTGCATAATAAGACTACTGCCGCCCCGTCCGAAGTGGGGCTACAGTCCCAGACGTTAAATGGGTCGGCAACCGGTACCCCACTCATTGCTTTATCCAGCGTAATTTCCTTCCGAAACTGTGCTTTGGGATTAGCCACGGCATTACGATGATTCTTGACGGCAACCATAGATAGATGTTCTCTTTTAAGCCCGTACTCATGCATATACCGCTTGGCCATCAAGGCATAAATTCCGGCAAATGTAGAACCCGCCAATCGTTCATATTCCGTATCCCCCGAGACGCCAAGCCAGTACTTGCCTTTAGTGGAAGATACATCGCGCATTTTCTCCACCCCGGCAGCGATGACCATATCAAATTTACCTGAAGCCACAGCACATGCCGCACTATATAAAGCATAACCGCCGGAGCCGCAAGCATTCTCCACCCGCACTGCATGAGCGTGGGGTAAGCCCACATGCCCCATCAATAAAGGGGCCAGCTGTCCCAGTTGGTAGCCGCTGCCGGCACTTAAATTACCGATGTATGCACTGCCAATCTGCTGCGGGTCCAAACCTTTATCCACACTTTGGATCATTTCCAAATAAGCTTCGGCAAACAGTTCCTTGACGCCGTTATCCGGAAAATCACCGTAACGGGTTTGCCCTGCACCGATAATTGCTACATCTTGCACCATTTACACCTTCTTTCCATCATAACTTAGATTTCCATCTCTTTCAGCAGTCTGCCTGCGATAACCATTTTCTGAATTTCATTGGTACCCTCGTAAATCCCGTTTAATCGGATTTTAGTACAGAAATCCTACTTGCCTTTAAAATCAGGTTTGCGTTTTTCTAGAAACGCCGTGGTCCCTTCGATGCGGTCCTCAGTGGAGAACGCAATAACCTGGGCAAATTTTTCGAATAGTAAGCCGGAGTTCATATCGGTATTAGCCCCCACATTGATGGCCATCTTTGCTAAGCTTACCGCCATGGGGCCCTTGCCTAGTATCTTCTTGGCCATCTCTTTTGCGGTGGGCAGTAATTCTTCTGGTTCCGCTACAACCTGATTAACCAAGCCAATTTGTTTGCTTTCCGCTGCACTTAAAATATCACCGGTAAAAATCAGTTCCTTGGCCTTACCTATACCCACAATTCTTTGTAAGCGCTGGGTGCCGCCGGCACCGGGAATAATGCCTAGGTTGACTTCGGGCTGTCCCAGCTTGGAACGGCTGGTGGCAATTCTGATATCACAAGCCATGGCCAACTCACAACCGCCGCCCAAGGCGAATCCGTCTATGGCAGCTATCACCGGTTTCTCTAGGTTTTCAACATCATTTAAAGATTCCTGGGCTTCACTGGTTAAGACCGCCAGGGATTCCCGTTCTCGTAAAGACTTAATGTCCGCTCCGGAAGCAAAGGCCTTGCCGCCTGCTCCGGTAATTATCACTACCCGTACATCTTGGTCCAAACGGCATTGCCGTATTGCGCCGCGAATTTCTACCCAGGTCTGCGGATCAAGGGCATTGCGTACTTCCGGGCGGTTTAAAGTAACAACTGCAATATGTCCGTCCTTTTCCATTAATAAATTCTTAAAATCCATACAAAACTCCTCCACTAGCGAATATTTTTTTAACCTACCCATTCCCAAATAGCTGCAGCACCCTGTCCGTGTCCGATACACATGCTTTCCACTGCATATTTGGCATTATAATCAGGCATAGCATGCATGATGGTAGTAGCTATTCGAGCGCCTGTACAACCCAATGGGTGACCCAGTGCAATGCCGCTGCCCCGGGGATTAAGCAGCGGATGATTTCTGATGCCCAATTCCTCGGCGCAGTATAACGCTTGAGAAGCGAATGCCTCGTTAATCTCCCACAGGTCAATCTGGTCAACGGTCATGCCTGCTTGCTGTAAAACCTTAGGTATTGCTGCCGCAGGGCCAATTCCCATCAGGGCTGGGTCTACACCAACCACCTTGTACCCCACCAGTTTCATTTTGGGCTTCAGTCCTAATTCTTTGAGCTTATCTTCACTGACAATCAGCACTGCTGCCGCAGCATCATTTGTTTGGCTGGAGTTACCGGCAGTAACTGTTGCTTTATCATCATCCATAAATACCGGCTCTAATTGTGCCAAACTTTCCATAGTGGTACCCGGCCGTATCCCTTGGTCACGGTCCACCACCATTTTTTTAGTACCCCCTTCTTTTAAGGGTACTTCTGCCTCGATGGGTAAAATCTCTCCCTTAAACAAGCCTTCCTCTGTTGCCCTATGAGCTTTAGCGTGACTTTCTACCGCCATTTGGTCCTGCTTTTCTCTGCTGATGTTAAACTTCCTAGCCACCATTTCTGCGGTATAGCCCATCCGCACCATTTTCGGGTCACAAAATTCATCCAACCGGGGGTTCGGGTCTACGCCGGTAAACATAGGAATATGTGTCATATGCTGCACCCCGCCGGCAATAACCATGTCATTCCAACCCATGGCAATAGATGAAATACCAAAGGCGATGGATTGTAGGCCTGAGCCGCAAAGGCGGTCAACAGTACAACCACCCACCCGGTATGGCAGCCCTGCCATAACCGCAGCCATACGTCCAATATTCGAGCCCATTTCTTTTTGTAAATAAGTTCCGCCTAAGATGACATCGTCAACCTGCTCCCGCTTCTTTCCAGTGACTTCGGCACGCTCTAGCACTTCGTTAAGTACCATTGCGGCCAAATCATCCGCTCTGACATTGGTGAACCAAGATCTTTTTCCTGATTTTGCTATGCCTGTGCGAACACCTTCAACCAAGTATACTGGCCTCATATTTCGTATCCTCCTTTTAAAGTCATTAAGTTATTTGCAGTAATTATAGAATCCTTTACCTGTTTTGCGTCCCCATTCTTTCTTAACGTACTTTTCTACAATGATTGGCGACGGTTTATACTTAGGGTCGCCTGTTTCCTGATAACGCTCGGTGCCCACATAGTAGCTCAAATCTATTCCGGTTAAATCTAACAATCTAAATGGTCCCATAGGATGCCCCAGAGCATGCACCACTGCCGTATCAATGTCTTCCGGTGTGGCAACGCCCATATCATGAAGATACAAAGCTTCATTTTTGATAGCTGATACTATGCGATTGACCAAAAATCCCCAAATCTCTTTTTGTAAAACAACGGGGACTTTATTCATCTTCTCACAAACAGCCACGGCGGTCTCTACTGTTTCATCGGACACATGCGCACCTTTAACAACCTCTACCAATTTCATCACCAATGCAGGGTTGAAAAAATGCACATTACACACCTTTTCCGGTCTTTCGGTTGCATCACAGATTTTTGAGCTGACAATATATGAGCTGTTGGTAGCCAGGATAGCGTGTTTTGGACAAATCCGATCCAAGTCAGCGAAGATTTTTCGCTTCAGCTCCAATTTTTCAACAGCGGCCTCAATTACAAAATCAGCGTCCCTGGCGGCCTCTGCCAAACTTTCAGTAAATGTCAGCCTTTCCCGCGCCGCTTTCGCTTCTTCCTCGGAAAGTTTCCCTTTGGCTACACGCCCGGGTAAGTAACTATCACAAAATTCCTCTGCCTTCTGTAACGTCTCTTTACTTATGTCCGTGCAGGTCACCTTAAAACCTGCCAATGCTGCGGATAGGGAAATTTGGTGTCCCATGTTGCCCGCGCCGACGACACAAACGTTTTTAACATCGATAGCTGCCAATTTAATACACTCCTTTAATTAAATGTTTTTAGAGAACCAACTTATTGGTCCTGGTCCAAATCTTTAATCTTTCCGCTTCCTTCACCAAATCTTCTCGATAATCAGGGTGAGCAATGTTAATCAGCATTTCGGTCCGCTGCCAGGTGGATTTGCCTTTCAGGTTTACTTTGCCGTATTCAGTGACCACATACTGCACCACCGTTCTCGGTACGGTGACAACATTTCCAGGTGTTAATGTGGGCACAATTCTGGAAACCGTGTTGTCACCCAGTTTCTTAGTTGAACTTAAGCAGATAAACGCTTTACCACCTTTAGAACGTACTGCTCCGTAAGTAAAATCAAACTGTCCGCCGGTGCCGGAAATCTGCCGGGCACCCACCGTCTCGGAACAAACCTGCCCATATAAGTCTATTTCTATGGCATTGTTAATAGATATTTGTTTATCGTTTTTAGAGATGGTTTCGGTAGAATTCGTATAATTCACAGGGTAGATGGCGCAGGCCGGATTATTATGAATAAAATCGTATAACCTTTTATCACCCAAGGCAAAGGTAAATGTCATCTTATAACGGTCAATGCTTTTCTTTGCTCCGGTGATTTTCCCTTTTTCATATAAATCAACAAATGCGCCGCAAAGCATCTCACTATGGACACCTAGATCCTTCAAGTCTGATTCGCCGATCATTTGACCAACTGTGTTGGGCATGCCGCCAATGCCCAGCTGCAGGCACGCCCCATCCTCAATTTCCTCCACAATAAGGGAGGCAATTTTCTTATCAATTTCACTGGCGGGGTGTTGAGGAATTTCAACCAACGGCTCGTTATTACCCTCTACAATATGATCTATCTCGCTGATGTGGATATTCTCATGGTCTCCGCCCAAACACCGGGGAACATTCTTATTCACTTCCACAATCACCGTATCAGCCCGCTCAAACGCTGCATGCTCATATGAATTGGAGACACTTAAATTGAAAAATCCATTTTCATCCATGGGTGTTGTTACGAGCATTGTTACTTGGGGTTTACTTGCCTGGCCGCTTCTCATAGTTATCGGCGACTCCTGATAGAGACCAGGAATATGAAAGGCCATTCCCCCATCCTGCAGTTTTCTTTCCACGCCGCTGAAAAAGCCGCTGTTATAAATAAAGTGCTTTTGGTCTGGATCTGTCAGGGCCACCTGCAGTGGGTGAACAGCGCATACCCCTCTCACCTTCACATCACTAAGTTCTGCTTTTCTTCTTGATAAGGCCTCATCCAATACCTTTGGGGTCATGGCAAAATGACTGTATGCAACCCAATCTCCTGGTTGGACCGCTTTTACTGCCTCGTCGGCAGTGACCAGTTTATTTTTGTACTCCTTTTGATAACGATTCATCTGTCGTCCTCCTTGCACCAATGGGATCCTTAACTGATTATCAAAGATTCTTCAGGACATTCAATAGCCGACACATCAGCGTTTTTAATCAGCTCCGCCTGCATTTTTACGTTAGGCAGGATATTATTAATAAAGAATTTTGCCGTGGCCAGTTTTCCCGTGTAATAAGCATAGTCATGGTGGTCAGTGCCTAACTCAGCAATCTTCTTCTTGGCTATCATCGCTTGGTCCATGATGGCTTCTCCGGCGAAAAGCTGGGCACAGCAGGTAAGCACTCGTGGAGCATAAAGCGGGATTAGTTCTCCCTTTTCATCCTTGTTAGCATAATAAGATGCATAGAGGTCCTTGATTTCAGCCACGCACTGATACGCGTTCTCCAACTGCTGCATTTCCTTACCAAATCCTTCAGCGTCTTTATTCCGGTCAATAAATTCTCTCCGGTCACTCATCCAGTTAGCAAAGGGTACTCCATCTTTCATCCGCATCTTACGGCCTACTAAGTCCATAGCATGAATAAAGGATGTCCCTTCCCAGATGGAAAGAATTTTAACGTCCCTTGCATACTGAGATACCGGATATTCCTCTGTATAGCCAACACCACCGTAGACTTGAATCGCTTGGCCAATCATCTGCCAAGCAGTTTCACTGGCGTAGGCCTTAATCAGCGGTGTTAATATCTCCGCTAAACCCTGATATCTTGTGGCCTTCTCTTTATCACCGCTGTGTTCGGCTACATCCAAATAATAGAAACCTTTAAATATCATCGCCCTAATGGCCTCTGTTTGTGCTTTGATTTCCAACAGCATTCTTTTTATATCTTCGTGCTTAATTAACTCTACGCGCCCGGCTTTGGGGTCAGTAAACAGCCGCCCCTGAATACGTTCAGTGGCATACTGAGCAGACAGGCAATATGCTTCGGCCATTTGGGCAAGAGCATTATGGCCTGTGCCAATCCGGGATTCATTCATCATATGAAACATCATGGCCAAACCCTTCGAGAAGCCTTTTTCATCCGCGGGATTGCCCACCAAAATTCCGCGGCAGCCTTCGTTCTCACCAAAACTTAACATAGCGGTAGCAGAGGCCTTAAGACCCATCTTGTGCTCGATACCGATGCAAGTAACATCATTGGGCTCTCCTAAGCTGCCGTCTTCATTCACCCAAATCTTCGGTACGATGTATAGTCCCAATCCCTTAGAACCGGGGGCACCGCCTTCTGGACGAGCCAAAACCATGTGGATGATATTGTCTGACAGATCCACCTCGCCGCCGGTGATAAACATCTTGGTCCCTTTAATCTTATATATCCTGGGGTCATCTGTGGGATAAGCCCTGGTAGTGGAGTCACCCACATCAGAGCCGGCGTTAGGTTCGGTGAGACACATCGTACCGCTCCATTTGCCATTAAGCATATTCTCAATAAATATTTCTCTGTCTTTGTCGGTACCAAATCGGTGAATAAGGTTAGATGCACCGGTAGTTAGTTTGATATATGAGGTCAGCGCCGGACAGGCAGCCATCAACATTTCGTTGTAAGCTCGATATAAAGTTAGCGGCATCAGCATTTCTGAACCTAAAGATTCATTGGCTGAACCCCAACCGTTTTCCTGTAAAAATTTAAATACATCCACATAACCGGGCGGAAGCGTAACCTTCCCGTCCTCAAATTTGATACCGATCTCGTCCCCCTGCTTATTAATCGGAGAAACAACCTCTTTGGCAATTTTATAAACTTCATTTAAGATGAAATCCACATCGTCCATTTCATAAGTATCCTTGAATCTTTCCAGGCCGAAAATCTCTTCCATATCAAGCCATTCATTAAGAATAAATTTTAAGTCCCTTAAATCGTAGGCAAATTCTGCCATTTCATACCCCTCCTATTGTTTGTTACAAATTGAGACTTGCCCTCTTTAGTAATTCTTACTTTAAACTCCGTCTCCCTCCCAACGGCTCTATCTCTTAAAATAGTCTGAACTTTATGTAATTAAATAGCAAGACTCATGCCAATGTCCTTTATATATATTGAATATGCTAAAAAGTTAGAAAACACTAACAAATTCGCCCTGCACGTGACTATCTCATTCTTGCATTACTGCCAAAGGCCCTTGGGAGGTTTCATAATGAAACAAATAGGTTGCCTAATAGAACGTTGTAAATGAGTAAACACGAAAAAAGGCCACCGCTTTAAACGATGGCCTTTGTAACATGTCTATGCTGCACTTTCCTGCTTTTTGCGGTTGAAAAGCATGGTGAATACCCCTTGCTTAAAAAATACCACTACCATTAAGACAAATCCTATATAATCAAGGATGCTGAATGGAAGCAATAGCATTAAACCGCCCGCAACTGCCATGGACCGTTCCAAGGAGGTAAGGGTCCTGGTGAGATAGCCGCTGATACCGGCAGCAAATACTACTAAGCCGGGCAATACAAAGACCAGTAGTCTGAACACCTCATACGCATTCCAATATTCCGGAATCATCAAGTAGGCCGGGGAATAGGCAAATACAAAGGGAATGATATAAGTCATAATCCCCAGCCTTACTGCTACAAGGCCGGTCTTCATCGGGTCTTCACCGGCGATTTGGGCCCCGGCATAAGAAGCAAAAGCTACGGGAGGAGTAATGGAATATAAAGTTGCATAATAAAAGGAGAAAATATGAGCAACCTCTGGAATTACTCCAAGTCTAATCAAAGCCGGACCAAAAATTGCGATACTGGTGATATACGCAGGGATAGAAGGCATCCCCATACTCATCACCAAGATGGCTATCGCTGATAAAACTAAGGCTAGAAAGAGACTGTTTTGACCGAAAGTGATTACCATGTTAGCAAATTTTAGGTTTAACCCTGTCTCCACCAAAAAGCCAGTGATGATACCAGCTGATGCACAGGCAATGGCAATATAAACCGAAGTTTTTCCTGTCTTAGCAAATATCGCATATAAACCCTTTAAGGTCAGCCTGTCTTTTTTCCGTGCCACCCCGAATAACAGCGCCACCGTACAAGCGTAGAACGCGGCCAACCCAACCGGGTAAAACTTGAGCAGGAAATAGAGCAATATAGCAATGGTTATGATGAAGATATGGAAGCCGCCTAACAAGATATCTTTATAAGGGACCTTAGGCGTCTCGACAGCTTTGATGTCTAACCTTTTCGATTCCAAATGCACTGTAATAAAAAATACGAAATAGAAAAGCAAGGCGGGCAGCAAAGTGTATTGGGCAACTTTAATGTATGGCACTCCCATATATTGAGCCACAATAAAAGCTGCTACACCCAACATGGGCGGCATTAATTGTGCTGCAGTACCTACTACCGCAGCTATCGCCCCCGCCGTCCTGCCAGGGTAGCCCACCTTTTTCATTTCCGGGATTGTAGGAAATCCGATTAGGTAGGTTGTGGACATGGGCATCCCACTGGCCATCCCCATAAATGTTCCGGCTACAATTGCCGTCTTAGCAGGCGCACCTTGAGATTTACCAAACAGTCTGTTGGCGAAATCCAAAAAGGATTTCAATACCCCCATCTGTTCCAAAATTACGCCGTAAAATATAAAGGGAAATGCCAGAGTGATTACTACCCATAAGGGACTGCCAAAGATACCTCGGGAAGTCAGATACATGGTATCGATGATCCAATCCAAAGTGAACCCGGCATGGCCAAAGGGCGCCGGTAAATACTGTCCGAAGCTTGCATAGCCAAATAAGACTAATACGACAACTGACATGGGTAAACCAATAGCTCGGCGTGTAGCCTCCAAAACAGCTATTATGGCTATAATTCCCATAATATAATCAGTTATTGAAAGAGGAGATACGTACTCAACCCTGGTTAAAATATAGTTGGCCCTGACCACCAAATATCCAATTGATACCACGGAAAGCACAGCAAAAATCATGTCAACCACATTGATCTTTTTCATGAATTCGCTATGACCGCCGGCATAAATAAAGAACGTCATGGGCAATGCAATAGCCAAGAATATTGCCAAAGATACATTGTATCCTAGGGTTGGGCCGACAACTATTATTTGCAGGGCAAATAGTGTTAATAATACTGCTAAGATATCAATTATCTTTCCCACTGAACCTTGTAGATTCCTGTTCATTAATTCAACCCTCCACCAACTAGCTGAAGATGCTAGAAAAAATCATATTTTTACATAAAAGGACCTCTGCGCTATATTCCAAATTTGGAAAACTATAAGGATTTTACAGGCAAGAGGTCCACACTTTAGAAGTATTCTAACTTAAATTTTTTTCCGATGCTTTATTGGATTGCTCCTTTTTCCTTGAAGTACTCGACAGCTGCTGGATGGAAAGGAATCTGCGAACCTTTTCCGTACAGTCTGCTTAATTCCTTGGCAGTGAAGCCCTTAAATTCGCTGTTGCCCACTTGAGCCATGGTATCCATGTTAGCGATGACAGCATCTAAAATTTTTGTTACAGTTTCGTCCGGCATATCGGCCCGTACTACCCAAGTAGTGATATCGGCCATTACATCTACATCTTCTTTAATACTGGTATGCAGTCCCTTAGGCACTGTAGCTACTACCAGCGGCAGCTCTTTCGTAACCTTTTCCACTGCATCCTGGTCAAGCTTCAATATTCTAAATTCGTTTTGTGACTCTAATTCAGCCAAGGCAGCTGACTGAGCATTTACCGCCATAGTATAGGCGATAACATCAGTTTGGCCCTTTGCCAGAAGATCGCATGCTTCCTTATACTTACCAACGATATCAACCTTGCCGCCTGCTGCTTCGATGTTGTCATAGGTGATACCGTGTGCCGCGAGAATTTGCTCCGGTACAAAACGGGCAGTAAAACCTACGGGATATGTCACATATTTAATGGGCTGGTCCTTTAAATCAGATACCGTCTGATACGGGGAATCCGCACTTACTAGAAAAACGTACGCTGCTGTGGTTGAGTTAAACAGCGTGTTTACATTTTTCACTGGTTCACTAAAATATGCTTTATCGCCGATCTCGGCCACTACTTCACCATTGGCCATAGCCGGTAAGTAAGATGCAAATGTCAGACCCATGTCAGCTTTACCGTTTTCTACTTGAATAACATTACTAATAGCTGAACCAGTTAAAACATCTACAGTAGTACCCATGTCTTTAGAAGCTATCCCCGCAAAAGCCGAGGCTTGAGAATACCAGGTTGTCCCTGTAGGACCTGATAAGAATTTTAAGTTTTGCAGCTGCGCAGAACCTTCTCCACCGCCGCAACCGGCAACCAAACTAACCAAAGCAAATACACATATTAATAATATGATACGACTTCTCTTTTTTTTCATTTAACTCTCACTCCTGTTCCATTTTTTGCTGATTTTTTAAAATTCAAATAATAATAAAAGTCCAATTAGTCTAAGCCTTGATGATCACACACCTCCTTAAAATATCTTTCGCCCTAGTATAGAAGCAAGAAGCGTGCCGTTATTTTTTGAAATTAAAAAATCGTTTAAAACTCTCAGAAAATTAAATTAATCCGAAAATTTCATTAGTACTCTTCTTTCATTTTGTAACTGATGATGTTTCCTCCTGAAACAGAAGCTAATTACCGGCTTTTGTCTTCCGCCATAAAGTCGTCCGGCTGGTGCCTATCTTTTCAGATATGTCTTTGACACTGGCTCCGGTAGCCAATAAGTAATCTATTACCTGTTTTTCCATGTCTTCTACTTTGCCGATTTTTAACGTTATGGTATCTTCGTCCATGGACTTAACTTTATAGGTCTTTCTGATTTTTTCATTTATTAATTTAGTTATGAGCTCCTCGCAGGGTTGCTGCTCTTCCCATAATAAGACGTATTTATGAATAATATTCTGTAACTCCCTTATGTTGCCGGGCCAATCATACTTCTTTAAAGTCTCTAAAGCACCCTTCGTCAGCAGGGGCACTTTCTTTTTTTCTTCAAAGGAATAAAGGTCAACAAAATAATTGGCCAGTGAATTAATATCCTCTTTCCGATTTCGTAAAGGAGGGATGTCTAGATTTAATACTTCCAGACGATGGTAAAGGTCATTGCGGAAATTTCCTTCCGCTACCGCCTGGTACAATTCATAATTGGTGGCAGCAATAATTCTTACATCCACCGGAATTACCCTGTCGCTGCCCAACCTCATTATTTCCCGCTCTTGAAGCACGCGCAGCAGTCGGGCTTGGACAGGCAGTGTCATTTCGCCAATCTCATCGAGGAAAATTGTCCCCCCATGGGCCATTTCAAACAAACCTATTTTGCCGCCCTTTTTGGCTCCGGTGAAGGCACCTTCTTCATACCCAAACAATTCACTTTCCAATAGACTTTCGGGCAGGGCCGCGCAGTTAATTGCGACAAAGGGCGCTTTCCTTCTATCACTCTCATTATGAATACTCTGGGCAAATAATTCTTTGCCGGTGCCGCTCTCACCCATGATCAGTACCGTGGCATTGGCGGTGGCAAACTTTTTCGTCCCCTCTATCGCCTCTTTTAAAGCATCGCTATTGCCAATAATGTTATTGAAAGAATGCTTGGCATATAAACCTTTTTTAAATAGCTGCCGCCGAATATTTTGTTCCATCACTTGAATCCGGTCTGCACTTTGAAACAATATCAATAAATCGTCCCCAGTATTTAGTAACATGCTGTTGACCAAAAATTTTCTTTTGCCAACTTCTTTAAAAACTTCTTCACCTTTGACATTAGTGATTAAGGACTCAAGTACAGTTGACTCCCGAATTTCGTCCAATGATTTACCTACGATTTTGGCCGCATTCATATCCAAAAGATTTTCTGCCGCCGGATTCATAAACGATATCTCGTTGTGCTTATCCACTATTAAAATTCCGTCGTTGGAAAGTTCTAGGACGGAGCCGAACTTCTTATATTGTTCCTGATTTCTGCGAATACCGTTTACTAATTCTAGCGCACGATAAATTGACCCGTAAATGGCATCGTATCCCGACTGTACCAATACGGCATTTATCCCTGAGCGTTTAGCCATCTCATAAATACATAGGCCGGTACTTACCAAAACATCCACATCAGATCTTAATAGTTTAGAAGCCTGCTCCTCCATTTCAAATGTGTCGCCATATGGATAACGCACCACGTCGGCACCCAGGATTTTAATAATATTTTCAAAATCGCAAAAATCTTGGGTCCTGTGACCCAGGAAAGCGATTCGCTGGCCCATACTTTTGGCTGAATAAAGGGCTTGGAGAATATCGAATGAAGTTATTTCTATCAGAACCACAGGAAGGGATAGTGCCTTTTTTATTTTCCTCCCCGTTACACCCCGACTGATTATTACATCTACTCCATCTTTCTCCATCTGGTAGGCAGTAGCCACGCCCTCATCCAAAATAGCCTCTTTGATTATTAATTCCACGTCCATCCCCTCGGCCATCTTGGCGATGGAATCCGATAACCCCGGATAGGTGGAAATTACTCCAATCTTGACCTTTGACATAGGTAAAGAAAGCCCCCTTCATGTTATTGACTATACTCACATTCTAAATATTCGTGTCTTTCAGAAAATACGTAAAGTAATGAGCACATTTCTACACAATAAAGAATAAATCCTTTTTTGTTCGACAAAAAAGGATTTATTTCTACATGGAATATTAAGGCTATTAACCGGGCAGGCGGCTGCCCATTGAAAGAAGCGCCGTAATTACGGCGCTTCTTTTAGTAACCCATAGACTTCATCTCCTTATAACTAAATACCGGCCCGTCGGTACAAATGTATTTACCACAGGTTAAACAGTGACCGCATTTGCCAATACCGCATTTCATGTGATTCTCTAGGGTAGAGATGATATGCTCATCGGGTAGGCCCAATTTTAGCAGCTCATTAACCACAAAAGGTATCATTACCGGCGGTCCGCAGACTATCGCTTTGAAATTCCGGTCTATGTCACGAAGTGTATCTAATAGGGATGTTACCAGACCGACATTTCCCTTCCATGTATAACTGCCTTGGTCTACTGTGGTAAGAACATTGGTACTCTGCCTGCCATTCCAGCAGATAAGTTCCCGGTAAAAGATTAACTCACCGGGTGCCTTAGCTCCGTAAAGGATGTGAATTGTACCATAATCTTGGCGATGATAAAGAACATAATTAATTAGTGAGCGAAGCGGGGCCAAACCAATACCGCCGGCAATAAAAAGCAGGTTGTATCCTTTTAATTCTTCCAGCGGAAAACCGTTTCCGTAGGGTCCGCGTATTCCCACTTTACTTCCAGGCTGCAGCTGGTGCAGTAATGTGGTCAAGGTGCCTACCTGCCGGATACATAGTTCAAGGATACCCTGTTGGGTAGGGGAAGAGGTAATTGATATCGGTGCTTCTCCTGCGCCCATGATGGATATCTCCATGAATTGTCCCGGTGTATAAGTGAAGTGTTTTTGCTGGCTCTCATTTACAAAATTTAAGGTAAATGTCTTTATATCAGGTGATTCTTTATGAATTGACGTTATCACTGCCGGATGAGGTAAGAGTTCATTTTTGGGCATCACCGCTCACCTCCTTGTCCATTGCTTGCAGCACTTCTTTCATGCCGATCCTACCCAAGCAGGCACTGCTGCAGCGGCCGCAGCCGGTACATCCGGGGGTGTTATACTTTTCCGGGTATAGTTTTAACTTGTGGGTGAACCTTTTCTGCAAACGCTGTGCTTTGTTTTTGTCAAGGTTATGACCGCCCGCCATGCGGGAAAAACCTTCAAAGATACAGGAGTCCCACGTTCGAATCCGTTTGCCGAAGCTTCCATCCGCTCGATCGACGATGTTATAACAAAAACACAGGGGGCAGTTATACGAGCAGCTGCCGCAGCTAAAGCACCTTTTACTAATTTTCTCCCAAAAAGCACTTGGCATTTGGGTAATATCCGGTATTTTTGTTGAAGCTGGTATATGGTTCTCTAGTGTGGCCTCTGCTTCCGATACTAAATGCTTAGCACACTCTAGCTGGCAGATGTCCGCTTCGGCGAAAAAGTGACGGAAGGTTTCAATCGCTTTCTCTCCTTTTTCGCTATGGGCAGTAGCCAAAAAGACGTCACCAATGTCTAAAAGAAATACATCGGAACCCTGTTGATATGACGGACTACAGCCCATTAAATTGCAGAAGCACCTAGACAGCGGCTGAGTACAGCTATTGGTAATTATTAATGTCCGTTTTCGCCTCCAAGAATAGTACGGGTCTGGGTAGTACTCGGAGAAGAATACATCTGCCTGATTTAGTGCTTTTACATCACACGGGCGAAGGCCAAAAAACACTCTGGGAAACTTATCAAAAATCGCTTCTAAGTTTTGCGGTGATTGTTTAGTAAACTTAAATAATGTTTCCTGCTGCGGAAAGAAAAAGTTCTTTGGTGAAAACAAAGGCTGGTCATATTCCAGCAAGATATTATCGGGTGTCAACAGTTCTTTAAATATCACATCCCCGTTGGCTAAGGAAACAGGGGCCACCAATATCCCCTGCTTTATCAGTTTGCGCAGCCAGGATGTAATACGTTCCTTGGCAATAATAAAAGTCATCTCTCCACCCTCTCAATTTTTACAGCACAACTCTTATATTCGGGAATTTTTGCAACCGGGTCCACAAAACTCCCAGTCAGCATATTGGCAGCAGCTGTGGCAAAGTGAAATGGGACAAAAACTGAACCACTAGTAACGATGTCGCTAATTGCTGCCTTACACCTGATATCACCCCTGCGGGAGCTGACCTTTACCATCTGGTTATGTCTGATTCGATAACGATGGGCATCGATAGGATTTATTTCCACAAACGCTTCTGGAGTTTCCCTGTTGGTAATGGTGGTTCGTCCGGTCATGCTGGCGGTATGAAATTGAAAAGCGGTTCGTCCGGTGATCAGGATTAATGGATAGTCATTGTCAGGCACTTCCCAGGGTTGCTTGTAATGAACGGCGTGAAATTGTCCCCTGCCCCTGGCAAAACTATTCTTATGCAAGAAAGGAGTACCGGGGTGACTGCTGTCAGGGCAGGGCCACTGCAGGTAATCATTCTCCTGGAGACGGTAGTAATTTATGCCTCCGTAGGAGGGGGTCAAGAGGGATATTTCTTCCATAATCTCTTCAGGATTTTCGTAGCCCATCATGTAGCCCATCTTACATGCCAAGGCCGAGATAATGCGCCAGTCCTCTACAGCTTTTCCCTTAGGATGCACCGCCTGTCTTATTCTTTGGACTCTTCTATCGGTATTGGTGAAAGTACCGTCTTTTTCAGCAAAGCAGGCGGTCGGAAGAACCACATCTGCTTTTGCCGCAGTTTCCGTCATAAAGATGTCTTGGACAACAAGGAAGTCCAAATTATCGAATGCACCGCACACATGGTTCAGGTTTGGCTCACTGACCAAGGGATTTTCGCCCATGATATAAAGGCATTTTAACTCACCAACCGCAGCGCTGTTTACCATTTCCGTTATGGTCAGTCCCGGTTTTGGCGGAATTGGTTTACGCCATGCTTTTTCGAACTTTCTTCTTACTTCTTGATCTTCGACTTTTTGATAGCCTGTAAGAACATTTGGCAAAGCCCCCATATCACAGGCGCCTTGGACATTATTTTGACCTCGCAGCGGGTTTACCCCGGTACCCGGCCGGCCAATGTTGCCCGTCAGCATGGCCAGGTTTGCGCAGGCCCTGACGTTATCCACACCCGAGGTGAATTGGGTAATTCCCATGCAATAAAAGAACATAGCCCTGTGTGCACCGGCGTAAAGACGTGCCGCCTCTATTAATTCTGACGCAGGTATGCCTGTTATCTCCTCAACATAGCGCGGTGTATAATGCTTTACTATCTTGCATAACTCCTCAAATCCTTCCGTACATTCTCTGACAAATTTACGGTTGTAGAGGTTTTCATTAATAATTACATGGGCCAAGCCGTTTAGCCAGGCCACGTTGGTCCCTGCTTTGGGCTGTAGATAGACTGCAGCTGTTTCCACCAGCGGGATGCGCCTGGGATCTACTACAATCAGCTTGGCACCATTATTTACGGCTTCTATCAAGCGCGAACCAACCTGAGGATGCTGTCCGGTGGTATTAGACCCCGTCACTAGCATCACATCTGCCTGCCCAATCTCTTCGATTGAATTAGTCATGGCTCCACTGCCAAAGGAAGCCGCCAGACCGGCGACGGTAGCGGAGTGTCACAACCGTGCGCAGTGGTCAATGTTATTGGTTCCTACCGCTGCTCGGGCAAACTTCATCAGCAGGTAATTCTCTTCATTGCTGCACTTTGCGGAGCTAAAAAAACCTATTGCATCAGGCCCATCATGTGCTGTTATCCTTTTTAGTTCTGAGGCAATTTTATTAAGGGCAGCTTCCCAAGGCACTTCTTTAAAGCCCTGGGAAGTTTTGATCAGCGGCGAGCGCAATCTATCGGGACTATTGACAAACTCGTGTGCATGCCAGCCTTTTACGCATAGTTGGCCTTGGTTGACGGCGTGGGTGCTGCTGGGTATTACACCCACCACCTCATCCTTATCCACTAATAGGTGCATACCGCAGCCGCAGCCGCAGTAAGGACAGATAGTAAATACTTCTTTCATAGTTCTTCCCCCTGTCAACTAAAGTGCTAAGCACTATTCTTCGGGCTCAGGCACAATACCCGTGCCGCAGGTGTATTCCATCAATTGCTTACACCTAGTCCTGTCTTCTTTTGTACAGCCCAATTTCTTTAGTTCGTCTGCTGTAAGTCGCTTGCCCAGTGCAGCAAGCTCACAATAATACACCCAACCATTCATAGTAATGTACTCACGTCGGTGGATACACATTCTTAAATCCCCCTTTAGGAATTCATCATGTAGAAACAGTTCCCATTCGGCAACTCCCAGTACCAGGGCAAGGGCATGGATGGTCTTTTTAGTTGGGTTAGCGACTTTACCGTTTTCTATTTCTGATAGGCGGCTGATACTCACCTTACCGCAGGTTAACTCGGAAAGCTGCCTCAAAGTTAAACCCCGTTTTTTGCGCAAGGCCTTTATTTTCTTGCCGTTTAACACAGTTAATCGCCTGCTTTTTAAAAAATTGTTAATTTCTTTGCCAAAATCACCACTGTCTGCATATAAATATTAATAGGATTAATCTGCAGGTTGTGGAACTATGCCGGTGCCTACGGCAAGCTCCATGAGCATTTTGCAAATCTTTCGCTGTTCGTCAGTGCAGCCGATACTCATGAGTTCCTCTGCTGTTAGGACAATACCCATGGCCACTGCATCGCAGTAATAGTACCAACCGTTAATATTTTGGCCTTTTCTCACGTACGGGCACATCACATAAAGCCCCCTTTCGTAATTGCGCCGGGGGCTGTTAGATCCAGAGTTGTGTTCGGCATAACGAACAAGTCAGCCATCAAATGTGCCTCTGGCATGTTTTAGTACATTATATGTTCGGTATACCGAATTCGGTGTCACTTAATCTCTGGAATTTGTTGGGAGGGCAGAACTATGAGCAATAATCTTGCACAAAAAATAAGGCATTTATTGGCGGTCAGAAATCTAAACCAAGCAGAGTTGGTGCGGTTATCAGGGCTATCCAAAGCTACTGTCAGTGATTTGATAAATGGAAAGCAAAAGTCTGCTTCAGTAAAAACTATTCAACAATTATCCAAAGCGCTGCGGGTGTCTTCTCAGTATTTCCTGGAAGAAGATACGGTCACTCCATTAGAACTTACATCTCACCTGCCTGACCATATCAGAGACTTTATTTTAAACAGTGAAAATATGGATTACATTATCCTGGCCCATAAGCTCAAGTCCAAAGAACTGCCCCCTAAGGCAGTGGAAAAAATTATCGAAACCTATGAAGCGCTGATGCTAAACAGGAAGGAATAAAATACCAATTACTAATTACTGACGAAGCGCATATCATATTATTAGAAGGGTAAGTGAAACAATTCACAATAACGCGATGCTGCAACCAACCGAAAGTGAAAACCTTCACAAGAACGGGGCATTGTTATGCTGCACGTAGAAGTAGTGGATTTCCATGGGTGTATTAAATGCCTGGTGAGCGGCGAGTTTATTTTTGCAGACCCGATCTACCTGGAAGAGGTCGTTCAGCTATTTGATCATGCTGAAATTGACAGGGCCGGTTCTTAACTTGCTTCTTTGCAAGTTAAGAACCGGCCCAAAACTTTCTTTTATTCCTGCAATTATTTACTGTTCACCGCCGCAACCCCGATTCCTAAAGTGAAGGCCCTTTCATTAAGGACTAGTGCCTCACCCGAAAAGAGACCGCGAATAACCTCTAGGTAAGTACTCTCTGGTATATCCAAAATACCGCAGCCGGCAAAAGCACCGGTCATCACCATATTGGCCGCCACCGCCGAACCGGCATCTAAAGCTAATTGGGTAGCTTCTACCGTGACCAATTGACTTGACATACTGTCAATGGCTGTCAATACATCCTCAACCTCTGGATATACCTGTTCCTCAACCAGCACGCTCAACGGATAGTTGGGGCGAAGGTTGGTTATAACCGTAGTGCTATCTTGACCATAAGTTTGCAGCACGCGTAGTGCCTCAACAGGTTCGAAGCTGAGCACCACATCCGCCTGTCCCTTAGGAATAAGCGGCCCTTTATTTGTATCGGATGAAACCCGTATGTGGCTCATTACCGAGCCCCCCCTTTGCGACGCGCCGTACGTCTCTCCTACTGCCACCTGACAGCCGCTGCCCACAGCCGCAGTGGCAATTATTTGCGAGGCCAATACATTACCCTGTCCGCCGACACCCGTGACAATAATGTTGCATTCTCTAGTACTCACCGGCTTCAACCCCCTCCAGTTTTATCGCGTTTTGTGGACAAAGGCTGACGCAGACTCCGCAGCGGTTGCATACTGCTTCATCAATAATTGCCTTCTGTGCCTTCTTGTCCCATATACTCGCCGGGCAGGCAAAGGTTCGACTGCAGAAGCGATTACAACCGCATTCATCACCGATACAAAGCTTCTGGTCCACATAGACTTTAGGCTTGGTTTCTTTTTTCGCTGTTACCAATGCGCAGGTACGGCGCAGCACCAATACTTTGGTCCCTTGTTCCTGCAGCATATCAAAAACCATCTTTGTCGTTCCATCCACATCATAAGGGTCGTATACTTCTACCGGCAGCCCGAGACCATTTACCACCTTCTCAATGGGCATATGTTCAGTTTCATCCCCCATAGCATTTAGCCCCAAACCCGGATGCGGTTGATGCCCGGTCATTGCCGTGGTCTCATTATCCAACACTACCAGCAGGAAATTGGATTTGTTGTATTTGGCGTTAATCAGAGCGGGTATGGCGGCATGATAAAAAGTAGAATCGCCGACCATGGCGACAACGGGTTGTTCAAAACCAAACCGGTCCAACTTACCCAAACCGTGAGCAAGGCCTACACCGGAGCCCATGGCCAATACCGCTTGAAGCAGCTTATATCCGGTTCTGAGCAGCCCCATGGTATAACAGCCGATGTCGCCCATAACGACACCATTTCTGCCATTTATGGCCAATGCCGATTTGACTGCCCAGAAAGAAGCTCTATGAGGACAGCCGGCGCAGAAAGCCAATTCTCGTTCTGGTACATTTTGCACCAGACTGGCTGCCTCTTGACCGTAGCCCTTAGGTTGGGCCGTATAGCTAAGATTGAGAATGCCCGCTAATGCCCTGATTACCGTGTCTGGATTTATTTCGCCTAAACCCGGTCCCAATTGACCGGAAACATGCCCCGACTTTTGCCCGTAAAACTTAATGGGATAAACTTCCTCCAGCCGGTGCGCCGCCAAACGCATGATATTTTCTTCATTAAAAGGCTCTATTTCTTCTAAAAAAATTACCTGATCAGCATGCTCAAGATGATTGACAATAAAATTTTCGGGAAGGGGCCAGGAAATACCCAATTTGAGAATGCCCACCTGTTCTTCAACACCCAACACCGATAGAGCCTCTTGGGCATAGACGAAGCCCGGTCCCGCCGTGATTATCAGGGTTCTTGCATTCTCCGGGCCCTGATAACGGTTAAAGGGCCATTGTTCCGCCAGCTGTGCCAGCATGGCTAACTTCTTCTCCTGGACAGCATGGAATAAAATGTTGGTAACGAACCGGTCCTCGGGACCCATTACAGGCTGCTTAATGGATTTATTAACCGGCCCAATGGTTACGTTGCCACTGGCGTGACATATCCTGGTTACCGAGCGAATACAGACTGGCAGCTTGACCTTTTCCGATAAATCAAATGCAGCGACCGTCATGTCTTTGGCTTCCTGGGGAGTGCTGGGTTCCAAAATGGGCATGTGCGCCACTTTTTCCAGGTAACGTGAATCCTCCTCGTTGGTGCTTGAGTGCGCAGATGGGTCGTCGCTAACCACCAGCACCAGTCCGCCTTTAGTGCCTGACGACGTCAAGCTTTTTAAGGTATCGAAGGCAACATTTAACCCGTCCGGTTTGACAATACAGATGGCCCGTACACCGGCAAATGAGGCGGCGGCGGCTCCTTCCAGAGCCACTTTTTCGTTGGTGGACCACTCTGCATATAGGTTATGCTGCTTAGCCAGCTTACCCAAGTTTCCCAAAATCTCAGAGGATGGAGACCCTGGGTATGACGAAGCGTAACTTACTCCGGCCTCAATGGCGGCACGAGCAACCGCTTCATTACCTGTCATTAGCACTTGTTTACCTACTTCATTAACCTGCAGGCTTAAGAAACTCATACTCTCCTCACCCCCTGATCAATAATTCCCTGCTTGTATTCATCGTCCAATTGTAAATAGCGCGCGGTATTTTGTTCCTTCTGCTGCAGCACCCGCAGTTTTTTATTGCGTACAGCGGTATAAAGCATGGGCAGTCGTTCTTCCGGATAGGCCTTAGTTTCAATAATTCCTTCGTTAACAGCCATATCCACCATTTCCTCACCTTTTTTGGTTCTGACGATCAGCGTATTCCAACCGGGGTCATACTCTGTAGAACCGACAGATACATCGGCAAATTCCGATGTGGGGTCAAAACATTCCTGGCAGGTACTGCGGATATAGGGCCGCACTTTATCCACGGGAATTTTTATTTTACCTGTAGATGTAGTAATTTCGATACCGTCAACGAGAATGTCCACTTTGAGTATCCCTTTGACACCCACCTGTTTGGATAAAAAAGAATAAATAGCGCTGTCCAAAGCCCAAAAACAAAAGAGGCCGACAATAAAATTTACCTTATTCGCAGCAAGATTGTGACTGCTATCCCCGTCCAGCGCCTGCATCTTTCTTAACGCCAACACTTGGCAGGGGCGACCTGTAGCTGCTACTCTGGCTGCTCCCTCTTTAACGGCCTGATTAACCGCGCCCATGGATGGACTGGCTGAATAATGGGAACCGCCGCAGGCCAAAACTTCCTCTCTGCTGTGAGCCACTGTTGGTTTTGGAATCTCCCCTGCCGGGCCCCCGGTAGCTACAGCAGCATCAACCTGCCCTTTCTCAATCGCTAAAGATAGAAGGCTGGTGGCCACCCCGCCATACTGCCCCTTTTCATGAACATGCGCTTGCCTGGTGCGAGCGAACAGAATTTTCTGGTAATTTCCCAAAATATGGTCCTGCCGGCGACCGCCAAAAACTTGGTTATCCATCTCTACCCAATCAGTGAGCGTTTTAGGGCAAATCTTATAACAGTTGCCATCCTCCTTGCCACAGGGGTGAATTACCGCCACCCGTTCATTAATTGACTTAATGTATGGGCACATCCCCACGCAGAGGCCGCAGCCCGTGCATAAGCCCTGATCCATTACTTCCTGTCCTAATGCAATAGATCCGTATCTAGCTTTCAAAACAAATCACCTCCTACATTACTTAGATGCAAAACAGATGCCAAACGATTATACCCCGGTTTGCCGTCGCAACCGTCTCGTTATGCGACACTATTGACCATAGTACACGATAAACTGTCCCATAGCGGGACACAAATGATGTGGGAATTCTCTGATACTAGGGGAGAAAAACGAAAATGGTGCATCATCTCACCACCATTTTCCAGCTTTTCTTGTTTATTAAAAGTCATATCTAGCAAACAGTCCTTCCACCTTTACTAGCTAGCCAGTCAGATAAATCACAAGCAATAAATTGCGGCTGTCCCGGTACAATCAACTTATCATGAAACTCCGGCACTTCCGATAGATAGGCAAAGCTCTTTTTGGCATAAAAAAATCCGCCTATAATATTAGACAGACCACGAGTGGGGTTTGTAATAACCTACTAAATTACAGCGTAAAAACCACACACAATTTTTCAGTACAACTTGCGGAGTCAATACGCTAAAAGTTCATCATACCACCATTCTTCTTTCTGAGCTGCGAAATCTTGCCCAGCATATTGCCCTTTCACAATAGATGATAAAACATTAAAATTAACTTCCGAAGGTAACATCAACAACTGTACATTTGCAGCCAAAAGTGCAGCCAATATCTGACCATCTATAACTGACTTTTCCCGGCAGTAGACTGCTATTGCAACTACATCATCAAACGATAGATTTTCCCCAGAGTAAGGAAGTCTCCCGGCCTCTAAGAAAATAACACTCCCTGTTTCCGTTTCTTCTCCATACATTAGCACCTTTTTTATATCTTTTTCCAACGCATCTGGGTTATAGTTTATAGCTACGATTTTTGGAAATAAATCCATCAGTTCCAACAGCTTCATCCTAACACCCCCTGCATCTTAATATAGCAAAAATGATGCCAAGGGAAAGACCATAAACACCGGGCTTCTGCAGGGGGCATCAACAGTCTGATGTCAGTTTTTTGCACAGTAATGTCAGTTGATTGACATTGGACACAATTGCTATCAAAGAGACACCCTTTGGTGGTAGTTATACCGTTATATTTCCTCCTGTAACCCATTCCCTCAATTGGTCTGAAACTTGCAATAGTTATATCTAATACTATTAAAACAAGTTATCAGGAGGTAAGTAAAATGTCAGTAGCTCGCTCTCTTGTCTTAGGCGTTACCAACAATAAAGTGATTTCCAGCTTTGCAAATAAGCATGGTCTTGAGCTAGGCGCCAAGCGTTTTGTGGCGGGAGAAACTTTAGAAACAGCTATAGAAAATGTAAAAATACTTAATAGTAAAGGAATAATAGCGACTTTGGACCATCTGGGCGAAAGTATTCTCTCCCTCGACAGAGCCGCCGGGGCAGCAGATGAATATATAAAAACACTTGAGGGTATTGCTCAGTCGAAGATAAATAGTAACGTTTCTTTAAAACTAACTCAGATGGGACTGGATATTGACGATAATTTTTGCTGCAGCAATGTAGAACGTATTGTCAGCAAAGCACGTCAATTGAACAACTTTGTTCGTATTGATATGGAAGACCATGGTCATTTGGCAGCAACTATCAGCATATTTAAACGCTTAAAAGAAAACTATCCAGATAATGTGGGTTTAGTATTGCAATCGTACTTATACCGGACTGTAGCTGACATGAAAGAACTATCCTACTTAAAAGCAAACTACCGCTTTGTCAAAGGTGCTTACAAAGAACCCAAAGATGTCGCCTATCCCAATAAAGAAGATGTTGATGATAATTTAAAAAATATCATTGAACAGCACCTGCTGGAAGGTAATTACGCTGCCATAGCCAGCCATGATGAAGCTATAATTGACCACACCATCCGCTTTACTAATGGCCACAACATCCCTCGTTCTCTTTTTGAATTTCAAATGTTGTTTGGTATCTCTACCAACCTACAGGAAAAATTAGCCCAAGATGGTTATACTGTCCGGTGCTATGTGCCTTATGGAAAAGATTGGTACCCGTATTTCACCCGCAGACTTGCCGAACGGCCGGCCAACGTTATGTTTATTCTAAAAAACTATTTTAAACATTAATAAACCGGGGAAACCCAGACCCCCGGTGCCAATACCTATTTTTCTTGAATATCTTTTTTATATGAATTTAATTTATAATAAAGAGTACTACGGGGTATGCCAAGTTTTTTCGCAGCTTCTGTTTTATTGCCATTGGTTTCTTCCAGTGCCTTAAAAATCAAGTCTCTCTCAGTGCGTTCAGTCCTACCGGGCAAACTGAATTCTTCCGTGTTACTTTCCAACGCCGATATTCTTATTTCCCGAGGCAGGTGGTGTTTTTGCACAGTGCTGTCTTCTGTCAGTACTACCATTCTTTCGACCACGTTTCTCAACTGACGCACATTTCCTGGCCAATGATAATTAACCAGTAATGCCATCACTTCCTGCTCAACTTCCAACCCGTTTCTGCCATATAATCGACAGAATTCGTTCATAAACAGTTCAACTAAATCAGTTATATCTTCTCTGCGTTCCCGTAACGGTGGAATGTCAAGTGACACCACATTCAGCCGGTAATATAAGTCCTCTCGAAAAGTGCCTTCAGCTACCATCTTTTCTAGATCTCGGTTTGTGGCAGTGATTATGCGTACATCCACTTTTATTGGTTCTTGCCCCCCTACCCGATAAAACACCTTACTCTGCAGTACCCGAAGCAGTTTCGCTTGCATATTTAGTTCCAGTTCACCAATTTCATCCAGAAATATTGTTCCCTTGTTTGCAAGTTCAAACTTTCCAGCTCTACCGCTTTTATCTGCTCCGGTAAATGAACCGCTCTGGTAGCCAAATAGTTCACTCTCAAACAATGTCTGGGGGATAGCTGCGCAATTAACCACAACAATAGGCCTGTCTTTGCGTGAACTTGTACTGTGGATAGCATCAGCAAACAATTCTTTGCCCACTCCACTTTCGCCCCTGACCAGTACCGAAGCACTGGTCTTGGCTACTCTCCTTGTCATACTGCATACCATGTTTAATTTCTTGCTTCGGCCAACTATCTTAACAAATGGGTCATCGTCACCTCTTATTTCATCCATTCTTTTTTCCCATTTCCGTAGCTGATAGTCTGTTTTAGATAGCTTCTTATGCAGGTAGAACAACTCGGTGATATCACGTTCGGAAGAAACACCACCAATTACTCTCCCTTCTAGCTTTACTGGTTTAGCATTAATTAGTACATGGGTGTTATTACGCGATTGGTGGTAAGAGTCCCTAAATTCCTTATTTTCATTTTTTGCCTTAGTTACAACCAAATTTTCAAAAAAAGTACCTAGTTTCTTCCCCAAAATGTCTTGATACTTTATCCCATATAGTTCTTGGGCCTTTTCATTCCAACCCACTACCTCTTCTTTATCATTGATGACGGTCACGGCCTCCTGAACCGAATTAAGCACAGCATCTAACTTTGCCTCGGTCTCCAAAGCTATCTTCCATATTTCTTCCAGTAATATTTTAATATCAATTACACCTTGAATGTGTCCATTAAACTGCACCAAAAAGAACTCCAGCTTATCCTCAGTTTTAATTAGTTCCAGCAGATCAAACAATGATGCCGTTGGCTGTACCGGTATAAACTTATCGGACATCATCTTGGATAGATGCTTTTCTTCCGCTGCACCTATTAGATCGGTACTGTGAGCGATACCCAGCGCTGCCCCTTTATTATCCACCACTACCAGCCATGAATATTGACCCTGTTTTAATTCGGCTATTTTAATGGTATCTTTCACAACCATCACTGGACCTGCCAAAGCGTCTTTGGCTTTGAAGTTCCTAATGCTCGAAAGATTCACATCTTTTCCCTCATTCCCCCATACTCACACTGCTCAAACTTCCCAGTCAAGCCCTCGCGAAAGGTCCTTTCCAATTACCCCCCTCCAAGCGGCGGCACCAGCACTATTTCATCCCCCTCGCGGGGTACATAATCTCTTTTCTGATAGTGCCCATTAACTAAAACAGCCATAACTGCTCCCGGGTCTACGCCCAGCTTTGTGCTCAATATTTCTTTTATCGTCAGCGGTTCCTCCAAGGTTAGCACAAGCCCATCCTTGCCCCCCAATACTTTGTCTGCCATACCCATGGCCTTAACTACAATCTTCATGTTACCAACTCCAGGCGTCTCGGTACTTTTTCAAACATCTAAGTGTTGGCTTACCACCTCAACCACGTCAACGAAATCAATTTTCAGCCGTTTAAGCGTCTCTAAAGTGGGCACCCCCTGGGCGGTCCAACCGCGCCGTTTATATACGGAATCACACAACATCTCATACTGTTTCTCCCGGTATTGCCTGGTTATTGCCAACTTTTCCTCTACGGATTTATCCGCAGGGTCCACACCTATTATCTCTTTCATCTGATTGTCGTAACGCTCAGCCCGGGACTGGTACTCTTCCACCGTAACGGGTCCCACAGAGCGATAAGGAATTGCATCGTACCGCCTGGTGCCAAAGCCCATTTTTAAATTAAATACGCGCTGGAAGTTATACACGGTTTCAGCCTGAGCAATAAGACCCTCTTTAGTTATTTCGCGTCCGGTCACTGCAGTAAAAAGGTTTACATAATTTTGTACATGTTCCGGTACTTTTTCCGGCTCTGGCTGGTCAGCGTTATCCTCGGGAACAATGTCATTCCAAGGTAATTTGCACAATCCATTAAGCCCAAACCAGGTGCGCATCATCGGGAAATAATGCAGGGCTTCTGCCTTAGCTTCAAAGGTAGGTATTTGATTTAACACCATATCCATAAATATCAACCACGCTTCATCATGCTGCGGCCCTTTATTAGCTAATCCATAACCACCCTTTTGAGCCAGAGATTCCTTACATACATATTCCGAATACTCAAGCCCCTTTGTTTCCATCCCAATATCCTTCAAAAACTGCGGGTCAGCCTGATATTTCTCAACGAATAGCTGCTTCATACGCCGCACACCCCGGCCAACTACCTTGCCAAACCCGTCGCCGCGAGCCATTTGGTGCAGCAATTCAAGTACGACCTCGGAATTGCCAAAGCTCAAATCCAACCCACCGGTTATTTCCTTGTTTATAATCCCGGTTTCAAAACATTCCATAGCAAAGGCAGTAGCCGTACCGAATGAAATGGTATCTATCCCGTAGGTATCGCAGTAAAAATTCGTTTCTATAATATGGTCCTGTTCAAAAATGCCTAAGTTAGAACCAACACCGGCTATAGTCTCATATTCCGGACCGTCCACATAGACCTTGTCACCTATATAGGGCCCCGTCTTCAATTCATAGTTATGAATTACTTGAGCACAGCTTAAGGTACAACCAAACCAACAGCCATCGGCACCGGAATGAGTTAAGCGGGTATCCCAGTTAAGAATAGGCGCAGCATCGGGATGGGAGCCGTGTTTGAAATTATGCACAGGAAGCAGGTCGTGGTCATGCATAATTATCGGCAAATGCATGGTACCGCGTTTACGCATGCTGTTTTGCTTGTGATCCAAGGTTGCAATTTCTCGGTGCATTTTAATGCCGGTTTCATCTAGGAGATTTTTATCAGCCGGGTGATTGGAATTCCCCTTTAGGCTGCTAAATTTAACCACCAGTGCTTTAATTTTTTTGTCCCGAAAGACGGTACCTGTACCCCCGCGGCCGGCCTGCTTAATTCTGATGACATTACGTTTTTTATCATAAAAGGAAAAGTTCAGCATACCCATAAATGTAGTTTCAGAGCCCTCGCCGGTAGAAACAATGGCAATGTTTTTCTTATCTTCATCATTATCTGCATACAGAGTGGATAGCTGCTCCACCAAGACGTGGGTATTCATATCAGTAACTTCAACATCCTCAATTGAAACAGTTCCTTTATCACCATCAATAAAGATTATTACATCTTTTTCTGACTTGCCTTGAATTTCCAGGGCATCAAAACCGGAGAACTTTAGGAATGGTCCAAAAAACCCACCAACATTACTGTCAATGACTGTACCGGTAGCCGGAGAAAGAGTGACAACAATAGATTTGCCGGCACCGGGATATTGAGTAATTCCACCTAAGGGTCCACTGGAAATAACAATTTCATTTTCTGAGTCATTCCACTTTGTCTTGCCGGTTACGGCATGCCAAAGATGGTATAAGCCAAAACCACGACCACCGGTAAAGATGTCTTTCATTTCTTGTGTAACCGGCTTTTCTCTTATGCTCTGCTCTGACAGATTTATATACAGTGTTCTATTTGCATACCCCTTATCCACCGGTTGTAACTGGTAGTTAAAAGTCTTATACACTTTATGGCTTTCTTTTAATTTATCAACGGGGACAGTTTTACACCCTCCACACATTTTAAAACCTCCCTATAATAACTTTGCTACGCACTGGGTGTTTATTTTATAGGTCCTCCAGATACAACGCACCCTCGGCGCATTCCTTGACACATTTCCCACAAGAAGTGCACTTAAAAGGTTCCAATAAGTCTTCATGCCGGAACATCGCACCGCTCGGACAAAAGCCCACACAAGAAAGGCACCCGACACAATCATCCTCATTAAGAAGCACTACACCGCTTTTTGCCCGATAAAGCGCATTGGTAGGACAAACCTCGATGCATTGCCCGCACTGATCACAAGTAGTGATGTCCACCCGCCCGGTATCCACCGCTTTCTCACCAATACCGATGGCTGACTTTGAGCGGTCCCTTTCCTTGGAAACATTAGTTGAACATACTTCCTCACAAGCATAACACTGAGTACATAACTCACCCTTTACTCTTAAAACCTTCACGATTTTCACCTCACCCAAATCATTATTTGACTTGTTTGGCAGCACTAAGCTATTGTTAAACGCACGCTGGCTCAGGTATCAATCTGCCTTGCTTAAACCTGTTAATATCCATGCATGAGATATCGATGTCAGGTTTTTCACCGGTGATTAACTGAGCCATCATTTTACCGACAATTGGAGCCAACTGCAGTCCATGGCCACTCCAGCCAATATCCAAATAGAAACCTTCAACATCAGTTTTGCCTAAAATAGCCTGGGAGTCCGGAGTAATATCATATAATCCTGCCCATTGACGCACCACCCGAACTTCCTTTAACAACGGTAAATGATAAGTAACCTTTTGGGCTACATCCTTCAGAAACTGCCAGGTTGATTCCTCATTGAAGTCCTTTACCTCATGGTCGGGGTCACCTACACCCAGCAATAAGCTGCCGTGCGGTGTCTGCTTAAAATATGTTCCGTGGGTAAAGGAAATAACCATACAGGGTAAAAACATTTCCAACGGTTCAGTCACTAATATCTGGTGTCTTTCAGGGTATAATGGCACTTGAATACCAACCATTTCAGAAACAACCCCTCCATAAGGGCCGGCTGCATTAATCACCATGGGCGTACTAATAACATCCCCTTTATCCGTGACCACTCCCGTAACCGCTCCCCCCTGAACAAGAACATCCACCACCTCTGTCCCGGTGTAAATATCCGCACCCAAACGCCTTGCCGCATTGGCGTAGGCCTGAGTAGCATGAAATGGATCTATGTGTCCATCTCGATCATTGAATGAAGCACCCACTAGCCCTTCAGGATTAATTCCTTTGACAATTTGCTCTACTTCATTTACCGATAAGATACGGGTATTTACATCCTCTAGGGAATTTTGCAGCTTCGCGTTCTTTTTAAACTGATCCAGTTGAGAATCTGAAAAAGCCAGCATCATATATCCGCCCTGCATTAAATCGATGCCCCGGGGATATGCCAAATCTTCGGCTAGACTTTCCATCATGCGTACGCTGGCAGCGGCCAAGCGAATGTTAATTTCCGTGCCAAACTGGTGACGTATTCCCGCAGCCGACCGACCCGACCCGCCGCTGCAAAGGAATCTTTTCTCCAGCAGCACTACGTCTTTCATCCCTTTTTTTGCCAGATTATAAGCAATGGAACAACCGTGAATTCCGCCGCCAATAATAACAGCACCTGCAGTTTTACGCATCCCTATTCACCACCTAATAAATAGCCAAGTCTAATTGGTTTAATAGGCGGCCGGAATTTGGGTACTGCTACCTGTTCTATGGGGCAACCTGTGGCTTTAGCAATCTCAGCGGCAATAATTTGACGGCAGCCCCTTCCCTGACAGGGTCCCATCCCACTACGACTAATTCTCTTAATTTCATCAATGCTTGTGTGACCTTGTTTGATCAAATCCCTTATCTCTGCCATGCTAATATCCTCGCAGCGACAGACTATAGTTCTATCCGCCACAACTTATCCCCCCTCCCAGAATATTTCTAACTGTCATTAATAATTCTTTTGGTACTGCCAACCAAACAACCGGTGTCTTCTGCTGGCCTTTAATCCGCTGTACTTTGACAACTCTAGCAGTCCCAACCAATCGTCCTTCCCTGTCAAGAGTCTCCACCCGGCTGCCTTCAGCGGGCAGCGGCAGATATTCATAGGGCATTTTTAATAACCCCTCATCGTCAGAATAAGTGTAATCAATAACAAATATCGCAAGCCCCGGGCAGTACGCCACACAAATTCCACAACCGGTACATTTGCTTTCAATCATGGACGGAGTATCATTTATATCAGAAAACTCTTTTATTGCTCCCTTGGGACAGGCGGTAAAACAGGGATCGCAGGGTATTTTTTGAAAGCATTCCATGACAGCCACCGGACCCTGCTCCGCCCTCTTCTCGGTTGGCATAACTTTTTGAATGTCTTCGTTTGTCGGCACTCCCGTTTTGGCTAGCATGTTAACCCTTCTTTCTAACCAACTAATAGTTTTAATCCCTTGCGTATCTTTGCCCCTGCCGGACCGGAGCGCAGCTCCGCTAGCTGTGCCAGGGCCTCCCGGCGTATTTCAGCAAATTTACCGCTGCCATAACCCAGACTACTTGCTGCAGCTGCCCCGGCCAGTTTCCCCTCTACCATAGCCGCACTGGCCTCCTCTATGCCACTGACGTCACCCGCTACATATATATCCGAAACAGTGGTGGTAAGGTTCTCATCCCTGACGGGAATATGCCCGCCTAATTGCGGCACATACTTCATTTTGCACCCGGCCTGCCACAACAGTTCAGTCAGCGGCGTCAGTCCCACTGCGATACAGACCACGTCAACCGGAATATCTATCTCCGTTCCCGAAAGTGGCTGCCAATTCTTATCAAGCTGCATAATTAATGCGCCTTCCACCATCTCCGTTCCATAAGCTTCCTTTATGGTATAAGAAGTGTAAATAGGTACTCCGGCTCGCCTTATTTTCGCTGCGTGCACAAGATAACCACCTATTTCCGGCGCCGCCTCTACTATGCCTGCGACCTGGACCCCGGCCTGCAGCAATTGATAGCTTACAATCAGTCCGATATTACCTGACCCTATCATGAGCACTTTCTTTCCCGGTAGAACCCCATATACGTTTGTCAGCGTCTGAACCGCCCCTGCTCCATAAATTCCGGGCAGATCGTTATTGGGAAAAGGCAGTGACTTTTCCGCGGCTCCAGTGGCCACAATGTATTTTTTTGCCTTGATGGTGATGATGCTCTCGTGGTGCTCCGCAGTTATGACCCCATCTTCATAATAGCCAAGTACTGTTGCCCCAAATTTCATGGTAACATTAGGGTATTGACTGGCACTTTGGTAAAGAGCCTTAGCAATGTCAATACCCCGGGCAGCAGCATGCTGCGCCTTAGACCCAAAGAATTTATGGGTCTGTTTAATTAACTGCCCACCTTCCAAGACATTACGCTCCAGTAAAAGAACATTTGCACCCATGGAAGCTGCAGTGATAGCAGCATTTAAACCGGCGGGTCCGGCACCGATCACTACGATATCAGTTGTTATCACGCAGTTCACCCCTTCCGGACTGGGTTTGGACATGCATCCCTTCCCTTAGTGCTTCTACACAAACACGCACATTGGGAATCCCGTCCACTTTCATTAAGCAGGAAGAACAATTTCCAATCGCACAATAAAATCCCCGAGGCCGGTTTTTGTTATGAGTATGCCGTAGGACTTTAATTCCCTCAGCGTGTAGTGCCGCGGCAATAGGTTCTCCCTCATAACCTTCTACTTCCCGTCCGTTAAAGAAAAAATTAACCTTCTTACCCCTGGTAAAATTTATAATGGGATGTTCCTCCACCCGCAAAATTATCCCCCCCTAACTAGTAACCTGCCGCGAACCGATCAATTGGTCTGACCATCGTCAGCCAACGTATCCAATAAAAAGTATCGCCTGCATTTATCATGTTAATTCTTATTAAAACCCTGGCGCAGGCAGAACCTCTTTGGTGACTTAGTTTCTTTTGTATAAGGAAAACCTTGATAAGTAACTTGTGCTGGTGCATGGTTGCATTTTTATTTTTCGCCTAAGTAAGCCTTCCGCACAGCTTCGTCGGCAAGTAAATCATCGGCACTACCACTAAGAACGCAGTTCCCCGTTTCTAACACATACCCTCTGCTGGCAACTTTTAATGCAGCCCGCGCATTTTGTTCCACTAATAAAATAGTAACGCCTTGTTTATTGATCTCCCTGATAGTTTTAAAAATATTTTGTACTAATAAAGGCGCGAGGCCTAACGATGGTTCATCCAGCAGCATCAACTTTGGTTTGGCCATCAAGGCACGCCCAATAGCCAGCATCTGCTGTTCGCCCCCGGAGAGAGTTCCGGCAGTTTGATTCTTGCGTTCTTCTAGCCGCGGAAAGAGATCGTATACAAAACGCCGAGTTTTTTCTACTACATTCCAGTCTTTTTTTCTTCTCGAATAAGCACCTAAACTAAGATTTTCGTGTACAGTTAAGGTGGAAAAAACCCGTCTGCCTTCCGGGGATTGGGAAATACCCAATTCAACTCTATCATGTGCCTTAACAGTTTTTAGAGAATCGCCATTAAACAGAACATCCCCTTTAACAGCTTTTAGTAATCCGGAGATTGCTCTAAGAGTTGTAGTCTTTCCTGCACCATTAGCGCCGAGCAGTGTCACAATTTCTCCCTCACCTACTTCAAGGGAAACACCCTTAAGTGCATGGACATGACCATAATTAATGTGTAAATTTTCTATTTTTAATAAAGTCATTAGAAATCATCCTCTTGTTTTCCTAGATAAGCCTCAATAACCTTCTCGTTGGCTCGTATTTCCTCCGGGGTTCCCTCGGCTATTTTTTCGCCGTTATCCAGTACTACGATTCGGTCAGATACATTCATTACTACACTCATGTCGTGTTCGATTAGTAGTACGGTAATCCCGGAATCTCTGATAGTTTTGATAAGTCCCATTAATTCGAAGCTTTCCTGCTCATTTAAGCCGCCGGCAGGTTCATCTAAAATAATTAATTTGGGAAATGTAGCTAATGCCCGAACTATTTCCAACCGTCTTTGGTCCCCATAAGCCAGGTTTTTAGCCAATTCATTGCGAACATGCCAAATTTTTGCTAACTTAAGCTTTTCTTCAGCAACCTGATATATCTGCTCTTCTTCTTTTTTTTGCTGACGGGATTGAAAAATAGATGCCCACAGCCCTGCTCTACTTCTTACATGCTGGCCGGACATAACATTCTCCAGAACTGTCATGGTTCCAAATAGCCTGATGGTCTGAAAAGTTCGAGCTATCCCGCTGCCGGCAATAACATGGGGCTTAGACCCCACCACGCTTTTCCCTTCCAGGCTCACATCTCCCTGGTCAGGCTGATATATTCCCGTAATTAGGTTGAATACCGTCGTCTTGCCAGCCCCGTTCGGACCTATCAATCCAAGAATTTCGCCTTTTCTAATGTTGAAATCTACAGAGCTAACAGCTGTTAAACCACCAAAGGTCTTAGTTAATTGCGATACTTCAAGAATGTTCATGGCATACCCCTAACCTTTATTATCTGTATTTAAATCGAAACAGCTGATTGTTCCGGTTCCGGCAGCTCCACTTCATCATCTTCCATTGCCCGTCTCATACGCTGACTAGGCCACAGCCCCTGCGGACGGAAAATCATCATAATGATCATAGCTCCACCAAATATCAGCATACGATATTCGGCGAATTCTCTGAATATCTCGGGGAGTACCACCATCCCAAATGTACCTATTATCACACCCGGAATAGAGCCAGCTCCACCCAGAATAACAATGGCGAACATAATTACCGATTCCCATATTGTGAAACTATCGGGAGAAATAATCATCATCTTGGCAGCATAAACGTTTCCAGCCACACCTGCCAAAGCAGCCCCCACTACAAAGCCAAGCAGCTTAACCCCTGTAGTATCTATTCCCATAGCCTCAGCCGCCAGCTCATCCTCGCGGATATAGTTCCAGGCTCTGCCAATGCGTGAGTTATCTAACCTGCGTTGGGCTAGAATAACTATAATTACCAGCAACCAAATAAGATAATAAAAATGATTGGGCTGACTTAGCTTAAAACCAAATAAATATGGCCTAGCTATACCGAAAACTCCGTTGGGCCCTCCGGTCAATCCTAACGGGTCATTAATTAATGCAATGCGAACAATTTCCGAAAAGCCAAGGGTAACAATCAACAGATAATCTCCACGGAGGTGTAAAATAGGTCTGACAATCACAAATGCAACTGCCGCGGCCACTAATGCGGAGACCGGCAGTAACCAAAAGATGGGAATGCCAAACTGGGTATTTAAGATTGCTGTCACATAAGCACCTATAGCATAAAATGCCGCGTGACCTAGATTATACAATCCGGCGTGCCCAACTATAATATTTAAACTCAAGCCTAAAAGAATATATAGCCCGAAGAAAAATCCTACGTCAATCCAATAGGAATTGGCCTTGAGAGGATAAGCCAGTACAAGCAGAGCCGGAATCAAATACCACCACTTACCTAAATCCTTTAATCTTTGCAACATATCCCATGATCCTCTCTGTTACTAATTTTGTACCGTCATTACTAACAATAAAATAAAGAGGTTCTTCCTAATCTTTTCTATACCTTATCTGCAACTCTTTCACCCAGCAAACCGGTAGGCCTAAAGATAAGGATTACAATTAAAATAAAGAAGGCGATAGCATCTTTCCATGACGCAGAAAAATAACCCGCTCCTAAAGATTCCACCACCCCTAAAATCAAGCCGCCCAGCATAGCACCGGGGATATTACCTATTCCACCCAAAATAGCAGCGGTAAATGCCTTAAGTCCATAAGACCATCCCATCATAAAACTTATTTGTCGATAGTATAGGCCCACCATCATCCCGGCAATTCCACCTAGCGCAGGTCCAATAATGAACACCATGCTTATAATACCATCTACATTGATACCCATTAATCGAGCAGTATCATGGTCTAGTGCACTGGCACGAATAGCCGAACCTAAAAGCGTTTTCTGAATTAAGAAATAAAGACCAAGCATTAAGCTTACTGAAACTAAAAGTATTATTAACCGCATTAATGTAATTTGTATGCCAAAAATTTCCCATGTAATTGCCGGGACTATATTTTCTGGCATCACCTTATAGTTTGGACCATAAAGGAGCATAATGGCATTTTGAAAAAATATTGAAGCACCAAGAGCAGATACAAGAGGGGGCAAACGCCCCACATTTCTTAAGGGCTTGTAGGCGGCTCTTTCCAGAACTACACCAGCCACAGCCACGGAGCCGCCAATAAGAACCACTAATACCAACAGGCCTATAACTAAATTAGGAATGATGTTAACCAACCCTGCACTAACGATAAGTGATAGTGCAAAATAAGCACCCAATGTAAACAATTCTCCATGGGCAAAGTTGATCAGTTTTAAAATGCCGTAAACCATGGTATAGCCTAGAGCGACCAATGCATAGATGGAACCCACTGTAATTCCATTAATTATTTGTTGAAAAAAAACATCCATAACTAACCTCCTAAAGGAGCATCATAGTTGGTCCCGGGAGAAACCATGGCGATCTCTCCCAACAGGACCAAAAATGTGAGTCTTATAGGCAATTGATTATTAAGCGTTCCAGTTAACCAAACTACCATTCTCATCGAATTTGTAAGCTTTATGAATTGTCCCCTTGCGGTCACCTTTCTCATCATAGTTAATAGGACCTGTGATGCCCGGGAAATCTTTAACATTACGCAGGTATTCTGCCAAAGTATCAGCGTCGGTACTTTCAGTCTCTTCGATGGCGCTAACTATCAATCTGAAAGCATCAGCAGCACTCAAAGTCCATACGCTGGGAGGGATTTCCCCGTATTTTGACTCATAATCGCTAACGAATTTATTTGCTTCAGGGTTGTCAAGGTCAGAGGGTCCCGGCTCAGAAATAATGAAGGTTCCCCCACCTTCCATGATGGCACTTTTACCAGCGATCTTGAAAAAGTCCGGGTTATTATTGGCATTACCAGCCACAAATGGTACCATCATACCCATATCCCGTGCCTGGCTCAATAAAAGCCCGCCTTCGGAAAAATAGCCTGTAAACCAAAGTGCCTCCGGATTAGTATCTTTTACTTTTGTCAAAGTGGGATTAAAGTCCAATTCTCCCGGTTTAATTGCATCAATAAATACCACTTCTCCGCCTTTTTCTTCAATATATTTTTGAGTCCACTCAGCGAGCCCCTTGGCGTAAGTAGTATTGTCATGAATTATGGCAATCTTTTTCTTGTCTAAATCATTGACCATAAACTCAGCAGCGAAAAGCCCCTGGCGGTTATCCAGGAATGCGGTTCTGAAGAAATGGGTATATCCCTTTTCAGTTAGGTGTGTAGCGGTGGATGAAGGAGTTATGTGCAATAAACCTGCCTCATTGTACATATCGGAAATAGGATCTGTATTAGTCGAATTATATGCACCTACTACAGCCACAACGCCACTGGAAATCATTTTCTGGGCAACCAGCGCTGCTTCTTTCGGTTCCCCTTTGTCATCACCCTCAACAATTTCAACCTGGCGTCCTAAAAGGCCACCCTCATCATTGATCTGTTGCGCCAATATAGTTGCCCCATTGACAAAACCGGTGCCCTCAATAGCCCATTTACCGGTAATCGGTCCCTGAATGCCTATTTTAATTGGCTCATTGGAAGCAGCCGGCTCTTCCTTAGCGTCCTGGTCCTGACCGGGCTCTTCAGCTGCCTGCTGGCCACCGCAGCCGGCCAAGCCAAGCACTAATACACCCACCAGTAATAACAATACTAATTTTTTACCCATGTTTATCCTCCTTTTTCTCCTACCTGGATTTAAAACCATTGAACCCAAACGGGCCCACATTTAGCGTTTTTGTGAACACCCCCCTCTTTTTGCAATATTTTCTAAAAGTGGATCATATGTCTTCTTTTCTATGCTATTCCTATCTGAATAACCATCGCGGTCACCTTCTGTAAAATATACATAAGCTCTCAGTATAATATGACCTGCATTGTTTATCATGGTATGACCAATTTTGATATACTTTTTCTAATATTGCGACAATTGTCGACATTGGGCTCATCATTAATAACTGCATAATTAAAGCGGCTAATTATTTTGCAAAATTCAGATAGTTTATCATGGTAGGACCAATTGTAAGATATTCCTTCGGTAAATTTTTCAAATATCCTTCCTGTTTGCGCAAATTTTAAGAATTTTCGTTCATTGGTGCCCTGTGGTTCTGCAAATTAGATTAATTCTTTCCTTTTCAAGAGTGGTTCTTTATTTCGTCAGATTTAGGTTCAAATCCCCGTCATCCTTCTTATCTGATTGTTCATTAATCAAACTATGGAGTTCTTCTTCTGACATTTGCAGATGCTTTATAACCAACTCTGCTGCCTTTTGCGGTTTATTGTTTTTTATTGCCTCGTAAATCTGAAAATTTTGTTCGCACCAAGTCTGTATCGGCCCTTTTAACAATTCCCTTCTTAACGGCGCATACGCCTCTCTGGTTAAGCTTGTCAACATCACCATGGTGTGGTATAAAACTGAATTCTGGGTTGCTAGCGCTAAAGCAATATGGAATCTTTCATCAGAATCGTCCGCATCTCTTCCCGCATTTACATCATTTTGCATTTCTACAGCTGCTTCCCGTATGGTCTGTAAGTCTGACTTACCCGCCCTCTCTGCTGCCAACTTAACTATCTCTGCTTCCAAAATCTTACGAGTCTCTAAAAAATCAAACACTGTTTCCCTTTCTTTCAGCATAATACTGGCTAAAGGTTCGACCATACTTTCCATACTCACTTTTTTGACATATGTGCCCCCACCGGGCGTAATTTCTATTAAGCCCATAGCATCCAATGCTGTCAGTGCTTCCCGCAGGGCCGAACGGCTTACTCCCAATTTTTCGGCCAGCTGCCGCTCCGGCAATAGCTGATCACCCGGAGCCAAGGTGCCTTCTTGAATCAGCTTTCTTACTTGAGCTACAATATCCCTGTATAATCTTGTTCGCTTTTTCCGTGCTATATCCATTTCGTCACCTAACCCTCAGATATTATAATAATGCCACTTAATATTTTAAAATATTTCTATCTCCTGTCCAAGTCTCTTTACCTTTGCATTTTCATAAATAATCTTTGCAACCGCTATGTCCTGCACTGCTATACCCACGGATTTGAAATAGGTAATTTCCTCGTTACTTTCTCTGCCGGGCATTTCACCGCTGGTAATTTTACCGATTTCACTATAAATATCCGCTTTACTTAGCACGCCTTTCTCCATCGGTATAATCAGGTCACCCGCTTCCTTAAAGGAGGCGTCAAAAGAATCAATCACTATTTTTTCAGCTCTTGCCAATGTTATTTCATCGATTTCCTGCATTTCCGGGGTAAAAGACCCTATTCCATTAATATGGGTTCCCGGTTTAATATCATTGCCGGAAAACACCGGTGTTTTGGAAGTGGTTGCAGTCATTACAATGTCAGCATCTTGTACCGCTTGGGCTGGGGAGTTTGCCAATACCGCGGAAAAACTAAACCCTGCTAACTCTTCTTCACAAAGCTTTATAAAGTCCGTCGCCCGCTGCACATTAATATCAAATATAAAAACTTCTTCTATATTTCTTTCTTCTAGTACTGCTTCCAGCTGGCGTAATGCCTGACCGCCGGTTCCAAACAGAGCTGCCTTCCTGCTGCTTTCTTTTGCTAAATACCTGGTTGCCACGCCTGAGGCGGCGCCGGTCCTTAGTGCCGTCATAAATGTGGCATCCATGAGACATAAATGTTCTCCCGTCTCCGAATCACTATAAAGCATCACCGCAGAAATCGTCGGTTTAGCCTGCTTCAGATTTTCCGGAAACACGGATACAACCTTGATCCCTACGCCCCCCTGTTGGGCCATAAAAGCAGGCATAAACAGCATGTCTCCATTCACCTGATCACAATGAATCCTAGTTCGCAGCGGTGTTTCAGCTTTCTTTTGATAATAGTGGCTATATGCCAATTCAACGGCATCAATAGCTTCCCGCATGGTTACCGCTTTTTTTACATCCTCTTTTGATAAAATTAGCATAACAACACTCCCCTCTCCGTTTTTTTTTACTAATTTTCAACACAAGTGATTGTGTTGGGACAAATCGAATGCTTACCTCTTAACTATCCACCTCTAGTCTGGAAAATTATTGCACTCGACCGTGTCGACCTGTATAATACAGCCATCAAGGCTTTCAATCAAAGAAATTCAAAATTCCGTTAGAGAAGGAGAAGCCATATGACATCCGCTTACATGCTCATTTTACTTGCTGCTGTAGCCTGGGGCAGCTTAGGTATCGCTGGAGAAAATTTATTTAAACTGGGCCTGCTTCCCACGCAAATAGTTTGGTTTCGATCAACAATCGCTTTCGCCGGTATATTGCTTTTAACCATGACAGCCAATAGGTCTCGCTTACGCATTAAGCGGCATGATATACCTTTTTTTCTTGCCTATGGTTTAATAAGCGTTGCATTATTCTATCTATCCTACTTAACCGCGATAGAAAAAACCGGAGTGGCCGCCGCTGCCATATTGCTTTACACTGCTCCTGCCATTACAGCGATATTATCACGTATGATATATAAAGAACCTATTGATAAGTTGAAGCTTATATGTATTGCTTTAACAATCAGCGGGTGTTTCTTGGTAGTTAAAGGTTACGACCTGAACAACCTCAAGCTAAACACTTCCGGTATTCTCTGGGGGCTGATGGCAGGCCTAACTTACGCTCTCTATCCCATTTTCGGCAAACACGTGGCGGATAAATATCACCCATGGACCATAATTTTATATTCCCAGGGTATTGGATCACTTTTTTTAAGCACTATGTTCTTTCCAAAAACTATAATTACCGAAACCCAACACCCTATGACATGGGTCTACTTGCTCTATATCGGTATCATCCCCACTTTATTCTCTTACCTTTGTTATAACGCCGCCCTAAAACACGTCGCTCCTGGGCGGGCCAGTATTATAGCTACGTTAGAGCCGGTAGCAGCAGTATTTTTTGCTTATGTTTTTTTGGGACAGCTTTTAGAGCCTGTACAAATGGCAGGTGCTTTCCTAGTAGTTGTTGCAGTAATTATTGTTCAGCTTCCAAAAAAATTTACTTTCCTTAAACAGTAAAGCCGCGAGGAAGTATCTTTTAAGAAAAAGTTTGTTTTCTGAATTTTGTAAATTCTATAAGCCTTAGCTTTTATCCTTCTTCATCTAGAAAAACGTTGTATTAAAGTTGCTCTTCATTGTACCACGAGCAACTTGAAACTATTTCACTATTTCCTCTGCTAACCTCTTATTTTGCTTTCCCCAATAATATCTAAAGTACGGGTTGCCCACAATATGTGACCTATTGTGCTGGTTGTTCTCAATAGTTTTTGTAAGCAATTGCTCTTCTTTTTCAAAACCGTATTTTATAATTTCTTGTAGTGTTTGCTGGGACACATCTTGCAAACTTAGTGCAGCTATTTTCCTTTGTAAGTCTAGTTCTAACCTATCACGTTGGGTTAAAAATTCGTCGAGATCAGCAATCCTGTTTTCTAAAATCATTCGATGCAGCTGTTCGCGCCTTTGCCAAAATTCAATCGCGTTTTCTTTTTCATCTTCAGAAAAGGTAACCCGCTCTCCTTCTATCAGCCATAGCGGCTTAAAAAGAGATATACATGGTGTAGAACTCCCGGTTACCCAATAAGTATTTTGGTGTTTGTTTAGAGCGGCAATATAGCTGCCTGTGGTATGATCTCCAAATAAAAAGCCCCCATGCATACAAACACTTTGTAAAGAGTGTTTTTTAAATTGCTTGCCTTCAATGTTCTGGTCGTGACTACGAAGTAAACTTGCTACTTTCTCTACTGTAATATTTCCTTTGTTATTATCCAAAAAGGCATGGGTTGTTTTACACCTCTGGTTTGCTCCACTTAAACGCGTAATCAACTTGTCAGTATAGCATTGAGCGAAGTTAAAATCCTTTTCACTCTTACACCAACCCTTATCAATGGCATGTTGGATTAATTGGTCATGACAAAGCTCGAAGTCCTTTTCAATAGTAAGGCAGTTTGAAATGGTTCTAATGTCTTTTACCTTTTGCGCAGCCCAGTACTGCCCTGCAGTTTCCAGCACCCAAGCAGCATCCTTATCAGCGATTAAAAAAGAATTATGGTAAGTAAATGGTTTTTCGTAACCACAGTTCCCACCTTGGCTATACTTTTCTAACAGGTCGGTAATTAGATGTAACGCCTCTTCACTGGTTTGAGCTCTTTCAAGAGCAAGTCTTGCTAAATCCATGCCGAGGAGACCGGTCTTAGCATATTTTTCTTTGGTAAAGACCGCCTCGTTTCCGACATTAACGCCAAACTCATTAGCCCCCATCTCACAGCCCCAGATCCAAGAAGGTTTCAATAGAAATACTTCGTAGGTTTCTTCCACTTGGTCAACTTCAATGTAGGTGCACTTAACTTTGGTCCCTTGTTGATACTTTTTTCTAGGAACTCTAACCATTATATGAGGTTCGTTTGGCTGTCTGTCGCTGTTCTTTGCAAAGATTACTGAACCATCACTAGTAGAGTTACCTAATGCCACTAAAGTGTCGCACATTATTGTTGATCCCCCATTTCTCTTCTAATTCAAGGCTTTGATAGATATCAATGTTGTACTTATGTATTGGTTATTAGTCGGATAATTACCTGCCTACCCAAAACGAAAATAGCATCCGAACATATAAAATTAACACTTGAGCTTCTCCAAAGCAGCAGAAAATCTTTATATTAGTCAACCGACTGTGTCTGTACAGGTAAGGAAGTTGGAAGAACAATTAGATGCCGTCCTATTCGAACAGATCGGTAAGAAAATCTATTTAACGGAAGACGGCAAAAAGCTCTATGAATATGCTGATAAAATATTTAATTTGGTTAATGAGGCAAAATTAACGATAAATGATATGACCATTTAAACCCCCTTCATCTAAAAATATCAGCTTATCTTCTTAAGAAAAACAGGTGGCCCGGTTCAATCTTGCTGGTAAAGGCCACCTGTTTATTCATTAATTCATTTTGATATTTTATATCATCTGCATACAGCCTAAGCTGACGTTTTGTATTGGTTCTTACTCGACAACATTCTCAATAAATCTTTTTAGAACTGCCGCAACTTCAGCGCGGGTGGCTGTGTCTTTCGCATCAAAGAGGTTGTTTAGCTTACCGTTGATGATGCCGGATTGCTGCATTGCCTTTACCGCATCTGCCGCCCATATGCTGATAGTGTCATCATCGGCAAAATTTGCTGCTTCATTCTCTACGGCAAGAGCAAGTCCAGTGTATTCAGCAAATTTGGCAACCATCACCGCCATCTGTTCGCGGGTAATTGCATCATCTGGCCTAAAAAGTTCGTTGCCATAGCCATTAACAACATTGACTTCCGCCGCCCACTCAACATAGGGGGCGTACCATGCGTCCGCCGACACATCCTTAAAGCTTGAAACGGTGAAACCAGTTACCTCAGCATCCCACATTCTCCCAAGAACAGTGACAAACATTGCTCTGGTCATACTCATATCGGGAGAGAATATGCCCGGCTCCGTTCCATTGAACAGTTCTCTTGCCGAAGTAAATTGAATGTCGTTCGCCGCCCAATGCTCCTGAATATCGTCAAAGTTCTTTACGTTATCCTTAAACCAATATGTCCTGCCGTCTTTCGCAATCCATTTCACCTGCCCGTCAACTACAGTGGAAAATCCCACAATGTTTTCCACGTCATCCTCCTTGAAATACGGCAGCAAGGTATTCAAGTCTACGCCAGCGCCGGTGTCTAAATTAAGCTTTACCACGTCCACCGACATATGCTCCGTGTCAGCAAGTACACTTGATATAGTTTCTAAACTGCTGGACCTGCGCTTATACGCGATGGAATAAGTGGAAAAACGGTCTGCCTGGAACTGAAGTGCGGTACCACGGTTAACAACTGTCGCCGGCAGAATATCAACCACACCGTTATGTTCCCGGACAATTCGATAGGTATATCTACCCCGCAATTCTTCGGGAAGGTCAATGGTTATTACCACCGGCTGTTGCGTGGTACTGATTACTTCAGTTTCTGTTGTAGGGACCCCCGCTTCACTGGCTGTTGTAACCACTTTTTCCATGGATATGTCAAAGAACCGCAGCGAAGCTCTGGGCGCTGCTGCTTGAATCCCTGCAATGTCAGGTATCTCTGTTTCCTCTTTCTGCTCAATAACTAATTTCACCGTAACATCAACTGTAGTGCCCGGCAGCTTTGCCGTCTCGATTTCCTTGCTTAAATCCACCGAATTCAGCAGATTGCCCTCTTCTACCGTAGCAGTGACAGCACCATCGGTTTCTACCACTCCCTGATAACTGGAATTGATTATTTTAATAGCAAATTGATTGTTGGTACCACTACCCAGGGAAATTGTAACTACAGCTTCGCTTGCATCCTGAGGAATAAGCACATCAGTATATTTCTCATTGCTGGAAAGCCCAGCTGTGCCCGCCGTAGTTGATACCCTGATTTCCCGCGGTGTGGCGCTCATTGTCGGTCTAACCTTAAGTTTAACAAAGTAATCTGTTCCGTTTTCACTGTAGCTGGCTTTAGCAATAATATTATGCTGCCTTTCAGCCTCTTTATCAACAACGGCAGTAAGGGTTTGACTAGTTTCCTCCCCATCTGCACCGTCTTTAGTGATTAATTCTACAGTGTAACCGAGTACAGTAATTTCGCTGTCGGGAATAATAGAGTCGGCAATGGTCTTGAAACTCCATGCATCTAGCCCGCCAAAGGCAGCCATTTTATTTCCGGCCCGGTCAGTGAAAAATCCTTTATCCACAACGATATAGTATCGCGTATTTTGGTTCAGTGTCTCGGGCAGAGTTACGTTGGCCGTTTTGTTTTCGTTTGACAGCTTGACACGATTGTTGCCGCTGTGAACATCCATCACCTTTTGCTGCATACGCCCGTTGTAAATGGCGAGGTAGCCGTCGCCCTTTACCAACGGCTCATCCGCTGTGAAACTGATGGTAGGGGTGATACTAGTATCAATTGACCCGTTTAGCGGAGTATAGCCGCTTAGTGTTGGCAGCGTAATGTCGCGGTTGACTGTATAGGTCACACCCAAGCTTACATTTCCAGCCGCGTCAATTGTGCGAAGCTGTACGGTATTTGCTCCCTCCAGCACACTAAGGACGTTTTCTTCTGGAACATCCGTCCACTTGACTACATCATTTGCCGGGTTGACAGTGTTGTTTAGCTTATACTGGGCTTTAATCGGGCTTTGTTTTACATCATTTTCTTTAGCTGGGGCAATGCTGTAGTTCCCAGCCTGATAGTATGCCGAATTATCTACCTCTGCTCCACTGAGCATCAGCGTTGGGTTATCAATCGGGCTGTCTGTATCTACATTAATATAACGGGTCTGCTGAACGGCGGCATTGCCTGCCCGGTCTGAGGCCTTAACGGTGACTTCATATTTGCCGCTGACGTTAAATGTAACGTTATGAGATTTCGCGGCAACATCCGTTGCATCGCTAATGCCCGTAAACAACTGACTAAACTCGGCCATATCCTCGGAGTAGCCAGTGCCATCCCATCTTTTCACACTAATATGCAAATTATCTAAAGAAGCAGTAACTTCGTCATTGACAGCATCATATACATTCATGGTTACGGTTTGTGAGCCGGCCAACCATGCATCGCCTGCATCAGCGCTAGTGTCCGCGCCGCTAAAAACAATAACCGGCGGGTGGTTGTCTATGATGATAGCGTAAGTCATCTTATCGCCGGCAGCGATAGTATTTCCGGCCTTATCCGCCGCACCGATCACTAAATTTCCCTCGGTATTTGCAGCAAGGTCAAAAGTTGCCAATCCGTTGTCGTTTATAGCTACAGAATGGGTTAAGCTATCCATAGAATAGCTGACTGTGTCAGGACCGGACAGTGCGTCGGAAACCTCTACGGTGACACGGATGGGTTTGTTAAAGAAATTCCTATCCACATTAAAGTCTGTGGCCGCTCCTATGATACCATCGTCGTAGATTGTTTGATAGTATACATCGGCAATAACCGGTTCAGTGGTATCTACGTAATAGCTTTCCTGGATTGGGTCGGTGAAGTTTCCGGCTTCATCTTCGGTCCATATCTTTAAATTCCACTTACCATCCGCCGGGATAGCAATGCTGCTGCCGGCAAGAACGCTGCTGCCAATCGGCTCGGCATCCGTATCATTCCATACGTTATATTTCACGGTGATTGCAGGTTTATTTGCTTCTGCCGCCGGCTTAGTCACCTGAATGGTGGTATCAGTGTTGTACCACGTGCTGTCTGTGTTTGGCGCCGGAAACAGCATGGAAGCACCCATAGCCTTATCCAGCGATTTCTGCACTCTAACGGTAGTTTCGCTGCTTTGGTCAAATAGGTTTGCGCCACTCACCGCCTTGAACTTATAGGTAGTATTGGTGTCGGCAGAGATTGTGTAGACATTTCCAGTAACGGGCTGCCAAGCCCCGCCACCGATGTTTACCTGGTATGTGGTTCCTGAAAGCTGCGTCACGCTGTTTCCTAAAGTGAATACTACATCCTCGTTTGTCCAGTCCCCGGAATTATAAGTTTCACCATTTGCCGCACCTTGGTTAGCAGACACGGTGAAGACGGGCGTTATCTTATCAAGTTTCACGGTGTATACGCTACTTTCTGTTTCTATGCCGGCATGATTTATCAGCTTTACTTTTACTTTATTAGTATAGTCACCGTCTGTAGAAATAGTAAACTGATTTGTGCCGCCCGCACCCCATGCTTGAGCCGTACTCCAGTTCATACCGCCATCTATGGAAAAATAATACTCCCTAATCTCGCTTTCAATATCATCTCCAGAAACCGTAAGCGTAACATCCTGGTTTTGCCATATGTCCGAAGCCCCGTTGATAGATACGTCCACCGGTGCTGATTTGTCAATTTTGACTGTATAGCCGCTGGCCCCGCTTTCTATGCCGCTGCCGCTCACCGCCTTGAACTGATAGGTGGTGTTGGTGTCGCTAGAAATTGTAAAGGTATTTCCAGTGACAGGCTGCCACGTGCCGCCGCCGATGCTTACCTGATATGTGGTTCCTGAAAGCTGCGTCACACTGTTTCCTAAAGTGAATACTACATCCTCGTTTGTCCAGTCCCCGGAATTATATGCATCCCCGTCTGCCGTGCCTTGGTTAGCGGACACGGTGAGGACCGGGGCGGCGGTGTCAATATTGATTGCATCCGCCCATGCGGAAGTTACGTTGCCCGCTTTATCCGTCACCTGATAATAGATATAGTTGCTTCCTTCAGCTGATACCATTACAGTGCCGCCGCTTGCCGGCAAGTCCGAAAGCCCGGCGGGGGTTACGTCCGTGTTGTCCGCGATGGCATATTTTGCTGAAGCAATGCCGCTATAGTCATCAGAATAAACCACTATAGCATTATATACGGTGTCCTGCCATCCTGCCGGTGTTGTAACACTAACCGCAGGGGCTAATGAGTCAATGCCGCTGATGGGCAGGGCATACTGCGTACTGTTACCCACTGCATCAGTCACTTTAATATAATAGGTGGCATTTTGGTCTGCAACAAAGCTGCCGCCGTTGGTAATTGCCGCATAGGTGCCATCAGCACCTCTTTTCCATTGCACTGCAGCCACTCCGCTGCCGTCGTAGCCCGTGACAGTTCCACTTGCGTCCACTACAGGACTTGTTTTATCGTTGGCGGTTACCGTCACTGTTTTGTTCTGTGCCCAGCTGGCAGCGGTATTACCGGCATCGTAACCGAACGATACATCAGGAGCTTCGTTATCTATGAAATTTACCACAATATTTTGTGTATCGCTTAAGCCGTTTTTGTCTATCACTGTAAACGTGTAGAGACCATTTTTACTAACACTGACACTGCCGGTGTGCGGATAGCCGGTAGGCAAGTTCGCACCCTGCATCACTGTTCCCGCGGCATCTATAAAGCTAATATCCGCACTAGCCTGTTTTACAGTATAGTCTAACGTTACATCTCCCTGCTGCCATGCGGACAAAGTAGCACCCGTTGCTTCAATAACCGGTGGCGTGTTATCCGCCACTGTATTCCCTTGCGAGTGGGCATAAGCGATATTCCCAGCATTATCCACAGCCTTTACATGAAGATAAGCCGTTCCCACTGTGTTATAAGTGGGAATTGCTCCACCACCAACATCCATTGATTTCCAACCGGTTGACGGCACAGTTGTACTATTCGTCCAGACGTACTGTAGGTCAGCAATCCCGGACCCACCAGCTTCATCCGTGACAGAAGTGCCGAAATCCAGTGAGTTATAGCTTGTTCCGGTATTGCCATATTCATCGATAGTTATAACTGGCTGTGTGCGATCCAGTCTAGACACATCCACTCTTTCAACGATTTTGCTGCCGTAATCGTCAGTTAGCGTAAATGCGTAAGTGCCGTTAGCGGTCACATTAACGGTTTGGCTGCCGGTATAAGTACCTGTTCCGGCACCGGTCATAGAAATATTCACCTGTGCATTGGCACTGTTTGAAACTACCAGATTAATATTACGGACCTGCGCCCATGCACTGTTATCAACCGTTACCTCTATGGTTGGCTGTTGGAAACTAAATGCTTGATATTCCCAGCGAGTGTTGCCGTTTGAGTGCGTTGCCAATACATGAAGGTAGAGTGTTCCATTCGCCAAGCTTTCCGATAAGGTGCCGCCTGCCGCACTGGAAAAATCCATCCAACCGGAAACCGGCATCGTCGTGCTGCTCGACCAAGCGTACTTAGCAGAAACAGCGGAGCCAATGGTGGTTACAGCAGTATGTTTAGGCAAAGTGCCTGTGCTGCTGCCTGAGAAGCTGATAGTCGGGCGAATGGTATTGGCGTCAATCCCTGTGCCGCCGGCTGTGCCTCCCGAAGCCGCCCCGGCATAATCCGCCAAATCCCTAATACTGCTGCTGTTATTAACAGCAGTTACGTCAACAGACGTGAAGTTTTGGTCGTCTTTGTCCACGGTGCCCTTAAATACCAGTACATTGGTACCGACACCTTCCACGTAGCTAAAGGGTGTATCTGAAAGGTTTGTATTGATGGTTACGCCGGAAGCACTGCCGATTACTTCATTAAAGATAAGGCTCACGTAAACCTCATCCCCATAACTGTACGTGCCGCCCGCCATCGGTGCAATTGCGATAAGCTGCGGCTCTGTGGTGTCAATGGCACGGATGGAGGGTGCAAAATGTTTCTTATACCAATCATCATCACCGTCGCCTTCAGCATCATACTGCACATAGACAGTTTTTCTTTTACCGATGTTAACAGCTTTGTTTCCATCGGTCAGTGTCCCGCGGTACTCGGTCAGACATGAGCTTGGATAAACCGCCATCGCTTCGCCATCGGTAGTCATAGGAAATGTATAGGTTTCGGTTGTCGAATCCCAGCTCCCTGCATTATGTTCAAGTTTACCGAAATATAACTCAGAATCCTCAAACACTTGTATCCACTGGTAGCCGTCGTCATCTTCAGAAAGTGTCAGGTCAAACTTCAGTGCGTAATGGTCTGCTACGGCATCTAAATAAGCGGTACCTGTATTATTTACTTTAGTAAAACTAACGGTATCTTTTGCACCTGCATTTGATGTGTATCCGTCGTCTCGGATAAAATAATCTCCGCCGTTTATTTCACCAACTGCGTTATATTGATTAAAGGATTCTGCAGCAACCTGCTTAGAGCTGTCCAAAGCAATAGTTTTTTTCGCCCGGTTTGTCTGAACAGTCGCCCCGCCTGCTACTTTATATAGTTCCAAATAGAAACTACGTGCTGCATTTTGATAGGTAGTGGCAGGGTTACCCCCATACTCCCTAGAAACGCCACTGACAGTTACCTCAACCGACTTCGAATATTCGCCTTCCGCAAAGGTCAAAGTACCATTTTTATGCGCAAAATGTACGCCGCCGATAGCCGTACCGTTAGCAGTGCGGAAATAAACAACTTGGCTGCCTTCAGTTTGATTGGAAGGGCGGCTGACGGTAAATACCGCGGTGCCGCCGCCGGCAGGTATAACCCCTGCATCAGCACTCACGCTGAAACTGCCGTACTGCGGCGCGCCGATGCCAAAGCTCTTCTGGTCGCTGTAGTAATAGATACCATCCGCTTTAACAAAAACACGAACATAATAATTCACGCCTGGGACAAGACTTGCTGCCACAGCACTAATGCTGCCCCCCTTATTCAATGCTCCGGCCACGGATGTTTTGCCGCTGTTCACTTCGTAGGTGGGTTTTTGAGAAATCCCCCAGACAAAGCCGCTTTCGGTAATATTAAGTCCGCCGGTATAATCGAGCACCCCAGACAGGGAGGCAGTCAGTGCCGCCTCATTTACAGTTACGTCATGCTGGGTAAGCTGCAGCGGCTTGGGTACAACCGAGAGGGTAATGCTACTGGTCGTTTCGTTACCCGCCGTATCCTGCGCGGTAATGGTGACAGTTTTATCTGCCAGAGTTGATGAAAAACCGCTAATGGATGATATAGTGTAAGGATCCTTTGGAAGCGAAACGTCATCACTGACGGTAATGGCGCTATTAATAGCAGCAGTTACAGTAGCGTCCTCCACATCCTCCATAACGGAAACATCACTAGCGTTAATAGTAGGTGCGACCTTGTCGATATTTGATACCGTAACCTTGTAATTAGTTATTCGCGGCTCACCATTCAATATATATTTCGCTGCAAAGGCATAAGTCCCGTTTTCGCCAACAGTCTGATGCGCCGTAGTAATGCTGCCGTTGGTGCTGCCGGTAATATTGGCGCTTCCATACCATACCTGTACATCCTTGATAACCGTGGGGTCAACATTTTCCACTGCAAGCTGGATAGCGACACTCCCGTTAGTCAAAGTGGACGGCGAAAGTGTATGGTCAATCCTTACTCCAAATACCGGCACCTTACCGCTTTCAAATTCAAAGGTAATTCTATCGCTGGCTTTGATGGTTTCAGTTGCCTTGTCCTTAATTAACCCGGTGACAGTGTAAGTACCAGTAGGTGAATTTAGCGGCATGGCCAGGGAAGCGGATTCCTCACTGACGGCACTGCCGAAATAGGTGTCAAGGTTATCTCCGGCCTCATTATTCAGCGTATACTCTGTGTAGTAATCTGTCGATCCACTTTGTTCAATGTTAACTGTTGAAGCAATTTCCACGTTGCTGCCGTTTTGCACCGCATCGTCCAACTGGATAGAATAGTTGGAGATATTTGTATCCACCGCACCACCGTCCAGTATTAGCTGGGCCCAGTCAACAATGACAATCCAGCCGGGGGAAATGTTAATAGAAACGTAGTTTTCGCCTAATCTCAGCTTGGACAATGGAATTTGCAGCACAGTAGTATTCCAAATACCATTGTTACCGGACAAATTCCCAATGGATGCTCCTGCTGAACCCGACCCGGCAGGGGCGTCATTGATAAACACATAATCCTTCTCACCGGACTCCTCGTCTACATCATAAGCCTTAATAGCAATATAGGCACTTTCCGTAGGCAGATTATTCAGGGTAAAGGAAAACTCTATCGGATAGTTTGTCGTCCAGCCAAACATAATTGAATCCATATCGCCATCGGACACACCGGTATGAGCATTATTATCGTTATCATTTCCTACCACAATGGTATCCGGATAAGTGGTAACCGGCACTGAATTAATAGTAAAGAAGCTTTGGGTCATAAACGCAGTGGATTTAAAGGTCTGCTCTTTGGTATCTAGCATAGGCTGCACTTCATAGCTTGCCATTGCATCATCTAAGGTCATCGGTTTGGGGTTTTCCTCCAAACCTGCTTTCATGGCTTCCAAGTCAATAGTATCTTTTATGTTATATATCTCATCAATGACCGTTTCCACATTATCTTCAGTGTTATATGTATCGCTAGTAACCGATTCTACATTGTTTTCAATGTTATAGATATCGCCAGCGACCGATTTTACTTCCTGGTTGGCTACCGTTAGTAAAATGCTTGGCACGGTATCAGTGTCAACGGAATAGGCCGTTAGCTCAGGCAAAAACAGATATTCTCCCGCAGCACCATCATATTTTGGTTTTGACGTCCAGCCTACACTTTCAATGGTCATGGTCTCAGACACAGGTTCAGTCACCGTTCCATCATAGACATAACCCTTGACGTTTAGTGTATCGGGCAGGGCCAAGGCCTCTACCGGGGTGTCATACGCGACGGTTTGCTTCAGTACCGTATCATCAAGCGGCAGCAATTCGGTAATAACCGTCGTCCCTTTCGATAAATCGCCATCGCCACTATTGATAGCAAAAGCGGTGTACGGCAATAGCAACGCAACACATAGCGCCACAGCTAAGATTCTTGTCCCTGTCCATTTTTTCATGTTGATACCCCCAAATATGATTAGTTATGCTGTCATAATGTAGTGATGCATTTCCGATAGCAAAAATCGCTTCGATTGTTTAGCCTAGGTAAAAAATTAATGGTGTAAAAAAAGCATAAAAAAAACAGTACCTCCTTGGCAGCCGGCTACCATAACCCCATGATAGAAGTCTTAGGCCCTCGGTTTTGCGCCCCTGCCTTTCAGCAGGTTTGCCTTATCGTTTTACAAAGTAAGTACACCTTGGAAACTACGACAAAAATTAACAAACAAGTATTTTATTCAACACATTATTAGGTATACCTGCTATTATTTGCTAAAAATTTGTCGTATTAGGTCGTTTTTTATGAATATGATCAGACTGAGCCATGCCGGGTGACTAAAAAAGGCCATTAATATTTAACAAAATATTAATGGCCTAAAAGCATCCGCCTAATTCATAGCTAGAAAGGAACCGTCCCCCTTGTTGGGACATTCGGGTAATATTTTATTGTTAATCCGGATTTAGCTTTTTAGCCAGCCATGGGACTCTCTGTTCAAGTAAGTAACTTATGCTTCAACTTCACTTTGATCGTAGACTGTTTCTTTATGATCTGAATATGTGGCACCGGGGATTAATAAGGAAATAACTGTGACAGCTAAAGCAATGATAGCTAATGAAAAGTTAGGGTGAACTTTAAAGATATAATTCGGCGAAAATAGTAAAACTGGTCCCAACACTAATAAAAACAGCATAATACCTAAACCTACTCTCGGCTTTAATTTAATAGGAAGGAACCAAGATACCAATAATGGACCAATGTAAATTACAGATGACCATACACCAGTAAACATTACCAACATGATAATACCACCCTTCCACATCAAGGCCAAAACCAAAGCAAGAATACCGACAAAAATTGTCGAATAAACCGTCATTCTATAAACTTCCTTTGAAGAGGCATTAGGCTTAATCCTCAAATAGATGTCTTTTACCATTAACGTTGCGGAGGAATGGATCCAAGAATCGGCGCACGACATAGCAGCAGCAATGATAGATGCCACAAAAATACCCGCAACAAAAGGAGAAAAGGTATTCATAATCACCGCTGGCACTGCAGCTTTTGCATCTAAGCCAGGTAACTGAACCCTAGCCAACACTCCAACATAGGCTGATAGTAAACCTACCGGCAACACTAAGAGTCCTGCTAAAATCCCCGCTTTTACTGCATTCTTAGGCGTTGTCACAGATGCACAACGTTGTAACCATGGCTGGCTGACAAAACCAAGAGAAATAAGTCCTCCCAGCCAGGACGTCAGTGGCACAATTCCGACGTTAGTCCAAGATGAGAACTCTGATGGTAGTTTACTTAATAGTTGCGACATTCCGCCAAACTCTTTTATAGTCAACGTAGACAGCAATACTAAGGCTATATAAATTACAATCACTTGAAGTGCATCCGTAATTGAGGCCGACCACATGCCTCCCAATATTGTATAAAAGAGAATAACACAAGCACTAACTATAATTGTAATAGTTAAATCCCAGCCCGTGATACTTGTTAATACTACCCCGGCGGCGAGAAATTGAGCTGCTGTCGGCCCAACCCAACGCAAGATTGTCGCTACAGCCAACACGTAACGTGAGGTTTCACCATAATCCGCAGACAGAAGTTCAGGTATCGTGTAACAGTTTGATGCTCGAAAACGAGCAGCCGCGACAAACATCGAAACTAATAACGAGACACCTAAAATTGTCGGATATAACATGGAGGAAATCCCTATTTTGTAGGCCATTTCTCCTACACCCAAGGTCGCTCCCGTCCCAATTAAAGTAGCAGCTATGCTTAAGGCTGCAATTCCCCAAGGCAGCTCCCTGTTGGCAACCACGTGGTCCTCAAATGTCTTTGTTTTTAAAATACCCACTATTCCCAAAAGAACCACTAGCAATAAGTAAATGCAAATAGCAACATTCATTCTATACCCCCATTCATGCTTTCGCCTAATACTTAGCTCCCTGATTAATTACTGGTATTTTATTAATACCACTTAAGGCGCTATTCAGCTAACCCGAGCGTTACTTAGCTACGCAAATCATTCCTTTTTCTTCTACACAATTCTACAATTTTCACAATATTCCTTCAATTTATCCTGGATTAATTTCCCTTCCCTAGGAGTTGTCTCGTGACGAGTAACAAGGCTAGAAGATAATTCTTATATGGCGGTATGACCCACCGATGTCTCAGAAGAAGGAAAAGCCGCTTTCAAGCACTAAGGCTTGAAAGCGGCTTTTGCCTAGACCATTATTTTACAGATATTGTTTGTAAATTCCACCGGATCATCTATCGGCAACCCTTCAATAAGTAATGCTTGATTATACAGCAGACCTGTATACAGCTTAAACTTATCCTCATCTTTTTCGTAAGCTTCCTCTAGTATTTGAAACACTTCGTGATTTAGATTAATTTCCAAAACCTTGTCTGCTTGCACATTTTGATTATTGGGCATAGATTTTAATACTTTCTCCATTTCTATGCTTAGTTCACCATCGTTTGAGAGACATACCGGATGATTCTTTAATCTTTTTGAGGCCCTAACAGCCTTTATTTTGTTTGACAGGATATCTTTCATCTGATCAAATAATTTTTCGTTGCCCTTATCCGCGTCAGAGGGATCTATGTCTTGCTCGGTGTCAAGACCCAAGTCACCGCTAGAAACCGATCTAAATTCCTTGTCTTTATAGGAACTTAAAATACTGATAGCAAATTCGTCAATATCATCAGCAAAGTATAAGATTTCATAGCCTTTATCTGAAACAAGTTCTGTTTGTGGCAGTTTCTCAATTCTTTCAATTGATTCTCCCGAGGCATAGTAAATGTATTTTTGTTCTTCAGACATTCTGGATACATATTCGTCTAAAGTGACAAGTTTTTGTTCTTTTGACGAATGAAACATCAGTAAGTCCTGCAAAATATCCTTGTTGCTCCCAAATTCACTGTAGACTCCATATTTTAGCTGTCTGCCAAAGGATTTGTAGAACTCTTCATACTTCTCTCTATCATTTTGTAAAATCTTTTCTAATTCATTCTTGATTTTAGTCTTGATATTTTTAGCGATAAGTTTCAACTGTCTGTCGTGCTGCAGCATCTCCCTGGAAATGTTAAGAGACAAATCTTCTGAATCCACCATTCCTTTGACGAAGCTAAAATAGTCAGGCAGCAGATCTGCACACTTATTCATAATCAAAACACCGTTTGCATATAACTCCAAGCCTTTTTCATATTCTTTTGTGTAGAAATCGTATGGCATTGTTTCCGGAATATATAAAATTGCTTTGTAACTGACCGTACCTTCGGCACTTATGTGAATATGTGTTATCGGCTTGTCAAAGCCATAGCGTTTTTCTGCATAGAAGTTGTCATAATCTTCCTGACTAAGCTCGTTTTTGTTCTTTTTCCAAAGAGGTACCATACTATTGATGACCTGCTCTTCGCTGTATTCCTCGTATTCCTTGTCACTGCCTTCCTTCAATCTTGTCCCACTAACTTCCATTCTTATCGGGTACCTGATAAAATCGGAATATTTCTTAATAGTGGATTTTAACTGATATTCCTCTAAATACTCGTCAAAATTCTCATCTGCCGTAGTCTCTTTAATCTTAAGAATAACATCGGTGCCCACTGTGCTCTTTTCACACTGCTCAATGTTGTAACCGTCCGCACCCTTTGATTCCCATTTATAAGCCTCATTACTGCCCAATGCTCTGCTTATCACAGTTACCACTTCTGCAACCATAAAAACCGAATAAAATCCCACTCCAAACTGTCCGATAATGTCATGGCCATCTTTTCCTGCGTTTTCTGCTTTAAATGCCAATGAGCCACTGTTTGCAATTACTCCCAGATTTTCCTCCAGTTCTTGTTTTGTCATGCCAATACCAGTATCGGATACCTTCAATATTCTGTTATCCTTATCGGCAGCTACTTCGATGTAATAGTCTTCTTTATTAAAGCTTAAAGAATCATCTGTTAAAGCCTTGTAATAAATTTTATCGATGGCGTCACTGGCATTGGAAATTAGTTCCCTTAAAAAGATTTCCTTGTTGGTATAAATAGAGTTGACCATCAAATCCAACAATCTTTTAGATTCAGCTCTAAACTGTTTTTTAGTCAAATGAATCTCCTCCTCTTAATTTTCAGCAGTTCCTTTAATTCTATCATTCTCTTCTTCTGAGTGCTAACACTATTTTTATATACCAAAAGATAAGGTTAATGTCAATAGTTTCGTGTGAAAAATGGAATATAGATGGGCCCTGCTATCTACTTTGAGCCCGATATTTCCATATTTAGCTATGCTGCCTCGGGTTATTTTTATTGCCAGAGTTTATTGAGCATGCTATAATCATTATTGTTCAGAAAAGTTAATATTGGTTTGTAAAGGGGAGTAGCTCACCAAGACTGGTGGTAGTGTCGACATTGCGGCTGGAAAGCCCGGTGCTACCTTAGCTTAGCTAAAGCGAGACCTTTACCTTGATAGGGATAATGTCAAGGTAAAAGGTCTCTTTTTTTGTACCTTACTTGGCCAAATAAGAGGTTTTGTTTCTAACTGAGGAAATTGCATAATTAACTTTTTGCAACTTCTCAAAAATAGTTCAAAAAATGCAATAAATACTAAACCCACTTTTAATCTGTGGATAACTAAAATATTTTCTTTTTTAAAGTACTGAATTATCCACAGGTAGTGCTAAGCAACTTTTAGTTTGCTTTGGCCTGAGTTTGCTGCTATTGTCCCAGCAACTAAAGCAATTGAGTTTAAGAGGCAGTGGGTTAGAGCTTTTTTAATCCCTTTAGCCCTGATATTTCCTAGATTGAGATATTCTTTAAGTCTACTGTTACATCGTTCAACTGCTGTTCTTTGATTGTAGATGCTTTGCCATTTTTCTGTACCTCTGAACGGATAGCTATAAAACCTGGGTTCCTTTTTATAGTTGACCTTTCTAACATAACCGTAGTTAGAGTTGGAACACCAGTTAGATCCGTGGACACAATCGACTTTCCCGCATACATGAGGACATCTTAGTTTGATATAGTCACCATCTGTACCCCAGTAAACCATCTTATAGCCTGCGGAACAAATGGGTTGCAAATCATTATCTAACCCTTCGGGGGCGCTTTTGCTTCCTCGTGGATTATAAGCTATAACTGGTTTAGCCTGATAGTCATTTACTATAGCATCATAGATGTAATTAAAGTCATATCCAGAGTCCATGGCATAGTATCGGGGTTTAAAGAGGTCTCCAAAACTCTCAAATAATTTTTCAATCAGCGGCAAGGCAACAGTTCCGTCATATACGTTTGCCGGAGTAACGGATATTTCTAGTGGCAGCTCACTTTTGGTATCACTCAGGATATGAAGTTTCCAGCCAAACCATTTTACTTGATTGCCGTTTGTATCTCGCTTGGCGCCCCAGTTAGGCGTTAAACCGTTATCCGTAAGTTTACTATGAGGTTTAGGGCTCTCAAAAGCATCCATTTTGGTTGAATCAATGGCTACAGTTTCACCGTCGATAATATTCAGTTCCTTTGCGCGGATAACTAATTTATGAAATAGCTTTTGCAGATCCTCACTTTCTGAAATCTTAGTTAGAAACCGGCTGAATGTGGCCTCTGAAGGTACCTGGCCACATACTTCAAAACAGCAGCAGTAACGAAAAACAGGGTCTTGCTTTAACCTTTGCACTAAAGCTTTAACAGTTCTTATTTGCTCTAGCTGCGCAGCAATTAAAGCATATAGCATTGGTGTTGGGTCATAGCCTTTGGGACCAAACCTACTTCTCTTAAAGGCTATTTCAAAATCACTTAGGTCAATTTGTGACAAAACCAATTCCAACTTTGTTTGGGGCTGAAGATTTAAAATTTCTTCAAAGGATAATAAGCATTCTTGGCGAATATACATTAGTGATTTCACCTACCTTGTGGATAATTTTGGTTTGGTCACTAAAGATATTCAACAAGGATGGGGTGAAATCTTTTTTATTGCACGAATTTTTACTGATATACCAATGGTTTAGAGTTATGAAATTTACTCAACTAACTATATTAAAAGCTATCAAAAGAAAGGGGATCTAACATGGAAATAATTATTTTAATATTTAGCCTTGGAGTAATTCTTTTTGGTGCAGAGGTTTTTACTAATGGTATTGAGTGGTTGGGAAAGAAGTTAAACCTTTCCGAGGGAACTGTAGGAAGTGTACTGGCAGCGGTAGGAACTGCCCTTCCGGAAACAATGATACCGGTGATCGCAATATTATTTGGTACCGGCGATGAAGCAAGTCATATCGGAATTGGGGCTATATTAGGTGCCCCCTTTATGTTAGCAACATTAGCTTTGGGTGTAGTTGGTATAGCCGGAACATTATTTAAAGTTGGAGGTAAACGGCGAGAACACATGCTTATTAATGAAGGCGTCATGCGCAGAGATTTACTCTTCTTTTTGATTGTTTTTTCCATAGCAATAGCTGCTGCCTTTATGCCGCCAGGCTTTAAACAAGTCATAGTATTTGGTTTAGTGGCTGCCTATGTTGTTTATGTATACCTCACTGTCAAGGATGATACTAAAGCTGATACAGATGCTGAACTACATCCCTTAAAATTTGCTAAAAAAAGCACCGACCCATCTCTTGGCATAATTCTGCTGCAGGCGGCCTTCGCTTTGGGCATTATCGTGCTGGGTGCACATCTATTCGTAGATTCTATTAAATATTTATCCCAAGTAATAGGTCTCCCGGCATTTGTACTATCAATCATTATTGCCCCTGTTGCTACGGAATTACCGGAGAAGTTCAACAGCTTAATTTGGATAAGAAAAGGAAAAGATACTTTAGCTCTAGGAAATATAACCGGAGCAATGGTGTTTCAGAGCTCACTTATACCTGCTTTAGGAATTGCCTTCACACCGTGGGAATTAAGTACCCTTGCTGTAGTAAGTGCAGTTTTAGCGTTGTTATCCGCGGCAATTGTTTACGGAACCTTATATTTTAAGCGCAGCATTAGTCCTAAAACTTTAATTGGCGTGAGCTCATTATATTTCGTATTTATAATTGCCGTTGTATTAACAGGAGGCGGCCATTAAATACACCGCTATATTCGTATTGGAAAAAGGCCGTTGGGGAAAATAATTACAGATAAGGGGATGGCAAACAGGTGGGGTTATGAAATGATAATATATCAGGATCGAACAGACGCAGGTGAAAAGTTGGCTCAAGAATTGAAAGCTTACCATGGAAAAGACACCGTAGTTGTGGCTATTCCTCGGGGAGGAATTATGGTTGCGGCGCCTATTGTTAAAAAACTGGGTGCAGCGTTGGATTTAATAATTCCCAGAAAGGTGGGAACAGCAAACGATCCGGAAGTGGCAGCTGGCGCTATTACTCCCGACGGAACAATAATTTACAACGAACAGCTGCTTTTCAGAAGACAGATAACAACCGCGGACCTCAAACCAATCATTGGTAAAGAAATGGCCGAACTAAAGCGTCGTGACCAAGTCTACCGTAAGGATTTGCGCAGTAAGGAACTCGCCGGCAAGACTGTAATTGTGGTGGACGACGGGATGGCTACAGGTTTGACGGTGCTGGCATCCCTGCAGGCAGTAAAAAATAAGAGGCCGGCCCGCCTTATACTTGCCGTGCCGGTTGCCACCAAGGAAGCGGTTGAATTGGTCAGCACGACAGTGGACCATGTGATATGCCTGGCAACGCCGGAGCCTTTCTTTGCCGTGGGGCAGTTTTATTATAACTTTGGACAGACCACCGACGAAGAGGTTACCAGTATTATAAGGAAATTGGACAAGTAATGCTGGGCTTTCCGCCTTTGATATTCTTCTCTAAGGAGCTTTTGTGGCCAATACTCGGCGACGCTTGGTTGATGGCGACTATACTTTATCCCTGTTCTGTAATATGGAACCTAACAGTTTACCACTTTTGTATGTTTGTAATACTGCGTCTTCCTGTTCTTTAAAACAAGGAGGGTAATGTTTTTCTTCAATTTTTTCTATGAATCCATGTTTTTTAACAACACTTCCTACCCCACAATCATGACCATATCCACACGTGTAACATTGTGAATACCCCTGGGCAGAGACAGTATCAATTACTGGCATCATATTAGCTATCATGAAGTTCTTAATAATTAAATGCACTGGGTCTTCTTTCTCTCTGCCGTAGCTTGTACTAACCGCAATACCCAATTTACCCGCTAAATTAAATGCTTCTCGATGACGGAAGCAAAATGTTCGCTCCAAACACGCATGGCCAAGTGCATTAATTGTTCCGTAATAATTGGGTGCCCCAAAAACAATTGCGTCCGCCTTTAACATTTTTTCCCCTATTTCAATCCAATCATCTTTGACCCGACACTGATTATCGGCAGCACACCCTGTACAACCGATGCAGCCATTAATTTTTTTGCCGGCCAAGGATATATATTCGGTTTCTAAACCGGTAGTTTCTAAGATAGCTTTTACTGCCTTACTGGTAATTCCCTCTTTTCTACCGCTTGCACTTATCCCTAGTATCATTTCATTTTCCCCTCCCTGAACAATTTTAACTCCTCCTTCTCTTAGATGTATTCATTATAAGTTGAATGCCGGGAAAAAACTGTAAAATATTTTACTTAACCCACTTGGCATAAACATCTAATTTAGTCCCCTGCTTACCCCAATGCTTGTCCCCCCTTAAAGCACTTATTAAATTATTGACCGCAATATCCCTTTTTTATTATTCTGAACTTATAATACCATTGCTCAATAAAGTTTACGCTCCATGTGTTTCTTTGGCAGCGCTAGCTGCATTTTTATCTAGCTGCAGCCAACGGTCCATCACCATGCTGGCAGTCAGGTCTCCGGCGACATTTACACTGGTACGAGAAATACCAGAGAGACCTATCCAAGCGACCGCCGGCTAAGGCTTGCCAATCACGGTTAAACTAAACAAAAAGATTGGAGGCTAGAATATGATATTAGACCAGGGTATGCGGGTTTTTGAAAAATTAGCTGAGGAAATTAAGGAAAGCGAACCAAGACAAAGAGATCATTTAGTAAATAGCATAATAAGCTTTCTTGATATAACTACCGAAGTGTTAGAGGAAAGCGCAGAGTTACGAGAAGCCTTTGCTCGGGTGCATGGTAAATTCATGGAATACCCGGAATGTAGGAGTACCATCAAACAGGCTGCACGGGCTTACCAACGGTTTGGGGCAGACTAGAGTGTTGCTCCCCCTCAAATAATTAAAGCACAGTTTATTCGCAATGTTTTCTTAACCAGGCTAAGGTGTCTTCAATTACCTCGTCTTTGTTGGTTTCGTTCAGCATTTCGTGTCTTCCCTCGGGATATAGCTTGTAGGTAACATCCTGCAGCCCGTGTTGATGATATGAAGAGACCAGGTTTTTGATTCCTTTTCCGAAGTTCCCAACAGGGTCTTTGTCTCCAGAAAAAATATATATAGGGAGTTCTTGTCTTATTTGTGACATGTTTTGATAGGTATGTAAGCCTTTAAGGGCCCGCAATAAATCATAGAAATATCCTGTTGACGACACAAATCCACATTGTGAGTTGTTTACATACTTTTGTAGCTTGTTCATTTCTATAGCTTTGTAGTAAGATCTATTTGACTAACCTTATACCTTTCAATCATATCAGTTTCTATTTCATATCCCAAACCTTTATTGGTGCTAACTTTTATAAACCCCTCACTATCTACTTGATAAGAGTCTGCTAATACATCAGCCTCATAAAAAAAATTACTGGGAGATATATCGCCCGGAAGCCTAAAGTTGGGTAATGACGACAGGGCGATACAAAAAGCACGACCAATACCCGTCTCAAGCATTCCACCACACCAGACCGGCACGTCATTTTCTTGACACAAGTCATGAATTATTTTCGCTTCTAGAATACCACCTACCCTGCTAGGCTTTATATTAATTACTTTGCAACTTCCCATTTCAATTGCTTTACGGGCATGTTCTATGCTTTTTATACTTTCATCCAGACAAATAGGCGTATTCAACTTTCTTTGAATTTTGGCATGATCCCAAAGATCATCACTATTTAAAGGCTGTTCAATCATCATTAAATCATATTCATCTAACTGTTTTAACACTGGAAATTCTTTTAAAGAATACGAGGAGTTAGCGTCTACCATTAACGGTATATTCCCAAAATGATTCCTAACTGCATCAACAATTTGAATATCCCAACCTGGTGTTATTTTTAATTTTATTCTTTGAAAACCACTGTCTAATCGTTCATCTACTTCCTCTAATGTAGCTTTAATTGAAGTCTTTAGCCCGATGCTTTCTCCCACACCTATTTTGTCTTTTATACCCCCTAGTTTCTGGGCTAAAGATAGATTAGCCTCTTGAGATTTTATATCCCACAGGGCCATTTCCAAACTGCATTTCGCTATATTATGTCCTTTGAATTTTCTAAACAACTTGTTTAAATCTTCTATTTCGCAAATTTTATTATCCAAAAGTACTGGAGCCAGTATTTTTTCAATAATATAAACGCAAGTGTCTATAGTCTCATGATTATAAAGCGGGGCTTCAAAGGCAGCTGCTTCACCGAAACCAATAAGCCCGCTATTAGTCCTCATCTTAATTAATACGGTTCTTTTACTGTCCACTCTACCAAACCCTGTTTGAAACGGATTTGTCAGGGGTAACTGCAGAATATAAATACTAATATCCGAAATATACATTATAACCCACTCCTCGTACAACTATTTTTGTTGACTAGCTTGTTCAATAAGTGTTTCAAATAAGTGTTTCTGAGTAGTATTACCGTTTCCTATCAACTCTGGATGCCATTGTACTCCCAACATCCAATCATGATGCTCATTTTCTAAGCCTTCAATAATACCATCTTTTGATTTTGCGGCAACGGTCAAATTACTACCAATTCGGGCAACTGACTGATGATGAAAAGAATTCACCTTTACACTTTCACCTGGATTAACATGCATAGCTTTTGCTAGTTTGTCTGATAAAATATCTATTTGATGTGTTCCCGATTGCTCAGAGTCTTTCTGCCAATGACAAACGGTAGATGGCATCTGTTCAGGAATATGCTGATTTAAAGTTCCACCCAATGTAACATTTAAAATTTGCATACCTCTACAGATTGCCAAAGTAGGAATATTATATTCAATGGCCAATTTGACCAAATCAATTTCAAAAGTATCTCGTTCTATGTTGCAATCGTAAGTTTTAAGGTGCCTTTCTTTACAATAAACTTCTGGGGAAATGTCGCCTCCACCACTGATGATTAAGCCATTAATTGCATAAATAATTTCCTCTTTCTCGCGGACATAAGGTAAAATTATTGGGATGCCTCCTGCACTGATTACCGCTTTAACATAATGAGTTGGTAATATCCAGCAGGTATCTTTTTCTTGGCAATTTTGATAATATTTGATATTTTGTATGCCACATGAAATGCCTATAATTGGTTTCATCTACATCCCCCCAGTTAGGCCAAAAAATTTTTAGTTTATCCCTCTCAAGTATTAATACTTAACCAGATATTAACCAATCTAACGACAGTTCAGTTAACTTTGAATGCGTAGGCCAACCGGTGCTCTTATCCCAACCAGCCATAGAATAATAAAGATCCTTAGCCTGATTGAACTCATCTTCATCCACTGAATATCCTTCGCTAGGGCCTGATTCTAAAGGCATAAATAATCTTTTGGGTAATGTATCGTCTGCCGGAGAAGCACCATGTATCGAGTTAAAGACGCGCTGCATATTAATACGCCTTTCCCCAGCTAACATCAGTTCATGCAGGGTAACGTTCCAACCGGTAACAGCCTTAACAACTTCAACTAACTCTGCCGGCGCATATAACCACCCCGGAGCAAAACAAAAAGCACAAAGATTAAGAGTATCTAATAAACTATAAAATCTTTGAGTAAACAAATAGAACCGGGTCTTATCAGAGTTTAGTTTTTCAATAGGAGTTCTCCCATAAAGTCCTATGCTTGCTAAAATATCCCAACTTTCGCCAGAACCTACTGAATAAATACCATCATGTTCACTGGACATATGATCCGCTCCAAAGGGATTAATCGCATATGCTAAAGATAATGACTTTTTAATCCTTGGCATATGTGCTGGCAAATCAAGTCCTTTAACTGCAATCACACAGTCTTCAGCACCTTTCCCCCACAAAGCCGCCGCCCTTTGTGTACCTTCCGCCAATTCATCCCCTATCCCCTGGCGTTTTGCAATCATATTGATAATTTCAATCAATGCATCACTATCTCCGAATTTAAGAGAAAGCCCATTAGTTTGTTTGTTTGTTAATATCCCTTTTTCATAACATTCCATAGCCATGGCTACTATGGCCCCGGTGGATATGGTGTCCAAAGTGAATTTTGAACAAAGTTCATTAGCCTTAATGACAGCAAGTGGGTCAATAACTCCTGTGTAGGCCCCTAAAGAAGCTAAACTTTCATATTCCGGCGCTCCGTATTCAAGGTTAATTTCATGCTCATTTTGGTTTTGCCACTTCTTTTTGCAGGCAATGGCGCATCGATAACAACTTTCACTTTTTACCGGAAAGGACTTGAAAAGTTCTTCACCGGAAATTCTCTCAGCACCTTCTAGCTGACAATTGGAAAAATTCTTACTTGGTAAACCCCCGGTACTGTTTTGTATTGCCACAGCCCCAGCTGTTCCCAATTTTCTTAAAAATTGGACTCCATCATTAACTTTGGATTTCTGCACACCCATCTTAGCTATAGCGTTGATTGCTTCTGAATTATCAAACGAAGGGCGGTTTCTGCCGCGAACTACTACCGCTTTAAGGTTCTTCGATCCCATTACTGCACCCATTCCGGTACGCCCATTGAAATGAGTGAGTTCACTTACAATGCAGGCAAAACGAACAAGTTTTTCACCACCAACACCTATTTGAGCAACCACTACTTTATCATCATTTAATTGTTCTTTAATGTTTTTTTGACATTGGGCGGGCTCTAGCCCCCATAAGTTTGACGCATCCCGTATTTCTACACCTTCATCAGTTATTATAATATATACGGGGTTTTCAGATTTACCTTTTATAACAACTGCAACATAACCGGTTGACCGTAGTTCAACCGCAAAGTCTCCCCCTGCTTGGGAGTCTCCAATTAATCCAGTTAGCGGAGAACGGGCTGTTACCGTATAGCGGCTGAGCCCCGATATCGGGGCTCCAGCAACTACACTTGCCGAAAATACCAACCTATTTTCAGTGCCTAAGGCGTCTGCTCCAGGGGGCATTTCAGTTAATAAATAATAAACACCTAAAGCCCCTCCGCCAAGATACATACGCATAAATTCTTCGTCTTTAGTTTCGATTGTAACTTCTTTTGTGCTAAGGTCAATTTTTAAGATTTTGCTGCATAAATCCATGGTTTCCCCTCCTAGATAAACTCGAAATACTTCTTTCTCTCCCAGTCTGTAACAGATGAGAAAAACCGGTTTATTTCATTCTTAGCTGCGGTGAGATAATGATTAATAACCGCTTCACCCATTAGTTTTGGCGCTAGTTCGCTTTTTTCCAGTAGGCTTACTGCCTCAACCAAGTTAGAGGGTAATTTCTTCACGTTAGGATCTGCGTAAGCATTATTCAAATATGGGTTTGGGATATCAATTTTTTCTTCAATTCCATACAATCCCGAGGCAAGCATCGCAGCTAAAACTAAGTATAAATTTGCATCTGCTCCTGGAATTCTATTCTCTATTCGCCGTCCACCTTCTTTACCGGCACATCGAATTGATACAGTGCGATTATCAAATCCCCATGTAAGTGTGTTTGGAGCCCCCGCGGTGTCTTTTAGTCTTTTATAGGAATTGATGTAAGGTGCATAAAATATCATAAACTCCGGGGCCAAAGCCATTATGCCCCCTAAAAAATGACGTCCAACCGTTGAAAGTTGGTATTCATCCTCCGGATCCCAGAATAAGTTTTGTTTACCGTCTTTATCCCAGAAGCTAAAGTGAGTATGACAACTGCTCCCCGAATCATTGGTATGAGGACGAGCCATAAAGGTTGCCATTAACTCATTTAAGACAGCCATTTCTTTAATGCCATTTTTATAAATTGCCGTTCTATCCGCCATTTCCAAAGCTTCGGAATACCTGAGGTTTAACTCTATTTGTCCCATACCCCATTCCCCTTTGAGTGCTTCGACGGGTATGGCTGCTGCCTCTAAATTACGAACCAGTTGACTGAGAAACCAATCGTCAACAGTCAGGCGGTAAATAGAGTAGTCGTCTGGGTAACCAAACAAAGGCTTTAAGTTAGCAAAACTCTTTTCTCTGATGGAATCAGGAGTTTCACGGAAAATGTAAAATTCAATTTCTGAGGCCGCAAAGCTCTGGTAACCCATTTGCTTCGCTTTTTCTAGCTGTTTTTTTAGTATATTACGTGGTGCAATTTCCAATATGGTATCGCCCTCAGCATTATGAAGATCAGCCAAAACCAAAACCGTCTTATCACACCATGGGCACAGCCGCATCGTAGATAAATCAGGCACAGCTTTCATGTCTTGAAAGCCGGTGTCCCAGTTGGAAAATTCGAAATTATCACCAATGTCTAATTCCACATCCCAAATCATGTTTATTGAGCAGGTGTGAATTCCATTTTTGGCCTCTTCGATAAAATAACCAGCGGGAATTCTTTTGCCAAAAAGTTTACCCTGCATATCCACAGCAGCGACTATTACTGTATCTATTTCCCCTATTCTCACAAGTTCTTCAAACTTATTAAATTCCAATTTATCCATAACCTTTCAACTCCTTATCCAAGAATATAAGTTATTCCATAGAAGATTAGACATACAAAAATTACTACACCCAGTTTAATGGAAAACCCGCGAAATTCTTGATCTAACTTCTCTTTTTCTTCTTTATTTGGTTCAGGGGGTAGGGAGGATTCCACTCTGAAGTATTTTGATTTCTCACGTTCTTCTTTGCCCCAAGGAAGGTTGATCCAAATCAGGAAAAATACTGTTGTTGACCCGAGCCAGATAAAAGCTGAAACAATAACTTCTGCTGGCAGACTAAGAACCATCCATACAGCAAATGCAATTACTAATAGAGGAATAAGTGGAAAAAGTGGAGTTTTAAACGGTCTATTCACTTCGGGCCGCGTGAAACGGGCTACAATTACAGTTAGCGCGATAAACCCATACAAAAATAGGAGTAAAAATGCAGTAAATTGTGCAAGGTAGAGTAATCCTTTGGTAATAACAAGAATTATTACGCTTATACCGTAAATCCAAACTGCTAGTCCCGGCACACTACGTTTTGAAAGTTTACCGATTATGGGAGGTAAGTACCCATCACGGCCTAGTGCAAAAAGGACTCGCGAACCTCCCATCAGAATTGGATTCACTGTTGAGAAGTTGCCTAAAAATTCCGCCAGCATAAACAAAATGAAGATAATTGAACCAACGCCGGCTGCTTTAAGAGCAAGAGCGAATGGTGCCCCAGCATCCTGTAAGATGCGCACATCGGGAATGATCCCAACAATCGCCCATTGCATAGTGGTGGTTACGGCAAATACAACAAAGGGAACTAATATCAAAGCACGAGGTATATTGACGGTGGGATGTTCTATTTCCTCGCCCATTGTCCCAATAACTTCTTGTCCGGCATAAGCCCACCAAATCAAAGTTGCAGCCAATGGAAACATACCTGGATCAAACCAAGTTGGTATAAACGGATGATAGTTACTAAAATCTATTGTAGTAAACGCAGCTACAATAATAGAAATTGCCATCATTGCCCACATTGAAAACATTATAACTTTTTGTGACAAACCGACTTCCTTAGTACCCCGCCAGTTAACTACCGTGTATACAAGAATGAGCAGAGAAGCAATAACAGAGGCCGTTCCAAACGGAATTTCTCCCCCTTGTAGAACATTCCATATCCCAAGAAAATCAACGGTACTCAAAAAATAATTGGCAAATGCTAAGGCTTCAGCACCAACTGCAAAATATATACCAATAATGGTCATTGACATCATAAAACCGGCAAAAGGCCCGTACTTACCCCATGATTCATATGCGTAAGCGTAGCTTCCTCCTGAAAAAGGCCAAGCAGCCGCCAGTTCTGCGTAAACCAGTGAAGTAAGTACACTAACCACTAATGCAATTAAGTTCCCCAACAGCAGACTAGGACCCAAGAAGCCAACTGCATTTGTTGAAACGGTAAATAAACCAACACCAATAACCAAACCGGCACTCATAACCACGGCACCAGTAAGGTTTAACTCTCGTTTTAGCTGCGGCGGTGAATGTTCTAATCCAGCTTTATTCTCAGACGTTAAGTTACTCATTGGTCTCCCTCCAATTATTTAATATTCTGAATAATTCGAACCTTAGCGGCATGGTGATATTACTTTACAGTCCACCCTCCGTCCACAAACAATGTAGTACCCGTTATAAAATCAGATTCATCCAGGGCTAGAAAAATAGCTGCATTTGCAATGTCACGCGGCTGACCCACCCTTCCCACCGGAACTTGCTCTAAAATCCATTTTTTAATGGCCGGGTTTTTCAACCCCATTTCAGTAAACGGAGTTTCAATCGGCCCCGGAGCGATACTGTTCACTGTAATACCATAAGAAGCCAATTCCGATGCAAGGGCTTTAGTCAGCATGGTTAACCCGCCTTTGGACGAGTTATAATGAGGTTGACAGTTGCCGCTGCTGGAAACTACTACATGAGCTTCTACTGAAGTCATGTTAATAATCCTGCCCCCATTATTTTGCTTTAACATTTCTTTAGCTACGACCTGAGAACATAAGAAAGGCCCTTTAAGGTTGATATCATGGACTCTATCCCACTCTTCTTCAGACAATTCTAAAAACGGAGTAAAAGAAACGATGCCGGCGTTATTAACTAGAATATCGATTCTACCAAACTCCTTAATTGTCTGAGCAACCATATTTTCCACTTCGTCCTTTTTTGTTACGTCCGTTCTTATAGAAATTACTCGGCTGTCCTCAGGCGCTAGTGATACGGTCTCTTTACCTCCATCCTCATTAATATCAGCTACAACGACTGCAGCACCTTCCCGCAAATAACTCAATGCTATTCCCCTACCATTACCTGAACCTGCTCCTGTCACAACTGCAACCTTATTATTGAGCTTCATTTTCATCACCCTTTCTATTTAAATTCATGACAAACCGCTTTAAAATATCCTTAAAGCTTATCAAAGAATCAATTTCCACATATTCATCCGGCCCATGATGGTTAGCTCCTAAGGGACCAAACTCTACAGCTGGAATTCCTACTTCGAAAAAGTACCGCGTATCAGCTGACCCGTCTTGGCCAAAAAACTTAATAGGTCGACCAAGAATAGTTTCTGCGTCCTTTCTCAATTGCGATAGATAAATATTATTTTTATTTGTTTTTACCGGAGCAGCATTACTAATTACTGTTACTTTAGTGTGAGGTGTTTCCGTTTTTATGTTCTCTAAAATATGTTGCGGATTCTGACCAGGTAAATATCGAATGTCTAATGTTAGATTACAACTATCCGGAACCTGATTAACCACCCCTCCACCATGTATCTTAGCTAAATTTAGGGAGGGCTTTAAAAAATACTGGCTGCTTGCTTTCAGGAAATCTAATGTTTCAATGTTTTTATAAACATTTAGTCCCTTTAAAATAGCATTTTCGCCCAACCATGGCCGACTTCCGTGGGCAGCAATGCCTTCAATTTCAAGATTTACTTGCAAAACACCTTTAGCTTGTAATGCAATATTAAGGTTGGTAGGTTCAGCACAAATTGCAATGTCTCCACGTATACCCTTGCGAACTAAAAAACCAGTTCCCAGCTTACCGCCTACTTCTTCATCCGGTACTAAAGTTAGAATTACTTTACACCCTAAAGTTAATTTAGAAAGTTCAGAAATTAACAGAAGCAAGGCAGCGTTGGCACCTAACATATCGTAACTCCCGCGGCCAAAAAGTTTGTTACCTATTACCCGTGGATAGAAATCACTCGTTTGTCCTGGCACAACATCTAAATGACCGTTTAGTATAATTGTTGGACCTTTATCTCCAATAGTAGCTAAAACAATTTTTAGGCCCTGGTTCTCTAAAATTTCCGCTTTCACTTCGTTTCGATTTAGCCAATTGGCACAATATTCTGCTGCAATATTTACATTATCTTTGGTAGTAGTTTTAAAACGAATTAGCTGACTGGTTAGATCAACTAAAATATTATCCATCGTGACACACCCTTTATAAAATATACCAAACATAGAATGTTAATTTCGTTAAAGCTTTGCTTCAAAAATTACTCGGTGCCATTAATCAAAGTTATAACTTTCTCACCTCCCCGTTGAGACAAATATAATGCAAAAATCAAGCCAATAAATATCATCCTAAAGAACTTGTTTTTCGAAGGTTCGGCAGTATTTATTGGGATGATTGGTACGAGTGCCCTATATATCCCTTTCATCCCATTCAGCCTTATTAATATAATGAAACCCCTGGATAATAACTAATAAGACACATTAATGTTCTGGAATCCCATTTCCAAAGCATCTTTGTTAAGTTTCAATAAATTTTGATGATGCTTCGGCAGCACATCTTTGAGTGCCTGCAAAATACTACTAATCGCAACAACGTTAGAAAGCTTAACTAACGCACCCAGCACTATGAGGTTACTTACCTTACTATTTCCTAACTTATTTGCAAAACTGTTGGCTTCAATAGAATATACATGAATGCTACTTCGTTTGGGTGCTTGCTTGATGACGGAACTATTGGTCAATAATAAACCTCCTTCAGCTATTATTGGCTCAAATTTTATTACTGAAGGGCCATTAAACGCTATTAAAGCGTCAGGATATTCAACCAAAGGAGAACTAATTTCACTATCTGCAATAGTTACGGCACAATAAGCTGTGCCCCCCCGCATTTCCGGCCCATATGACGGGACCCACGCTACCTGCTTACCTTCCAGCATACCGGCATAGGCTAGTAACTGCCCCACAAATAATACTCCTTGGCCGCCAAATCCGGCTACTATTATGCCAAATTTTTTCTTCATTTACGACACCTCCTGGTCTACTTTGAATTCTCCCAAGGGGAAATTAGGAATCATATTATCTTCCAACCATTTCAATGAATCCAATGGAGTTTTTCGCCAGTTGGTGGGGCAGGTAGAAAGTACTTCCACCAAAGAAAATCCTAAACCCTGGAGCTGAGTGGTAAATGCCTTGGTAATAGCTTTCTTTGCTTGTTTTACACTTTTAGGGTTGTGAACAGACACTCGACTAATATAAGCAGCCCCCTCCATAGCAGCCAGCATTTCCGGGATTTTTAACGGATACCCGTCAGTCATTGCATTACGGCCTTGGGGAGAGGTTGTTGTTTTTTGTCCTACTAAAGTAGTGGGAGCCATCTGCCCGCCGGTCATGCCAAAACAGGAATTATTTATGAATATTATGGTAATATTTTCTCCTCTGGCGGCAGCATGGATTGTTTCTGAAGTACCAATTGCAGCCAAGTCTCCATCCCCCTGGTAAGTAAACACTAAAGTTTCGGGTGAAACTCGTTTTATACCTGTGGCTACTGCCGGTGCCCGTCCATGAGAGGCCTGTTGCATGTCCATATTAAAATACTCATAAGTTAATACTGAGCATCCTACAGAAGCAACACCGACACTACTTTCTCTAACATCTAATTCATCAATGGTTTCTGCTATCAAACGGTGAACTAAACCATGGGTACAACCAGAACAGTAATGAAAGTTATCAGGCATTAAGGCTTTTGGTCTCTGAAAGACTGTCTTCATTTTCATACCCCCCAATTCGTTTAAGGTGCTTTAATATGCTTAATGAGTCTGGTAGCATACCTCCCATTCGGCCATAAAAGTGAACTTTTACCTTTCCATCAACTGATAACTTCACATCGTCTACCATTTGACCGGCATTCATCTCCACCGTTAAAATTGCTTTTGCATGAGGTATATTCTTCTTTAATAACATTGACGGAAATGGATACAAACTAATTGGTCTAAATAATCCCGCTTTTATACCTTGATCCCGGGCCAAATTGACTGCCTCTTTGGCAATCCTTGCAGCTGTTCCAAATGCTGCTACGACTAACTCAGCATCATCGGTTAGATAGTGCTCAGCACGTTGTTCTTTCCTTATTATTTTCTTATATTTTTCTTGGAGACTTAAATTATGCCGTTCAAGATTTGCAGGTTCAAGGTGAAGTGTGCTAATGATATTTTTATTTCGACCACGACATCCTTTAGTTACCCACGGTTTAGGTGCTACATTTTCAGGTTGTTTATTAAACTCAACCGTTTCCATCATTTGCCCAAGCAGCCCATCTCCTAAAATCATCACCGGGGTACGGTAACAATCAGCTAATTCAAAGGCTAATCTAGTCAAATCAACGATTTCCTGGACAGAAGCAGGCGCCAGTACAATCATCCGATAATCTCCATGCCCACCCCCTTTGACCGCTTGAAAATAATCGGCTTGCGAAGGGTGAATCCCCCCCAAACCAGGGCCTCCGCGCATCATATTAACGATAACACATGGTAATTCTGCTGCAGCAATATAAGATATCCCCTCCATTTTGAGACTAATGCCTGGACTTGAAGAGGACGTCATTACTCTCGCCCCAGCGCCTGCAGCACCGTAAACCATATTGATAGCTCCGATTTCACTTTCTGCCTGAAGAAATATCCCGCCCTCCTCCGGTAAACGCCGGGCTAGATATTCAGGTAATTCGGACTGTGGTGTGATAGGGTACCCAAAGAAATACCGGCATCCAGCGGCAATAGCTGCTTCCCCAATTGCCTCGTTACCTTTCATCAATTTGCGCGTCATCGACTCACCCTTTCCACTTGAATCACTACATCCGGACACATCCTGGCACAAAACGCACAACCTGTACACTTCTCCATATCTGTCACCTGTACCGGGTGGTAGCCCAGGACATTTAATTCATCACTTAGGGTTAAAAGGTTTTGAGGACAAAAAACAGTGCATATACCACAGCCTTTACAATTATCTTTAAATAGGATTATTACACCTTTTTTAGCCAACTACGTCTCCCCCTTGACCCTGCTTGGCTTGTTGGATACGTTTTGTCGCAAGCAAATCTGCCGCCCGATATGTGGGTATTCCTTGGGTTTTTGCTAAATTAATGACTTTCCGGGTAGTATCGTAAATCTTAGCGACTTTTTGCAATGTCTGTTTTTCGTTGTTTCCTATCAGCTCCTCTTCGACATTAATTACCCCGCCTGCGTTTATAATGTAATCAGGCACATATAGAATACCAAGCTGCTGAATAAAGTCTCCATTATGATTACTTTCAAGCACATTATTTGCGGCACCAGCGATGATTTCACACTTTAAACTCGGAATAGTAATATCGCTTACCACAGCCCCTAAAGCACAAGGGGCAAATATATTACAATTGACACCATATATTTTGTGGGGTTCGACAGCCTTGGCTCCAAACTCTGCAACCGCTTTCTTTATTGCCGCCTGATTAATATCTGTGACAACAAGCGCAGCACCCTCTTTATTTAGGTAATCACAAAGTTTAAAGCCTACATTACCAAGCCCTTGTATAGCAACGGTAAGACCTTCTAACGAATCTCTACCATATACTTCTTTGACTGCAGCCTTTATTCCCTGTAATACCCCAAAAGCAGTAAAAGTCGATGGATCCCTGGTGACCCCAACTACATGCCTAGTTTCTTGTTTGATAATATTCATATCTGATTGACAAGTACCTACGTCTTCAGCCGTAATGTAGCGACCACCAAGACTGTCAATATAACGCGCATATGACCTAAATAATTTTTCATTTTTATCCTTTTGTGGATGGCCAATAATTACAGCCTTTCCACCACCCAGGTTTAATCCGGCTGCTGCCGCCTTATAAGTCATCCCACGGGATAATCGTAGTACATCATCTAATGCTTCTTCTTCAGAAATATACGGCCACATTCTGGTGCCACCTAACGCTGGCCCCAAGGTAGTATCATGAATGGCTATTATGGCTTTTAACCCCGTGTACTGGTCATATGCGTAAACTAGCTGTTCATAGTCATATTTTTCTAAACATTCAAATATTTCCATAGAGAACATCTCCTTTTTGAAATCTAAGGTTCAACACTCGACTGTTAACATTAAGTCATTTTTTTGCTTCACCTCCACATAAAAACTTATTCATCACCAAAAGGATAAGAAAATTGCTTAATATACTTAACAATACTAGTCGCAAAAATTATGCCAGCCAAAAAGAATGAACGTACCAGTAGTTCCATGGGATGGTTTCAAAAACAAAAAGGGATAAATGGTGGTTTTACACCATTTATCCCAAATAATCCAATTAGCCAAATTAAGTTGTTAAATATTATTAAGGTATTCATACCCCTTAACGGTTAATTTACAGCCGGCTCTTCCACGATGGACCGTAATTAAGCCCGTTTTTCTTAGTTTCTCAATGATTACTCGAACTTCGTTCTCGGCTAAAATCAACCCTTCTGCTTTTGCCAAAGCTACCAAGGTCCTTCTGCCCACAGTTTTGCCGCTAACCCTTTCGTTATAAATACTATTTAGTATAAATGCTTCAACATCTATATTAGAACATTCTTTTAGAAGAAAACGGGCTTTTTCGTTTGTTTCTGGCAGTTCCTCATGCGATTCATTTAAGCCTCTCAATACCTGTCCAAATAAATTTTCTGCGCTTTGGGATTTTGTGAGCTTACCAGTGTTGCCATTGACAAATGGAATGTCCGCAACTTTAAAATTTCCATCACTCATAACAACCAAATGTTCTATTACGTTTTCTAACTCTCGTACGTTTCCCGGCCATTTATAATCCATTAAAGATTGCATAACATCTTTAGAGATACTATTGTTTGCACCGAATCGTTTTAAAAATTGTGCTGTCAACATGGGTATGTCTTCAATTCTTTCTCTAAGGGGAGGCACCTCCAGTTGCAATACTTTAAGACGGTAATAGAGATCATCACGAAATTCACCCTCCCTAACTAATTTAGCTAGGTTACGATTTGTAGCTGCTATGACACGCACATCTACCGTAACAACTTTAGTACCACCTACTTTTAAAACTTCCTTTTGTTGAAGCACCCGAAGAAATCTCCGTTGCAAATTTTGAGAAACATCACCTATTTCGTCTAAAAAAATTGTTCCATGGTGAGCCTGCTCAAAAAGTCCTGGTTTCCCCCCTTTTTTTGCTCCAGTAAAAGCCCCGTCTTCATAACCAAATAATTCACTCTCTAAAAGATTATCCGGTAATGCACTACAGTTTATTGCTACGAATGAAAACTTTGACCGTGGTGAGGAGTTATGAATAGCATGGGCAAATAGTTCCTTTCCAGTCCCGGTTTCGCCGAGAATCAAAATGTTTGAATTAGAACCTGACATTTTTAACGCTCTGCTAACACAATGTTTCATTTTGTCACTCTTAAATATTAAATCCCTAAATGAATATTTTGATTGATGCCCCCTGCTTCTAAGCTCAGACCTAAGCTTTTGACCTAATTCCTCGACCTTGGTTGCAACTTGCAGAGTCATTACCCCTCCAGTAATTTGGCCCCCGCTTGATAGGTCTAATTTATTAAAAATAATATTTTGCTGCCCAACCTTTATTAAAATGTCTTTTATTTCGTCTTCGGTACTGAGCAATCCTATATTTTCATGTTTTAAGAATTTATCTATCTTTTGCCCCACTATTTCCCAAGAATTCCTGCTAAAAATATTCTCCGCTGCTCTATTAAATATGGTTATAATGCCATTAATTTCGTATGCAATTACCCCGACATGAACTGTATCTAATGTCTTATGTAAGAGAGTATTCATGTGGGATAAGCCTTCCATGGTAAATTGCAATCCTTGGCTTCTTGGAATGATTTGTTCAGTATATGCCATTAAAATACTCTGGGTTTCTTCATTTAAAACACCAAAAAAGGTTAGGATATCTGCAATTGTATTTACGTCAATAACTCGATGTCCAATATCGATAATTTCTTTTACATGTTTGGGAACCAACTGAAGCTCTCCCGGAGTTATCGATTTTTTAATATGGGGTACATCTTCTATAGCTGGATAGTAAGGGGCCAAGTCTATGTGTCTAGCTCCTAATTCATACAAAAGTGCAATTGTCTCGACGGCAGAATCCCGTTCATCATTTACCAACATAAGCTTCTCTCGAGGAGGTATAGTTAAAACTTTTTCCCAATGTTTTTTAAGCAGTGTACGTCGAATAACTATGATTTTCGTTCCAGATTTTATATTCTGGGCAACTTGGCGGGCGAGTGTATGAGTACTAACTAGTGCCAAGTTAATATCAACCTTACTGTTCATCCATTCTTCAATTGAAAAGGATGAAATATCCAAAAATTCACCCAATAATTGATCTAATTGATTTTGAATTACTTCACTTGTACTCTTGGCTCCTGCTATTAACGCAACTTTAAATTTATAAGTCATATCTTTGAATACCCCCCAGCCATATTCTTAAGATTCAGAAAATTATTCCTCCAGTGTACCATATTGTTATCGCCTTTGCTTTAAGCTGCTTTGTAGATAGTTTCCATTTCGAGGTTACTCCACCAATTCCTGTTTTTCGTTAACATAATAATGGCCTTTTAAAAACCTCTTATTTAGTCTACTAAAATAATATTAAAGCACATCTTATTCGCAATATTTTCTTAACCAGGCTAAGGTGTCTTCAATTACCTCGTCTTTGTTGGTTTCGTTGAGCATTTCGTGTCTTCCCTCGGGATATAGCTTGTAGGTAACATCCTGTAGCCCGTGTCGATGATATGAAGAGACCAGGTTCTTAATTCCTTTTCCGAAGTTCCCAACTGGGTCTTTGTCTCCAGAAAAAATATATATTGGGAGTTCTTTTCTTATTTGTGACATGTTTTGATAGGTATGTAAGCCTTTAAGGGCCCGCAATAAATCATAGAAATATCCTGTTGACGACACAAAGCCGCATTGTGGGTTGTTCGCATACTTTTGTACCTCTTCATCATTGCGACTTAGCCAGTCAAACGGCGTTTTGTTTGGCCTAAATTTCTTGTTAAAATCGCTAAACATAAGACTATTTAGAAATTCATCCCTATGTTTAGGCCCCAATTTCTTCAAACGCCTTTTTGCTATCATTTCCGCTACGTTCAATAGAAGAGGTGCCTTTTTGCCGTTGGATCCGGATAATATCACACCGGCTAATTGATCTGTCGGATAGGTAAAGATATATTTTTGAACCAAAAAGGAACCCATGCTATGCCCAAACAAGAATAATGGGCAATGGGGCTGTTCCTTGGAAATAATTTGATTTAGGTCATACAAATTCTCCACCATTTTATTAAATCCGTCTTCGCCACAATAGCCTAAATTGTCGTGCTCCTTGGCCGTGTTTCCGTGCCCCCTGTGATCATTTGCATAAACTAAAAATCCTTGTTTTGTGAGTTCTTCAGCAAAGTATCGATAACGTGATGCCGTTTCTGCCATTCCGTGGGCAACTTGAACGATACCTTTGATTGGTTTATCTGACATCCACTTATACACAAATATTTCTACATCTTCTTTGTCATGGAAAGTAAAAGTTTTTTCTTTCATTTTCAGACCTCCCACTGGCGTACAATATCTGATCAACATCTGTACAGGATGTTTTGCATACATAAAGTAATAAATCTTCTTCCCCGGACAACCGCAACTTGTTAAACACTATGTAATATTGAAATGTTTGGTTTTGCAGGAATTTCATTACCCTAACCAGCGACTGCCTGTGGCCGTAATTCTCCCAGTCTATACCATTCTCAATCCTTCAAGGAAAAAAATAACCCCCTGGCTGGTCGAATAAGTGGCAAGGGGTTTTTCTTGGTCATTAATAATTTGCGCTAAAGATGGGTAAATCATTTAGCAAGTGCCTTATAAGCTTCAAAATTCTCAAGTAACATTTTTCTGCTTATATCTTCCCAAGCCCGCTCCTCTCCACTGTTCATTTGAGAAATTTCCTCAAAATCTATTATGAGGTACTTTGGCTTATTTTGCTTCAAAATAATAACCATCTTTTCTTCATCTACAATTTTTGCAACTTTTGAGAAGTTTTGATTAGCCTCTGTAATGCTGACTTGACTTTTCGGATTAATTAACATTCTTTCCACCTCCGTGTCATTATTATACCACATAAATAGGAGAAAATATACCTATTAAAATGTCAACTGCGACAGTCAGGCATTTGCGCAAAATCATGGAAACTATTCCCTACCTGAAGGAAACTCGCCTATAGCCTTGTCACAAGAATAAATCTATTATTGTGCTCAGGCACCTAGTTTTCATCTATTTGCATGCTTTGCAGACCTGATAACATTACCCACTTTCTCATTTGGGAGTTATACATAAACGGTGCTTTTAAATTCTTTAATCGAATGTTCCTTCTTAGGGGTGTAATATTATCTAAATAATGCTTATGATAGTTTTTAAAATCAGACTTTATTGCTTGGGCAAGATATGAGGCACTTCTGAAAGCATAGCTCAAACCTTCCGCTGAACTTGGGCTAATCCAACCTCCTGCTTCACCAATTAACGCAATTGGGGACTGGCCTACGGAAAGTTGGCGGACTCTCATCGGCCGTAAAATAAAAGCTCCTTCCTTCTCAACCTGCTTATTTAATTTAATTCCATATCGCTTCATTTTCTCTTGTAATAGTTCAAACTTAGAGGAAACATTCTCCCTTGGCTTTAACGCCGTCCCCAGTAGTAAATGCTGCTCTTTGGGTATAATCCAAGAATAGTAATCGGTGATCTCTTTATCAAAAATAGCCGTGAAGTAGGGCATAATTTCCTTCGCTGTAAACTTTGCTTGAACAGATATATATTCTCTTGGGACAAGTCCTCGGATTCCTAATTGTTTTCTCACTAAAGAGTGGGCTCCGTCTGCCCCTACCAGAATTTTGGCATGCTCAATATGAGTTTTGTTGTTTTGGGTTAAAACAATGCGAACAGCGTCTTCTTCCTGTTCAAAATGTTTGAATTGACTGCCGCAACGCAAATCAACCTCGTCCGGAAGCAAAGATATTAACCAGCGGTCAAATTTCTCCCGATCCATATTAAAGTAGAATCTCTGATAGAATCTTTCCAGTTTGTTATTAATATCAATAGTCCTAACAGCAAATATTTGCGGACTTACCAACACGTTCTGAGGTAGGGCCAAGCCCATCTTTGCCAGCATTTTTTGGGCATCCGGGGCGATAAGTCCACCGCAGCATTTAGTGAACTGCCCTTTTTGGGGGTCAGAATCCAGTCGTCTCTTATCTATAACCAGCACCTTATAATCTTTGGCTAATAACCGTGCTAATGTCGCACCAGCAGGCCCTCCGCCAACGATTGCCACATCATACAATAGGAAGCACCCCCCCACCTAATATGCCTAGCCTTCTAAAGCAATATTTGCTCATGTCCTACTTACTCAGGTTACCGTCAAATTTAAATATGTATGAGAATAAAGCACCATACTCTTCAATTCTTTAGAAATAAAGTTAATCCTTTTCTGTTCGTACTTTTAGAAAACTCAGCGAGACACCACTTGTCATAAAGTAACCCGCCATATCCATTTGCCTTTGGGTGATTCGAGCTCCTTACCTCTAATTTTGAAAATCATGTAAAAAACAGTTCAATATTTTAATATCTGCCGGAGCAAAATCAAACTGCTTTAGCTTACTTTTTTCGACCCATTCCACCGCTTCATGAGCGTTTAATTCTAGTTCACCGTCGGTAATTTCTGCAAAATAGCTCATTAGTTCAATACCGCCGGTCTCGTAATAATAGACGTTCTTCATAAAATAACCGGAAATTTTGATGCTAAGGTTTAGTTCTTCTTTAATCTCTCGTACAAGACATTCTTGCGGCGTTTCGTCGTTCTCGACTTTGCCACCGGGAAATTCCCACTTCAATGACAGTTTGTCGTTTTTCGGTCTCTGTGCAATAAGTACTTTGCCATCTTTTTCAATTATAGCTGCAGTAACTTTTTTCACGATTTCACCCCACTACAAACGAGTGTTTACATAGAAGTAAAACCGAAAAATACGCAGGAGAATTCTACGCATTTAGTTTATCATCACCATAATGTCCGCAGCCTCCTGAATATCAGATTATGTCCTTCTCTGAATATACAGGATTTTTAGTAGAAGTGGCTCACTTTTATTCTAGCGTTTATACCATGTTCTGGCATATTGTGGTTTGCGACGAGCTGAACTCCTGTCACTCGTTTGGGACCAATCAGATTTTAAAGCTAAACAATTAAGGTTTTTAGGGAAAGGTGACCTTGAAAGAATTGTCCCTCTTAATGATAAGACAGAGCAGGTATTATGTCCGCAGCCTAGTTAAATGACGAAATTACATAAATTATCGCCAGATTCCATGACGGATAAAAAGGAAAAAGAAAGCCGACGGTGTAATTGACTTAAAAGAGTCGTCAAGTTACCTGTCGGCTTTAGTGATTAAAAGGTTTTCATCATCGTAGTGATCAAATTACAGTCGCCGAGGCTGTGGAGAGTGTGGACAACACGGTTTTCGTTGTCCAAGCCTTGTGCGTCAACCTGGAGCGTAGCGGAGGGTTGTCCACATGGCGGCACTATACATAGCCTCCTCGATGTAGATAAATCGACTTTAAAGAAAGGAAAGAGCCATTGCCCCCTTGTTAGCTCGCCAGCTACAGGCAAATGGCTCTCCCAAAACCTATGATAATTTTACTCGAAACCAGCGTATCTATCAAGCAATATTTAAAGAATTGGCAAAAGTATGACGGAGATATTAAGTGCCCTTTGTGCAATACATTGACACGAAGGCATACCAAATATGAACGGGAAGTAATCTCTAAGAATGAAACACATACCATAGTAATACTTCGCCGACGCTGTAAACCCTGTAACATAACCATATCTCTACTACCAAGTTTTCTAAAACCTTGGCAAAGATTTGCCAATCATTTTAGAGAGATTGCCGGCAGGTGGCATTTAACCGGCAGGTCACTTAATAGAATAACAGCCAGTCTTTCAAAAAGCGGCATTAGCCGCCGGACACTGCAGCGGTGGAAGCAAAAATTCCATAAGCAACTTAATCGGCAACTCATTCGACAGCGCCGAAAAATCGCAAATGATGATGCCACAGCAGATAGTATCCTACTACAGTACCGTAAAGGCCTTACTGCAAGAGAAGAACTTAAAATTCTTTTGTTATCACTTTTAGGGAAAGCGAAAGCTATCCCACAACCAGGCAAGTTGCTTACAGCTCTTAATCTCAATCTTCCGCCACAAGATTACTGGTAGCAAAGCCAAAACAGATGCCACGGCACTGGTAGTTTCAGGTAAAAATGCAAGCGGTTCCCTCAACATAAAATGTCTACTTATCCATCGCCCTTTTCTATGTCATCATGAGATAGTTACTAAATTTATGCGCGGAAAGGAAGATAAACGATGGATGAAAGCAAGCGAAATGAGATCGCTGCCTTCCGGTTTGGCCTAATTGCCCCGGTAGTACAGCGAAACCTCCACCCCGGGGAGAGGTATGCCCTGTTACGGGACATTGCACAGAAAAGTTACACCATTCCCTACAGCGATAAGACTACCATTAGTATTCGGTCTTTAGAAAGGTATCTTCAAGCTTACGAAAGTGGAGGATTTGAAGCATTAAAGCCTCAAAAACGAGACAAAAAGGGCAGTCTTAAAAATCTTGACCCTAAGATATTAAAAAAGGCTTTAGACTTTAGGAAAGAACTCCCTAGCCGGAGTGTAGATACCATCATCCGGCTTTTAGAATTAGAAGGTCATGTGGCCCCCGGTATTATCAAAGCAAGAACCTTGTCTCGGTACTTTCAAGAACAGGGCTGGGGGAAGAAAGATTTAGAAGGTAAGGTAGCCAAAGCATTTCGACACTTTGAGCATGATGAACCCAACGATTGCTGGCAGGCAGATACCCAACATACTCTGTATCTACCCGACCCTAAAGATCCTGACAAACGTAAAAAAGCGTACTTAATAGCCATCATAGATGATCATAGTCGGCGCATTATGCACGCTGAATTCTTCTTTGAAGAACGCTATCCCCGGCTTGAACGTTGCGTTCAAAAAGCGGTGTTAAAGTTTGGAGTACCGCGAATTCTTTATGTCGACTATACCGAAGAAAAAACTATGCCGAAAAAACCCGGGAATACGCTCCATATCTGCGTTTCCAGCTGAAATTTCGGCATAGTTTGGCTATAGTTTGTAAAGTCTCTCTGAATACTCTTTGCTTTTCCATGATTTTTCCATGTCAGAAGGGTTCGCCCTTTCCAACGACTTCGAAAGCGTCTCCAGCGTAGCGAAAGCATAAAAACCTGACGTCGTGGAGAGAACCTCATGTCCTAAAAGCTGCTGTATATGGGTCAGTGGGACACCTTCCTGGTACAGATGCATGGCTCTGGTTTTTCTGATCATATGGCAGTGAACGTTTCCCGGCATTGACAGGCATGTATCCGACAACTTTTTTGCATATCTTTTTATCATTTTTTCAGGGGTGTCAATGGATAGCCCATGCGCTTTCCCGTGCGTCTTAGCATAAAATAATGGCGCGTCAGTGCTTTCATACTCTGATCCATGAAACTCTCGAAGATAGCGCTTTAGATGTGCCAGCGTGCTATCCATCAGAGGGACATTCCTGTATTTCCGGCCTTTACCAAAGAATGTCACATGGGGTATGGACGCATCCATGTGCAGGTCGCACAACCTTACCTTTAGTGCTTCCGAAACCCGCGCTGCGGTGTCGTACAAAAAAATGAGCAGCATCTGGTTTCTACGTTCTAGCTTTTTATGTGTGTCCGGTGCTGCCATCAAAGCAGACATGGCTTCACGTTCGAAGAATTCAATGGGCGCCTGCGTCAGCCTTATCCCTTTGATCGTGCCTGAACTTATGCAGATAGGCATGATATCTATACATTCCTGTGATGCGTATTCCAAAAGGGAGCGCAATGCCGTCAGCCTAAGGTTGCAGGTTTTTGGGGCTAGTTGCGCGGTTTTGTGCATCCACAACATGTATCCCTTGATGTTTTCCCTATCAAGCATCTTAAAGCTGATGTCTTTGCGCTTGGCGCCCTTCTCTGACTCAAGGTAATCAATATAACGGTTTAGGCAATTCCTGTAGGATGCTACAGTGTTGGCACTTGCCCTCCTGATGTCTGGTAGATAGTTGTTAAGAAACTCAGCCGCAATGCTCCAAAAGAAAGCGTTGTCTTCAGCTCTGTTCTTCATGTGGCACCTCCGGCACAAGGGATTCCAAAGCTCGCGCTTTTTGCGAGAAGGCACCAAAATATTCGGGCACAAAATGGAAATAGTACAGTGTACTCTGAATATGGGCGTGCCCCATATACCTCATCAAGAACGCCAACATTACATTGACGTCTTTGCCTTGCTCAGCCCAGCGGTTCAGGTTTGCATATGCGAAGTGATGTCGAAAATCAAATGCGCGAGGCTTGATTGGCGAGCGAAAATGTGGGAGTGCCCCCCTCCAAATTCTGTTGAAATTTGCAGAGATAAAGCTTTCTTTGTATGGTTCGCGCTGATTTCGTGGAAAGAAATATGCCCGGTCAGGAATAATGCAGGACATTCGCTTGTCATATCTATATAAAACCTCGGTCAGCTCGTCGCTGATGAAAATGCGCCTGCTGCGGCCTTTGGATGCTTTGATATCAATGTACTTGTCGTCAAGACATACGTCACTGTGCAGAAGCATACGCGCTTCCCTGCACCGGAGACCGCAACAATATAACAGACGGAATACCGCCGGGATGACCAATTCTCTCCCAGGCCATTCCTTTCTTTTTTGGATTTTGTCGCAACAGTTAAAAAATGCCCTGATCTCGGTCGCTGTGAAAAAATGGGGCAAATGAGGTTCCAGCTTCCCACCCCGCTTGGGCGGAAGGATATACGCGTTGTCGTATCCGTTCATGCCAAGGTACTTACCAAACTCCCTAATAACGGCTGCCATGTTGTACAGGCAGCCGGGGTTGTCCACCGCCCTGGCATACCAGCCGGATACAAGCTCCCTGTCAGGGACTTGGATAGTTGGATTATTCGATTTAGCATACGTCAAAAAGTTTCTTAGATAATATTCACCTGTTTCGTACTTAACCCCCAATGCCCTTTTGTACGTGAGGAATTGCTCAGCCAAACGGTCCATGGATGCAGATATGTCATTCATTGCTCACGCCCCCTTCCACAAAAGGAACTGGGAGGCAGCACTGGGCCATCATATGCTCGTCAGTAGCTAAATACACATCCACGCTGTTAGGGTTACAATGGCCGAGTGCGGTCGATATGTCGTAAAGAGGGACGCCGCTTTTTAACATATGAGACGCCGCGTTATGGCGGGTGAACCTTGTACCACATATTCTGCCCTGTTTAAGAATACCAGCGTTGCGAAATGCGTTCGACAGGATTGCCCGGTATCCGGTGTGGCTGGAGAGAGGTCTGAACGGAGCCTGCGTGGAAAGAAAGAGTTGTGTTGAGTTTGACGATGGGCGCTCGTGCAGCAGGTAATCCGCTATTGCGTTGCCGTATGTGGCCCGCAACGGGAGTTCCAACGGCTTCGATGTCTTTTGTTGCGTGACATGTATTCTATCGTTTGCCCAGTCGATATCGGTGATTTTTAAATTGTATATGTCCACGGAGCGCATTCCGGTTTCAAACGCGAGCCAGCAGATAGCTCTGTCCCTTGCTGAAAGGCTAGCTGTTTTCAGATACTCTGTAAATGCCTCATGCTCGCATTTTCCCAGCACGGGTATGATTTCCCTTTTCCGTTTTGGTGCCTTGGGGAAGGTCGCCAGGAGTTGGCGTGTTGACTCGCTCACTTCAAAAAATAGCTTTTAGCCCGGAAGATGAGCGCCTATGCTCGTGGGTTGATAGCGATCCCTGCACAGCACTTCCAAAAAGGATGGGACGTCCCCGCTTTGTATTTCCCCTGTTGTGCGGCACCTGTTCTCTTCACAGTAGAGAAGAAAGTGATGAACGAAGCGTTTGTATCCGTCGATCGTATTCTTATTTAGCCCAATTTCTTCCCTCATGTGGTGGATGAATGAAGTATAGGCCTCAATGAGCTGCGGTGCGGTCAACTCGTCAAGAACTGGCGCACGGGGGAGCGAAGGCCAATCCGATATGCCTGTGTCACGATATGTTTTTAAAATGTGTATACATCGACTGTGCCTCTTGAATCTGGATTTGCTGTACGCACCTGTTCTGAAATGCGACGAATCGTCGATAAACGCTTGCGAAAGCTCATCGTCAAGCGTGTCTTTGCCCATCCTGTCAGCCATATTTTCCAATAGTGTGCAGGTGCTTCTAACTTGTTGGATATACTTGTCGCAATAATGGGCTTTTTCCATTTCGGTCAGTACCGCGATGGTCAGTTCTTTTAGGTTATTCGTCCTGATTTTGTGCATTACTACACCTCCTGAAAAGTTTGATTACAGGATGATGTTAACACAAAATAGCAGTACCAAACTATGCCGAAGTTTCAGCTGGAAACGCAGATATGGAGCGTATTCCCGGGTTTTTTCGGCATAGTTTTTTCTTCGGTATAGTCGACACTATTCCGAATTCGGAATAGTGTCGATAATGGTTCGGTTTACAGTGCTAAGCAGTTCCAGGTAATCTGTGCCCATATGGGCACAAAACTTTTGCACGCAAGGCCCTACAGTCCAGAGTCAAAAGGCAAGGTAGAAAAATTCTTCAGATACGTTGATTCAAGCTTCACCAACGAGGCCAATCTGTTGATTAATCACGGAAAGCTTTTCGATTTAAAACAGCTTAATACCTATCTTCGCTCCTGGCTTGAAACTTACGATAACCGAGTCCACCGCAGCACCAAACAGACACCAAAACAAAGGTATGAAGAAAATACCTCCCATATCCGTCATCTGACACCGAACGAACTTAAGAAATCTTTCTCTGGGAGGGAGAACGGACAGTACGTAAAACCTCGGTGATTGAGGTAGAAGGTAACCTTTATGAGGTAGATTCGTTCCTACGCGGCAAAAGAATTCAGATACGCTATAACCCTTTTGATTTATCCCTGATCCGTGTCTACAAAGACGGCACGCGCTATGACGATGCTAAGGCAGCTGTAATTAACAACAAGCGTCACCCAAAGATGCCCGATGAATTAGAGGAGCAATCGCCGGGTTTTATCTCTAGTTATTTAGAAAACCTCAAAAAAGAGCAGGAAGAAAAACAGCGAAAAGAGCTTGGCACCACCAGCTTCGTAAAGCTTGAAGATAAGACCTGGGGTGAGACACCATGTTAGACTTTTTTGGTATGAAGACAGTCCCTTTCACCCGGGAAATTGATACTAACCAATGCTTCGTTTCTCTAAGCCACAAGGAAGCAAAAGCCCGCCTGGAGTATACAGTGAAGAACCGGCTGGTGTTTCTTTTAACTGGAGAGCCGGGTATGGGGAAAACCACCATTGTCCGTTCCCTTTTGCATAAGCTTGACACCATGCATTACCGCTATGAATACATCTGTGACTCGTCGCTGACACCAAAGCTATTTTACAGAGAAATTTTAGAGCGTTTCGGGGTACCTTGTTCCACGAGGCCTACAGAAATGAAGCGTCAGTACCGGACTTTGATGCTTGATATGTATGAACAGGACAAGAAAGTTCCAGTAATTGTCCTAGATGAAGCGCATCGTTTTTCAGAAACCATGCTTGAAGAAATTCGATTTCTACTAAACTTTAAAGAAGATTCTATGTCTCCATTGGCACTGGTTTTGATAGGCCAGACAACACTAAGAAACCAGCTCAAAGTGCGGCATTTAGAGGCTATTGATCAGCGGATACAGGTTAGATTCCAGATGGGAGCTTTAAGTGAAAAGGAGACGGAGGAGTTTATCAGGCATCAAGAAAAGATATCTGAAACGCCAAGTGATATCTTCTCCGGGGAAGCTATCCAGGCCATCTACAACTATACCCAAGGGGTTCCCCGTAAAATCAATACCCTGGCTAGTCAGGCCCTTTTAGATGCCTATATTCAGGGTGAAAAAATTGTGGGCGAGGCTCATGTTAATCGAGTGATAAATGAACTCTGATATTACTGACAACAAAAGTGGCAAACCGGTAATGCCAGTGGCAGTGTGGGTGACCGTACTTACGCTGCCACGTCAGTGCCGCTGGCTAGGCATCCGACATTTAGGTTGGCTGCGAACAGTATTATGGGAACTACTCCAGACCCGCCTTCCATTTGTAAATGATATTGTAAAAGTATACCACTTTACCCCATTTTGCTATTGAATTAGTTTACCACCTAACATTAAAATTCCTGTAAAATAGCATTAAATATTTTACAGGAGGGGATGAAAGGTGTGAAGGTTGAAGTGGATATGTATAAAGAAATACGACAAAGTTTTCTTAATGGTGAATCCCAACGGCATATAGCCCAAAGATTAGGAATATCAAGACCCACAGTCAAAAAGTACTGACCTTCTCCCGCTAAAATAGACACCGAAAATGGCGGATATTCTCCCGTTCACAGAGTTTTTGGCCGCCCTTGACATGGAGCCTCTGGGCCTATGTTTCTGAGAGGACGGAGGCAGGCCAATAATGCTGCCCTCTTGCCGGAGAGGCTAACACAGGCCCTTCTCCATGTAAAGGGCTGCGCAAGCGTCCAAAAACATGCTCAGGATTACGCGGCAGTTTGTGAAAACAACTGCTCATATTCAACTGGTGACATATACCCAAGGGCGGAATGTAGCCGGCTACGGTTGTAAAAAACTTCGATGTATTCAAATATTGCTTGGCGAGCTTCAGCCCTTGTTCTGAAGCGGATGCCATAGATTAATTCCTGTTTGAGTGTACCAAAGAATGATTCCATGCATGCATTATCATAGCAGTTACCCTTACGGCTCATGCTAGGTACCATATGATAATCTTTAAGGGCTTGTTGGTATTCGTAACTGGCATACTGACTACCCCTGTCTGAATGATGGATTAACCCTGCTTGAGGGCGATATCGACGATGTGCTTGTCTTAGCGCACCCAGTACTAGCTTTCGAGTCATAGTCTTATCCATAGCCCAACCAACAATCTTACGGTTAAACAGGTCTTGTATGGTTGCAAGATAAAGCCATCCTTCGTTTGTAGGGATATAGGTAATATCAGCAACCCAGACGTTGTTCGGCCTATCCACATTGAAGTCTTGGTTGAGTAAGTTTCCGGCAACAGGATAATTGTGTTTGGAATTAGTCGTAGCCTTGAATCTCCTTTTGGTTTTAGCGACAATTCCATTTTCCCGCATGAGGCGGGCAACACGCTTTGGGCTACATCTAACGCCCTGTTTTTGAAGTACCCTGGTTATCCTGGGGCTGCCGTAAGTACCTCGAGAGTCTTTGTGTATTTCACGGATCTTTTTTAGCAAATATTTATCCCGACGTTTTCGGTCACTTTCTGGTCGTTTGAGCCAAGCATAATAACCGCTTCTAGAAACCTCTAGTACTCGGCACATCTTCTGCACCCGAAACTTGAAGCGGTGCTGATAAATGAACTCATATATTATTTCTGGCGCTTTGCGAAGATGGCCGTGGCCTTTTTTAGAATAGCGTTTTCCTCTTGCAGATCATCGATTATTTTCTTTAGACGTTTGATTTCTTCGTCTTCTGTCCTTTGGTTGCCGCTGCCAGGGAAAGCGTCGCCTTTGTGCTCTTTGTACTGGCGTATCCACTTATAGAGGGTATTTTCATGAATACCCAGTTCTTGAGCTACTTTCCTTACTGGACGATCCAAATCCAGAACCAGCTTCACGGCTTCTTCTTTAAAGTTTTTGTCATATTGATTCATGACGGATACCTCCAATGGCTTTATTATACCAGCCATTTGCTGTGTCCATCAAAGTGGGTTAGGGTTAGTACTGTGAAGGTGACGCACATCCTGATGTACGTAAACCTTATGAAAGATCACCAGACACAGTTACAAAGGGCGTAAAACAGTTTATCCTTGACTGCTTTAAAGCAGACAAGGAAGAGAACATTAAAAAGCAAAAACATACTGCAAAGCGTATATATAATCGACTGGTAGAAGAAAAAAGTTTTACTGGTGGAGAATCTACCATTCGCAAAGCTGTAAAGGAATTAAAAGCAGAACAAACTGTTCCGCCTGGGGCTATTATGCCTCTATCGTATGAACCAGGCGAAGCAATTCAAATCGATTGGGGTGAAGCTACTAGTTATATTAATGGCGAAAAGACTAAGCTGTATATATTCTGTGGCAGACTCTGCTATAGCTGCGATATATTCGTTATGGCATTTAAATCACCCAACCAAGAAGCTTTTCTAGAAGCCCAACAACTTATGTTTGATTTCTTTGGTGGCATTTCTAAACGCCTCATTTTTGATAACGCCAAGGTAGCCGTCAAAGAAGGGTTTGGCCTTTATGCCAAGCCCCAAAATAAGTATCTTTCATTTAGTGCTCACTATGCTTTTAGTCTGGATTTCTGTAATCCAGGGAAAGGCAATGAAAAATCACTAGTCGAGAATCTTGTGGGATACTCAAGAAGAAATTTTATTGTTCCAATTCCAAGAGTATCCAGTATAGATGAACTAAACCAAAAGCTCTGGAATGATTGCCTAAAATACCGTGAGACTCACAAAGTGCAAAACAGAAATAATTCAGTAAATGTTATGTACCAAGAAGAATTACGTTTCTTAAATGCAATTCCTAGATTTAGATTTGATACAAGTAAAACAGTAGTTGCTAGTGTTGATGACTATTCTACTGTTCGTTTTGAAAAGAATAATTATTCAGTACCCACCAAACATTTAAGAAAAGACGTTACTGTAAAAGGTTATGGAAATTACATCCGCATTCTGTATCAAAATGTTGAAATAGCAAATTATACTCGCTGTTACTTCCATGGTAGGACCGAGTACAAGTTAGAGCATTACATTGATTTGCTGGAGCGAAAACCACGTTCTGTATTTAATGCAAAACCAGTAAAAGATAATGTTGCCAAAGCTCTCTTAGACTGGGGCAGACAGCTACCAGGTGGTAATAAAGAAATGGTTAAACTGTTACGACTATGCGTCGATTATGGTGAAGAGAGAATTCTTAAGTTGAAAGATCTAATTCCCGGCCATGTAGTTCCTACAGTTGATATGGTAAGAACACACTTAAATGAGCCAACAGAATCAACAGTTATTTATCTCTCTCCTAATGAAGTGCCCGTAGAAGCAGTTGACCTTACAGCATATGATAAGAAATACGGGATGGTGGTGCAATAATGCTAAATGCAGAAACAATTGCCTTATATTCAAAGCAGCTAAAAACACCTTCCTTCAATAGATACGAAGATGTTATACGCCAATTAGATAATGATAAAAGCTATGAGCAGTTCCTAATAGAACTCCTGAAGCTTGAGACTGCCTCAAGGATGGAAAGTAGCCAAAAGCGTAGAATTAATGCAGCTAAATTCCCTTACATAAAAACATTTGACGAAATGGATCTTAGTCGATATGAACACGTGTCAGAGGCAACTTTTCATGAATTAGCCAGCTGTGATTTCGTAAGCAAACGGCAAAATGTAGTTATGATAGGTAACACAGGCCGGGGCAAAACGCACTGCTCAATAGCCCTTGGTATTAAAGCATGTATGCAAGGCATGAAAGTTAAGTTTTATACGGCAGCCAACCTTTCTAATGAGCTTATAGAAGCCATGGAATACAAAAGAATTCTAAAGCTTGAACGGCAACTAGCAAAGGTTGATTTACTAATTATCGATGAGGCATCATACATCACTTTTAATAGGCATCAATCAGAACTACTTTTCAAAATAATAGCTGATAGAGCAGAAAAAAGGAGTGTTGTTATATCTACAAACTTAAAGTTCTCTGATTGGACAAGCCTTTTTGAGAATGAGACTATGGTTGCTGCACTAATTGACAGGCTAACATTTCGATCACATGTACTGAATATGAATGGTCCATCATTTCGAAGTGAGTCCAGAAACCATTCAAAGGAGATGGAGCACAGTGAATAAAGTCCAAAGATAGAACTAGAGGAACCATTCTAAGCAAAGAAATTCAGGGAAGCGCCGGTGGTATAGGTGTTTCCCTATATTAAGCACTTAAGTGGTAAACTTTTTCAGTATCAAAACTACCAAAGTGGTAAATTTATTCATTAGCGCAACTGGTAAACAAATTCAGTAGCGCGTGGTAAACAAATTCATTGACATTCGCATTCCATTAACAAACCGAGCAATGTTCTTAAATACAACAGGTGAGAGGATGGGCAACTATGCGTTTAGAGAGCGGTTTGATCGTTGTGTAGCAAAAGCTGCTTTGGACTCCGAAATAGTAACGCTCCATAAAACTTAGGCACACTTTTGCAGCTAATTTATTGGATAAAGGTGTGGATATGGTTACTATCCAAGAATTGTTAGGCATCTAGATCCAGGATCCACAATTGTTTATACGCATACAGATTCACGTAAAAAGAGAAATGCGATAAAAAAACTAGATTAGTAAAGTAAAACCGAAAGACAAGCCACAAACGCGGCTTGTCTTTCTATTAGCTATAGTAAGATGATTCCAATTTAAAACTGGTACCCCTTCCGCTTCATGGCTTTTCTCAGTCTCTTTGATTTGTCCCAACTATTGTACCACGAAAGTCTAGGTAACAATTTATCTAACTTTTGCCACTGGTCGTAATCAAACTGTTGGTTTGCCAGTTTAGCATCAATTGGATAAAATACAAATTCAGCAAATTCTTTTGTTACATCATCTTTACTCATTAGCATTATTGGTAGGAAAAATTGGGCCAATAAGAATCGTGAGTCCTCATTGATTTTTTTAAAATCAAGTTTATCAAAAATCCTAAGCCATGGTTTTATACCGTATTGACTTATAGCTTTGGAATATGGGTCTAACCTAGATGCAATTGAAACAAACAAGCTTACATCATCCAATGACTTGACTGCTAATAACCAATTGATACACTCTTCGGGACTATTATTACATAACTGCATCCAGTTATCTTTTTGCTTACCTGTACTAAGGCACCAATCTAAAAAAATTCTTGTTGAAACGCTTCCAAAGGTATTATAGACTTTTTCCGAAATACTTTCTCTGCTATTTTCTATAATAAGCTCAATAATCTCAGCAATTAATTCTTCACTTATACTCCTTGCGTCAATGCAATCAATTAGTTCGCATTGAAAATTTCGAGATTGCTGCCAGATTTGTGGGCATAATGCAAATTCAGGGTTTAAAGTTACCAATACATTACAAGCCCCTAAATCCATGTTAGTAAATTTCGGTAATTCCTTTTGTTCAACTAGTAAAGAAAATTCCTTTATCAAGTTTTCCCCAAATTTGTTTAGTTTTCTTTGTGATATTAACTTATGAAATAAACGTCTAATTATATTTTTATCTTTTGACCACAATGACTCTAATCTAGTTCTAACTTGTAATTGTTTACAAGAGTTCTTAATGTTTGACGTCGTTGATAATTCAAGAATGAGTTTCGGCAATTCATCGAACATAAACCACCTATTGTCTGGTGAAAAGCTAAGAACTCGATAAATTAATTTACTAACAAGTATATCGTAATCATCGGATTCAAACATGCTTTTTCCAACTTCTAAATACGTATTTATTTTTATTCCCGATGTTCCAATGTTAGCTTCAGTATACAACCGGGCAATTTTGCCAAAAAGCTCTTTCCTCTCGGAGTCTATTCCAAAATGCCTTACGAAATCTTTAAATTTAAGTCTACCATCGATTACTAATAATTCTTCTGAAATATTGATCACCCATTTAGGGTAGTTTAATAGTGTTGTATTTAAATTGTCTAATACCTTTATTTGGCGCTCTGAACGTCCTATACTTTTTGTCAAAACGTGTGGAACTATTTGAAAATCAAAAGTCTCTTTGCCGATCTTTCGATTTGCGAGTGATCCGGTACAAAAAGTAAATTTCCTCCTTAAGTTTAAATTCTGATTTTGCCACAGAATTAAAACTTCTCTCAAATATTGGCCAGGATTGACAACTGGTAAAATAACAGGTTGTGAATTATTATGAATGGACCATAACAAGTACTTAAGTACTTCTAGCGAAATATTAGCAAGCGATTTATGTAATTCAAAATGGTCATTCTCAAAGTCTGAAGGCAGTTCTATTGATTGGCTATAAATTTCCTTGTCAAAGTCAAAATCTTTCTCTGGTCTAATGAATAATTCCAATAGTTTACTATAATTATTGAATCTTTCTAAATCATCAAAACTCAACAAAAGACTATGTGTCCATACGCAACCGGGGCGTTTCATCTCGGAAGCGTACCACGTTTTTCCCAAAGCATAGCACTTATCATCCTTGAGAGGATACCCAGTTATATATTCAGAAAATCCCTTGTATACCTCCGGACCAGATAAGTCACTTAAAGTAGACATGATTCTTAATGAACCATCCGACAACCTCTTCGAAGATGCAAGCAAGTGATGCCCTTGAGAATAACCGTGCAACGTTTGTTCAATTATTAGATTCCTGTTATTTTTTTTCATTGGACTTACTCACTATCCTATTTAATGGTAATGTTATGTCGTTCAAAAGATTTCCATCATTGTCTACAACCATTATTCTATCACAAGGATCGTTGATTTCCAGTAGTTTTTCCTGATCCTCTAGTTGACCACCCTGTGCGCTAACACCATAATATTCTAGCAAAAAAACATTTGAATTAGATTTGAGATATTGCCAAAGCAAAGGCATTCTTGTTTTTATGTAATTTTCGGGTCCCATTTCTTTCTGACAGGTTTCTTTTAATAAATCCCATGCAGATATCATTATACATAAGTTTACAGATTTATTACCTCTCATATGCGTTATAAATTGTAAAAGGTCCACGAGTTGTACCTGTGTAGGATCATTTTCACGCGGATTTCGCGGTTCATGCTCTATGGCACCCTCAATATTTTCTTCTCTCACGCTAGCAGGTACTTCTGAAATAAAGTATGGCTCTTTTATTTTTTCTGGGTGAACAAAAAGACAAATACCAAGGCAATCCTGCACAAATTCCACATGTTCTTTCTTAGCTTCCCTGTTTTCATATTGATGTTGAAAGGATTCTCCAGATAAATCTGTGAATGCAAGCGTAATCTCATCTTCTTTATTATTTTCCAATGATAATGTGATTGCCTTTTTTTCAAACTCTGGTTTCGTTCGGGAAACTTCCTCTGCGTCTGCCCATTTAGCACTTATTCCAGACAAATAGCTATGGTCTTCTGTATAAGTTTTTATCCTTAAACTTAAATTTTCTTTGTTATTTAAACAATGCCAAAGAGCAGCCAAATATGTGGTTTTCCCTGCTTCAGGCAATCCCATTATAAAGCATTTTTTTCCATCCATAGTAATCATACCCCATAGGTTCTAATTTTGAACAGGTTAAACTCTGACTTGAAATCCTGCTTCAATAAGTTAGATTGAATTACGCCTACAGACCCCATCTTCCGTTCAACCCAAGAATTTATTAACTTGTCTAAGCCATATCCGATATTTAGTTGGTTTTTATCTTTAGGCATAGCCGACACATAATAAAAGTTCAGTTTCATAACTTCATTACCAAACTTATTTATGAATTTTTGCTGAACGTTAGACAGAAAATCTTTAATTGCTGAATCTTCAATGGACCTTTCCTTCACAATGTCATATTTACTAATAACGATATCAAGGCAGGTTCTGTTGCTAAAAAGACCGGCATCAATAATAGTCTTTAACAATTCAAGCGTTTCTTGAACCGCCCCGTTTCTACGTTTCTTGTTAGAAACCAGTTCACCATCAATCAGAAGAACTAGATTATCTGCTCTTTTAATAACCCCAAACTCTTCCTTGGCTAAATTAACATTAGCAATAATAGCTTTATAATCCTCACCTGAAAAATCAGTTATTAAAAGCTCCTTAAATGAATCTCTTATTACACTATAAAGCTTTAAATGTAAAATAGAATCTGAAATACCACGACGTGTTTTAGGCGTGTCTGGAAACGCATGTCCTGAAGTAGTCCTAGTAAGGAAAGCCCTTTGCTCGAAGCCTAAAAGGGTTCGCGATCCAGCAAAATAATAGTCCTCCATTGGGTTTTTCTGAAACATTTGGTATACGGTCGTTACTAAAGTAGTCTTACCACAACCAGCTGGCCCAATTAATACAATAAAATTGGTTTTGTTTGCAGCCGTAATTTCATATGTTTCGTCTAGTTCTAAGGCATTGCCATGAGGAAGCTCAAAAATATCATCATGAGCATCCAACACTTCTGTTTGAGTATCTATTTGCTCAACGATATCTCTTTCGGCAGTCTCTTCAATGTGGATACTTGTTTCTTCGCTCATGCTGCTCCCTCATCATCTTTAAGACATTTTACAACTAGACATTCTAAATATATTTGGTATGCAAAACTAAATGCAGATAGTTCAATTTCATCAGCATTGAAACCTGTCAATTTTTTAAACGCTGGCAACCACTCTTTAGCACCTTCTACTTCGTTCGATTTATCTATCGCTAATAATAGAGGGGTAATTTCTTTTGTTTTTTCGCTTGGATAATTCTCTGCTAATATTTGTTTCCAATCATTACTTTGTTTGTCTATTATTTCTGCCATAGTACAACGCGCGTTGCTATCCCCAAGACTGCTCAATGTCTTGTTTATAACAGCTTCAGAAGCATATGGCCCAGGTAAAATATTAACCAAATCGGCGAGCTCTTTGCCTATAACGATAGAGCTTTCTGTCACTTGCATTTGGTTAAACGGTTTTTTTAAGTCTCTGCTCCATTCTCCAGTCATCCACCATAAAATTTGTGAGTCTTCCAAATATATTTTTTGTTGCCTTTCATTTTTGATGATTTTTAAATTGATTTCAGTCTTCCATTTGTTTAAGTTAGAAATATAATCATAGAACTCTTCTGCCATCACTTGGGAGTTCCATTCTTCAGTGTCCTTAGCCCCTTTTAGGCTTTTTAAAATTTTCCTTGAAATTGATGTATTAATTTTGACTGGTGAAAGGTTTTCTCGTATCTTAGCAGTTTTAATGTCGAAACGTTTTTGGACCTCGTCAAATATCTCAGGAACTGGATATTTACGTTCATTAAAAGCTAAAGTCTTCATTGCAAGAAGCGAAAGATCTTCAAGCCCCCCCCCTCTTCAATTATGTTAACGAGAGATGCTCCTGCTAAAACAGAAAGTTCAAAGCTATTATTTTTCGAAAAAGCACTATCTGTTTCAATAAAAACGTTACAAAATTCGTCGCGAAAATTCTCACTAACAGGCAAATTATAAAACAATCGTACTAACTCAAGCACGTTGGTATAGTCAGTCAGATTTTCAGTATAATTTTCAATCCCCGACCACCTATTCTTTAGTATCGTATCATTGGGTTCAAGTTTTACTGACCTATACCATTCAGAAAAGTTTAGATTCATATTAAAATAACTCCTTCCCGTCTTCTAAGGTAAAGCACTAACTGCACACTATAGGCAGACCCTATTTATAGTCGGCGTCATATAAGGCATTAATTTCATCCCACAATAATTGTATGGTCCCACCCTCCATTGCCTTTTGAATGGTTTTTTCTATTATATCCACATGATCTATACCCTCATCTGCTTCGTCAATTAAATTTAGTTTAGTTAAAATGGAAGATCGCTTAATAAAAGAAAGTTCCAAAAAGCGATAAACTAAAGTTCTAAGGGGAATACAGTTATCTTTGGTGTTCAAGTTTTCTTCATCGTGATTATCTGGTACCTTTAAAAGCTTAGAGGGCTCAGTACCCTCAGATGGTATCTTTACATTGTCTTTCCAATAATCAAGAGTCAGAAAATATTCAGTATAATTTTTCTCAGAGCAATTACTGCTATCTGATATAAAGTGGTCATTAGTCTCATTGAGTATGCGTGGGTATAGAATTACTTTAAGTTTACGGTGGTCCTTTGTCCCTTCAACACTAACTGATAACCAATTATAACGTGGTTTCCATTCCCTTTCCGAACGATGGGGATGCGTTGCCCCAGAACCAATTATCAAGCTATTGTTGTTATGTCTTACTTGTTGAACGTGCTTATGACCATAAAGTTGGACACGTACACGTTCATTCATCTTATTTTTTAGGATGTCATCAGGGTCTTTCCAACATTCGGGAGGATGATGACACAATGAAAGATATGTTATACCTTCTTGTCGCTCTGGAATTTGATATTCGCCTACTACCATAAGCCGCTCATTTGTGTCGTTACTACTTGAAATAACAATAGAGTTTAGACCTACAAGGCGTAAAATTGAATTATCGTTTAGTGTAAAATATTTGTTCCAAAAAAATTGGTTTTCATTTATGTGACACATAAATTTACCGGCGAACTTGGTATTATATTGATGTATATGTAAAAATAGCGTTTTATTAAATATTGGGTCGCGTAGATATGCAGTTAATGATGAATCAGTATTATCCTCTTCGATCTTTTCTTGAATATTAAAAAGCCCTTCACTATTTTTCATTACTGATTGGTCAACATCATGGTTACCAGGTACGCAAAAAACTGAAGTTTCGGGAATATCTAATGCGCTACAAACTTCCTTTAAAAATTGATTTGCCCTAGAATATTCATCAGACTTTCCGCTAAACGCTATATCGCCACAAACTAGTATCCCATCTACTTTACCAATTTCTCTTTTTGCATTATTTTTAATATCTATCAATATCTCATTCCTTAAGTCTGCATCAAGATCAAGCCTGTCACCGCTGTACTTAGTAAAGTGAATGTCAGATAGGTGTATAAAAGTAATGGCTTCTTGACTCATACTTCACCTCGTAAATTATATTTATGAAACCAACGTGGTTTATCAAATAGCGTCTTCTCAATTAATTACTTCCTCTGTTTACTCAGGATAATTTTGGTTATTGTCAATATTCGCTAAACTGTTCTGTTTTCCTCTAAATTTTACCAAATGAATTTAGGTATGATGTCAAACTTAATCGTCAATAGATATATGAGCATTTTGCATAATTTTTAACCCTTGTAGGTCAAGGGGTTGAAGGACAAAAGAAAGGACTTCACCCCAAAAATGGAGAATCTTTCAAGTGACGAAACCTAAAGATCCCAAAGGAGTGAAGTCACTTGTATATTCTCCAAGAAACCTTGTTTTCCCTTGAAGAACTGCAAAAAATTGAGTTAGAAAATCGTCTGCCCATATTCTTCGGTGCCTTAGATCTAGAACCGTATGCAAAACAATTAAGATCTTCATCACCCCAGGGTGCCATAGGACATAACAGAGAAGCCATTTTACGAGCTCTGTTGGCAGCTCCGTTTGAGGATATTGATACATTTACTGCACTGCATAAAAGACTGGATACAAACCTAAGGTTTCGCTACCAATGTGGTTTTGATATTTCTCAAAGAGCCCCGTCAATTGCTACACTAAGTCGGGTATTCACGCTGATTACAGAAAAGCGGTTGGCGGAGCACTTATTCCATGATTTAGTCAAGCAGTGCTATGACGAGGGCATCATTGCTGGTGATAAGATAGCCATTGACAGCACAGCTATTGACGCTTACGAGAAAAAAAGACCCAAGTCCCAGCAAGACGGCATCAACGCCAGATGGGGTGCTAAGTTTGACTCTTTTAAGAACAAACTTACCTGGTTTGGTTACAAACTGCACCTAGCCGTTGACACTGAGAGCGAACTGCCTATTGCTTTAGAAGTAACACCCGCCCATGTTAATGACGGTGATATGGGACCGCCTTTGGTAAAAGATATCGCATCCCGAGGTTCCATTGATAAAGTAGACTTTATCCTCGAAGACGGCGGCTATGACCAGTTAAAAAACTACGAAATAGCTGATTACTACGGAGCACAAGCAATTATTCCTTTAAACCTGCGTAATGAAAAGGAACCACCAGCAGGGTTTGCTTCAAACGGCACACCCCGATGCTCAATGGGGTACGATATGGTTTACTGGGGCAGTCAAGGGAACTATTTAAAATTTCGCTGCCCTCATGCTCTTGGTAAAGTCGATTGCCCAAACGGCATGGAGTGGTGTTCATCCTCAAACTATGGTATGGTGCGAAAAATCAATGTCAAAGATGATCTGCGCAGATTTTCTACTCCCCATCGAGATTCACAACGATGGAAGGGACTGTATAAAGAGCGTACCAGCGTAGAGCGCTGTAACTCAAGGCTAAAGGAGTATTTAACTGCTAATGACCTCCATGTAGGAGGAGTAGAGAAAGTTAAAACGCACTTATATCTTAATGCCATAGTTTTGCTCGCTTCAGCGCTCGCTATTAAGAAACATAAGAACGCAGAAATCAACTCAGCAGCTTAGACTATAACTCAAGAACCAACTGTTAGCGATGAATTCTGGAGGTGTCTCATTTTTTAGGTTTTTAAGCAATCGATAGTTGTGGATTTACTGGCTGCAGCCCTTACAAGTGGCTCGTATATGGTTATAATAATGGCTAGCCACCAGGACATAAAAATAATCATCTTTAATCTTATCAACTTCGCCTACTTAGCCGAACCAGAATAATTGGTATATGGAGCATCTTTATGATTAGACCGAGTCCTAATAAACCGCTTATTCCTATTTCTGTTCTGATACTAGTCGTCAAATAATGTTACTAACTCTTCAAAACTATTAATCGATTGTTTTACTATATACTCTAAATTATCTATAATATCTTCCCCATGAAATATCTCATTTCTATTTCCTCTAATTCTTGCGATCATAGAAGATATTTTGTTATAACTCACCTTAAACGGGACAAATTTATGGCATTTTTTTATCATATGGAATGTTGAAGGTGGGATGTATTTTATTATGCCTTTTTTAAATGCTTCATTAAATTGCATCTCATTTACATAGTCCTTTAAAAAGAATTCGTCATATGTTGGATGACCATTCATATATGATTTAACAACCTCTGGATCTAAAACTCTACTTAATCGTTCTTTAACCTTAATTTTTAGGAAATTTTCAAATGCACCGTTTATAGCGAAAATGGCCTCTCTATACCGTTTAATAACCAAGTATTCTTTTGCATCCATTAATAATGATTCCCAAAGCGGCAATTGGTCTTTCTCTAAATACTTTACCAGCCTACTAAATTGTTCCTCCCTAAGTTGCGGGGGATCAGAACTCATTCTATAGGTTCCGTGACCGCTAAATGGGACATTGCGTAATTCAATTTGTCCCACCATTATTTTGCATGAAAAATTTGTTATCATTTTATCCGATAATCTACTTACCCAATAATGTTTTGTAGATACACGATAGACTTCTATGAACTTGTTTAAAGCTTCTATTCCAAAATATAGTGGTAAAAAAATTGAAGAGTCGTTCATCACTACTGTTTCATTAGGATTTATATAACCTTGCATTGTCAAGGTAACATGAGAATGATTGGCTATTCCGTATTTATCTTCGATTAACTCTAAATAACCGTGATCGTCCACAATCCAGGGACATAACGGACTTTTCTTCATTGAAATTTCTATAAAACACTCATATTCTTTATATACGAATGTTATTTTTTCATTTTCTTTCGCTATTATCGGAAAAGGTAAGTCGCACTCAATAGTTGTGTATACCTCGTTACTTTCTATACCCTTAATTATCTGTTCCTCTTTTTCTATTTCATCAACAAGCGACTCAAGTGATATTTTATGTAGTATCTTTTTTAAATTTGAAATAATTTCCTTTGCGACCTCAATATCAGTTTTTGATTTGGTGTTCAATCCTAAAACAATGAAACAATGGGCAAGCATTCTTTTTATGTTACATATATTGTCAAAATTGTCAGCATCATCGATTGTCCTAGCTAACCTTTGCGCTTTGTCAAGATATGTACGGGCCTCTTCAAAACTATTAGCAATAAACTTTAATCTTCCTAAGTCACGATATGGTCTATATATATATACTTGTAATTGGCGTTGTGTTGTCTTTTCCATCTCTAAAAATTTCCCTATAGCCTTTTCCAACTCCTGCGCTTGTCTATTTGTGTCATTAATCTTCCCAGCTTCCTCAGCCTGCTTTAAATGCTTTTTGAATTCATTTACGGCAATTTGCTGAAGCACACCTATCACCCCATAATGTTACTGAATCTTTTGCCTATACTACTCCCTTAGCCAATATCCTTATTCCAACGAACTTTTTGAACTTTCCCAAACACAATAGTCAATACCAATAGGTAAGCCGCCGCTTTTACCATTAAGTGAGTTTGGCAGTCAGGGTGGCTTTTCCCCTGGTTCACACCGTACGTGATAGTTTCCCATCATACGGCGCTCCATCTATACAGCAGACTTTACTTGTGATTTCCAAGCCTTTCCCTAAAACTTTCTATTTTCCTGCGCATCTTTGGTTCTAAATGGTTAATTCCGGCTTTACCATCATTGACTAATTCAAAACAGGCCTTGTCCATGGATGCTAGATTTGATACTTTATTGACCAAGTTAATTGGCAGGTTTGGGTTTATTCTGTGTGTATATACAGTTTCAGAATATAGCCATTTGCCGCAACATCTACACTTTAGCTTATCCCGGTTTAATGCATATGCCCGATTCATGTAGAATTCAAAGTTATAGTTTTTGCCGGTAAGACCTTGTGCTATGAGCATAGAAGTCTTTTCTGTTAACATGTTTTCTAGTCTAGCATTTTGACGTTTTTTCTTTGTTCGCTTAAAATGCTTTCGGCGACCTTCTTCTGTAAAAGGGGTCTCGTTTTGATTTTTCTGGAAAATTGTTTCCCATTTACAAAACGTCAAGCTTGTTACCCCTATATAAATATCTCCATACTTTAGTGCAGGGATTTTTTGATTGTAGTTCTTATGCACATTATGAAGGTTTTGGGTTTCTTTGGCAGAAATCCATTTGCCTTTATACTGCTTTAATCGTCTATAGGCAACCATTGCTATTTTATGACCAAACTCTTTCATAGCTACATTTACCCAAGAACAGTTACTATAATAGTTTATTAATCCCCTAATCTTGCTGTTAATTAGGTTAATACTGTGTATTACCTGCTCTTTGCTTGCGTGTATATGAATATTATTTATATCTTTACCAATAGCGTCTACCTTTGATTTTAAGCTTTTCCTGTTAGGTATTGTTCTTGTGATATAGCCTTTTTTCGCGTTACCTTTAACCACTTTGTATTCAAAACCTAGAAACTTTATATAATTTCTGCGCAGATCGGTTATGAGCGTTTTTTCACCAGATAAGTTTAGTTTCATGTTTTGGTGTAGAAACTTCTGGATACGATTTTTAAGCCATTCGGCATGCTCCTTACTGTCTGTTAATACACAGAAATCGTCAGCGTATCTTACTAGATATTCTGGTATTAGATTACTTCGTTCTCGAAGTGCCGCCATTTTTCCCCATTGAATGGAGTATTTGTACCGAGTCCGCTTGTTCTCCCATTGGTTGGATAGCCATTCATCGAGCATATCCATATAGACATTTGCAAGTAACGGCGATAATACTGAACCCTGTTGAGATCCCTCATTACTGGTTTCATTTTCACCCAGGACACCGGCTTTCAGCATAGCTTTGATAATCTGCAACACTCTTCTGTCCTTTATTCCCATGTGGTATAGGCGTTTTAATAGTTTCCTATGATTTATTTTATCAAAGCATTTGCTGATGTCACCTTCTACTACCCAGTAGTAGCCTGTTTTGTGGACTAGGTCAGTTATCCGTTGCAGTGCCATTTTTGTGTCTCTCATAGGCCTGAACCCATAGGAGTGCTTAAAAAATTGCGCTTCTAATATCGGTTCAAGTACTATCCTTATACATTCTTGTACAATTCTGTCCCTAACAGAGGGGATACCCAATGGTCGTTTCTCGGTTTTACCCGGTTTGTCAATGAATTGGCGTTTTATTTTTTGGGGAGTGAATCTTTTAAATGCATCCTGTATATCCTTTATGACCCATTTATATGGTCTTTCTAGATAATCCTTTTGCATTGTTTTATAATCTACCCCAGGAGTCTTACTGCCTTTATTAGACTTAATGTTGTGTATTGCGGTTACGATAGTTGTTTCGGATGACATGATTTCAACTAATCCAGTTACAGAAGGTCTATTGCCTTCTTCAAACGCTACCCTTGCAGTATTATATAATTCATCAGTTATTTCTCGCAGTTCTGTTTCGGATTTTAGGTAGTCAAATTTTTGTGCCATTTACACCGCCTCCTTTCGATTTGGTGTTCATGGTTTTAGTCAGGTTTGCCTACGGCTTCCTTGACAGACTGGTCACAAGTTTAGCTGTACAGACTATGCCCCTTCGCTCCACTTCCATTACAGAAGCTTCATTACTACTACAGGCTGATGCCCTGCAGTTTAACCAATCATTTCCTGTTGGTTAGGACTGGTATACCATCCATTGAATTCCTACTGCAGTTCCCTTGTTCCTGTCATCTTAGCTTTACATAGCAGTTTTAGCTCTACCCTTTAACCCGACTGCCGCTTTCAACCAGTGTGATTTTCTGTTGAAAGCCCTAGACCTTTCCGGTTTTAGCTGAGTTCCACGGAAGCAAGCGTAACTCAACGACAGTACTCCATACGGGAGCGAGTTGCTTCTTATTCGCAACCCTATAATTTACGAGCTGTACTTTCGGATATTCGTCAGCCTATTAGGCATTCTAAGCATGACTGCTTTTTAGCCTCCAGCGTACTTAATATCATCACAGATATCATTTTCCGCAACTTCACCGAGCTCCGTACATCAAGCATGGTATTGCTTAATGCACGTCGGAGTATTAGAGATTTTGTTACCCCTCACACAGGGTCAGGCAGGTACTACCCCTGCCAATTCAAATGACAAGTTCTATTTGCTTCTTTTCTTTAGCTCATAGCCCGATTTTATTGTATATTTCTATACAGATTGTTCGGGAACAAGGCGCACACTTCCCATTATAGACCCTCATGTGGCGAAACCCCTAAGCCACACCATCAAATAACAAATCGGAGTGACTGGACATACTTTTACTGCGGCATAAAGTCGAATTGTCTTGGTGCTTAGAGCCCGAGTTAATAGACTGACTAAGGCTTCCTGCTTGAACCACAAATTGTTGCCATAGAGCACGCAGGGTAGATTAACTCGTTCCAGGAAGCCCGCCGTAAATTTTAAATCATTGGGGGTCTATCAATGAATGTAATTTACGAGCGCTGTTGTGGTATGGATGTTCATAAGAAAACAATTACTGCCTGTGTAATAGCAGGTAAAAAGAAAGAGATCAGGAGTTTCAGTACAATGACCTCATCACTTCTTTCCTTAGTTGACTGGCTCAAAGAAGTGGACTGTCAATGCGTTGCTATGGAAGCAACGGGGGCATACTGGAAACCCATCTACAACTTATTAGAAATGGAGGGAATACCTGCTTTAGTTGTAAATGCCCAACATATCAAAGCTGTGCCTGGTCGTAAAACTGATGTCAAGGATGCCGAATGGATTGCCGATTTATTGCGTCATGGTCTGTTAAACGGAAGCTTCATTCCTAAGCGCGAGCAGCGTGAACTGAGGGAACTTGTCCGTTACCGCAGAAGCATAGTGCAGGATCGTGTCAGAGAGTTAAATCGGATTCAAAAGGTACTTGAAGGCGCAAACATTAAATTGTCCTCTGTTGTAAGCGAAATCAATGGCAAGTCATCTCGTCAAATGCTTGATATGCTCGCCGCTGGTTGCAATGATGTTCAGGCAATGGCAGATAAAGCTCTTAGACAAATGCGTAAGAAAATACCATTACTCGAAGAAGCACTTCATGGGTTTATGGGTGAACATCAAAGACTGATGTTAGGTCTAATGCTCAAGCATATTGATTTTCTTTACGAAGAAGTTTTTGCACTTGACCAATCAATCCAAGAAAAGATGGAATCGGTCAGTGAACAAGTGCAACTTGTAGACTCCATTCCCGGAGTTGGAGAACATAGTGCACAAGTTATAATCGCTGAAATCGGTACTAATATGGATCAATTTCCCTCTGCGGCACACCTTGCTTCATGGGCTGGTATCTGCCCCGGTAATAATGAAAGCGCAGGGAAACGAAAAAGCGGTAAGACCCGTAAAGGCAATAATGTACTCAAGGCTACATTAACAGAGTGTGCCAAGTCAGCCGGCCATCTTAAAAACACTTATTTTGGCGCCCAATATTCCAGAATTGCGGCAAGGAGAGGAAGAAACCGGGCTACCGTAGCAGTAGCTCATTCTATCCTTACAATTGTGTACCATATGTTGAAAGATAACGTTCCTTATCAAGAGCTCGGCCCAGATTTCTTTGAGCAACGCCGGAAAAACGAGATTGTCAACAAATCCGTCAAACGGCTTGAATTATTAGGGTATACCGTTGCTATTGAACAGCAAGTAACCTCAAGTACAGCTTAGGTATTACTAATTTTCACAAGACATTTATTTTTTTGCGCAACTATTTAGTTGGGCCTAGTATCTTTTTGCCTTTTTTAAGGTGGTCGCAAAAGAGTTTTCAGGATAGACAAGCCTTCTCATCCATTCGTCTATTTGGGACATCAAGCTCTTCATATCAGCTATCTTGAAGTAGTTAATCCACCCCATAATATAGCGTCTAAGCTTCATTGCTCTGAATTCATTGCCCATTCCGTTACTTCTAGCGGTGAGTTCTTTCACTCTACTTCTCATCTTTGCCACGGACTTTGGATGAATTCTTACTCTCGTTTCACCTTTCTTTCGGTAAAACGAAAATCCAAGAAATTTTACCTTCCCTACGTAGTCGACCACTGTTTTCTCTCTATTTACTTTCAGGAATAGTTTCTTTTCGATAAAAGGGAGTATGTTTTCATATGTGCGTTCGGCACTTCTTCTGCTTTTACAGAAGATTAGCAGGTCGTCCGCATAACGAACGAACCTGTGCCCCCTTCTTTTCAGTTCCTTGTCAAGCTCGTTTAGCATAATGTTACTAAGAATCGGACTTAAAGGTCCGCCCTGCGGAACGCCTACGTCCGCTTCTTCAAATTTATGCCTGACTATTACTCCAGCTCTCAGGTATTTATGGATTAGGGATATTACCCGTCCATCTTTTATGGTTCTGGAAAGTACTTCTACCATTTTACTTTGGTTAACTGTATCGAAGTATTTCTCCAAATCCATGTCTACAACATAGCTGTATCCTTCATCTATGTTCTCTTGACATTTCCTGATTGCATCATGGGCGCTTCGTCCGGGTCGAAAGCCGAAACTTTCGTCTAGAAACTGTTTCTCAAATATCGGTGTTAGTACTTGTGCTATTGCCTGTTGTACCACTCGGTCTACTACTGTAGGTATTCCTAAGTTTCTTTTCTTCCCGTTATCTTTGGGTATTTCTACCCTTCTGACGGGGTTAGGACGGTGTTTACCATCCAAGATTGACTGCCTGAGCTGGTCTCCGGTTTCTTTGAGGTGTTGTAGAAGTTCATCTACTCCCATCCCATCGACTCCGTGGGAGCCTTTGTTGGACTTTACTCTTTTAAATGCTTTATTCATGTTGTCTCTGTCCAATATTGCCTCCAGCAGTCGCTCCTTCGACAAGTTGGCGTCGGTGATGTTGTTTTCAGTTATCTTCAAAGGATTGTGCACTCCCGCATATCCTTCATGTTCCGCACTATTCTTTTGCGGTGAGCCTTCCATACGATTTTCGTCTGCCGGAAGTTGGCTGCACTTCGTTCCTTTATCGGTAACATTCATTTACTGTCACCTCCTAAGGTTCAGCCCTTCCCCAATGTCGTCGACTACATCGGGTACTATGGCTTCTGCTGACTTCTCATGACAAATCTTGTTTCAACCGTGATTTGAAATTCATCTCCTCACGTCCATGAGACCTCCCCGGGTAAGAACGCAGTCTTTCCTTCCATCTACCTGCCACATTTACACCGTAGGCTTCCGGATAGTTTGGGGCTTTAGTTTGAATAGCAACCTTACCCAGCCTACGTATGCCTGATGTGGTTTCTGTTCGTCAGGCCGGAAGTTTGTCTCGGGCTTCCTTCAGATTCCACCTCACGATGGACACCCTTGCCTTTGACTATGTGCTTGGCACTATCAACCCGCACTCGGGACTTTCACCCGTTAGACTGCGCCCATGCCGGGCGCACTATTTAAAAGCTCCAATTCAAAGATTGGAGCTTTTGGTTGTCCTTTTTAGTTGTGTCGCTGTAATAAAATTCAACGACACAAACATGTAACCGAGCACACCATGAACTACCGGATAGTCCCCTACAAGCGTTATGGCAGTGAAATGTAAAAGCGGTACTGAATGAGGATACTGCCTTGACCGTAGCGGCAGATGAATCTACTATCAGCCGCTGGAAAAACTGGTTTTCGGACCTACTTTTGATTTAAAGACCATATTTAAAGTTAAAGCCGACAGCTCATTTGACGACTTTTTAAAGTCATTTGCGCTGTCGGCTCCTTATTTCCTTTTTATCCGTCAAAAAAGATGACAAAATATTATTCTATATCGTCAATTAGTTAGGTTGCAAACACTATATTACTAAAATTCTAGACTCGATTAAATTCTGAATGGGATGCGTATTATCAACGTAATGGAAGAATTGCGGGGGTCTATAATTAGGAATCTTTTCTCTAACTTCATATAAACCTAATGGTTTAATGAGCTTCTTGACTTTAGTGATAATTAAAGCGTAGCCTACTTTACATCCCTTAAAGTATTCATTGAATTTTTCCCAACTTATTGCACAAATCTCTCGTACCCTCTCCCAAAGCTCATCGATGCTTAACTCAATAATTTCTTTAACCTCAGCAACCGCTGAAAACGCCTTGGTTGGAGTAGTTTCATATATATATATACTATCGCCCCTTGCAATACCTGGCCTTTTTCTCCTTAGTTCTGCTATCTTGTCACCCTCAATAATCGCCTTAACATACTGGGGCTTAATTGATAATACAATCCGCTTCATTCCAAGCCCTCCCCGACAGAATAATTAGTCCGTACATGTGTTCTGTTATTCATGATAAGTTTCGTCATACCTCTAGAAATATCCTTCTAAATAATACCAAATTAGTTATATAAATAGGATATTTCAAAATTATTCTTGATTCTCCTATAATTTTTCTTCTTTAATCAACAAAAATATTCCTATTTACTTTTCCCAACTTAATTATTTTTTCAAACTGCTCGTCGCTGAGTTCTAAAAATGACCACCTATCTGTTCTATCTAAACCTACTGTATCTGAAAGATTTTTCCTAATTAACCTTTTAGTAAGCGCCGCATTGTAAGTCATTCTAATTGTATAACATTCTTTCTTTTTAAACCAAGGCCTAAGGCCATCCCGATCAAAAATACTATATGTATTGGCGTATTTAAAAAATTCATCAAAATCTCTGAAATCATCCTTAGAGTATACTTCCTCTACAACACAAATAGAGGTTGCAACGGACCTATATTCTGCATGCCCTTTCCCATCAGAAGTACGATAAATCACTATAATATCTCCCGGATTGCACATATAAACCGGCATACTACAGACATAAATTTTATGAATACTGTTAGTGTATGAAACATCCTCAAGTATATCAAATGTTTCTGTCTTTAGTATCGAATCCGGAAACATTTTTGTATGATATTTAGGGTAAATTGCCAATAAATACTTCTTCTGGGTCTCCTGCGATATTAATGGGTAATCCAAAAGTACATCATCTCTTATTGCTTCCATGTCTTTTACTAGAACGAGCTCCTGCCCATTTTCTGTTTCTTTAATACCGTAATGGTAAAACCCATACCTCATTAATAGTTCAATAAGAGCTTTGTGTTTTTCAAAAATAGTTACATAACAAACTTCAACCCCATTAACAATAGCATAATCTAACGCTTTTTTAATGAAACGTTCACCTAGCCTAGTCCCGTGAGGGTTAATTTTACACGTTCCAATCTTTAGTACCTTTTCGTTACTAATATTAGGAGTAACATCCCGGACAGGTCCTTCTTCCAGTTTTAAATACAGGAACCCCTGAATAAATTCTTCCTCAAAATAGACGTATGCTTGTTTGTCTAGTCTAGTAAGAAACCAGCCCTCAAAACCTGGATAGTCCTCCTTTAATGAATCAAAAAACTGCTCCTCCAAATTCAATTCACCAAATTTTCTTAATTCAAGATAATCACTCATATTTAACTCCCCTCAATATGCAATGGGCATTAATAATTCACTTTATAAGCTATCCCATTACTAAACTTATGTATATTTCTTACCTATTTAACTAAATTCTCTTTAATTCGGACAATACTTCCCGTAAAAGTATATTATAAATTACTAATAATCTTGAGGTGAAACGAAATTAAGTTCTATAAAGTCAGAGCGCAATAGTTTGCAATCCATTTAGCGTTAGAGACTACAAAGGACGTTTTAAATTCTTTGGGCATTACCAAAGTTTAATGTAAAATATTTTCTTCTATGATAGTCCAATTTTCAATAAAGCGTCGGACTTTTCATTGTAGCATTGTACTTAGGCAAACGCTACTTAACCTAATTAGCTGCAGCATAAAACTGTAAAACTATTGGTTCCCATTATAGACAAAATCTTCTAGAAAATCCTTCAACACATTGTAAGATAATTCCTCTTTTTTCCTATAATTACTACTGTATCATTGTTTTTGACCACGTTAAAAAGCCTCAATCAATTGATTGAGGCTAACCGGCAGTAATTTTCGTTGTGTCACTGTAATCAAATACAGCGGCACAGTGGATTAGCGATATACTAAAAGGCGAATCTGCTAATCCTCAAGAATAAATAGTTCATCAACACGAATTCCGAGTAATCTCGCCAGTTTCATTGCCAGTTCAAGCGTTGGATTATACTTGTTGTTTTCTATTGCGTTAATTGTCTGTCTGGTAACACCTAAGGTATTTGCTAACTCTTCTTGAGTGATTTTTTGTTTCTTTCGTAGTTCTTTTATTTTATTTTTCACGTTACCCACCCATCCGTTTCTTCAACACAATTCGAATGGTTGACTGGAGTAGCATCTGGGTTATAAACAGAAATAGTGGCACAATCAGCGGCAAGTGATTTAATGCATTATAAGCCACCCAGACTGCAAGAAAAGCCACCATATAGCTATATGACCAAAATACACTTTTGTAAGATATATATTTTTCCATCTCATCCATTTTTCTAAAGCCTTTCATACTGCCCCTCCTTCTAACCTGGATTCCCGCCAAACTCATAACGAGGGCTAACAAAAAAACACTGCAAACCATTGAAAAACCTGGGCTTAATGCCATTTTTTACTTGTAGCCAACCTCGTATGTGTTATAATATACATAACGAGGAGGTGCAACTGAATGGCAGCCATCGTCTATCAGACAGATAAGCGATCAGGGATTACATACGCCTATGAATCCGTTTCTTACTGGGATAAGGACAAGCAGCAATCCCGGGCAAAAAGGACGCTCATCGGCCGGGTAGACAATGAAACCAAAGAGATAGTCCCGACAGACGGCAGAGGCCGGAAAAAGAAAGAAGTGCCTGCGCCTCTCCAAAGAGGCCCTGTCCCATCTATTCAAACATCAAGGTCCTTCTACGGAGCAACGTATCTGCTGGACGCTATTGGTGAAAAGCTCAGCATTACCGAGGATTTGAAACACTGTTTTCCAAGTATTTATTGGCAAATTCTTTCGATTGTGTATTACCTGATTCTTGAGGATAAAAACCCCCTCTATCGTTTTGAAAAATGGAGCAGCTTACATAAGCATCCTTACGGTAAGAACATAACCTCCCAGCGAAGCAGCGAACTCTTCACATCCATCACCGAAGAAGCAAAGAACAAATTCTTTCAGCTGCAAGGGAAACGGCGGACAGAAAAGGAGTTCTGGGCATATGACATTACTTCCATCTCCAGCTATTCTGAACATCTACGCCAAGTGCAATACGGCAAGAATAAAGAGAGCGATCCACTGGCTCAACTGAACCTGGCGTTAGTGTTCGGTGAAAGGTCCAACCTTCCTTTTTATTACCGCAAACTGGCTGGAAACATTCCTGATTCCAAAACAATTAAGAATTTACTTGCTGATTTGGATGTCCTTGGTTTTTCCAAAGTGAAGCTGGTTATGGACAGAGGCTTCTATAGTCAAGATAATATCAATGCCCTCTTTAAAGAACACTTGAAATTCCTGATCTCCGTAAAAATATCCCTCGCTTTTATCAGGAAAGAATTGGACCTCATCTACGATAAGTTTCGTATATTTGAACACTATAGCGAGAAATACGAGCTGTATTGCCATACAGTACAGACTAATTGGCTTTATACACAGTACCGTCCGTATAAAGGGGACACCCTCTCAGAACCCAGGCGCATCTACATTCACTATTATTACAACATTGATAAAGCAGCTGAAGACGAAAAAGCCTTTGACCGAAAGTTAATCGCACTGCGCCATGAACTGGAGTCAGGTAAGAGGGTTCCTGAACATGAAAACCTCTATAAAAAGTATTTCGAGACGAAAACTACGCCAAAACGAGGGACAAAGGTCACCGCCAATGAACATGCCGTTACTAAAGCAAAACGGTATTATGGATTCTTTGCCCTTTTGACTAATGAAAAAATGGATGCCATTACCGCGCTGGAGCTCTACCGCAATAAGGATGTGGTTGAAAAAGCATTTGGCAACCTTAAGGAACGACTGAACATGCGCCGCACATTGGTTTCCTCGGAGCAAAGCCTTGACGGTAAACTTTTTGTAGAGTTTGTGGCTCTCATCTATCTTTCTTACATCAAAAAGCAGATGCAGGAGACGGATTTATTCAAAAGTTATACCTTGCAGAGTGCCCTAGATAAACTTGACGTCATCGAATGTTTTGAAGCGCCAGGGCAAAAACTGCGTGTTGGTGAGCTTCTTGAGAAACAGAAGGAGATCTATATAGGCTTGGGCGTTGCTCCACCCTCCTCGTTATGAGTAGGCGGGAATCCAGGTTCTAATGTAAAGCAGTATAGTGGCTGAAAGAATGGATGTCAAATGTTTTTTACATTTTAACACACAGTATGTCATTGCTGTTCCGCTAAACAATAACAGCGCTGAATGTGGAGTAAGCAGGGGATAGTTTGGCTTGCTGTATTGTCTCCAAGCAAGAAAAAAAGCGAATTAACTCAACTATATATTTTAATCCCCAACGATCATAACAAAAACTCGGTGTGCCTCTCTCGCACTTTTAAAAAGACCTGCAAGCTTAAACATTGTCTGGAGCGCTATAGGCTAGCCGGACACGTAAAAGCGTTCGTTTTCTCTCTTATTCACAAGATTACTGGCCAGTTCATTTTTAATGTGATCTAGGCTGCTGGGAAGCGTAGACTTTCATAGTATTGCTGCTCAAATTGAAGCGGAGACAGGTCATCTAAATGACTATGAATTCGTTTGGAGTTATACCATGAATCATGTATTCAATAATAACTAGACTTGCTTGAGATCGAGTCTTAAAATGCCTCCTGTGTACAAGTTCTTTTTTCAGCGTAGCGAAAAAGGATTCAGCACATGCATTGTCATAACTGAAGTGCTCCCCAAATGTTAGACACATGTTTGTGCTAAGCGTCTAATTTCATTTTCTTTTAAATTTCCGTTCTCCTTCTTGCTTTTCAAAAATTAAATCAAATTCGCTAGCGGTATATTTACTCCCGTAGGCGAGAAATTGGGGAATTAGGGTAAGGAAATACAAACTTATCCTTGTTATAAAAAAAACTGGGCTAATGTATAGATATACACTCCCAGTTTCCCAAAACAAGAAAAAATAGCAATCAAGCAAACCATAAGCCGAGTTCTGTCGTGAGTGATCATCTGTCTGGGATGTTAGTTGCCTAACACCTCATGCGACCTACCCGGGGACAAGCGGGCTACCTTTAGCGTCCCCCTATCAGGTCTTGCTCCAGGTGGGGTTTACCAAGCCAGTTAGTCACCTAACTGCTGGTGAGCTCTTACCTCACCGTTTCATCCTTACCCGGTACTCAGAAGAGTAAGCAAACATAAGCTGAATACGTCTACTGCGGCATCTGCCTGGATGCTTAACTTAGATGTCATCTGAATGATTGCTGCATCTAGCTTACTTACTCTGCTGAGTACCGGGCGGTTTAATTTCTGTGGCACTTTCCTTAGAGTTGCCTCCACTGGACGTTATCCAGCACCCTGCCCTATGGAGCTCGGACTTTCCTCAAGTACGGCCTTGCGGCATGTACCTGCGATCACTAGGTTTACTCAATTGCTTATTTAGTTATTATTTTTGTATACCGCGCCTTTCAGCGTGGATGTTTAGTATAACAGGTCTAATAAGGACAATCAATAGTAATTGCTGCCAGTAATATTTCGCTGCAGTCAACTAGCCGATGAATTAATTATTCTTTGTAAAATAGCAACCGGCCGCAGCTTTCGCAGGTTATATGCTTGTGCTGCGCTTGCTTAATTTCCTTAAGTACCATTGGCGAAATATTTATCCGGCAGCCACTGCAGGACCCGTCTTCCACCCGAGATACCACGATGTCACCCAAGCGTTTGGATTTGAGTTGGTATAATTCCATTAGTTCCGCATCAATTTTACCCATCATCTTATCTGCTTCCTTCTGGAGTTTCTCCTGCCGCGCTTTGATTTCTTTCTTCCACTGCTCGTATTCCTTTACCTGTTCTTTGTAGGCATTCTTTTCGTTGGTTAGCCGAGCGTTTATTTCTTCAATGGCATTAGATAAATCTTCTTGCTCTTGACTAATTTCCAATACTCTGTCCTCACATGAAGAAAGCTCTTCTTTCGTCTGTTTCAGCTTTTGTTCAAAGCCATGCAGCTCTTTAGGGTTATTGTGCTCACCGTTATAAAGCTCTGACTGTAATTCCTTCACCTTGTCTGTTAATGAGGAGCATTTCATTTCGCCAGACTTAATTTCTTTCTCTAATTGTTTTAACTGTTCCTTTTTACTTTTTAACTGCTGCATTCTCTTTTCCAGTTCGGCCTTCTTCGCCTTTAACACAGGCAGCACGCTTTCATCCTTTGCCTGTTGTTTGACCTGCTTATATTCTTTTAGCTTGTTCTGCGCCTGCCATAGTTTTTCTAACCCACTCATATTATTCCCCCTTTTATGTTATAAAAAACTCAAGCCCGTAAATAAGAAATATTTCCGGGAGTGTGTCCAAATAAAAATAAAAATAAAAATAAAAAAGATAGGAGCCGTCATGGGGCTTTCCTATCTAAAAATGCTGCCAAGGATTTGTGTTTTCCTGGGACATAATCACTTTTGTGCTGTCTAGTTTTTCCTGCAGATACCTGGCCAACACCGGCACGATAATTCTCTCTGTAGCGTAATGGCCTGCGTCCACTATAGCTAATCCTTTGGCCACTGCATCTTGGGCCTCGTGAAATTTCAAGTCTCCGGTAACCAATACATCGGCCTTTTGGCGTAGGGCATGGTCTACCAAAGAAGCGCCGGAACCGCCGCAAACGGCAACTCTGGTCATAGGGTGTTGGATATCGCCAACCACCCGCACTTGCTCACAGCCCAGAGTTCGTTTGACCCGGCGGGCAAAAGCTTCTAGGTTTTCCGCTTCGGCCAAATCGCCCACGCGACCAAGTCCGTAAGGTTTGCCTTCATTGGCCAACGGATATACGTCATAGGCCACTTCCTCATATGGGTGGGCCTCGGTCATGGCCTCTAAAACCCGGCTTAACTTATCAGCTAATACGATGGTCTCCAATCGATATTCTGCTACCCGTTCCAGCTCCCCTACCTGACCGATATAGGGCTTTGTTCCGCCTAATGGTTTAAATGATCCTTCACCAAGTGTCTGAAATGTACAGTGAGAATAATTTCCTAGCCAACCTCCACCGGCTTCACTAATGGCTCCACGCACTGCATCTACATTATCCTTAGGTACAAACACCACTAATTTGTATAATTTCTGCCCGTCAGCAGGAGCCAGTACAGCTGCATTTTTGAGACCTAGATAATCCGCTAAGTAATGATTAATGCCCTCATCAGCATTATCCAGGTTAGTATGAGCTATATATACCATCACATCATGTTTTAGCAGCTTTTTAACCATGCTGCCCCAGGGCTGATCTGTCCGAAGATGGGAAATGGGTTTAAAGAAAAATGGATGATGGGCGATAATCATATCCACGCCCTCGGCCACCGCCTCTTCCACCACTTGGCTCTCAATATCTAATGATACCAAGACGGATTTCACTAGGGCATCCGGTTCCCCCAACTGGAGACCGATATTGTCCCATTGCTCCGCTCGTGCAGGTGGAGCCAATTCTTCAATTAATTCGCAGATTGTTCTGCAGTCAACCATTTTTTCACCTTCTCTATCTTTTCAAGCTGCTCTTGCAATTCGCCGATTTGTGCTCGGGTAGACGAGTCGGTGCTCTTACTTACCCCGGCCAGTATCCCGGCCAATTGTTTCTCTTTTTGTTCTAAAAGTTTGGTTAGCAGCGGGTGACGTTTCTCTATCAACCGGGGCCCGATCAGCGAGTCCTTTGGTTGTTCTCTGCCCGGCTCTGCTACTAAAAACTCGTAAAGTTTGCCGTCTTCGGCTACCAAATCTTCATCCAACAATATCCAGCCGTTGGCCCAAAGCCATTCCCTGATTTTTTCCGTATCGGTCATGGGCTGAAGCACCAATCGGCGTACGTCTTTAATCACTTCAGGAGCCCGAGAAAAAATTTGCTCCATGGTATTTCCGCCCATACCGGCAATGACTATGGTTTCTACCTCACCGGGACGCAATACTTTGAGGCCATCGCCCAAACGGACTGATATTTTATCTCCCAGACAAAAGCTTTCCACTGTACGCAGCGCACTCTGAAAAGGGGCATTATGGATATCAGCAGCAATCACGCCGGGGCAAATACCCTGTTTCACCAAGTAGACAGGCAAATAGGCATGGTCTGTACCAATGTCTGCGACTTTACTGCCTGATGGGATGTATGCTGCAATAGTGCTTAAACGCAGCGAAAGTTTCATGATGAATTACCTCCACATCTACCTTATCTTCAGTATTATACCCAATAAAGAAAAAATCCTTTAAAGTAGAGAAAAAAACCACCTTAAAGGTGGTTTATGGTGGGCGATGACGGGATCGAACCGCCGACCCCCTGCTTGTAAGGCAGGTGCTCTCCCAGCTGAGCTAATCGCCCTAATGGTGACCCGTAGGGGATTCGAACCCCTGTTACCGGCGTGAAAGGCCGGTGTCTTAGACCCCTTGACCAACGGGCCATGCTATGTGAATTGTTTTGGTGGGCCCACCAGGGATCGAACCTGGGACCAACCGGTTATGAGCCGGTTGCTCTACCGCTGAGCTATAGGCCCAATTTTTGAAGCGCAATAAATATTATACCAAGATTTGATGAAAAGTGCAAACCCTTTTTTTACCTGCGCTTAAGCCTGCGGTGAACCCTTAAATAAATTGGCTCCCCGAGCTGGACTCGAACCAGCAACCCTTCGGTTAACAGCCGAATGCTCTACCATTGAGCTATCGAGGAGCGCTCAAGACAAAAACTATTATAAAACATTATTTCACGCTGGTCAACAGTGATTTTATTCCAAATAGTCTTTCAGTTTTTTACTACGACTGGGATGACGCAATTTACGTAGTGCTTTGGCCTCAATCTGCCGAATGCGCTCCCTGGTGACATGAAATTCCTTGCCCACTTCTTCCAGTGTACGAGAACGACCATCATCTAATCCAAAACGCAAACGCAGTACCTTTTCCTCACGCTCGGTAAGGGTGTCCAGTACTTCCTCCAGCTGCTCCTTAAGCAGCATAAATGATGCTTTTTCTGCCGGTGCCGGTGCATCTTCGTCCTTAATAAAGTCACCCAAATGACTATCTTCTTCTTCGCCAATAGGGGTTTCCAAAGATACCGGTTCTTGGGCAATTTTCATTATTTCCCGGACCCGCTCAACAGAAATATCCATTTCATGAGCGATTTCTTCCGGGATTGGTTCGCGGCCATATTCCTGCAGCAGCTGCCTGCTCACACGAATTAATTTGTTGATGGTCTCCACCATATGCACTGGAATGCGGATAGTTCGGGCCTGGTCGGCAATAGCCCGAGTAATTGCTTGCCTAATCCACCAAGTAGCATAAGTACTAAATTTATAACCTTTGCGGTAATCGAATTTCTCCACCGCTTTAATCAGGCCTAGGTTACCCTCCTGAATAAGGTCCAGAAATAACATTCCTCGGCCTACATATCTTTTAGCGATACTTACTACTAGACGAAGATTGGCCTCCGCCAGTTGGCGCTTGGCTTCTTCTTCTCCCTGTTCCATGCGTTGTGCCAGATCCACTTCCTGATCAGCAGTCAAAAGCGGCACCCGGCCAATTTCCTTCAGATACATCCGCACCGGGTCGTCGATACCCACGCCTTCGGGAACAGAGAGATCCAGGCCTACATCATTGCCTTCGTCATCTTTGTCTTTCTCTTCTGCGCCTTCTTCAGGCAGCACCTCGATACCCTGTTTGTTAAGATATTCATAAAACTCATCTATTTCTTCGGGGGTGAGGTCTATGCCTTCAAGAGCATCCATAATTTCTTTATAAGTTAGGACGCCACGTTTCTTACCCTGTTCGACTAGTTTTAGTATATTCTCGCTTTTTAGCAGCAGTTCTTTCATCTCTCTTCCCCCCTTCCGGGTTAGTGCCGTTTGATATTAATTCTTCTTAAAATGTCATTTTCCTGCAATAAAACAAAGCTCTTTACTAGGAATTTTTGAATATCCATGAATCCGCCTTGTTTTTCAATGTCTTTCAGGCCCTGCTCCAGTTCCTCCAGCATGCGGTCTACCTGAAATAAGTTCAACTTTTCCAACAGGTGCTCGAATTTATCCAAGCGTTTTTCGTCGCTGACCATCACATGAGAAAGGGTCTTTTGACCCGCTTCGCTTAGTTTATCCATTAACACTGCCGGCTGTACGCCGTCGGCGTAATCTATCTTTGTCAACAAGTTTAAAACTTCTCTAACACCGCCGTCGGATAATGTTTCAGGCATAATGACTTTTGACACTATCTGAGCCTGTCTGGCATCACGTAAAATATGCTGCAAAAGCTGCCGTTCCATTCCCACCCGAGGCGTTTCTGCGTTATACCGCACGAGACTGTCATTATGCCTATTTTTGCCTATTTTATCCTTTTTTACTCTATTATTTTCGCTATTTCTTGAATGTAAGCGAATTTCCGTCTGCACCGCTTCCGGAGACAGGTCCAACCGCTCAGCAACCAATCGAATATATTCTTCCCTCTCCACGGCACTTTTTAACCGCGCAAGATCAGGCACCAGAAAATTAACTATTGCTACCCGTCCTTCGATGGAGCCGATGTCATACTCCTTCATAGCCAAAGCAAGCTTATATTCGATTAAAGAAAGTGCTTCTGTGGCAACTAACCGTTGAAATTCATCGATGCCTTTACGCCTCAAATAATCATCGGGGTCCATCCCTTCCGGCAGCTGACCCACCCGCACCTTAGCACCCAGAGATTGCAGGATATCTAAACCTCGCATGGTCGCCTTAGCACCGGCAGTATCAGAGTCGTAAGCAATAGAAATATTTTTACTAAAGCGCATCAATAATTTCCCCTGCTCGGGGGTAAAAGCAGTACCCAGGGACGCCACTGTATTGAAAGCACCAAATTGATGGGCTGCAATCACATCCATATAGCCCTCCACTATCACCACCCGATCTTCAGCGCGAATAGTTTTAGCTGCCCAATTGAGGCCGTAAAGCATGCGTCCCTTATGGAATACCGGCGTTTCCGGCGAATTAAGATACTTAGGTTCGCCCTCTCCGGTGATCCGGCCGCCGAAGGCGGTAACTCTGCCCTGCGCATCCAAGATAGGAAATATAATCCGGCTGCGGAAACGGTCGTAATGACCGCTCTGGCCCTTTCTTTCCGATATTAATCCGGCCTGAAAAATATCCTCCACCTCAAAACCCTTTTCTTTGAGGTGTTTGAGCAAACCCTCCCAGCCATCCGGGGCATAGCCCAAGCCAAAACTATCCTGGACTTTCCTGCTTAATCCCCGTTTATCGAGGTACCGCCTGGCATTTTCAGCAATAGGGAGCTCACGCAAATTGCGATAAAACCAACGTGCAGCGATACGATTTATTTCATATATTCGCTGGCGCAAGCTATGTCGCCTATTTTCTTCAGGGTCGGGTTCTTCCTGTTCAGGAAGGGTTACTCCTGCTTGATCCGCCAAGCGCTCTACCGCTTCAGGGAAGGTAATGTTTTCGTGCTTCATCAAGAAGGTATAGGCATTGCCACCCTCACCGCAGCCAAAGCAGTGCCACATTTGTTTCTCCGGGCTGACCGTGAAAGAAGGCGTATCTTCACTGTGAAAAGGGCAAAGACCGACAAAATTTCGACCGCGCTGCGTCAATGCGACAAAGTCCCTAATCACCGCAACTATATCAATACTATCTCTGATTTCTTCTATTGTATGTTCCGGTATAAACCGCGTCACTGCAGACCACCACATTAACCTTTAATTGCTCTTTTATTTTAATTTCGCCACAAAGCTTTTAATTCCTTCCTTAATAGCCGCCCTCAATGAGCCTTCGCAGGGCACTGGCAAATCGTTCCTTATCTGCCGTGGTAAATGGAGCAGGTCCTTTGGTTCGACCTCCTGCCCGGCGAACCTTAGCAGACATGTGCCTCTCTGTCAGTAAGATATCAATATTGCTATGGTTAAAATCTTTTCCGCGGGGCGAAAGAGCCAATGCACCCTTAGCCAGCACCAATGAAGCCAGGCCGTAATCTTGAGTGACCACAATATCACCTTTCTCCAATCGGTTAACGATAGCAATATCCGCTGCTTCGGGCATATTATCCACCTGTACCAGCTTTACTCCCGGCATATGTTGATGGTGAGAAACACTGGCCACCAGGATTACCTCCAGCTTATATTCGTCTGCCAAGGAAACTGTCTCCGCCTTAACAGGACAGGCATCGCCATCGATAAATATTCTTACAAACATGACCCTTCACCCTCCGCATCCTGGTTATATTCTTTCTCAGGAAAATTTCTCCTCCCTAAAATCGACAATATTTTTACTTGTTTTCACTTCATTTAACGTACGGACGGGGCATAATTTAAATTCCCTGGGTAAAAATACTGTTGAGGTGATTTTATGGATAAAATCCTGGCTTTATTACTACTATTGCTTCTTATAGGAACCACTGGTTATGTCCTTTATACTGGCGTGCTCCTCCCCTTACTTAGTCCCTTTTTAAAGAACAAGTCCTAGCACTTTTCCATTAGTTTCTATGTGACTAGTATATCACTATATGATATACTCTATGATAGATGGTTGCTATATTATTTGCAAAAACCTCCCTTTAATTTTGGTGAAACCGTTTTGGTTTCACCTTTTTTGTATATCAGAAGGTATAACTTTCTGACAGCTACTGCAACTAGGCTTCCGCCCTGAGCCAAAGTCTTGGCGTAAGCCTAGTTTTTTAAATTATTTTTATAGTAATTCGTGATTAAAAGCCGCATCTTTGGGGTAATATACAAAAGAAGCAAAACACTCCTGTTAGATACCTAGTCAGTGTCTAAATAGCTTGACCGCGAAGAGAGTGTTTTGCTTCTTATTTATTCCAGTCTTTATCTTCTCCTACATGTGATACCCTCTGGGTACGAATAACTGCTGGTATAGTTTAATGGCATACCTGTCCGTCATGCCGGCAATATAATCACATGCTGCTTGAGAAGCGCCATCCTGCTCCCAGCCAGGCGGCAGTTTGTCCGGATTTTCGCTGTAATATTGATATAGAGCTTGCAGCATCCGCACCGCCTTATCCTGCTCTGCTTTAGCTGGCGAGCCAATATAGACATTTTCGAATAAAAAGGTCCGCAATTTATCTGTAGCCTGCCATACCTCGTCACTCATAGATATACGGTCTTTGTCTGAGCTGTTCATAATCATGTCTGTCACCATTGTATTGATACGCTCACGATGATGCTTTCCAATCATAGCGGTGCATTCTCGCGGGAGCTGTTCCTCCCGAATGACTTCAGCACGGATGGCATCATCGATATCATGGTTGATGTAGGCAATGCGGTCGGCAATTTTCACAATCTGTCCTTCCAAGGTTATGGGTCGGTCAGGACCGGTATGATTTAATATCCCGTCACGCACTTCAAAAGTAAGATTTAATCCTTTCCCCTGTTCCAGACTATCTACCACTCTCAAGCTTTGACGGTTGTGTTCGAAACCACCCGGATAAACCTTATCTAGGGCATCTTCACCGGCATGACCGAAGGGAGTATGCCCCAAGTCATGTCCCAAAGCAATGGCCTCGGTCAAATCTTCGTTAAGCCGCAGCGCCCTGGCTACAGTTCGCGCGATTTGTGATACTTCCAATGTATGAGTCAAGCGGGTACGAAAGTGATCGCCCTCCGGTGCAAGAAAAACTTGGGTCTTATGTTTTAGGCGCCGAAAGGCCTTACAATGAATAATCCGATCACGGTCCCGCTGAAACACTGTGCGCACTGGGCAGGGTTCATCATCCCTTACCCTCCCCTTTGACCTATCACTAAAAGCCGCATTCGGTAACAAATGTTGGTGTTCCCATTTTTCTGACTGCTCCCTGAGGTTCACTTAATCACCCCTTCATCGAACATTACTACTAATCATTTTCCGCTTGACGCCGCTATTTCCTTTTATAATTGTAAAACATTTGTAAACTTTTTGCCAAACTTTACCGAAAGGAAATTAAGAAAAAACCTCTAATAATTTAGAATGATACATAATTCCTTCTGACAGAAGAGGTGATGCGCAGTGAACAAATTGAAGTACAGACAAGAGTATATCCAGTGGTTCTTAAACTTCCGCTTAAAAAGAATGCGGGCTTCGAGACTGCTATTAAAAATCAGCCAAAATCCTCAATTACTGGAGCAGGTAGTTTTTACGGATGACATCTCAGACAAGGACAATGCATTGCAGATTGCTGCTAAGGGGACAAGTGCCTTTCCTTTTATCTGCCGCATAGACGGCATGCATTATAGTCAATCCCTAGAAGCATATAGAGCCATGCTCAATCTGCCCCACGATGAATACATTCATATATGTCTGGCATATCCCGACCGCCCTTCCCTGCCTGAGGAAAGTGTCCATGTTAATATTGAAGCTGATGTAGACGGCGAGATGGTACAAAACCTGCAGTATATTTGGCAGCATTTGGCCCGGCAGGAAATCCTTAATGAAATTGACCATGCCCTGGACAGAAAAGATCATGATGAATTTTATCGCCTAATTAGTAAACTTCGTCGAATTGAAAGTTAACCCGTGGCCATCGCCACGGTTTTTTTTACTTAGAAGTAACTTCGTCTCTTCTTTTATTAGCTCTTTCTCGAATCATTTCCCGGTAATAATCATGAACTCCTTCTTTCAGCTTGTCCTTACACTCCTCACATACACACCAGCAGTCCGTTTCCTTCTTACCGCTCTCATCAATGATAAAAGTACACACCGTCGTCGCATCCTTTTTACCGCATATTTGACACTCTTCACAAGTTCCATGACTTTTATGCAATTTGGTAACCTCCCTCTATAATCTTTAAATTTCTTCGTTTTTCTCCCTCATTCTTAGAAATTCATTCTTTCAAAAATGAGCTTGTTCCGCAAAGCAGGCCTCTAAATTACAGATATTCAAATATATGGAATATAAGGGTTGCCACTTATTACACTACGTCCTTGTTTTCCATATTTTGGCCATCGGAATCCACGTTTCTCACGGGGGCGCACCCTCCCATGTCTCGCTGGCTCGTAGCCTAAATTCCTTCGTTCAGCCTGCCCATGAGGTGGACGTCAGCCATGCTCCTTTGCTGGGTCTATGCCCTATGGATATTATTTCTGCTGACTTATCCGGCTCACTTTTATCAATGTCTTTCCTAATCATAAGATTGAAAACGAATAGTTTATACTTATCCATCGCACCGCTTAACTACCCTAACCAGCTGCCATGAAAGGTTGTCAAGGGTCCGCGTAGCGGAGACGTAGTCCTTGCCCTTGATAAGCTTTCTTGGCTGCGGTACACTCTCCTTGGCGGTGCAGTCTTTTATGCTGCTTGTGTCATTACTTTTGGTCTTTTAATGTCCGAAAGTAGTTTTTCGGGACTGTATTCTACGCCTTGGGTCAGCAAAGCATAGATTACTCTAATCAATTTCCCGCATAATACTATGAGTGATTGTTTCTTTCTCAGTGGATTTACGGGCCTTGTTGTGTAGTACTTATGAATCTCTTTGAACTCTTTATTCTTTGCGACCAATGGCAGTATTGCCCTGAAGAGTAATGACCTTAATCGCTTCCTGCCTCGCTTACTAATTGTACTTTGGCCTTTATGCTTGCCGGAGCTGTTTTCTCGTACGTTAAGTCCTGCAAGCTTTATGATTTGCTTTGGGTGGTTAAAACGGGATAAATCACCAGCCTCCGCAATGAAACCGGCTGCGGTTATGACCCCTACACCTTTTATCTGCAAAACTTTATCCATTCCAGGGATCAGGGACGCTAATGTCTCTAATTTCTGTTCTGTCATCTCCAACATGTTGCGTATTGCCTGATATTCCTGAAGCATGCACTCAAGTTCGTATTTTGCCATCTCTAGCCCAGCTTGTATTCCTACTGTTTCTTCTGCCATCTTTACAAGTGCTTCTGCTTTTTTAATACCTACTGCGCGTTTCACTTTCTCTCTCCAGGCCGCTAGTATCTTTTCTGCGCCAAGTTCTACTATCTCTGTTGGTGTGGGGAATTTCTCTAGTGTCATCAATGCAGCCTTGCCTTCCCAACTCTTAAATACTTGGGTAAACTCGGGAAAGTAAATGTCAAGCCATCTTTGTACGCGGTTCTTTATGGCCCACTTCTTTTGCAATTGGTTTTCCCTAATTTCATAGGCTTTTCTCATTTCTGCATAATGACCTTTGGGAAAGTATGGTATCAGATATCTCCCATCTTTCACCAGCATCGCTATGGTTCTTGGGTCTTTCCGGTCGTTTTTACTGGGCGTGTTATCATCCATTTCTTTTGACTGCTTAACGTGATACGGGTTTACTTGCACTACCATCATCTGATTGCTATCTGCATCGGCTGCAAAGGTGAACCAGTAATGTCCTGTGGGTTCCATACCCACGATAATTTTGTTTTTGCCCTCATCCCTGGCAATCTTTTCTGCCCACTCTCTAAACTGCCTAAACCCTCTTCTGTCTGCTCGAAAACTAATGACTTTGCTCAGTTCTATCCCTCGCCAATCAAATGCTCTGGCATAGTGCTTGCTCTTTGCAATGTCCACTCCAATCACTAAGGTGTTTTCGGTCACTTGCGAAATCTTGAAATTTTGGTTATACTTCATTTTGGAGTACCTCCTTTGCGAATTAAGGGTCATCGACCGGTGACACCTAGTATATTAGCAGGAGGTACTTCTTTTTTCAAAGATCATTTTTTTTGATTACAGGAATGCTCCTTTTATTTTTTTTATCTATCCCTTGTCCTTATTATTGACCATCGTCGAAAAATTATCTGTCAACAAACACACGGAATATTGTGATAAAGAACACAGGCTGTCGGTGAGTAAACCCACAGAAGGAAAAATAGATGATAAGTACAATATAATTAAGAGCAGTACCACTTAATACATATTGAGGAGGTAAAAAGATGAAGGTAAAGATAAATGAGGAGTTATGCATCGCCTGCGGTGCCTGTGAGGGTATCTGCCCCGATGTATTCAAACTAGAGGGTGATGTTTCCAAGGTGTTGGTAGATGAGATACCACCGGAATTTGAAGATGAAGTTATTGAAGCGGCCGAGGGCTGTCCGAGCCAGGCCATAGAGGTAGAAAAATAAGGAGGAATTATTTATGACTTTGACCGGGAATTTAGCGACTACTGCCATGGGCATCCTGCCTCACAAGGATGTGGCGACAGCCCAAAAACTGGCCCTGACACTGGATATCCCTTTCTGGCCCCAGCTGCCAAGGGTAGACTTCTATGAGGACATGTATGTTCAAGCATCGGAAGACTTTCCCGGTATTGTTCTTGACACTGAAGAACAGCGGATATCCTTCCGGATGGAGAAATTTTACGCTGAATTGCCTGATTTTATCATGGCCTGGGAAGAAGGAAAGACACTGACACTGTCTGAAGATTATTCCGTGGCTTACCACAATTTTCTTAAGCACGACCTTGAGGATTTTCAGGCGATTAGAGGACAGATTATCGGGCCGGTAAGCTTTGGTCTGAAAATTGCCGACGAGACTAAAACCCCAATAATCTACCATGATGAAGTGCGGCAGTTACTCTATGATATGATGGCTAGAAAAATTCAAACTCAATACCACGAATTAAAATCCAAAAATGATAATGCCTTTGTCTGGGTTGATGAACCTGGCCTGGAAATGATCTTTATGGCAATTACCGGTTACTCATCCGAACAAGCCGTAAAAGATTACCGCAAGTTTCTTTCAGAACTACCTGGACCCAAGGGGGTGCATCTATGCGGTAATCCCGACTGGTCCTTCCTTTTGAATCTCGGATTAGATATACTTTCTATCGATGTGCTGCAATGGGGTAATGTATTTACCAGCTATCGGGATGAGCTGACCAAGTTCATCAAGGACGGGGGCATCATCAGCTGGGGAATTACTCCCACTCTCACCGAAGAAGTTGCGGAAAACAACGTAGAGAAGCTTTGCACCCATCTTGAACGCCTATGGGATAATGCAACTGCCAAAACTGACTTAACCCTTGAAGAAATAATCAGCAGGTCCTGGCTTGCTCCGGCAAGATGCTGTCTGATAAATTCGGACGGTACCCAATCAGTAGATAGGTCCTTTGACATGCTGAAAGAAATAAGTGCAAAATTAAAAACCAAGTATGTAAAGTGAGCTCAAGACGGCCTGTGGCCGTCTTATTTTTTTGCAATCTATCAGCAAAGTTTGTTGAATTGGGACGATGAATTCGCTTCTAGGGTCGCACCGACCAAATTTCTAAACATAAAATATTTATAAATTAAATTCTTTTCTTATTTCTGAAAAGCGCCGGTTTAATTTTGCAATAATACACCATTCGCAGTAACTAATGTCCCTAAAATCATATTCAATTAACACCTTTGTACCCAGGAGGTAAGCGGTTAAATGGCCAAAAAGAAAAAAAAAGTCTCGCAGGCTAGAATACGAGCCAATCGGATGAATGCCAAGAAATCCACCGGTCCCAAGACTGAAGCAGGAAAAAGACAGGCTGCTATAAATGCCCAAAAGAGTACCGGACCTAAAACTGCCAAGGGTAAAGCCAATGCAGCTTTTAATGCCACAAAACACGGCTATTGGAGCAAACCCTCCGTACTGAAACTTTGCCTTAACTGTCCCAGGGAATGTACCTATTCCTGGCCCCCGGAAAGCTGTATTAAGCTGCGTAAGCAGGAACTAAGTATTACCAATGAAGATCTATTCTAAAAATAATAGATTAATAAAATAAGACGGTGATTGCACCGTCTTATTTTATTAGTAAGTAATATGCTAGATTGGCAACGGTCTGAAATCAACAATTATCCACTTCCTGAGGTGGGTAAGGCGGCCATTCTTCTTCACCCGGAGGGCATTTGCCATTAATTTCCTTGCATTCAGGTGGTACACAGAAGCCATAGGCAGGTATTAAAAGTTGCACTTCAGCAAATAGTTTAAATGCCATTATTACATTTATGCAGCAATGAATTTCTAGAGAATTAGAATAATCGGCTGCATTGCTTTCTTCAATAAAGCAGAGTAAACATCTAGTAATCCACAGATCCACTTCACACTGAAACATAGGATGCGTGCCTGCCCTGGGCATTGTGACCGTTTTAGAGACGGGTGCCTTAATTCGGACACACCCCCGGCGGGTGGAACCGTTATCAAATTCGAGGAAAACAGGAATGTCTATATCATTCCATAAAGTAAATTTTATACGACCCTTACCAACTTCACAGCAGCTTTCGTTTTGAGGCGGAGGATAGCACGGCGTATCACACGGTTCATTGCAGGGAAGAGAATTTTTATCAGGTTTTGCGGCTTTATCACATTTATCAAAACTAAAAAACTTCGGCACAATACTGCAGTTTATAATTTCAGCTGCTCCTTCGGGAACCACCATTGGGCTGCTGAAATCGCAGCTCCTATTGAATTTATCCCACTCATAAACTTTTAGTTCAAATACTTCAGTTTGTTTACACTCTTGGTACACTTTTTTGGTCTTGATGCAAACAATTTCATTGGGCGGGGGGCACCCGTGGTGATGGCAAGGACCCGGTTTAATTTGATGTTCATGCCTTACTTCCGTTTCCTTCAAAGCAACTCTCTCCTTTATTATTTAAAATAACTAACTCTTATGAGTAACAATACTGCAATTCAAGATTAATTTATGCACTACAGGGGGCATTGGTTACAGATTGCAAAAAAAAAATGGTATCCGGCTAATCTTGCCGAATGCCACTATAAAATAGTGCCTATTGGTTATGTTATTTGTGATAAACATCTAGACGAATTAACAAAACCTTCATTAAATCTCTATAGTCAAGAGGATCTATTTGAAAGTGTTCAACTGTCACACCTACGCAGATTTCCGTCCCCGCTGGTGGCCCTCCGGGCCATTTTATTAAGGCCTCAAAGGGTATATGAAAGACGGCTGCATGTACCTGTTGGTTAATGACTTTGGCCACATACTTGACTATAATTTGCGCCTTCCCGATAACTATCACTTTACGAACCGGATGACAGTTGATATGAACGGGTGTATCAATAACTACTGCCTTTATGATATGTATATCTACAGTAGCATCGATAATGCAATCAACCTCGGGTTTATGGTCTGGTACCGTAAGCATATGGTTAATAGTTATTTGCTTTGAAACCCTTGGTATGCCGCTGGGAGGGATGTGGAGCTGTTCCAATTTGTCTTCCTCCTTTCAACATTCACAATGATGTTTACGTTTTAGCCATAGCATTAGCACCACGACTAAACGTAATTGTCTTGGGTTTATTTGATCTAATTGAAAGTGCTCAGTGCATACAAATAGGTCAAATTTATTTAGGTCGCAATCCTGCTTAGGGATTGGGCGACCACAATCTTCATCCATTATCAATCCGTGAAAGGGAAGATCATAGTGTACATAATGTACATTTTGCTCAGGAACAGCGGCAGAATACTCCACGCCCACGCTAATACTTCCCGCTACCAAGAGTTTACATCCGGTTACTTTCCCGCATCCTAATTTAATATATATAGGCTTGGTTTTAGTAATACAAATTTGATAGTTTTTGCTGAGAATTTTTTCCTTGGGCGGCTTGTGTTCAGGTATTGATAATTCGCGATTAACAATGGTCTGCGTGTAATAGGCAATATCATTATGATCTTTAGGACATATCTCTTTAATCTCGCAGCACACCTTGCTTTCTAGGCAATTCATTTTTTCCCCTCCCTGCAGTGATGATGAATACAGGGTTTTGGCTGCAGCCAAATCATCAGCACAATATTTTTATTAACTGTTCGTTCATCCAGTTGGCAAACTTCCAAGTCCTCCACACATACATGTACTTGGTAGTCATTTAGCGAAAAATCTATTGGAAAAAGATGTTCCTTGCACTGGTGATGGCACATAATGATCGCTTGAAAAGGCAATTTACACTCAAAATAGTGCACTTTTTGGTCCAGCGTGTCTGATATATAGACAATACCTAAAATAAATATCCCCGCCACAAGCACTTTTTTACCTTTCTTTAAATGTGTCCCGCATTCAATTTCTTCTGTTTCTATCGATATCGCTTTTTTTATTATAATATTGTGACTGTGATTAATAATTTTCTCTATATCAGGTTTGGGGCCGGGCACAGTGCAGTGGCCATTTAGGCTAATCTGTGTATAGTAGGCCACATCAGCATTATGGTGGGGACAATATTCGTCTCCTATTGGAGTTTTAGTGGAGCAGAAAAGTGCATCATACATCAATAATCCCTCCTCGGTCAGCTTATATAAAGTTAGTATCAGGAGTAGGGGAAAAACCCTACTCCTGATACAGCACTGTAAAATTACACTTCTCTGATGCCAATAAAGAGCACGATATCTTTCTTAATGGTTCTCGGGTCAATCAAGTGAGTCTGAATGTGTTCAAAGATAATTACTACTTCAACGTCTGCATCCAAGGGAAGGTCAGGGAATAGTATCAGCCCGTGAAACGGAACCATGAAATGAGCGTAATGCTCTCTTTGGTCCCCACCGGTTGCCACATAAGTCACACCTATTTCCAGAAAGCCGCTGACCGTCACTTTTGTTCCGTCAATGGTATTAAATATATCTACATCCCGAATATCGTAAGTTACATCTACTGGTTCTAGTATACGTTCGATATCCGGCTTTTGTTCGGGTATTGTTAAATCTCCGTCTACCAATACCTGAGTAAAATGCTCAGGTAAGTTATCGACTATATAGGTATTAGTATCTTCGGCTGTTAGGCCGGCACAATCATATGCCACCGCCGTAACTTCATGTTCCCCTTCCGGGAATTGTGTGGTATCCCACTCATAGATAAAATCTACACTGGTTTGGTTGTTACCCGCTTCTGTGGCTACTAACTGCCCGTCGATATATAGTTCTACTTTTTCTAAACATTCGTTATCCTGGGCAGAAATTACCAGGTCTACCGTACCGAAAACCACTGAGCCATCAGGTGGCTCTGTAATTTCCACTGTAGGCGGCGTATTATCAACTGTTACATTGATGGTATCTGCCGCCGTATTGTTACAATCATCGCTGGCTGTTACTGTAAGGACATAATCCCCATCCATTACCATGGCTGTATCCCAAGTGGTGCTGTAAGTACTGTCATCGGGGAAACCGGGACCGATGTTATTGCCGTCATAGCTAAAGATAACGCTGGTGACAGCTACATTGTCAGTAGCGGTAGCACTGAGCTGTACATTGCCTGTCAGGAAGCTGTTGTTTAGAGGTGTTACCCAATTCACATCTGGCGGGTCATTATCAACTACAAACGGATCTGAAGTATCTTCTGCTGTGGATATACCATCGAACGCAATTACCTTTAATACATATGTGCCGCTGTCCAATCCCGCTGTATTCCACGGGTAAGAACATGGGCACGGTCCCGGTATACCGGTGGCAATGGTGATGAAAGGCCCGCCGTCTACTGAGTACTGCAGAGTGAAAGTCAAGGCGGCATTGGGGTTTTCATCTGTTGCCTCCCAGTTAATATCGGTACCAGGAGGACATACCGGGTCAGGCGGCGGAGGGCTTATTAGCGTAACCTCCGGCGGTATATTTACGATAACGTCAATTAACTGTTGTGAACTATTCTGACATTGGTCGGTGGCAGTTACCCTGAGCATATAGTCGCCCTGGTCAAGGCCTGCTATTTCCCAGTTTGTCTCGTATATATTGCCGCCCACAGGCAGCCCGTTACCAATTGGATTAAAGGGGCCTCCGTTAAAGGAGTACTCAAATGTCACACTGCTTACTCCCACATTATCAGTAGCTGATGCTTGTAATACTACCGGGGTGGTGCTTAACAAGTCACCGTCCGTCGGTGACACCCAGCTTACCGTGGGGTCAGTATTATCAACGATAAATACTCCCGAAAGAGCCTCGCTGGAAAGCTCTCCATCAGAAGCCACTACCCTGACCACGTAGTTACTGCCGCTAGGCAGACCTGTAGTATCCCAGAAAAAGGAACTGGTTGGTGGGTCTGAAAGTGGTGTCGGCACTGTGGCAATCTGCGTAAAAGGGCCACCCGGTCCGTTGGAAGAATAAAATAAGGTGATCTCCAGCGGAGTGTCGCCATCGGGGTCTGTAGCCGTCCATTGAATATCCACACCGGTACAGGAAAGGTCGCCTTGCACCGGATTATCCACAGTAACCGTTGGCGGGCGGTTTACTACATTGACAGTGGCCCGGGCATCTATATCAAAATTAGTGGTACCGTCAGTGCCTTGTAAATTCACCAAATTGGTGTAAGTCGCCGTAACCGCCGGTGGTGCAAATGCACCCAGGGTAAGAGTAAAACTTCCACCCGGCAACAATGGGTCCAGCATGGGCGGGCAGCTTGCCGGACACCGCCAGACGATGGTGGTAGTGCCATCAAGATTTACTGTTACGGAAAAGGGTGTTGTTGTTGTTGTTAATGGGTCATAAACCCACCCTGCCGGCAGGGTATCAGTGATTACAAAAGCCGGCGGTCCCAAAGCACTATCAATAGGCAGAGTACCGTTATTACTGACATTGATGTTCCAAGTAGCCAATCCATTGGGGACTACGGATTGATTAAGCGGAGTTTTCAACATATTTGGTGCAGCGCCGGGTAGAGCAGTGATAGCTGTACAGTTATCGATGGAAGCTGCCTGATTATATGCATCGTTCCAGGAACCCTGATAAGTCACAGCCTGGTTTTTACCGCTGGGGATGGTGCCGCCAACCAAAGTAGGATCTATAGTTGCCGGAATCGTTGCCACAGTTCCTGGACCACCGGGTAAAGTGCCCGCATTCCAGGTAAGAACCCACTGCCCTCCCATCATTACTTCACTGTCCGGAACAGGACTGGCTGTACCCGGTATATAGTTAACAAAAGGTGCCAATGTAACTACAAATGGCGAAGTGTAGATAGCCGGTGCACCCCCGGTATTTATTAAGCTAAACGTCACCGGAGTTGGTGCGGTTGATGATACATTTTGCGGTAAAACAATCATTTGAAAGTAAGGTTTACCAACTGAAGCAAAAACAGTATTTAATACAAACCTCTGGTAAACTGCGTCTGTTGTGGTTGAGTAGGATCGGCTGGCAGGGATATTCTGCGTATCCTTATACTCGTGCCCGCCTTCAAAAATAACCACCCCAGCGCCGGTTCCTCTAAAGGAACCACCGGCCATAAAGTCGTATACATCGGAATTATCTAAAAAATGAGCTAATTGATAGACCGATGGGAAATAAGTTACATCAGTATGCAGCCATGTCTGCTCCGAGCCGCCGGGCAGGTCTTGTACTGCCGCCGGGCCTCTGGGTACTGCCTGGGCTGAAGGGTAATCCGCTATATCCACTGTAAAGGTGCTGGCATCACCCTTGTTATCACCATAATTAGTTTGGCTTATGGGGTTAAGCATTGGCCCGGCATCAAAGTTATTCAGCGCTGACATGGAATGGCATGTAGCATGGAGAAATCCGCCTTGTTCCAAAAATTGCACCAGGTCAGCAGCTGCAGGCGTATCCTGCCAGGCACCGTCAGAAGTATGTGGTGACAGAAAAACATCGTAGGCTCTTTTTAGACATATTTCCTGGGGCGGCGGTACCTGAGAACGGTCAATGCCAAAAAGGGCACCATTATCAATTTCGTCCTCTGTTAGTACACCGGGAGAATCATCTTTATCCCAGGCAAGTCCTCGAGAATCAGGAACTTTTGATGTGTTTAAATATTTAATCATAATATTGGCATTGGTATCTTCCATGGCAATCCGTGGCGCTCGGCTTAATGTGTAGGCAATATCGGCATTAAAGCCGGCCGTGGCCACATGTACCACAGGCAGCAATCCCTGAGCGAATTCCGCCTGGTTTGCCGCCTGATAGGCATCAATAATAGCCCCGGCGGCCGCAGTATTTGCCGCAGGTACTATATAAGGGCCGCCGGCATAACTTTTACTAGTCGGAATCTCTGCGGGAACTGTATAGTTTCTTGTTGTAGCAGGAAAGTCAGTATCGCCAAAGGCCTTGTTATCCTTAATGGCCCATTTCACCGGAATACCGTTATTAAGCAGTCGGTAAACCAAACCATAGGCGAGAAACATCCCTTTATCCTGGTACGTTACATCCATTGGGATGATAAGTGAGCCTGCCGCTAGTGCTTCTATAGCCATAATTTAACCTCCTTTCATTGGTCATCCGGGGTAATATTAAACTGGATGACGATTACTTTTGATAGATGTCTTTCGTCAACCATGTGAATCTGCACATGTTCCTCCAGTATCTCTACACAAATAGGGGAACCCGGCGCAGGCCCGCCCGGCCATTCTATCAAGTCATGAAAGGGCTCTTCAAAATGGGCACCGTGAACCTGCTGGTCGGGAACAAGTGCTACATACTTAATAGCAATTTTAGCAACACCATCAATTAATACTTTTCTAATAGGCAATGGCGGGTCATCATCAGTGGTGAGCTTGGTATCTATTACTTCTGCCTTAATGATTTCATATTCGATTTTATATCCCAGTAACCGTTCCATGGGTGGTTTATGATCGGGAATAGTTAAATTATGATTGATTACAATCTCACTAAATATTTCTTCAGCCCCCGCCATATCTCGAAACAGTGCCAATGTTATCCCCCCCTTTAATTATCGATTCGCTGCAACCAGATGAGAAGAACAATTTCCTTGGTAATGGTTCTTTCATCTACCTGCTGCACCTCTTCATGCTCCACACATGCGTGGGCTATATACTCTTCTAAATTAAAGTCTGTCGGCAGCAGCGACCCGTCATCATTTTTTATTAACACTTGAAAGGGTATATCCCAGTGAGCGAAGTGCACTTTTTGGTCCGGAACTTTGGCGATATACTCTATTCCCAACATAATCTTTCCCACTACCAAAACCTTTTTGCCTGGAGGCCTTTTCACGGTGACAGTGGTGAACTTGGTGATATCAATTTCATGCCGGATGTTAAATATTTCTTCCTTGGGCGGTTTATTGAGCGGTATCTCCAGTAAGCCATTTAAAGGGACCTGCGTATGGTAAGCAACCACATCCCCCGGGCCGGGACACATTTCATCACCTACATTGCTATCAAAGCATTGTTTGGTGGGCATAACTATCTCTCCTTTCCCTAGGAGCTTGTTTAAGTAACGGGACCTCTTAAATAAGAGGTCCCTCGGAAATTACCGGTATACATCCAACCGGATAAGAATGGCCTTAAATATCTTCCTTCCATCTTCCATTTTAAATACCGCTTTTTCTACTACTGGATCAATGGTAATGGGTGTCCCCTGGGGTGGCCCATCAGGCCATTCTATCAGCGTACAGAACTGGGCCTCAAAGTGAGCCGCATGAACTTTTTGGTCCGGTACTAACGCAGAATATTTTATTTTAATTATTACCTTACCTACAAATACAATCTTCTGTAGGTCCACTACACCGGCCACCGTTGTAACCTGAATGGGTGTATCAATAACTTCAGCTTTTTCTATTTCTACATCTACGAAGGTATCGATGATACATTCCATGGGGGGTTTTTGCGGTGGAACTATTAGTTTATGATCAACGGCTACCTCTTTAAAAATACCCGTAAATACTGGCATGCGTTTCCCTCCTTAAAAAAGATTTTTTCAAGCATCTTTATGGGGTTGGTTCTAACCAAAGGAGCAGCACCAATATTGCCTTAATGGTTCTGTGATTAAGTTGGTGATACTGGTCATGCTCTAAACAAACATTAACTTGGTAGTTAGCGATATCAAAAGCTGGGTCATCTATTAAACCCCTGTTAGTGAGAGGATCACAAGGCCTTTCCCCGATTACAGCCTGGAAAGGAATTTCAAAGTGAGCAAAGTGTACCTGCTGGTCCGGAACCAGAGCAGAGTATTCAATGCCTAATTTTATAGTACCGGATACAGCCACTTTATAACGGATAACCCCGTCACCTAGATCCACAGTAATTTGTTCAATATCAGTAACTACAATGTTCATTATAACGTTTGTGATTTCTTCTTTATCCGGTTTCTGTGGGGGAATCTCAAGTTCATCGCAGACAATTATTTCTGTGAAATACAGTAGGTCCGTATCTAAGGAAGGGTCGGGTGGGCACTTTACTACCGCCAAACTAACAGCATCATTTAAGCAGTCCATCATTTAACCTCCTTTAATAAAAATGTTTTCCAACACAAATTTTAAACAGCGTCTTCCAGCCAAACCATCAGCAGCACTTCCACAAGAATATGCCGCTCGTCTAATAGGGTGACTATTTGTTTTTCCACACAAACATGGACAACGTAGTCGGTCGGTATTGTGCCGAGCGGGAAAGGATTGCCACAATCGTCAACCAGAATGGTCTGGAAGGGCAATTGGAATTTCACAAAGTGCACTGTTTGTTCTGGAACAGCAGCCGAGTACTGCACTAACTTATAAATATTTCCTGCTACGAAAACTTTCTCCCACTCATTTCCAGCGGGGTCAGTAAATTTAACCAGTTGCACATCTTCTAAAGTAATATTGTGCTCCGCAAGTATAATCTGTTCTGCATCAGGCTTCTGCTCCGGGATTTCAAATGTTTCGGAAACAAAAATTTGCGTAAAAGCAAACGCCGGTCTACCCGGGGCCGGACAAATTTCCACAACGCCGGTATTTTCAAATGGCATTACGTTAAAACCTCCTTTTCTCTTTTTATTACAAAATAATCCGGTGTGACGTTCCATTAACTTATCTCTATACCCATCGCCCCCTTAATGTTGGCCTGTGTCACAGGAAAAAACCAGTCTACATTACTAAATTATGATAAATTTTAGCATTGGACAGGATTGAACCAAAGCCAAAAATAGCCCCTTTCATTTGCTACAATAATTCTTAGGTAGCAATAAGCAAGCTCCAAAAAATAAAATATATTTAACAGTCACATATATTGCCCTCCCTGCATAAAGAGTTTTAAGGGCTAACTGTATGTTAAGGGGGAGATTTTAGATATGACTGAAAAGACACCGTTGACCACTGTTATTGAGGGAAAAAGCATTCTTACCTTTTACAAAGACCAGAACAACTTATGCTGCCGCAAATTTGAAACTTCTACCGGCTCCTGGGCGGAACAAGAAACATTAGTCCAGCACTTCGGCCAGGAATACGCAGCAACCGTAGGCAGTAAAAGAAATATCCATTTAGTAGCGAATAGCGATGACGGGAACTTACATTATCTCTGCTGGGATGGGGCACACTGGTCTAAGAGTGCTCATATTGCAACGGATAGCAGTAGTCATAAAAATATTCGCCTGACGACTGCAGGGGGAAATGTTCATGTGATGTTCCTGTCTAACGAGGACGAAGATAATGCCATAACATACCTCTACATGGACGATAGTGGTTGGTCAAAACCATTTTTCATCCGCACAAAAGATATTCCCCAACGGTTAAGTAATGTAATAGTTACCGGTGACGGCACTCCTCATTTTTTATGTCAGGAAAAAAATTCAGCAAGCGCCTCTATCCTCCGTCACTACCTCTTTTACCGCCAGGATAGTAGATTTTTCTTAAACACCAATGATATTTCATCTGAGCAATCTGATCATGATTTTCAACCGTATCTTTGCCTTGACCAAAAGAATATTCGCCTAACTTATCTGGACCCCCAAAGCAGGGTATTGGTAAATTTATATAAGCTTAAAGGATGGCCTGAGGAAGGTTGGAATAAGGGCCAAGTTCTTTCGCCGGATGGCAGCAAAGCGTCCTCTCCGATACTATTGACCGGTAATAATAGATTATCTGCATTATGGCAGCAAAATGAGAGCGTCTATTACTGCCTTTCTATTAAAGGGAGTGATACCTGGGGAAGTATTGATGAAGAATCGGACCGAGAAAAACTGCTCTCAATTTTATTAAATGGACATCAGTTGCAGCTTCCCTACACCGTTTCTGCATCAAGCCCGCCTCTATATTTATCATTAATTCAAGCTGCTGCAGAGCCTTTTTTAGCAAAACTTTATCCTCCTAAAGAAGATGAGACAGAAGAAATTAAGATGGATGTCGGTATGGCGCACCCGCCTGTGAAAGATTACCCTGCCCCAGGCACCGGTAACGCTGCCTGGGAACTAATTAAACAAGATAATTCCAAAGAAAAAAAGCAATTGGAAAAGTTAGCAGCACAAGACGATAGGATCAAAGAATTAGAGTCTGAACTAGACAGAACCAAGAAACAGCTGGATGAACTTAAATTTGAAATAAAAAACCTAAGTGCAGATATAAATGAAAAAACTATAGCACTAGCCTCAAGAAATGATGCGGCCAACAGCGAACAAGCCCTGACTCAAAAGGTTGCCTTCTTAAAACAAGAAGTGCAAAATACCAAGCAGCAATGTAAGCAGCTTGAAACAAATAACGCCAAAAATCAGTCGGAAATAAAGGCAAAGATGGAAGCAATGAAGAGACAAATTAAAACGCTCCAGTCCGAATCACTAAAAACAACAGCGCCGGCTGTCAAACCGGAACCCACCCCTCCAAAGAAACCATTAGTGAAAGCACAAAAAAAATCGGGCTTATTAAATAAGCTGCGCCGTGGTGTTAAAACATAGCACCCCTGACAGGTTATCCCATGTATGCGAAATAAGGTACTTGTCCCATCAATTTAAATAACTCCTGTGATACTTAACCCCCACAACCGGTAAGGGCGTAGGGGCGTTTTTGTGCACTATTATAAGACAAGCTATAATTCTATATGAGGAAGATTATAATTTTTCTACATAAGGGAGGAGAACCATGAAACAGAAATTAATTATCACTGTACTTACCTTATCCCTGCTCCTTATCAATGCAGGGGCCGCATTTGCTTACACGGGCTGGCTGAGTTCCAATTGGTATTCACAGTATTATAACAGCCAACCGGATCCACAGCCGGTGCCACAACCAACCCCAGCACCCGTTCCGGACCCACAGCCAGCGCCAACTCCGACGCCGGCGCCCCAACCTGAGCCTGCTCCGGCTCCCGCGCCTACACCGAATACCGGCACAGGATGGCTAAGTTCCCAATGGTGGGCAAATTATAATAACCCCGCCCCGGTTCCAGCACCTGCTCCCGCTCCGGAACCACAGCCAAACAATACCGGTTCACTAACCGGTCAGGAGCGGCACATGCTTGACTTAATTAACGCAGAAAGACTTAAACGGGGCATTCCTGCTGTTAAATTAGATATGGGTATAACTAATGTAGCAAGAATGAAAAGTCAGGACATGGTTGATAATGGCTACTTTGCTCACAATTCACCTACTTACGGGCGCGTTAACGATATGCTTAAATCCCAAGGAGTGCCATTTAAAATGGCAGGTGAAATTTTAGCAAAAACTTCAGATGTTGACAGGGCTTTAGAACTGTATATGGGAAGCGCCATACACAGGGCAAACCTGCTAAGCGCCGCATACACCCATGCAGGCGTAGGGGTAGTAAACAAATCCTACGGCGGGGTTATGGTCACTGTAATGTTTGCTCAGAGATAATAATAACAAAAGCCGTCACATACGTGACGGCTTTTGCTTTACTTACAACCTACACATCCGCCGATAGTGACAGTGCCATTATCATCTACGTCCTGAGATGGATAAGGCGGCCACTCATCTAAAGCAGGCGGACACTCACCAAGAACTTCTTCGCAGTCAGGTGGCGTACAGAAACCATATGCCGGAATTAACAATTGTACTTCAGCATAAAGTTTAAAAGCAATCACCACATTAATACAGCAGTGAACCTCCGGAGGACCTGTGTTTTCTTCAATGAAACATAAGAGACAGCGGGTTACCCACAAGTCAACTTCACATTCAAACATTGGATGTGTACCGGCACGGGACATTCCTACTGTCTTGGTGAAAGGTGCCTCAATTCGTACACAACCTCTTACAGTTTGACCGGTGTCAAATGTGAGGGATACAGGAATATCAATGTCTTCATTTAGGTTAAACCTAATTCGTCCTCTTCTCACTTCGCAACAACTGCCGCCGTTTACATAATCATTACATCCTTCGTGGCGCACACCGCCATTGGGCATAAGGTTGTTTTCGTGACAAGTTTCAAAAGCACGAAACATTGGCGCAAGCCTACAACTAACGACACTGGTTGCCCCTTCCGGCGGCGTTAATTCTTGGCTGAAATTGCAGCTTCCGGTTCTCGGATTCCACTCATAAACTTTCAACTCAAAAACTTCAGACTGTTTACATTCCTGATAAACTTTTTTGGTTTTGATGCAGACAATTTCATTCGGGGGCGGACAGCCCTGGGGTGGACATGGCCCCGGTTCAATCACGTGACGGGTTTCCGTGTTTCTTTCTTCCGTCATTTAATGGATTCCTCCTTCTTATTATTTTTTCCCGGCCAGGGAAAGAAGACCTTTTGGCCTCACTATAATGTATTACACCGTATTATAAATGGACAGTATTAAAGTGAAGCCAAAGCGGCATTGCTTATAACAACCCAGTAATTATCAGGGTTATTTACATCCTTTACAATCAGAAGTAAAGGTAACTCCATCCTCATCTACATCCTGTGATGGATAAGGCGGCCATTCATCTACGCCCGGCGGGCACTCACCCAAAACCTCTTCGCAGTCAGGCGGCGTACAGAAACCATACGCTGGTACTAATAGTTGGACCTCTGCCCAAAGTTTAAAGGCCAGGATAACATTAATACAGCAGTTAACTCCTGCCGGACCAGCATTCTCTTCCTCGATAAAACAAAGTAAGCAGCGAGTTACCCACAAATCTACTTCACACTGGAACATGGGGTGTGTTCCGGCTCTGGACATACCCACTGTTTTGGTAAAGGGTGCTTCAATACGTACGCAGCCCCTGACTGTCTGACCGGTGTCAAAGGTAAGGGAAAGGGGGATGATAATATCTTCATTTAGATTAAATCTGATTCTGCCATTCCCGATTTCACAGCAGCCGTTCCACTCCTTAGAGCGCCACACTCTACATGATTCAAACTTTCTAAATTGCGGCTGGAGGCGACAACTAACTATATCGGTTGCACCTGCTGGCGGTATCAGTTCCTGACTAAAGTCACAACTTCCGGTTGATGGATCCCATTCAAAAACCCTCAATTCAAAAACTTCAGTTTGTTTACATTCCTGATAGACTTTCTTAGTCTTAAGACAGACAATCTCATTGGGAGGAGGGCACCCTTGGGGGGGGCATTCTCCCGGTTCTATTACCTGACGGTTTTGGCGAAGCTTCTCATCTGTCATTTAATCAATTCCTCCTTATCATAATTCTCATTACCCTTGGCCGGGAGTACGAGGAAATCCCTCTCTACAATCTATTGTTGCACCAAGCAAATGGACAGGAATAAAGTAAAGCCACCAAAGAATTCTCATACCCTTTGGCGGCCTATGGCTTGCATATTTTTTTATTTACAATTGTGTTTAAACAAGCTGACTATATTCTTTCTATACCCTAACCCCACAGTCACGTTGGTTAGGTCGAAAATAAGGGCGCAGCTACTACTTAGGTTCCTAAGATCGTACCACTTGTGAGCCACTGCCATTACTACACAATCCTGCTCATTTAGCAATCTTTTATCAAACCGGGAACAATGTAAAGCCCTGCCGTTAACCTTGATTTCTTCCACATAGGGGTCATGATAAGACACTAAGGCGCCCCGTCTAGATAAAAGCTCAATTAATTTAACAGCCGGCGATTCTCTTTGATCGTTGATATCTCTCTTATAAGTCACACCTAAAACTAATACCTTACTTCCTGACAATTGCCGTCCATTATTAAGAAGCACCGTCGATAAGGAATCTACCACGTATTTACTCATGGCAGCGTTGATGTCCCGGGCATGTCTTACCAGACTTGCACCAATTTTACCATTCTGAGCCCAGTCGGTGTAATAGACACTATCCACAGGGATACAGTGGCCGCCAACTCCAGGTCCGGGATAAAAAGCCTGATAGCCGTATGGCTTGGTAGCCGCTGCTGACACCACTTCCCAGATATCGATACCATTTTCAGAACATATCTGGGCCATTTCATTGACCAAAGCTATATTTACATCTCGATAAGTATTTTCTAGTATTTTGGCCATTTCCGCTACGGCAGGAGAACTAACCGTAACTACAAACATCCCCAATTGTTCATAAATATTTTGGGTTAATTTTGTGCAATTCTCAGTGACCCCAGCCACTAATTTCGGTGTGTTTGCCAAGTTATAAGCACTATTGCCCGGGTCTATCCGCTCCGGTGAATATGCAAGAAAAAAATCCTCGCCTACCAGCAGCCCTTTTTTACTTAGGCGGGGCAAAATATTTTTCTCTGTGGTCTGGGGAGCAACAGTGCTTTCTACTACAATTAATTGGGACGGACTAAGTATTTCCGCAGTACTTTCTACCGCCTTAAAAAGCAAATTATAGTCCGGCTGGCCTTCTTTATTCAAAGGCGTAGGTACACAAATAAAGATAATGTCACATGATTTCAAGGTACCATAATGGCTGCTCACTGAAAACTTGCCGCCGCCGAATAACGAGGCCACGTCTGCGTCACATAAATCAGCTATGTACGACTGCCCCTTGTTTAACTTTGCCACCTTTTGCAGGTCGGTATCAATTCCCATCACAGAATAACCGCTTTTGACACAAGCGTGAGCTAAAGGCAACCCCACATAACCAAGCCCGATTACTCCAATTTGCGCTGAATAATCAAACACCTTATTTTTTAGCATCAGACTCTCACTCCAAGCTCTTCTTATTGCAATATAGATTATGCTTTAGTTAGGCCTCGGGTGAATGTAACGAAGAACCCTCAACAATTGGATTTTTGGGAATGAGTTTGACTAGATAAACCCAACCGTCCTCATCGACGCTAAACACCGGGTTATAAAGGTCACCCCAACGCTTCAGGACATCAATGATATTCCACTTTGTAATGTAACGATAAGACTGCATCTTACCCGTCTGATTATATTGATGCCTCCGATGAACATATAATACTTGGTCAATCCAATGAAAGCGGTATTTTTCTATTAGCCGCATCAAAATCCTCTTATCTTCCATATAGCGCCCTTCAAAAGGGTCATCTGTTGGCCATCCACCAACGCTGCGCAGGGCTTTCGTTCGATAAAAGCGGGGCCAAACTGAGGAGTTTGATAATAAGAAATCCCACCGGTCCTTGAAATTGCGACCTTTTCGGATAAACACCGATGGAGTATCTTCCTTTCTGCCCACCGCCTTTTCTTCAACCACCACTCTGATATTACCGCTGATCACAGCAACTTCTTCCGGTTTTTTTCTGGCCTCCCGTACTAAAATCTCTAATGTACGCGGTAATAGCCAATCATCGGCATCCAATTGAATTACGTAAGGTGTATCCACCTGCTTTAAACCAATGTTCATACTTCTAGACTGGCCCAAATTGTACTTGTTACGGATAAGCGTCACCTTTGGATGAGATAGATAGTCTTGAAACATTGCCACACTATCATCCGTGGAAGCGTCGTCCACCAGAATAATGTGCCAATTTCGATAGGACTGCCTAAAAACGCTTCTCAAAGCATCCTGCAAATAATCTCCGGGGTTATAAGAAGGTATTAATACCGTTACTTCCGCTGCCATTATACCCCACCTTTATGTTTCAAGTTAAAATCTGTTACCAACTCTTCAAAATGAAAGCCCGGCTGCCCATCAATGATTAAGTCAAGTGCATGGCCGAAATCAATAGCTATTCGTCCGGTCAATTCGGCAATGGCCGGGCAAATAGTAGTTGCGGGGACCCCCGCTGCCACTAAAGCTATATCAAAATCAGGAATTCCTTCAAACCAGTTCAATGTGGTTTCTACTTCCTCAAAACCCTCTAATCCCCTGGTTTGTACTACTTTTACACCGTGGTATTCAAACTTCGCTACCGCTTCCTTGGCTCTTCTTCCTACCAAAACTATCCGCTTACCCCTAATAACGTCAAAAAACTCACGAGTGGCTATCATCTTTTGACTAACCCAGGCGCTGCAGGTCTGTTCAGGACGAATACCATAATAGCGAAAGATTTTTTCCATCTGCAGCCGCCAAAATTCAATGTGGTCACCGGTGCCGACAATGTCCGCCTTGAGCACTGCCCGAATTAAGCTATCATTAATAGATTTTCTTTTTCCGGTAATCCCACAATACTTCAAGTACCTATCGAATGCTTTTATCCTATCCGGCCAATTGGTGATCTCTGGCCATGTGTTGATAGACATGACATACATTTCGGCATGGCCTATGCGGATTATCGAGTGTGGTTCCTGCTGAACTAGAGCTGCCTGTAATCGCTCCATTACCTGAGCCACTGAAAACATTTCATTCACATGGTATGTGTTCAATGTAAAACTCCTTTCACCAAAGCCCTCTCTTATAATATATTTAGCAACCTATATTTTGTGATTTAAGCTCAGTAACAATTGCAAATTACCATAATAAGATAATTATAAATCAATGTTCAAAGGGGATAGCCCAAAATGCATTATCTTCTTACAGGTGGAACCGGCTTCATCGGCACTCATCTAACTATGAGGTTACTAGAGAAAAATTCACACCAAGTTACTGTCTTAGATAACTTCATGTCCAGCCGTCCATCAAAAAACCAAGTAAACAACTGTACTGTGGTGCAAGGAAGTGTTCTTGATAAAACTCTGGTCGATTCTTTGGTAAAAGAATGTGATCAAATCATTCATTTGGCAGCTGTAGTTGGCGTGCGGCAGGCCATTAAAAAAGGTTTGGACGGCTTGAGGGTAAATTTTATCGGCACAGATAACGTGCTAGAAGCAGCCACTAAATACGGTAAAGAAGTCTTTGTTAGCTCTTCATCGGCAATATACGGCAAAATTAGTGAAATACCCGTACCCGAAGAAGCGGATTGTTTATTGGGATGCAGTTATAAATCCAGTTGGCTATATTCAGTCAGTAAGCTGGCGGAAGAACATTTGGCTCTGGCGTATTTTCGTGAAATGAACACTCAAGTTAAAATTGGTCGGTTTTTTAATGTAATTGGGCCTTATCAAACCGGGGCGTACGGTATGGTTGTACCCACCTTTATTAAGAAAGCACTAAATAATGAGCCGCTTCCGGTATATCATACCGGTGAACAAACCAGGACCTTCGTCTACATTGAAGATGCATTAAATGGGCTGGAATACGTTCTCGACCAAGGTCTTATAGGAAGGGTCTACAATATCGGCGGTATTAAAGAAATCTCAATTTTAAATCTAGCTAAAATAATAATCTCTCTTACCGGGTCGCAGTCACAGATTAGCTTTGTACCCTATAAAGAGGCTTTTGGTGACAGCTTTGAAGAAACTGCACGACGTGTTCCGGACATAAATCAACTGCAAGGCCTCGGTTATGTACCCCGTTTTACCTTAAACCAAGCCCTATTAGAAATCATTGACCATCACCGCCAAATGGGGCAGGATTAATGCTTTACTTGGTAACGAACACCCATCCAAAAAATAGCATTCAACATCTCTTCACTAGCTGTATATTAGAAGCATGCGTACACTCCAACATTGACTTTGCTGAAGTAACGCTAGCCTCGCTACCTAGGCTTAATTCAATGTCAGATGATAGCTGGCTTTTTTGTGACCCGTCTGACCCCCTGGTTTACAACCTCGTGGATAAACCGGGCAAAAAATTTGCCTTTGTCCATTATTCTGAAGGGAATTCCAAGAAATCTATGCCAATACTTGACCTTTTGGAAAGCTGCTGGAAAATTTTTGTACCCACTGATTGGATGGCCCACTGGTTAAGCATGGTCTTTCCTAATTTATCTGCGAGGATCGCCGTCTGTGGTTTACCCTTTAATGTCAGGCCATACATTCCGTATCGAGAAATTGTAAAAAATCATAAGCTGATAGCTTTGAATCAGCCTTTTTCCTTAGAAAACCTGCACATTTTAGCAGTTCACTTGGCTGAAATCCTGACAGAAGAAGGTTTTACGGTTGTTCAACTATGTACACCAAAAGAAATGAATACATTGCTGTCCGACCGGGAGAGCAGAGTACTCTGCCGCGAGGGTGAAAAAAGAGGTCTACACTTTACCGTCACTAACAACAGCCATCAACGCCTGACCCAACTTGCTGAGTCACAGTTCTCACTAAATATGGCCACTGCCAGCACCATATGTCAGAGTAATTTGGAGGGGGCAGCAGTAAATACCATATCGATCTCACCGAACCATGGTGAGTACCCGGAAATTTTTAATACTGCAAACCTCTATTCGCCGTACAATATCGAAAATATCATCCACCTAATAAAAAAACCACCCAAGAATAATGTCAGTATAGATTTCAGCAAAATGCTGCCAAAAAAAGTATGCGATCGTTACCTTGATGCTTTGGAGGTGATATGATGCTTTACTTTATGGGCTATACGGATTCCCCCACAAATTGGACAGGTAACTTTACCAGAGCAGTGAAAGAAGAGCTTATTGAGCGCGGCATAGCGTACAAAATGCTGCCCCCCTGGGATTGGCAAACACGGACTAAGTGTTACACTAATTTAGTAGAAACGAAAACTTCTTCGGAGGATGTATGGTTAATTGGCTGGGCCCAGAGTCCCGCAATTGACAGGGTTAAAAACATGAGGGGCAGGAAATACGGCATTGTGGTCGGGTTGACGGCCATGCCTTTTGAACCAGCGGTCTTATGGGAATCAGAAAAGTCATTATGTGAAAGAAAGCGGTTAAACTGCTACGACAAGCTGTTCGCCAATTCTCATTGGTGCAAGGAATGCATCTGCCGGGCCTACCCGGAACTTTCCGACAAGGTGGTAGTCACCGGATTCCCCATAGATTTTTCTATTTATCACCCTTACTTGAAAACAGTCAAGGAAGATGACTTAGTGATGTTTAACCAACGTTTTTCCTTGGAAAAACTACATATTCTCGAGTTGGAATTAGCTAAGCTTCTCACTGCCGAAGGTTATAGAGTGATGCATCTGACCGGGGTTTCACCCAAAAAAATGGTCAGGTTCAGTCCTGGTATCAAACAACTGGTAAGTAATGCTTCTAGTGCCGGTTTGGAGTTTTGTCTTAACCCCGATAAAGAAACATACCATGAAAATTTGGCTAAAGCATCGGTGGTGATTACCACATCCATCGCCGACATGCTGCCATCTTCATTAATAGAAGCAATATATATGGGTGCTGTTCCGGTGGCACCTAATAACTTATGCTTCCCCGAATTTGTTCATCCGGATAACCTCTATACCCCTTATGATCTGAAAAAAATAGTGGACCTGGTAATAAAAAAACCAGACCGCCACCATTCCATTAATCAATATGACAAAAAAAAGGTAGTCAGCAACTATCTTCGCGAAATGGAGCTAATATAAAAGAACCCCGAAGGGTTCTTTTTAGCGTATTCTCAGTTGTTTGGTAGCCTCCGCTACCTGTACCACCCGGCGGGTCAATACTCTTGAGCGTTTCAAGCCGGAAGCATCCTCTTCCGCCGGCTTTTGCGCAAAAGCACCCTGGTGACCGCAGCCATCTTCCAAATATCCATCACCGACAATGGTCATGCCTTGAACCAGCATCATGTCAAAGAGAGCTTTAGCTGTAGTCTCCTGACCGCCGAAGCGTCCTGAGCCAGATGTAAAAGCTGCCCCCACTACGTTTAATAATTTGTAATCTTTTCTCAAGGCCCGGGTCTTATCCCAAAATGCTTTTAACTGGCCGGAAACAGTGCCGAAATAGACCGGACTGCCCATCAGGATACCATCTGCCTTCACCAGCAGTTCATAGGCCTCTCCCAGTTTCTTTCCCTGAAAGCACTTACCTTCACAGGGTTCTGTGCAGTTATAACAAAATGGTATCTTTTGGTCTTTTAAAGCATCAGCCACATGAATGAGCTCGGTCTTAGCACCCATTTTTTTAGCCTCTGACAATGCTTCATTAAGCATAGCCACTGTGTTGCCCTCTTTTTGCGGACTACCGTTTAACGCAACAATTAACAAAATATACCCCTCCAAAGAATTTTTGTTGATACCTACTATATAATTATACCAGACCCATTAATAATGTCCTGCTTCTTTTAATTATTACTTATCACCTAGTCTAACCCCAGTCTACCGACGACTCACGAAATAGTTTGAATGGGCCCTTAACCAATAGTATAATTAGATATATACTCCAGTATAGATGTTACTACAACAAGCTACACTTATATAACAATATTTTTGGAAGAAGGGATAATTATGGACCCCTTAATCACAGCCAAAAATCTATCAAAGTACTATCAAATGGGTGAAGTAAGAGTTGAGGCATTAAAGGCGGCAACTTTCCAACTGTATCAAGGCGAGCTGGTAGTAATTCTGGGACCCAGCGGTTCGGGAAAGAGTACTCTTTTAAACATCATCGGCGGCATGGATCAGGCAAGCGAAGGTGAACTCTTCTATCAGGATGTTCCCCTGCATACCGCCGATAGTAAGAAGCTTACTCTCTTCCGTAGAAATGATGTAGGCTTTGTCTTTCAGTTCTATAACTTAATGCCCAACCTCACCGCCCACGAGAACGTCAGTCTAGCGGCTCAAATTGTGACGAAACCGCTGCCGGTGGACGAAACCCTTGGTAAAGTGGGTCTTTTAGACCGGCAAAACCATTTTCCTGCGCAATTATCCGGTGGTCAGCAGCAGCGGGTTGCGTTGGCCCGGGCCTTGGTGAAGAATCCAAAAATGCTTCTATGCGATGAACCTACCGGCGCGCTGGATTCCCAAACCAGTATTCAAGTGCTGGGCCTATTAAAAGAGTTTTCAAGAACCTATGATAAGACAGTGGCAATTATTACACACAATACAGCAATCAGCGCCATTGCTGACCGGATTTTTCATCTCAAGGACGGCAGGTTGGCCGATGTTGAGGTCAATAACAATCCCGTCCCACCGGAGCAGGTGAACTGGTGATGCTTTGGGCGAAGATGTTTCGGGATTTGAAGGAGAACCGTGGCGCATATATTGCCTGCTTGGTCATTATCATTATCGGACTAATGATTTATACCTCTTTCTCCATGGTAATTGATAACTTAACTTTATCAAAGAACACATTCTATCAAAACCAAAATTTTGCTGATGGTTTTGCCGATGTTCAGGCCATTCCCTTTTCTGAGGTTAGCCACCTCAGGGATACGCCCGGTATTAAGGATATCCAAGGACGCATAGTAAAGGATGTCCAGGTACTCCTCCCCCAACGAGAGGAAAATGTCTACCTCCGTCTGGTATCGGTAGATCCAAATGAAGCTAATCCGATTAACGGAGTTAATTTGAGTCAGGGTATTCCCTTGACTAACGAAGAAAGTAATATCTGGATAGATAATAAGTTCTATGAAGCTAATAAATTATCCCTTAATGATGAGCTCAATATCATTGCCGAAGGGAAGAAAAAAAGTTTACAGGTCGTCGGTGTCGGTATTAGTCCTGAATTTGTCTACGCTTTGCGCACATCAAGCGACCTCTATCCTTCTCCGGAAAGCTTTGGCGTGGCCTTTATACCTCGGGAAATTATGCAGCGTTTATTCCCCACCCAGGCCGCAATAAATAGCCTGGTATTTACTTTAGAGCCCGATGCCCAGTACAACAGTGTGGAAGAGCGCCTTGAGTCCAAGCTTGACCGATTTGGTCTGACAAGGCTGTATCCCCGCAAAGACCAAACCAGTCACCTGCTGCTAACAGGTGAAATCGACGGTCTGGAATCTATGGCCACTGCACTGCCAACCTTTTTCCTGGCCGTAGCTGGAATGATCCTGTACATCATGCTTAAACGAACGGTTGAGCAGCAGCGCGGCCAGATCGGCATTTTAAAAGCCTTTGGTTTTACTTATCGGGAAATTCTACTCCACTATCTCTCATACGCAGTAGTACTAGGTGCAGCGGGTGGAATTTTTGGCGGGCTTACCGGCATAGCCCTGTCCTACCCCTTTACAGATATGTACGAAATGTTTTTTAGTCTGCCCGGTCTAAAAAGCAGTTTTTCTCCCGGCTATTTAATTACCGGTATCTTGCTGTCGCTGCTCTTTTCATTGTTTGCCGGTTACCAAGGATGTAAGAAAATACTTCGACTAGAACCAGCTGAAGCAATGCGGCCCCCTGCGCCGCCGGATGCCAAGAAAGTTCTACTGGAGAGAATCAGTATTTTTTGGGCGATGTTAACTGTTCAGGGAAAAATGGCAGTACGTAATATCTCTCGTAATAAGGGACGCAGTGTCTTTATCTTTTTGGGCATCATGTTTAGCTTTGCTATTTTGGGATTTACCTGGTCCATGAATGATTTAGTGCAAAAAATGCTCTTTGACCAATATGAGAAAATAGAAACCTACGATGTCAAAGTTACCTTGGTAGCGCCTGGGACCGAGGGTAAGATACAAAGAGAGTTATACAACTTCCCCGGCGTCAATAAAGTGGAAGCTTTGGCCGAGGTACCGGTAACCCTAAAGAATAATTGGCATAAAGAAGATGTACTAATGCTGGGTATACCAAACGATAGTAGTCTTTATCATATCTTAGATAAGGATTATAATAAAGTATCCCCGCCCGTTGACGGTATACTATTGTCTGAACGACTGGCAGGACTTCTCAATGCCCGGGTGGGCACGTCACTAAAGGTAAAAAATTTATTACTAAGAGAAACAGAAAAGGAAAAATACCTTGAAGTGGTGGGCATAATTCCCCAGTACCTAGGTTCCAATTCATATATGGAACTTACGGCCCTGCAAAAATTCACGGGACAAAAAGACTTAGCCACCTCCTTCATGGTCAGCATGGAGCAGTCTAAAGTTGAGCCGCTTCAAAAAGAATATAGGCAAAGTGCTGTTATCGCAGGTATTGATAACCAAAAAAAACGGCTGCAGCAGTCCCAAGAATTAATGGCTTCATATGGCAGTATGATTTATATTTATGCTTTGATTGGCATTATAATCAGCTTTGCCATTATCTATAATTCGTCGGTGATCACCCTGTCCGAACGCAGCCATGAATTGGCCTCCATGAGGGTGTTAGGTATGACGCCCGCTGAAGTACTTTCAGTCATCACTTTTGAACAGTGGTTTATTGCTTTTTTTGCAATATTGGGCGGTATACCCATGTCTAAGATGTTCTTAGAGGGTATTTCTCAATCCATCAGCAATGATGTCTATACCATGCCTACGGGGATTACCCCATCATCCTTTGCGATTGCATTTTTTGTGACAGTAGTGAGTATCTGGGTTGCACAACGTATAGCTGCAAGGAAAATTGCCCGGATGAGCTTGGTAGAAGCTTTAAAAGCGCACGAATAAATGAAAGTAGGTGAAATATCGTGAAACGAAAATGGAAAATAATTTTAGGAGCAGTTATTGCCCTTATCATTGCGGGCGCCTTCTTTACCGAAAGTACCAAAGGATTAGAAGTGGATGTGTTGACGGTATCACCGGATACGATCAGCAAAGTTTTTGAAGAAGAAGGAGAGGTAGTTTCCCAGGTACAGCGCCCCATTTTCCCTACTTATGGCGGCAAGATTATTAGCTTAAACGTGGAAGAAGGTCAGCAGGTACATTCTGCTGATGTGCTGGCAGCCTTGGACAGCCAAGAATTAGAACTGCAATTAGAACAACTAAAGGCAGAAAAGAAACTCACCTACCTGGGTAAGCTTGCGGCAACCCAGGCGAAACGTCAGCTTGACACAGCAAGGACTGATTACCAGCGCAGTCAGCAGCTTTTCGCCAGCGGCGCTTTAACAAAAGCGGAATTAGAAGCGGCCCAAAGTGCTTTTGAAGCAGCGGAAACAAATCTGGCTCAACAGCAGCAGAATTACAGCGGCAAAGCCGAAAGTATAGCAGCACAAATTGATTTATTGGAGCACAAAATTGAACAGATGAACATTAAAGCGCCGGTGGACGGCATCATAGCCAACTTAGCTGTCAAGGAAGGTGAAGCTGTTGTCCCTAACGCACCGATGATGATAATATTCCAAAAGGAAAACTATCAAATTGAAACCTACATCCTTACCGAAGATGTTAATCGGATAAGCCCTGGTATGCAGGTAGACCTCGTCCAAGATAACCAGGAAGACGATGTCCGCTTTAGTGGCACCGTTAAAACAATCGCGCCGGCGGCAGTTGACAAAATATCGGCCCTGGGATTGGAAGAAAAGCGGGTGAAAGTGACTATCGCGCCAAAAATACCGGATACACTTTCGCTGCGTCCCGGCTACAGTCTGGATGTTATTTTCACTACTGCCAAACAAGAAGGTAAGCTGATTGTGCCTAAGACGACCTTATTCCCATATCAAGATGGTAAAGCACTATGGTTGATTAAGGATGGAAAGGCCTCAATCCACCAAGTAAAAACGGGCTTTGAGAATGACCGCAATATCGTTATTGAAGATGGATTAGCTCCAGGCGATAATGTAATCTTAAACCCACAGCTTAAGGGTCTTAAAGAAGGCCAAAAAATTAGTGGAAAAAATATTTAGTAGCTATTTAAAAAGGGTTGTCTCTTTGGAAGAGACAACCCTTTAATGTTATTCCAACCCGGCAGCAACTCTTACTGCCTGTTGATGGGCCGGATCCAAACTTTTCGTACCATGAGTGCGGCTGCCTAAGAAATGAATACAAAAATGTCCAGGAAAGTTGTTATCTTTAATAGCGCCATCTCCATGAGGCATACCATTCATTGAAGCAGCCATAGTGCGCCCGTCTACTGTGACAGTAATAGCCCGGCGAGCCCAACTCCATTCACCGTAGATTTGTTTCATCTTTGCCGTATCTACCGCAGTAAGTGGCTGTGAATCAGCATGGAGAGACCCACCTCGCCGCTGTACCTTAAATGCTATCCCTGTAGCTACATCAGTCACCACAGCATAATCATACATAGCAAAGATTTCCTTAGCCTGATCCCAGGACACTAAGTCAGCAGATCTGTTACCACCCCGCGAAGGCGTAGGCATCTTTACCTCACCTGCAGCAGGAATAGCCAAGGTCTGGCCTATGTAGATAATACTGCCGTTCATTCCATTTGCCGCCATTATGGCCGAAACCGTAGTGCCGTACCGTTGGGACAGAAGCCAGAGTGTATCACCTCTCGCTACCAAGTGAGTGGCTCTGATTAACTGCATCCCTGCTTGCTGCGGTACCAGCCTGTCCATTGTTTCCCCAGCCACCACACCGGTTACCGCAAGTGCCTGATCACGCTGAAAATTCTGCACACCCTTTAAGGTTCCAGGTCCATAAATACCATCAACACGATAATCCTGATAATAACCTCGCTGCTGCAAACTCTGCTGTAACTGCCCCACATCTTCCCCGGTCATACCATAGCGTAATGTACGCTCACCCAGACCTGCAGCCTGGGCAGCCAATGCTAAGGTAAGGGTAAAAACTAGACTACAAATCAAAATGCGAATACTTCTTCGTAAACCTGCCATTAACCCGCTCCTCCCTTTATCCAGTATGGTAATATTTTACCTTCGATGGAAGGAATAGAGCAAATATGGCAAGTCCACCCTAAAGAGGTTGAATCATACTTTAAACAAGCCGGATAAAAGAATTCGAAAATTCCCATAGAATTCCGATTATATGGCATGTTATGGTAAAGGGTGCCCCTATGGGCACCCCGGTTTTAGTAGGTTATTTATTTACTGCGGCTTGGGCAGCAGCTAATCTGGCGATGGGCACTCGGAAAGGTGAGCAGCTGACAAAATCCAAACCGACTTGATGGCAGAATTCAATGGAACTGGGTTCGCCGCCATGCTCACCACAGATGCCGATCAACAGGTCCGGCTTGGTAGTACGGGCCTGGCCGACTGCCATCTGCATCAATGCACCCACACCCTGACGGTCCAAGACAATAAATGGGTTATCCGCAAGGATTTTTTCCTCCACATATTGATGCAGAAATTTACCTTCGGCATCGTCCCGGCTAAAACCAAAGGTGGTCTGGGTCAGGTCATTAGTGCCAAAAGAAAAGAAATCGGCTTCTTTGGCAATTTCCCCGGCTGTAGCGCAGGCCCTAGGCAGTTCAATCATTGTACCTACATCATATTCAAAATCTACGCCGCTTTCTTCCTTCACTTGCTCACCGGTTTCAATAACCAGCTTTCTCAATCTAGACAACTCATTTATGTGTCCTACCAGAGGGATTTCCACTTCAGGTTTAACATCGTAACCTTCTTGGGTCAGTTGTACCACTGCTTGAAAAATGGCCCTTGCCTGCATGGCATAAACTTCAGGGAAGGTAATCCCTAAGCGGCAGCCACGATGCCCAAGCATAGGGTTAAACTCACTGAGTGCCCTTACTTGACTGAGCAGGACGTCCTTCTCCTTCGCCTCTTGTACCTTGCCTTTTAGCTTCAAAGCCGTAATTTCCACGGCCAATTCTTCTGCATTTGGCAGAAATTCATGTAGCGGCGGATCTAACAGTCTGATAGTCACGGGATATCCCTGCATGGCCTTTAAAATGCCGTAAAAATCACCCTGCTGCATAGGCAGTAATTTATCCAGCGCTTTCTTCCGCGCAGCAATACTATCTGCCAAAATCATCTCTTGAACTATGGGCAGTCGGTCCTGAGCCATAAACATGTGCTCGGTACGACAGAGCCCGATACCCGCAGCACCAAATTCCCGGGCTTTCTCAGCATCTTCGGGGTTATCAGCATTAGCACGAATTCCTAGAGTGCGCACGTCATCAGACCATTCAAGCAGTGTCTGGAATTCATCGCTCAACTCAGGGTCTATCATGGGCACATCTCCCTGGATTACCTTACCGGCACCACCGTCAATGGAAATAAGGTCACCGTCATTAACTACAACGCCATCTTTAGTAGTAAACCGTCCCGCAGCTGCATCGATTCTAATCCCTTCACAACCGCAGACACAAGGTTTACCCATGCCTCGGGCTACGACAGCAGCGTGACTGGTCATACCGCCGCGGCTGGTTAAAATACCCTCGGCCGCTACAATACCGTGAATATCGTCGGGAGTGGTTTCGGTACGCACCAGCAGTACCTTAATGCCGGCTTTATTTAATTCCTCTGCTTCATCAGCATCAAAGACTACCTTGCCCGATGCTGCTCCGGGAGAAGCCGGCAAACCCTTGGCTATAATATTAAGTACGGCGTCGGGCTTAACCCGGCGATGCAACAGCTGGTCCAATTGATCCGGGTCAACCCTTAGTAAAGCCTCTTCCTTATTAATCAGGCCTTCATCTACCATATCTACCGCAATTTTTACGGCCGCACTGGCAGTACGCTTACCGGTACGAGTTTGCAGCATGTAGAGAGTTCCCCGCTCTATTGTAAATTCTATATCCTGCATATCTCGATAATGCTTCTCCAGCAGTTCACATGTCTCCACAAACTGTTTGTAAACAGTGGACAAATCTTTTTGCATACTGATAATGGGCTGGGGGGTACGGATACCTGCTACCACATCTTCACCCTGGGCATTAATCAAATATTCACCATAAAGTTTCTTTTCGCCGGTGGAGGGGTTTCTGGTGAATGCCACACCGGTGCCGCAGTTATCCCCCATGTTACCAAATACCATAGACTGTACATTAACGGCGGTCCCTAGTTCATCGGGAATTTTATTAATCTTACGGTAGACAATCGCCCGCTGATTATGCCATGAGTCAAACACCGCCCGCACTGCCATCAGCAGCTGTTCCATGGCCTCTTGGGGAAATTGCAATCCCGCTTTCCGAGATACTAATTTCTTATAATCATCAATTATAGCGTAAAGACTTTCTGGGGTAAGCTGATAGTCAAACTCCACCCCCTGCTTTTCTTTATATTTATCCAATACCTGCTCAAAGTGGTAGTGTTCTACACCCAGTACAACATCACTAAACATCTGAATAAAACGCCGGTAACAATCCAAGGCAAAACGCCGGTCCCCCGATATTTCTGCCACTGCTTCCACTGTCTGATCATTAAGCCCCAAATTTAAGATGGTGTCCATCATACCCGGCATGGATATCACCGAACCAGAACGCACCGATACCAGCAGCGGATCCTTAGCATTACCGAATTCTTTACCCGCATTCTCTTCCACTTCTGCCAGTTGTTCTTTCAACTGTTGTTCCATTCCTGCGGGAAAGTTTTGACCCTCGGCAAAATATTGATTACAAGCCTCGGTAGTGATAGTCAGTCCCGGCGGTACCGGCAGGCCAATACCAGTCATTTCTGCCAAGTTAGCCCCTTTACCGCCGAGCAGCGGCTTCATATCCGCTTTACCCTCGGAAAATAGGTACACATACTTTTTACTAGACATAACGCTCCCCCTTATAATATAGTTCTAAAATGGTGCTGGCGGTTTCTTCCACCGCTTTATTGGTTACATCAATGATAGGACAGCCAATACGTTTCATGATCCTCTCCGCGTAATCAAGCTCTTTCAGAATTCTTTCGAGATTAGCGTAATCGGCGTTCGCTGTCAACCCCAAAGTTTTTAATCTTTCCTGACGAATTTCATTTAAAAGTTGGGGGCTGATAGTTAAGCCAAAGATTTTCTTGGATGTAATATCGAACAGCTCTTCAGGTGCAGCCACTTCTGGAACCAAGGGGATATTGGCTGCTTTTATCCTTTTGTGAGCCAAATACATGCTTACCGGCGTTTTAGATGTACGAGAGACGCCTACCAATACCACATCAGCATAATCAAGCCCCCTGGGGTCTTTGCCGTCATCATATTTGACCGCAAATTCAATGGCCTCTACTTTACGAAAGTATTGTTCATCCAACTTACGCAGCAGCCCCGCTTCTAACTTGGGTTCAGTACCGGTCACCTCGGCAACAGCTTCGACCATAGGCCCTAAAATGTCCACAGTGGGAATTTTATAGGTCTCGGTCAAGCGAAGCAGTTCTTCTTTAAGCTCAGGGATAACAATGGTATAAGCTATTACCGCCTTAAAGCCGCGAGCCTCTTCAACTATATCGCAAATCTGCTGCTTATCACCCACATAAGGTACTCGCCTCAGCTCCACACGCCCGGAATTAAATTGACTACCCGCGGCCCGGGCGACAAACTCCGCCGTTTCACCCAAAGAATCCGAAATTACATAAATTACAGGTGACTCATTACTATAAATAGGCCTTCACCCTTTCTGACTTATTTGTCTTCGCCCAGCTCCACGAACAACTGGGTAATATTACTCTTGGTAATCCGCCCCACTACCTCTAGTTTCTCCAGACCCTGGTCATTAATAATTTTCCGAACCACCGGCAAAGCATCCACTTGGTGCTCAATCAACTTGGCTGCTGCCAGATGAATGGTCTCATCCATGGTAGTTATAATTATGTTAGGCATGCGGGTCATGGCCATATTCACCGGTACCTGACGTACATCATTCTGTCCGATGGTCACTTTGAGCAGGTCCTTACGGGACACCACTCCTTCTAGGAAACCACCCTCACTGACCACTATCAGTGTACCTACATCCTCCACAAACAGGGTGACTATAGCATCGTATACGGATGTCTCTTCTCTAACAACTACAGGTACAGATTTTAAATCCTTTACCCTCATGCGCCTTATCTCTTCGACCAATAACGAGCCGGCTGACTTGCCGCTATAAAAATAACCCACCCGCGGTCGCGCATCCAAGATGCCGGACATGGTAAGAATAGCCAGGTCTGGACGCAATGTGGCCCGGGTAAGGTTAACCTCTTTGGCGATCAATTCACCGGTGATAGGCCCTGACCGCTTGACAATTTCCACAATTTTTTTCTGTCGCGGGGTTAGTTGGATAGGGGTCACCACCTTCATTATTATTATGTCATACTTTTTAGTGTAAAACCGTTAATATTATATACTTTTTATTATATACGATATCGGCGGCTAAAGTCCTTCCACCACTGCTAGATTAGTATAATAAGATTACTTCAAAATCTTGTACTGTAAAAAGTCAGCCAATGGTACAGCATCGTCGAGGTCAAACCGGGGCACATCCACTTCCAAGGGAAAATCAGCCACCACCGCCACAAGTTCTTCAAGGCTGCACACCAATTCCTGAGAGGTCTCCCGCCGGCATACCTCAATCTTAGGCTTATCACCATGCTTATAGCCCTCAGTAATAATCAAATCGACACCAGTTATCACTGCGGTGATTTCATCTAACGGCCGTTCCTGCCCCGAATAGTCAAGTAAGGCCATTTTTTCTGGCGAAGAGATGACCACCGTACTGGCGCCGGCCCTGGCATGTCTATATGTATCCTTGCCCGGTTTATCCATCTCAAAATGCTGCGTGTGTTTGATGACGGCAACCTTTATTCCCCGCCGGGTCAGCTCGGTTATAAGCTTTTCCAAGTAGGTCGTCTTGCCCACATTTGACCTGCCTACAAATGAAATAACAGGTATCATAATTATTCCTCCAAATCCTGCAACAACTTGCGTACTGTCAACCAATCTTCAGGGGTATTAACATTTAAAAAAGCTCGTTTCGGTTGGCCATAGGCGACCAGTTCCTCTTCTTCGAGATAATTTATGCTGATATCGTCAAAAAATGAAGTAACTTTTTTCCGCCCAGCAGCCATAACCTTCTCCACTGCCGGGAGGCAGCTGCGCTTATAAACTGCATGCAGCGGCTCCAGATAAGGCCCGCTTTTGGGCAAAACAGCGTCATAATCCTTGGTCTGAGAAATCATGAACCGAATAAGAGCAGGCTGTAATAGTGGCATATCACAAGCCACAAGGAAATTAACCTCACTGCTGCTTGCTGTCAGGCCGGCATGGAGACCGCCCAGCGGTCCATAACCAGAAATAATGTCCCCAACAATCGGGTAACCAAGATGGCGATAGGTTTCTTCATCATTGGCGACAATAATTATTTGTGGAAAAATTGTCTGCAGCACTTCAATTACCCGCTGCACCACAGTTTTTCCCCCTATGTTAAGCAGTGCCTTACTACTGCCCATGCGGGTACTTTTCCCGCCGGCCAAAATAATCCCAGTCATTTTTTTACCTCTTTAATAAAGTTTAGGGACGGCGCTCACCGTCCCGTTTATTTACTAGTTTATCAGTTCCAATCGGATACCGGTCTTACCCACCAACAGGTCACGAATATGCCTTAATAGAGCTAAGCGATTTTCACGAACCTCCTGATCATCGGTCATCACCATTAGCTGCTCAAAAAATTCATCCACAGGCTGGCGCAAACCAGCGATTTCCAACAAGGCATTATAATAATCATCCGTCCGTTCAAGCCTTTCTTCCACTTTAACAATTGCCTGCCACAGGTCTTTTTCTGCCGCTTCGGCCAACAAATCTTCATTAACCTGCCCGGCAGTCTCTGCCTTTTCCACCAAGTTGGCAGCACGTTTAAATGCAGTTGTCAGAGCTTCAAACTGTTCATCCTGCCGGAAGTTATCCAGGGCTTTAGCCCGCTTAAGAGCATCCGCTGGACTGTCATAACCTGCCGCCAGCACCGCCTCCACTACATCGTATCGCAGACTCTCTTGTTCCTGAAAAATATTTTCCATCCGCTGCCGAAAAAACTTTAGTACATTTTCCTGTACTTCTGCCAGAGATTTAGATAATTTGTCACCGTACAAGTTATAAGCTTTTTCCACCATATTTTCTAAGGAGACTGTCAATCCCCTATCCAAGATAATCAAACAGATACCCATCGCCTGACGGCGAAGCGCATATGGGTCCTGGGAACCGGTTGGTTGAATGCCGATACCGAAACAGCCGACAATCGTATCCATCTTATCTGCCAAACTAACCATAGTGCCATTAATAGTTTCTGGCAGCTGATCACCGGCAAACCGCGGCTGCCAATGCTCACTGATACCTTTGGCTATCTGCTCAGCTTCACCATGCGAAGCAGCATAGTAGCCGCCCATAATCCCTTGAAGCTCCGGAAATTCATAGACCATATGGCTCACTAAGTCTGCTTTGGCCAGATGGGCTGTACGCAGGACTGCTTCTTTATCGCCAGGAGCTGCCACGTCGCTGAAATACTGCGACAGTGCCTCGATTCTTTCAACCTTCTCGTAGATTGTCCCCAATTGGGCCTGAAAAACAACATCCTTTAAGGCTGGCACTTTTGCCTCAAGCGGTTCTTTGACATCTTCGCGGTAGAAGAACTCTGCATCTGCCAAACGGGCCTTAAGCACCTTCTCATTGCCCGCAGTAACGACATCTAGATGTTCGCCGGTACCATTACGTACTGTGATAAATTTATTTAACAGTTTCCCTTCTTTATCCTTTACCGGGAAGTACCGTTGATGCTCCTGCATCGGGGTGATCAACACCTCGTCCGGCAGTTGAAGATACTTTTCCTCGAAACTGCCGCAAAGAGCAGTAGGATACTCTAACAGATATACGACCTCTTCTAGGAGCTCCGCATTTTCTTCCACAATACCATTTTCCGCAGCGGCCAATTTTTGAATCTGCTGCCAAATCATCTCTCGCCGCCGCTCTTGATCGACAATCACATACTGCTCCTCCATCTTTGACAAGTAATCGTCGGCGCTTTCCAAGGAAATCTGACCACCCAAAAAGCGATGTCCTCTTGAGTGTCGTCCGGTTATTACTTCAGCTAGTTCAAAATCCAATACCTCGCTGCCGAAGAGCGCCGCCAGCCAACGAATGGGCCTGGCAAACCGTAATTCCTGATAAGCCCAGCGCATAGGTTTCGGGAAATTTAGTGATAGTATCAATTCTTTTAATATTGCCGGCAGAATCTCCGCACTCTTCTTTCCTTCACTTTTTACCGTGGCGAAGACATATTCCCCCTGGTCTGTCTTTCTTACCATTAATTCAGTGACATCAACACCCTGCCCCTTGGCAAAGCCCATGGCCGCCTTGGTAGGATTACCTTGGTCGTCAAAAGCTACCTTTCTTGACGGGCCTTTAGCTTCCTTACTCACGTCCTCTTGCCTTTCTGCCAGTTCCGACACCAACAGAGTCAGGCGGCGTGGTGTTCCATAGGTGTTGATGCTGGTATAGCCGAGCCGGGCATCGCTAAGCATTTTTATGGCATAGTCTTTAAATTGACTAAGTGTATTATCCATAAATCTGGCCGGTATCTCTTCGGTACCAATTTCTAAAAGCAAATTCCTGGTCATTGGCTACACCTCCTCCTTACTGCGGTCTAATGCTAATTCCTGACGCAATGCTTTGTCTTTTACCAAAGGAAACTTCAATCGCTCACGCTGCTCCACATAGCCCTTGGCGCATACTCTGGCTAAATTACGTACCCGGGCAATATACCCGGTACGCTGGGTAACACTAATGGCCCCTCGGGCATCTAACAAGTTAAAGGTATGGGAGCATTTGAGTACATAGTCGTAGGCCGGTTGGACTAAGTCCTTTGCAATTACTGCCAGTGCTTCTTTCTCATATGCATCAAACAGAGAAAAAAGCATGTCCGTATCTGCTGCTTCAAAATTATAATGGGAATAATCTACTTCACCCTGATGGTGCACATCGCCGTAAGTAATTCCATCCACCCATTGGATATCATAAACGTTATCCTTCTGCTGTATATACATGGCCAAACGTTCAATGCCGTAAGTAATTTCCGCACTGACCGGGTGACAGTCTATGCCGCCACACTGCTGGAAATAGGTAAACTGGGTAACTTCCATACCGTCTAACCACACTTCCCAACCCAAGCCCCAAGCACCTAATGTGGGGGATTCCCAGTTATCCTCCACAAAACGAATATCGTGTTTTTTAGGGTCGATGCCGATTTTCTCCAGACTGCCTAAGTAAAGTTCTTGAACGTTGTTAGGCGAGGGCTTCAAAATCACCTGGTATTGATAATAGTGCTGCAGCCGGTTGGGATTTTCCCCATAACGTCCATCGGTAGGGCGACGAGATGGTTCTACATAGGCCACACGCCACGGTTCCGGGCCTAAGGCCCTTAAAAACGTAGCTGGATGCATTGTCCCCGCTCCTTTTTCCATGTCGTACGGCTGTTGAATGATACATCCCTGTTCGCCCCAGTATTTATTAAGTTCTAAAATCAGTTGTTGAAAATTCATCATATCAACCTCCCCTGCCGTTAAAATTATTTTGGCAATTAAAAAAACCCGCCCCCGATCAGGGACGGGATTATGCTTCCCGCGGTTCCACCCTGGTTGGCCGCAAGGCCCACTCAAAGGTATACAGGTTTTACTGATATGCACCAAATGGCCCATATGTTCCTCCTGCGGCTTGGAAGCGCCATTGCTGTTTAAAACCGCCAGCTTTCACCACCCCGGCTCGCTGTAAAGATACAAAAAGCAATTTCTTCCGCATTGCCCAATAACTACTGCTATTTTTCTACAACTTTAGCAAAATACGCGCCAATTGTCAATATCAAAGGTGTCACTATTCCTTTTCAGTTGGGTCTACTTCCGGGTAAAGCGGTTTCTCTTCAACAGTACCATCGGGACGAACGATTTCCAGCTTATAGTTCTTTGTCATAGCAGTCACCGTACCAATACCGGCTATTATGGCCAAAGGTGCGCTGGACAAGGCACCCACCACCCCTAAGGCACCTACCGTGGCCGGAATTTCCAGTACCGTCTCATTATCTTTTTTTAATCTCACCTTAGTGACATTTCCTTTTTGAAATATGTGCTTAATCTGCGCCATCAGTTTGCTGCCGTGTTCATGAAACTGATGGTCAAAATGCTGCTTTTCTTCTTCTAAATCTATGATTGCCTTCACGACGTCGCCATCCGCTTGGTCTAATGCTTCTTTGGCTTCTTTGTAAGATACATCCAGCCGCTGCCTTATCTGGTCTATCTTCGCCAATTCATCCATGGTTTTCCCTCCATTTTTTATTTAAAATGCGTGTACAAAAAAATCTCCGCTTTAGTTTTATTGTTTTCCTTTAGCAGTACGTTTATACCTGGTTAAGGGAATCAAGAAAAGCCCTGCTTTTGAATTCACGTTCTAACTGAGTTTCAATGTACTGACTTAACAGCGCGGCCAACTCCTGGCGAAGCGCCGTGGACAGTCGGATCCGGCCGCATTTATCTAAATCCATCGTGCTCAGTGCCTTAAGATTGGCTGCTGCTCCCGGGCTTATGTACACTAATTTTGCCGCCTCTGGGGCACAGTCAGTACATACTAACCCTCCATCCTGAAGGCTAAAGCGCATTCTTCCCTTAACCTCCGCACCGCAGTACAAACAGTTAGTTAATTCCGGAGCATACCCCAAGACGTTCATTAACCGCACTTCAAACAACCGAGTCACTAATTCAGGATCATGGGTAACCAAAAGGTGCAGACAGGTAAGCAGCAGATAAAAAATATCTGGGTTTGCCTCTCGTTCAGGTACTGATTCCAATGCCAATTCCGCAAAGTATGCAGCAAAAGCAAAACGGTCTAAATCAGACCGTAATTGAGGAAATGGCTCTATTACTGCGCATTGGGTCACTGTATCCAAGGACCGGCCATGATAAAAGACAAAGTCCGAATGCGAGAAAAGCTGTATGCCGCCGCGCATACTGCTTTTCACCTTACGTACGCCTTTGGCGACTGCCGGGACTTTACCATATTCTAGGGTGTAAACCGTCAGCAATTTGTCAGCTTCCTTGTAATTTAGGTTTCTTAATACCAGCCCCGGCGTTTTTAAATAGGCCACCGGCGTCACCTCTCCCCTGTAGAACTCTCCACACTTTCATAATCGATATCAGCACCGATGATTGTATCTTTATACAAAAGATACGCACCTATATATCCGGTACTGCTGAATAGTTCCCAAAAAATATCACTTTGCCGCAAGGCTATCACCTTCCTTTGTTATGTTAGAAACTTTGCTGTTAAGTAAGTGACATTAATTAAAATTCCCCTGCGGCTTAAAGTAAATACTAGGTTATTGCTGCCATAATCATTCTTCTGACGAATCGTAACCAAAATTACGAATCATTACCTCGCTGCGCCGCCAAGCCTTCTTTACTTTCACCCATAATTCCAGGTAAATTTGGCTGCCAAGCAAATGCTGAATATCTTCTCGGGCAAGTTTGCCGATATCTTTTAACATCTGGCCCTTCTTTCCAATTATAATTCCTTTTTGCGAATCCCTTTCCACATAAATGGTGGCAGCTACATAAACCATATCCTCACTGCGCTGTCTTACTTCTTCCACCACTACCGCTAAAGCATGAGGAATTTCTTCTCGCGTAAGCTGCAATGTTTTTTCCCGTATAAGTTCAGCGATAATGAACCGTTCCGGTTGGTCAGTGACCATGTCCTCCGGGTAGTATTTAGGCCCCGGGGGGAGCCGCTCAAGTAACAACTGCCGCAGCGTATCCATATTTGCCCCGGTTGCCGCAGAAATAGGCACCCACTGGGCAAACTGATGCCGCTTTTGTACTGCATCCAAAAACCGGGCTAATTGTTCCGGCTCTACTTGGTCAATTTTATTAGCTATGAAAAAGATCGGTGTTTCAAGTTTCTCAAGCATGTTAACTATGTATTCTTCACCACCGCCCCAGGGTACTGACACATCCACGACATAGAGAATTAAATCCATATGGGACAGGGCCCCTGTGGCTGTTTTAACCATATATTCACCCAGCTTGTGCTGGGGTTTATGAATGCCCGGTGTATCAATAAATACCGCCTGTGCAGTATCAGTGGTCCAAACACCCTGTATTTTATTTCTGGTGGTCTGAGGTTTGTCAGACATAATAGCAATTTTCTGGCCAACCAACCGGTTTAACAAAGTAGATTTCCCCACATTAGGCCGCCCGATAATACTAATGAAACCTGAGCAATATTCTTCGGTCATTTGTTTTTCACCTCCATACTGCCTTTATCATACTATAGCTTAAAAAAGCCGGGAAGCAATTCAGCGGATAATTTCTCGCGGTACTCCCCATCTTTATTAGCCATAAGCACACGTATATCTTCACCAAATTCAGTAATAATCTGGCGGCAGGAACCACAGGGGGAACAATATTCCCCTGAACCACAAACTATAGCGATGGCAGAGAATTCCCGCTCTCCTTCGGATACAGCTTTAGCGATAGCTGTACGCTCTGCACAGGTCGTAGAACCATAGGAAGCGTTTTCCACATTACAGCCAGTGAATACTTTTCCGGATTTAGTTAAAACTGCTGCCCCCACAGGGAATTTAGAATAAGGAACATATGCATTCTTCTGCGCCAAAAGAGCGGCGGTGATAAGTTGTTGATCAGTCAACGGAAACACTCCTATTAGAACAACACTGAAGTTTGTAATCCAATGAAAACTTAGAATTAATAGTCAACCCGGGTATCAGTAGGTACAATCTGTATCCAAGTTTGTCCAGGCATGAATTTTATTTCTTCACCTTTAACCGTATAATAGCGCGTGGGTGAACTTAAATTATCTTTCTCCCATCGTGCCTGGTAAGCGATACCATTATTAAATACCATCGCCTTCCCTTTGCCCGTCATATTCATTTCCAATCGGCCCTCGCCGTCAATAACCTTAGTATCTACATACTGTACTACAATATTCCGCGCCTTCAGCTGCAGGTTATTACTGCCATCAATATGTGCCTTTTCCCCCATAAATCGCAAATATTCTCCACTGTCTTCGTGATATACATACCTCACCTGGCTAAACTGCTGGGGATAATAAATGATTATTTCATCACTGTTTCTTAAGGTTTCAGGCAGCTCCGGCTGCTTGTTGTAAAATGGAAATGCCGGAACTTCAATAGATTTTTCAAGATTATAATCCTCAGCCAAGTTATGCAGCTTATCGGTACTGCTTAGTAAATTATGTGGGCGCACTCGATCAGTTACTCGCCAAAATCCCCTGGTAATAGGTATTTCATTAAGATGTGCAATCCCTTTCTCTTTAAACATTGTCGCAGCTTGAGGACTTTGTCCGGCATGTACGTATACCGACTTGGTATCTTGAGCCAGTTGAACGAAATAGGGCCGGGCACTGCGTATGGGCCCCACTTCCGCTGCCTTATCGTGATAGAAAACAGCCATAAGGCGGGTAATGCCGCCTTCCACCAATGCTTCGTATACCAAATCAGCTTTGTCAATACCCAGAGGCGGGCGGGCGGCCGGTGAATTATCAATCATTACTGCCAGCGGTCTTTTGTCAGTCAAGTCCATGAGTACCGCGCCATCCAACGGGCAGCGTAGTTTATTAGCATCGCCCTCATCAACCTCAATGGGCTGCTCTGGTTCAACCACATCAGTCATATCGTTTTGCTTCTCGTCCACGTTAACCCCTACCTGCGGTACGGGTACCTGCAAAGTGCTGTCAATATAGCGGTAAGCGCCCCAACCTGCCCCAAGGGCAAGAACAAAAAGGGCTATATAAAGCTGATACTTCTTTAGCCATTGCATCATTCCCTCATCCCCTGCTGATAGTCATTTCGTACGATCAAGTAAATTATTAGGCCGATAAAATTAGCCACCAGCCAAACAACCAACCAAAGTGGACCGGAAAGGCCCCGGGATTGAGCATCGCGGTAAATCCATATCCCCACCAAAATAGTCACGGCAAACATAGCTAAAATAAACGTAATTACAAAAAACGGAATGCCAAAATGGCTAAATACAGACCAAGGTGCACGCACCATTATCACCATCTCCAAATGTTTTATTTCGCCTTATAAGACGGCAGCAATACCTCGTTACTAGGGGTAATAATAAACTGAATGCCAAATTCCTCCAGTTCCCTGCGTATTAAATCCAAGCTGCTGGCCAATATCTTGGGATCGCCCACTGCTTTAATAACAATGGGGTTCACGGCAATTGGCTGCTGATTGACGAGGATTATCGGCCCGGCACAACGGATGGATGATGTCGTAGTCAAACGCTGATTACCTACGGATACCCCGGAAGCACCCGCAGTAAATAACTCATTAACTACATCCCGGACATCCCGATCATGGACAATATCCACTGAGCTGATACCTTCCTGAGAATCGTATAGTTCAATGATAATCCCCGTTCCGGACATTTCCGCGAAACCGGTTTTAACATTTAATTCCTGCAATTTGTTACGTAATGAGTTTACTTCATCCGCCCGCATTTTTAGACGGTCTAAAAGAGAACGGGCGGTCACCAAGGCCGTCTTTCCACTGGTAATTTCAAATTCCATCATCGGCCACGTACCCTGCAGCAGCGGATGACTCTTAATTTGGTCAATTGTCCCTTGTTTCAGCCTGCTAGTAGGGTCATCCACTATAACTTCGTTATTATCCCCGGTATAAACAGTGATAGTTGCCTGTCCGTCATAACTTGACAGACCGGTGTCCTGGTTTAACAACGATAATACCGTCTCGCGCCGCTTATTATCCTGCTCCCGCTGAACTACATCCTGAATTTCTCTACTGTACTTAGTTTCCAGCTTCACAATTTCATCCGGGGTAGTGGCCCTATCAACCTCAAACTTAAACTGCGCTAAAACATCTCTTACCGCTGAGTTAGTAATAACCCCGGCTTCCGCTGCCTGTTGCTCGTTATATTGAACCAACATCTCCGCACCGTGACGGGCCATGTCCAACCTGGTCAATTCTCCGGGGAATTGGATATAACCTGCCGTGCGAGCCAACATGGCGGAGTTAAACACCATTACCACCAGCATTAAGACCAAAGCGACCCATAATGCTTTATTACTTACGGCATCTCTGCGCATGGCAGTCACCTCATTCTAATTGAAATAATTCAATAACAACACCTTAAACAAATGCATAAGCTTCGGATAAAAGATAATTACACCAATTACCAGAGCGTTGACAGCCATAAGCAGTACCGCTCCAGCGGCCACATTTTTCGCTATCCGCGCCAGGGGGTGATAAGTACTCATAAACAAATCTACTGTTGTTTCAACAGCCGTATTGAGAAGCTCTGCTGCCATTACAGTAGAGACCGCAAATGTCAACGCTACCCACTCCCAGCGGGAAACTTCCACCAACCAGGCGGTAAGAAATACAACCGTTGCCACTGTGGCATGAATACGCATATTGCGCTCTGTTTTCAGTGAATGGGTAATTCCGCCCCAGGCATCACGAAGACTTTGCCAAAAAGTACGTTCCTGCTCCATGTCAATATCCCTGCCTTAAGTTACCGCCTCGGTAAGTCCACAGCCGAAAGAACGTCTTCTTCTATTTGACGCATTTCGACTTTACTTTGTTCCGTGTCATGATCATATCCCAATAAATGCAGCAGACCGTGAATTGTTAAATATGCCAATTCCCTTCTAACGGAGTGACCGTAGTCCCGCGCCTGCTCTTCTGTTTTTTCAAGAGAAATATAAATATCTCCCAACAACCAATCAGCATTAGGATGTTTGGGGCCACTGTCATCTTCGTCATTAAGGGCAAAGGAAATCACATCAGTCTCGCTATCCTTATGCCGGTGCTCTTTATTGATTTGCTTTATTTGCGCATTATCTACCAATACTACGCCCACTTCAGCTTGGATAGGTAGGCTCATCGCCGCGGCTACACCCGCTGCCACACTGTTGATGACCTCTTCCAACTCTTCGTGCCAATCAATCTCTGTCTGCTGGTTTTGGATATGGATTTCCATTTTTATCCTTACCTTTCTCTATTTCTTTTAAAACACTGTCAGGATATTCTATTCTTGTATGAAAAATACCGCTTAATATTTTTACAAAAGCCTGAGCAATGATATCCAGTTCCTTAAAGGTTAAATCACACTCTTCTAATTGACCGTCATCAAATCTATCCTTAATTACCTGACGAACAAAACCTTCCATTTTGCCGGGGTTTAACTTTTGCTTAGAGCGCACTCCTGCCTCCACCCCATCTGCCAGCATAACAATGGCAGCTTCTTTGGTCTGAGGTTTAGGGGTTTCATAGCGAAAGTCCTCGGGACTGATGTTGGCCTGATCTTCTTCCTTTTCACAGCTCTCTATGGCCTTTCTATAAAAGAAACCAATCATGCTGGAGCCGTGATGTTGACGAACAATGTCCCTGATCACATCAGGCAGGGCATGTTGTTCTGCCATTTCTACCCCATCTTTAACGTGTGAATTAATAATTAACGTGCTTAAAGTAGGCGCCAACCGATCATGAGGGTTGTTCTGCGTCAGCTGGTTTTCTGTGAAAAAATAAGGTCGTTTAAGTTTGCCGATATCATGATAATATGCACCGACCCGCGCAAGTAGACTATCTACTCCTACCGCATCCGCTGCCGCCTCCGCCATGTTGCCTACCATAATAGAATGATGATACGTACCGGGCGCCTCCACCAACATACGCTTAAGCAGCGGTTGGTTAGGATTGGACAATTCCAATAATTTTATCGGTGTGGTAATATGAAATGCCGATTCCAAAAAAGGCAGCAACCCAATAGTCAGCACAGACGAAAGGACCCCATTACTAACCGCCAAACCGCTTCCTGTCAATAAACCAACCCAGGACATTTTACTAATAAGTCCTAAACTGATAATGGTCAGAATATTCGCCAGCATGATATAAATGCTGGCCTTAGCCAGGTCACTGCGCTGACTGAGCCGGGAAACACTGAATACCCCGACCACACCCCCGACCAACGCACCTACAGCAAACTGCAATTGGCCACCGTTAATCATACCTACAAAAATACTTAATATTACCGTAACAAAAATAGCCAGCTTATTATCCAATAAAATTGAAATTAGCATAGAACCGGCTGCCACAGGCACCAGATAGCCCACTAAAACGGCTATCTCCGCCTGACCACCGATAGATATTGCTGATACCGTCTTGGCAATTACCAGAGTAGTAACGATAATTAACCCCAATAAATTGAACTGCCTGTCTTTCTCATATACTTCCCGTCGGTAAAAATAAATATATAAGCCAATTAAAGCATACATAACCATCACAAATAATAATATTCCGGCAAAGCGGGCATAAGGCGATTTAACACGCAGCATCCCCAAGTGCTGCAATGTTTCAATATTTGCTGCAGTGACAATGTCACCCTTACCAACAATTTTTTGATTCTTGCGGATGGTAACAACTACAGGCGCTACTTGTCGACGTGCTTCTTCCTTTTTAGCTAAAGTTGCCTGGGCATCAAAAACCAGATTAGCCTGGAAATCAAGAGCGCTAACCACTACTTGGGCCAAAGGAATTAGATTGTCAGCAACGGGCAAAGCAGTTGTGGCCTGAATAATGTTTTCTTTCACTGCGGGGATGGCTTCCTTTTGAATACCATCTCGCATATAACGGCGTACATTATCCTTAATTTCCGCTGCTAAATTCACCAAACTGTCAGGGGATGCTTCATTAAGCGCAGCATAAGTGTCTTGTTGAAAATCAACTCCCAACACTGCCCGGTAACTTTCTCTGGATACCGCCTGGGGTTCGCCCGGTGCATCTGTTGCTGCACTGTTTTTAAGTGATATCAATTTATTAAAGACATCATTGATTTGTTTATCGACAGTTTCTAAAACAGACTTGTCCACTCGATACTCCGGCGGTACTGCCACCTCAGCTTCCGTTCGAGCCTGGTCAGTAAGTGCCTGACTTTCGTAAACAATACTCTGCTGAGCGAAAAAGTCCTTAGGACTAGGCTGGCCTTCCTTAAGGGCCACCCTCTCAGCATTAAAATTGACACCCAAAATCAAAGCGGTAATTATAAAAAATAGAGCCCCCAAAATTACCCGGCGGGCAGTAACATGACGGTACATTCTAATTATGGGGAACTGAATTTTCTTTTTCCAAAACTTATTCCGTACCATAATATTCGCGCTCCTAACTCTGTCTCTGGGTGTATGCCCGGATAATTTTCTGAACCAACGGATGGCGTACAACATCCACTTCAGTCAAATACTGAAAGGATATTCCCTTGATTCCGGACAAAACCTGCTGTGCCTCCACAAGTCCCGAATCCGCTCCTTTCGGCAGATCCACCTGGGTTATATCTCCTGTAATCACAGCTTTTGAACCAATACCGATCCGAGTTAAAAACATCATCATCTGCTCAGAAGTTGTATTCTGTGCTTCATCCAAAATAATGAAAGAATCATCCAGTGTTCTACCGCGCATATAAGCTAACGGAGCAATTTCAATAACCTTTTTTTCCATATATTTAGCAGCTACATCCACACCTAGTACATCGTATAGACCATCATACAGCGGGCGCAGATATGGGTTGACCTTCTCTTGCAGGTCACCGGGTAAAAAACCCAGCTTTTCTCCAGCCTCTACCGCCGGGCGGGCCAGTACAATGCGCTCTACAGCTTTATTACGGAGAGCTTTTACCGCCATCACCACAGCAAGATATGTCTTGCCTGTACCGGCTGGTCCGATACCAAAAACAATATCATGATCGTTAATAGCTGTGACATACTTCTGCTGTCCAGCGGTTTTTGGCTTGATTTGCTTCCCCTTTGGCGTAATGTGTACAACCTCCGAGAGAGTGCTTGCCAATTTACCCTGCTCCTTGTCCGGCATGGTTGCTGCATAATTGACGGTCCCTACATCGATGCTAGTCCCGGATTCTGCCACTTTAATCAGCTCCTCAAATAATGCATTGGCTCCTGACACTGCTTCCCGAGAGCCACTAATAAATATCTCATTACCCCGGGCGACAATTTTGGCATCACATTTTGCCTCAATCATTCGCAGGTTCTCATCATACTTACCGAAAAGCTTAGCAGCAATTCCATTGTCGCTGATGGTTATTCTAGTCTGGTATTTATCCGTCAATCCAGCGAGCCCTCCAGTCTATAACACGGTATATACAATCGTGTATATTATATCTCTTACAGTGAACATTCTCAATAGCAAACCCTTCCACACTAATGCAATAGTTTTGTCCTGCCGATATCCTCCACCACTTCCCATGTGGATGAAACAGTGGCCTTACCACCGGACAATACCGCGCTGCTTTTCTTATCTATTACTTTAGCACCAGCAGGTATTCTGTCGATAATATTCCCTGCAGCCTGTTCTGCCGCAATCGCAACCGCTTCTTCCCTGCTCCGGCTCATCTGATATCTTTCCACTTCATGGTAAGTCGTAGTACTAAGTTCGACAGAGGGGTTTAAATTCCTCCAGCGGGGAATTGTTTTAACATCCTCCTGAAGCTGAAAGTATTTAAAGGGAGTCTGACGCGGCCCTTTGATAATTATTTCCTTATCACCTAATTTGATACTGATACGAGTAGCCTTGCGCCCTGTTTTCTTTTCACCACGTTCTACCAGATCAGCCTCTCCCCGAGCACGATACCATACCCTGGCCTTGACAACACCCTGGGCATGTACGTACCTTGGCTTTATTAATTCCTCGTTTTCAATATCACCCTCTGCTGTGGTCTCTGCCGGCTGCTGGGGATAAATAACCCCCGAAATCAACACTTGTCCCCGGGTCACAGCATCCCCTGGCTGCACCCTAGCTTCACCGGCTATTACCAGCACATCTTCTATAAAACCATCTTTATTCGCTACTATGTTGGCAGGAGTACGTTGGTCAGCATCATCGGGTGGAAGTGTCTTTTCAACCACTTCCACATACACTTTGGTGCCTTGAAATGTAGCACCGGCCCAAGAAAGCTTGGGTAAACTGGCCTCTAGCTGCCGCTCCACTTCCCGTAAATCTACATTACGCTTCATCGCACCCGGACGTAATCCCAGCGTCGACAACTGTTCTTCTATTTCGGTTACTGTGAGATATTGAAGTTCTTCCTTACTAATAACCTCCACATTCCAAATAAAAGAAGAGAAAGATTGAATGCCTATTAAAAACACCAATAAACCCACAGCAAGCATCTTTCTTTTTTTGATTCGCATCCACAGAAAAGGCAGACCATGCTTGCTTTCTATCCGTATCCTACAACGAGTAGTTCTGCCAACATGTCTCAGAGACTTAAAACCGCTTACTTTTACCTTCATGGCTAGCCGGTTTTTCCCCAGGCGGTTAACATCCCAAAAGGATATATTTCTAGCCACAGCGAGGTTCAAAAAACGCTCAAGCATTACCCCTTCTACCCCAATGGTAACATAACCCCAAAATAAAGCCCAAAGTTTTCTTACCAGCACAGCAGCAACCTCCTATTTATGGTACGAAAGAGCAGAAATTTCTCCGTCTATGACAATTTCCTGATGAGTGATAATGCGCAAAAACAATCCCTTGCCATTTATCTCTAAGATACCTTCCTGGGTATTGATACGCACCCGTTCAGCGGTAAATTCCACAATACCCTTATGAGTTTCCAAATGAACTTGCATTGTCCCTATCAGGGTCAGTGAAGGCAGATCTAGCAGCACTTCTTTAGGTAATTCCAATATATGAGCAAAACTGTATTTGAAATGGTCTTTTTTTTCCGTTAACCGCCTGATAATCTTATTGGCCATCCTGCTGCCTCCTTTTTAGTCCACGCTGTTTTGAAATATATAAAAAATTTATGCATTGCTAAAGACATTCATGACAAGCAGAAAGAAATGAAAGCTGTTTCAAAGCAGGGTAATTCAAATTTTCGCTATAATTGGGCAAAGAAAAAGCCCCTCAGTCAGTTAGAAGGGGCTTTTCTTTGCCATTATTTAATATTAACGCCTATATGCCCGCGGACGCTGCAGTACCTCGGACAGGATCACACCCATGACAATGTTATCCTCATTCAGTATTTCCTCAAACATGCCTAACTGCCCGTCTCCACCATTAGCTTCAATCCCCAAACCGGAGCTCTCCACCCTATCGATACGGTTATTTCGGGGTGTTTGAGATTCCGGCGGTCTTTCCGAAGCCGCTTTCATATGCCTCTCCTGCTTTACTGCTTCGCTGGGGAGCATCATTTCCGGCGCTGGGTATGTTTCCCCCGGCGGCACAGCATTCCGCCCAGCACTTGGAGCAGCAGCCTCCGGATAATCTATACTGACGTCCCAAGGTCGCTCCGCATCGGACTGGTCCAAAGGATGAGGCCTGTCAACGCGAGCCTGCCGCTGCTGCTGTTGTTTGTTTCTATCACCCAATGATTTTATGACAATATAGACCACAAAGGCCAATATAGCTAAGGCATCCAATCATATCACCTATTTCTTCCTTTGCCTTTGCCGCTACCGCTGCCGTTGCCGCCGCCATCTTCTTTAGAGCCTAATCCAGCAAAATTTTCACGCATGCCTGTATCAGCCTGAACATTTTTCATGTTGAAGTAATCCATGACACCCATGTTACCGCTGCGCATTGCATCCGCCATGGCTCGGGGTACATCCGCCTCCGCTTCTACGACCTTGGCACGCATTTCCTGAACCTGGGCCTTCATTTCCTGTTCGCGAGCAACAGCCATAGCACGGCGTTCTTCTGCCTTGGCCTGAGCAATGTTCTTATCTGCGTTAGCCTGGTCTATCTGCAGCTCGGCACCAATATTTTTACCTACATCTACATCAGCGATGTCTATTGACAATATTTCAAAAGCAGTACCTGCGTCCAACCCTTTGGCCAAAACATTTTGTGAGATACTATCAGGGTTTTCCAACACTGCCTTATGACTATCAGCGCTGCCGATAGTAGTAACAATACCTTCACCAACCCGGGCAATAATGGTCTCTTCCCCGGCGCCGCCCACTAGGCGTTCAATATTGGCCCGTACGGTAACACGTGCCGTAGCTTTCACCTGGATCCCATCCTTGGCCATAGCCGCTACCACCGGCGTTTCAATCACCTTCGGGGTAACGGAAACCATCACCGCTTCCTTAACATCTCTCCCTGCCAAGTCGATGGCTGCGGCCCGGGCAAAGGTAATATCAATACCTGCCCGCGCAGCTGCGATAAGTGCATCTACCACCCTGTCCACATTACCACCGGCTAAATAATGTGCTTCAAGCTTGGCAGTATCCAAATCCAAGCCCGCCTTCACTGCTTTAATTAAGGGTAAAACAATCTTTACGGGCGGTACCCGACGCAAACGCATACCCACCAGCGTGATTAGACTAACCTGCACCCCAGCCGCCAGAGCGGAAACCCATAATCCCACCGGAATAAAAGCGAGCAGCAGAAGCACTGCCACTACTAATACGGCAAAAATTATCAAACCACTTGCTTGCACTAACATTTGACCAACTCCCTCTTAATTTTTATTTCTGCAGTAACAGCACCAACAGCACGGCCGCAATTACGACAAACAGCACCAGGCCCAACATCATTATCCCCATTATTCTTTTTCCCCCTCGGTACTTTTACGCACCACAATGCGTCGTCCTTCCACCCTGACAACCTTTACCATCGTATCCCGGGGAATAAATCCCTGATCAGTGACCACATCTATTGGTTCTCCCTCAAGATCCACGGTGCCCGCTGGCCTTAGGGGTGTCCGTGCCCTTCCTTCCTTTCCAAGATAAGTCTCCCCTTTTTCATCTGATGAAAGGTAGCCGCTACTGCGTTCCTGCTTATCACTTAGAATAAACCTCTGCCACCACCTGCGCGTTGGTAAAAACCGAATACTAACGAGGAGCAAAGCAATACTGCCCACCACAGCCACCAGCAAGGAAGTGATGGCCTGACTGACACTAACTGAAGCTAAGAATATGCTCACTATCAGCATCAGGATGCCGCCAATCCCGGCAATGCCAAAACCTGGAATAACCAGGATTTCCATAGCCAACAGGATCAAACCGACCAAAAACATTAAAACCGCTTCAGCGCCTGACGCACCAGCCAAGTAATGCCCCCCAAAAAACAGAGCCATAGCTAGCATCCCGATAGTACCTGCCACCCCAAAACCTACGGTTAAGACCTCCAGCAACAGCCCAGCCATACCCACCATCAGCAGTATCGGGCTGATATAAGGGTGAGTCGTCCAACGGGCTAAGCGTTCGGCAATCGTTCCCTGACGCACCGTTATTTGTGCGTCGCCATAGTTGAATTCTTCTAAAGCCTCCTGGCGGCTTGCCACCACCGCATCCACCATGCCGGTTTCCCTTGCTTGGCTGTGGGTCAAAGTAAGTAGTTTCCCCTTTGCCACCAAACCAGGAATTTCAATATCGGCATCACTCATAGCCCCAGCGATTTTGGGGTCACGACCGTTAGCCTGAGCCGCGGCAGCCAGCTTCTTCGTCCAGGCAGAGACAATTTTTTCATCCGCCTTTTCGGAACCCTGGCGTGGTTCCGCAGCGCCGATTGTCCCCCCGGGTACTATCGCAATCTGCTTTGTTGAAAATGCAATCAACGCACCCGCAGACAGGGCATCTCCGGAAATAAAGCTAATAGTGGGTATCCGTGTCGCAGTTAGTTTTTTGCTAATATTCATAGCAGCATCAATTGCACCACCGGGGGTATCTATCTCCAGCATAATAGCTCTGGCGTCAAGCTTCTCCGCTTCGGCAATGCCGGCACCAATCTGCTGAGACAGACCTTTACTGATGACACCATTTACCGGTATCACATAAACCAGGTTACTTGCCGCATAAACTGGAATTATCGTTAAGATAAAAATGAGAACAGCAGTTAAAGCAGTCACTATTTTTTTAACCCGCATAGCTCGATCCCCCTCATTTTAATGTACCCATTCTTCATCCTTTAATTTCAGAGCCCTGCTGACAAACTTAACTTTTTCTTTCCCAGCGCCAACGCCGGGTTTCTTCCGCAGTAAATATGGATATTAGAAAAAGCCTGGCATAGATTATTATGCCAGGCCTCTGGTATCATGATAGCAACTCCTGCACTATTTTGTTAACTAATTTGCCATCCGCTTTTCCCTTAACTTTCGGCATCATCGCACCCATTACCTTGCCCATATCTTTGGGTCCTTGGGCACCGACAGCTTCAATAGTTTCTTCAGCCAGACGGCGCACTTCTCCCTCGCCCAACTGTTCCGGCAAATACCGCTTAAGTATGGCAATCTCTTGGTGCAGCTGCTCTACCTGGTCCTCGCGGTCCGCTTTCTCGTATTCGACGAGCGACTCCTGCCGCATTTTAATTCCCTTGACAATTATCTCAATGATGTCATCGTCGGATATTTCGACTTTTGCATCGATTTCCTTGTTCTTAATTGCCGCCATGACCATGCGCAGGGTTGTCAGTTCCAACTTCCCCGCTTGTCGAGCCTTCATTGCAATTTTTACATCTGCAACTAATTTTTCACGTAGGGACATTCCCGTCCCTCCTTATTTGACGCGGCGTTTCTTTTTTCTTGCCGCCTCTGCTTTTTTCTTACGCTTTACACTAGGTTTGTCATAATGCTCGTGTTTACGTGCTTCTGAAAGCACGCCAGATTTAGCGCAAGAACGCTTAAAGCGTCTTAACGCACTGTCCAGGGATTCGTTTTTCTTCACCCGTACTTCTGCCAACGTTATCCCTCCCCTCCGCAACCATGGGAGGCACAAAGAGAATTACACTTTGTACCTAGTTTAAAATTATACTACAGCTACCCTTTTACCGTCAAGACTATGCTGAAGGACGGGTGCCAAGTTGTTTGCCTCCAAGCAAATGAAAGTGCAGATGGTAAACCACCTGTCCTCCGTATTCCTTGCAATTGTTTACCAACCTAAAACCATCCTTGGCAATACCAATTTTTTCTGCTACTTTCACTGCGGTTAAATGCAAATGCCCGATAAGTTCTTTATCTTCGGACTCTATTGCAGTAAGGTCACTGATATGTTTTTTAGGAATGAGTAAAATATGCACAGGGGTAACTGGATTAATATCTTTGAATGCTATAACTTGGTCATCTTCATAAACAATTTCCGCCGGAATTTCTTTCGCCACAATCTTACAAAACAAACAATCACTCATTTAGGCACCTCCTTTCGGGTCTCCGAAGAGATATCCGTCTAATGTCTCAGTTGGTACTACGGTAACAAATGAGCCGCGCATCTTCTCCCCACCCGGGAAACGAACTTTTAAGTAGTTTGGCGTATGCCCTTCACCATAATCTCCCTGCTGCTCCACCAGTACCGCCAAAGGGGCCCCTAGAAAATTCCCGGCATAGTCCGCCCATAGTTCTTTCCCCAAAGCAATCATCTGCCTGCTGCGCGCTTCCTTAACGTCAGGAGGTATCTGATTGTTATAGCGAGCGGCAGGGGTCCCCTGTCGTGGTGAATACTTAAATACGTGCAGTTCACTAAAGCGAAGCTTTCTGATAAATTCCAGCGATTGCCTAAATAGCGAATCAGTCTCGCCGGGGAAACCCACCATAATATCCGTTGTAATTGCTGCGTCAGGCCGATGCCGGCGAATTTCGGTTACCAAGCGCTGATAATAAGCGGTATTATAGGGACGACGCATAGCCTCAAGGATTGTATCGGAACCGCTCTGCAAAGGAATATGATAATGCGGGCAGATGATATCCTCCCGTGTAAGCGTAGCCAATAATTCGGGGGTGACTTCGTTGGGATCTACCGAACTAACCCTTAAACGCTTAAGCCCCGAAACCTTTATTAACTGCTTTAAAAGAGCGTTAAGGTCGGTTCCTGTTAAATCTTGACCATAGGCACCGATATGAATACCGGTCAGCACCACTTCTTTAAATCCTTTTTGAACCAAAGTTTTTACCGCATCGACACTTTCTGCTATGGGTCTACTGCGCACTGGTCCCCTGGCATGGGGAACAATGCAATATGTACAAAACTGCTGACACCCCTCTTGAATTTTTAAAAAAGCCCTTACCGTAGAAGCCCTGGCAAACGGCAAATCTTCAAACTCTGTAAGCTCCTTACGGGGACCTACTAAGCTTATGGGCGACCCTTTTTGTGCTTCCTCCACCAACTCAACTATCCGCGACCGTTCTTTGGTGCCTATAACCAAATCAACCCCGGCTATATCTAATATATCACCGGGTGATGTCTGGGCGTAACACCCTGTGACCGCCACCACTGCATCCGGGTTTTGCCGCACGGCCCGGCGAATCATCTGCCGGGATTTCCGATCCCCCAGATGAGTAACTGTACAAGTATGTATTACATAAACATCCGCTTGATCATGAAAGGATACTATCTTATAGCCCGCATTATTAAAAAGATCCTTTATTGCTTCCCCTTCATGCTGGTTAACTTTGCACCCTAACACATAAACTGCTGCCTTCTTTACCACCTGCTTGTCCTCCTAAATCACCCAGCCGATGCATTATCACAGCTAATACTGCCATGGCGGCAGTCTCAGTACGCAAAATGCGCTGGCCTAAGGTTACCGGAACAGCACCGTGGCGCCGGGCCAGGTCTACTTCTCCCGTCGTCAACCCGCCTTCAGGGCCGATAATGTAGGCAACACGCGCAGTACTTTTAAGCTCTGCTAACCAATGACCTAAAGAATGCCCGGTTTCCTCTTCCCATGGTACTGTCAACGAACAACCGTGAGGCAGCTGCATCAGGGCTTCTGTCAACGTACACGGTGCAGCAATTTGCGGCACTCTAGACCTGCCGCATTGTTTCGCTGCCTCAAGCGCTATTCTCTGCCAGCGTTGTGCCCGTTTTGCTGCTTTATTCTCTTTCAGCCGTACCACGGAGCGTTCCATCTCCACCGGTATAATTTTTCCAATACCCAGCTCAGTATTCTTTTGAATGATTAATTCCATTTTATCACTTTTGGGGATTCCTTGAAGCAATATTATTTCCACCGGCGGTTCTCCGGTGGGCAGGGTTGTTTCAATCCGGGCGTAAGCATCATCCGGGGCTATGGTTTCCAGTACAGCTGCAAAACGCTGACCCTCACCATCAGCCACAGTCACCCTATCACCAATACCTAGGCGTAGTACTTTTAACAGGTGATGGGCTTCGGCACCGGTAATGGCAATCATATCACCATTAATTGCTTCAGGTGTAACAAAAAATTGGTGCATATTAGTCCGCCTTTCTGACTACCAATGCCACCCAGCCCTCCTGATGGAGCACTGTCTCGATAATAAAACCCTTGGCTTGCAGATATTCAACCACTTCATCGCCTCTATCATCAATTATACCCGAAGCAATAAAGAGGCCCTCGCTTTCAAGTCTCTGCCATACCTGCCCGGCTAAATCCATAATGACATCAGCAATAATATTAGCCACCACTAAATCAGCCTGGCTTTCCACATCTACCAATAAGTTGCCCGGTCGAACCTGCACCCTAGAAGATACTGCGTTTATTTCCACATTCGCTGCAGCTACTTTTAACGCCAATGGATCAATATCAATGGCCAGCACCTGTTCCGCACCCAGTTTGGCCGCGGCAATTGCCAGTACACCTGACCCCGCTCCCACATCTATCACCCGGGCACCCGTGGGTAAATATTGCTCTAAAGCCCGAATACTCATGACAGTGGTAGGGTGGGTGCCGGTGCCAAAAGCCATCCCCGGATCTAATTCAATAACCTTTTCATTGCCCTCAAGCTGATATTGTTCCCAAGTTGGTTTAATCACTATTCTTTCTGAAACCTTAACCGGTTTATAAAACCTCTTCCAAGCATTGGCCCAGTCTGACTCTTTTACCTCGGTTAAAGCGATTTCGGCGCGGTAATCATCAAAATATTCCGCCAAGTTATCCAGACCCTGGCGAATGCGCAGAAGGGATTGAGGCAGACGGTCATCCTTCAGCAGGTAGCCCTTTACCACTACTGATTCTGCTTCCACCATCGCCAACGGCAGCTCATAGTAGTCCCACTTTTTCTCCTTCAAGTAGGAGTTAACCACGCGCGGGTCCTCTATTACCACTCCCGCCGCTCCGGCCTGATAAAAAAGATCAGTTACGGATTCCATGGCATCTTCTGTAGTGGTAATGGATATTTCCTGCCATTCCATAAAATTTACACCTGCCCCTTCTAGCCCATAAACGCATCTTTTACCTTACCAAAAAAACCTTTTTCCCTGGCTCGGTGATTTTTCTTGGTACAAGTGCGGTCAAACTGCTGCAGTAGTTCCTTTTGACTGTCTGATAAGTGGTTAGGGGTAATCAGACGTACTTTTACATGCTGGTCCCCCCGGCCATATCCCTGCAGCCGAGGAATACCTTTTCCTTTAAGTCGAAAGCTAGTCCCCGTCTGGGTACCTTCAGGTATCTTAAGGTTAACCTTTCCATCCAGTGTCGGTACTTCAATGTCACAGCCCAAAGTTGCCTGAGCAAAGGTAATGGGCTGTTCATAAATGACATCATTACCCTCCCGGCTAAAGTCTTTGTGCGGCTTTACCTTCAAAAAGACATATAAGTCCCCGGGAGGACCACCGTTAAGACCGCTTTCACCGGCAGCAGATACCCTCATCCGTGAGCCGTTATCCACTCCAGCAGGAACCCCGACCTTTACCTTACGCTCTTGGCGAACCCGTCCCTGGCCGCGACACTGCTGACATGGGTTTTTATTAATCTTTCCTTCGCCACTACAGTTATGGCAAGTCTTGACTGTCTGAAAGACACCGAAAGGAGTCTTTTGGCCAACCCGAATCTGACCGCTGCCTTTACACATACTGCACGTTTCCGGCTTAGTGCCGGGTTCTGCACCACTGCCGCCGCATTCCTGACAGGTTTCTAACCTGGGTACTACTATTTCTCTTTCCACTCCGAATGCAGCCTCTTCAAAGGTAATTTCCATTTGCGTCTTTAAATCAGCCCCTTGGCGGGGACTATTGCGGCGAGAGCGGCCATCTCCGGAACCGCCGCCGAAAAATATGTCAAAGATATCGCCAAAACCGGAGAAATCCCCGGCATCGCCGCCGAACCCGCCATAACCATTGTTATCAGTTCCGGCATGACCAAATTGGTCATACCGGGCCCGCTTATCGGCATCACTCAGCACCTCATACGCTTCTTTGGCTTCCTTGAACCTCTGCTCCGCTTCCTTATCTCCAGGATTAACATCAGGATGGTACTGGCGAGCAAGTCCCCTGTATGCTTTTTTTACTTCAGATGGGTCGGCGTCTTGGGAGACGCCGAGCACCTCATAATAATCTCGCTTGGACATGGAAAACCCCCACTGGTCTTATTCTTTTTTGTCGTCTTCATCCACTTCCTGATATTCGGCATCAACTACATTATCTTCTTCCTTTTGTTGTGCGGCATCGGATTCATCAGCTTGCTGAGCCTGTTGTGCCTGCTCATATACTCTGGAAGAAAGCGTGAATAGCACCTCGTTCAATGCCTCTGTTTTCGCCTTAATTTCTTCAATATCATCTTGCTCCAAAGCTGCCTTCAAATCTGCCTGGGCTTTCTCTATACTCTCCTTTTCCCCTGCTTCAACCTTGTCGCCTAACTCTTTCAACGTTTGTTCGGATTGATATAGCAAAGAATCTCCTTGGTTCTTGGCGTCCACCTTTTCCTTGCGTTTGGCATCCTCTTCCGCGAATTTTTCAGCGTTCTTTACCATTTCTTCTACTTCGGCATCATCAAGACCGCTGGATGATTTAATGGTAATATCCTGTGCTTTACCGGTACCTAGGTCCTTAGCGGTAACATGAACAATCCCGTTGGCATCGATATCAAATTTCACTTCAATTTGGGGCACGCCCCGGGGTGCCGGCGGAATACCGGTTAACTGGAAGCGGCCTAATGTTTTGTTATCAGCAGCAAATTTCCTCTCACCCTGCAGTACGTGAATATCTACCGCGGTCTGGCTGTCTGCCGCTGTAGAGAATATCTGGCTCTTAGATGTAGGAATAGTAGTGTTGCGTTCTATCAAGATCGTAAAGACGCCTCCTAATGTTTCAATCCCCAATGTGAGCGGTGTCACGTCAAGCAGCAGCACATCTTTTACCTCACCAGCCAAAACACCGGCCTGAATAGCAGCACCTAAAGCGACACATTCGTCAGGGTTAACACCCTTATGGGGGTCTTGACCCAGAACTTTCTTAATCGCTTCCTGAACCGCAGGGATACGAGTGGAACCACCTACTAAAATCACCCGGTCAATAGCATCCGCTTTTAAACCGGCATCACTTAATGCCTGACGGGTGGGTCCCATGGTTTTTTCCACTAAATCAGCGGTAATTTCGTCAAACTTTGCCCGTGTCAATGTTATATCCAAGTGCTGCGGGCCCTCCTGAGTTGCAGTAATAAAGGGCAAGTTAATATTAGTAGAGGTAACGCTTGACAGTTCATGCTTGGCCTTCTCTGCAGCTTCTTTCAAACGCTGGATGGCCATCTTATCTTTAGACAAATCTATCCCGTGAGATTTCTTAAACTCCTGCACCAACTGATCCATAACGCGCTGGTCGAAATCGTCTCCGCCCAGACGGTTATTACCGCTGGTGGCTTTCACTTCGAATACTCCTTCGCCCAGTTCCAAAATGGAAACATCAAAGGTACCGCCACCTAGGTCATAGACCAGAATAGTCTGGTCTTCGCCCTTCTCAAGGCCGTAGGCCAGAGAAGCGGCAGTTGGCTCGTTGATGATACGCAGCACTTCCAAGCCGGTAATCTTACCCGCATCTTTAGTCGCTTGCCGCTGGCTATCAGTAAAATACGCCGGCACCGTAATTACTGCCTGGGTGACCTTCTCACCCAAATAACTTTCTGCGTCAGTTTTTAATTTTTGTAGAACCATCGCAGAAATTTCCTGGGGTGTATAATCCTTATCGCCGATTTTCACCTTATAGTCAGTACCCATATGCCGCTTAATTGAAGTAACAGTGCGGTCAGGATTGGTAATGGACTGACGTTTGGCCACCTGTCCGACCAGCCGCTCTTCATCCTTTGAAAACGCCACCACTGACGGCGTGGTACGGTTGCCCTCCGCGTTAGGGATTACTACCGCCTCACCGCCCTCCATTACAGCCATACATGAGTTAGTTGTGCCCAAATCAATGCCTATTACTTTACCCATTTGATATCTACCTCCTTAGTGTCATATATAATTTAGATTAATTATTGGCCACTTTTACCATGGCCGGGCGAACTACTTTATCCTTTAATTTATAACCTTTTTGCATCACTTCTATAACCATATTGTCAGGACATTCATCATTTTTCACCTGCATGACTGCTTCGTGAAAATTTGGGTCAAAGTCCTGCCCTTCTGTTTCAATTTCCACCAAACCCTCCTGTTCCAAAATACCCACAAGTTGTTTATAAATCATCTCTATGCCGGCTTTAAAACTTTGGCTTTGCGAATCGTCGCTGGAAAGCGCCCGCTCAAAATTATCAATTACCGGCAGTAATTTTTCTATTAAACTTTGAGATGCATACCGCATAAATTCCTGCTGTTCTTTGCGGCTGCGTTTACGAAAGTTGTCAAAGTCTGCCTGTAACCTGAGAAAGTTACGGTTAAGTTCTTCCTTTTCCGCAATCACTTGCTCTAACTGCTGATGTGCATCAAAAGAATCGTCGTCAATGTCTGATTGTCCCTGCTGTAGCTCCTCTTCCACCCCAACCCCAGCGTCTTCATTTAAACTATGTAGATCATCCTCCTTTTGTTTAGTGCTATTCGTATCCTCTTTCAGCATAGTCATCACCTCACCTTAATATCATACCTATTTCTTTGCCTGCAAAAATAAGGGACTAGAATAACGGCCACAATAAAAATCGATAACCGCCGCCCGCCCAATTTAATAACCAATAATGTTTACTGTCGCACATTAATTAAAAAGATTGTGGTATGCGTCTATCCTGATATTTCCTTTACCAGATACCATGTCAAAACTAAACGGCACTTCATTACCATAGCATATGTAGAGCAGCGAAAGACTGCTCAGTCACATAGTTAATCGACGGATTAGTAATAATCCTTAAGGACCAAAGATAATTTACCCGTGACCAACTGCACTAATGCTATCGCTTTAGAATAAGTCATGCGGGTAGGCCCCAGCAGCCCGATGGTCCCCGCCGCTTCGCCGTCGATATGGTATGTGGCAGTAATAATACTGCACTGGTCAATACCCTGTTGTTTATTTTCCCCACCTATCTTTATTGCTAACCCCGTTCCCGAATGTCCGGTTAGGAGCTGCTTGACCATGGATTTTTCCTCCAAACTGGTCAACAATAATCTCAGCTTATCCACATCGTGAAATTCTGGTTGATTCAATATATTTACAGTTCCATCCAGGTGAATTTGCTCCCGAGAATAGTTGAGCAGCACACCCATAATTCGCTGCAGCACCATCTTTTCCCGTACCATGTCGCCGTATATCTCCTGAAACATTTCTGTTTTAAGCTGTTGGATAGCATGCCCCTCCAGCTTGCTATTTAAAATATTGGTGATTCTCTCTAAGTCGGACAATTTAATGTCTTCAGGTATCTTAATGGTCCGATGCTGCACCATCCCCCCCTGAAACACAACCACCATTAAAGCCCGGCCCGGCGAGAGCCACATTAGCCTAACATCCTTGATATAATTCTTCTTTAGCTGCGGGCCCATGACTAGAGCCACATAATTGGTTACCTGCGATAAGAGCTGCCCAGTGCGTTCCACTATTTCTTCAATTTGTTCAACCTTCTCCGCATAACGCTTCCCGACATATTCAATTTCACCCTGGCTCATCTGGTACGAATCCATCAACCAATCGACATAGTAACGATAACCCTTATCTGAAGGAATCCTACCGGAGGAAGTATGGGGCTGCTCAATAAAACCCAGCTCCTCCAAATCAGACATTTCATTACGGATAGTTGCGGGGCTCACACCCAACTCGTATTTTCGCGCTATAGTCCTGGAACCAACAGGTTCGGCCGTTTCAATGTAATTTTTGATAATGGCCTCTAATATCTCCTTTTTACGTTGCTCCATGCGCTGCTCCCACCTTCTTGTTAGCACTCATGCTTGTTGAGTGCTAAGTTTTTACACCTAAAAAGTATCATTAACCCAGTGGTTTGTCAAGAGGCATTATTACAAGGGACAACCTGTTACTTAATTTAAACAAACGCGACAAACACTTCATTGGCCACGGCAAATGCCTCCGTAGGGATAAAAATCCGCCCCTGTTTCTCTTCCAGCAGGTCTCGGGCTGTCAGTGAAGCCAGCTTATTACCAAATATTTCCTCAAGGGAAAGGTGGAAACGGCTGAAAAAGTCTTCCCGGCTAATACCTTCAACCAAGCGCAATCCCATAATCATATATTCTATCATCTCTTCTTTATCATCAAGGTATAACAATTCCTCGCGAGCAAGTTTTCTTTCCTTTAAATTTAAGATATACTCAGCCAAACTACCGCTATTAGTCCAGCGGGTGTGTTCCATGAAAGAGGCGGCAGCTACACCTACCCCCAAATATGGGCGCAACTTCCAATATGTCAGGTTATGCCTCGCTTCAAAACCTTGTAAAGCGAAATTTGAAATCTCATAGTGCCGGTAGCCCCGCTCGGCCAAAAATGTTCTGGCCAATAGATACATCTCTGCCTGTTCATCATCTCCCGGCAGTACTAGCTGGCCCGCTTCCTCCATATCCCCCCAAGCAGTACCAGGAGAAAGCTTTAACCCATAGACCGATAAATGCTGGGGGCGAATATCTGCCGCTTGGACCAAAGTCTTGCGCCACTGGGTTAGGGACTGCCCCGGCAAACCATAGATCAAATCCAGCCCTATATTGGTAAAACCGGCCTCCCGGGCCCATACTGTTACATTAATTACATCCTTCCATGAATGTCCCCGGCCCATGTCAGCAAGCAGGTCATTCGCAGCGGTCTGGGCACCGATAGAAAGACGGTTTATACCCAAACTGCGATAAGTGGCCAATTTTTCTTTATCCAATGTTTCAGGATTAGCTTCTATGGTAATTTCAGCGCTCTTGGCAAGCAGAAAAAAACTATTTATCCTAGCAAGAATGTCTTTGATATGAGTTTCTGGCAAGAGACTGGGAGTACCACCGCCTAAATAGACCGTATCAACATCAATCTGGCCGTACTGCCGACTCAACAATTCCATTTCCCGACCTAGAGCAAAGATATACTCACTAAATTTGTGAGACTTCCCCGCCGGGTAAGAAATAAAGTCACAGTAGCGGCACTTGGTGGTACAAAACGGTATATGGATGTAAAGGGAAATACCCATAAACTCACCCCTAACAGAACAAAAACATTGGATGCCTTTCGGCATTTAAAGGTATGGTAAAAAAATTAGCTAAGCCATTAATTTCCTAAACATCGAAAAGAAGGTGCCTGAAGTAGAATACGGGCAGTTCCCGCTAATCACATCAAACACCTCCCTCTAATTGATTTCTAGTCTATACTAAGCACAGCCATGAAAGCTTCCTGGGGTATTTCCACATTACCCACCTGTTTCATGCGCTTTTTACCTTCTTTTTGTTTCTCAAGCAGTTTTTTCTTCCGGGTAATATCACCGCCATAACATTTGTCCAGTACATTTTTCCGCAGTGCCTTTACCGTCACTCGAGCAATTACTTTATTGCCAATAGCGGCCTGAATAGGGATCTCGAACATTTGTCTGGGAATTAATTCCTTAAGTTTACTGGTGAGGTTGCGACCACGGTAGTACGCTTTGTCACGATGAACGATACAAGATAAGGCATCTACTACTTCACCATTAATTAATATATCCAGTTTCACCAAGTTACTTTCCCGATAGGCCGTCAATTCATAATCCAAGGAGGCATATCCTCGGGTTCGGGATTTCAGCTGGTCATAAAAATCATAAATAATTTCACTAAGCGGTAGATAGTAGGTGAGGATTACCCTTAATTCCGAAAGATATTCCATGGTTTCATAGCGACCGCGTTTTTCCTGGCAAAGCTCCATCACCGGTCCCACATAATCATCCGGCACCATCACAGTAGCCTTAACAAAAGGTTCAGCAATCTTTTCTACCTCGGCCGGTAAATTCGTTGGATTATCAATGTTCAGCACTTCGTTGTTGGGTGTGGTTACCTCGTAAATAACGTTTGGCGCTGTAGTGATCAGGTTGATCTTGTACTCCCGTTCCAATCGCTCTTGAACGATCTCCATGTGCAGCATACCCAGGAACCCGCAGCGAAAACCGAATCCCAAAGCAACTGATGTTTCCGGTTCAAAAACCAGGGAAGCATCGTTAAGCTGTAAACGATCAAGAGCATCACGCAGGTCTTCATAGTCATTGCTATCCACCGGGAATAAACCACAAAAAACCATGGGCGTCGCCTTCCGGTAACCCGGCAGCGGCTTATCCGCACCGTTCTTGACGGTGGTAATAGTATCCCCAACCCGGGTGTCGCGCACCTCTTTGCAGCTAGCACTTAAAAATCCTACTTCACCTGCGGAAAGGGTATCTACCATCTTCATAGCGGGAGTAAAGACACCGACTTCATTCACCTCAAAAACTCTTCCTGAGGACATCATCTTTATTTCCATGCCCTTTTTAACCCGGCCGTCCACAACCCGGATATAGGGTATAGCGCCTTTATAGGAATCAAAATGCGAATCGAATATAAGAGCCCGAAGCGGCTTATTACTATCTACTGCCGGCGATGGGATACGCTCTACAATAGCGTCTAATATCTCACCAATACCCTCCCCGGTCTTCGCAGAGGCAAGAATTACTTCGTCCCCGTTAATACCGATGATATCCTCCAATTCCTTGATTACTGCTTCTGGATTAGCGCTGGGAAGATCAATTTTATTTACCACCGGAATTATTTCCAAATCATGCTCCAAAGCCAAATAAACATTGGCCAAAGTCTGGGCCTGAATTCCCTGGGCTGCATCCACCACCAACAGGGCCCCTTCACAGGCAGCAAGACTGCGGGAGACTTCATAAGAAAAATCAACATGCCCTGGTGTATCAATTAGGTTAAGCTGGTACTGTTCACCGTCAGAGGCACTATATTTCAAACGCACCGCCTGCAGTTTAATGGTAATACCTCGCTCCCGTTCCAAGTCCATCTGGTCAAGTACTTGGGCCGACATTTCTCTTTCGGTCAAGGCGCCGGTGCGTTCTAACATCCGGTCCGCCAAAGTGGATTTGCCATGGTCTATATGAGCAATGATACAAAAATTTCTAATGCTTTCCTGTCGGTCCATACATCAAACTCCTTCAAAAATAACCTTTAAGCACCGGACTTTAAATTTACCTATATCTCAATAAAGTTAACTTGTACTATTATAGCACCTGACTTCAAGAGCATCAAGCACCGGCACCTCTGCGGCGTTTTAACCGACGCCGAAATATGTCCATAACCATATCTGCTTCCTCCAAGTGGAAAAGCAGCGCAAGAACAGCATAAACCACTGCCCCTACTGCCACCGCTGCCGTTACTTGAATTAATTGATTAAACTTGACAGTCATATCCAACAGCCTGTCCGCGTTCCAAGCGGTAAAGTAACTGGCAGCGCCCATTAACAGCGAAGCAAATAAACTGATAAAAAAGGAAGAAACCAGCTGTCTTCCATTGATGGAACCAATCTTATGGCGCAGTATGCCCAGCAGTAACACCATATTTACCACGCCGGCAACTGAATATGCTAAAGCCAGTCCGCCATGCTGCAGCGGTCCTATCAACAAAAAGCTAAGCCCAATATTGATGGCAATGGTGGCTACCGCGGCGGTTACCGGTGTCCGCGTGTCATGCAGAGCATAAAAAACCCGGTTCAATACCTGATTTGCCGAATAGGCGAAGAGTCCGAATGAATAATAAAACAAAGCTTCGGCGATAGCCACCGTATCATTATGGGTAAACTTTCCCCATTCAAACAGGACCCTGATAATAGGTGTGCGCAGGGCAACAAGACCTACAGCAGCCGGAAGCGTCAAAAAGATTACCGACCGTATCCCGAGAGACATAGTCCGTTTAAAGGCAGCTTTTTCATCCAAAGCCGAGTGAGCTGTAAGTGTGGGAAATACCGCCACCGCCACCGCAATACCAAAAATACCGATAGGGAGCTGCATCAACCGCTGCCCTGCAGCTAAGGCGGCAACTATGCCCGGTGCCAAGGTGCTGGCTAGGTTTTGGTTAACAAACAAGTTAAACTGGGTAACCGATAAGCCCACCAATACCGGCAGCATCAGCACCACAATTTTTTTCACTTCCGGATGCCTGATATTCCATGCGGGACGATAGCGCACTCCCAAACGCATCAACGCAGGTATCTGGACACTAAAATTAATCATGGCGCCAATAACCACCCCTATGGAAAAACCAGCGATGCCAATGTACGGCTGGAGCAAGAGTCCTACGACAATAATTGCCAAATTATATAGCACTGACCCCAAGGCTGGGGAAAAAAAGTGTCTATACGAATTTAAAATACCGGTGGAAATACCGTTTAGGGCCATAAAGAAAGCCTGAAAGAACATGATCCTGGTCAAAGATACAGTCAGGTTAAAACTTTCACCCTTAAAGCCAGGCACCAATATGCCTATCAGTTGGGGCGTAAATACCATCCCAATAGCTATCCCTACCACCATTAGCACCATAATTACATTTAAGATGACACTGGCTGTGTACCACACTTCTTCTTCCCGCTCTTTGGCAACCAGACTACTGATTACCGGAATAAATGCAGAACTTAACGCTCCACCTACTAAAAGCATATATAAAAAATCCGGAATGGAAAATGCAGCCCGATAAGCATCAGTTATGCGATTTTGACCAAACTGAGCGTAGATAATCACATCCCGCAGATATCCCAAAATACGGGAAATCACCATGGCCACCATAATCATGCCGGCAGCCCGGGCCACGCCCCCTCTTTTTTCAGTCATGATAGACATTCCTCATTTCGTCGCTGTTGACTGCCTTATTATACCATTCCGACGACAGCGGCGAAAGTAGCAGCCCCATCTATCAATCTCCCTACCCTTGCTTTTAGCCGCTGCCAGTATTCCTTGGCAGTGGTGTACCAACTGCCTACAATCTGTTGATACTGGTTAATTCTTAACTGCACCGGCGGAGGAAATTTCAACTGATATAGATTTCCCATGGCCTCTACCTCCAAATCTTGAGGTGTGAAATTAATACTCATTACCGCCCCGGGGGCCACGGCGGTAACTTTGCGTGTTTCTATTGCGGTTTTATTAAGACCCCATATCAGCAGGTAAAATACCAGTAGTAATAATAAAAATTTTTTCACCAAACTTAACCACCTCCGTTTTTATAGTTTTTACATATTCTTCCGTCTATATCCGATGAAAATAAAAGAAAGACCGAAGCTGCCCTCGGTCTACTTAAACTAATAGTTATTCAATTTCAGGTAATACTCTAGCTATCACACCCGCGAGAAGGCGAGCACTCTCTTCGGCATCACCTAGCGAATTACTGGAGCTGCCTAACTCTGCCAGGATAGCATGAGGATGAAGGTGTTGGTTATATCTGCCACTTTGAGGTCGTACCCCGGCTGACAAGCCCGGATATAACTCCTTCATCATTGCTTCTATCTTTTTGGCAAAGGCTAAGTTCTTGCGCCAGTTTGGATGGTCCCAACGAGTATCAGTTCCTACAATAAGTAAGATAGGTGCCGCTCGCTTTCCTTCAATGGTCACTGTCTCCCGGCTGGGAATACCTGCATCCCGGTGTACATCAATTAATACCCGGATATCAGGATACTGCTGCAGCAGCTTTTTAGCAGTGGTCTCGGAATTACCATAGGATGCTCCCCAACGGGGATAATCATGAATAGTGTCATCGTAAACAGCCTTGATATTATACTCTTCTTCCAGGGTTTCTGCCAAGGTTTGGGCGGCTTCGGATACACCACCATTTTTTCCGGGTAATCTGTCAACACCATCAGTCATTTCATATGTCTCGGCGTTATGTGAATTATAAACCCCCACCAGAACTTCTCCCCGTGATATTGACTTAAGTTCCGTCAGCACTGGAATTTCTTCCGGCGGCGGTGGCGGCAGCACCCGAGCGTTTTCCTCGTAATTCGCTGCTTCGGCCAGAGCCATTAATTGCGAATTAATCAGACTACGGGCCACACCAGGTTCAACTCGGGTAATAAACTTAACCCATGAGTTGAATATTTGATTCAGATTTGGTGAACCCACCTCTCCATCCTCGGAGGTAAATGCTCCAAGTGGTAATCCCTGTTTTAGAATATCATCTGGTTCTTCCAAAAAACCCCACCTATAAATCCTTTGAAAAAGAGAATCACTTTGGCTGCTGCTATCGTTAAATACCGGAACGGCCTCTGGCATTGGCAGCCCGAACATTTTCGGTACCAAATACAGTACCAACACGATTGCTGCCACAACCGGATAAAGTAACCGTTTCTTTTTTTTATATGGGGAATAAGAAAATCGTTGGATAATGGGCTTCCGCAATTTATTTGCTCCTTTCCCTAGGTGTCCATACCTAAATTTATGCACTTGTCCCATACTTTATAACCTGCAAAAAGGCCGGTACAAGAGAAAGGCAAAACTACCCGCGGGGCAAGTTTTGCCTTTCACTTATTCCTTATTAACTTCCAACAAAAAATATACTACCTTAATTCAGTAGGTACAAAAGCGTCTATAATACCAATAACCAATGCTGCCAACAATGCACCTAGGATAGTCACTTGCAAATAACTGGGAATAATATATTGCGCTAAGTAAATTACCACAGCTGATGTAAGAAATCCAATTACTCCGCGAGATTGCGGCGACACTTTTCCGCCCATCAGGCTTTCAATTAAATAACCCAGCACAGCAATAACTACCGCACCAATAATTGCCCCGGTAAATCCAGCAACTCTGAATCCTGGCAAAAACCAACTGACAACAAGCAATACTAACGCTGAAACTACGAATCGTACAACCATTCCTAACCATCCAGTCACCTTCATCCCTCCTTTCTTCTTTTACTATAAGTTTTCCCATGAAAAGAAAAGACTATACTTTTTTTACGCAGGTGAGAAATGTTAAGTGTCAATTTATAAGATGCTTTTATCATTAAGGCATTTGGTCTCTCGCTATTTGTTGCGTTTCCCGTTGAAATCTGATAAAATATAGTCTGTTCTATGTAAAAAGGTTTACTAATTAAAATTACTTATAGAAAATTTCTCTGAGGGGGTGAACTTCATGCCTAATATTAAATCCGCAAAGAAACGAGTACGCACTATTGAAAATCGTACCGTACGTAATTCTGCCCGCAGATCTGCTTTGAGAACTGCACTGAAGCGGTTTGATGCTGCCGCAGAAGCAGGTGACCAGGAAAAATTAAATAGCGCTTTTATGGTAGCTGTAAAAAAAGTAGATAAAGCCGTTGTCTATGGCCTAATCCACAAAAATAAAGCAGCCAGAAAAAAATCCCAGCTGCAAAGAAGATATGATCAAGCTGTTAACGCTTCTAATGCTTCCTAATAGAACAAAAGCATTTCATGCCTTCCGGCACTTAAAGGTAATGCTTTTGTTCTTACCCAGGGAACCCCTGGTTCCCTAGGTCGCTTCGCTATGACCCTCCTAAAATTAACATAAGGGGGCACACCCCCTTAATAACCCCCATGTATAGGAAATTATCCACAACCCATAATTTCCTATACATTGAAAAAATTACGGCCCACCGCCAAACGGTGGGCCGTTTTATATAAGTTCTACTAGCCACTAAATGATAAAATTAATATTTCCATCGCCCGTCCGGAATTAATCGTGGAACGTTTTATTTGCCTATCTAGCTTTGCCGCAGCCATGATGGCATTTTCTAATTGTTCTACGGTAAAATTACGACTCTGTTTTACAAGTTTAGCCAAGAGCCACTGGGGAAGTCGAAGTTTGCCCGCTGTCTGTTTTGACGAATAACCTTGATCCAACAGGACTTTTATGGACAGCAGCAGTTGGAATTGGCGGCTTATCATCAGCAGCACCCGGATCGGTGGTTCACCAACCAATAAAATCTCCCGCAAATATTGTACCGCATCTTCCGAACGCTGAGCACCAATGGCATCAACCATTTTAAATACATCAGACTCTGCTGTCCGGCTCATACACTCCTCCACCATGTTACGAGTTACCCTGCCTGCATCACCGGCATAAACCACTAGTTTCTCAACTTCCTTTTCCAAAACTGCCAAGTCACTGCCGACAGTCAAAAGCTGGGTCAGACCGCTGCGTTCTATCTCTTTCCCCTGCTGGGTAAACATATCCTTTAACCACTCTGCCAAATTGTCCCCATAAAGTTTACCCATTTCCATTACCAATCCTTGCCTACTAATTACCTTAACAATATTTTTTTTGCCATCGGGTTTTGCCTTTAAGTAAAACACCACAACCGTGCTGGGGTTGGGCGCTTTAAAATATTCAATTAATTGATTTTCATCACCCTTATTCAGGCGATACTTGGCCTGGCTAGAAAAGAACATGGCATCGCCCGTCACCACCAAGCGCTTTGGCGCCATCACCGGTAAAGTCTCAGCAGCAGCAACTATTTGTGACGCGGAAACCTCCCTGCCGTCAAAATAGTCATAATTAAAATCTTGGGCGCCACCAGATAAAACTTGCTGTTTGATGGTATCCACCAGTTTGCGCCGTAAATATGTCTCTTCGCCATAAAACAGGTACAGCTGCCTCATTTCGCCCTCTTGAATATCCTTCATTACTTTTTTAAAGTCAGCCAAGAAACGCACCACTTTCTATATTCTAAGATAAAGTTGCTCCATTTATTTTATTATAAATTAAAACACGGCCTTACGCCATAGAAGACTTGGCAGCTTGGCTGCCTTAGCCGCACTTGTGCTCTTGAGTCCAACCCTTAAGACGCCGGCGGAAGTTTTAGTGGACAGTATCAACCCACAAATTAGTACCGTCGCTGGACACTTTTACGGCACCGTCACGGTCGGTACGATATACGCTGATACCCTGGCGCTGTAAAAAGGAAGTCACTACCGGAGATGGGTGACCGAAATTATTACGACCGACTGAAATCACCGCAACCTGGGGCTGCGTCTGCTGATAAAAACTCTTGTTAAATGAGCCGGCACTACCGTGATGAGGTATCTTTATCACCTCTGCAGCAATTTTAGTTCCCGCATCCAATAATCGAATGACTGCGTTTTGCTCAATGTCACCGGTAAATAGAAAGTCAACATCGCCGTGGCGGAGCATTACCACCAGGGACTGGTCATTAAGTTCCCAAGCGGGGGTTACTTGTTTTGGCGGATTGAGCACTTCCATGTAAATGCCATTATCTAAGGCCACCACCATTCCAGTCCCGAGAAAATTATATTTGACATTCTTCTCTGTCAATGCATTTAGGTACGGATTGAGCTGTTCCATTCCCTCAGGGTTTAAGACAGGAAAAAGCGCCAGATCTACTGGAATTTCAGCAGCTACCGTCCCAAGACTACCGATATGATCTCGATCCGGATGGCTGTTTACCAGCAGATCTATCCGCCTGACTCCTAGCCGGTGAAGAGCGGGCAGCAGCCGGTCACGGCCGATGTCAAATCCGCCAAAACCCCCTCCGGCCGCATCGATAAGAATATTTTTTCCCCCTGGCGTCATCACTAACGCAGCGTCCCCTTGGCCTACGTCTAAAAAAATTACCTCCAGTTTCTTTCCAGGGATACTTCCCACAATTATTAAAATAACTAATGCAGCTGCCAGTCCCCGTTTCAGCCAACGTCCTTTGTCTTTGGCCATAGGCAAATTCCCCATGATACCTTCCCTCAAGCCTACCAGAATAATATAGTATAGAACTATTTCCAACGGCAAAGGCATTCTTAAGTAAAGATATGCAAAGGGAATGTGCCCCAGTAAGTCAAGATAGCGCTGTACCATTTCAATGAGCATACCCGCACTGAAAAGTAATAATTCCGCCACGGGCCAAAATACAAACTGCAGAGCCATAATAACAATCCCCAAGATGATAATTGCCCCGGCTGCAAATACTACGGGTATATTAGCCAACAAGGATACCAGAGATACGGTGCCAAAATGATAGGCCAAAGGCGGCAGCAGAGCCAGCTGAGCCACTAAGGGAACGGTCACGATTGAGCGCCAATCGGGCAAAAAGCTCAGCAGCTTATCTGCAGCCGGATTAAGATAATAAATACCCAGCGCCGCCGCAAATGAAAGCTGAAAACCTGCATCAAATAGAGCCAGTGGTCTGTATAACAACCAGGCGAGTGCTGCCAGGGCTAAAGCATTGTAAAAATCCTTGCGCCGATCAACCACATATGAAAAAATGCCCACCAAAGTCATTGCCACTGCTCGAACTACCGACGCGCTAAACCCGGCAAGGGCGGCATAAAACAACAATACCGCCCCTGTAACCATAAAGCGTAGTACCCGGGCCGAACCGGCGGTGGTGTTTATCGTTACCTTCCCTAAGAGAGAAATCACTAGAGCAGCAACAAATCCTACATGCAGGCCGGATACGGCAAAGACATGCATGACGCCTAAATTCCGATAAAGGTTTGCATCATCCTCAGGTAAATACTGCTTTTCTCCCAGCAGCATACCCACTAAAACCGCAGCTTGTTCTTCAGGTAGTACCGTAAATATCCGCTGGACCGTGGCCCTTCTGACGTAAGCAGAAAAGCGCAGCGGCGTCCATCCGCCGCTTTGAAGCAGTTGGGCGTCTGCAACTGTCAAGCGGGCGGTAATCCCCTGGCGTTTCAGGTAATCGCGATAGTTGAATTCACCCAAGTTGCCGCCGGCAGAGGGAGGGTTGACTATCCCCTTTAGCTTTACTTCGTCACCAGGCAGCCAATCATTTTGCGTATCATACTGTACCGATAATACTTTCTCATTTACACCGAATAATCGGGAACCTTGAGCCACTTTAGAGACCCGCAGCACCATCTCCCGGCGTTGGGAATATTCTTGAACGGAGATAATTTTACCGGTAACTGTCACTTCCTCGCCGGCCAATCCCCCAATATATCCGGTAGATAATAAAGCAGCTTTTGACCAAATTGCGCCCACAATAAGAAACCCCAGCAGGATAGCTGCCCGGGTCAACCATTCTCTTGTGCCTTTAGCTAATAAAATACTTAAAAACACCGCCGCACCAATCAGCATCCATAGGGCAGCACCGCTCTTAGCGGCGAGGAAAATCCCCACGCACATAAAAATCACAGCTGCAGCCAACGGTCGCTCCGCCATATTCACCAGTTCTCCTCCCCGCCGCATCACATTAAACCATCAGAGGGTAATCAGGTCTTTCAGCTGCTCAAAACGTTTATCGCCAATTCCGGATACCTGCTTCAATTCTTCCAGGGACTTAAAGCCGCCATGTCCCTGTCGATACTCAATAATCCTCCCTGCATAAGCCGGCCCGATACCGGGTAGTGTTTCCAACAGCGTTTGATTGGCACTGTTAATATTAATCTTACCAGTAGTTTCCTCTTGACCAACTTCGGTAGTTTGGCCGGAAACCGAAATATCGCCAATACGGGGTACATCAATAGTTTCACCGTCCAGCAAGTGCCGCGCCAAAGACAGCTTACTCAGGTCCGCTGCCGGCTGCGGCCCGGCCAGGTCAACAGCATCCTGCACCCGAGCATCGGCAGCCATAAAGTAAACATCAGGCTTCTTTACCGCACCGGTAATATACACTGCCACCTTTCCTTCCTGGTTGTCGTCTGCCGTACCTACTCCAGCCACTCCTGCTTGATCTTCAACCGATTGGTCACTTATCAGTACCGGTTGGTCATCAGCATTCAGCATCTTTATCCCGCCGCCAACCAATAAAGCCAACAGTAATAATATCAATATATACCGCAAACGTTTATCATCCATGTCCGTCCCTCCATTACCTGATTATTCCACCCGAATTGATATTTTCCTTTTTTAGGGAATAAAAAAACCCGGGGTAAGCCCGGGCCAATTACTTATTTTAAACTTGATATCTAGGTGAACTATCTATTTCACCACTATATTAACCAGTTTGTTTGGTACGGCAATGGTCTTGATAATTTGCTTTCCTTCCAGCCATTTTTGAACCCTATCCAACTGCATCACTGCCTCAATCATGCCCTCGCGGTCAAGATCAGTTGCTATATCAACCCGGTCACGTACTTTGCCGTTTATCTGTACCACAATATTGACCTCATCCCGTACCAATGCCTCAGGATCATATTCCGGCCATGGCTGGGCATGTATGCTTTCTTTATTGCCCAAGGACCGCCATAGTTCTTCGGTTGCATGAGGTGCAAAAGGAGCCAGCATTACCACAAGTTGAGTTAACACTGCTTTTAGCAGCGCTGAATTCTCCTCATCCTTTACTTGTTCCCGATAATTATAAGTACCATTTACCAATTCCATAATGGCACTGATAGCAGTATTGAAGTTAAAGCGCTCCCCAATATCCTCGGTGGCCTTTTTAATGGTAGCATGCAGTAGTCGCCATAGTTCCTTATCTGCACCGCTGTTAATGGCCACACCGCCATCTAGACCATCCATCTGCCCATGATAGGAATATACGAGGCGCCACACCCGGTTTAGGAAACGGTAGCATCCCTCTACCCCCTGGTCACTCCATTCTAAATCTCTTTCCGGTGGAGCGGCAAAGAGGATGAATAAGCGCGCCGTATCCGCACCGTAACGTTCAATAATTTCTTCGGGACTGACCACATTTCCCTTGGACTTAGACATCTTGGTGCCATCCTTCAGTACCATGCCCTGCGTGAGCAGATTGGCAAAAGGTTCATCATAAGCTACCAGTTTAGAGTCATAAAGAACTTTAGTAAAAAATCTGGCGTACATCAGGTGTAAAATTGCGTGTTCAACCCCGCCAATATATTGGTCCACATTCATCCAGTAATTTGCCTTATCAGTGGCAAAAGGTACTTCGCTGTTCTTCGGGTCTGTAAAACGCAGGAAGTACCACGACGAACAGACGAAGGTATCCATGGTATCAGTCTCCCGCCTAGCCTTGCCGCCGCATTCGGGGCAGGTAGTGTGCAGGAACTCCGCTGAAGTATTTAACGGTGGTTCCCCATTAGGTCTGAATTCTACATCGGTAGGCAGCAGTACCGGTAAATCTTTCTCCGGAACTGGTACTGTCCCACATTCGTCACAATAGAGAATAGGAATTGGCGCTCCCCAATATCTTTGCCGGGAAATGAGCCAGTCCCGCAGGCGGAAATTCACCTGTTTGCTGCCAATGCCTTTTGCTTCAAGATATGATGCTATTTTTTCCTGGGCCTCAGTATGGGGCAGCCCGTTAAACTGCTCGGAATTAACCAAATTTCCTGCTGCCGCATACGCCTTGGTAAGCTCACTGCCGTCAGGCAATTCCTCCCCTTCGGGGTTAATAACAATACGAACAGACAGTTGATATTTCCGTGCAAAGTCCAGGTCCCGCTGGTCATGGGCAGGAACGCCCATCACTGCCCCGGTTCCGTAATCCATCAGGACATAGTTGGCAATCCAAATGGGAATTTTTTCACCGCTTAACGGGTTGATGGCAAAGGCGCCGGTAAAGACACCTTCCTTTTCCATATCGGTAGCTGTTCGGGTAAAGTTATCCATCGCAGTAACCTTTGCTGTAAACTCAGTAACCTGTTTTTCATATTCTGTTCCGATAGTTAGTTTTTTCACTAAAGGATGTTCCGGCGCAAGCACCATATATGTGACACCAAATACCGTATCATGACGGGTGGTGAATACCTTAATTTCATCGCCGGTTTTTTCCGCTTTAAATACTATTTCCGCACCCGTGCTCTTACCAATCCAATTATGCTGCATGGTTTTTACTTTATCCGGCCAGCCGGGAAGTTTATCCAAATCTTCAAGGAGCCTATCCGCATACTGGGTAATTTTGAAAAACCATTGATCCAGGTCCTTTTTCTCAACTGTAGTTTCACAGCGTTCACAGGCACCGTTTACCACCTGTTCATTAGCCAGCACAGTCGCACAGGACGGACACCAGTTTACAGCTGCATGCTTTTTATAAGCCAGTTCTTTATTATATAGATGAAGAAACATCCATTGAGTAAAATGATAATAATCAGGATAACAGGTGGCAACCTCTCGATCCCAATCGTAACTTAGCCCCATAGACTGCAGCTGGCTGCGCATGTTGGCGATATTCTCAGTGGTCCATTTAGAAGGATGCACACCATGCTTAATGGCGGCATTTTCCGCAGGCAGGCCAAATGCATCCCAACCCATGGGATGCAGTACGTTTTTGCCGGTCATTGTCTTGAAGCGTGCAACGACATCGCCAATGGAATAGTTACGCACATGACCCATATGCAAATTACCTGAAGGGTAAGGAAACATTTCCAGACAGTAGTATTTATTTTCCTGGTCCTTTTGATCTTCTGTTACCGAAAATAATGAATTAGCTTTCCAATCCTGTTGCCATTTTGGCTCAATATCCTTGAAATTATAACGTTCTTCCATTACTAATCTCCTTCCTGGCTAAAACCAAACCCAATTGCTAACTTCCTTGAAATTGCTCCGACTCAGCGTCCCCCCAGAGTCGCTCCAAATCATAGAACTGACGCTGTTCCTCTTGAAATATATGGGTCACCACTCCACCGTAATCAAGCAGTATCCACTGAGCCTCCTGATATCCTTCACGGCTTCGGGGCACAATATCTTCTTCCCTTAACTTCTTTAAGATGCTATCCGCAATAGCCTTAACTTGAGTACTGGAACCGGCACTGACAATGACAAAATAGTCGGCAATTAATGAGACTTCTTGCAAGTTCAAAAGGACAATGTTTCTTCCTTTTTTTTCACTAGCTGCAATGGCTATCTCTTTGGCCAAAGAGCGGCTATCCTTCAAAACATCTCCTCCTCTAATTGTATGCTGATTAATACCGAATTTCGTGCTTCAAGTGTTTGTGGGTGTATCACCCTTCGTCGGTCCAAAAGATACGTGATACTGCTATCCATAGCAGCCAACAAAGCACCATTAAGATTTTTCCGGGCTAAAACGCGGATGTCATCCAGTCCGGGAAAACTTCGCCCGGGTTCAATTACATCTGCTAGGTACAGAACCTTAGATAACAAAGACATCCCCGGTACCCCCAGAGTATGCGCTGATATTGCAGCCAATATTTCTTCGTCCTGTACACCTAACTCCCTGTTAGCCATGGCCGCGCCTACCGGTGCGTGCAGCACCACCGGATTCATTTTCTCCCAGTGACCCACCTTTATTGACCATTGTGTCGCTCGCTGCACCAGTTCCTCGGTATTGATATCCCTGGCCAAATCATGTAAAATTCCGGCAGTATGCGCCTTTATGGGGTCTACACCGTGTGCAGTCGCTAATTCCTGGGCCGTATCCGCCACAGCAGCAGCATGACGGCGCCGAGCCTCGTTTCTATATAGTCTTAGCCATTGGTTAACCTTATCATCCAAGCTTTGTGACCCTCACTTTATTTGACAATAACAGTCAATAACTTGACAAAATGGTGCCAGGCACCATTTTGTCAAGTTATTCATCATGATACAAACGATTTTTATAGATATAATGCTCGACCGCCTCCGGCAGCAGATACTTAATTGATCTCTTTTCTCTCACTCGCATACGAATATCAGTTGACGATATTGCCATGGCCGGAACTTCCTGGGGGTAAATCATTTCCATCGCAGAAAAAGGCAGTTCCTTAAGTACCAATTTCATATGTTCCAATTCTATTCCAGGCCGAGTGGCGGCGATGAACCTAGTGCGGCCCAGGAGCTCTTCAATATTTTTCCAGGTAAGAATCTCCATAATAGCATCCGCACCGGTAATAAAGTAGATTTCGGTACCCTCAGGCAGTTGCTGGTAAAATTGATTCACCGTATCCACCGTATAGGAATAACCTTGACGGTCGATTTCAATGCGGGACACTTCGAAAAAGCGATTTGTTGCAACCGCTAACAGGGTCATCAAATAACGGTGCCGGGCATCGGTAACCGTATAGCCCTTTTTGTGGGGAGGCTTTCCTGACGGCACAAATATGACCTTATCCAGATTAAACCTGCCGCGAGTCTCTTCGGCAGTCACCAAATGCCCATAGTGAATGGGGTCAAAGGTTCCCCCCATAATGCCTACGCGTTTTATACCCTTGGTTTCCGACATAGAACCTCCCCCGTTCAATTCAAAATATGCTGCAGTCTCTAGTCTTGACATTGCTTCCGACACATCAATCCTAGAAATAAAGGGGGTGTATTAGCTGCGAATTTGTCCGTCCCCTTGCACAATATATTTAAATGTTGTTAGTTGTTCAGGTCCCATGGGTCCGCGAGCATGCAGTTTTTGGGTACTGATACCGATCTCGGCACCAAAACCAAACTGAAACCCATCAGTAAATCGGGTAGAGGCATTAACATAAACTGCTGCTGCATCCACTATGTGTGTGAATTTGCGCGCAGTGCTATAGTTTTCTGTTACGATAGCTTCAGAATGTTTCGTACCGTAGCGGTAGATATGGTCTATGGCTTCATCTAAATTGCCTACTACTTTCACTGCCAGCACCAAATCCAGATATTCCGTATGCCAATCTTCTTCCACTGCATCTTCTATGTCTGCCAGTATTTCTCTGGTTTTGGTACAACCGCGCAACACTACGCCGTGTTGGTTCATACGCTCCTGCATACGAGGCAGGAACTGCGCCGCGACTTCTTCATGGACAAGTAAATTCTCCATGGCATTACAGACGCCGGGACGGTGCACCTTGGCGTTTACGGCGATATCAACGGCCATGTCAAGGTTGGCATCGCAGTCGATGAATGTATGACAGTTACCTACACCGGTTTCTATTACCGGAACTGTAGCGTTGTTTAATACATGCTGTATTAGCCCGGCTCCGCCTCTGGGTATTAATACATCCAAATATTGATTCATGGTCAACATTACCTGCACTGCTTCCCTGTCCGTAGTTTCCACCAACTGGATAGCCCCGGCAGGAATTCCTGCTGTTTCCGCGGCATGAGCAATTACCCAGGCAAGAGCCTGGTTAGAATGAAATGCCTCAGAACCTCCACGCAGCAGTACGGCATTGCCGGTTTTAAGACATAACCCGGCGGCATCAACGGTAACATTGGGGCGACTTTCATAAATAATGCCGATAACTCCCAGCGGCACCTTTACTTGCGCGATTTCCAAACCATTGGGCTGCTTCCACATATTATCGACCTTACCGATAGGATCGGGCAAGGAAATCAGCGCCCGCAGTCCTTCCGCCATATCTTCTAATCTATCCTCAGTCAGTAACAGTCTATCCAACAGCGCATCAGGCAAACCGTTCTTCTTACCCTGTTCCATATCCTTTTGATTGGCTTCAAGTATTTCATTAGATTTTTGTACCAGGGCGCCTGCCATTTTTTTTAAGGCCTCATTTTTGACATTTGTATCAATTACGGCCAACTGCTTGGCAGCTTCCTGGGCCAACTTTCCTTTTCCTAAAATAACTTCCTTAACCATCGGACTACCTCCATTTTCAATAAACAGCAGTTTTAGTCACTATAGGATCAGACACGCACCGCCAAATTGTCCCGGTGAATAACCTCGTCAAAGTCCTTATAACCCAATATATTTTCGATATCGCTGCTGTTTTTCCCTTTAATTTTAATCAATTCTTCCAGGTGATAGTTTGTAATCCCTCGAGCAAATTCATCGCCTTGAGGAGACAAGATGCTGATAACGTTTCCCGTGTGAAATTCTCCCTGGGCATCCACCACCCCAATCGGAAGCAGGCTCCTGCCATGTTTAATAACAGCCTCATAAGCTCCTTGGTCAACAGTAATGCTCCCCTTTATATTCGAACCAAAGGCAATCCATCGCTTCTTAGCCGCCGGTTTGTGCTCCCCTGGAAGAAATAAAGTGCCGCATGGATCCCCGGCTACCACCCGACGCAAGGCACCGGTTTTTTTCCCATGGGTTATAACCATGGGAATGCCAAAGCTGGCAGCAATTCGCGCTGCTTGTATTTTTGTCACCATTCCTCCTGTGCCCATTTTAGTGCCTGCACCACCGGCCAATATCTCTATTTCCGGTGTTATTTCCTCTACTTCGGATATTAACTGAGCTGCACTGTTTTCCCTTGGGTTAGACGTATAGAGCCCTTCAATGTCAGATAGGATTATCAATAGCCCTGCATCCGCTAAGCCGGCTACCATCGCAGATAGGGTATCATTATCCCCCAAACGGATCTCCTCTATGGCAATAGTATCGTTCTCATTTACGATAGGGACTACCCCAAACTGCAGCAGTCTGAATAAGGCGTTACGGGCATTTAAATAACGGCGCCGGTCAGCCACATCCTCTCGAGTAAGCAATACCTGAGCAACCACCAGCCCATATTCGGCAAAGAGTTTTTCATAAATATGCATCATCAGACCCTGACCTACCGCAGCGGCGGCCTGTTTCTCTGGAATGGTTTTGGGCTTTTCATTCAGCCCCAATTTACCCATTCCAGCACCAACAGCCCCGGAACTGACTAGTATCACTTCCCGGCCGCTATTAGTCAGGTCCGCAACTTCCCGAACTAAGCTTTCAATACGATGTAAGTTTAGTTTGCCAGTTTCGTGGGTAAGTACCCTGGTCCCTACTTTTATTACTAAACGATTGATATCAGTAAATTTTTCGCGCATAATCATCATCCCTAGAGCAAGATTGAAGCTATTATAACATAATTTGGTTAAAGGTGCCATTGCCCAATTTGTGCTGTTTTCCAAGAAAGGGCGCACCTCCACCGGGCAAAATCCTCCGATACTTTAAAGCAAAAAGAAAAGCAGGCAAACGCTGCCTGCCAATTGATTTCTTTTTTTGTTCTACGCATCGAGACAGCGTTATCTTAGTCCATAAATTCAAATTCTATATCCTTAATTCTAACTTCTTCACCAGACGCTGCACCTTTTTTCCTCAAAGCACCCTCCACCCCCATCACACGCATGATGTGCTGCAGGCGCTTTACCGAATCTTCATTATTGAAATCGGTCATTGCCAGATGCTTTTCAATCTCATTGCCCCCTACTACCCAAACACCATCAATAAAATCAATGGTAAACCGTTGGCCGGTCGGACCTTCAACTATTCTTACTTCTTCTGTTTCTAAGGTTTCCATGGGTTCTGCCTCAATTTTTTCCAGCAATTCAGCAGTTAATAGGAGCAATTTATCGATTCCGTCACCGGTCACCGCAGATACCGCCACTATGGGAATATCCGGCTCTAAGCAATCCTTTAATCTATGAATATTTTCTTCCGACCCAGGAATATCCATCTTATTTACCACCACAATCTGGTGGCGACGGGATAGTGCTTCATTATAATGAGCCAGTTCCCGATTAATAATTTGGTAATCCTCTATGATGTCCCGGCCCTCAGTCTGGGCTCCGTCTAATACATGAAGAAGGAGTCGTGTGCGCTCCACATGTCGTAAAAACCGGTGTCCCAAGCCGGTTCCCTCATGGGCCCCTTCAACTAACCCCGGAATATCAGCTACTACAAAGCTTCTTCCTTCATCTAATCTGACCACACCCAAATTAGGTACCAATGTAGTAAACGGATAATCGGCAATTTTCGGTTTGGCAGCAGATATACGGGATATCATCGTAGATTTACCTACATTAGGAAAACCAATCAAGCCCACATCGGCCAATAACTTTAATTCCAGTATCAGCTGTCGTTCTTCTCCCGGCTCTCCTTTTTCTGCAAAAGTAGGTACTCTATTCTTAGAACTAACAAACCGGGCGTTACCCCGACCGCCTCGTCCACCCTGGGCCACCACCATTGATTGCCCCGATTCCACTAGGTCACCCATAACCTGCCCTGTTTCTTCATCCTTGATAACAGTACCGGGAGGTACATTTACTACCATATCTTTAGCGCCTCTACCATGCATATTTTTACCCTGGCCATGCTGACCCCGGTCTGCTTTATAATGTTTGCTATAACGGAAATCCACCAATGTACGTAAGCCGGAGTCTACCTGGAAGATCACATTACCACCATGGCCGCCGTCACCGCCATTGGGCCCTCCTTCGGGAACATACTTTTCCCGCCGAAAAGAGACCACCCCGTTACCCCCGTCTCCACCTTTTACATAAATTTTCGCCCGGTCGTAAAACATCGTCTCACTTCCTGATTTTTATTATATCCACGCTAAGTGCGCAGTCAATTCCAAGATAACATAGGCTCTCAAGTTTTTTATTCCGTTTTGGTTTCAATGCAAGGGATTATCAGTTTAATAGTATTCCCCATCTGCCTCACCCGACAACCGCAGTTATGTAATTTTTCCTGGGTATCATCCGGCAAGTCCCAAACAGGATGGATTATTAATTCCATCGTCATGTTTTTATCCTGCCCAGCTATGCTTATGTATGCAGAAACGGTGTTTCCCTTACCGGCGGACGTTGATAAAGTAGCAATAATTTCCCCGGCCAGAGCGCGTACGGCACCTGCACTTGTTGCAGTAGGTATCAAATGCGCTCCACTCTCCGCTACCTTAATATCCAACGGGACTCCTTTATCCTTTGCCTCCCTTTGAAGCAATACCATAAATAGTGCCATACGACTGTCCGCCAGTTTAGCAACCGACCCATCCCGATTTATTTCCGTAATACTCGTTTTTATATAATTTAGTGCTTGGTCACTTTTCCCCAGTTGTATCAGCCCTGAAATCACCTGGAGGTGGTTTAAAAAATCATGCTTTTGACCGCGCAGCAGCGTCAAGCTTTGTCCAAACAATTCTTCCAACCGTACCCCCTCCTCTCTTAGCACTTAATACAAAAGACCCCCCGGTTTTAACCAGGGGGCTCGCAGTCTTAGCTTACCGCTTCGATGACAATACTTACCTGTTTCTTGCTCTTACCCTTGGTTTCAAATTTAACAAAACCATCGGCAAGGGCGAAAAGAGTATCGTCTTTACCAATTCCCACATTTAAGCCCGGGTGAATTTTAGTACCCCGCTGACGAACAATAATGTTACCTGCCTTAACCAGTTGTCCATCACCGCGCTTAACACCCAGTCTTTTTGATTCACTGTCCCGACCATTCCGGGAACTACCAACACCTTTTTTATGAGCAAAGAGCTGCAGATCTATTTTTCTCATCAATGCCACCTCCTAACTCCTGATTACTTGAATGTCTACATAATCTGGATAGCTTTCCTGTATAGCCAGCATCCCTAAATAACAAGTACGTAAAATCGCTTCAGCCTCACTTTGTCGAGCATGATTCAACGGGTCCGTCAGTTTACAACTTAGATCTCCCGGCTGCTGCTTTACCTGCAGGGTAAGACCCATATGTTCTTCCAGACCAATCACCACACTTTGAGCAAGAACAGAAACGGCAGCACAAACAATGTCCCTACCGTGTTCATCAAACCGCGAATGCCCTTTAACGGTAAAAGAATCGATATACTCATCCCGATTTAAGTAAAAGCGAATTTTAATCATCGATTACGCCTCGATTTTTTCCACCTTGGCCTTAGTAAATGGCTGACGATGGCCCTGCTTCCGGCGATAATTTTTTTTTGCTTTATATTTGTAGACAATAATTTTCTTGGCCCTACCCTGTTTTTCCACTTTCAGGGTAACCTTAGCATTGTCTACTACCGGACTACCCGCAACAAAGTCATTATCTTTCTTCACGCCAAGCACCCGGTCAATGGTAACTACATCGCCTTCCTGTGCATCCAGCTTTTCCACAAATATTGTATCACCTTCGCTAACCCGGTACTGCTTGCCGCCAGTTTCAATAATAGCATACATAAGTCTTGCACCTCCTCGCCAAAGACTCGCCGATTTTTAAGGCACACATCAGAAAATGTGATTTTTATAAACCTCAACCGAGCGGTTTTAAAACGCACTTACAACCACTTATTCTAACAAAGCACCCCGTTATTGTCAAGCATCCGGAGAAACATTAGTTTCGCAAAACAAAAGTTTTCAGCTGCCGAGAATTTTGGCTCTGGCATAAGTGCGAAATACTTTAGTTATTTCTACTATTGCCTGTTGACCTACCAAAGCTCCGCCACCCTCTATATCCAAAACAAATCCCTGTACCCTGCCAATACCGTCATAAGGGTTAGCAGCATGGGGTTCTTCCACCTTAACCCTAAATTCTTCTCCCACATGCACCGGCACGGTCAGCCTTTCTATTTCCGCCTTATCATAAACGGTACGAATTTCCGCATCTTCTATGTGTAATTCCTTTTGGCCCTGAATAAGAATTTGTTTGCCTGTTTCCTGTTCCAAAGCCCTAAGACCGCTGCCACCGGTACCAATCAAATGTGCCGCCACCAGCGGATTGACTCTAGCAGAAATCGCCGGCGCCGGAGTCTTTTCCGCTTCTTCCAGGATATCCCTATGTACCCGGAAGCTAACTGTATCCTCGGATAAAACCCGGCCGGTACCCATGCAATATGGGCAGTCCTTCTGCATAATACTGCGCAGACTCTGCCTAACCTTCTTGCGAGTCAATTCCACCAAACCCAACTGGGTGAGACCCAAAACATTTGTCCGGGTTTTATCGTACTTGAGTTCCTCAGATAGGGCAGTCAAGACCTGTTCCTGATGCTCACCGGCAATCATATCAATAAAATCAATAATTATTATTCCACCAATATTGCGTAAACGAATTTGCCGTGCGATCTCCACTGCCGCATCAAGGTTAGTCTTAAGCACCGTCTCTTCCAAGTTCTTACTGCCTACGAACTTACCTGTATTCACATCCACTGCCGTCAAAGCTTCCATCTGATCAATGACGAGGTGTCCGCCGCATTTGAGCCAGACTTTCCTTTCCAGTGCATGGGCCAACTGCTGCCTGATGCTAAATTTATCAAGCAGGTTTTCCTCACGTAACAAGGAAACTTTGTTTTTTAAGGAAGGCGCAATTAAACTTAGTGCTTCTATCACTTTCTCATAGGTCAACTGAGAATTAACTAATAGCCGTTCTACATCCTGAGTAAATAGATCTCTTAGAATTCGTTGAATTAACTCTAAATCTTTATGGAGCAAACTGGGGGCGGACTGTCTGCTGTTTCTATTATTAATATGTTTCCAGAGATGTACCAGGTTGTCTATATCTTCTGCCATTTCACTTTCCCGGATTCCGTCAGCTACAGTACGCACGATTAAACCCATATCAGCAGGTTTGACCTTCTCCGATAACTGCCGCAGTCGTTCCCGTTCCTCTTCTTCTTCAATCCGCCGGGAAATACCAATATAGCTGACATTAGGCATCAACACCAAATTGCGTCCGGGCAGAGTAATATTTCGAGTAACCCGAGCTCCTTTGGTGCCGATAGGTTCTTTCACTATCTGCACAATAATCTCCTGGCCCTGTTTAACAACATCATTTATGCTCAATTTTCCTGCATTGCCGCCAGCTGCTTGATGCTGCTGGCCTGATATGGCATCCTCAACATAAAGAAATGCATTCTTTTCTAAGCCAATATCAACAAAAGCCGCCTGCATACCAGGCAGTACATTTTCCACCTTGCCTTTAAAAATGTTCCCCACCAAGCGCTGATTGAGAGACCGTTCCAGGTAGACTTCAGCCAAACGCTGATCTTCCAATACCGCCACAGTGGTTTCCTGGTCATCCACATGGACGATTATTTCCTTATACACCTTTTTCCCACTCCTTAGGCAACCACTTCCAACGGCGTCTTATAGTGTCCGTCGGCATACACATAGAGTCCAGTCCGTGTAATCCGAGCTTCCGTGATAGCTAGGTTGCATTCATTTCTGAGAAAATCTAAAATCTGTTCCGGCCGAACATTACCGTCACTGCCTGTCTGAACCACCATATCAATGCACATTCCTGCAGTTTCCTGTTGGCAGTTTAATTTATAAATACCGGGCCGGATATTTTTTTTCTTAATTCCCTTTTTACTACGTTTTTCTATAATAATTTCCTCTCTTTTTAATAGTTCCTCCAAGTATTGAGCGACTTCCGCTTCCGACAGCTTGGTCTGAAAATATACGGTATATTCTGCACGGTTAATTATCGCATTTAAAGCATCCGCAGGTTGGGACACTTCTTTTATTTTTTTTATTTCCAACCCTTCAGGAAGCTGTCTGTTCATTCTAGTGAGAATTTCATCCCCACTCATCTGGGCATCCAACTCTACATCTAAATATTCACACTGGCTTGCAGCACCCACCGGCAGTGCCGGTGAGAAAGCTATCTTGGGGTGAGGGTTAAATCCCTGGGAATAAGCCAAGGGCAGAGCTGCCCGTCGAAAAATTCTTTGAAAAGTACGCATTAAATCCAAGTGCGACAAAAATTTTAAAGGTGCCCCTTTAGCGAATTCCATCCTAATCAACATTAATCTCATCACCCCACAAACGGTTTTCTACCTGAAAACGATCGCATATGCTGCATCCGGTGCACTCATCCCAACGACAATCATGGGTCAGAGCTTCTTCCATTGCCCGTTTGTGTTCCCTAATCAGATATGCCTTGCTTACACCGGCGTCCAAATGATCCCATGGTAGCACCTCTTGGTAGTCAAAGGGTCTATTTGCATAAAACTCGGGGTCAATTGCAGCATTTTCAAAAGCCGTTTGCCATTTAGCATAGTCAAAATGTTCATCCCAGCTGTCAAAACGACATCCCGATTTCCATGCATTCTCTAATACCGGTGCCAGTTTTCTGCCTCCCCGGGCGAATACTGCTTCCAAAAAGCTAAGTTTAGCTTCGTGCCACTTAAATTTCAAACCCCGTCCTTTTAGCTGCCCCCGTAAAAATTGCTGCTTAGCTCGCAGTTCTTCCACGGGGTTCTGCCCTTCAAATTGAAACGGGGTATGACCCTTAGGAACAAAGGAAGATACGCTGACAGTAATATTGGGCCTGCCGCGCTGGGCCATCAGTTCCTGCCTACCTATATCAAGAACCTTTTTTGCTAAATCCGCAATGGCCGCCAGATCGTCATTGGTCTCGCCGGGCAAACCTAACATAAAATAAAGTTTGATGTTAGTCCATCCTGCTCGAAAAGCTGCAGTTACTGCACCGAGCAAATCCTCCTCAGTAACATTCTTATTGATTACATTGCGCATTCTTTGGCTGCCCGCTTCCGGGGCAAATGTCAATCCACTCTTACGTACTCTCTGTATCTCCGCCGCCAGGTCCACAGAAAATGCGTCTACCCGTAGTGATGGCAAGGCTACATTTATCCCTCCGTCCTGATAACGATTAAGAAGTTCCTTGGTCAACGGCTGCACACAAGAGTAGTCTGCCGTGCTTAGCGAAGTTAAAGAAATTTCTTCGTGACCTGTATTTTGCACCAACTCTTCTGCCTGCTTAAGCAAGGTATCCTTTTTTCGTTCCCGAACCGGCCGATAGACCATGCCCGCCTGACAAAAACGACATCCCCGAGTACAACCGCGCATTACTTCAAGCATCATCCGGTCATGGACTATTTCCATATAAGGCACTAACGGTTTAGTGGGAAAATAAGCCTCATCAAGATTTTGCACTATCCGGCGCTGCACCCGCGGCGGCACCTCTTCCTTCGCCGGATCAACCGAACCGATAGTTCCATCCGGCTTATATCGAAGCTGGTAAAACCCAGGAACATAAATACCCGAAACCAGCGACAATTCACCCAATAATGCCTCCCTGTCAAACTTACCGTCTTCATTTAGATGCCTTGCCGTAATTTCAAGCAGTTGAAGAAGCATTTCTTCACTATCACCCAGTAAAAAGCAGTCAAAAAACGGCGCTAACGGTTCGGGATTAAGGGCGCAAGGGCCGCCGCCAATTACCAATGGCCCTTCTTGGCGGTCAGCACTTTTCAATGGAATACCAGCTAAATCCAACATATTAAGAATATTGGTATAACTCATCTCATACTGCAAGGTAAATCCAAGCACATGAAAATCGCCCAGCGCTCTGTAAGATTCCAATGTAAAAAGTGGAATTTTATGCCTGCGTAGTTGCTCTTCCATATCCACCCAAGGTGCAAATACCCTTTCCATCAGGAATTCCGACCTATTGTTCACTAATCCATATAAAATATGCAGCCCTAAATGGGACATCCCAATTTCGTAAACGTCGGGAAAGGCGAAGGCCATAGTGACTTTGGCTTCCTCCCACTCTTTCTTCACAACATTCCATTCATTACCCAAATACCGTGTGGGCTTTAAAACATGAGGCAAGATTTTTTCCTGGATATACTGTCGCATAACATCCTCCCGGTTTGGAAATATCCATTCTTGCGTATTTTATGGTAAATGATACCCTTATTCCTTTCTAATATGCCCTGTATTTGTTATTTTTCTACAATGAGGCAGTATTTTCCTTTTTGCCTTTGGTATTAAATGAAAACTTCCCTTGACCGTAGTTACATTTAAGCCGCCCCGGAACTTATTCTTTTTCGACTGGTTTAAAAAACAATAACTTGACAAAATGGTGCCTGGCACCATTTTGTCAAGTTATTGTTCATAATAGTTCTGATTCTAAAGTGTATCGCTGACAGACAAATATGGCAGAGGATCTGTAGGGACATTCTTTATTCGCATCTCAAAATGCACCATGTTCTTTGCCACTCCCAGCACCTTACCCTGGGGAACCATTTGGCCTACATCTACCGTTACATTTTGTAATCCTGCATAAATTGTAACCCTGTCGCTGGAATGTCTTACGGCAACAGCATTATCCGACGGCCCGTTGCTAAAGGGAATAATTTCACCGGACAGTGCCGCCTTAACCAAGGTGCCCTCCTCAGTAACTATATCTACACCAGGATGCTGTTCCGATTGGTACATCTTGTGGACTTTACCGGATACAGGCAGCAGCATTGTTTCTTGATAGGTCTGCTGAAATACCTGTTTGTCAAAACTATCCTGCCAGATACCTTCCCGCGCCCACTTGTTTAGCATCGGCGTCCAATCAGCTTCCCGGGAAGTAAGCATCATTACTGCCTGACGTTGCACAGAGCGGAGGCCAGGGTAATCAAGCCTCAAAACCAATGCTACCAATATCACCAAGCCGAGCGCCATCAATCCTCTTCGCCTTCTAGGAGTAAATAATACTTTTTTATCACCAATTTTCGGTCTCGGCGACGATGCCTTGGGAATCCTATGCAAAAAGATTTTTTTCAATGGAATTCACCCCTCGTGGACATGCGTAATCGTTAACAATTATATGTCCTACTTGGGTAATTATGCCATTTTTTTTAAGCTCTAGCCTTTTCCGTGGATAAGGGCAGGCAAACAGCGTACGCAGATATGCTTTTTGTCGCCCTTATATTCATATTCCATCATCACATGCTCATCACTATTGGCACCGCAGCGTTCGCAAACTTTGCGTTCTAACATAAAAAACCTCCTTTTAAGCACTATTAATGGTTATTATGCCAAAAAGAAGGGCATTTATTTCATTGTCAAGGTTTACATTCAAAACATAATTTTCTTGCGGCGTAGGTTGACATTCAGTGCCAGCCCCAATGCAATTAGATTAGCCATCATAGAACTGCCCCCGTAACTAAACATGGGCAGCGGCAGGCCGGTAATGGGCATAATACCTATAGCCATACCAACATTCTGTACAACATGATAAAAAAACATGGAAATAACACCGGTCACTATCAATGACCCATACATATCTTTGGCGTTTTGAGCAATCTTTATCAGGCGGTAAAGCAGCAAAAAGTACATTAATAACAAAAATATCGAACCGGCAAAGCCTAATTCCTCACCTACCACCGAAAATATAAAGTCCGTATGATGCTCCGGGAGAAAATTCAACTGTACCTGGGACCCTTGGCCAAGTCCCTGCCCCCAAATTTTCCCCGATCCAACGGCGGTCAATGATTGAATAACATTATAACCAAATCCCCGCCCGCCTTTACCATCAGCATAAGGATTTAAAAAAACAATTAAGCGCATCAACTGATAGTTTTTGATGGGTAACGGCACACCAAACTTAAGATTTAAAAAAACCCAACTTACTGCCCCTGCCAGACTGGAACCAAGAAGGCTAAATAAAAGGCTCAAACGTACCCCGCCTACTAGCAGCATACCAAACAGTATCACTAAAAAGACCAGCGAGGATCCCAAATCCGGCTGCTTCAATATTAACAGCATGGGGAAAATGAAATGGAGAAAACAAGGTATCAATTCCCTGAAAGTATTTAATTTACCTTGGCGGCTGACTAAGAAATTGGCAAAGGTTAAGATGATGAGAATCTTAGCAAACTCCACCGGTTGCAAACTCAACGGTCCCACACGAATCCAACTTGTTGCACCATTTGCCTCTGTCCCCAGCCCAGGCACCAATACTACCGCTAAAAGTATTAAGTTGCCTAGATACAACCACTTGCTAAACCGAGCAAACTGATTATAATTGATAGACATCACCACTATCATACCTACCAAACCAATAACAATGGAGATAGTCTGTTTCACGATAAAGTGATACGGATCATCGGATACACCTGCGGACGCACTACGCAATACCGGTAAGCTCATAGCAATTATCGCCGCCGCCGCACCAAGCAACGGAAAATCCAATGTCCGAAAATATTTTCTGCGCATTCCCATCCCCCATTACAATCTTTTCACCATTCCCATTATACCTTAACCTCCGAGCCTGTTAAAGCAGCTTTTAAATGAAATGTTCCCCAGAAACTCAGTCCAATATGGCCTTTGTGCCCACAACAATAAAAAATCGTAATAAAAAAAGACCGGTTGGTACCCGGTCCCGATTGGCTCTAAACAGTTCTTTTAACTTTGATTACAGGAATGTTTGCTACTAACGCTACAGCTTGGTCTTCGTCACTTAGGCTCACTTCCAAAGCACTCTCATCAATTTCCATATAATTTGAAATAACCTTAATCAAATCAACTTTTAACGATTCCAAGACTTGGGGAGAGACATTGGATCGGTCATGAACCAAAACCAGTCGCAACCTCTCCTTGGCCACAGTTTTACTGGTATCGTTATCTTTACCAAAAATACGCTGAAGTAATTCTAACAAAGTCATGGCCCCCTCTCTAACTAATACCAAACATTTTTTTCAAACGTTTCATCCAAGAACCGTTGGCGTCCAGATTTAGAAGAGGTACCTCTTCACCGGTTAAACGCTTGGCAATATTTCGGTAGGCTTCGCCCGCCAATGACTCATTATCCAACACTGCCGGTTCACCGCGGTTAGTAGAAACCACAATCGTTTCATCTTCCGGTACCACACCAATAAGGTCAATGGCCAAAATGTCTATCATATCATTAATGTCCATCATGTCACCTTTTTTTACCATTGCCGGCCTTAAACGGTTGATGATTAATTGCGGGTCCCTGAGATCCGCTGCTTCCAATAATCCAATAATCCTATCCGCATCCCTCACAGCAGATACTTCCGGAGTAGTGACTACTAGGCCGCGCTCTGCCCCGGAAATTGCATTTTTAAACCCTTGTTCAATCCCTGCAGGGCAGTCAATAATGACATAGTCAAATTCCTCTTTCAGTTCTGCCGTAAGTACGCACATTTGGTCTTCGCTTACTGCCGTTTTATCCTTGGTTTGGGCGGCAGGAAGCAAAAATAACCGGTCATCAAAACGCTTATCCTTTATCAATGCCTGCTTCAAGCGGCAGTTACCGTTAGTTACGTCAACAATGTCGTAAACTATGCGGTTTTCCAGACCCAATACTACGTCTAAATTTCTCAGACCAATATCGGTATCCACCAGCACTACTTTTTTGCCCAGCGCTGCCAGCCCGGTACCAAGGTTTGCCGTGGCTGTGGTCTTCCCTACTCCGCCTTTTCCGGAAGTGATGACAATTACTTCTCCCATAAGATTTCCTCCTCGTGGTTGGAAAATTAACTAAACTTTTTGTTTTTCACCGGGCAGGTATCGTTCAATTACTACCCTTCCGTTTTTTATCTTGGCTATTTCCGGTTGGTCCGGAAGTTGTGCCCCGCCGTCCGGAGCCCTGGTGATCTGATCAGCAATACGTAGTTGTGTAGGTTGCAGCCTGAAAGCGGTCACCAGTGCGTCAATACTACCGGTAGCCCCGGCATGAACTACTCCTCTCAGCGAGCCCATCACCACCACATTACCGCCGGCAGTAATTTCCGCCCCTGGGTTTACATCTCCCATCACTACTACATTACCAGGATATCGAATACTCTGACCCGACCGGAGTGTCTTCTGAATAAGAATTGTGGGCGTTTCTTCCGTCAAGGGGTGGGCGTTTTTATTCTGTTCCTCGTTCTCGTTGTCGTTGTCTTCTCCGGGTGACCCGGATTTCTTATCCGTTACCATACTTATCCTCCTATATCTACCGCCCCTAAAGATAACTGCTATTTTACACCAGCTTTAGATAATTTTAGTTTCTACAATACCCGCATAAATCCTGCTTTTTCCCATGAAAAAACAGGGGTCTTTTTCCCCTGTTTTCTATCAAAAATAGACAATTTATTTTATTTCGTCCGATTGTTGGTTTAAGCCAAAGTATTCCTCAAATACTGCCTTGGCAATCTTACCCGCCGATGTGCTGCCATGTTGCCCATACTCTACCACTCCGGCAAACGCCACTTGCGGGTCATCCGCCGGCGCAAAGGCAATAAATACTCCGTGGAAATCGTTATCGGGATCATCTCCCCTACGACCTGTTTGGGCAGTTCCTGTCTTGGCGCCTACGGTTATCTCCTTAGGGAAATTTCTGAACAAGGAATATGCCGTCCCCCCAGGTTTGGTAACCAGGGCCATAGCTTTCCTGGTATCCGCCATCACCTGCGGTGAAACGGTTACCATATTCAACAGCTCCGGTTGATAATCTTTCGCCACTTTACCATCAGAACTTGTCAAAGACTTTACCAAATAAGGACGCCAATGTTGTCCGCCATTAGCCAAAGTGGCTACATAATTAGCCAGCTGCAGCATGGAATACATATTGGACCCTTGGCCAATTGAAGTGTTAAAGGTGTCAAAATCCTGCCACTTGGTGTTGAAATTGTATTGAATTTTTCTTTCCGCTTCAAGCACGGCCAGCTTCTGTTCCTTTTCACCAGAAATTTTTTCCCTCTCTTCCAGGGTTTCCGCTTCCGCCAGCTTAGTCGCATATTCCTTCTCTAGATTTTCTTTTTTTCTATCAAACTGCCGGGTGATAATTACCGAATTAAGGTTTTCCTTCCACTGAGGAGTAGGTAAAATACCCTTGGCTTCCCCCGAAATACCCAATATGTCTAAAGGCTGTCCCAGACCGAATTCCTGGGCCACCCGGTTTAACTCTTCTATTCCCGCCTTATACCCGGCATCCTGAAAATAAGTATTACAGGATATGGCTATAGCACGGTAAAAATCCACCACCCCATGAACATCCCAACATTTGATGTAAGGGGGGCGCCAATAAGCACCTCGACAGACAACCGTGTCACTGGTATCCAGCGCTTTTGAATCCAACGCCGCCATACCGGTAATTGGTTTAAATGTCGAGCCAGGAGGATAAGTCCCCTGAACCGCTCTGTTAAACATGGGTTTAAGCTCAGAGTCACTATAATAATCGGATTTGTCGCTGTAACTGCCGTCAACAAAATCATTAGGGTTAATACTTGGCGTACTGGCCAAACCCAAGATGGCACCAGTTTTGACATCCAGCACCACCGCTCCGGCAGCCTTCGCTTTGGGGTTTTCTGCAGCAATCTCTTTCAGTACCGAATTCATCGACGTTTCCAGGGCTTTTTGAACACCATAATTTAAAGTTAAGTTGACATTGTAACCAGGTGTGGGCGGTAGAATAGTCCCCAAATCCCGTACAATACGGTTTTGAGCGTCCACCTCAACCTGATTTAGACCCTTTTTACCCCGTAAACCTACTTGGGCTTCTTCTGCCGACAACAGCTCGAACTCCCGCTCCAGGCCCACTTTACCAATCTTATCGTTTAAGCCGTAATTATCTGCTTTATGGCCCTCCAGCTCCTCTTTATTAATCTGACCTACAAAGCCCAGCAGATGACCGGCTATATTTCCATCAGGATAATAACGTAAAGGTGCTTCTTTAATAACCACACCGGGCAGGTCCCGGCGATGCTCTTCAATCAGAGTTACAATTTCCCAAGTTCCTTCTCCACCGGGCATCAATTTCTTTATTTCCACCGGTTCAAATTTACGACTCTGAGCATTCACCTTTTCAACTATTGTGTCTGCGCTTATTTCCTCATCAGCCAAGATTACCGCTAATTTTTCCGAAACCTGGTCCAACTGGTCACCTGAACCACCAGGCATCACGGATACGGTAAATACCGGTTTAGACGTGGCCAAAACATGGCCATCGTCAGTTATAATGTCTCCCCGTCTTGCTGATACGGGCAGCATTCGCAATCTGTTTTGCTCCGAGACGGTCTGCCATTGACTGGCCATTACCACCTGTAGGTAAAATAATCTTACTGCCAGGATTAAAAAAGCCACTATTAGAATACCAAAGTAGATGCGCAGCCGTTTTGTCAATGCCTTTTTATCCACTAATCTCCCTCCACCGTTCAGGAATTTTCAGCCATCCCAAGGAGCAGGAGCGGTAAAAACCACGATACACCACCAAGGCAATAATTCCATTATAAATGGAAAAACCAAAGAGCGTTCTCAGGTCAAATTTCAGCATCCGGCCGAGGTATAACTCCAGTATCATGATACCGAACTGATACATAATACTGCCTAAAAATGCAGCCAAGACCGGGACAAATATGTTTTCTTTAAACAGTTTTTCCTCAACCGACCCGATAAATAAGGCAACTACCATTTTTATAAGAGCATTGGTACCGACATATTTGGCAAAAAAGAGATCCTCCACCAAACCAAAAATAAAACCCACGATTGCACCTCGGCGCCGTCCCCACAAAAGGGTAAGAATTATTACCCAGACAAGCACCAAATCCGGGGTAACATTAAAGACGCGCCACTGCTCCAGCACCGTACTTTCCAATACCAGAGATATAAGCAACAATAATGCCAAACCCAGTATCCGCACCCTACTCTCCCCCTTTTACGCCTGCAATAATAAACACTTCTTCCAACCGGTTAAAGTCCGCAAAGGGTTGAATAAATGCTTTCTTTACCAATCCATTAGCTTCCACTACAGTTCCTGTTATATAGCCAATACGCAGACCCTTAGGGAAAATGTCTCCCAAGCCCGAAGTAACCACTACCTGATTTTCTTGGATAGGTGCATCATGAGCTAAATGCACCATGGTCAGACCTTTCCCTTCGCCATTACCTTTAATAATTCCCGGAGTACGGGTGGCCTGCACCAGGCCGCCTGCAGACCCTTCCGGGTCCATCAGTAATAATATTTCGGCGGTCCCTTTGGTTACAGCAATTACCCTGCCCACCAATCCCCGTTGGCTGATTACAGGCATATCCCTTTTTATTCCCCGATCCTTACCTTGGTCAACAGTAATGGAATGATACCAATTACTAGCATCTCTGGCTATCACCGCAGCTCCTACCATTTGAAACCTATTATCCAGAGATTGTTTCATCTGCAGCATCTTTCTTAAGCGCACATTTTCTTGCCGATATTCTTCCATCATGTTTAATTTGGCAGTAAGTTCACCGACCTGCTGTTGAAGCTCGCCGTATTGAATTGTAATCTTCTTTGTACGGGTGATAACTGAAAGCGTATCTGATATCTTACCTGAAACACCGCTAACCCCGCTTTGTAGCGGGGCTAAAATGTCACGCAGTACTGTTTCCACAGGGGTAAGTTGGCTGCGGTTTAAATCTGTTAAACGCATGGTAACCAGCATTAATACTGCCAACGCCAGCACCCCGAAAAATGACTTTTTGGGCAGCCGGACCAACCGGATCACCCCTCTCCGTCCAGGTCAAACAATTTAATCTTACCTAGTTCTTTTAGTAGGGATAAGCACCCGTTTTAATATCTCAATATTATCCAAAACATGACCAGTACCATTGGCCACTGCGGCCAGGGGATCTTCCGCTACATGAACAGGCATGCCCGTTTCTTCACTTACTAATCGATCAAGACCCCATAACAAAGAACCGCCGCCGGCCAATACTATACCCCGATCCATTATATCCGCAGCTAACTCAGGCGGTGTTTTTTCCAAACAGATTTTAATTGCTTCCATGATGCTGGTTACCGGCTCAGAGAGAGCATTCTTTATCTCATCAGCATTAATTTCTACAGTTTTCGGTAGGCCGGATACCAAATCACGACCCCGCACCCCGTAAATAGCATACTTTCTATCTTCATCTGCCTCGGTGGCGGCAAAATAAGCCGAACCGATCGTAATTTTTATGTCCTCCGCCGTTCGATCACCAATCATTAAATTATAGCGGCGCTTAATATGATGAACGATGGCCTCATCCATCTCGTCACCACCGATACGAATAGACTTGCTGGTAACAATTCCACCCAAAGAAATAATTGCGACTTCAGTAGTCCCGCCACCGATGTCCACCACCATATTACCAGTTGGTTCATGAACCGGCAGTCCTGCGCCAATAGCTGCCGCCATTGGCTCTTCAATCAGGTATGCCTCTTTGGCCCCGGCCTGCAGCGCTGCTTCCCGTACTGCACGTTCCTCAACTGCAGTAACCCCTGACGGTATACAAATTACAACTCTGGGGCGAACAAGAAAGTTATTTCTTTTCAAGGCCTTATTAATAAAATAGCGCAACATACTCTGGGTCACATCAAAATCGGCTATTACGCCATCTTTCATTGGGCGAATAGCCACAATGTTCCCCGGGGTTCTGCCAATCATTTTTTTTGCTTCTTCGCCAACGGACAAAACTGTGCCGGTATCTTTCTGTATGGCAACCACCGATGGTTCCCGTAAAATAATTCCCTTACCTTTGACATGTACTAATGTATTTGCTGTCCCCAAATCTATTCCTAAATCTTTAGCAAAAATCATTTAGACTGACTCCTCTCTCATCTTATACCACCATTATAGTAGACAAGCAGAAGAGCTATCAAGAGGAAAACAGTTGGCATTTCTTTACAGGAAGGAAAACCTACATTAAACCCTTCTCTTTGAGACTGGCAAAACGCTTATTTCCAATTATTACATGATCCAGCACCTTAATCCCCAAGAGCTCCCCTGATTCACATAAACGCTTAGTAACGTCGATATCTTCTTTGCTGGGAGTTGGGTCACCGCTGGGATGATTATGTACCAGTAAGATAGCTGCGGCACTGCACCTAATTGCCTTTTTAAAAACTTCCCGAGGATGGACAATGGATGCATTCAAACTACCAATAGAGATATTTTCAATTTTCAGGACGTGGCTTTTGGTATCCAAGCATAAAATATCAAAATGCTCTCTGTCCAAAAATCTTCTCTCTTCCATCAGTAACCCCGCTACGTCTCCGGGGCATTTGATAATGGGCATTACATCTCCCCGCCACGCCTGCAGCCGTTTGGCCAATTCCAAAGAAGCTTTTACCTGACAGGCCTTTGCCACACCGATTCCTTTTACCATAGTTAGCTCTTCTAAATTCAGATCCATTAAGCCTACCAAACCGTTAAACTGATTTAATAGGCGGTTGGCTAAATCCAATGCCGTCTCCTGTCGCGAACCAGTAACCAGCACAATAGCCAAAAGTTCCGCGTCAGACAGCCCTTGGGAGCCTAATGTATCCAGTCTTTCCCGAGGACGACTTAACAGCGGAAGATCCTTAATGGTTGGGCGATAATCCGGTAACGCCTCTCTGATCACTTTTCTTCTCCCCCAATACCTGAATTCCCACTTTTTGCAGCATTTCGGCCAACTTCACCAATGGCAATCCTACTACATTGAAGTAGCATCCGTCTATCCCCTCAACTAACAATGCTCCAATTCCTTGTATCGCATAGCTGCCGGCTTTGTCAATATATTCACCAGTTGCCAAGTAGGCCTCAATATTCCTTGAACTAAGTTCGCGGAACTTGACTTTGGTGGTGACACATTCTGTCATCATTCGCTGTGCAGGCACTGCCACCACCGCCACCCCGGTAACAACCCGGTGCATCCGCCCGCTTAACCGCTGAAGCATCTCCCTAGCTTCGTACTGTGTGCTCGGTTTCCCTAAAGGCTCATCACCCAGTACCACTAAAGTATCTGCCCCGATCACAACGCCGCTTGAAAATTTGGCCGCTACATCTTTGGCCTTGGCCAATGCCAATTCTTTTACCAACTGCTCCGGGTCCCGACCTGCTGCCATCATTTCCTCCACCCCGCTGGTGGAAATGATAAAACTTAGTCCCAGCTGTTCCAGAAGTTGTTTGCGTCGCGGAGATTGGGATGCAAGTATCAATTTCATGATTTGTCACACCCTTTTTATTGCTTCCCGAAAAATAACCTCGAAAAAACTGCCCTGTTGCCAGAAAAAAAGACGCCTTTTGGACGCCGCAAATTCAGTGTTTATCCTTACTTAAACCTAAATTAAATGTGAGTATTTCCAGGTTGACGGTTAAATCGACATTTCTCATTTCAACATTTTTGGGAACATTTATTACCTTTGGAGCAAAATTAAGAATAGCACTAATGCCTGTTTCAACCAGAATGTTGGCAACCTCTTGAGCATGATGAGCAGGAACAGCGACGATTCCTATTTGTACATTCTCTTCCTTCATCACTTTTTCCAAGTCATTAAGCGCGTATACCATTACTCCGTTGAGCTTATAACCAACCTTTTGGGGGTCGTTATCAAAGATCCCAACAATTTTAAAGCCCCGCTCCCTGAAACCGCCGTACATAGAAAGCGCCGTACCCAAATTACCGGCACCAATAATAACTACCGGCCAGTGGGTATTAAGACCCAATATCTTCATAATGTGCCGGTGCAAGTCCTTAACATTATAACCTACGCCCCGGGTACCGAACTCACCAAAGTAGGCTAAATCCTTTCTCACTTGGGCCGGACTTACTCCAACTCCCTCAGCAATTTCCCCGGAGGAAATGGTAACCACGCCCCGCTGATCAACCTGAGTCAAAAAACGTGAATAAACTGATAAGCGAATAATTGTTGCCTCAGGTATTTTCGACGTTTTCATAATAAACCCCCTCAAAAACAGCGAAATTTCGCTGAAACCAATCTGCTTGTTCTTGAATGTACAATTAATATTGACTAGTTATTCTGCAAAAGTTACAAAATACCTTCTATAATGAAAATCAATGTAAAATTATTACAACAATTTATTAATTTCGACTTTCAAGTATATGTTTTCTCACTTCAGCAACCATATAGAAAGAGCCGGTAATACAGAGAAGATGGGTGGTGCCTGCCGCTTGAATGGCCAGGTTTGCTGCTTGAGCAATGTTTTCTTCAATAACTACCTGCTGTGTGTAGCGCCGAGCTTCTTCACCCATCTGCTGCCACCGCCCGGCCCTCGGGCTATTGGGCTTCGTTATCACTATTTTCTCAGCCAAAGGGGCGAGAACCCCTAATACCTTTTCCCTTTCTTTATCTGCCAACATGCCAATCAAGAGGACGATTTTTTCTTCGGGAAAATAGTCTCGCAATGCACCGGCCAAAGTCAACGCCCCATCGAAGTTATGCGCTGCATCCACCAATACCGGTGGATGACCGGCAATTAGTTCGAGTCTCGCCGGCCATCTCACCTGCCTTAAACCTTCACTTACCGCCCAGCTAGGGATATCAAAACCTTGTCTGCCCAATTCCTCTATTATCGCAACTGCCATGGCCGCATTGGTAACTTGATGTCTACCCAGTAATGGCAGCTCTAATGAATCATAGCTGCGGTTCCCCGTACTTATGGAAAAGTGCTGACCCGCCAAGGAATGTTTACCATAAACTAGGGTGACATCCCGGCCCACACGAATTAGCGGGCTCTGTTTTTCCTCACATATTTCCTCAATAACACTTAATACTTCGGGTTTGACCGCTGCGGTAACAAGCGTAGTCCCTTTTCTTATAATACCCGCTTTGATGCGAGTTATTTCATCCAGGGAATTTCCTAGGTAATCCATATGGTCCATGCCTACATTAGTGATGACACTGACCAACGGATTAACTACATTGGTAGAATCAATTAAGCCGCCTAGTCCTACTTCTACCAACGCCACATCTACATTGTTAAGCTTGAAGTATAGTAACGCAACTGCGGTTATTACTTCAAATTCCGTTGGATGTTCATGACCCGCTACCACCATCTCTTCTAAATGCGGTCTTACTTCAGTCAGCAAACCGGCCATTTCTGATTCAGAAATCATTTCACCGTTAATTTGGATTCTTTCCCTATAGCTGTCCAAGTGGGGCGAAGTATAAAGGCCGGTGCTCTTACCAGCAGCTTTCAAAATGCTGGTCGTCATAGCAGCCGTTGAACCCTTACCATTGGTGCCGCCAATATGAACTGTTTTTAGCTCCTGATGAGGGCTGCCCAGTAATTCTAATAAAGTTTTTATCCTGTCCAACCCGAAATTAAAGCCAAACTTAGTCAAGTCGTGCAAAAATTCAATTGCTTCCTGATAATTCATAAGAGCATTCCCTCTCCTAGCTGAAAAATTACATAAATTTTTCTTCGCGAAAAAGCATTATTCTTTGTGCAGGCATAATACTAAACCTCCGCAGGAAAATGACCCGCATTTGGGTTGGCAAGCTGCCAAGTTTTTATTTCAACAGTTGCTGCTATCCCTTGGCAATCAAACTCAATCTTTCCTGAAGGGTGCCCTTTTTACTCAAAAATTCTTCCCGTTTTGCTATTTCTTTCTCCACTACATTTTCTGGTGCTTTGTCAAGAAAGTTAGGATTGCCCAGTTTCTTTTCCACTCTGCTCAGTTCCTTTTCAAGGTTTAACATATCCTTCTCCAAACGTGCCTTTTCCTTATCAAAATCTATCAGACCCTGAAGGGGCATGAAAATTTCCACTCCACCCTCTACAGCTGCGGCTGCTTGTTCTGGTTTATGTTCTAAACTGTTAAAAACCTCAACCGGAGACGCATGGGCCATATTATTCAGGTAAATTGTGTTTGCAGTTAATACTGCCTCTGACTGTCCGGAATTAGCAGCAAGAATAACCCTAGCTTTGCGGCCGGGGGGTACATTCATTTCACCGCGGATATTGCGAATTCCCCGAATAACAGCCATTACCAGACCCATCTCCCTTTCTGCATCGTCGTCCATCAAGGAGGTATCCCCTTCCGGCCAACTGCTCTGCATAATTGTCTCACCATCTGGGTCAAGTTGCTGCCATATTTCTTCGGTTATAAAAGGCATAAATGGGTGCAGCAGTTTCATGGTGTCACTTAATATGGTCTTTAATAGTTTACGAGCGGTATATTTGCCCACTGGGCTGTCACCATACAATCGTTCCTTAGCCAGCTCGATATACCAATCACAAAATTCGCTCCAGATAAATTCATACAACAAGCGGGCTGCCTCTCCGAGCTCGTACTTGCCTAATAAACGAGTCACCTCTTTAGCCGTACTATTAAAACGAGATAGTATCCATCGATCCGCTAAAGTATATTGGGCGCTGACACCCTCGTAAGATTTATCATCTTCTAAATTCATGATTACAAACCTAGCTGCATTCCAGATTTTATTAGCAAAATTCCTGGTTCCCTCCAGACGTTCAAAATGAAAACGCAGGTCATTACCTGGTGTGTTACCAGTAATCAGCATAAATCTCAGCGTGTCGGCACCATACTTTTCAATTATCTCAATAGGGTCAACACCGTTACCCAAAGATTTACTCATTTTTCTGCCCTGAGCATCAAGCACCAATCCATGGATAAATACTTCCTTAAAGGGTACTTCCTGTCTGAATTCTAAAGCCATAAATATCATTCGGGCAACCCAGAAGAAGATGATATCCCGACCAGTGACCAGCACTGAAGTGGGATAAAAAGTGCGTAGGTCTGCCGTATCCCCAGGCCAGCCTAATGTCGAAAAAGGCCATAGCCCTGAGCTAAACCAGGTATCCAATACGTCAGGGTCCTGTTGCAATTTGCTACTGCCGCAGCCGGTGCATTGGTCAGGATCATTAATCGAACAAATTATTTCACCACAGTCCTGACAATACCATACTGGAATACGATGCCCCCACCAAAGCTGCCTGGAGATACACCAGTCTCTAATGTTTTCAAGCCATCCAAGATAAACCTTGGTAAAACGCTCCGGAACAAAGCGAATACGTTTCTCCTCTACTGCTTCAATAGCCGGTTTAGCCAAGGGTCCCATCCGGACAAACCACTGTCGGGACACCAATGGTTCGACAACCGTGTCACAGCGATAGCATTGGCCCACAGCATGCCGGTGTTCCTCAGTCTCTACCAAGAAACCAGCCCCCATTAAGTCCTGCACCAGAATTTCCCGGCATTCGTACCGGTCCATCCCCCGATATTTACCTGCCTCCGCTGTCATTTTAGCGGTTTTATCAATAACCACCACCTGCGGTAGTTGATGACGCTGACCGATTTCAAAATCATTTGGGTCATGGGCCGGAGTTATCTTTACTGCCCCGGAGCCGAATTCCGGGTCTACATATTCGTCTGCAACAATGGGAATTTCCCTGCCGACAACGGGAAGAATTACGGTTTTACCCACTAATTTCTTGTAGCGAGAGTCATCGGGGTGTACCGCTACCGCCGTATCTCCCAACATGGTCTCCGGACGGGTAGTTGCAACTACTACATATTCATCGCTATCTTTAATTGGATAGCGGATATGCCAAAGGCTGCCCGCACTTTCTTGGTGTTCAACTTCAATATCGGAAATCGTCGTCTGACACTTAGGGCACCAATTAATAATGTAATTACCACGATAAATTAATCCTTTTTCGTACAGGCGGACAAAAACCTCCCGCACAGCATCAGAGCACCCATCATCCATCGTGAACCTTTCGCGGGACCAGTCACAGGATGCGCCAAGAGTACGCAGCTGGCGCGTGATACGGTCACCATACTGGTGTTTCCAATCCCATACCCGCTCTAAAAATTCATCTCTCCCTAAATCATTCTTGGACTTCCCTTCCCGGGCCAGTTGTTCCTCCACCTTAGCCTGAGTCGCAATACCCGCGTGGTCAGTCCCCGGCAGCCAAAGAGTGTTGCGACCCTGCATACGGCGCCAGCGGGTAAGAATATCCTGAAGCGTACTATCCAACGCATGTCCCAAGTGTAGAGACCCGGTAACATTTGGCGGGGGCATCACAATAGAGAATGCCTCTCGGCCTTCTTCCCTTTCTGCTACAAAATAACTCTTTTCCTCCCAAGTGTGATACCATTTCTCCTCCACTCGGGAAGGATCGTAAGTTTTACTTAAAGATTGCTCCTGCATAGACGCACCATCCTTCTTGATAAATATGCCATATTTTTCTTATAAATAAAATAAAACCCTTCATCTATAAGGACGAAAGGGTTCCGCGGTACCACCTTAGTTCGGCTCTATAAGCCACACTCCAAAAGATAACGGCTTTTACCGGCCCAGCCTACTTGTTTTCAGCTAGACAATTCCAGGGCGACTTCACCGCTTTCAAAACCGAAAAGACCTTGCAGCCTATTGAGGGTCTCTCTCTCTGGCGGTTGGCAGCGACTACTACTCCCCTTCACAATTTTTTACATGTAAAGTTTTCTAGCTATATATTACTGGTATTATGTACCGCTGTCAACCTCGCTATACAGGCCCTATAATGTTACGAAACAGATCCGCCCCGCACCATTCTTTCCAAAATGATATCTGAAGCATGGTAGGGGTCAATCTCCCTGTTAATCACTTTTTCCAATGTTTGTTCGAATTCACCTGAATCCTTAAATTCCCGGCCAATACGCTGCTTTAATCGTTCCAGCACTACTTCCACCACTTCGGACTTAAGCCGCTGCTGTCGGTAATCGGTTAAGAAGCCTGTGCTATCCAGGTATTCCTTATGCCTCATAATCGCCTGATATAAGTCGTCCAATCCTGTATTATGCAGCGATACCACCGGCACCACCGGCGGGCGCCACTGGCGCTCCCTGTCTAAGTCCAACATAGCCCTCACTTCAGTCGCGGTACGATCTGCACCTTCCAGATCCGCCTTATTGACTGCAAAAACATCAGCAATTTCCATAATTCCCGCTTTCAAAGTTTGAATAATGTCACCGGCACCGGGGGTCAACACCACCACAGTACTATCGGCAGCATTCATGATATCAAGCTCGGACTGACCTACCCCTACCGTCTCTACCAAAATCACATCTTTCCCTGAAGCATCCAACACCTTGATAGCTTCCTTGGTAGCTCTGGAAAGGCCGCCCAGACTGCCTCGGGTACCCATACTTCTAATAAAGACCCCTTCATCTAATACATGGTCCTGCATACGGATTCTATCACCTAATAGCGCCCCACCGCTAAAAGGACTGGTTGGATCAACCGCAATGATTCCCACGCTTAATCCGTAGGCCTTACGAATATGTTGTGTCAATCGGTCCACTAACGAACTCTTACCTGCACCCGGAGAACCGGTAATGCCAATAACGTAAGCCCTTCCGGTATGAGGGTAGAGAGCAGCCAAAAGTTCCTTTTTCTCCGGTGCTTCATTCTCGACTATGGTTATTGCTCTGGCCAAAGCCCTACGATTTCCTGCCAGCAGGTCATCTGCTATCTTCAATTGCCACACCCCTTGCTACAATTTTTTCAGGTTCCCGAATCTTCTCCAACGGGAACCGTAATATGCCTTTAACCAACTACTTAACAAAAAATTAAATAGTTAGAATATTTATTTTACTGTATATTCGTTCTCAAAACCTAAATTTCCTTTTTTTCAGCAATATTTTAATAAAGGGACTTATCCTTATTACCTTTTCCAAGTCTGCCCCGTCGCTGCAAAAATGCTATATTTACACCACAGACTGCAGCTGCCCCGCCAGTTACGGCGCCAACCAATAATTTGTATACCACTTGGTTAACTGAAACAATTTGCGGTATCAAAGCAGCATTTATTGCTACTGCAGCAAGTGCCACCGCCGCACCAATCCAACCTCCGTGTTTCCATCCCTGCCAGCGAGCTGCTTTTCCGCCACTAAACCCAGCCATTACCAACGCTAAGAAAACTATTACCCGCATATATCCAGGTAAATAATAACTCTGTCTTGAACCAAACAACACCCAAAGAAGCAGCAGGGTATAGCCGCCGATTAAGATCGCGGCACCCATCCAAAAGCCCTTCCAAATAGCTTTAAAATTTGTCCCAGCCATCAATCCACCTCCCATATTTGCTATTTATAAAATACGGCAGCCGCTGGGTTTTTATAACCATCATCGAAACATTTCCCATATCGGTCTTTGAGTAAAAGTTTTTTCCTTGACCGAATTGATATACTCTGACAAAATTATAATGGCGTCTTTAAAGAATAGAGGGATGAAACTATGGATAATAACCGGCAATTACAGGCCGATTTGCTCCTGCTGATAGTAGCCTTGATTTGGGGCCTTACCTTTGTCAGCGTAAAAAATGCCTTGGTAGATATAGGGCCTTATACTTTCAACGCGATTCGTTTCGGTATTGCATTTATTTTTATGGGGTTGTTTTCTGGTCGTAAGCTGCGTCAGATTAATAAAAAATCCTTAAGCGCCGGCATGACAGTTGGTATGGTACTTTTTGCCGGATATTCCTTTCAAACAATCGGTCTTCAATATACCACTGCCTCTAATGCCGGCTTTATCACCGGTTTGTCAGTAGTAATGGTACCGTTATTTGCCCGCCTGTTATTTAAAAGAACAGCCAACCGCTACGCAATTTTGGGGGCAATAACTGCCGCCGCAGGACTAGGCCTTTTATCTTTAAGCCTTCCCCTGGCAGTTAACCTTGGCGACCTGCTGGTATTGTTTTGTGCCGCCAGTTTTGCACTGCATATTGTCTTTGTGGGGCGTTATTCCCCCAATCACGACACCATGGTGCTGGTAGTAATCCAAATCGGTACTGTAGCGATATTAAGCGGTCTCTCAGCCCTCGTTTGGGAGGGACAAGCTGTGCATTTTACCGCCAATGTCATCTGGGGCCTGATTATTACCGCAATTCCCGCCACCGCTCTAGCTTATCTTATTCAAAACTGGGCTCAAAAGTTCACCACAGAAACACGCACAGCCATCATCCTGAGCATGGAACCGGTGTTTGCCGCGTTATTTGCCTTAATATTACTGCATGAAGCACTGGGCGTAAAGGATATCTCTGGCGGTCTTCTGGTGCTTGCCGGTATGCTGCTGGCCGAACTAAAAACATAATGAATGTGAAGTCCTTAGGTGATTCTATCCCTACCAACCCCCCTGTATAGGAAATTGTATCCACAACCCACGATTTCCCATACATAAAGAAAGTCAACACTAGTGGTGCCCGACACCCTCAGTGTTGACTTTCTTATTCGTTTATTAATGCCTCTACTCCCGAAAGTAACAACTCTTTTCCCTCACCGGTTTGAGACGAAAATTGAACAATCTGTTGTTCCGGGGAGAGTGCCAACTCTTTCTTAATTACCGCTAAGTGATGCTGCCGCCTGCCTTTACTAATCTTATCCGACTTGGTAGCTACCACAATCACCGGCAGTTTATTATCAATAAGCCAATCAAGCATCTGTCGGTCATCGCCGGTGGGCTTATGCCGAATGTCCAATAGCAGTACCACACCGCGCAGCTGCTGCCGCTTACCCAAGTAAGTTTCCATCATCTTGCCCCACTGGGCCTTCACCTTAAGCGGTACCTTTGCAAAACCGTAACCGGGCAAATCTACCATATGAAACGAATTATTAACCAAAAAAAAGTTAATTGTTTGCGTACGTCCGGGTTGTCGACTCACTCTGGCCAAGCTTTTCTGACCTACCAATTGATTAAACATTGATGATTTACCCACGTTGGACCGACCAGAAAAGGCCACCTCCGGAATCACTTCCTGGGGATAATGCTCCGGCTTGAGAGCACTTTTAATGAATTCGGCCTTTTTAATGCGCATCATTCACCAACGCCTCAGCCAGAACTTCATCCATATGCTCGACCAAGACGAAATTAAGCTTTCTTTTAACATTGGTAGGAACCTCTTCAAGTTGGCGCTTATTATCCCGGGGTAAGATTACCGTCTTTACACCGGCACGATGCGCCGCCAGTAACTTTTCCTTTATGCCCCCCACCGGCAGCACCCGACCACGTAAAGTTATCTCACCGGTCATAGCCACATCTTTACGTACTGCTTTCCCAGATAAACTGGAGGCCAGAGCTGTAGCCATAGTAATACCCGCTGATGGTCCATCCTTGGGAATGGCTCCTTCGGGCACGTGTATATGGATATCACTGGTTTCATGGAAATTTTCCTTGATGCCTAAATCAGCGGCTTTAGATCGAACATAACTAAAACTGGCTTGAGCTGATTCTTTCATCACGTCCCCTAGCTTCCCGGTAAGGGTCAACCCTCCTTTACCTTTGAGCACGGTAGCCTCTACACTAAGCACTTCACCGCCTACTTGGGTCCAGGCAAGTCCGGTGGTTACTCCCACCACATCCTCTTTTTCCGCAACACCAAAACGGTACTGAGGAATACCAAGATATTTTTCCAAGTTGCCGGCACTGACCAGCACCCTGTCACTTTTTCCTGCGACAATATCCCGAGCCGCCTTACGGCAAACGGTAGCGATAGTACGCTCTAAATTACGTACGCCGGACTCCCGAGTATACTCACGAATCATCTTTCGCAATGCATTTTCCGATATATCCAGCTGTTTATCCTCGAGTCCGTGTTCATCCAACTGTTTTTTAAGCAGATGTTTCTCAGCTATTTTCACTTTTTCATGCTCAGTATAACCACCGATATAAATTATCTCCATCCTATCCAATAATGGCCGGGGAATATTATACTGCACATTGGCGGTGGTAATAAACAGCACCTGGGACAGGTCAAAGCTATTCTCAATATAGTGGTCGCTAAAGGTATGGTTCTGCTCCGGGTCCAGTACCTCCAGCAGCGCGGAAGAAGGGTCACCGCGGAAATCCATACTCATTTTGTCAATCTCATCCATCAAGAACACTGGGTTCCTTGAACCCGCCTGGCGTAAACCTTGCATGACCCTGCCGGGCATAGCACCTACATATGTGCGCCGGTGTCCGCGTATTTCCGCCTCATCTCGCACTCCGCCCAAAGACATGCGAATAAATTTCCTGTTTAAAGACCTGGCAATGGATTTAGCCAGCGAAGTTTTTCCCACACCGGGAGGGCCGACAAAGCAAATTATGGGGCCTTTCAGTTTTTTGGCCAATTTACGGATGGCCAAATACTCAAGGATACGGTCTTTCACTTCCTTCAGCCCATAATGATCTTCGTTTAGAATCTTCTCTGCCAGCTCTATATCCAAGCGGTCCTTGGTTTGTTTGCTCCAAGGCAGCGCTACTAACCAATCCAAATAGTTTCTCACTACTGTAGCTTCTGCTACCATCGGCGGCATCTTATCCAAACGGTCAACCTCTTTTAATGCCTTTTCCTTAACCTCTTTAGGCAGTCGCGCTTTTTCAATCTTTTCCCGCAGTTCTTCCACTTCTGCCGCCCGGTCATCTTTATCGCCCAGTTCCTTCTGGATTGCTTTCATCTGTTCGCGCAGATAATATTCCTTCTGAGTTTTTTCCATCTGTTTGCGAACACGCATATTTATTTTACGTTCGAGTTCCAAAATCTCCATTTCATTTGCCAGCAAATTGCATAGTAATTCTAGACGCTCACTAACGTCTACGGCCTCCAGTACCCTTTGTTTATCCGTAAGCTTTAAAGACAAGTGTGAAGCAATTACATCAGCCAACCGCTCAGGTTCTTCAATAGTCACTACGGAAACCACCGTCTCCGGGGATACTTTCTTACTCATCTTCACATAACGTTCAAACTTATCCACCAAGCTCCGCATCAAAGCCTCAATTTCGACACTCTTTTCGTTACTTTCCGGTTGAAGTTCAATTTCAACCTTTATGTATGGTTCTTTTTCTAGGTAATGTTTTATTCGTGCCCTGGCAACCCCTTCCACCAGTACTCGAATTGTACCTCCCGGCAGCTTTAACAACTGTTTAATCTCGGCAACGGTACCGGTGGTATATATGTCCTCTTCATTAGGTTCGTCCGTCTGCGCTTCCTTCTGCATAGTGAGGAATATTTCACGGTCATTAATCATTGCCTCATCGATGGCGGCCACCGAGCGGTCGCGACCTACATCTAAATGAATGACCATATAGGGAAAGACTAAAACTCCCCGCAGTGGTAAGAGAGGCAGTTGACGTACATTTTCCTGCTGCTCCATTTAACTGTCACCTCCAAAACTGATATATCTATTTTTTCTTATCAACAGCGAATATATTCCCGCTTCTTTATATGTATTCTCGTTGCTCCCGAACAAATCCTTCCTTAATTTACATGTGGAGGAAACATCATCCTAACTAACAATAGAAAACCCGGTAGTCTAGGACTGCCGGGTTTTCTATTGTTAGGTGAAAAAGAGTCACACCAAAGGTGAAGCAGTAAATACCTCTGCCTGAGATATTTGAAACTTTTGGGGAAGTTCTTCCATGCCCCCTACCAAAGAATGTTCAATCGCCTGTTCTAAGCACTGGACAGGTACCACCTTAATCCCCTCTAACTGAGAAAAGATTTCCTGCCAGTTCTCCTGTGGTATGAGCACCTTTTTTGCGCCGGATTGTCGAGCGGCTTCTACCTTTGCTACTATGCCGCCCACCGGTTTTATCCCCCCTCGAATGGAGACTTCACCGGTCATTGCTACCGTATTATCCACGGGCGTAGCAGTTATGGCGGAGTAAACTGCGGTAGCTATTGTCACACCCGCCGAAGGGCCATCTATTGGAATGCCGCCGGGAAAGTTGATATGGATATCATAATCCCTGGGGTCCACCTTCAAGTTACGGCGCAGCACCGTCAATACATTTTCCACTGAACCTTTTGCCATGCTTTTGCGGCGTATTTTTTTCCCGTCACGACCGCCTATTTCTTCTTCCTCCACCACACCGGTTATGGTGATATTCCCCTTACCTGAAGCAGCAGGAATAACATTGGCCTCCAATTCAATTAAGGTGCCCATATTCGGCCCATAAACCGCAAGGCCGTTGACTAACCCAACCTGGGGCTTATCGGGAATTTTCTTCTCCGGGCGGGGAGTGTATTGACCGCTGTTTACCACCCATTCAATATGGCTTGGTCTAATCTCTTTTTCTCCATCATTTAATGCCAAGCCGGCAGCAATTTGAATGATGTTTACAGCTTCTCTGCCGTTGGTCGAATATTTTTTAATAATATCTAAGGCATGTTCGCCAATGCCAAAATTAATTTTATTAGCCGCGTTGCGTGCAATAACACTTACCTCTTCAGGCAGCAAACCTCGGAAAAAAATCTCCAGGCAGCGAGAACGAATGGCCGGTGAAATTTCATTGGCCATGCGTGTGGTAGCGGCCACCATACGGAAATCAGCCGGTAACCCGTTTTGAAAAATATCATGAATATGCTTAGGGATATTTGAATCCTCCGAGCTGTAGTAAGCACTTTCAAGCAATACCTTACGATCCTCCAACACCTTTAACAGTTTGTTGATCTGAATCGAGTGCAGCTCCCCAATTTCATCAATAAAAAGCATTCCCCCATGGGCCTTCGTCACCGCCCCTTGCTTTGGCTGCGGAATACCGGCCATACCCATGGCTCCCGCACCCTGATAAATAGGGTCATGCACCGAGCCAATCAATGGGTCTGCTATACCTCGCTCATCAAAACGAGCAGTAGCTCCATCTAACTCAACAAATTTGGCATCTACATTGAACGGGCTATACGAAGATTTTTTAGCCTCTTCCAACACTAAGCGGGCCGCAGCTGTCTTGCCCACACCGGGCGGCCCGTAGATAATTACGTGCTGTGGATTTGGGCCACACAGTGCAGCGCTTAAAGCTTTTAATCCTTGCTCCTGACCAATAATTTCGTCAAAACGCGTAGGGCGAGTCTTTTCAGACAAAGGTTCCGAAAGGCTTATTTGCCGAAGCTTTTCCAATTTCTCCATTTCCTTGCGGGATTCCTTTTCCACGGCCACTTTATTACCATGCTGGCTGCGCAGCAGATTCCAAAAATAAAGCCCAATCACAATCGCAAAAAATATCTGAACAAACCCTAATAAACTTCCTAGGCCTGTACCAACATTCATCATTCTGCGAGTCCTCCTTTTATACAATCTACCTATAGTATTTCCAGGAGAACTAGTTTTATCCAAAAAAACCGGGCGTTTAGAACCGCCCGGTTTTAGTTTATGCTGCTAAGATTATGCACTTTCTTCTTTTTTCTTTTTATCAGCCTCAACTAGCACCGGTTTTTCGCCAATTTCAATAACCGGTTCATTAACGATACACTTGGCGATATCTGTCCGGGAAGGGATATCATACATGACCTCCAGCATAATATCCTCTAAGATGGCCCTCAGACCCCGAGCACCGGTTTCCCGCTTAATTGCCTTACGGGCAATGGCCGCCAGCGCTTCATCCTTGAACTCCAACGTCACACCGTCCATCTCGAACAATTTATGGTACTGTTTAACCAGTGCATTGCGCGGCTCTGTAAGGATACGTACCAATGCTTCCTCATCCAAAGCGTCCAAAGTAACTATGACAGGCAGTCTTCCTACAAACTCAGGGATCAAACCATATTTTAACAAATCCCCGGGAAGAATCTGCCGCAGCACTGCGCCAATTTCCAACTCTTGTTTACCTTTAATTTCAGCACCAAAACCCATCGTCTTCTTACCAACACGGCTTTGAATTATTTTATCCACACCATCAAAAGCACCGCCGCAGATAAACAAAATGTTGGTGGTGTCTAGTTGGATAAACTCCTGATGTGGATGCTTGCGTCCACCTTGAGGGGGAACACTGGCCACAGTACCTTCCAAGATTTTTAGTAAGGCCTGCTGAACACCTTCACCGGAGACATCCCGAGTAATGGACGGATTTTCGGACTTACGGGCAATCTTGTCAATTTCGTCAATATAGACAATACCCTTTTCTGCCTTCTCTACATCATAATCGGCAGCCTGAATGAGCTTCAATAGAATGTTTTCTACATCCTCGCCCACATATCCGGCTTCGGTCAATGACGTGGCATCGGCAATGGCAAAAGGAACGTTAAGAATCCTTGCCAGCGTCTGGGCTAGAAGTGTTTTACCACTACCAGTAGGGCCAAGCATGACAATGTTACTTTTCTGAAGCTCTACATCGTCAATTTTCATTCCCATATTAATACGCTTGTAATGATTGTATACAGCCACAGCAAGAGATTTTTTAGCCGATTCCTGCCCAATGACGTATTGATCCAAAATTTCGCGTATTTCTATGGGCTTAGGGATTTCCCCCATATCAAGGCCCAGGTCTTCACTAAGTTCTTCTTCAATTATTTCATTGCAAAGTTCAATACATTCATCACAGATATAGACACCAGGACCGGCAACTAACTTTTTGACCTGGTCTTGTAATTTCCCGCAAAAGGAACATTTTAGCTGCCCTTTATCGTCCGTATACTTATACATTATTTCACCCCGCTATATATTATTTCGCAGGCGCCTCCTTGGAGATGACAGCATCCACAAGGCCGTAATTCTTGGCCTCATCGGCAGTTAAGAAGTTATCCCTATCCGTATCCTTTTCAATTTGCTTTAAAGGTTTCCCCGTGATATCTGATAAAATCTTATTTAGTTTATCTTTTATGCGCAAGAGCCGCTTAGTATGAATTTCAATGTCTACTGCCTGACCCTGAGTGCCACCCATGGGCTGATGTATCATTACTTCGCTGTTAGGTAATGCAAAGCGCTTTTCCTTGGCGCCTGCGGCCAAAAGAAATGCACCCATGCTGGCGGCTAAACCAACACAAATAGTAGATACATCAGGTTTAATATGCTGCATGGTATCATAAATAGCCATGCCTGCGGTAATGGAACCACCGGGACTATTTACATATAAGTGAATATCCTTATCCGGATCTTCTGCTTCCAAAAACAACATTTGGGCAATAATCAGATTTGCAACGTTGTCGTCAATAGCACTGCCTAAAAATATAATCCGGTCCTTTAACAAACGGGAATATATATCATAGGCCCGCTCTCCTCTGTTAGTTTGCTCAACAACCATTGGCACTAAAGTGGACATCTTATCACACCCCTTTTCTAATTCTATTATTCCTCTTTAGCAGATTCCTCGGGTGCCTTAGTCTCTATTGGCACAACAGGGACTGCGTTATCTACTAAAAATTCTGCTGCCTTATCTAACATTATACCATATTTGAGGGAATCTAAACTATCCTGCGCAGCCATTATTGCTTTTAAGGATTTTACATCCTGATTATACATCTTAGCCATTTTTTCTATCTCTGCGTCCATATCTTCTTCAGTTACTTTAATGTCTTCAGCATTGGCTATTGCTTCCAAAACCAAATCAGATTTGACACTCTTTTCTGCTTCTAATCGATACTGCTGTTTAAAATCTTCCATAGAAGACTGGGTATACTCCATGTACTGTTCCATAGACATACCCTGCTGTTGTAAGCGTTGTGAAAAATTATCCATCATCACTTCAAGCCGACGTGTAATTAGCTTTTCCGGAATCCCAATCTTAGCAGCATCTACCGCACTGTCCGTCACCTGGGCGCGGAAAGCCCTATTAATTTGTTCATCGGCAGTTTCTTCCAGTTTATTCTTAGTATCTTCCTTTAATTCCTCAAGTGTTTCAAACTCACTGACATCTTTGGCAAATTCATCATCAATAGGTGCCAATTCTTTACGCTTGATTTCTTTTACCTGCACCTTAAATACCACATCTTTACCTGCCAGATCTTCAGCTTGATAATCTTCCGGGAAAGTTACATTCACTTCTTTTTCCTCACCGGCTTTGACGCCAATTAATTGCTCTTCAAACCCGGGAATAAAACTATCAGAGCCCAATACCAATGGGTGTTCTTCAGCCTTACCCCCTTCGAAGGGTTCCCCATCGAGAAAACCTTCAAAATTAATTACTACTGTATCGTTTTCTTCCGCAGGCTGATCCTTATCAAGTACCACCAGCTTAGCATAGCGTTCCCTAAGTGTTCCTAGATATTTATCTACATCCTCGGCAGTAATTTCCTTTTCTTCTTTAGCAACTTCTAATCCCTTATATTCTCCCAATGTCACTTCCGGCTTTACATCGACGCTTGCCTTAAAAATTATTGGTTTACCTTCTTCCAGCTGTACCATTTCTATGTCCGGTTGGTCAATAGGTTCTATGTTTGTTTCTTCTACCGCCTCAATATATGCATTAGGAACTACATTCTCAACGGCTTCCTCCAACAGAGGTCCCGTACCTATGTAATTTTCTAAAACCTTTCTTGGTGCTTTACCCTTACGAAAACCCGGAATGTTAACCTGCTTTGCCAACTTGGTGTAAGCCTTTGTCATCGCTGCTGCTACAACCTCATTTTCAACCTCCACTTCTAAGGTCACCCGATTGTTCTCTATCTTTTCCACGCTAGCTTTCATTTATGCTCCTCCTCTGCTCAAAATATTTTTATTGGTAGATACTGCCTCCATTGCCGTTATTATAGCCTATGAAGCAGTTAGTCATAAGTACCATTCTGTAAAAACTTGAGTTTTCCTGCATTTTAAAAGAAAACCTCGGTGGACAAAACTGCCCTTTCGCCGAGGTTTTCTTAAATTTATTCGCCCATCAACTATGGTATGCAATAAAGCTGGAGCGGGTGAAGGGATTCGGACCCTCGACTTCGACCTTGGCAAGGTCGCACTCTACCACTGAGTTACACCCGCATACCTGGTGCGGGAGAAGGGACTTGAACCCCCACGGTAAAACCGCCAGATCCTAAGTCTGGTGCGTCTGCCAATTCCGCCACTCCCGCATGATAGATATTTAATTATGTGGGAGGAGTATACTCCTCCCATACTGGTGAGCCATGAAGGATTCGAACCTTCGACACCCTGATTAAAAGTCAGGTGCTCTGCCAGCTGAGCTAATGGCTCATATGGCTGGGGCGGCAGGATTTGAACCTACGCATGGCGGAGTCAAAGTCCGCTGCCTTACCGCTTGGCTACGCCCCAACAGTAATAAATAATTTAACAAATCTTTTTGGAATTGTCAATCATAAAATTATATGGGGTGGATGATGGGACTTGAACCCACGACCTCCAGGGCCACAACCTGGCGCTCTAACCGCCTGAGCTACACCCACCACAGCTTAATTCTTTGAGAAGACCATTGGCCCGCTCTTAAACACTTATTCTGGTACGCCTGGCAGGATTCGAACCTGCGGCCTACGGATTAGAAGTCCGTTGCTCTATCCAGCTGAGCTACAGGCGCATATGGAGCGGGTGAAGGGAATCGAACCCTCGCGACTGGCTTGGAAGGCCAGGGCTCTACCACTGAGCTACACCCGCAAGCTTAAAATCGACAAGTTTTAGTGTACCATAAAAGTATACACCCGTCAAAAGAAATTATTGGTATTTATCTTCTTATTATCTCCCACTAATTCGTCCGCAAAACAACCCCTTTTGCTTTCGGGGAATCGCATTCAATAGTATAACATATCCTTCTGTCCTTCTCAAATATTTATTCTACCAAAGGCAAAATTCTGCCCTGCAGTTCTTGCGCTCTTAGTTCAATGATGCCGAATGTTCTTTGATTAGTGCCGCGGGGCAGTCCTACGCTGCCTGGGTTTAATAACAGCGTTTCACCCCATTTTGTTACCAACGGTGTATGTGTGTGCCCAAAAATTACAACATCATAACCTTTTTCTTCTGCATAGTATCCGATACGTTCTATACCCAATTTTACCCCGAATTTATGGCCGTGGACCAGAAAAATCTTCTTTCCCGCTATGGTGATTTCCCGCTCCGAGGGTGCATTTATGTAATCACAATTACCCGCCACTGCAATCACCGGCACTCCAATTAATCCCTCAATGTGTTCAGCATCGCTGTACAAGTCGCCAGCGTGTAATAGCATATCTATTTTTCCCATTTGTTTGACTGCATACTCTAAAGATACTAAATATCTATGACTATCGCTGACAACGCCCAGACGCAATTCTTAACACTTCCTTTTTTCCAGCACCGCTTTGATAACATCTCTTCCCGCGAGGAAGGCTCGGGCCCGATGACTAATGCTGTTTTTAATTTCAACCCCTAATTCCGCAAAGCTTTTATCCAACGCCGGGTAATAAAACAACGGGTCATAACCAAAACCCTCGCTTCCCTGAGGCTCTCCTAAAATATAGCCTTCACAAGTACCTTCAGTCAGATATTCTTCCCCCTCAGGGGTCACCACAGCTAAGGCACAGGTAAATCGCGCTGTACGTTTTTCCCATGGTACGCCGTGGAGCAGAGATAACAATTTATCATTATTACGCTTATCATCTGATGGTTCGCCGGCAAAGCGGGCAGAATATATCCCCGGTGCACCAGCCAAGAAATCCACCTCTAACCCAGAATCATCAGCCACCGCCACCATGCCGGTATATTTTACAGTTTCTCGTGCTTTAATTAAAGCATTCTCTTTAAAACTATCCCCGTCTTCAATTATATCCGATAAATTGGAGAAATCTTTCAGTGACAAAACCTCAATGCCATCACCCATCAAACTGATAAACTCTATAAGTTTAGCTTGATTTCCCGTGGCCAGCACTACCTTCATCACTACTTCACCACACCTATATTATTGGCGACCTCACCTAAAGCCTTTTTTTGGGCCGCAATTAGAGTGTCAATACCTTGCTTGCCCAAATCCATCATAGTGTGCAGTTCATTTTGAGTAAAAGGGTATCCCTCTGCCGTTCCCTGAACTTCCACAAATCTACCGGCACCGGTCATCACTAGATTCATGTCCACTTGGGCCCGGGAATCCTCTGCAAAATTCAAGTCCAATAGCGCTTGTCCGTCAACCACACCCACACTTGTGGCCGCGACAAAATCTATCACCGGCAGTTGGGTTAACTGCTTACTGGCCTGTAGCTTTGCCAGCGCATCTACCATAGCCACAAAAGCACCGGTAATACTGGCAGTACGAGTGCCTCCATCAGCTTGGATAACATCGCAATCCAACCACACAGTCCTTTCTCCCAGCCTCTCCAGGGAAACCACTGAGCGTAAGCTGCGCCCAATAAGTCGCTGTATCTCTTGAGTACGTCCACTAACCTTTCCTCTCGCGGCCTCCCGCACACTGCGAACTGAAGTTGCTCGAGGCAGCATGGAGTATTCTGCTGTTACCCACCCTTTTCCTTCGCCATGTAAAAAGGGTGGCACTTTGTTTTCCACCGATGCTGTACAAATTACTTTAGTATCACCGGTCTCTATTAATACCGCTCCTTCAGCGTACTTGGTAAAATTCCTGGTAATGTTAAAAGGCCTTAGCTCTCCATGGCCTCGGTCACCCAATCTAGTCATTAACATTCCTCCTTCGATAATATGCTTTCAAGTCCATGTACACAGCAGCCAATGGCGCCATTAAGCTGGGGCCTTTCGGGAACCACCACGTCAATAGATAATTCCCGGCGAATTATTTCCTGCAAGGCAGTGTTTTTTGCCACCCCACCGGTAAAAATCACCTTATCGCTAAGAAGCTTTGATAGCATAGGCCTTACCCTTTTAAAAATCGTATAGTTAATTCCGGCCGCTAAACGACTTATATCATATCCCTCAATGATTTTACCGATTAGTTCACTCTCTCCAAATACAGCGCAGGTAGAGGAGAGCTCCACCGGTTCCTGATAATGCCTGCTCAATTCATCAAGTCCAATCCCCAGCACCTCCGCCATATTTTCCAAGTACCGCCCTGAACTGGCAGCACATTTATCATTGGTACTGAAATCTACCATTTTACCATTATCCACCTTGATTATTTTGCTATCCTGCCCACCTAAATCCAGCAGAGTAAAATCGGTCTCGCCAGTTTGAAAAACCGCCCCTAAGATGTGGGCCTTTAATTCCGGAATAGCTACACCCCCGGCCACACTTACGGTAAGCCTACCGTATCCCGTGGAAACCAAGGTATTGGCAGCAGGAAGTCCCAAACCCTGAAAATCAATTCGAAGCTGGTCTGTTTCCTTTTTTCCATAATTCCGGTAAAAATCCATAGTATCATACACTTGTGTTTGCTTTATTAATCCTTCTTCATCCGTCAAAACCACCTTGACGTTACGACTGCCAAGATCGATACCGCAAATCATGATGATCTCACCTCAACATTTCCACAAACGCATCAATGCGCATCTTATTCCGAGCATCTAATTTCCCGGGATTATCCCCTTCCAATGTGAGAATGGGCAGCTTTACCCTTTTGCGTATAATCATGTCTTGGATTTGGCGGAAGCAAAAGCTTTGGGTATAATGAATCAATCCGTCAATTTCCCTCTGCTGCACCTGTTCATTGATGTCTTTGATACGCTGTTCCACATGGTAGGGATATGTATACATCAAGTATTGTTTCACCAAGTCGTCACACTTAAAAGGCATAGAAAATTGGCGCTGAATCTCATTATAAACTACTCTCGCTCCGATGCTTTCCAAATAATGATACAGATCGGTAATAATTGGCGGCACGCCAATGAAACCCAGACGCACCTCATCAGACCTGGGTTTTCGTGATTGCACTTCAGTAATAAATTTTTTTGCATTTGTTTCAAATACGTTAAAGTCACCTTCGAAATCGCTGCAGCTTACTTGATAAAGATGATTTTCAAAGCCGGTGACCTTATTTTCTTCCCAGGTAAGCCGATCTATTTCCCACGCCGATTGCCGTACTCGGTCCAGGTCCTTTTTTACCTCTTGAACCCGAGACTTACTCACTTGAAAATACTCCATTAACTTTTCTATCTGCATCTCAAGCAAGCGGTAGTCCCGGTCGAAAGGAAAAGAAAAAGGGATGGTTGTGATACCTTCTACCTCAAGCGTCTCCATCAACGCATGGGTATTAGTGCAGTCCCCCTGATTCACCGCAATAACTTCCTGAAGATCATCATGTTCCAACACCGTACCATAAAGTCCTTTAATCCAACCACAGACATTGCGAGGATAGCCGGCCATTTCCGCCACTTCCACCAACCGTCGAGCCTCGTCATGAGCAACAAAGATATTGTTCAAATCAACCGGCACCACCCCAGCAGCAAAAATCACTTCCACCGGAACGGTAGTTGTAATTGCAACCTTGCGCATATAATACAACTCCTATTGTGGTTTCCCAAGCAGCATTCCTTTACTAATAGCATGAATGTCAGTAATAACCATTTGGAAAGACGGCTCGCAACCCTCTGCTTCCCCTCTCGCAGCAATTTTTTCTTGATGAAATTCTATAAGTTCTTTACCTAGGGGAATCTTGCCAGGGTCAAGAAAGCGGACCGCACCACTAAGGTCCCGGGCAGGTAAAGCGCGACCGGCATTATATTTGCTGGGTGCGAAAGGAACATCCAATAACCCTTCCTTAACAGCCCTTAAAGTGCCGGCTGCTACATCCCCATCGCCAATTTCTAAAACTGCATCCAGGATGTTTTCCGTTTCTTTCCTAATTAAATCCTTTTCTGCCTCTAACACCCTATTATCAGGAAGCGGTTGTTGGGAAGCCATCATAATTACCTGCAAAGTAGTTTTTAACCCTGCGGCTATAGTTTCTTTATTGGGATGTCCCAGTGCTTCATGAGGTGATTTGACCAACACCTTGTCCGCCCCGGCTAATGCCGCAGTGGCGGCGGCCCAGCCAATCAACCCATAGGCACGATGCTCGTCCTGAGGAAAACCGCCCATCCATTGGTGAAACGCTGTGGTCAGCTTAACATTTCTCAGACCAAACTTTCTTAAATATTTTTCGGATAACTCCGTTAAAGTATGTACTGCCGCTATATCTTGGATAAGATTACCGCACTGCCCGTAGCTAAGTGTCACACTCTCCACACCTTGAAATGCCGCCAGCAATGTCTCTATAATAGAGATGGAATGGGTGATACAAGGTGGCACCAATGCACCTGTCATAGCTCCAAAGGGTTCCCGATTAATAATAACTCCCTGTTCCCGGTAGCGGCCAATTAAGTAGTCTACATATTGCCAGTAATTCAAGGACTGCTCCAAATCATAATCGCGTAAATAAGGAATATTTGTGCTGATGCCACCGCCTTCCACTGAAGTAAATCCACCGGCTATAGCAATTTCCGCTAACAAACGAGCATCCACAGCTGCATGGCGCAGTTGAATCGGCTTCGTAGTAGCTTTTACAAGTTGGCGGCAGCCATCTACACCATGATTTACCACAGGAAAGCCGGATAGGTTTTCTTTGCCTGTGGTACGACACTTCTCCAATTCGACCGCCGCAGCGTCAAAGCGTTGTTGGCGAGTTAGGCCATCTACGGTAACCGTTAAAATGTCCGCTGACCCTTCTTCCGCTAGATAACTGAGTAGTTCCAGTTGTTGCTGTAGCAAGGCTCGTCCACCTCGGGGCTGTACTAATGTTCTATCAGACTTGGCTTCGAGATGGGCATGTAGGTTTTGCATCTCCGGCAAGCTGCTGTGAAAGAAAACGGCCTCGTCCGACATCACTTCCTGGCCGGTTGGCCATAAGGACAAGACTCGCTGTCTTTCACGCAAAAATTCATCCTCACTACGCTTTTCATGTGTTAACAATACTAGTCACCCCAGTCTAGTTCCACCTTTTCTACCCCAGGTATCCTATAGTCATTCATGAGACGATTGCCCACCTGTTGAAAGACCTCCGGGTCGCCACTAACTACGTACTGATGCTCACCGCTTCTCTTTTCCTGCCGGCTAATCGCAGCTACTATCTCTTTTAACCGTCTTACCGTTTCGCGGGCAGGATCAACAAGTTTAACTTCATCACCCAATACCTTTTTTAAGACAGGTGCCAAAAACGGGTAATGGGTACACCCGAGTATTAAAGTATCAATCCCCAAAGCCATCAACGGGGCCAGGTATTTTTCTGCTGCCTCCAGCGCCGCAGGCGAATCAACCTGCCCCCCTTCCACCAAAGGAACAAACATTGGACAAGACTGTCCTGCTACCAGGACATCAGGTGCTACCAGTCCCATGGCTTTTTTATGAGCATCGCTGTTTATCGTTGCTTCCGTAGCGATCACTCCAACCCGCTTTTTTCTGGTTCTTTTTAAAGCAGTTTCCACCCCTGGGTCAATCACACCAATGATGGGTACATCATGATACTTTTCTTTTAGAAACTCCAATGCAACGGCAGAAGTGCTATTACACGCGTCAACAATCACCTGGGCGCCTTGCTCAATTAAATACTGACATATCTTATCTGCAAAACCGATTAACTCTTCCTTACTGCGGGGTCCATACGGAACATGGGCTGTATCACCAAAATAGATAATTGTTGCTTCAGGTACTTGCTGGAATATTTCCTGGGCCACGGTCAAACCGCCCACCCCGGAATCAAAAACCCCTACGGGTATACGGTAATTCAACGTTTTATCACTCCCGCGAAATTGAGTAGTTTATACACCCTTTTAAATTTATACTAGCTAGTCTAGCTGTAAATACCCCGAATAATGGTATCTGATATTAACCTATGGTAATTACGCCAAAAACATTACTTTCCTTTGCGATTAAACAAGACCCCTCCTTTAGTGGAACGAGTATCAAAAACTGTGACAAATGCCTGGAAATCCCATTCATTTACTTCCCGCATCAACCGACTTAGGTCTTTACGCGCTAGAATAATATTTAAGATGTTGCGAACACCTTCCCGCCCCTGTCCTTCCCAAACAGTAACGCCAAAGCCCATACCGCGCAAATGGCAGGTAAGCTCCAGCGGTCTGGTCATTGTAATAACCTGAACTGTTAGGGTACCAATAGCGAGTTTTTCCTCCAACCAACTGCCTACAATATTGCCAGTGGAAAATCCTAAAGCATAAAACATTAAACTCCATAAATTATCTAACTGGTCTACCACATACTTTAAAGCTACTATGTACACAAGTACCTCAAAAAAACCAATAAAGGCAGCAAATAAGCGCTGCCCGCGCACGACCAAAAGAGTCCGCACAGTAAAAAGGGACATATCAACAACCCGTGCCATAAAAATAAATATATAGCCCACTATTAGTTCCAAAGAGGGTCCCTCCTACAATCACCTGCTTTTCATTGTACCAACGGTAACTTTTAGTGTCAACTTAACCTTAAAACGGCACTAGGCCGCACCATGGTGCGGCCTAGTTATCATCTAAAAAGTATCGTTCAATTCCCCGGGCAATACCTCGGGCCAGTTTATCCTGGAAGCCTGGGTCTTTTAATTTGATTTCTTCCTCGGCATTGGAGATAAAAGCCGTCTCTACCAACACTGAGGGAACAGTGGTGTTTCGAAGTACGGAGAAATTTTCCTCCCTGACGCCAAGGTCATCAGTACCTGCAGCAGTAATCATCTCATCCTGAATTAATCCCGCCAAGCTTCTACGGTCACCTCGCTGACTGCCGAGATTAGAACCGTACGGTGCGTAAAAATATGTGGCAGAACCTTTTAACCACCGGTTTAAGGAACTGTTAGCATGAACGCTGACAAAAGCGTCTGCGCCAATGTCGTTGGCAATTGCCGCCCTATCCGGCAAATTGATATTTGCGCCTTTTCCCTGCCTAGTAGTAATTACCTTTGCCCCAGCTTGTTCCAACATTGCTGTAAGTTTCATGGCAATGGCAAGTACCACTTCTTCTTCGTGAGTGCCGATGAAACCAATTGCCCCAGGATCAGATGCTCCCCATGAGGTAGTAGAACCGTGTCCCGGGTCTATCACGATAACCTTCCCTTCCAAGTCGGGTGGCGAAATGACAATCACCAATTCCTGCTTATCACCGTTGAGCTCCATCTCATATTTGATATTACCCTCTAAATCTAATACCAATCGCACCGTTTCCGCCTCAAATTGGCCCAAACGAATGTCTTTTACCAACGAACTATCCAAACCAAGCTCCTTGGCTGCATTGTCCGTAAGTATCTGCCCCGGTAAATCTACCACCAATCTTTTGGGCGAGCTTAGACTTAATACACTATATTCAATGGGCGATGTGGACTTAACAGCCACCCGCATTTCCGCTGAATTACTGCTTATCACCGCCACCGAGTACATCCGTTTTGGCTCCTTGGGGGCTACATTATCCCCTTGGGTACTATTATCGCCATTGTTTTCTTGAACTGGTTTATCTCTATCACCATTGCCTCGGTCTACCAACAAACGCCGCTGCATCCAACCGCTGCTGCCATCCACCAACTTCACCTCATGCCAATCTGAAGCCGTAGCCATAATCTTAACCCGGTCACCTACTGCCAAAGACTTGACTTTGGGAAAGTCCCTACCCGGCCCAGAATAAAGATAAGTACTGTCGCCGGACGAGACAACAAAACCAGTATCATTGTCTTGGTCCTTCCCATCTTCAACCTTGTTATCTTTACTATTATCATTTTCAACATTGCTATCTTCATCTTCAGTCTGTTTTTCCTGCTTAACCTCACTATTAGATTCAACTTCCGTACCTTCACTATCTTCAATAGTATTAGATTTATATTTTATATCTGCCAACCAACCTGCCAACCAACCCGAGCTCATATCACTAAGTTGAACTTCCAACCAATCGTTTTTTCTCTGCAGCAATTTAAATTCCTGCCCTTTAGAAACCTGAGTAACGCGGCCATTGGCAATACCGGGACCCTTACGAACATTAACTACTTTTCCGGTAATTACTGCAAATTCAACCTGTTTATGTATCGCTGACGACTGAGGTTCCGTATTTTCTTTATTTGCAACTTCAGCATTGCCGGTTCCTTCACCCGACTCTCCATCATCAATCTTACTGCCGGTAGAGTCTGCATCATCCGCCTCAGCGCTATCATAAAGCATATCCGCCAGCCAAGAGGCAATATAGCCTTCTTGGCCGTTGATTTTAATTTTTATCCAATCACCTTGTTTTGCTAAAGCAGGATATTCCTCTCCTCGTTCTGTTTTTACTATTATTGCACTGGCAGTAGTTGGCTGTTGTCGTACATTTACCGTATTACCGGTAATCTTAACTGCTGAAAGTTCCAAGTCAGATCTGCCTTCATCTGAAGCAGTAGGGTTTTCTCGATGAAGTTCGGCAAGCCAATCAACCAGATAGCCTTCCCGGCCGTCAGGCAAGCGCACCTGATACCATCCATCAAGCTCTTCTAAAGCAGTTAAACGGGTACCTTTTTCAGCCTGCTTAATAACGGCGTGGTCTGTACCCGGGCCGCTGCGTACATTGACATACTTCCCGGTAACCACTGCCACACCCAAAGTCTTTGAGACATCCTTGACCTCCTTATTATCCTGGGAGGGTTTTTCAGCTGCGACATCTACGAATTCTTTAACTATCCAGCCCTTTTTATTTTCAGCAAAGCTCACCTGATACCAATTATCCTTCTCTGCCAAAATTTGCATGCGATATCCTTTTGTTACTACCCCTACTTTAAGGTTTTCAATACCCGGCCCACCTCGCACATTAACGACACTGCCCGTCGCCACGCCTTCCCGTGCAAGAACAGGTGAAGCGATTACTATATGTATCAATATAATAGTGAAGGTTATCACTATCAATTTTAGTTTATTTTCCACAAAAAACGACCCCCGGAAAGTATTTTGTCTGTTATTTGCTATATTTCTGCTTTGGGGTCGAATTTCCTGCATAAGAAGGATAAAGTAATAGAGGAAAAATATAACATTAAAAGGAACTAGGCCGGGATTTCAGTATCCCGGCCTAGTTAATTATTAAATTGTTATTCCCGTGACAAGAACTTTATTTTATTCTGCAGTAAGCCCATCATTTCTCACCAATGCTTGAGAAACATCCACATGGCCGGCCAAGGTTTCTACAAACTGGCCGTCGACCATTATCTGAACTTCGTTGACTGTGGGGAATTGTGTCAATGTATTGACGATAGAATACACTGTCAGTGTCTCCTCAGTACTGCCTCCAAGATGATTATTTACCAATTCACTGCTGAAATCCACTCTACAAAGACCATCCTCTTTGATGTTTATGTCCACTAGTGCAGTACCTTCAGGAATTGTCGGCAGTAACCCGGAAGCCGGCGCTGGGCCCATTACTAATTCGTTAATGGTTTCCCTGGCGATACCCTCAACCTTAGCAATGTTTCGCTGCTCCTCCACTAAACCAGTACCGTCAGGGCTGGCAAAGTATAATGAGACTGTAGTAGTCTCTCCGGTAATGGTGGTCTCATTTACATCAACCTGCGGTTCCTCTGGTGGTTGTACCGGTTGGTCAACATTTGTGGGTACATCATCTTTGAAAGACAGTATCCGGTCAACTAAACCGCAGCCCGAAACGGTAACCACGAAGACCACCAGCAAACCCAATAGAAGCAGCTTCTTCTTTTTCAAACCAATCATTGTCCTCACTGTTCATCCTCCTCTTTTTACATTGATGAAGTTACAATGTACCGGTCATTTAGTTGGGTATTCCGGTCATCGCCTCATTTCTTATTTAATCTTATAAAGACAAGTTTGATTTTATTACTGTTTTTGGAAGGGGTTTTTAAAAAACATTATAGGATTGGCCTAATAATCGCTGCAGCATAGTGAAAACGCCAATTTACAGACGGGAGAAATTGTCGGGCGGATGGGGGAATTTAACGGGTAAATGGAAAAAGTATTGTAAAAAAGCAGGAATCTCATACTAATTGTCAAATTATTTCAAATATTACCCTTGGAACAAAGGAGACCGGTTATGGAAAAATTAAAGGTTTTAATTGTAGATGACGAATACCCGGCTCGAAAGGAGCTACGTTTCCATCTGGAAAAGTGCGAGAACCTGCAGATAGTCGGAGAAGCAACTAATGTGCGGGAAGCCACGGAATTAATAAAGGCTTTAGATTATACTATCTTGTTCCTGGATGTTAATATGCCCGGCAGCAGTGGTTTGGATTTAGGCAAAACGCTGCAAGAACAGGAGAATTCTCCTTTTATTATCTTTGTTACGGCTCACGAAGAATTTGCTCTGGATGCTTTCAAAGTGGATGCAGTGGACTATATCCTTAAACCCATTGACTCTCAGCGTTTGGATAAAGCACTAAAAAAAGTTATTCAGCAGGTAAGGATTAGTACCGTCAAATCAGAAAACAAACCTCAGGAGAAAAAACTATTGGGTTTAATTCCCGTAGAACATAAAGGTAAAACCATCCTCATTGAAGAAGAAAAAATCTTCTTTATTTATGCTTGTAACGACTACACCTACATTAAAACTGATAAAGAAAAATATTTAACCAGATTTACTCTTAAAGAATTGGAGCAGCGTTTGAACTCACATATATTTTATCGATGCCATCGTTCCTATTTGGTGAACATTAAACAAGCCAGAGAGGTAATCCCTCTCTATAATGGAACCCTGGTGCTTACCGTCGATGATGAGCAACGAAGTGAAGTTCCGGTAAGCCGCTCCCAGGCCAAAAAGATTCGACAGCTTTTAGGTCTTTAAATGAGTTCAAAACCCCCATAATTTATAAAAAGTGCTGCCCAAAACACAGGACAGCACTTTCTTCTTGTAAAAATATTTGAAATTTGCTTACTTTTAACCTGTCAGTTGACCCAGGGCTTTGTCCAAAGCATTAAAGAACCTTTCATTTTCTTCTTCCTTGCCTATCGTCAAACGTATATATTCATCCAAACCAAAGATATCGCCGGTCCGGACAATCACACCTTCTTTCAGTAGCAATGGGAAGAGCTCTTTAGAGGATACTCCCACCTTAGCTAACATAAAATTTGCCTCAGTAGGGACATATTTCATCCCTCGTTCTTCGAATCCTTTATAAAGCTGGGCCTTACCTCTTTCATTAAGTTCCACACTGGCTTTAACATGTCCACTATCTTGAAGTGACGCCACAGCAGCGGCCTGGGCCATAATATTTACATTAAATGGTTCCCGGGTGCGGTTAATCCAACCGAGGACCTCCGGATGAGCTAAACCATAGCCAACCCGTAGACCGGCAAGAGCGTGAATTTTGGAAAAGGTCCGAAGCACTATCACATTTTTAGCACCGTCTTTGACGTATTCCAATGTCTCAGGATAATCGCCATCCTGAACATATTCGTAATACGCCTCATCAAAGATAACCATCACATGTTCCGGTACCTTCGCCAACAACTGTTCTACCTCTGCTTTTGTAACAACGGTGCCGGTAGGATTGTTAGGATTACATACAAACAACAGCTTAGTTCGTTTTGTAATCTTAGCCGCCATTTCAGTCAAATCATGTGTGAAATTGTTAAGCGGTACATGAATACACTTGGCATCCATTAATTTGGTAGCGAAAATATATTCGGAAAAAGACGGTTGGGCCATAACTACCTCATCACCGGGCTTGAGAAATGTCTCGGCTATAAGCTTCAACAATTCGTCTGAGCCATTACCAACCATCAAGTAATCGGCACTTACACCAAATTGCTTCGCTAATTCATCCTTTAAGTAATAACAGTTACCGTCGGGGTAGATATGTGCTTTGGCCGCAGTACGCATCATTGCCTCCACAGCTTTAGCAGAAGGGCCCAATGGATTTTCATTTGATGCGAGCTTTATGACATTACTAATGCCTAGTTCCCGCTCCACTTCTTCTATGGGTTTTCCAGGTACATACGGTTTCATGGCGGCCAAATTTTCACGAACCAGTTTGGATACTTCCATGTGCAAAACTCCTCTCGTTACAGGGAATAAACTTTTTCACCGCTAAGAATGTTAATTCCTTTTTCCTGCAGTACTTCGATAGCATCGTCAATATTTTCTACACGGCAGATCACCAGGGCATCGGGACGCGCGCTGCCTACAAAAGCATAGATATATTCTATATCAACCCCACGATCCTCCAAAACCTCCAATATATCTGCCAAACCGCCGGGTGTGTCCGGCATGGCCACCCCAATTACTTCAGCAATGCTGACAGTAAAGCCCTCTTCTTTTAACACACGATAGGCATCCTCCGGCTTGTTGACAATTAAACGTAAAATTCCGAAATCCGATGTATCCGCAATTGATAAGGCACGAATGTTAAGTTTATTTTGCGCCAAAGCTTTTGTAACCGCTGCCAACCTACCGGACTTGTTTTCCAAAAAGACAGAAACTTGTTTAATTTTCATGGATTGCAACCTCCTAGAACTTTCTTTTATCAATAACCCGCTTGGCCTTTCCTTCACTGCGGGCAATGGTCTTTGGTTCCACCAGGGTGATCTTAGCGCTAATACCCAAGGTAGTTTCCACTTCTTTACGAATTTTTTTCTCTAATTGCTCCAAGCGCCGAATTTCATCCGAGAATAGTGCATCAGACACTTCCACCTGAATTTCAAGCACATCCAAGGTACCAATTCTATCCACAATCAGCATATAGTGAGGCTCTATCTCCCCAATATCCAGCAATACACTTTCAACTTGAGAGGGAAAAACATTAACACCACGAATAATCAGCATATCATCGGTACGACCGCTGATACGCTCCATGCGCAGGTGTGTGCGCCCGCAAGAACACCTATCTTCAATCAATCGGGATACGTCCCGAGTGCGGTACCGAATCATGGGCAGCGCTTCTTTGGTAAGAGAGGTGAATACCAATTCCCCTGCCTGACCAATTGGTAGTGTCTCCCCGGTTTCCGGATCAATTATTTCAGGAATGAAATGGTCTTCAAAAATATGCAAACCATGCTTTTCCTGACATTCCATAGCCACTCCAGGACCAATAATCTCACTTAACCCATAAATATCCACTGCTGAGAGACCTAATTTATCCTCAATTTCCCGGCGCATATTTTCAGACCAAGGCTCCGCACCGAAAATCCCACATCTCAGTTTTAGGTCTTTGCGGGGGTCTATCCCCATCTCATCCATTACTTCCGCCATAAATAATGCATAGGACGGGGTACATGTCAAAACTGTAGTTCCATAATCCTTCATAATCATTATCTGACGTTTAGTATTACCGCCGGAAGTAGGAATAACCGATGCTCCTAACCGCTCCGCACCATAATGCACCCCAAGCCCACCGGTAAACAATCCGTAACCGTAAGAGTTTTGGATTACATCTTCGCGGCCCGCTCCGCCGCAGACTAAAGCACGGGCCATTAACTCAGACCAAGTGTTTAGGTCATTTCTAGTATAGCCCACCACCGTAGGCTTACCGGTAGTACCTGAAGATGAATGGATACGGACGATTTCCGAAAGGGGTACTGCAAACATCCCATAAGGATAATTATCCCTTAAGTCCTGTTTGAGCGTAAATGGGAGTTTTTCAAGGTCTTTTAGACTTTGAATATCTCCTGGCTCTATTCCATGTTCCTGCATAGCTCGGCGGTAATGGTCCACATCGTGAAAGGCTCGCTCCACCGTTTGCCTAAGTCTTTCAAGCTGAAGTCCCGCCAATTCCTCTCGAGGCATAGACTCGTATTTTTCATTCCATTGTTTCATGATAAAAAACCTCCCAAAAAGCCATTGGCTTTAAATAAATAATATTCTGCACAAGCACTTAGTAGTCCTGCAAATCCCTTACTCAAAAAAGTGTTCATCCTTTGAACCTAACCAGGATAATTTACTGACAAACCATAGCCGGCACCCCCTTAAAATAACGAAACTCCATCCCTGGTCAGGGACGAAGTTTGCCGCGGTACCACCCTGGTTGGTAAAAATCACCCACCTCAACAAGTACAGAATAAGATAAAATCACTTGGAATAAGATACAAAAAGCTTCCCGTCCTTAGGGACGAGAAGCTAAAGCTTTCGCGCACCACCCTATTAATGGTGATAAATATCTTCCAAGTGCAGAGTATCCTACCCTAGACCTGCTTTCTATTAACGGGAAAGCCCCGGCACAGACTACGCACGCTCTTATACGCTTCATCCTGCGGTTCAGGAGGGAACTTCAGCACACCTTATCCTGAAGGGGTTTCAGTCAAGACCCTTCTCCCTGGGAGGCCTCAGGTGAACTTACTCTTCTCCATCATAACCTTTAAAATATAGTTAGACTTCTTAGCATTTTAACACAGCTCAATAGGGTTAGCAAGATTTTTTTTTCTTCTTAATCATTCGCAGTCCAATTAAAAAAACTACCGCGGCTAAAATCATGCCCCGCTGCCAAACGGGGGCATTAATTAGCGTTAACAACAAAAATCCTACCGAACCAAACGCAATAGCAAGGTTTTCGCCCAAAGATTTCATGTGCATCCCCCGTTTTCTCTAAAAGTAACTGACCTTAAACTTTAACCTTTTATTTCCATATATATGCACTTTTCTCCTTATAATCACTTATAAAAAGGGTACCACTTTATCATATCTGCTGGAAAGGCGCCTTAACTGTAGAGGATAACATAGAACCTGCCCGCTGAATATATTTTAAACAACTGAGAAATTATAAGAGCAAGAGTATCGATGAGGAGAATAAATAATGTCCTTACCATTGTATTGGATTTACCCCTTATACACAGGCATTCTGGCTATAGCTCTTGTTGCATTGGTCCCAAAATCACAGATACGGAAATTAGCCTATTATGCCATTATACTTGGTGGTATGGCGGATGCCTTGTTGATACTAGTAGTAACTCATGTTGTTGGTGCAGGCGGTTATCTTAATTACTTACCCTTTGGTTTTACTGTAATGCCATTTTTCCCTCCCATTGCCTGGGTAGCATATTTCATTATGTTCCTCCATTTCTTACCTGATAAACAGCCGTGGATTTATATTTACATAGCTTCATCAGCTTTGTATAGCATGTTGTTTTCCAATGTTCTTTTAAACTTAGGTATATTCACTTGGAATTACGGTCGGTTAATAGTGCCTTTACTGATATACTTTCCCTGGCAATTCACCGCAGCTTGGATTTATCAAAGATATGAAAAGTAGGCCACATTGGTCATTCGCTTCGATGTTTCTTAAGCGAGTCAGTCTTCCGGTAAACTCTACCCTCAGCGACGGCTACCTTCTGCCCTTCACCGTCTGTTACTTCCATGCGGTAAAGACCCGTTCGTTTTGTAAGGTTGTCCTCCATGGCCACCGCCGTTAAAACTTCACCCTCAAAAGTTGCCTTCAAGTAGCTAATATGAACATCCAAGGCAACTGCTACCTTCCCACGGGAGTTACTTGCCGCAGCAAAGGCAAAGTCAGCCAGGCTAAAGATGGCCCCTCCATGAGTGATGCCAACACCATTGAGCAATTCGGGCATTATTCCCATTGTAACCCGGGCATAGCCAGGCTTAATCTCCTGAACTTTGATACCAAGATGCTTTGCGTAAGCATCTCTCTCCACCCTCACAATACCTTCTTCTAAATTTCCAGTCACAGGTAACCATCTCCTTTTTTCGATGATTAAGGTTTAAGTTTGATTAGACATTAGCTGCATGGTTTCCTGCCAGTCAACCACAGGGAATTAAATCACGATTCGCACAAAGATTTTTTAAGAACCCTAAAAAAATACCACCAGCTGCTTTATGCAGTTGGCGGCTGTGTTTCTTGCTGTCATATCTCTATTTTCATAATAGGGAAATTATTAAAGTAAACTTAAATAACGCTCACCCGTATCCGGAGCGATAGCCACCACCTTTTTGCCCGGTCCCAATGCTTTAGCTACTTTTAACGCTGTATGAACTGCAGCCCCTGCAGAAATACCGACAAGTATTCCTTCCTTCGTGGCCAACTCTTGGCTTGTTTGCAGCGCATCCGTATCACTAATTAGGAATATTTCGTCATAAACCTTGGTATTAAGGACCTGGGGAATAAAGCCCGGGCTGGTACCGGGGATGTTATGCCGGCCAGGTTCGCCGCCTGATAAAACAGGTGATCCTTCAGGTTCCACCACACATATTTTACAGCCCGGTATTAATTCCTTTAATACCTCACCGGCGCCGGTAATTGTACCACCTGTTCCGGCAGTAGCAACAAAAGCATCCAACTTACCGTTTACTTGTTGAAAAATCTCTTTTGCCGTAGTAATTCTATGGATTTCAGGATTTGCCTTATTAACAAACTGTTGAAGTATGATACTGCCACGGTTTTGTTCCCGTAATTCTTCGGCTTTTTTAATAGCACCAGGCATTTTTTCCGATGCCGGTGTAAGTACAACTTGAGCCCCGAACGCACGAATTATATTTATTCTTTCGGCAGTCATGTTATCCGGCATGGTTAAAATTAGACGATACCCTTTGGCAGCTGCAACCATTGCCAAACCGATTCCCGTATTGCCACTGGTTGGTTCAATAATTATTGCACCCGGTTGGATAAGGCCGTCTACTTCAGCTTGACTTATCATGCTGTAAGCAGCCCTATCCTTAATACTGCGGCTAGGGTTAAAATATTCTAGTTTAACCCAAACTTCCGCGCGGTCCGAACCCGGCAGCCTGTTCAGGCGGACAATAGGCGTACCGCCAATTAGATCGGTTACACTGTTAACCAGACGCATAGTTTCACCTCTTTACGCTTATTTATTTCGTGCCACCTCATCTAATATGGTGGTGTCCACCAGCCCGTCAACATCAGTTTTTTCAAAAAAGCCCAGTTTAGCGGCTTTACTTACTAATTCGTTAAGCACCTTAGGGTCCACTTGATGAGTTATTCTTGTCCTTTGCAATGATTTCTCTATTACCGCACTGCTTAACTTTGATTTCGTGAGATTGGAAATATGGGTATTTACCACCTTCACGGCTTCTTTAGGATTTTTATTGATCTGTTCAATGCTTGCTAAATGCGCTTTTAGCAATTTCCTAACTATTTCCGGGTGCTCTTCAACAAATTGCTTGCTGGCTACCAGTAAAGCTGATGGCAGCTTTCCGTCCCAAGGCATTTCATCCCATTCCACAATCACCTTAGCACCAATCTTTTCCTCCATCAGACTCGCCCATGGTTCGGACACTGATACAGCATCAAGCTCCCCCTGTTCCATTAAGTTTATCATCAGCGCAGGTTTTTGGGTTCGATGGGCAACGTTCCCACCACTGTTTTCCATGTGAAGCCCTTCTTCCGCCATCAATGCTCTCAGTTCGATGTCGTGGGTACAGCCTAAGGCCGGTGTTGCTACCACTTTGCTGGCCAGCTCCGCAACATTGCGGACACCTGAATCTCTCGATGCAACAACCACATTCCCCCCGCTCGCAGCACCTCCTAACACTACCACATCCGCACCTTGGAGGTAGCGGTTAATAATCGGCTCGGGGCCCGCGTAACCAATATCAATCTGCCCCGTTACAATAGCATCCATCAGCAAAGACCCGTTAGGAAAAACTTGTGTCTGCACAAGGGTACTGCCTAACTCTTCCTGAAAGATTCCTTGTTCCACCCCTACTATAGCAGCTGCATGAGTAATGTTCGGGAAGTAGCCTACTCGAAGTGTGTTACTCTCCCCAGCATCTTGCTGCCCACAGCCGACAACCAGCAACATTGTGGTAATTAATATCACTAACATCATCTTTCGCCTAACCCAACTTCTTTTCTTCACAATATCCCTCACAATATCCCTCCTTTTTTATTACTTACTACCCGGCAGTTGCCCCCAGCGCCGCAGAACAGCCGTTTCCACTTTCTTGAAGACGAGATTATCAGAAACCGAACCAATGACAGCTATCATAATCATGACCGCTATAACCAGGCTCATGTTGCCAAAATCCCGTCCCCACATCAAGATTTGACCCAATCCTTTACCGGTACCTATTAATTCACCGGCCATCAGCGCCCGCCAGGAAAAGGCCCAGGCTAATCGAGTACCGGTAATCAAGTGGGGCACTGCAGCAGGCAAAACCACTTCAATGAATAAAGTAAGTCCTGACGCCCCCATTGTTCGGGCAGCCCTAATAAAAATAACTGGCACGTTTTTAATGCCCGATGCCACACTTAAGGCCATACTCCAGGTGCCGCCTAAAGTTACGACAAAAATGATGGCGGCTTCGCCCATTTGAAACCACAGCAGTGCCAGCGGCAGCCAAACAATACTGGGAACACTTTGTAAGGATAAAATTAATGAACCCAGTGTTTCATCTACCCAAGTAAAACTGGCAGTAAGAACCCCTAACATCGTACCAATTGCCACCGCCAGGCCAAAGCCTATCAAAAGGCGCCGAAAACTGACTGCCAGGGCTAAAGTGAATGTATCATCTTTAAAGCCGCTTATTAAAGTTTTGAGAACATCGTTAGGAGAAGGAAAGAGAAATGGGGGCCATATCTGCAGCCTATATACCACTTCCCAAATCCCGATCAGGATCCCAAGGAATGCTATCTTTCGAAAAGCTGTACCCATCATCTAATTCCTCCTTCGCCACTTTTTCTATTTCTACTTGAAGCAGCTCCATTATCCTATTTTCTAAGTGCACGAGGTTGGAATCATTGGCTTGACGAGGTCGCGTCGCATGAACGGAAAACTGTTTGATCACACGCCCAGGACGGGTTCCGAATACTATAATACGGTCAGAAAGACGTACGGCCTCGCGGATATTATGAGTAACGAATATAATTGTCTTTTTTGTTTCTAGAAAAATATCTTCAAGTTCCTTATGCAGCATCATTCTGGTTTGTTCATCCAATGCGCCGAATGGCTCATCCATTAGCAGCACCTGCGGGTCCATTACCAATGCTCGGGCAATAGCGACTCTTTGACGCATACCGCCGGACAATTCGTGAGGGTAGGAATACAGAAATTTACTCAGGTGGACAGTTTTTAGCATCGCTTTAGCCTTTATTTTTGCTTCTTTCTTCTCGATGCCGAGACGTTTTAGTCCGAACAGTACGTTGTCAAGGACATTCAGCCAAGGAAAAAGTGCAGCATCCTGGAAAACAACCACCCGATCTGTCCCGGGGCCCGCAACAGCCTGACCGTTAATATTAACCTGGCCTTCAGTAGGTTTCTCCAACCCGGCAATTATATTGAGCAGCGTTGATTTTCCGCAGCCGGACGGACCCAATAATGAGATGAATTCCCCCTCCCTCACTTCAAGACCAATTTTAGTTAGAACCTGCAGAGCTTGTTTCTTATCGCTAAAAATCTTGCTAACGTTTCGAATTTTAAGCATGGTAATCCTCAATCCCCTCTATTCCGATAGGAATTATATATTTTATATTGTAGTCTTCCTTTCACCAAAAAGTCAAGGCCTATTTCCACTTAAATTATCATTTTAGTATTGGATGTAATGCGGGCGCGCAAAGACCATATTGAAACAGAAACACATAAGCCCACACCCCCAAAGGAGGTGTGGGCAGCCAAGTTCCAATTTTTGCTTGTTAACAGACAAATTAACATAAAATCTTTATTGATATTAACCCGATAATCCTTTAATCAGGAAATAGATACTTAAGCCAAGCATCCCGAGCCCAATCATAGGATTAATAATCCTTACCACTCTCTTTCGGCGAAGCTTGGTGAAAATTATACCTGCCCCGCCACCTGCAAGCAGCAGCGGTATCCCGTGCCCCAAACCAAAGGAAAAAAGGTAGCCAGCACCCTCTAAAGGCCCAGCAGTGGGTATAATATATGTTGCTACTGCCAGAACTACTGGAGTGATGCAAGGTGAGGGCGTAAACGCAACAGCCGTTCCCAAGCCAACCGAACCAAATTTGCTGCCGTTCATGGCAAAGGGCGGTTTGATGTTCAATGGCATTTGATAAAACACCCAAACCCGCGGTTTTAGTAAATAAGTAACCCACTTCCACGCTCCTATTAAATAGAAACCTAATAAAAAGTATACTAGCGCCAAAACATAATGGCCTATACCCTGTATAACGTTGACAAAGCCGCTTAATGCACCTGCCCCGAGGCCAATTAATGCCAGCATCCCCGAAAAACCCAATAAAAATAGAAAAGAGTGCAGGTAATAACTTTTACTCCCACTTCCACCTACGTATCCGGCAACCAATGGAGCGACCATCAACATACATGGATTTAAGGAAGTAATTAGCCCGCCAAAGAATAACCATACCGGACCGTTAGTAACCATATCAACCAATTTAATCCCTCCAAATACTACTTTTTGTAGTATTTTATGGAACTTTTTTTGCAAAAAGACCTAGAAGCAGCCAATTCCTGCCAGGAATTTAATTCCTCAAGTTGGTAAGGGTCTAGATAGTTTGTTCTTCATTTATGTCACGTTGTCAGGTGTTGGGGAAAAAGCACCATAACATCACTGGGTAGTTTCATGAAAATGGTTAAATATGTCGGTTATGTGGTTAAATACACTTTTTTGAAAGAAAGTGTTGAAAAAAGGAGAATTAGTACAAAGTCCCTAAGTAATATATCAAATTAAATTTTAGGGGGAGTTCCTTTGGTTCATCCTATACCTTGGTATATTGCTTTAGTCGAAAGTGTGCCGGAAACGTTTCTACTGCTGTCACTAAGCTTAAGACTGTTTAATATTAAGATAACCGTTAAACAGTTGCTGCTAATTTCCTTCTTAACTGCTTTTGTCGGCTATTTGGCAAGGTTATTACCTGTTTTCTTCGGGTTACATACAATAGTTATGTTGGTGTTCGGAACCTTATTATTATACGCTTTTTCTCAGGTACCGCTTCTAAAAGGATTTATCTGTGTTATGACTGGCGCTCTGTTGACTGGTGTTACACAATTTCTAACCCTGCCGATTTTATTTAATACCTTATCAATTGACCTAGATATTACGAAAACCAATCCTTGGTGGAATTTTGGGCTGTTTATCCCCTCTGCTGTTCTTATGATTTTACTATATATAATTGTAGTTAAATTCGATTTCGTTCTCTATGACCTTAGCGAGAATATTAGGAATGAGAACCTTGAGTAAATACAGCAATTATTGGGCAATTATAATTATTTTGTTACAGACTTTTTTTATACTTATGGTAAATCATTATGTTTACATAGAAAAAAGTTTTTATGCTTTAGAACGGCTATTGCCTTATATAGATATTATTATTGCCGTTTTAACTGTGCTGATTATTTTATCAATTAAAAAACATGAGGAAAATACAAAGAAAATTACCGAAGTCAGCTTGTTGAAAGAACACCTTAGTAACATTGAAACCTTACTGACATTACTACAATCACAGAAACACGAACATACAAGACATATCCAAACTCTTCAGGCCATGATCTATCTGGGGGAAATAGAAGCGGCAGAGTCTTATCTAGAGGAGTTGGTGGAGGAATATTGGTATTTACAGGATACAATTCAAGTAGGGCACCCCGCTTTAACCGCTCTGTTAAATACTAAACAACAGGTCGGGGAAAGTAAAGGGATTGAATTTGCTTTTAACGTAAAATGTGATTTGTCCCGTCTTCATGTAAATTCTTGGGAATTATGCAGCATTTTAGGTAATCTGATAGATAACGCATTGGAGGCTGTGTTACCACTTAAAGGCAAAAAACGCGTCTCCGTAGAGATAAAAAAGGAAAATGGTTATATCAACTTTTATGTTTCCAACAGTGGAGTGACTATATCGGAAAAAAATTCGACCAAAATATTTAATGCCGGTTATACTACAAAACTTTCGGAAGCCAGAGGCTATGGCTTACATTTGGTGAAAAAATTGGTTTCAAAATACAATGGAAATATAAAAGTCATTCTAAAAGAAAAAACTACTTTTATTGTCTCCATACCAGTGAAGGGTGATAAAGGTGATAAAAAAGCTGTCCTTAGTTCTGGCGCAAGCCATTAGTCACAATATTGAAACTGATCAACAAATCGAGGTTTATGCATACGGCCTGGAAATTATTTTAGGCTCTTTCACTAAGTTAATCAGCCTGCTTATCCTTTCATACTTTTTGGGCATCAGCTGGCCAATGTTATTTGTTTTGTTATCATTTATCCCAATGCGCCTTTTTGGCGGCGGCGTACATTTGAGTACTTACCTACGATGCCTGGTTTTAGGTGTGCTGATGCTGCTGATATTAGCTCGGTTGTCACTGGTAAACGTAACTGATAATTTTCTACTCTTCTTTCTTCTCTTTGTGACGCTGGTGACTGCCCAAACAGTTTACCGCTGGGTCCCTGCAGGAACTGAAAAAAAAACCATCGTTAATCCTAAATTAAGAGCACAACAAAAGATCAAGACAATAAGAATTTTGCTGGGAATAGTAACCGCTTCCTTGATATTGTTAATGTTTGATAGAAGGCAGGAGGCCTTTGCCCTTTTAGTGGGTCTGGGTGCTAGTTCGTTGCTAATGACACCCTTCGGGTATAAACCAATTAGATTTATTGATAATTTATTAGATATACCAAATAAAGGAGGTGAAAACTAATGTTGAAAAAAATTAAAGTATGGAGCCTATCCAGTCTGGCCTCAGTAGCGCTGTTTACTGCGCTGATGGGTGTAAGTACACAAAGTTGGTGGTCACTATACGAACCCGATGTTCCTGAAGCTTTAAAGTAAAGGATTGATATTGTGTTGTTTACGGTTTTGCTTCTAGAAGATGAACACTATACAAAGAGATACCTGAAACAGATTATCCAGCAAAGTCCACTAGTATCAGAAGTTATAGCTACCTCAAGTGGGAAGGAAGCCATTGAGCTGACATACAAATATAAACCAAATGTAGCAATGTTGGATATAGAATTGAACGCAGAAGAAAACTTAAACGGAATAGATACGGCAAAAATGTTGTACAATATCTATCCAGATATGGAATTTGTTTTTATCACCGGTTATTCTAAGTATGCTATTGATTCTTTTGCGGTACATCCCTTTGAGTACATTTTAAAACCAATAAAAAAAGAAAAGATTAACGATGTGTTGTCTTCGCTTGCCCAACGCCTAAAAAGAAGAAAAGAAAAAAGTGGTAAACTAATCTTAAAAAATAAACACGGAACCTTTTTTGTTGATCCGCAAGATATTATCTTTATTGAAAAGTTAGGAAAAGAGGCATTAGTACATTCCGACTTCGATATTTGTAAAGTTCAACAGACGCTTAACGAAATGGAAACTGCCATGGATAAGGATGTTTTCTTGCGAGTACATCAATCATTCATTGTAAACAAAAAAAAGATACTAAAAGTTATTGACTTAGGCAATAGGTCTTACGAAATTGAGTTCTTGAATTATGACAAGAAGGCCTTAATGAGCAGGTATCAATTTGAAAAGCTGAAAAATGAGTTCACCCCTTCATTCTAATTGAAGGGGTGAACTTATTACTTTCATAGACTTTAGCTGGGCCGAAAGAATATCCTAAAATTAACATCCCTGTAAACAACTTGCTTTAACACCCCAGACAATTGGTTAATTAAGCACGATAGATGGTTATATGCAACCACTAGGTTGAACAGTGTTGTCGAATTTGGCAAAATATTGTTATGCATGATATTACGATAAAGGCAAACTTGTTCGAAAGACAAGGGCGCAAAGCTATGGGCCTACGGTGAAAACTATGGCTGCCGAGCTGCCGAAAGGAGCAAGTATCTTGATTCCTGTTTTACGACAACAAGCGTTTCCTGTGCCCGATTTATTCTATGTCTTAAACAAACTAAAAATTAATGAAGTAAAGGAAGCTGAATTTGACGAAACTGCTGTTAAAAGTATAGTAACGTTGATAGAAAAGATTAATAAGTACCACTTCCTAACCTTTCAACACAGTTTAAATGTTTCGCTGCTTTCCTACTTATTAGCTGCTAAATTAAAGCTTTCTCATAATGAACTAGTAAAAATTACCCTAGGAGCTTTGTTGCATGATATTGGTAAGATATATACACCAACTGCTATACTTGATAAGCCAAGCAAGCTAACACATACAGAATGGGAACTGGTAAAACTACATCCAAAGAACGGAATGCTTGCCTTAACCAAATATCCATGGGCGTCTAATATATTGCCTATTGTTGGTCAACATCACGAAAAAATGGACGGTACTGGGTACTACGGAATGAACCGGGACCAGATTTCGTTAGGTGCAAAAATTATTAGTATAGCTGACGCCTTTGATGCAATGATATCCGCAAGACCATACCAAAAAAAACGATCTTTAAAAGACTGTTTTAATGAACTTAAAAATAATAGTAATATTCAATTTGATAGTTATTTGGTTAATAAATTTATAGAGATTATCTGCATGGAAAAACCATTTAAAAAATATTCCCACCATTAAAAAATGAATACGATCCCCTGTCTAGATTTATACCAAAACACGTTGGGGCGATATCCACAGCAGAAAAATATTCCCCATTAATGCAACTTCATACTGGAAGCAATTCATCCTGGGAAAATGCCTGAAACCCCTCCCCAAGAAGCGTGCCCCCCCATAACCGTGGCAACATCTCTGGGGCCGGAAGTTAAAAATATGTTTATGGAGGATCATGCTAAAGATGGTAACCTATAAGTTTCATTATCCTCAGACTAATGAAGAACTTAAAGAATGGGAAGCTGTACTCCAAAAAACAAATATAAAACGCTTTACGGCAGAGTCATGGATACGCTGTAAAAAACTTGGTATAGACCCTGGCAACGTTAATTGTAAAATCCTGCGTGAAGAAGAACTGCGGGCGAAAAGAGATGCAAACAAAGATTTAATTGAAGCAGCAAAGCCGTATTTACAGCAACTTTCTTTAAGCTTATATGGCACTCACCATATGGTGGTACTTTCCGATAATAAAGGGTGGATTATTGACGCATATGGCACTCCCCAAAAACTGGGTGGGGAAGATACAGCTCTTTGTCTAGGAGCTAATTGGGCCGAAGAAACGATAGGAAATAACGGTCTCGGTACCGCCTTAGTTACTGGGGAACCTGTAATAGTATGCGGCGAAGACCACTATTGTTTAATATATCATTCTTATAGATGTTTGGGCGTTCCCCTCAGAAATAAAGAAGGTAGTATTATAGGTGCAATAGGTGTCACTGTTCCTGCGGAATTCCCTGACCCAATAAAACTTATATCAGCCTTAACCTCTGCCGGATCAATTGAACAGACTCTTATTGACCGCCATGCTGAGAAAGCTATAACTAAAAGTAACCTCTCAGCTTCAACGGATAAATTACTGGCAACAGCCGTACATGACTTGAAAAATCCTATGACTGTTATTAAAGGTATCAGTCAGTTGGGCGTAACAAATGCGGTCACCGAAAAAGAACGGGGATATTTCAGAGAAATTGTTGCACAAATAGACTACCTGGCGGATATGATGGAAGACGTACTGGGCTTATATAGCGAAGAAAGATTTGAAGAGGAAAACCCCAGTAACGTAGTGCAACAAGTACTTGGAGAAATAGCTTTTTTGTGCAAATACAAGGGCATAATTCTTACTAGTTCAATAGAGGGTGAAGCTCTTGCTACGCTGCAGGTTAAAGCCTTTAAAAGAGCAATCTACAATCTGCTTTTAAATGCTGTGCAAGTGTTAGATTCCGGAGGAAAATTATTTGTTTCTACCAGCTTTCTGAATAATGAATTTTCGATTAAAATTGAAGACAATGGGCCAGGAATTTCAGAGAATATTCAAGGAACCCTTTTCGAGCCCTTTGTTTATGAGCGGCAGGGCGGCAACGGCTTGGGTCTCTACATGGTTCAAGTGACAATAAAGAAACATGGCGGAAAGATTTGGTTTGAAACAGACCATGATAAGGGTACAATTTTCTTTATAAAACTTCCTGCCACTTCAAAATAATAAGAAGCACGTGAATGGAGCTTGATGCCCTTGGTATGGCCCACATTTAGTTTAGCAAAAACGCTGCAGCCACGCCCGGTTACCCAGACATAATTATCTTATTAACCGCCCCAATCCGCAAAATTTTACCGTGTTCTAATTCAATTCGCCGCTGGGCAAGCTGCCCCATTTTAGGATCATGAGTCACCATTACAATAGTATGTCCTTCCTGGTGAAGCTTTTTAAATAAGTCTATCACAATCTGCTCATTGACCTTATCAAGGTTCCCGGTAGGTTCATCTGCCAAGATAATGTCCGGGTAATTAATCAGTGCTCGAGCGATGCAGACCCGCTGTTGCTCACCACCAGACAGCTGTTTTGGTAGGTGCTGCGCCCTTTCCACCAACCCGACCCTTTGCAAGGCCTTCAGTGCCTCCTTTTCATCAGGTATGCTGTGATAATATTGTGCAAGCATAATGTTTTCCACAGCAGTAAGGTGCGGCACCAGATGAAACTGCTGAAAAACCAATCCTATCTTTTCCCGCCGCAGTTTAGTTAACTGCCGAGGCGTTAATTTACCCGTTTCAATCCCATTGATACGGACGCCGCCCTGGGTCGGAACGTCCATACAACCGATCACATTCATCATGGTAGTCTTTCCAGAACCGGAAGGGCCCATCACCGCTACCCATTCTCCCTCATCAACATTGACACTGACATCATCCAAGGCATGAACAGAAGCATATATCTTGGATACATTACTTAAAGACAAAATTGGATCCATTTTCCTCCTCCTTCTTAATCACCTTTCAACACTACCGCCGGCTGCACTGCGATTGCCTTTCTAATAGGTAATAGACTTGCTGAGCAGCTTAACAATACTGCTGTCCCCAGCACTACAGGCATCACCTGCCAGCGAACTGTCACTCCTGACGAAAAAACACTATAGCCGATGGCCTGCGCCAGCGCCAGTCCAAGCAGCCAACCAAGAAAACCACCCACCACTCCAAGAATAATGCTTTCACCAAAAAACTCTTTCATTATCGACACATTGTCAGCACCTAGTGCCTTTTTAAGGGCAATTTCCTGCCGCCTTTCCAGCACCATAGCCATAGCCGTACTGGCTAAACATAATAAAGTAGAGACTAAAATAACTATCACTAGCAAGTATACCAAGGCACTAATTCTTTCCAAAATATTACCTTCCGCCTGAGAAATCTTTCTAATAGGCCTTGCGTCATAAGTTTTAGAGTCAGAATTATTCACAGCCCATTTTTCCACCCACTGGGCATCTGCAAGGATACTCCCATACGCAATATTTACTTGACCAGGTAAGCCAAAAAGTCCTTCGGCCATCTCCATATCCATGAATAGCTGGTTATCTTCTATCGCGCCAGTACTTAAGATACCGGAAATTTCTAGTGCCATCCGGCCAGTACTCTTTTCAGCTGCCAGCAGCAGTTTATCCCCCACTTTAACTTGTAGTTTCTCCGCAGCAGCTTTACCAACCAACACCTTGCCGGCTGACGGCCATGCTCCCTCTACTTTCCAATAAGGGCTAACCTTGGTCGCCTGGTCAAAATGTGTCCCTGCCGCGACCAATCGCTGACCATCCACCGTCACAACGCCATACAGATATGAATTAAACCCTATCAATTTATTCTTAGGTACAGAGGCTGTTAATCTTTCTAATTCTGCCTGACCTATGTATTGCTGGCCGCTGGCCGGAGCCACGGCGACATTGGCACCATAGGTTCTGAGCTCTCTATGCATCTTCACTTCCATGTCATAGTAAACACTTACCATTGCAGATACCACCGCTGCACCAAGAGCAACAGCCAGCAGAGATATCAATATTCGTGATCTTCTTTTAAGTACCGCGCCTCTAATTAAACGCAGGTACATATCGGTCTTTCCCATAGGCTCACCTCCCGTGCAGCACTTCTGCCGGCTGCAGTTTTAATACGTTACCCATAGTCAACACAGTACCCAAAATGCCTACTCCCACAGATAATAGAAGTACCAGCGGTACTACAAGTAATTTAAACGTAACAGCGGCGGAAAAAACCGTCTGCCCAATTATTTGCGCAAAGCCAAAACCCACCACATAACCGACGGTACCGCCGATTAAACCCAGCAATACAGCTTCTGCTAAAAAAATAAGAGCCACTTGCAAACCGCTGGCGCCTAGCGCCTTCATCAAACCAATTTCCTTACTGCGTTCCAGCACACTGGCTGACATCAGGTTGGAAATACCTAAAACAGAACTCACTAAAGCCACCACCGTGAGCAGAGCCATCAGTATCTGTATCTTACCCAGCACCTTTCCCTCTGACTGAGCAACCTGACGTATCTGCTTGGCAGAGACTCCAGGGATAGCTTCCTCCACTTGATAAGCAATGCTTTCTACATATGCCGTACAGTACCATCTCTCAAACTCTTCGCCACTAAGACTTTCCAGGTCTCGTTCTGCTTTCCTCGCTAGTTCATTCTCCGGAGTGGTCAGAGCACTAATTTCTACCTTCTCCACCTGATTTTCCCGACTAACCTGGGTCTGGAGCCAATCCAGCGACAAAATAAGGTCACCTTCTTCGCCGCCAGTGTCTACTATACCCGATACCTTTAGCACCACTGTTCGAAATTCTTCACCGCCATAATTTAACTGCACCTTCATAGTGTCACCCGGCTTTATTCCCGCTTTAACTGCGAGTGGCTCAGCAACTAAAGTTTCCCCTTTCTGCTCATCCGCGGGCCAATCCCCGGTAACTTCCCACCATGATTTTAAATTTTCAACACCGGTAGTAACCGTCTCGCCTGTAGGTATCACAAGGTCCTTGTTAAACCAAGTGCCTATAACTTCTATGTCCTGGCCTTGCCAAGCGGCTCCTGCAGAAAGATAGGGCACAAAGTCAAGAATGTTGTTGCGCCAAAATATCATTTTAATTTGAGATAACTGGTCCTCCGGAATGTAACGCTGTTCCGCCGGTGGATCCAGGGCCATGCCTGGTATCTGCACCGGTAAGGTATCCACTTGGGGAAGTACCATTAAATTCGCCCCATAGCCTTTTAATTCCTTATTGACTTTGTCGCCTATGTCCAAAGAAGTACTTAGCACCGCACTGGCTAACGATGCACCAAGCGCAATGGTCAGAATCGCCAGCAGCTTAGTGCGCCCGCTTTTCAAAAAGGACCTTTTAAGCATACGTAAAAACATTCAGCCACCCCCCCTACTGTTTAAAGACCTCAACGTGTTGTTCCAGTTCATCAGTAAATATAATAATATCTTGTTCATTCTTTTTATACTTAATAGGAATAGGATTACAACCACCGGTAAAACCAATTGTTGGTGTACTGATAATAACATCACAGTTTAAACAAACTACGTCCTTTTTTCGTTGATAATAACCTGTAACTCCACAAATATCACATGCATCCAGCCCAACACCATAAACCCCGGAGCCTTTGTGTATTATTAGAAATCGCACTTCCACCCCGCCGGTAGTATAACTGAACCGATGCAAATCACCATCATTAACCTGCTGACGGCCGATATGCACCATATCGTTCTCCGCCTCCACCGGAACGGCCGCCGATAGCTCCACCTGGCGGTTAGCCAGAACATAGTCTCCTGAAAGTACCGTTACTGCCAGTAGCAGTACCAATAACGCTCCGTTTAACCAACGCCGAAAAAATATCCTTTCAGCTTTAAATTTCCTTGCTTCCGCTGGATTAGCAAATATACTAGCCGGTTGTAACTTTCGCCAGTGCCCATATGAAATAACAATTAGTGCACTAAATATCAAATATCCCATATAAGAAAAAAACGTTATGTTGTTAAGCACAGGAATAAGTAACGCCATCACAAAATCAGTTAATGGTAGTAACCCAGTTATAAAGATAAACCTGATAACCTCAATGAACGGTTTGAGCGCTAATAATAACGCACTGAAAAGAAAAAGTTTATCCCACTCAATACCCACACGCTCCCCTATTTGCAATGCAGTCAATGCGGCAAAACACAATATCGATATTCCAGCGGAGGCACCCAATATGGCAAGTGCCAAATCACTATTTACTAGACTGGTGTTTTGAATAAATATCTGTCTCGGGAATAAGAGGACCCGATATAACCCTTTAGCAATCACCAACGCGCTAAATACAAATACTGCTGCGTTGGTCATCTTCCGATTTTGGCTTAAAGTAAAAACAACCAGCAGCATAGCAACAATTAAAACGGTTCCTTCCAGAACTGTCTCTATCAGCTCCCTTTCACCAAAACCCATTAACAGGACCATGGCAGTGAAGCCAAATAAAAGACCTGTGAGCACCATCCCCAATGCCCGTTTCCTGTTACGCAGCACCAGATAAGCCAATACGGTAATCAGCGCAGCATCAAAACCTGCGTTTAATACCAAAGCAATATTTGTAAGCATGTTACACCTCCCCTGCTGCTAGCGACAGGACAAGCCCCTTTGCACAGTGCCTAGGGGCTTACCTGCTGATATTACTACCATTTACGCGGTATAAAGTTGAATTCCCAATCCACAGTAATGGGTTTCTTCCACCAAGTTGATTCCGGTACACCGGTAACCTCATCAGCGTGCAGGAGATAATCAGTAGGAGCAGAGATTATATAACTCAAACGATATTTGCCGGCACCTAGCATCTGTATGTTAGCTCCATAGTGGGGCCCATCTGCTGCGTTCATCGGCATGAAGCTGCCTTCACGAACCTCACTGGTATCTAGGTTCTCCATTTTATATTTAACTGTTAAATAGGGAACGAATTCTCCAAAACCAAAACCCCGGGGATTATCCTTTAGAGCTGCAATGTCCGCTTCGATGTGTATATCTGCCTCTTCAATCGGGATGCCCGCCTTGTCCTTAGGCTCCATGGCTGACGGCTGAAAATACACCGCCGCAATATTCATTCCTTCCACCTGTACTTCGTCACCAATGGGGTATTCCTTAAAACCATTAGGATCGGCAGCTTGGTCACCGCCGCTACCCGGCGGCTGCCCATCTGAACTAACTCCTTGACTGCCACCGCAGCCTGCAATTAGCAACATACCGACAGTTAATATAGCAATAATTAAATACATTTTTCTTTTCATAAATGTTCTCCTCCTAAAAGTACTTATTTTAAGTAATAGTCCCTTAAATCTGCCCCGGTCTCATAAGCGTTAGCAATATACGTACTATCTACCACCTCCCGTATTCTGTTTGTTAATAAATTGATAAACAAGGCCTACACCAATCGCTGCCAGCAACACTCCTTGTAGGGCTAAACTTTCCCCAGAAGGATAGATACCTATAAGATCAATTCTCGGGGAACCTTGAATGAAGGTATCAGAGATCAGGCCGCCTTCCTGCAGCTCTCGTATACCTTTACCAGCAAAAACAAAGGCAAGGTAATAGAGAAGTGCACTGGTACCTAGAAAAAACGGCTTGAGAGGTATTCGCATGCTCCCCATCCGTATACCCTGATAAAGGATTACCAGTACTACAGTACCTGCGAGGAAACCCAATACCGCCATGCCAAGGCCGCCATCTACATCGGATAATAACGCCTGGTAAAAAAGAACCGTTTCTGCCCCTTCCCGGTACACCGCAAGAAACGCCGTAAACCATAATGCCATTTGGTTGCCTTTACCAACAGAGTCCTGAACTTTCCCTTCAATAAATGCTTGCCACTTATCACTCTCAGCTTTACTAATTAACCAGAAACTAATGGAAAAAAGCACCACCATAGCCAGCAGCATGGTTACCCCTTCCATAATTTCCTGTCCAGCACCGCTAATATTAAAGACATAACGAAAGGCTACCGCTGTAGCAATACTTGCAAAAATGGCCGTAATCACACTTTGGTAAATTACCTTAACTTTATCTTTATTACCCGATTTAACCAGATAGGCAATGATAGCCGCGACAATTAGTATTGCTTCAAATCCTTCTCGGACGATAATTAAAAAAGAATAAACAAACGTACTCCAGCCCGAAACCGGGCCACCACTCATTTCCCCAGCAGCTGCCACTATCCCCCTAGTCAAGCCGTCCACTGCCGTACTGAAATCATCAGCACTTACTCCCTTATCCACCATCTGTTTTAATTCAGTGAAACCGTATTCTAGTTCAAACGACCTGCGAGCTGATATTTTAAGCCGCACTGCCGCTTCCATACCGGTCTCCTCAAAAGGACCAAAGTATGCTTGGTCCACCGCTCCTTTGGCTGAAGACGCATCCCCCCGGCTATATGCCGCTACTGCATCCTGCAAATGCCCATTTACGTCTTCCGCCACCTGCGGCCAATCGGCAGCCACCACAGCCCCAGCCATAATATTTAAGAAAAAAAATGCCGCAAAAATGATATGTACTCCTTTTGATAACTTCCCTGCCTTCAAGAACATGTCAATCCCCCTATTGATAATTATTATCATTCGATGGCTAAAAATAAACCCAAGTTATCTACTTGGTCTTCTTGCTTATAGTGTATGATAATAGTTCTCACTTGTCAAGGTGTTTTAAGGAATTTTTATTTACTATTTATAAACCACCGGACTATGAAACTAATAGAATGCCCCGAAGATCATAACATGCCATGTTACGATTTTGGAGTTCCCTAAATCTGTGCTAAGATAATCATAGTAACTTACCGGAAGGAGCCACTAATGGATATCTTTAAGTCTTTATTTTATTTTATCTTAGCAGGATTGTTTGAAATTGGGGGAGGGTATCTAGTATGGCTGTGGTTGAGAGAAGGTAAAGTTATTTGGTTTGGCCTACTAGGTGGGGTTATTCTGGCATTATATGGGGTTATCCCAACTTTACAACCTGCTAATTTCGGAAGGGTCTACGCAGCTTATGGCGGGGTTTTTATTGTCCTTTCTATATTTTGGGGCTGGAAATTTGATAATATTGTTCCAGATAAATTTGACCTTATCGGAGGTTTGATTGCTTTACTTGGGGTGTTGGTAATTATGTACTACCCCAGAGGGTGATGGCTGCCTTTTCTAATAAGCTCGGCGAATTCATCAGGGAGAGAACTTTCTTCAATAGCCCGCGCAGTAAATGCATAGTCATATGGCACTTGCTTAAATTGTACTGATACAGTATCGGTAACATCAATTAGAGCATACACGGCATTTGGGTTTCCATGCTTGGGTTTCCCCGCACTACCAACGTTAATCACAAACTTGTCACCAGAAAATGTCCTAGAATAAGGTTTATGCGTATGACCGCATATTAAGATGTCAGCTTCATAGTCGTCCAGCATCTGCAATAAATAATCCTCGTCAGTACCCTCGTGAAGATATTCATTTAACATACGGGGGCTGCCGTGAACAATTAAGCCACACCAATAGCACATAAGCCGGTGGCCACAGTAAAAAACAACATAGAAAAAGTTATTACCTGCCGCTTACCGTACCGATCCGCCAGCGGTCCAAAAATCAGCTGTAAAAGACCGAAAGGGATCATATAAGCAGTGATCAGCAGCCCTGCCTCACTGATTTCCAAGCCAAGGTCATTGGCTATAGCAGGTAATATTGGTGAAACTACCCAGTTGTCTGCCATGACTACAAAGCCGGCAAGTCCTAGAGTTCCGATAATTTTTTTTGTGTTCATTTCCTCACCCCTGTTACTAGATAATGTATATTAGTATTTTCGAATATAATTATATTATAAGTTAGTTCATTTGAAAAGCCTTAATTAAAAAAACCAATCATGTTACCCATATCCTGCTGGGATATGGGTAACATTTGACATGCATAACGTATTAGGAGTAAAATTTAGCTATAGAAATTTTCTATTATGTTCTATCTTGGATGTTAGAGGTGATCTTATGGAAGACTGGGTAACTATTAACAAGAGTTTTATTAATATCAAAGAAGCTGAAAAAGTAGCTCAAATAGTGAAGGTAACAGAATCACGATTGTCAAGTGTCCCTAGGGGACCCCAATATGATATAGAAACAAAAATCTGCGAAACAGATAACGGCTGGCAGCTTAAATGGCGAAAATTTCTTGTAGACGTTGACAGCGGTTGCAGTGGATGTTCATCTTGTGAAACTAACCATATTAACACGGATGCTCCATCCAAAGGTAAAGTTATTGAATTTAAACCCAAAGGATCATAACTCTTCTTTTGCCATATAAAAAGTTAAAATTTTCTAAACCCTTACTGCTCAAAAAAAATGGGTTTAATTTTCTAGTTGATATTCCGTCTTCTTCATTGACAATCACATAAAGGTCTCGTACTTTATCACAATAGAGCCTCAATCAATAAATATTGATTGAGGCTCTATTATTTCAAATGCAGCATTGTAAAAACATAAAACTCTTCCCCAGAAAACTTCTCTTTTACACTTTTAATAATGTGTATAATTTATTCAGATAAAACAACCGCACTGTATCTACTTTGATATGCACCGGTTCTGCGGTAATACCTTTTCATACCGGTGGGACCTTTGTTGTATGCAGTTAGCACTGCGTGCCAGTTGTGATACCGATTGTACATGGATTTTAGGTACCACATCCCGATTTCCAAATTTATTTCCGGTTGAAACAACATTTTATAGTTGAAATTATCAATCCCCACTTTTTGCGCAAACCAAGGTGCGTATCTACTGTTTATTTGCATTAGGCCCCTATCCACTGTGCCGTTGGTATTTTGATTATTAACAGCTTCCGGGCGAAATTTGCTCTCAGTTTCGATCAAATTATAGACCATCTCTTTGGGCAAAGCATATTTTTTTGCCTTTTCATTTATAAGCTGAATTATGTCTGGGGTAGTATTATATTTTTCAGCAAATATTTTTACTTCCTCACGCGCTGTGCGCTTCGCCAATATGACACGCTTTATTTCCCCACTGATATCAATCAGTTGATGTTGGGAAATTTCCATATCACGGTGATGTAATGAGCTTACTTTACTTTGAGTAAGGAAACCCGTCAGTACAACTGACACCACCAAAATAGTAATAACGAAGAATAGATTCTTCATCATTCTTCACCACTCCTTTACAACCAAAAATATTACGTGACTTAACACTCCTTTTTTAACTACTAACCAATAAAGGGTTTTATTGCATAAATTTTCCTCAAAAAAATTTTAAGTAATGCAAATTAACATCCCCCGCGTGATGCGAAGTTGCCAAAACGTTGCCCAGCCTTCGTTTAACACTCCTTAATAAATGACTGGTTAATAAATATAGGTTGCCGAAATGAAAAAAACCGCCAACTGCATCAACGCCAGCTGGCGGCTGTTTCTCTTGCCGTCGCATGAGAATTTCACGTTCTTACCCATAAAAGGGTTTAGAAATTTCGACGCCTTTTGTTATCTAAGCAACAAAAAATAGAATGAAGGAATCTTTAAGAAATTTATTGACCGACGGTCAGTCATATGGTATAAATACTATTAGATACTGACCGATAGGCAATAGGAGGTAATCATGAAAAGAATTGTTAAAGATCCTAAGACACGGCGCAAAGAGATACTTGAGGTTGCCGGGGAGTTGATTAAAAATCAGGGATACGTCAATGCGACTGTAGAGGCTATTATTCAGAAGGCGGGAGTGGCGAAAGGTACATTTTATTATTACTTTAAATCCAAGGAAGATGTTCTAGATGCCCTTGTTCACTCGATGGTCGATGAAGTGTGCACAGAGTATAAAAAAATTGCAGCTGAGCCTAAGATGAGAGCAATGGTTAAGATGCAACAAATGTTAAGGGGCCAAAACCAGCTTCCAGAAACAGAAAGTGAGCTGATGGAACACCTGCATCAACCTGAAAACAGAGAACTTCATGAGCGAATTAACATTGAAATTGTTACAAAAATTTCTCCTATATTCGCCCAAGTTATTGAACAAGGCAAAAAGGAAGGTGTTTTTGATGTGGAGAACTCCCTGGAAACAATACAGTTCCTTCTTGCAAGTTCCCAATTTCTTCTGGAATCAGGCCTCTTTAACTGGACCCAGGAAGAGCAGAAGAAACGAATACAATCCATGCAGGCTATTATTGAAAGGTCATTAGGGGCGAAACCGGGGTCTTTCTCATTTATTTAAAGAATTTAATATATCTTGAATATTGCAGATGTACTAAAGCCGTGGCAATAACTTTAAATTTTTATGGCTTTTTAGGAAATAAGAACATGACTGCTAGTCATTATAAGGAGGAAAAAAATGATTTCAAACTACAAGTACAACCCTAAGGTATATTTCATAGTAACCTTTATAATAACGTATGTCCTCTGGTTTGCAGGAGCATATGTAAGTTATCAAAATGGTAAAAGCGGACTATATGTACTATTTATGCTTCCTGGACTGATGACGCCATTTCTTGTATCGGTTGCAATGTTTATGATTTCGAAGAATTCCGATCTTAAAAAGGATTTTTTAAACCGACTTATTAATCCGAAGTTAATACAGACCAAGATGTTGCCGGCACTTTTTTTACTAATGCCGCTATCTGTGCTGATATCTATCGTTCTGTCTCTACCCTTTGGAGGGTCCATTTCCCAGCTTCAACTTGCCGAAGGGTTCTCGTTTTCAACAGGTATTGTTCCAGTATTACTCCTGTTAATACTAGCCGCAAGTTTTGAAGAGCTTGGCTGGAGGGGATATGCATTTGACAGTCTGCAAAGTCGCTATAGTATATTTACGGCATCTATTACATTCAGCATACTCTGGTCACTCTGGCACTTTCCCCTCATTTTTGTTAATAATTCATATCAATATGAAATATTTCAGGAAAGCATCTGGTTCGCCGTGAACTTTTTTGTCAGCATTATCCCAATGGGAGTAATTATTAGTTGGATGTGCATAAAAAACCGGAAAAGTGTTATCGCGGCCATTCTCTTCCACTTCATTGTTAATATGTCACAAGAAATGGTTGCTATATCACAGACAACAAAGATCATCGAAACTGTAGTCTTGACTGTTGTTGTTGCAGTTATTGTTGCATTAGACAGGGAGATGTTTTTCGCTCAAAAAGACACTTCTGCAGGGAATAAACCGCTTAATCTACTAACACTGTAATTTTACTAATTATTACGTCCGCATTGATAAGAATGAATAAAAACATAATGATTCATCTAGATTGAGTTGAATTTTTGCTAGCTGGTGGTTGATGAGAGAGGAGTAATAGAAGGTGAATGCTCAAGAAAAACATTTTAGAAGATTCCTCATTATTTGGTCGGGCCAGTTGTTTTCTGCTATCGGGAGTGGACTTACAGCTTTCGCATTAGGTGTTTTTGTCTTTCAGAAAACTCAATCGGCTACGAGCTATTCTTTAGTCATTCTTTTCTCTTTCCTGCCCACATTCATTCTGCTTCCTTTTGGCGGGGTGCTTGCAGACAGATTAGAACGCAAGAAGATGATGATAGTTGGGGATGCGGGTGCTATTACAGGTATATTATTTATCCTGCTTGTCATGCTATGGGGAAGTTTAGACTTATGGCACATTTACCTTGGAGTAGCAATCAGTTCGGTTTTTGCGGCTATTCATAACCCCGCCTATAAGGCTGCTGTCACCGATTTGGTCACTGAAAAGTTATATTCCCAGGCAAGCGGCCTTATACAATTAGCAGGGTCGGCTCAATATTTAATATCTCCTATTGCTGCGGGGTTCCTTATAAGTTTTTTTGATATAAAAGTAGTTTTAATAATCGATATTTTGACCTTTTTATTTGCTGTCGCAGTTATGTTTATGATTGCGAAGCAAGATGCCGTTACTCCAAAGCATGAAAGGCAGAGATTTTTTCATGACATTAACGATGCCTTCCAATACTTGCTCTCTCAGAAAGGAGTTTTATGGTTAGTTCTGCTAACCTCAATGGTTTGCTTTTTTATAGCGTTATTTCAATCGCTATTTGGACCTATGATGCTGACATTGACTGATTCTAAGACTCTGGGTATTGCCCTTTCCGTATCAGCATCAGGAATGCTTGTAAGCAGTCTTTTTATCGGAATATATGGGATAAATAAAAGCAAGGTGTTTTCACTTTCATTATCCCTTGCCCTTGCTGGTCTATTTTATGCCCTCGTTGGCCTATCCACAACAGTTTTATTGATTATCATCTTTTGTTTTCTATTTTTTTGTACCCTCCCCTTTGTAAACACCACTCTGGAGGTTCTTATTCGGAAAAATATAGATAATCAAAAACAAGGAAGGGTTTGGTCCTTAGTTTATGCTATCTCCCAAGTTGGTTACATATTGGCATTTGGATCAGCAGGTTTTTTAGCTGATCACCTATTTAACCCGCTATTTTACCCTGATGGAGCACTAAGCCAAACAGCGGGGATAATCATCGGCATAGGACAAGGAAGAGGCATCGGTTTTCTGTTCTTCCTTTCCGGCTTACTTGTTTCAATCCTTGCTCTCATTATCGGACGAGTACAACAAATAAGAGCATTGGAACAAACCATTAGTAATAGCATTACATAATATAGTTGTGTTAATTCCTCATTTTCTTTCTCCTGTTGTTGTTGAATTTTACTTTGCTCCAAAGATGAGACAGCGGTATGAGTTGGTGCAAAAAGCAAGCCTATTATAAAAAAAAAAAAGAAATACTAACATATATTTTCGAAAGGTATGCATAAATAGCACCTCCAAAGATAGTTTTTGTTTCAGAAAGTAAATTAAAACTGTAACAATTTGACTATAGCTTTGGAAGTTTGTTTTTCTCCATAAACAAGCTCATTCTGTTTCTGTTTCTGTTCCTTAAAGTGCATCATAAGTAAATCCTGACCAGGTACAGGTCAGGATAGAACAAAATGGCACCGCGGCATATTCCCCACTAAAACCAGCCGCCAGCTGCTAAAGCAGCTGGTCGGCTGGTTTTTACTATCTCTTCCGCGGTAGGTTTATCCCATCGTTTGTAGATATCTTCAAATATGGCAAGGCAATTAAGCCTTTATCCCCGCAAGATATTTGGCTATATCCTTCTTCAAATCCAAGTCATACTGTTGGGTAATAGCTATTTTTTCCATGATAGGCGAACCCCCGCCATGGAGACCTGCTACCTGTTGTACTCCACCCCAACTGGAACATAGCAAATCGGATATCATTCGAAAACAGCGATGTTGATTTTCTGCAGAGATGTTAGGGTTACGCATTATATATTTCTCCAATAATTCTTGGGTTTCTGGATTATACCAATCTGCTTCCGGGGGCAAAGTGGCGATTAAACCACCAGCCAGGTCTGCCAAAGTCTCGTATTCATGATATAGGTGAGTACCTGCATGGTACCGGGCCACATTAGTATAAACTGTATTCGGAATGCACGTGCCCGAACTCGCTTGATGGCACTTCACTGACGCTGCTATCCCCCCTGAATAAACCAGTTCTGCCACAGCTATTAAATCAGCAATTTTATCACGTACATGTTGAGCTTTGGAAATTCCATTGTACTCAGCGACCAGGGCAGCAGCGCCCATAATAACGTCAGCGATACCTGGTTTACATCCCGTGTAGCTATGCCGGTGATAGGTAGCAAAAAGAGCAGCCAGCCTACCCCCATATTCCCACTCACCGCACATGAACACACGCTCCCATGGAACAAATACGTTGTCGAAAATAGTTAAGGAATCACTCATCCCAATTTCTGCAACGGGAGCCTGGAGGCGTACCCGAGGGCGTACCGCGGTGGATCTAATCAACAATTTCACACCCTCAGTGTCAGCTGGAATAGCAAATGCTACAGCCCAATCCGCATCCTCGGGAGCTAGCGCCCTGGTAGGTACCACGAGTATTTCATCCGCATAAGGGGCCACTGTATTATGAGCTTTAGCACCCCGCACCACTATCCCATCCTTTCTTTTTTCTACCACCCGTAAATACAAATCCGGATCTTGCTGCTGATGGGGTCGTTTACTGCGGTCGCCTTTGACGTCAGTTTGTGCGCAATTGCCTACCAAATCATTTTGCTGGTAATACTCTAAATAGGCTAAAAATCGTTCATAATACTCAGTCCCGTGTTTTTCATCAATCTCTTTTGTAACTACCGACAGAGCATTTAAAGCATCTACTCCCATACAGCGCTGGATACATCCACCCACCTTTTGGCACAAGACCCTAGTCATTTCCTGTTTGGCCAATAGATCATCTTTATTCTGGTGGATATGAGCAAACCGGTTTATTGGCTCGCCAGTAAGATGTGAGGTTACCACTGCCAAATCCTTCAAATCGGCTTGTTGGATAGCATTAAAAGTAGTAGATATCACATTAATACCGGGCATTATTTGACTATCATCCCGTGGAACAATTTTGCCATCACGATATACGTTAGGCCGCATAGATTTCAATTTATCTACATATTGTTGCGCGGTACGCACCTCTTATTCCCTCCTTGCGGTTAGTATGATACGTGTTTTCCGTGGTAAATTTACTTTCTCAGTGATCTAATCCCCTTTAGTAGTATAAGAGTTTTCAATACTTAACCCGATCTAAACCCTTTAATCCCAATATTTCTCTCGCCTCATTAGGAGTAGCTGGTTCAATACCCAGTTCACCGGCAATGCGAACAATCTTCTCAACTTGTTCAGCATTGCTCTTCGCTAACTGACCCTTTTCCAGGTAAAGGTTATCCTCTAAGCCTACCCTCGCATGCCCTCCCATTAGTAAAGCCATATTACACATCTTAATTTGGTTTTTACCTGCAGCACAGACTGACCATTCAAAGTTGCCAATTAACTCCTTCGCTGTATTATACATATATAGTAGGTTATCCACAGTTGGCTGAATTCCGCCAAGAATTCCCATCACAAATTGTAGGTATACAGGCTTCTTCAAATGTTCTTTATTCACCATGAACGCAACATTATTAATCATCCCTATATCATAAATCTCTAGCTCTGGCTTGGTATTACAATGGTCAAATTCTTCGGTATACTCCCTTAAAGTTTTAAATGTGTTTGGAAAAATAATATCCTCGGAAGCGGCCAAATAATCTTTCTCCCAATCATGCTTGAAATGTTCCATATGGTCTAAGACATGGAAAAGAGCAAAATTAAGGGAACCAGAATTGCACGAAGCCAGTTCTGGCTCCAAGGTTTGGACAACCTTTATACGCTCTTCTGTTGTCATGCCCATACCACCACCGGTAGTAAAGCAAAGTATCATGTCGCAGCGGGATTTAACATATGCAGCGATCTCACCAAAATAATCCATGTTAGCAATGGGCCGGCCAGTTTCTGGGTCACGCGCGTGAATGTGGGCTACGGCTGCTCCGACTTCATAAGCGCGTACTGCCTCCTCAGCAATCTGTTTAGGTGTAATGGGTAAATACGGGGACATAGCTGGGGTATGGATGCCACCGGTAATGGCAGCAGTTATAATACGCTTCATTTATGCTCCTCCTTCTTTTCTTGTATTCATCAAATTCGAGACACTATTGGGCCTTGACCACGCATCTCCCGTAAGATCAGTATTTTATCTCTCACCTCAGTGAACGATAAAACCCGAACTGGTAATCCCGTAACTATGGAGCGGAATTACCAGTTCTAAAAACTCATTGGTTTTATTAAGGTGCTGGTTTATTCAACCATTCTTGGTAAAAGGTATCAATATCCGGCTGGAAATCAAAGGTGAATGGATAACCGGGTGGTACTGCTTCAACCTCTAGCATAGTGAAGCAATTTGGGCAGTAAAATTCACGTAATACCATCCAATTGGGGTCAGTACCCATGTACTTAGGGTATATTTCGTTGATCTTCTCTTCCGTGTCACGAACATATACATTAGCATGCAATTTCCAGTTAATGCTATGCTCACAAAATTCATGTCCACAATCGCATTTTACTATTCTTTCGCCATCGGCTTTGGAAACAATATTCAAGTGAAGACCATAAGGCATAATAATTTTATCATCGTATGAGACTCGTTCTTGCAAGATGGCCAACATCTTTTCAAACCGATCAGCATCCTTGAAAGAACTTAGTATTTTGTGAACCTGAGTAAATGGTAATTTCCCATCCATAAGCAGTTCAAGTGTCTTTTGATCATAATTTGGCATAACTTACCCTCCATCCTTAAAAGTTAAAATTCACCGATAATTTCCAGAATTCCCTATACTTATTTGCCCAACTTTGACTAAGTGAAAAACTGCTTGCGTACATATCGCTTACAGGATAATAAAAGTCTTTTTTTAGAATACGTTCACGTTCTTGGCTGATATATTCTGAAGCCGGTATTGATTTTGCTGCCCTTTGCTTTCTTAATTCTTGGCGGCGTTCATTGGTAGCATCGTTATCTACATGATATTTTCCTTTATCATCTTGACTAAAAATGGCTCCATAAACTTTTTCTGCAAAACGCGGTAAAACGAACCCTTCATTCAAGTCTTCTTCAATTGCCTTTATGTCCCGCTCACTGGGATCTCCTAAACCCGGTCCTCCCCTTTGGACTGATAAATACAGGTCATGTTCTACAAAGTCTTTTTCCAAACAAGTAGCACGGTTATCAATTTCCTCACGCTCTGCTTTAACATGGCGAGTCATCTCTGACTGTTCCGTATCCCCTTCGCGACATGGTAAGGGAGCTCTTTCTTGAATCAGCTGTTTCATGTTGGTTTCATGCATATTATGCCGATAGCCAGAGTTACCTGGGTAACCGCCAAACATTCCTGAACCATGGAAGACATGCCCCTCACCTAAATTGAATATTACTTGATCAGGTGTTTTCCATAACATCCGTAATGATTCAAACCCAGCCCCGCCTCGGTATTTACCCATACCTGCCGTCTGCGGCTTCACTCCTCTTCCCAAATACAAGAGCGGTTCTAAAAGTTCCCATGCTTCTATGTCCCCCATATCGCCTTCCGGGTTCCACATAGCTGCACAATATCCCTCACCATCTTTTATAAATCCTGCTCCGGTACCTTGACTCGAATGCTCAAAACTGGTGAAAGCACCATCCAAGCCAAATTGGTTTGTTCCTCCACCCATGGTCACATTCCAGGTTCCCGGATAACCTGCCGAAATTTCCTCAACATATCCTCTCCCCTGATAACTACGAGCTAAACAGCGAATTAAGCCCGTAAAGCTAGGAATTAAAAAGAACCAAGACAGGGTGGTAGACAAAGTATCATTTTCCGGATTTGACCAACTTCCAGGGGGAAGGTTACACTTTGTTGCTAAATAAGCACCATCATTGATTTTATCGTTAGGAACCAAAGTTTGCGTCAGCTGCACCCATAAAGCACCCTGCATGGCACTGGGCGGGCAGTTAAAAGAATGATACCCCCATTTGTTGGCACCTTCCAAACTAACTTCAAACTCTCCTTTGGAGCCTACCGTAAGAGTCATGGGCGCATGCATTAATTGATTTTTAGCAGCAAAGCTTGGCATCCTGGGCTCACCTTCAAAGGGAACATCAATGAAGGATGGAGCTTCGTAAGTCCCTGGAACCAGCACCTCTTTTACCCGTTCCCGAAAGGTCACTCTACCATCTTCAATTACTTCTTGCATAAATTGTTTATAAGTATCAATACCTTCTTCTTCAATCAAACGCATTACCGTTTCCCGTATCATCTGACACCCTGCCAGGCGGGTCCTTTCATCCAATAACCAATACATTGGTGCGCGCACGGCTTTTTTTGCCCTTAATTCGTAACTTGCATAAAGCTCATCATCCTCACCAATTTTTTCACAGGTGGTAATAAATCCGTCTTCGTAACGGCTGGTTTGACCAAAAGCCATACTTCCCGGTCTGGAAGCACCTACATCTATTTCATGAGTTACACCTCCGGCCCAGCCGATTAATTCATCTCCGTTAAATATGGGCGTTATAGTATAAACATCGGCATTATGAACGTCACCTATATGCGGGTCATTGGTGCCAAAGACATCGCCTGGTCGGATTTTAGGATTGTTTTCCCATCCATTCCTAATCATAAACTTTATTGAATCAGACATAGTATGCACATGAACAATGATACCGGTAGAAAGAGCAATAGAGTCCCCTTCCGGAGTAAACAAGGCAAAACAGAGTTCACCAATTTCCCGTACTATAGGTGATGCAGATATATTTAATGCTGTTTCTCGAGCGTTTACCAGCCCGCCGCGAATACGGGAAAAAATTCTCTCGTAGCGGATAGGATCACTTTCCTTTAGTACTAGCTCGCTAATGCCCTGATACCTTCCAGTATCCTTAAACTTAATTTCTGACTGTTCTAACATGTCTTTCAATGTTCGATCATCCCAGCCAATCGCTTTATGGTCTGTCTGATGGTATTTATTCATTGTAATCCCCCTTTATATTTTTTCTTCTGTTTTTAAGTGAAAAATTCGATGCTTATCAAGATAAGCGACTCTGCCACAGGGAATGACAAAAGTGGAAGATGGGGATTCAACAATACTCATACCCGAAAGTTTATTCCCAGGTTTAAGTAAATCCATATCCCAGATATCTCCTTTAACCCATTTACCACGCCAATAGACATCTCTCTGACCTTTACTTGCTTCTGCAGGAGGCTGTTCTGAGGTTAGGGCCTCCTCAGGCAGCATCGGTTTTTCCACATCAACTACCCCTTTCACCACAGCAGTGGTAATAAGATAGCCCAGTTCCGGGGATTTGGCCGATCTCGCATAAGTCTTACCATAACTTTCTTCAAAGTCGGCAACAATTTGTTCCAACTGTTCTACAGTTTCTATTTCGCCTACCCGACAGTTAATCTCAAGGTCATTAAGCTGTCCTTGATACTGCATCCTGACGTAATGCTTGTATTTTATTGCCGAAGTATCCACTGAACTCTTCTCAAATTCCTTCTTTACTTTATCTCTCAACTCCGCCCAGGCAACATTGAGAGCCCCCAATACTTTCACAGGCTCAGCACCAGCTACGCCAGCAATACCAAGGTCAACCGTTTTATCATAACGATATTCAAAATCAGCGCAGGCACAGCCAAACGCAGAAAAACCTGCTGCCCAAGCCGGAACCAAAACATCTTCAAAATTTAATCCCTCAGTATATCCGGCTGTATGAAGAGGTCCACCTCCACCATAAGAAAGCATAGTGTAATTTACCGGGGCATATCCCTTGCCTAGCACCATAGCAATTACTTGATTTTTGAGGGAGTCTTCAAAAAGTCTAATTACCCCTTCTGCCGCAACGTAAGGATCTAAACCAAGTTTATCTGCAACCTGCTCTTTTATGGCTTTGTATGCTTTTTCTTTATTTAGCTTTACTTCTCCACCAAGGAAGTTATCCGGGTTCAAATAGCCAAGAATTAAATTACAATCAGAAACAGTGGGAATTTGAACCCCGCCCTCCTCATAAGCCACACCAATTTTGGCTCCAGCACTATCGGGTCCTAATTCAATCCGATTACTGTTGGGGTTTACGCGAATAAAAGTTCCTGTACCTGCACCGAGGGAATCAATTTGCACCAAAGGTAAATTTAATACAAACCTCGCTATTTGAGGGTTATTTTTTATCTGATATTCGCCGTTGGTAATTAGCGCAAGGTCAAAACTGGTTCCGCCTATATCGGTGCATACCACATTTTTGCTGAGCAATTTGTCAGCCAAGTACTTGGCCCCCACTACACCCCCGATTGGACCGGATACGAGCGTCCGTGCTAGTTGCTTGGCCTCAATTCCAATAGTACCTCCGTGAGATGCCATTACTCGAGTCTCATAATTTGCCCCTAATTTTTTACTTGCCTGGTCTACTTTGTTAAGCTGGTCGCGAGACGGTTCCGCCGCATAGGCTTCTACCAACAAAGTGTTTAATCTACCATAATCACCCCGTACAGGGTATAAGTCTGAAGAAAGAAACAGCGGTACGGATTTGCCTACTTCTTCGAATACTTCAGCAGCAATTTCTTTTATCCGCTTTTCGTGAACGGGATTACGGTACGAATAAAGAAGGTTAACACATAGGTAGTCAATTTCTTCATCTAACAGTTCTTTGATGACCTGTTTAGCTTCATGCTCATACAGCGGAATAATCACATCACCAAATAAGTCAATACGCTCCGTTACTCCGCGAATTCTTTCACGCGGAACCAATGGTTCATTATGACGATGCGTTGCCAAATGGAGCCGGTCAGCATACGAATAACCAAGGTAGGTCTGTAACCCCCGCTCCATGCGTAAATAATCTTCCTGCCCCATTGAAACAATCAAACCTATTTCACGCCCTTTTCTCTCCAGTAATCTGTTAAGCATAGCTGTTCCGGAATAAGTCCCGGAGACCATTGTGGAAAATGCCTGGTCGGAGCTAATATCCCAAATTTTCAGAGCATCCTTAACTGAATTCACAAAACCGAGTGCCTCATCGTCAGGTGTAGTCTGCGCCTTACCCACTACAAATTCACCGTTTTCATCAATGATGAAGGTATCTGTCATTGTACCTCCAGCATCAATAGCTAAAACTTTTGCTTTTTTGGGCATTAATCATTACCCTCCTTTTTTTTAATTTGTTACCGGCCGGTAATATACTTTAAAGCAACATTAATGCCAATTATCTGAATATTTAATTTTTTTAAATTGTCTTTTCGCTCTTGAAATTTTGCCTTTGACTAAGCTATTTTACCATTCGCCGAACAGTAATATATTTTAGCTGAAAGTATGCTTTTAAGTTGTGTCAATAATTGTCCCATGGGTCACTTGTGTCATGACACACCACAGCAAAAGCGAGATTACCTTAGGTAATCTCGCTAACTTAAACGGTACTTTTTCAGTTTTCTATATAATGTACTTCGGGAAATTGCTAGTGTCTCTGCTGCTTTACTACGATTATAATCTGACTCTTTTAACGCATTTAGGATTAAATCCTTTTCCTGTTCCCCCTCATGACTGTTGCCACAAGGCGATTGGCTATACTCTTGAAGCACTTCCTTTGGCAGCATTTCCGGTTTCATCCGGGAACCCTGACTCAAATAGACTAGTCGTTCAAGCACATTTTTTAACTGCCTTACGTTGCCCGGCCAAGAATATTTTAAGAAGAAATCATTTATTTTAGGATCCAATGCCTCAGGGTTTCGTTGAAGACTTTTTAGAAATAGTTCTGCTAGCATAAGAATATCCGATTTCCGTTCCCGTAACGGAGGGATGTCTATGGTTAGAATATTTAATCTGTAAAACAGATCCGCTCTAAAATTCCCCTCATTTACTTCCTTAAATAAATCCTTCTGGGTTGCTGCTATTATCCTACAGCAAATTGGAATGGGCTTTTCGCCACCTACAGGATAAATGTTTTTTTCTTCTAAAACTCTAAGTAATGCTACCTGCATATCTAATGGCATTTCACCTATTTCATCTAGAAATAAAGTACCACCCGCCGCCAATTCAAATTTACCTTTTTTCCCTTTTTTTGAAGCACCGGTAAATGCCCCCTGTACATAACCAAACAGTTCACTTTCAAGTAACTCTTTTGAAATAGCACCGCAGTTTAATGGAATAAATGGTCCCCGTTGAGTTCCCTCATTATGTATGACACGAGCCAATACCTCTTTACCGGTTCCACTTTCCCCCAATAAAAGGACATGGGCTTGGTTCCTTGACGCAACCTTTGCTAATTTATACACTTCCTTCATATTATCGGCTTTGGTCTTTAAGGATGCAAAACTAACCTTTGCTATAAATTCTTCAGGTTCTTTGACACTTTCAAAACCAATTGTTTTTCTCTTATAGCCATCTTTAATAATAATAATGGTACCTGTACTAATATTGCCGTACTTAATTGGAACACAGCTCACCTTTAGCCAATGTCCGTTAATTTTGATTTCATCTTCAACTACCGCGGATCCCATCTGCACATGCTGCCACTTCTCCTGGATTATGGGGAGGTCCAAAAAATCCCCTACTCCAGCATCACTTACATCATTTAATAAATTCTTTACATGAGAATTACACGTTGATAGTTTCCCGGCTTTGTCAACTATTATTAAACCTTCTTCATCCTTATCCACCAACAGATTGTAATTTCGCTGGTTTATATATAACTGCCACTGTCTTAAGTTCTGTTCTATTACTGTAGCGGAGCTAACAACGAGACTAAGATTATGCGCATGAACACTGTTTATGGCTCCTGATATATCTAGTGTGCCCAAGATAGCCCCTGTAAAGGGATCCCGAATAGGCGCACACGAACATGTCCAATCCTGCCACCCGACACAAAAGTGTTCAGCTGCTAAGACTTGAATGGGCTGCTTTGTAGTTACACAGGTACCTACAGCATTGGTTCCGGCACCTTCCTCACTCCAATCGGCACCAATAACAAAGTTATTTCGGCTGGCCTGTTCCAAAACATCACTATCGCCTAGTACTTCTAATAAAAGTCCCTCCGTATCCGATAGAGCCACCAGAAAACCTAATCCTTTATTCCACTTATATAGTTGTTCCAATACAGGTTGGGATATTTCAAGCAGTTTGGCGCTGTTTGTCCTGCGTGCATCAAGCATAGCTTTGTTCATCGGTACAGGTGCCTGTTGCTTTTCAAAGGAAACACCCTGTTTAAGACAGCGCCCCCACGACTCAGCAATTATAGGTCTTATTTGTTCCCTATAAAGTAAATTTCTGCTGACCATACTATTCCACGCTGATTGTATGTTGCGTACCGTCCGATCAATATTGTTTTCTGACAACGCGAAAAGATGCATTTTCAAAATACCTCCCTGCTGATTCCGCATATATATTATAACATGTTATTGACTTTAGTTTAAGAATATTCAGACAATTTTATTTTTTAGTATTTCCCTTTTTAAAAGCTACATTGCTAAGCACCGGTTTGAACTGGATATCAATTTACGATACCTCAATATAAAATACCACCAGCTGCATCAAAGCAGCTGGCGGCTGTTTTTCTTACCGTCGTATGAAACTTTCACGTGTTTCCCTTCTATTACCGTCTTAAGATGTACCGGTTTCCCCCAGAGGAGATAGACGTGGGGAAGGGTTTTTTCAAGGTACGCTATATCCAATTCCTGTCCCTCAAAGCGGTGATTTATCAAAAGATCCCCGGAGCCTGAGTAGTCGCCGTTCTCTACTTCAAGAAAGGGGTGACCTCCGTTCATGATGCTGTTAATCAAGCCATCCCGGACCTTTTCCCAGTCGGTCTCAACTACCTGCCATTCGTGGCCCACCTTTTTATAGAGGTAAAGGTCTAATTCCTCCACCAACTCCTTTAGTGAGATAGTTAAAGTAATGCTTTAAACATCTCGTCACTTCCCGATATCCTGCCAATTGCTTTTCGCTTCAGAGATTTCTTGTAGCGCACCACTCTTATCTTTGGCGTCAATCGCACCTTTTAATCTTGCAATGTTTCTTGTAATTGAAGTAATATTATCCCTTTCTGAACTAAACTGTATTTTGGGAACAATTCTTTTCCATTCCACTTCTAAACTTTCAGTTTGACTTTTGGCTTCGGACCATTTTTCGGATGATATGTCGCTACCAATTTCTATGATTAATTGGTCAATTTCTTGAAACTGGTTAAACGGTTTTTTCATTATAGTGGTAGATTGCAGGACAATAAAGAAAATACCGAATATAAAGATTGGTATTAAGAACGCTGTAAGCTTTTTGATAAAATTACCCCCTAATTAGCACCTGGATAATCACTAACATCAGTTAGCTTTTTAACATGGTCGCTATATTTGTCGATGTAAAGCTGCCCGCCCGTATCTATTAAAGCGAGAAAAACTTCTTCTTCGCTATTTATTCCTTGTTTCTTAAGTTGGTCTGTTAGCCAAATGCGATCTAAATTAAAGCCTCTCAAGTTTTGCTCAATCACCACTCCATCGTAAATAAGTTCCGTGCTTAATCCTTTATATTGAGTTGGTAAATTCAAATCCTTAGGAGTAACCGGCTGGTATTGGGACTTTTTCTGTACGGAGAGTTTGCCGTTGGTCTCCAGCACCGCAAATTCCACTTGACCCAAGTCAAAAACTCCTTTGTTTCTCAATTGCTCTAAGAGATCGGTCGCTCTATACCGCATCCGTGCCATTGTATCTTCCATGATTTGCCCGTTCATTACAACGACGGTTGGTTCCCCGTCAATATATTTAGAAGCGGTTCGCCATTTTAAGGTTATTATCTGAAGAGCAAGAGCAGACCCAATCCAAGTTATAAGCCCGATCCAATGGGGAAAAGCCTTGCTGGTCAGGTCAGTCGTAAGAGACGATGCTGTTGATCCAATGGTAATCCCAAGAACGTAATCAAAAAATGTAAGCTGGCTTATTTGCTGCTTACCCAGAACACGAGCAAAAATGAGAAGTGTGAAAAATGCAATTAAACCTCTGACTAATTCAACTAACCATTCAGACAATGTACAGCCTCCTTTAAAAATCCTTGCTTTCATAATTTATTATTAGTTACCATAACTAATGGTATTCTTTAATAATTTTATTTGCTCACATCTTTTTTTAAAAACGAGATCAGAAAAAGACAATGGTGGTATCGAATATTAATTGCTGCAGATATAAAGAATAATTAATACAGAGGTGTTTAAGTGTTCGGGGGAGTACCAACACAGGGATTCCTACGCTGAAGCATCTCGAAATATTAATTTCTAACTAACTTACAGAGGTTGATTTAGCTGTGATATATTTGATGATTGCTGTTAAGTCGATGGCACTTTATTTAATCGGTATCGCTATTATGCGATTACTGGGTAAGTCAACAATCGTACAAATGACACCGTACGACTTATTAGCTATTATTATAATCGGTACAGTGGTATCTGAGCCTTTAATAAGCGAAAATTTTTTGCCGACAATTTTTGCTCTAGCAATACTTACAGCGTTACATATAATTTTTTCCAAATTAACATTAGCCTCTATTGGTAAAAGTCTATTTTTAGGTGAACCCACCTTGCTTATACAGGACGGTAGAATCATTGAAGATAATTTGGAAAAGACCTCTATTTCCGTGAGTCAACTATTATCAATCCTACGCAGTAAAGGATACCCCAAAGTTTCAGACGTTGACTATGCAGTCCTAGAACCAATTGGTGAGCTCAGCATTGTGCCAAAGGTGGAAAATACTCCAGTAACCGTGGGACATCTAGGCATTTCTATAAAAGACTCAGGCTTGCCTATTGCTGTCGTCGTTGACGGTCAAGTGCAGCGAAAGAATTTAGAATTAGTTAGCAAATCGGAACAATGGCTTAAGCAACAACTGAGGAAAAAATCCATCAAGCTCCAAGATATTATCTACGCCTTTGTCGCAGAGAAAAGCAAAGAATTGGAAATATTCTCTCGCCAGGGTGTTCACTATGGAACAGTTAAAACAACCCCGCCCGCAATGATACCGGTGAAACCTCTAAAGTCCTTGTATGCTTTTTTTAGAAGAATACGAATTTGACGGTTTTCTAGTAGAAACAGTGCGGGGCCGTATTTACGCCTATGATCTTTAGCGGAATAATCATTTCTTCCGCCAAGTAGTCGCTTTATTTTTCTGGCAGAATTCACATACCCTCATTAAAACAATCCGTAAAAATACGATTATGCAAAAATACGTAAAAATAAGCTTGGGGGTTTTTAAAACTGATTGGTACTTTGGCTGTAACAGAGAAGCCACCAACTGCATCAGAGCAGCTGGCGGCTGTTTTTCTTGCCGTCATATGAAAATTTCACGTGCTTTCCTTCTATTACCGTCTTTAGATGTACCGGCTTTCCCCAGAGGAGATAGACGTGGGGAAGGGTTTTTTCAAGGTAGGCAAGGTCTAATTCCTGGCCCTCGTAACAATGGTTTATCAAGAGATCACCTGAACCGCAATAGTCACCATTTTCCACTTCGAGGTAGGGGTGGCCTCCATTCATGATGCTGTTTATTAAGCCGTCCCTCACTTCTTCCCAGTCAGTCTCCACCACCTGCCATTCGTGACCTACTTTTTTGTAAAGGTAAAGGTCTAGTTCTTCTACTAATTCTTCAGTAAGGTAGTTACGCAGGAAAGAGCCGTCGTTTTCTGTTTCCCTTACCTGAAAGATTTTTTCCATACCCAAACCAGGACGGCGGCCGTATTTTAATGTTTCTTCCGCTGAAGGTTTATCCCATCGCTTGTAAATATCTTCAAAAATGGCCAGGCCGAGATGATATGGGTTTATAGAGGCACGTGATGGGAGTACCAGATTGCTGTTCATCTTAGAGAATTCTACTGCTTCGTCTTCTGTTAAATCCATCCCCCGCATGATACGTAGGTGCCAAAACGTTGCCCAACCTTCGTTCAATAAAGGTGCTTAAAAAATCCTTGACAAATATCGAAAGCTACTTGAGCCTAGGCTTTGAAAAAAAAGGCATTAACATATAGGTCTACACGCTATTTTTATTGAACAAAACTTAAATTTAGACGTAGATTTAGATGCTTGGATTGGCATAGCTAGTAGACATTTAATCCCATTAACGGCCAGTAGAAAAATGCCGCTAATAACGTAACAACCATAATAATTATTGTTAAAATAAACCCCGTGACAAAAAAGTCTTTCATATCATAAAAGCCCAGTGCGAAAACTGTCATTCCTCCAACTGTTTGGGAGGGTAGTAAGTATCCAATACTGCTGGCTATGGTACATACCATTCCAAACCAGATGGGATTATAGGAAGCACCTTCAGCTAATTTAAACGCCACGGGTAAAAAGGCCGCCACCATTGCAGTGTAGTTGGTGAAACCAATGCGAATAAGGATAAATCCCAACATTGTCACCAAAACGAGACCAGACACAGGTAACGTTTCTACATACCGTTTTCCATAAAATATCCATTGGATTACGCCACCCCTTTCCAGGGTATTTGCAATTGCAAAACCGGCAGCAAAAATAAAAGGTATACCCCAGTCTATTTTTTTTACTGTACTTTTCCATTCTAGTATATTAATACCCGGTAAAAATAGCAAAATTGAAACTAAGACTGCTGACATAGCAATTGACATGTGAGTAATGCCCTTTGTCACCCATAAAATAAATAACATAAGATATAACACTAGCAGCTTTATTTCTGAAAAAGAAATAAATCCTAATTTCCTTCTTTCTTCATAGAAATAACCCAGATTACCGTTAATAATAGATATTTCTGGTGGGAACATACGTACCAATGTGATGCCGAATAAAATTAAAGTGGCGAAAACAATCGGCAGCATCAGAAGCATCCAACCAAAATAGTTCCATTCAAACCCCAAAAGCGAATTGAAGAGACCCGCAGCATAAATAGAACCACCCGCACTGGTAATTAAGCTAATCGTAGTAATATACGGTACAAAAGTAATCGTCAGCATAATAAGCTTATGTACATTGCCATAGCGACTATCAATACACTTAACCAACCCGATGGCAATAGGTAACAGAACAGAAACCCGCCCCATCGCATTAGGTATGAAAAATGTCAAAACAAAAGAAGTAACAATAAAGAGAACCACGGTCTTTCTCACACTACCCCTAGCAGCAATCAATATATTATAAGCAATTCTTTTATCGACCGAATGTTCCTCCATAGCTGTCCCCATCATCAACATTGCAATAATCAGCCATATCACTTCATTCCCTAACCCACCAGCGACAGCTTTGAAGTCCAAAATACCCAATAATGGAGACATTACAATAACAATCATACTAGTTATTGCAGGAGGAATTAGCTTTGTCCCCCATAGAGCCACGCTCAACAAAAATAAGGCTAATGCAGGCATTCCGTTACTTCCCATATGCTTAGGTGCACCCAGGAAGGGTGAAAATATAAGAAACGTTATAGCGGCTAGCACAAATAATATTTTTGCTGTTCTTCTAGTTTTTGGTCCTTTATAGGGCTTAACATTAAATTCAATATTTCCCACAGTTTCAACCTACTGACTAACCGTAGATAAATTAATTACCTCTTTAACTGTGACAACATTTTCAAAATCCATTACCTTTTTGATTAGCCGTTCTATAGTTTCTTCGTCTAAAATCTTATGTGTTAATTGACTGAATTTTAGATTAAGTCGTTCTTGTGTCATTGGGTTATTTATACTTCCAGTCGCATGCGTCACCGTTACGGACTTTTCACTTCCATCATTAAAGATTATTTTCGCTACTGCTTCGTCTTCTCTTAAGTTACTATTTACCCGAGGCTTGATCTTGGCGCGGAATGATACCACATCTGGTCGTAACACCACTTCGTCCTGATACTGATCTTCCCCGGCATTACCTTCTAGAAAACCAATTGTCGCTGAATGATAGATACTAAACTTTCCTTCCAATCCTGTCTTTGGAGTAGGTTTACCGGTCAATTCCAATACATATGGATTAACATTAACTTCTATTTGTTTGACAACTTCCGGCTTTGCATATTCCCTAAGTTTAATGCAAGCGTCTATAGAAGGATGTAATACAATACCACAAGCATATGGCTTAAAACTATTTTTAAGTAGTTCCCACTGTTTTCCCCAATTTTCGTTAAGACGGGAAAGATCGTATTCGGTGGCGAGGACTGAAGCGAATCCTCTTTTGGCCTCTAAGACCTGTTTAGAGCTCGTAAAACCTTTCTTCGCAAGCAGTGCCCCTAACAAACCGTTCTGAGCTGCTTTACCAGGATGAAACGGTTTCGTCATTGTTCCAAACATTTCTCTTAAACCACTTGCCTGTGTACCTGCTATACCGAATGCGTTTAGCAGCTCTTCAGCATCTAAATCCAGCAGTATGCCCGCAGCAGTTGCAGCACCAAATACACCGGTTGTGCTAGTGATATGCCACCCTAGGTCATAGTGACTCGGGTAAACTACATTACCGATCCTTAACTCTGCTTCCACCCCCAGTATAAATGCTTTTAGCAGTTTCTTAGGACTAACATCGTACCATTCTCCTAAAGCAAACACTACCGGGGCCACAGGAGCACTTGGATGATTTATGGTGTCCAGATGTGTGTCATCAAAATCAAATATATGCGATGACATTCCATTAATTAATGTTGCTAGTAGTAAATCTACTCTTTCGCTACGACCAAATACAGACACTTGTTCACCCGAGTTTAAATCCTTTTTCAATTCTAACACCATATCTACTGAAGGGTGATAAGCAGCGCCAATGGCTACCCCCATCCAGTTGAGAATACTTTTTTTTGCATGTTCTATAACCTCTACTGGAATATCTTCATATCGAGTATTTAATATATTATCAACTAATACTTTAGTCTGCATCCTCTTTTCCCCTCTCAGCTTAATTTATTGTTCCGTTAGGCCAAATTCTTTTAACGCTGTTTTATAGGATTTTCTTACGTGCGCCTTCATAACCGCTTCTGCAAACTCCGGGTCCCAGCTTAAAATTGCATCAAGAATTAATTTATGTTCTTTAATATTTTCCAACGGACGTTTCTTATTTGAAAGCGTCGTGGTCATAACTAAATGAATGTGAGACTGTAATGTTTTAATAGCACTAAACAAGTAACTATTATTAGCTGTTTTAGCTATTTCCATATGAAACTCGTTATTGATCTTAGAGAGTTCTTTGATGTCACCCAATTCTATAGCCTTCTCAGCATCGTCTAAAAAAACTTTTAACTTATCTATCACTTTTTTATCCCTTGTTTCTGCTATTAATTTGGCTCCCAGACCTTCAAGTACTTCCCTAAATCTATATAGATCTATTACGCGCTGTTTAGTTATAGTAATTACTTTTACCCCTTTGTGGGGTTCGGTTTCCACCAAACCAAACTTTTCAAGACGTCTTAAAGCCTCGCGCACAGGAGTTCTGCTTACTCCAAGCTTACTTACTATCTCCCTTTCAGTCAGCATCTGACCAAACTGCAATTCCCCTGATATAATACCGTTATATAAATATTCAAATACCATATCTGTTTTTATATCTTTTTCTAATTTCATTTTAACCTCCATTACGTTAAAAGCTCTTAGTTATGCTTTATTTACTTCTGAGGTTTTGAATAATCGGCACAAATAAAGTAACCAAAGATAAGATTAATAAAGTCAAGGTTATCGGGCGGGATAGAAAGAATAATAGTTCCCCATCACTTATGGTAATTGCCCTCCTGAAGTTAGTTTCCATCATGAAACCTAGAACCAAGGACAAAACCATGGGGGTTGTAGGAAATTTTGCCTTTCTTAACCCATATCCCATAAGTCCAAAGAGTATCATTACCCAGACCGGGAACATTGTATTACTATAAGCGTACGCCCCTAATACAGATATGCCAAAAACAAATACCGCTAAAATCCTTTTGGGAATTAATACAACACGAGACCATAAACGAATGCCTCCCAGGCCCACAGCTAACATTATTGGTGTTGCTATTAACAATGCCGCAAAAATGGAATAGGGAATTTCAGGGTTTTTTGAAAACAACATAGGGCCTGGTTGAACCCCTTGAATTGTCAGCGCTCCGATTATTATGGCAGCACTGGCCGATCCAGGAATACCCAATGCCAATAATGGAGCAAAGGCCCCCGAAACCGCCGCATTATTTGCAGCTTCCGAAGCAGCAATTCCTTCAGGGTTACCTTTTCCAAATGTTTCACTGTTTTTAGAAACTCTTTTAGCCTCGTTATAACTAACTAGCGACGCGATTGTTGTACCTGCTCCCGGAATAACGCCGATTACATATCCAAGAATGGACGAACGTACTAAAGTTACCCACATTTGTTTAAAAGTACTTAATGGCGCCCCCAGCCCTTTTACCTTCTCTGCCTTTGGCGGCCTAGTCTTTACATCTTCCATAAGGTAAAAAACTTCCGAAAGCGCAAATAAACCTATTAAAGCTGGTAAAAATGGTATTCCCTCAAACAAATCGTTCACAAATACGTAGCGCGGTGTACCCATAACCGGGTCTAAACCTATTGTTACAAAAAGTAACCCCAGCAGCATACTAAGAATGCCCTTTAATAAAGATTCTCTACTTAATGAACTTACTAAACTTAACCCAAAGATAGCCAATGCAAAGTATTCCGTCGGTCCAAACTTTAATGCAAAACTGGCCATAGGAACAGCCGTAAAGATCAATAGAATAGAACTAGTTACCGCTCCAATTGAAGAAGCGATAATTGAAATCGTTAACGCCTTGGCTGCTTCCCCATTCTGTGTCATAGGATATCCATCAAATGCTGTAGCTGCGGCAGCAGGTGTACCAGGGGCATTTAGCAAAATGGCCGTAATTCCCCCACCATATTCAGCCGCCATATACAATGAAACAATTATAATCATTGCCATTACAGGTTGCATAGTAAATGTAAAAGGAATTAATAAAGCAATCCCAATACTCGGAGTTAAACCTGGCATTGATCCAATAAAATATCCAATCATAACACCAATTAGTAATCCCATAAAGTGTTGAAATTGAAGGACTTCTCCGAAACCCATTAATAAATTCTCGACCATTTAATCCCTCCTTTATGGCAATGGTACCTTGAGCATTGTTTCAAATATGAAAAATGCAAATGCTTCGAACACTAAGGTAACGGTAATTATCATTTTCAATTTGGATTCACTGGCTAACAAAAGCAATATAGGAAAAGCAATAGCCGTTGCAATATAAAAACCAAGGTGCGGCAGTAGAGCTACATACAACAAAATAACAATTATAGAAGCCAGAATGTTTTTTCCTCTTTTGATAGTCACCGAATAATCGTCTGTTCTCATTATTACTGCTTTTATGATAATTGATGTAGCAAAAATTATTACCAAAACAGCTGTTACTACCGGGAAGGCAGCTGGCCCAACATCTGCTTTGTTCAGAGAGTCCGGGAATGCTTGGGCCTTTAAAATAAACCATAAAGCAATCCCTATAGACATTACCCCCGAAACTATTTCACTGTTCTTTAGCTTCATTAAAAGTCCTCCTCCAAAAGAGGGGGGACTATACAAGTCCCCTAAATTCTCTAATTGATGCCTAATTTAACCAGCCAATCGTTATTAATTTTCATCTGCGCGTTTATAAATTCGGTAAATTCTTTATAATCCATATCTCCATATTCTTTTTGCGAGTCCTTCATGTATTCCTGGAACTCCTCAGTATGCATTGCCTCTAAAAATGCGTCACTTAATGTTTGCAGTACCTCTTCAGGTACACCCGCATTTGTATAAATACCCCTAAACTGAGCCCAATCCACATTTACGGGTACTCCCGCTTCCTTATATGTGGGCACATCAGGCATTGCTTCCAGTCTCTTATCATTAAATACCCCTAAGACTCTTAATTGACCGGCCTCAACATACTGACTTACTTTGCCGGGATTAGAATTTGCGATATCCACATGGTTTCCTAACAAAGCAGTAACCGCATCGCTTGTACTTTCGTAATTAGTCCATACTGCTTCCACGCCAGCAGCATCGGCAAATATATTCCATGCAACATTATGTCCCGATCCTACAGCACCATATCCAGCGACTTTTAATTCACCCGGATGCTCCTTCATATAAGAGATCAATTCTTCTAGAGTTTGAAATTGACTTTCGGCATTAACAACTACAATATATGGATCCAATTGTACTCTAGTGACAAATGCAAAATCCTCTGGACCAAATTGACCCTTTAGACTGCTATTCCATGCTCCAACATGTGTAGGTGTGATTGACGCCAAAGTATAACCCTCTGAATCAGAAGATTTTAAGGCCGCCATCTGAGCCGCTCCGCTACCACCTTTTTTATTTTCTACTACAATTGATTGACCCAAAATGGGTTCCGTGACCTCCGCCAATTTACGGACCATGGTGTCAGTAGGCCCTCCGGGACTGGTATGAACAATAATCTTGATAGATTTATTCGGATAAGTAGTTTCCTTTTCTTCAGCCTGTTGAGTTTGGTTTTGATCTTCTTTTGCAGAATTTTTTTCTTCTTTAGCGGCCGTCGATGAAGAACAAGCTGTTAACGCGAATATTAGTACCCCAATCATTAGCAACAAAACAAAAATTTTGCCCAATTTCATGCAAATCTCTCCTTTTCCATTTATTGCATTTATTGTATACCATTTTGCAATATATTTCAATATAAAAAATATATGAAATATTTAGAATATTATTTATATACTTCTAAATAGCCTTTATTTTAAAGGTTATTTAGATATTTTTTTTTATGCTATCTCAAGGTAATATAATTATGTATTTTTTTTGGTATACCACTTTATAACTTTTGGTGGGCTGACACTACCATAGATTGACTAAAACCGACTATTTATATAAAGTGCACCAGCACTTACGAATTAATCATCAAATGATTACCCATATCTAGCTTAGTATAGAAAAAGCCACCAACTACTCAAAGCAGCTGGCGGCTGTTTTTCTTTCCGTCGTATGAAAATTTCACGTGTTTCCCTTCTATTACCGTCTTAAGATGTACCGGTTTCCCCCAGAGGAGATAGACGTGGGGAAGGGTTTTTTCAAGGTACGCTATATCTAATTCCTGCCCCTCGAAGCAGTGATTTATCAACAGATCCCCCGAGCCGCAATAGTCACCGTTTTCCACTTCGAGGTAGGGGTGGCCTCCATTCATGATGCTGTTTATTAAGCCGTCCCTCACTTCTTCCCAGTCAGTCTCCACCACCTGCCATTCGTGACCTACTTTTTTGTAAAGGTAAAGGTCTAGTTCTTCTACTAATTCTTCAGTAAGGTAGTTACGCAGGAAAGAGCCGTCGTTTTCTGTTTCCCTTACCTGAAAGATTTTTTCCATACCCAAACCAGGACGGCGGCCGTATTTTAATGTTTCTTCCGCTGAAGGTTTATCCCATCGCTTGTAAATATCTTCAAAAATGGCCAGGCCGAGATGATATGGGTTTATAGAGGCACGTGATGGAAGTACCAGATTGCTGTTCATCTTAGAAAATTCTACTGCTTCGTCTTCTGTTAAATCCATCCCCCGCATGATACGTAGGTGCCAAAACGTTGCCCAGCCTTCGTTCATGATTTTTGTCTCCACTTGGGGCCAGAAATAAAGCATCTCCTCTCGCAGCATCCAGAGGATATCCCGCTGCCAATCTTCCAATCCGGGAGCATTTCGGGCAATAAATGCTATCAGGTCCTTGTCGGGCTGCGAAGGAAACTGCTTTATTTGCCGGCTTAATTTGCTTACATCGGAAGCTGTTTTGCCCAAAGCAAACAAATCATCGTACTCTGTCACTTTAGGGATAGGGGCCTCTTCTTTTTTTTCACCAATGTGGTGCCTGGGGTCAATATGTTCAAGGATTGACAAAACGGCATCGAGAAATGTCTCCACTTCGTGATGACCGTACTGCTGCTCATATTCTTCTATCCGAGCGGCGTTACACGCCATAGTCTCTGTCATTTTGCGAGAAGTTTTTTGAAAATATGAATTGTTTTTGAAAAAATCACTGTGAGCCAGCACATGGGCAATAACCATTTTATTTTGGATAGTGGAATTGCCTTCCAATAAAAATGCATAACTCGGATCGGAATTAATGATCAACTCGTAAATTCGGCTGAGGTTGTAGTCGTACTGCATCTTCAAACGATGAAATGCCTTGCCGTGAGACCAGTGGGAAAAACGAGTGGGCATTCCATATGAACCTACAGTATAAATAATCTCTGCAGGCACTAATTCAAACCGCATGGGAAAAAAATCAAGGCCAAATGCCTTGGCCAGTTTTACCATATCTTCCGTTGCTTGTTCCAACGTATTAAGCACTAAACTATCATTCAAGTCAAGCTCCCCCTTCAGAAAAGATTGAATTAATCTCTATCTTTTCTGCTGAAAAATGCTTTTAAAGCGGAAAACACTTCATTCTTATCCTTTATTGTCACTGCCTTAAAATTGTCTGCAGAGACGGATTTAAAGGTATTGAGCAGAGTACTGCTGCGATAGTAGGGATTAACAATTTCACCATAGCCAAACATATTACAGCGTTCCAGCAGACCCGCGACCAATTTATAGCAAAGTTCATTATCTGAGGGTAGGTTGTCACCATCAGAGAAATGAAAGGGGTAAAGGTTATATTCTTCAGGTGGATACTTTTTATCAATTAAATCCAGGGCCAGACTATATGCCGAAGAGCATTTTGTCCCGCCACTTTCACCTTTGGTAAAGAACTCCTCCTCGGTCACCACTTTCGCCTGGGTATGATGAGCAATAAAGATTATTTCTACACTCTCATACTTAGTTCTTAAAAAACGCACCATCCAGAAGAAGAAACTTCGTGCGATGTACTTTTCAAAGTTGCCCATGCTTCCCGATGTATCCATCATCGCCAGTACGACAGCATTAGATTTATACTGCCTATGCACGGTCCAGGTCTTATAGCGTAAGTCTTCCGGGGTTATACCCCCGATCTTTGGCTCTCCCTTCATGGCATTCCGTTTCAGGTTTTCTAGGATGGTGCGTTTTTTATCCAGATTGCCGGATAGACCTCTTTTACGCACATCAGTAAAACGATATGCTTCTGTCTCTACCTCCTTGCTTTGTTTTTCTTGCATGTTCGGTAATTCCAATTCTTCAAACAGAAGTTCCGATAATTCCTCCACTGACATCTCTACTTCGTAATAGTCCACTCCTGGTTGGTCGCCGGCCCCCTTGCCTCTTCCGGATGGTCCTCCTGAAGGATCGCTTCCCAACACGTCACCCTTTTTGCTATTGCCATTCCCTTGACCGCCGTGTTTATTTTTCTCATGACTGTAACGAAAATGATATTCCTCCAAGGAACGAATGGGAACTTTCAAAACCTTCTTACCTTTAGTAATAATAATACCTTCATCCGTTATCAAATCAGATAAATTATTTTTTATGGCATCTTTCACCTTTTCCCGATGTCTTTTCTGGTCGATACGGCCCTTACGATGCAGGGACCAGTCGTCTCTGGAAATAAGATTGTCAGTCAAGCCCCCCACCTACCTGTTCAATAGACTTCCCGCATACTTTAAGAGTTCGTTGGCACATACATGACAATAGCCATGGCTGTCTATCAACCGCTCCATAACGGCATTGATACGCTTTAACTGCTCGGGGTCGGGCGTTTTCGCTGAAGTAGTTATTTTTACTATGTCCTTTAGGTCCGTAAAAAGTTTTTTCTCGATTGCCTCCCGCAGTCTCTCATGTGAGTTATAGTCGAAAGACTTACCCTGGCGGGCGTAGCTCGACAGCCGAATCAGAAGCTCTTCACGAAAAGTTTTTTTGGCATTTTCGGAAACCCCTATCTGCTCTTCAATCGAGCGCATCAACTTTTCATCCGGATCAAGTTCCTCGTCAGTAATTGGGTCTTTAACTTTATAACCGTTACAGTAAGCTTCGACATTATCCAGATAATTGTTGAACAATGTCCTGGCTGACTCCTCGTATGAATAGACAAACGCTCGCTGCACCTCTTTCTTCGCCATCTCATCATATTCTTTTCGCGCTGCAGCCAAATAATTAAGTAGGTTTTCTTTTTCCTCTTTATTGATGGATGTATGCTGATCCAGCCCATGTTTAAGGGCGCGCAAAATATCCAAAGCATTGATACATGTGGTGTCTTTTGTAATTAATGCGCTGGAGATGCGGTTAATCACATAGCGGGGGTCTATGCCGCTCATACCTTCGCCCTCTGCCTCCGCTTGCAATTCCTTAACATCCTTTTGCTTAAATCCTTCTACATCTTCACCATCATAAAGCTTCATTTTCTTAAGTAAATCCATCCCCTGCTTACGAGACTCCTTTAAACGAGAAAGTATGGAAAACATAGCAGCAACTTTTAAAGCATAAGGCGCGATATGCACATCCTGCATATCGCTCTGGGCAATTAGCTTATGATAAATCTTAACTTCTTCTGAAGCTTTTAAGTTATAGGTTATTGGCAATACGATAATCCTAGATTGCAGCGCTTCATTTTTCTTGTTGCTGATAAAAGCGCGGTATTCAGCTTCGTTGGTATGAGCGACAATCATCTCGTCAGCAGATATCAGCGCAAAACGTCCAGCTTTAAAGTTTCCTTCCTGAGATAAACTGAGCAGGTTATAGAGGAACTTTTCATCTGCCTTAAGCATCTCCTGAAATTCCATAATGCCTCGGTTAGCCTTATTCAGTTCGCCGTCAAAGCGGTAGGCTCGCGGGTCTGATTCTGACCCGTACTCTGCTATGGTGGAAAAGTCTACACTGCCGGTGAGGTCTGCAATATCCTGGGATTTCGGATCTGAAGGACTGAATGTACCTATCCCCACTCTTTTCTCTTCTGAAAAAAGGATTCGTTCCACTGGGATACTCTCTATCCGCCCTTGATATTCTTTTTCCACCATTAAACTGCATGCAGGACAAAGATTTCCTTCAATGTAAACCCCGTATTCCTGAGAGAATTCCTCCCGAAGCTGACGGGGTATCAGATGCAGCGGTTCTTCATGCATGGGACATCCTTTGATAGCATAAATTGCCCCTTCGTCTGAGCGGGTATATTGCTCCAATCCCCTTTTTATCATGGAAACAATAGTAGATTTACCGCCGCTCACCGGTCCCATCAGCAGCAGTATCCTTTTTCTCACATCCAAGCGCCGTGCAGCAGAGTGAAAATACTCTTCCACCAGTCGTTCCAAGACCTTTTCCACGCCAAAGATTTCCGGTGCAAAGAAATTATAGCGTTTGCCGCTTTCGGTTTGTTCCACGCCATAGCTGGCAATCATATCGTATATCCTGGCATGGGCTAACCGGCCTATCTCAGGCCTTTCTCTCAGCAATTGGAGGTAATCTGCAAAGGTTCCCCCCCAGGCCAAGGCTTTTTCCCGCTGGCGATACTGCTGTAATCGTTCTAAGACATCCATATATTCTCCCCCCTAGCCCCTGAAGTCTGGAAATTGTTTAAATGGCCTAACGGCCTTTCCCCTTTGAGTATCATGTATGTCTTGTTAATATATATGCCGCCATAAATCAAAAAGAAGTACACTGCTTGACCAAAAAGGTGGCAAATATGGCTAAATTATGGTAAATTTAAGCATAATAATTGTAGAGAAAACTCAAGCTATAGGGAGAGGTGACTTAAAATGGGGTACAAATTTGAATTTACTTGGTTGTTGCGACTACCGGTTGACGAATTGCCAAAAGAACCGGGCCAGAAAATTCAAAATGATGAAAATGAGAATTTACTATTATGGAAAAGGACCTCCGGAAATATAATTTTAGGGTTCTTTCGTGAGGGACATAAATTGGTCTATCCCGTGGGTCTTGAAGTTCTGATCATCGCCAAGAGCCAAGAGGTAATCGGTATTGGTAAAATTGTCAAGTCGGAAATTTATGAACTTCCAGACGGTTCTTTAACCACGGTAGTAGAATTCTCTTTGAAACGTATGCTGGATGACAGTGAAAGGCCCATAGTTACCCAAGTCATCAGGGAGATGTATGGAAAGTAACTTGCCTACTGGGAGGTGATACTGATGGCTTACGGCTGCACCACGTGCGGCAAGTCTAAACGGCTGCCGGATTTTTGCTGCGGCAAACCAATGCTGCAGCAAGGAACCTTTTATTGTGAAACCTGTGGTTCCACTTACTCCCAAAGCGGCGATTGTTGTGAACAGCCTCTCAACCAAGTCTAGGTACAAATGAGCTGGGCCCGGTACTCAGATAAAAAAACTGTTATAACTTTGAGTACCGGGCTTAGTCTGTGAAAAATTGGGCAGGGAAAACTTATTTTGTATTTTTAATAACCGTGAGGTATAATAAGGAGCAAAGTAAACCTTACCTAAACAGGAGGACTTTTCCATGATTTTTGGACAGGATTTTGAGCTCCTATCAAACGGAGAGCTCAGTTTTTCCGAAGATATCTACGCACCCCAGCCGGCAGTACGCCAGTTAAAGGATGCTGGAGATGTATTGTATCGGTCAGTGCCTTTAAATGATCGTCCTTTATATTATATGTATCGGGGCGTTCACCACCGGGAAGATCGCCAGCTTTTTTTGGATAATAATATCCGTTATGATATTACCATTATACTCTCAGGTTTAATTGACCGAGAGTATATTAAAACCATCGGCCATTTCCACCCCCTTAAGCCTCAATCTTCAGAAACCTTTCCTGAATACTACGAAGTTCTCAACGGGGAAGCTCTTTATTTATTGCAAAAAAATAACAGAGCCGGGGAAGTAGAAGAAATCATGACAGTAGAGGCGAAAAAAGGCGATAAGGTATATATTCCTTCCAACTATGGTCATATCACCGTTAATCCCGGTGAAGAACCGTTAGTGATGGCTAACCTGATAGAAAGCAACTTTTCTTCGTTGTATCAATCTTTCGCCGATAAAAGAGGCGCGGCCTACTACTGCATTAGGGGCGACAATGGCAAAAGGGAATTCGTAAAAAATGAAAACTACCGCAATTCTGTAGGCCTTAAGCTGTTGGCTGCACCTTCCTTAGAACAGCCAATAACCATGCAGCCGGGTGAAGGTCTGTATGATGCTTTTATCAGAAACCCCGAAGCTTTTGAAATCTTAAAATAGCAAACAAAAAGAGGCCTCCAACGATCCAACAGGAACAGGCCTCTTTTCATTTATTATTGTTGTCCGCCGCTTTGTTGCCCCCCACCTTGCTGACCGCCGCCCCCCTGTTGCTTACCGCCTTTTTCCATCTGCACCGACTTAATTTCACCATCTATCTGCAGCTCCATCTTTTTCCCATCTGCTGTTTCAATTATCAGTTTGGTCCCGCCGCCTTGCTTCTGACCTTGACCCTGGCCTTGGCCCTGGCTTTGCTGTCCTTGACCCTGCTGTCCACTGCTTTGTGACTGCTGCCCCTGTCCGCCCTGTTCTGTGGGCTTAGCTTCCAGTTTACCCAACCGTTCACGGACTAAGAAAAGATTGTCTTTTGTAATCAATCTTACCGGCACCAATGTCGCCGAAATGTCGTAATTACCATCATTAACCACCGTGTCTGACTGCCAGAAGCCATTCTTTGCCAAATCCTCTGCTGCCTTTACCGCATAGGTACCTACTAGATCCGGCATCAAATCGACATCCGCATCATGCACACCCATTAACAACGCCTGGGCACTTTCTTTAGTAATACCCGCACCCACTGTTACTAGCGTAGGGTCAATGGCACTTTCCAATAAGGTCTTGGTCAAATCTGGGGATGATGTGGTAATCGCTCCCGGAGAATTAGCTGACATCAAGCGCATCAGCTCGGTTTTAGCTATTGTAGGATTATCAGTCGCTATTTCGCCCTTCGTTATGTTTAACTGTCCTGATAAACTTTCTTCCAGACCCGCCAAACCCATTGGACCGGCAGGCTTTTTCTGTGCCACTAGGGCCAGTACCTCCGGCTGTTTTAATGGTTGGTCTTGATTAAGGATAAATTGACCTTGTAGTTTTCCTACCCTGGCAAAATCCGCCCCGATAAAACCGTCCAGCGGTACATTGGGCGGCAGGTTATTTAAAGCCAGAATCTTTATTCCTTTACCCTTCGCCTGTTCCACCAGCCGCATCGCTTGGGAAGGTTCAAGAAATTCTATTACCAATACTTTGACTTTCTTGTCTAAAAGCTGCTGTACCTGCAGTTCCTGTTGGGCAGCATCGTTTTTTGCATCCTGAAACATCAGTTTTACCTGTTTACCTTTGTTATCTTCCATTGCTTTCTTGATGGCTTTATCCCGAGCACTATTTAGGTCAGGTAAACTGACGCCTATCATTTGTTGCTCTTGTGGGGCCGGCTTTTTTTGGGGTTTGCTGCATGCCGCCGATAATATTAAACTGATCACTATAACAAACATAAATATATATTTGTAATAACGCATACTATCACCTCTACAATCATAGTTTGTGACAACGGATTTAAAATTAATCAATCAAAAACACTTTTGAAGAGTTTATGATTGGCAAATTAAGGTAATAATAGCTATAAAATCTTATAGAGGTGAGTGTATTATGGCTAAAACTAAGATGGATTTGAAACTTTTTATGAAACAAGGAAACAGCTACCTTAGCTTGTTAGAAAAGACTAACAGAAATGGTCAGCACAATAAAAAAATCGCGGACATCAAACGCAAAATGCTATCCGCGAAAAAACAACTGCAGTTGTATTAAACTCGGGGCACCGCCCCGAGTTTATAATTTATCCTGAGATTGTGCAGTAACCCGTACTCCTATAAATTTTTTCTGGTATTTATCTATCAAGGAAGGCACTCTGCGTAGGTAGTTTTGTGTTTCGGAAATATAAAGATAGCGTGAATTATATACATTGCCAGGCCCAGCATTATAAGCCGCCAACGCCTGCTTCAAATTGCCAAATTCTTTTAACTGCATAGAGAGATACCGCGCGCCACCCTCAATATTTGCCTGAGGGTCATACGGATCAACACCCAGATATTTCGCAGTGCCAGGCATCAACTGCATCAGGCCAACGGCGCCGGCATGACTAATGGCCTTGGGATTGCCACCGGATTCCTGCTCCATAACCCCCGCAATAATAGCCGGGTCAATGTCATATTTCTGTGCCGCAGCCTGTATCTGCGGTGCCCAGCGTAAAATATTATCAGTCCGGTCAAAAGGTATTACAGTCTTTTTGACGATGGTCACCGGTTTGTCATCTACCAGCACCACATTTACCGATACGGTACGATATAGGGCTACGGCCGCATCCCACAAGTTATCCACCGCAATACCCCGCCATGACTTACTAATTTTTCGGTCATCCTGAGCCAAATCTAGGTCGACCTTTGCCCGATCAACACTTTCTTCTTTGCCCACCTTCTTACCGCCCAAACCCAATACGTCCAGCATCAGTAGCACTGTGTCATCAATTCCCTGCTTAAATAATTGCCATTGCTCCGTCTTATATTGCTTAGTGCGCGCTATGTCTATAGAAATTTTTGGCGGCGCTTGTCCCAGCATGTTCTGCATTTCTTGAACCCATTGTTTTTCAAAATCCGTATTTTTAAACTCCTTGACATCCTTATCTATCAGGTATTGAATAAATCCTTCTTCGTAGTGTTGAAAATCGATCTGACCCAACACCTGCACAATCACGAGAAAGATGAGCAGCATTACCAAGCCGGTCATCATCAGTCTGTAAAAGGTACGATACATCGTTTTACCAAAGCGGCGCAATATCTTCATGCAAGTTCCTCCAGCTACCCCGTTCTATATTTCATACATACCTGCTGAGGCAATAGTGTAATTCCCCTAATGCCTCCGGATCAGTTTCCAATTTCAATCTCTTAATGAGATAGTCTATGTTTTTGCTTCCGCCAGCCTTTGATATCGCCCAATAAGCATGCGTACGTAAATTAGGATTTTCACATTCTGCGGCTTGGAACACTGCCTCAGTCAGATAGCCCAAGTTACCAAAAGCGATTAATGCATTACGCTGAATAACTGCCTTACCACGCCAACCTAAGGCCGTACCAGCAAAGAAGTATTTAAATTTTTTATTAGTTAAGCCTAGCAGGAAATCCAAGCGCGGGTATACTTTCTCTACATCGTCATCGGAAATGCGTGGTTTTTTCTTGATACCCTCACGGAGCAGCTCTACATTGTAAGGGCAGACTTCCTGACAGCGGTCACACCCATATACTCTGTTTCCCAGCTTGTCGCGATAATGCCTGGGGAATATTCCTTTTTGCTGGGTGAGAAAGGATAAACACTTGTACGGGTTGACCCGATACGGCGCTTCAATGGCGCCGGTTGGACAAGCACTGATACAGCGGTTACATCCTTGGCAAGTACCCGCCATAAAGGGATCGTGCTGCTGCACCTCCGATAGTCCCACATCCAATAGGAGTTCGCCCAAGGTTACCCACGAACCATATTCCTCAGTAATAATGGCGGTATTTTTGCCATAGCCCCCCAAGCCCGTCTTGGCGGCCCAATACCGATCAATTAATGGACCGGTATCAATGTTGCATGCAATGTTAGCGGTATTAAACCGCGCTTGGCATATTTCCGCCAGACGTTCCAGTTTTTGCCTAACAACCAAATGATAGTCCCGCCCCCGGCTAAAGCGTGCAATCGTTCCCCGCGCTTCCGTATCCGGATTATTATGGGATATTTCGTAAGGATAAGCTAAAGATATAACGGTCCTAACTCCATCCAGCAGCAATCCCGGCTGCGTTCTTTCCGTAGGAGACCAACGGACAAATGGTGCCGCTAAACCCAGCTCTTGGCGCTCTGCCAAGAATGCAGCAGCGTCACTATCAACCTCAGGCTTACACCAGCCAAGCACTACTCCCTCTCTTTGCGCAAAGTCATGTAGAAATTGCATCCTTAATCACCTTTACTCTCGGATAATACTTTCAAGCAGCTCTTCACCTATTTCCGGGGTGAATTCCTGCCGCAATGGGTATAATGCAGCTTTCCACTGCAATTTTTCTTGTTGAGTGAGATGATGGATGGTAATATCTTTGGTGTTTTCCAGTCTGGTAAGGAACTGTTGATTCTGTCGCTGTGCTTCTTTCCTCTCCCACATCGTTACCTCTTCCAGTGTATCCTTTATTATTTTACGAATATCTTCAGGAAGAGAATTCCAGAATGTCTTATTGGTCATTACAGCATACCCCAAATATCCATGATTACTAATAGTCACATCCGACTGCACTTGATGAAACTTTTTTGTATAGAAGTTAGACAGGGGGTTTTCTGCACCGTTCACCTCTCCCCACTGCAGTGCACGATATACTTCACTAAATGGTAATTCCTTTACATTAGCCCCTAACCGTTGAAACTGACGCGCCAACATTTTACTAGGCATTATCCTGAATGAAAGCCCCCGAAAATCTTCCACAGTATGCAGCGGCTGATTTGCGCTCATTTGTTTAAAACCATTATCCCACATGGCTAAGCCTTTGACGTTTTTTTCTTCCAGCACATCGAATAGCTTCTGACCTACCTCTCCATCCATCGCATTGTGTACCTCGGCATAGTTTTCAAAGAGAAAGGGCAGGTCGAATATCTGCCACTGGGGAAAAATATCCGTAAGCTTTGCCGTTGCCGGGGCAATCATCTGAACATTATTCTCGGTCAGCGCTTTAAACTCTTCCCCGTCCTTATACAAGGTAGAATTAGGATAAACCTGCACTTCCACCCTGCCTCCGGTACGCTGATGTACCAGATACGCAAAACGCTTTGCTGCCAAGCCCTTAGGGGTCGACTCCGCCACCACATGAGAAAAACGGATGACTATGCGCTTGTTAGCACTCACCTGCTCTAAGTCCTTGGCACGCTCAGTGCATCCGCTTATTACGAACATACTTAGCAGTAATACCAACCAAATCAATTTCCTAGACATAAAATTCCCTCCACTGCTCTATGCATTGTTACGATATCTGTTAATCGGCCGACCGACGGAGCCGTATTGGACCTCCAATTTTACCTTACCGGTCTTTTCAAGATAATCCAGATAACGCCTGGCGGTCACCCTAGCAAGGCCAATACCTTCTGCTACTTCTTCGGCAGAAAGGCTTTCATTTTGCTTAAACAAATAGAGTATTACCTGCTTCATAGTTACCTCAGTCAACCCCTTGGGCAGCTCCTCCGATAATTCCTGAGTTTTTAATGTGGTTATTTGGTCAATATCTTCCTGGCTGAGAGACTCTTTTTTGTTTAATTTATTTAACAGTGCCTTATAAGCCTCCAACGCACTTTTAATCCGTTCAAATTTAAATGGTTTGACAATATAGTCCACTGCACCGAGACGAAATACCTGCCGGATAGTCTCCGCATCTCTGACTGCAGTAACCAAAATAACATCAGTGGGTAGATTAGACTGACGAATTTCCCGCAATGTCTCAAGCCCATCCTTGTCTGGCAGAAAAATGTCCAATATCACCAACTGAGGTTTGATCTTTTTCACTATTTCTATGGCCTCGGCACCTGTTTCCGCAGTACCCACAATCTGAAAACCATCGACATTCTCAATGTATTGACGGTTTACCTCCATCACCATCGGGTCATCTTCCACTATCACTGTCCTGACCATAACTCTCCCCCCTTTTCTACCCGTGCCAAGGCAGGAATATTTCAACTTGGGTACCAAAATCCAACTGAGCCTCTAATTTAATGCTGCCATCCACCGCATCAACATATTTTTTAACCAAAGCCAAGCCATATCCTCTTTTAGTACCCTTGGTAGAAAAACCGGTAGTAAAAATATTTCCCTTATCTTCCGGCGCAATACCCCGTCCTTGGTCCTTCACCCGAATTTTAACACCCGGGTGGTCTTCCGATATATGCAACTTGATGGTGCGCCTGCTTTTTTCCAGGCCTTCCACCGCATCCATAGCATTTTCCAGCAGGTTACCCAAAATCACCACCATGGCCCCGCTGTCCAATCCCCTAGGCAGGGTAGTTAGTTTGCTTGTTTTATCAATATCAAGCTCGATTTTTAGCTCCTTAGCTCGATTATATTTACCTAATAATAAACCCGCAATACTGTAATCAGTGAAATTTTTGGTGATAAACCCAGTAATTTCCTGTTGTTCTTCAGTAACTGCAAACACATAATCAAGTACCTGCTGGTATTTTTTCAATTGAATTAATCCAGCAATAGTGTGCAGCTTATTTAGGTGCTCGTGATTTTGCACCCGCAGTGCTTCGATAAACTTTTTTACACCGGTAAGTTCCTCCGCCATTTCGCGCACTTCAGTCTTATCCTGAAAAGTAGCCACAGCGCCCACAATACCCGTCTTCACCTTAATGGGAATGCGATTGGCCAAAATATTAATCTTATTGATAATCATTTCCTGCTGATATTCCGCCGCACCGGTTTCAGAAACTTCAGGCAGGCGTGTGTTGGGAATCACTACACCGACATCTTTGCCCACCACATCCTCATAAATACCGACAATTCGCCGGGCTTCATCGTTAATAATTGTGATTTTATTATTGCGGTCAATGGCTATTATGCCTTCACCGATAGATTGGAATACAGCCACCCGTTCTTCCAGCAGCCGAGCAATTTCCCCGGGCTCCATGTTAAACATAGCTCTTTTAATATTTCTTGCCAGTACCATAGAACCAATTACCCCTACCACGAGCCCCGCAAGTAAAGATAAATATAGCTGAAATCTCATTCCATGCACCAATTTGGAAACAGTCGGGGTTAAAATACCTACTACTATCACACCCACTTGTTTGGTTCCTTCGTTAGCCATAATGGGTACAAATGCCCTGATAGAAGGCCCCAACACCCCTTCGGCAGGAGATGTATATTCGTGCTCCGCAAAAGCCGGATCCTCATCCCCACCGCTGAATTTGGTACCAATGCGATCCTGGAGCGGATGGGAGTAGCGAATTTTATCCATATCAAGTACCACAATATACTCAACATTAGTAGCTAATCGGGTCTTTTCTGCCAGCGGTTGAATTACCTCCCAACCGCCGGGTTTTCCCACCGCTTCTTGAATTTCCTCTAATTGAGCAAGGGTCCGGGCAATGGATAATGCTTTAGAACCAAGCTCCTTTTCTAGTTGAGAAGAGAAATTCTCTACCAGGAAAATACCACCAATAATGATAGAGAGCAGTACCAATCCGGAAGACAGCCAGGTAATCTGAGTGCGTATAGAAATTTCACGCCTTCTACGAGCCAACTGCTTTCTCCCCCTTCTTGAAAGCTTGTCCTGCTTTTAAATTCTACACTAGGGCAGTCATTCCTTTTGTCTCTTTTAGCCATAAACATATCTCCCTTGATACGACTGCCAAGCCGGAACCTTATTTAAGTTTTCAGAAATAATACAATTGTTATAATAAGCTAGTTGTTTCGACTGGTCAAGGGAAGCCTGGTACAAAAAAAAGAGCCGGCTATTCACTATTCACCGACTCCATTCTTTCTCTCTTTTTTATACCAACCATTCCATACCAATGCCCTGCACGCAAATCCGCTGGAATTGCTGGTATAATTTATGGGAAACCCTCTTACCCCTTCGTACCATAAGCATATTGGCTGCATGACTGCAGATGTCCGGGTCGTCAGTACTGCACCCTTCTAGTCCCACCTTGTTAAATAACTTCCCCATCATATCTCGGTACTGCCAGACACTTAATCCGGTCCCTTTTAAGTCCCAATGCCAGTAATATTCTGTAGCAAAAATTGTATTGTCTTCCACCCAACTGCCGCTAAAAGCAATGTCTAGCAAAGTGCTGCTCAGTCCATACCCGCGCCACTTAGGGGCAACCTCTATCCCGCCTAATTCTATTAGACAGGGCATAAAACCCTTTCCCCACCGTTCAAATTCATCCGGCGGATGAAAGGTAACATAGCCAACTATCATGTCATCAATCCTTGCTAGAAATATTCTTCCTTCTTTTAAGGCAGCAATCCCCACTAATGCTCGGTGCTGTTTGTCAGCTTCGCGGAAGCTTTTTAAACCAGGGTGTAAATGCATTTTTTCGAACGCATCAGGAGCCACCGGCCCTTCCACCAAAATAATACCCGCATCAGTATGCAATATCTTTGACGTGAGACAATGATGGACATTTATTAAGCTGTCAGGGTATTCAAGTTGCCTTGCCAGCATGGCAACCACCACCAAAAAAGTTATTTTTTCCTATCTCTATTATAACTCCGCTCTTTCATTTGTGCAACATTTCACAAATAAGTTCTAATATTAGAAATTGTCTGTCTATTGGTACTTGCCTGCTTTTTACTTAAGGTTACGCTATAATAATAATCAAGACCAACAGGGGGTAATATTGTGTTGTCTAACAAAGAAATTAGGTACATCTATTCACTTACCAACGATACCGCCTTTACCGGTTTTGACTGCGGCACTCTTTGCGATAGGGCTTGCTGTCAGGGTACGGACCAAGAGATGGGCATCTACCTGCTTCCCGGAGAAGAGATAATACTAAACACCCAACCTTGGCTTCAATTTCAATATCAAGAAGCCGAGGATTATGATTTCCCTCCCAGTTGGAATGGTCCGGTAGTGTTTGCCCACTGCCGGGGCAACTGCACTCGGCACCTTCGCCCAATGCAATGCCGCACCTTTCCCGCAGCGCCACACTTAAAGGATGACAAGCTCATATTGGTGAGAGAAACCATAGAACTGCCTTATGTCTGCCCACTCAGTCCCGACGCCCTTAACAGTCAGTACCTAGCAAATCTTTACTTATCCTGGCAGCTGCTGATGAAGGATTATCGTATTAAGGATTTGGTAATCTGGGATTCAAAACTGCGGTTAGAAGACAACCTATCGTTAAAAATACTCTACTCCGCTTCGCTGTTGCAAAACTCTTAGCAACTTTGTTGCTGTAGAGTTTTGGCATGCCCCCTTAACAACCCCCATGTATAGGAAATTATCCACAACCCATAATTTCCTATACATAAAATAAAAACACCCTAAGTTGATAATCGACCCAGGGTGCTAAATCTCTGCTAATCGGTTACATACGCATTTTTACTTTTATAACTGGCGCAATCTGTTTCCAATGGGTTTCCGGTCTCACACTCCACCACGCTTATCTTCTCCAAGCTGCATTGATCCCTTTTCTGGTAAAAGCAGCTGGTTACTGAGCACCTGATCCGGTCCATCAGTGACACCTCCTATTATTCAGGATTAAAGCTGGCACAATCTGTTTCGTTTATCTCCCCGGTCCGGTTATGCGGACAAGGACTAATTTCAATACTGTCGAGGGTACAGACATCATTTCCTTGGTACTTGCAGCGCGTCACAGTGCAGTCAATTTCTTGACGCAAAATCCTTCACCCTTTCCTTAATGAAGTTCTCAATTAGTGTAACCAATTTTAGTAATAATACTCAGTTTGAGGCACCATAATTGAAGCAAAAAACGGCCGCCAATAAAGGCGGCCGTTTGTGGTTTAATGAGATTCTTCCACTGCTACTCCACCGTGCCCCGCTTCCGGTTCACCGTGACTGCTTCCCACATGATAATTATTAATAAATGTGCCAACAAGACCTAATACTATCCAAAGAGCAACTACTACCCATAGTTTCCAACCTTTCACCCAAATCGCCTCCCAGGACTTTTTGCCGTTACTACACTCTTATAATATTCTAACACAAAACTTTTTTTCCTGCTAAAATATATACAAAATTAAGCTGGTTTAGCTTTTTTCCCCATCAAGCTGATAACGAACAAAAGCCCCGGAATCAGTATTTCAAATGGCAGTGCATAATATGGATAAATATCTATCGACCAAGTTATCAGCTGATAAAGATTTTCATACATTAAAATAGACATGTTACCTATCAAAACAGCCGCAGGAATTACCATACTCTGATAGCTTGACAATTTGAATATCTGGGCCAACCCCACACTGGCACCAAATAGGCATACAGATAGTTTAATCATGGCACCAATCAAAAAAGTAATACTGGACATAACCTCTACCCGTTCAACGAAGTTAAGGGCTTCAATATTTCTTGCTGCCTCAAAAGCAGGGAAAGTAGCATTGAAAGCAAATGCTCCCAAGGTCGAGATGGTAATAGTGTTTGCCAGCACCAGTATTAGTCCGCTAAAAGCTACAGTTCCTACCGCAAGGACCATTGATTTTTTATTAATCTGAGTAAAAGGAAAAAGAACCGTTAAAACCACAGCTTCCGCAAAAGGAAAGCTGACGGTGGAAAATACTGCTTTAGCAAACATCTTCAAATCTACGGGGAACCAGGGCTTTAGATTACTAAGATTAACTTTGTTCAATAAGAGCGTCACCAGTAGGAATACGAAAATCAACAGGACAGGGACAACCACTTGGGTAAACTTGGCCATCGCTTCCACCCCATTTCTCACCAGGGAGACCATTAGTAATAAGAGTATAATTGCAATAGCCACCTGTGGCGTTTGGGGAAAAGAAACGGTTGTAGAAAATTCGGTTACATCGCGGACAATTAAAGAACCTAAATGGAGAAAATACCATACATACCCTAAGGCAACCGCCCTGCCCAACACCGGCCCTAACCGCATGATGGAAACACCGATTATATCCGCTCCTTCATTGATACTGGAAAGCTTAAGGTAAAATGCAATCAACAGCATCCCGATTAAAGTACCCAGAGCTACAGCTATCCAAGCCGCGTTTTCTGCTTCCAAGCCCGGTAGAAGCAGCACCGAGCTGCCGGTAATGAAGCCAAATATTAGATAGATAACCTGATTAAAATTAACTTCCTGCCCCATTAAACCACCCCAATAAGAATTTAATAAACGCCTCAATGTAGTCAGCGGGACTGGGAATTTTCACCCCCAATATCTGTAATACAGTTAAGGCAAAGCCCATAGACAACAAACCTGAAAACACCAGTCCATCTTTAATTTGTTTATTCCTCAATAACGGCAGTCCCTGATAGACAAATATACCGGTATACATCCCCCCAACCAGCATAACCCAAAGTAACTTCATTACATCACCTGACCTGTACCCGTTTTAGAATCAAATTACTGCGTTTCACGGTTACTTCTATCTTCGGCTGCAGTTTAATCCGGGGAAACACCTCATCATCCCAGGTTCCTTTAACTTCCTGCCAATGCTGGGTATTATTCTGATAAAAGAAATGCCCTACACCAATGGCATCGGATTTTAATTGCTGCAGCATTTTAAAGGCCAGCTGCGCTTCCTTTTCGATTTCCACCGCTGCTGCTTTTTTAACCTTATCCAAGTAGCCGGGAGCACTGATATCTACTGGTTGGTTTAATTCAGCGATATTTACCACAACGGAAATCTCCGGCTGATAAATTATTTCCTCATCCATACTTAACTCTGCCTTCTTTGTTACAGACGCCCTGAATATTTCCAGGGTTAGAGCCTCCTTTTTCCCTTCATAATCTACATTAAGCAGGCCCCCTTTGATGTCACCGCTTAGCCAATTTAAGCCCCTGGTTTCCTTAGTGTTAAGCCAGCCCACTAGTTGGTCCTGCTTAAAAACCGCAGTCCCCTTGACGGTATAACTTTTACTGCCGCCCTCCCGTTCAATAACCGCCAAACTTGGTTGAATCCCTTCAGTATTTAACTGCTGCAAAAAGTCTTTGACTTTTCTAGCTCTAATTTCGCCGGTAGCTGCCTGCCCCTCCATGGTGGCAAGAATTTGTTGACTGCCCAGTGTAGAAGTTTCACCTTTTAGACCATTAATTACTTCCGTAGCTCTGCTGCCTTTGGCCACTAATAAATATGGCGAAAGGCGTAGTTCCTGGTCTCTGACATAAAAGTCTACCAGCGCAAAAAGACCCTCACGGGCAAAATCCTCACCGACAATAAGTACCGCTACGTTACCCCAAAAAAGTTTTTTTCCCAGATGCAGGGTAAAGTGCCTGATCGCCTGAAATAGGCTGGGACCGCTTTCAGAAGATACCTTTGGTTCAATCTTACCCGCTTCAGAACCACCAGTTACGAATTTTGGAAACTCAACGGTAACCAGCGCGCCCCTTTCCCCGCCTAATAGAACATCAAAGCCGGCTCCCAGTACGATTGTTCTTTCGGATAGCTCTTTATTGTCCCAGCAGCCGGCGTTTACGAAGGATAGCATCATTACTAAAATAACAACTAACATTAATTTTCCATGTTTAATCATCCATGCTCACCTGACGGGGCCGTTTGCCCTTATCCCGCCTTTTTTCTTTTCTGCTGATCTGTCTTGGCCTGGTAAGCATCATCCACCAGGGGATGCGCACTATTGTATCTTTGAGTGCCGTGGTTTCCAAAGGTGCAATGGGCGATAAATAGTTAACACCAAATGAGCGCAGCGAACATAAGTGAATGACTACTCCTAAAAAGGCAAAACTTACCCCCAAAAGGCCCATAAATGCAGCGCTAAAGATAAAAACCAAACGAAATAGCACCATTGGCCCGCTCATCGATATATGTATCACAAAACTTGATATGGCTGTCAGCGCCGTGACGATAATTACCGGTGGCCCCACTAGGCCCGCGCGAACCGCCGCATCGCCGAGCACCAATGCCCCTACGATACTGATGGTCTGACCCATAGGAGTGGGGATTCTCAATCCTGATTCCCTCAGAATTTCAAATATTAGCCCCATCAAAAGGACTTCCACCACTTTTGGAAAGGGTACACCCTCTGAAGATGCAGCAATTGTTAATAACAATTTTGTTGGTAAAAAATCGGGATGAAAATTAACGATTGCTACATAAGTGGCAGGAAGCAGCACCGCAATAAATGCTGCCAATAACCTTACCACACGAATTATACTCGGGAAAATAGGCCGCTGGTAGTAATCATCAGCCGTTTGAAATACTTCCAAAAATATAAAGGGTACTGTTAATACCACCGGTGTCCCGTCGCAAAAAACGGCCACTCTGCCTTCCAGCATTTTTCCCGCCACAACGTCTGGTTTTTGGGTAAATCCCACCGTGGGAAAGGGAGAAAAGGGGGCATCCTCGATAAACTCCTCCAAATAGCCGCTTTCCAATATCCCGTCCAGGTCCACCTGGTCCAATCTTTTCAGCACTTCATCAACAACATCGTCCTTCGCCACTCCTTTAATATAGCAGACACCGACCCGGGTACCAGTATAATCCCCCAATGTCAAGTCAACCATGCGAAAGCTGTCGGTCCGAACTTTCCGCCGCACCATGGCGATATTTTTGTCCAAAGACTCTATAAGACCCTCATGAGGCCCCCTAACCACCAGCTCGTCAGTGGGCTCTGCAATTGCCCGATAGTCCTCGGCCGCGGTGCCGACTACCAGCATCTCCGGTGCACCGTCAAGAAGAAGCAGAGAGCTGCCGCCGTTAATACCTCCTACTGTCACATTTATATTCGTCTCAATTTCTAGCATGGGTGCGGGGATTGTGCTGGCTAATGAATCGATGGTAACCGAGCTTAGCGCTGTGATTGGCGATAAAAGAAATTTATTTAACTTTTGTTGATCTACCAAATTAGCTATGTACACAATACATATCTTTGCTTCAGCAACCTTTATATTACGGAAAACCAAATCATCGCTGTTACCGAGTTTTTCTTCCAGAAATTTTCGCCGATAATCCAGCGACATATCATCCGGGCTGTTGACGGTTGATGGCTTTGCAATTTTGCCGGGTTTATTACCTTTTAACTTCTTCAAAGTACGTTTCATCGTCAGGCCATCCTTTAAGTCTTTTTTGATATAGTTCCTCAGATGGCGGCTATTATTACAATGTTCTTATTTTCTCTTGCTGTATTAAAGAAAAGATAGTGGATATAATAACGTAATCTTACTTTTTGGAGGAGACTAAATATGGTTCAACTGGGTAATATACACATTGGCAATGCCGGGGAAGCCCAACCACCCTCTTTAAGTATTCAAGAGGCGGGCTACTTGTGGGACTTTCTGGTGGGAAGATATAAATGCCTTGAAGAAACCAACATCTACTTAAATATTGCCAAAGATCCGGAATTTATCGTCATGCTAAGGACCGGTATCTCTGAAATATTGACGGAACAAGCTGCCAAAGTGGAAAAGGAAATGGAAAAGTATAAATTACCACTACCCAAGAGAAACCCAAAAGCTTTCAAGAATCTTAATAAAAAAGAGGTCGAAGTTGATGATGAATTCATCTTTCGTCAGATTTTTAGCGGCTGCCAAGAATACATTGATTATTTAGCTAGAACTACCCGTTCCATGATCATCAACGATAATCTAAGATCCCTTTTTGCCGGGTTTTTGAAAAAGGAGTTATTCTTTTTTGATAAATTATGTAAATATGGAAAAACAAAAGGGTGGTTAGAGGTGCCGCCAATGTACAAAAACTAAGACAGGGCCAAGGCCTGTCTTATTGCTGTTTATCTAATTTTTCTCCAACCCGGCTAAGCATTTCCCGGATGGGCAAATCATATGGACAGCGTTCTTCGCATTCGCCGCAGTCTTGGCATGCCTCTGCCTTTACATCCATGGCCCAGTAGCGTTCTCTGGCCCACTGCTGCAGGTTATATCTATCATAATATCCTTCCAGTAAGAACATAGCCGGTATATTGACACCTTCGGGGCAAGGCTGGCAATATTCGCAGCGTCGGCAAAAAGTATTCCCCAACCGGCCCACTTCTTCATCCAGCAGCGTCTTCTCCCGGGCCGCCAAAGTGATATCTCCACTTGCCACTGCGGCATTAATATTGACCTGCTCAACGGAATCCATCCCCGGTATCACTGTACTTACCTGGTGAGACAGGATAAACTTCAGGGATGATTCAGCCTGTGAGAATGCGCCCCCAGCCAGCGGTTTCATTATAATTACACCCATCCTGGCTTTTTCAGCTAATTCCAGCAGTTCCTTAGCCCCTTCAGTTTCCACCGGGTTAAAGGGAAACTGCACTGTCTCCAACTGTTTATTGGCCAAAGCTTCCTTAAGCACATCCTTGATATGGCCGGTAATGCCAATGTGCCTTACCAAGCCCGCTTCCTTGGCTTCTATTAAAGCCTCCAGCGCTCCATCCGGTGCCAGGACCTGCTTCAGTGTTTGATAGTCCTTTACATTGTGCAGTTGATACAAATCTATGTAATCGGTACCCATATTATCAAGACTGATCCTGATATCCTTAGCCATTCCTGCTTTGGTACGATTCATGGACTTAGTAGCAATTATTGCTTCGCTTCGCCTTGTTTTCAGCGCTTTACCCAATTTTACCTCGCTGTCTGTATACCCGCGGGCCGTATCGAAAAAGTTAATACCCTTATCCAGCGCGGCATTTACTATTTCAGCTGCTTGATTGCTGTCTACCCGCTGAATGGCAATACCGCCAAAACCTATCGCTGAAACTTTAAGCTCTGTTTTTCCCAACACCCTATATTTCATAAATTGAACCTCCCTTTAACGTAATTAATTCAGCAGATTAATTTTATTATACCACGCCAGGTTTTCGAGCGGTGGGGGCTTTCACCTGCATCAGTGCTTTTGACGCCTGGCTCAAACCCTGAACAGTCAATTCAAACATCGGAAAGATGCTCCTGACCATATTCAAAGTATAACTGCCGTGAACCGTATCCCAAGCCTTAGAAGCCACGGGATTAAGCCAGACACTGTAGGTAAAGTGCTTCTTCAATCTTTGAAGCCAGATGATACTGGCCTCTTTGTTATATTCACCCCACCAAATCACACCGCCGGGCATGCTCAATTCACTGGGCGCCATACAAGCATCACCGACAATAAACAGCCGGTATTCTGACAAAAAAGTCTTAAGAAGATACGCCGTGCTTACGCTTTCCTCGTCACTGCAGGCAGGAGTGCGATAAACATTTTGATAAATGGTATTGTGGAAGTAATATACTTGTAAATCACTAAAATGAGTCATCCGGTTAACCGCGGTAAACAGTTGATTGCAGACCTGAGCATGATAGTACATGGAACCGCCTACATCCATCAACAGCAGCACCTTTATCTTATTCTTACGCTCTCTTTCGAAAATTAATCTGAGATACCCGGCATTATCGGCGGTAGCTTCAATGGTTTCCTCCAAGTTAAGCTGGTCTTTAGGTCCCTGGTTTCTACTACTTAGCAGCCTTAATTCCTTAAGGGCTGCCTGAAATTGTCTTACCCCCAAAGCAACATCGGTTCTATATTCCCGGAAGCGTCTTTCTGCTGCTATCTTAACTGCCGAGCGATTTCGTGCCTGACCGCCCACTCTAACACCTGCAGGGTGATAGCCGGAATGACCGAAGGGCGATGTCCCGCCGGTTCCCACCCAATGATTGCCGCCGTGATGCTCCTCCTCTTGTTCTTTCATACGTTCCTGGAACTGTCTTTTTAATTCTTCCAAATCATAAGATTTAAGCTGTCGAGCCAATGTGTCCTTTTCCTCTTCGGTTAATTCCAGAGGGGGAAACGGATTATCCAGCCATTTAAGTACTTCTTCAGCTATTTCCTCCATACTTTCTATTCCTTCAAAATAGCTGATAAAGACTTGGTCATATTTATCAAAATATGCTTCATTTTTGACCAGAATAGACCTTGCCAAGCTATAAAAATTCGTTAAACTGCTGCCGGCCAAACCCAGGGCCAGGGCTTCCATTAATGTGTACCACTCGGTAAGAGTGACAGGAATACCTTCGCGCCGTAAATCAAAAAAGAAACGAGTAAACATCAAACGGGGCTACCAGCCCCTCACCCCCTGCCTAGAACCTCGGCTATGCAGCTTATCCAAAACCATTTTGTAGTCATCGTTTTTCTTGACCAGTATCCCTAAAAAAGGCAGTTGGTCGGCAATTACATCCGGTGCAATCCCACCCAGACTCAATGCCTGCACCCAGTCCAAAAATTCACTGGTACTGGCTTTCTTTTGCAGCCGGGACATATCCCGCAGCCAGTAAAATGCTTTTAATGCCTGGTCCAGCAGCCTTTTTTCAATATCCGGATAATGCACCCTTACTATCTCTTCCATCATTTCCGGTGAAGGAAATTCAATGTAATGAAAGACACAGCGACGCAAGAATGCGTCAGGCAGCTCCTTTTCCGCGTTGCTGGTGATGATAACAATAGGTCTCTGCCGGGCCTTAACTGTTTCCCTGGTTTCCGGGATATAAAAACTCATCTGGTCAAGTTCCCATAAGAGGTCATTAGGAAATTCCAAATCCGCCTTATCAATTTCATCAATTAAGAGCACCACTTGTTCATCAGCGTTAAATGCCTCTCCCAATTTTCCCAGTTTGACGTACTGTTTAATGTCCCCTACGTCTTTCTCACCAAACTGGCTGTCATAAAGCCGCTGCACCGTATCGTAAACATAAAGTCCTTCCTGGGCCTTAGTGGTGGATTTTATGTTCCAGACAATCAATTCTTTACCTAACCCTTCAGCGACACTTTGGGCCAGCATAGTCTTGCCGGTACCCGGTTCCCCTTTAATCAAAAGTGGTCTGCCCAGCTTATGGGCAACACCGACCGTATCAAGCAGCTCCGGCGACGCAATATAATCGCCGGTTCCCTGATAACTATGTACTTGTTTCATAATTTAATTCCCCTCCTTAAGCCTTACATAACGATTGTTTTTATGTATTCTATTGCATAATTCTATAGTCTAGCTATCTTTTCCTGTTTAAATCGGCATACTAAAGGGGCTATCCTTTAGCAAAGGATAACCCCTTATACATTATTTCCAGAGCCAAGAGTTTACCTGCCCCTTGGTTTTCCGACATCTCTCCCAACAGCTTTTCAATCCCCTCAGCGTCAGACACCTAAAGTTTCCGCGGACGGAACCAGCTCAGGATGAACTACTGACATTTTTTGTCCATCGGTGATAACCGCCGCCCCCGTGGCTTCAGAACCCGTGCCCGAAGTGGTGAGTACCGCCGCAAAAAACGCCTTCTTTCTTAGACCCAAAGGTTCGAGAGGATTGACCATACGAATATCGAGGTCGGGCCGTTCATAGCCTATCCAGATACACTTAGCTGCAGCAATCACTGAACCGCCGCCCACAGCAATCAAAATACCGGGTTCAAACTCCCGGGCCACTCCGCTCCGACTAAGACACTTTCCACCGGTGGCTTTGGAATAACCTCATCCCAGATTTTCACTTCCATTTCCGCTGCACTTAAGACGGCTGCCACCTTTTCAGCCAGATTTCTTATCACCTTATCAGTAATAATAAGTGCCTTCTTTCTTGGAACTATCGCCGGCACTAGTCCACGAAATACAATGAGTGCATCCGTTTCCATAAGTATCCTAGGGGCTATATATGTGGTCTGTGTTCCGCGATAACTGGTAGCCCCGGCTGCTCGAAATAAGTTCTGCATCATCCCATCGTCAATTAGCCAAGCCGGTCTTTCATTAGACATAAATTCCACCTCACTTTTATTATTTTAAATTTTAGGCGTTTGCAAAACGCCGCAACCCTTGCAAATTCTATCTTTTTTCTTGCTTAGTTATATAGAACTCCTCACTTGTCTTGTGTAAAATATAGTTAACAGGCAATATCTACATTCAACAAGAAAGGAGATCTATTCTGTGAAATTTAAACAATTATCCCTATCTGATATTTATGACGGTTGTCTTGATTTCGTTGATAAGGATAAACCTCGGTTTCTAGCGCTTCTTGAAGAGCATATTCAACTTTCAGAGTATATTTCGCTGAGTTTCTATCAGGCTTTTTACAAGCACTTTGGTCGCAAACGAAAATTTAAGCTTGAGTCTTTTCTTTATGCACTCATCATTCAGAGAATCTTTTCTATTCCTACAGATGCGCTTCTGATTATTTTTTTGAATTTTTCCAAGGAAATCCGTGAATTCTGTGGTTTTTCTAAAGTACCTGATGCATCAAAATTTACACGATTTAAGCAAGATTTTTCTAAACATCTTCAAACACTTTTTGATAACCTTGTTGATCAAACTGAACCTATTTGTGAGCAAATTAACTCAGAACTTGCTTCATATCTCGTCTTTGATACCTCTGGCGTTGAAGCTTACGTTACTGAGAATAATCCTAAGTTTATCAATCGCTTAATCAAGCAGCTTAAGTCTCAATACAAAGGCAACTCTTCTGTTGACCCATACAAAATGGCATACGGCATTATGCCTTCCTGCGCATCATCAAATCCAAATGTCAAACAGCTTTACATCAATGGCCATTTTTGCTATGTCTATAAATTTGGTATGCTCACAAATGGCCTTGGTATAGTCAGAAATATTTCCTTTTTTGATGAAGACTTTATAAATGCACACCCTGAAATCCCAATAGAGAAAAAGTCTGATTCCCCTGATGAAGATAAATCCTTATCCGATTCTAAAGCACTTAAACCTGTTCTGCGCGACTTTTTTAAAACACATACTCATTTTAAACCCAGCACGTTTATTGGCGATGCTGCTTTTGATACAAACGATTCCTATAACTTTTTATTGAAGGATTGTCACTTTTTAAAAACAGTCATTCCTCTGAACGAACGAGGTTCTAAGAACCTCCCTGAACCCGGGTTCAACGAATCTGGACAACCTCTGTGTCCGTTAGATTCTTCTTTACCCATGAAATATGAAGGTAAAGCGCCCTTAAGGAGTGGCGTTGTTAGAGATAAATGGGTTTGCCCAAAAATGAAGTGGAAAGGTTCTAAACGCATTACTTTATGTGAACATCCTTGCTCCGACTCTCCTTCTGGTAGAATGTTTTATACCTATCCTGAAAAAGACTTAAGACTTTATCCTGGCATTATTAGAGACACCCCTGAATGGATTGATATCTACAAAAATCGTTGCGTTATTGAGCAAACCATTCAACACTTTAAATCCAATTTTGGCGTCGCCAACAGAAAAACTACAAATGCTTTAACCATTAAGGCTGACTTACTCCTTGCAGGAATTACTCAACTGCTTACCGTTATTCTTGCAGACAAACTCCATAAACACGAACTCATCAGAAGCCTTAAACCTCTTTTGGCTTAGCAAATCCTTTATACTTGCTCTTTCAACCCGCAAAATACTTGCGGTTATTTGTGCCGAATTTTTTCTGTCCAACCTCTGCTTAAAATTTTCTGTCCTCTTTATTAAACTTTCTGATTAGCTGCCTACGTTAAATTTTGAATTTCGCAATTACCTAATTATTTTAAATTTATTTAGGTCCGCACTTTAAAATTATATTTGGGATAGGCCTTAAGTATGTCAAAAACAACATTCCTTCATTAACTACCACCAGAAACCTGTTAAAGCCAGTTTCAGCGCAATAAACTTTTTGACTTTCTGAAGTCCCTCCAAACACCATCGTCCTTCTGAAAAGCTTTACCCAGAATATTACAATATTTTTAGGCTGAACTGACATAAATTAACTGTGAGTGTAGAAATTTGCGCGTGTAAGTATATCATCCCACCCTCTAACTAATCCCTCTACCAAACAAAAAAAATAAGGCAATACCATGCCGGCCGCCTTAAAGTTTGTATAAAATTCTTATAGACCTACATTTCCGAGACTTGCAGCATGACAATCGCCTCAACCTTTGCTTTTCCTAACAAACTAAGCGACAACCGCCCACTTACCTTTAATTGCGCCCCATAGCTTGATTATTTGTTCTCACTTTTAACTTCTCCCATTCCAATTAGGCGTCTCTTCAATTCTGCGCGGGATTAGGTGAATGTGGCAATGAAAAACAGCCTGCGCGGCAGCTTTTCCTATATTCACACCAACGTTAAAACCCTCGATGTAACTATCTCCTTCCAGCAGTTGCTTTTTTCTCTGTATTAATAGGTCCATAATAGCGTCCCGCTCTTCTTTCCTTATTTCAAAGAAATCAACAAAGTGTCTTTTGGGTATGACTAAAGTATGTCCCCGGGTAATGGGATATTTATCCGCAATGGCAAAAGCATAATCATTTTCAAATAATTTTTGATCACTTCGTATTTCACAAAAAATACAGTTTCCAACAACCATTCGATATCGCTCCCGTCCTAATTTTCATCTATAGTCTTCCAGTAATTGAGTTTTTTTTATTACTCTGGAACCAAATGGGAAAATAAACATACTGCCGAAGTCTCAAAACCGCATGTTGACCCCCAAGGACATAAAAGTAAATACTGATTATGAGGTTTACCCTGTAATCGTAATTGAGGATGGCAATCTAATCGGTGAAAATTTGAAGAGTAAGCATACTCATATTTAATCAGTGTTTATCATTCACATCAATTATTTTCCCTTTTTCCATATCCTTGGCTTCTATTTTTATTTTTAATTTCTTCTGATAGTTTTCCATCAGTGGTTTTTCGCGATCAGTAATGATTGAGATTGATACCCCTTCTTTTCCTGCTCTTGCCGTTCTACCTGCTCTGTGTAGATAATTTTCTGCATCGTCTGGAATATCAATGCTAAATATATAATCTACATCTTTTATATCAAGTCCCCTTGCTGCTAAGTCAGATGCTATCAAAAGATTGACTTTTCCTGTTTGGAAATTTTGCAGGGCTTTTTTGCGCTCTTCTTTACCGATTTTGCCATAAATTGCTTCTACTCTTAATCCATGATACTTAAGACTTTCTAGCGCATTTTCTATCTCATATGCGATGTTAATGAAAGCAATAGCTTTTTGGGGTTTTAATATGTGCATTAGTTTCCTGAGAGTATTAATTTTTTCCCTTCCCGTACAACTGAAAAACATATGCGTAATGTTTTCATTAATAACAGTTTTTTGGTCAACCTTTATTAGTTGATAATCCTCCTTGACCATCTCTTTAGCTATTTCTAAAGTCTTGTTAGTAATAGTTGCAGAGAATAACATCAGTTGTCGTTCTTTTAATGTAGTCTTGATAACAGCTTTGATTTCCGCTAGATTACTTTTATCTAAGAGTCTATCAGCTTCATCAATAATGATGGTTTTAACCGTATGCGCTTTAATCACCTTCATCTGAATAAGCTTCAGTACTCTTCCTGGAGAGCTTACTACAATATGAGGTTTGTCCTTTTTGATAGTTTCTGTTTGCCTTTTTATACTTACATTTCCAACTACCGCCGCAGATCTTATCGGCATCTGAGAATTGCGGGCGAGTTTCTCTATTTCTCTATGTACTTGAATTGCTAGTTCATGGGTAGGCAGTAGGATTATTGCCTGGGTATCTTTTGTTGATCGGTCTAGTTTCTCAAATAACGGAAGCACGTACGCTAAGGTCTTTCCGCTCCCTGTTTCAGATTCAGCTATAATATCACTTTTTAGCAGTGCCTTGGGGATAACCTCTTCTTGGATTTTTGTCGGGTTATTAATATCATCTTTAATTAAACCTTGTATGATAGCTTCATTTAATCCTAATTGTCCAAATAGCTTTTCCATATATTCAATCAGCACCTTTTAACCAGATTTAAAACGTCTAAATTTTAAGTTATCTCCTGTTAAATCGAAGACTTGTGGATATTATTACCCAAAACCCTTCTAATCTTTACCTTTACTTTTGTGTTCTTTGTTCAATCTCTTCAATTAAAAGAGACAGTTCAGTCCATCGTTCCATAAATTGGTCTAATTCTTCATCCACCTGCTGCTGCTCTTTATATAGTTGCTGCACACGTTCATAATCACTTCCTACCATGGTAATGTCCTCTTGCAATTGGTTTTTCCGCTGTTCCAAGGAAGCAATCTTACCCTCAATTTCATCCCATTCCCGCTGTTGCATGTATGATAGTTTTCTAGGTTGTTCTTTATTAATCGAGGTGGGCACACTCTTCTTTTGGTCCTTTTTGCTAGCCGGTTTCTTTTCTTTCTCGTGTTTTTGTAACTCCAAATACTCTGTGTAATTACCTGCAAACTTGCTAATGACACCATCATTCTCAAAAGCGATCAAACGATCTACCACCCGGTCCAGGAAAAAACGATCATGAGATACGGTAATGACACTAGCGGGGAATTGTTCTAGGTAGTCTTCCAAAATTGACAATGTTTCGGTATCCAGGTCGTTAGTAGGCTCATCCAAGAATAAGACATTAGGCTCTTCCATCAATCTCCGCAAAAGATATAAGCGTCGCCGCTCTCCACCGGACAATTTTCCAATATAGGCCCACTGCTGACTACGGGGAAATAAGAATCTCTCCAGCATCTGTTCGGCAGTTATCCACTGACCGTCCGCCGTTTTAACATTGTCTGCCCCTTCTCTAATATACTCGATAACTCTTAAATCAAGGTCCATGTCCACGTAGTTCTGGCTATAAAAGCCAACCTTTACTGTCTGTCCAATTTCGACAACACCGGCATCCGGTTCAATAAAACCAGCCATTATTTTTAGTAGTGTTGTCTTGCCGGCACCATTAGGTCCGATAATGCCTAATTTCTCACCAGGCCCGATCCGGTAACTAAAATCACTAATTAACCTTTCTCCGCCATACTTTTTTGATATCCCCTTTAGTTCCAGCACTTTTTTCCCTAATCGCTGGGAACCGATGGCAAACTCCAAGTCCTTTTTGTGCATGTCCACTTCTTGTTCCTGTATTTGATGCACCTGTTGTACGCGTGCTTTTTGCTTAGTGGACCGGGCCTTAGCTCCCCGCTTAAGCCACGCTAATTCCTTGCGAAGAAGATTCTGCCGCTTTTTTTCCGCAGTAATCGTCTGCTCTTCTCGCTGGGCTTTACCGGCAAGATAAGCTTCATAGTTTCCCTCATAGCCGTAGAGCTTTCCTTGGTCTAACTCAAGTATCCTATTAGTCACCCTATTTAGAAAGTAGCGATCATGAGTTATAACCAATAGAGCTCCTTGATACTGTGTTAAAAACCGCTCCAACCATTCAATAATTTCATTGTCCAGATGGTTGGTCGGTTCATCCAACACCAGCAAATCTGCAGGTTGCACCAATGCCTTAGCAATAGCAACCCTTTTTTTCTGACCCTCTGACAATTCTTTCACAGGCTGACTAAAGTTTTCGATACCCAAACGAGTCAAGATTGTTTTAGCCATACTACTAGCGTCCCAAGCATTCATGCGATCCATTTCTTGCTGCAGAAAAGATAGTTTGTCCTGTTTGCCCGTATTATTAGGATTTTTCTCCAGTTCATTAGCTGCCTGCTCATAATCTCTCAATACTTTCATCAAAGAATTATCGCCAAAGTAGATTTGATCTAAAACCGTCAATTGACCGTCCAAAATGGGATGCTGCGGTAAGTATTCAATCTGAAATTTATTGGCATGTGTGACCTTCCCTTTTTCCGCAGTCTCAATACCGGCAATTATCTTTAATAAAGTTGACTTGCCGGTCCCGTTGACCCCAATCAAACCAATCCGCTGCTTGTCAGCAATTGTAAAAGAGATATCACTAAATAAAACCTTTTCACCATATGATTTTGTTAGATTTTCTACTGTCAAAATACTCATAATATAACCTCTTTAAGTTTTTTAATTAGCTCAAAATTCATTATAGTCCATAATAGGCATAAATAAAACTCCGCCAATTAGGCGCATGTGCGTGGGTCGTTGGACCTAGGGCATGTATGTTTGTGTATTTCCATCTAACAAGCTATAATTACTAAAGTAAATATATTACAAGTAATATTAAAAGTAGGGAAGTGCAATATAGAGGATCCTATAGTAGTCCCCTTAGTCCGGAACTGGTTAATGTAGCTCATGGACCAGCGGACCATTCGCGGATTAGGCTGGAATTGGAGAGAGCATTATGAGTATTGGCGAGAATATTATAACAGCCACTAACCTGGTCAAAAAGTTTGCCGAACTTGAAGCCGTTAAGGGTCTGAATTTGACCGTTTACCGTGGCGAGTGTTTCGGGCTCTTAGGCCCCAACGGCGCGGGCAAGACTTCTTTTGTCAAGATGGTCCACGGCTTTTCACCGGTCACTTCCGGTACCTTGGAAGTATTCGGTCGGGACATCAACAGCTATGGACGGGAAATAAAGGCCAAAATCGGGGTGGTTCCCCAGGAAGACAATCTGGATCCGGAGTTGACAGTGTTTAATAATCTGTTGGTGTATGCCGGTTACTTCCGGATAAACAAGAAGACAGCCCGAGAGAGGGCCGCTGAAATCCTGGAGTTTATGGAGCTTACAGGGAAGTCCGGGTCTTTGGTAGACCAGCTTTCAGGGGGGCTTAAGCGCCGCCTGACCATTGGCAGGGCTCTTATCAACCGGCCCGAACTTCTGATCCTAGACGAACCGACTACGGGGCTAGATCCCTATGCCCGCCATCTTGTTTGGCAGCGCCTGCGCAAACTAAAAAAAATGGGTATCACCATGCTCTTGACTACCCATTACCTGGAGGAAGCCAGCCAGCTCTGCGACAGGCTGATAATCCTGCACAAGGGCGAGATCCTGGAGGAAGGAGCGCCCCTAGAGCTGATTGAACGGCATGTGGGCGGACAAGCCCTGGAGCTGGGTGTAAAGCCGGAGGAGCATAGCCTTCTGCTGGAAAGGGCCGGAGAACTCCTTAAGGCTCATCACGTACTGGGGGACATCTTAATCCTTTTCACCAACAGTGGGAGTGAACTGGAGGAACGGATTGCTTCCGGCGCACAATCCCTGGGCGTTTCATTGTCGTCCCGCCGCCTACGTTCCACCAACCTGGAAGATGTGTATTTAAAACTCACCGGGGAGACCTTTAAAGACAACCCTGGGGAATATGGGGATGGCGAACATGAGTAATACAAGCAAGCTGCTCAAAGAATTCTTCACTTGGCCCGACCTTTCCCTGCCCCTGATTTGGCGGGTATTCTACCGCAACTTGTCGGTCTTCAGAAAGACTTGGAAAGCCCAGCTGATGTTTAACTTTATGGAACCCCTGCTTTACCTATGGGCGATGGGTTTTGGCCTGGGCGTTTACGTTAGTCAGATAAATGGCCTCTCCTATATTAGCTTCCTGGCCCCTGGTCTCATCGCTTCCTCTGCCATGTTTTCAACCACCTATGAAGCTACCTACGGCAGCTATACCAGAATGACCCTTCAGAAGACCTTTCATGCCATGGTCGCCACTCCAGTGAGTATGGACGACGTGGTTATGGGTGAAATATTATATGGTACTTTTAAAGGAGTCCTCTATGGCATAGTTTTCTTCCTGGTAGTTGCCATGTTTGGTCTTGTTCATTCCCCGCTCTTTTTCCTGATAATTATTCCTTTGGCCCTGATGGCGGCGATTTTTTCCACCATGTCCTTAATCTGGACCAGCTTGGCACCTAACTACGATTCTTTTGGCTACTTTTTTACTATCTTTATCTCGCCCATGTTCCTGTTCTCCGGTATCTTTTTTCCCATCGACAACTTGCCTGCAGGGATCAGGTTCCTGCCCGGGCTAACTCCGCTTTACCATGCGGTAGAAGTTATCCGGCCCCTGGTGTTAGGTAACGTCGATTCAACTTTGCTGGGGCATGTAGCCTGGCTTGGGGTCGTAACGCTTGCATCATTGCGTATTCCATTGGTAATGGTGAAGAACAGGCTGGTGCAATAAAACAAGGGCTATCTTAAAATTTTTGCAAAGAGTGCGCTTTAATACCGGGGACTTATTCCCCGGTATTTATTAGTCATTACATATAGCGAGAACTCCATCCGATTTTGCACAAATACTCTCGAACATGCTACAACAAACACTCTGCCTAAAGTACCCGACGGTAAATTTTGTACGACCTTAGGACAATAAAATCTTCAATAAAACGTAACTCCCACCTACCTAATCTTCCCAAATATATTAATAAACAACAACTATACGGAATTCTCGACATTTATTGCAGGAAATCCCTTCCTTAATGGGAAATATTATAATCTTAATGGTAATTATATACTTTTAGTTTATCTCTTCATATTAAGTATTCAACCTAGTCGTACCTAAAGTGGGGTGAGTCTTTTGCAAACTAATGAACTTCTAAAGGAATTTAGGGAAGAAACCCTTGAACATATAAGTGCAGTGGAAAGTGAACTGCTGAAATTAGAAAATGGCACAGGTGACACGGATACTATACACGAAATTTTTCGTGCCTTGCACAGTATCAAGGGTGCCGCCGGCTTTTTCAGCCTCCAAAACATCGTGGAATTATCTCACGCCATGGAAACTATATTCGACCAGGTTAAAAACGGCAGCCTAATTATTACTGATGAAATTACTACCAATATTCTGTCAGCCAATGACTGTTTAAATAAAATGGTTCAAGATACAGCTAACAGCACTAATATGGATATATCAGACCACTTATCCAAACTAACTGAAGTTATTGAATGCCAACAACTTGGGCTTAGCAAAAACAGCACGTCTTCCGATGAAATGTCCTTTAACGAAACTACACCGTCAGCTTCCATGGACTACCAGTTTATGCTGACTGATGCGGTTAGCCACGGCCATAATATCTTTAAATTTTCCTGCCAAACCCCGCGGGGGATGGTTGAAAATGTAGCAACAATTGGCCAAATTGTCCACCACTACTATTTTAAAACAGATACTACGCCTTCATCTGATAGCGGTCAGGTGTTTGTCATAACTACTGTCTTGGAAAAAGATTTGGTCGCTGCCGCTTTAGATATCCCTGTACGAAATATTGAAGAACTAGATGTCAAAACAGCTAGGGAAGAATGTACTAAAAAAAGCCCCTCTCCCTCTCCCCTCGCATTATTTGATAAAGAACATACTGAAGACACGCAGAACACTTTTAACTATGGCAAGTCTCTAGCCAACGTATCGAGGAATGCTAACCAAGCTATTATTACTAGCAAGCCAAGCAGCAAAACATTGCACAATAGTGAAGTGGTTCGTGTAAATATTAACTTGCTTAATGATTTGTTAAATCTAGCGAGTGAAATGGTGCTCGGGAGAAACCGTCTTCTCAGAGTGGTAGAAACACACCGAAAGGATATTCCCGGTCTCAACGGTGTGCTGCAAAATGTTGATAGGATTACCACCGAATTGCAGGAAAAAGTTATGCAGACTCGGATGCAGCCCTTAGCAAAAGTATTTCATAAATTCCCTCGACTGACGCGTGAGTTGTCCAAACAAACCGGCAAAAATATTGAACTTAAAATTGAAGGTAATGATGTAGAGTTGGACAAGACCATTGTTGAGTCGTTAGGTGACCCGCTTACTCACCTTGTTCGCAACTCAATAGACCACGGCATTGAAACACCTGAACAGCGGGAACAATTAGGTAAGCTAAAAACAGGGACTATTTCTCTAAAAGCATACCACGAAGGCGGTCACGTTATAATCGACGTTATAGACAACGGCAGCGGTATTGACCTGGAGAAACTAAAAACCAAGGCACAAGAAAATTCACTTGTAGATACCAGTGAGCTAGCTCTTATGGGGGAACGTGAGTTGCTAGACCTTTTGTTTCGTACCGGTTTCTCCACCGCCGATCAAGTTACGGATCTGTCCGGTAGAGGGGTAGGTCTGGACGTAGTAAAAAATAACATTGATAAGCTGGGCGGTGTGATGGAAATCCTCAACAACCCGGGGCAAGGGGCTACGTTCCGCTTAACCCTTCCAATTACTTTAGCAATAGTTCATTCCTTGTTAATTGAAGTAGAGGGGCTAAAATTTGCTCTTCCCCAGGTAAACCTTCAGGAAATGGTGCGGATAAAGCCCGAAGAATCTGTTGGGAAACTGCAGGTCTTCCAAGACTCTTTGGTATTACGACTAAGAGGAAAGCTCGTCCCCACTGTTCGTCTTAGTGATGTACTAGGTATCGCAGAAAACAATACATCAACCCAACTAATCAGGGTGTTGGTGGTTAAAAGCGGGTCAAAAAGATTTGGCTTAATTGTTGATCGTATTCTGGATGACGAAGAAATTTTAGTTAAGAACCTACCCCGACATCTAAAAGACTGCCCGTGTTACTCTGGCATAACGGTGCTGGGAGATGGTAAAATTGCTATGATATTGGATTTGGAAGGAATTGCTGCTAAAGCTGGATTTAAATTTTCTGAAAAACAAGAAATAGTTTCTTCTCATAGCCTTGTTACTGAGGACCACCTCAACGAGAAGCAAAACCTGCTCTTATTCAAATGTTCAGGACCGGAGACATTCTGCATTGACCTAAGTATGGTAGCACGAGTGGAAAAGATCACGGCTGAACAAATAGAAACAATTGGTGATAAAGAATTTATTCAGTTTAGAGAAACGGCACTGCGAGTTATTCGGCTGGAAAATTACCTTTCTGTTGGCAAAACAGAAAGTAATAGCAATAAATTATTTGTAATCATCCCTAAATTGGTTAAACACCCAATCGGTATTCTTATAGAGCAAATGGTAGATACGGTAGAAACTAACATTTCCTTCAATCCCCATGATTTAAAAGAGAAAGGCTTATTAGGCTCTGCTGTATTGGGCAATCGTATCACCCTTATTATCAACATGTACGAACTGTTTGAGCTGGCTGACCCGGAACATTATGTTTCTCCAAAGGAGTATGCAACAGATAAGAAAAACACCATTCTGTTAGTTGAAGATACTCCCTTCTTTGCAAAAACGGAAAAAAATTACTTAGAATCAGCAGGATACCAGGTATTATCAGCGGCTAACGGCAGAGAAGCTTTGGATTTGCTGCAGCACACTAAAGTGGACTTGGTGGTTAGCGATATCGTAATGCCTGTGATGAATGGGTTTGAGCTAGTAAAACGGATACGCAGCGACAACAAATTGGCTAAATTACCCGTAATTGCGGTCACAACCAGAAACGACCAGCGAAGCATGGAAGAAGGCATAGAGGCAGGGTTTGACTACTACGAAATCAAGCTGAGCAAAGACCGCTTTCTGTCTAAAGTGCGGCTGGCCCTTGAAGAAAACAAGGCAGCAGGTAACTCATCAGCAAATGATGGTTTTGAATTGGAAGAAAGTATTTGCCAAACTGGGAGGGAATATTATGAAAAAAAATTTTAGAAGTATTAAATTTAAACTGACGGTCACCTTTATCACTCTAATGGCAGTGTCATTACTACTGATCCTCTTTTATAACCATTCTCAAGCCCAAACTTTAGCAATCCCCGGAGCTTTATTAACTGCTGCATTTATTGTAGTGATACTTGCTACTATGGTCTTTAATTTAGTGCTGACAAGCCTGGTAGTTAATCCTATCAAAAACCTCCAAGCAATACTACCTCAGACTGACCAAGGAGAATTAATAGCAACTAAGGAGTTCCATTCCAAAAATGATGAAATAGGACAGCTAACTGCTTCGTGCCATACGTTATTAGATAAAATCGAAGGCGTACTCACGGATGTTAATATTAGCAGTGCCACTTTCAATGGGACATTGGAAAACCTGCATGTGGGCGCCGGTAATATGATAGCAAAAACCGAAATTATGGCCGCACAAGCCCAAACGATAGCCCTAACAGTTACGGAAACCTCCGAAAACGTCCAAGGTACCGCTACTGTTTCCTCCGAAGCCAGCGACCGCATCAACCTTATTGCTTCTTCAGCGAACGAAATGTTTATTACCATCCAGGGTTTAGCTTCCGCCTCCGAAGAAATCTCTGTAAGTGTAGACCAAGTCAGCGATGGTGTAGACCAAATATCCATTAGCATAAATAATATTTCCCACTCAGCCCAGGACATGTCCGAAGCCGTTAATAACGTTGCCACAGCTGTTAAGGAGATTAACATATCGCTTAATGAAGTTAGTAATAACTGTGAACGTTCTACCGAAATCACGGCTGAAGCAGAAACTAGTGCATGGGAGACAAAAGAAATTATTGAAAAATTGAACAATTCCTCAAAACAGATAGGAAAAATAATTGGTGTTATTAACGACATTGCCGATCAGACAAATATGTTAGCGCTAAATGCGGCGATAGAAGCAGCAGGTGCTGGAGAAGCAGGCCGCGGCTTTGCCGTAGTAGCTAATGAAGTAAAAGAACTGGCTAAACAAACCGCTGAAGCAACAGATGAAATCAGTCAACAGATTGAAACCATGCAGGGAAGCATGCAAGGAGCGGTTAATGCCGTAGAAACCATCACACAAATTATTGACGAAAGCACAACCATTACTAATACCATCGCCACCGCAGTTGCGGAACAATCAGCCACAACCGGGGAAATCTCGAAATCAATCATATCCGCTGCGGAAAAGGTCAGTCTTATTACTAATGAAATTACGGAAGTTGCTTCTAATTCGGAACAAGTTGCCAGCAATACTTCGGAGGCATCTAAAGGTGTCCAAGAAATAGCCCAATCAGCCAATGAACTATCTCTTACGGCCAACGAAATTGCTGAAAACACCCTTACTGCTTCAGAAAAAGTTACTCAAGTTGCCGATGATGCAGCAGATGTAGCTAGAAATATCACCCAAGCTACAGCCAGCATTAAGGAAGTTAGCATAGAAGCTAATGATACAGTTGCGGCGGCGAAAGAAGTAGATGGTTTCACAAAAGAACTAGCCGCTTCCTTTGAGATAATGACGTCCCATGGCGATAAACTTGAATTCCTCAAAACACGGTGAAAGTGAGGGATTATAGCAAAACGCCAAGGAAGAAATTTTGCTCAGTTTATAATATCCAAGGGTGATTTTTATTTTTCCCTTTAGATAAAGAGGTGTCGCAAAGTGGAAAATGCCGAGCTTTTAAAAGAATTTGTGGAAGAAGCCTTAACCCACATAGAAACTGTTGAAATAGAGCTGCTTAATTTGGAAAACGGCCCTACCGAGAACAAAACCATTGATGAGCTATTTCGAGCTGTGCACAGTATCAAAGGAACAGCCGGATTCTTTAGTTTGCAAAATATTGTTCAGTTATCTCACTCTATGGAAAACATTTTTGATAAAGTTAAAAATGGTACGGCGACAACTGATGAAATGATTGATAATCTCTTATCAGCTAATGATTGTTTGAAACAAATGGTCGCAGATGTTGAAAACAGCGATAACTTAGATATCTCTCATGAATTAAATAAGTTGTCTTTGTTTATTAACACTTGCCCAAATGCCGTAACCGATCAACCTCCAGTGGTGGAGCTAAACACTGAAACTGAAATTGAAAAAAATACAGTTTATAAAACTGAAACATTGGCAGCTCCGGTAAGTAAGGTGCTTTCCTTTTATCTCTCCAACAATCATTACGGATTGGACATAACCGCTGTTAAAGAAATTAACCGTAAAATCGAGTTTACATTGGTGCCGGATACGCCCGACCATATTGTAGGGTTATTTAATATGCGGGGCCAAGTTGTCACTTTAATCAACTTAGCAAAACTGTTAAACTGTGAAACATCTCAAAGTCTAACCCAATCTTGCTGTATAATTCTAAAATGTGCAGGCGGCGATCATAATTTCGTTGGCTTCTTAATTGACCAGCCCGGATCAGTTACTGAAATTAATATGGAAATGTCCGAGCATCCCCCGGCAAATATTGGGGAGCAGGAGAATAAATTTGTGTCTAAAGTAATTAAATTGGAGCATGAACTGCTGAGGTTAATCGATCATAATGCGATACTGGAATACCAATAGATAGGCTGGTGAACCCTTGAATAAGTTGAACGTTGTAATACTGACTGCAAACAGTTTGAACAAAAGACATTTGGTTGATGCCGTGAAAAGCACAGAGCTTGCTCAAGTTGTATGTGCCACATCCGAGGAAACAACTATGCTAGAGAAGATATCATCTTCAACAATTGATGTTTTAATAATCATAGGGGTACCACCAAAAAAAGCAGTCCTTTCCACCGTTAATGTTATTAGTCAGACTCATCCAAATCTTCACCTAATTTTAGCTGTTCAACATAACGAAAAAGATAGTATCGTGCGGTTACATTCGCTTCCAGAGTTGGATGTTTTGGATTTCCTCCTCCTCCCACATGAATGCGGCACGAAGAAACATTTTGAAGGGATACGCAATCAACTCAATGGAATTTTTACTCAAGTAATCACTAACAAATTTACATCCATTACTAAGAAAAGGTTGGTACCCAACACTATCGGGCCAGAGTTTGAACAAATGATACCCAATGGGAAGGTTGCCGCCCAAACTCAATTAAAACCTGTTGAATTAGTGGTGATGGCTGCTTCAACTGGTGGCCCCGCTGCCCTGGAAAGTATCTGCAGGAAACTACCACCAAACTTTGATATACCCATCTTGGTTATTCAGCACATGCCAATAAAGCTTACTAAAAACCTGGCTCGTTCCTTAAATAAGGTATCCTCTTTACCCGTGACCGAACTTCATGAAGGAGACCCTATTGAGCCTGGCCAAATAATGATCGCTCCCGGCGGTCTACATTCAACCATACGTATCTCTCGGGGGAAAAGGATTACTAAGTTATTAGCAACACCACCTGTGAATGGTGTCCGGCCGGCTGCAGATGTGCTATTTAGCTCTGTCGCTGCTGCTTATGCCGGAAAAAATATTTTAGCTATCATTTTAACAGGTATGGGCACAGATGGTACAAATGGTGTAAAAGCATTAAAAAGTAGCTGTAACTGCTATTGTCTGGCCCAAAATGAAGGCAGCTGCGCTGTTTACGGAATGCCTAAAAGCGTTGTAAATGCTGGTCTGGTTGACCAGGTGAAAGACTTGAAAGATTTAGCCATGGAAATAATAAAAATAGTTTCAAGTGGGGATGTAAAACGTGAATGCTAAGCTGTCTAATCAAGAATTTATGCTTATTCAAAAGAAAATAACGCAGCTAACGGGAATTCATATCCCACAAGAAAAGATTTTCCTCATCGAAAATAAGTTGACCAAGCTGCTTAGCACCTTTGGTTATCGGAGCTTTTTAGAATTATATTACAACCTTAATAATAGATCCGACAATACTTTAACACAGAAAATATTCGAGATAGCTACCAATCACGAAACCATGTGGTTTAGAGATAAAACACCCTGGCGAGTGCTGGAGGATGTCCTCCTCCCCCTCTACCTTAGTGAGTTTGACCAAGGGAAACGTTCCCAAGTACGCATCTGGAGTGCTGCCTGTTCTACCGGTCAAGAACCTTATTCTACTGCCATATGCATTAATAATTATTTATCCTGCCGAGGCAGACTGGATTTACGACGGGATTTTGTACTACTGGCAACTGATGTTTCCACCAGTGCATTGGCTACTGCGAAGACTGGAGCCTATGACAGCATTGCGATGGCGCGTGGTCTGACACAAACGCTTAAACGGAAATATTTCACGCAAAAATCCGGGACCTGGGTCCTTAATGAAAAGATCAAAAAAATGGTTCAGTTTAAGCAATTTAATCTTGTCGCTCCTTTCTGGCCGTTAGGAAGTTTTGATGTTATCCTCTGTCGTTATGTTACCATATATTTCTCTGATGACGTGAAAGTCAAATTTTTTAACAAGATATCAAAGATGCCAAAACCAAAAGGCGCACTTTTTTTAGGGAATTCGGAGGTTTTTCCCAACTATAAATCTGGTTTTATAATGGAAAAACATGCCGGAGATGTTTTTTACAGAAGCTTGAACTGAAGGAGGAATTATTTTGAAGATACTTGCGGTAGACGATGTACGGCTAATTAGGACCCTTATTAAACAGGCTACCTCATCTTTAGAAGTAACAGTGCTGGAGGCAGAAAACGGTGTCGATGCCTTAAGAATTTTACGTGGCCAACATCAAGACATTGATTTGGTACTTTTGGATTGGAATATGCCAAAAATGAATGGTATGGAGGTACTAGTAACTATTAAACAGGATAGCCAATTAAAAGATATCCCTGTTATTATGACCACTACTAAAAATGAACGTAAAAGTATTATTGAAGCTATTCAAGCCGGTGCCAGCCACTACCTGACGAAACCCTTTACTTCCCAAGAATTGATAAAAAAGATCACAGATTGTACCGGCGCTGTAGAACCCTTTAGTAGATCTTTAAGCATTGCCATTAAGGAAACTTTGCATCAGATAACAGCTAAAAAGATAACTTATAACTTGAATGATTCGGAGAAAAAACCTCATACCTTATCCTCGGAGGAGCAGAGCTTTATTAGCGGGCAAATTAATTTCTGGGGCAGAGAATATGGAGTAGGCTTTATCATTATCGAAAAAGAAAGTGCAGCGCAAGTAGTCTCATTACAATCCCAGCAACCTATTGAGGGCATATCGGATAGTAATTTATTAAAAGGTATTTCAAACATCATTTCCAAAATAGCACTTAATGCATCAGGTAGAACAGCTTCAGATGTCCTGACCCCAGTCCTTATGACAGGGTTAATAAAGGAACATAGCCTTGCAGTTATGAATAATCACCTATCCTTCACATCCCACACCTTTACCATCGAGGAAATTAATGTCACAATGAAATTATACCTGTTTATTTCACGGTAATTACTTCATAACAAATGTTAGCTAAGGAGAATCGTATGAAACCTAAAATACTTGTTATCAGTCTGGGCAATCCATTACGGGGTGATGATACCACCGGCTCACTAGTAATAAAAACCTTAGAAAAAACTTTACCAACATCTCTTAATCAATATGTGACTTTGGAAACAGCGCACCAAATTGATGTAACCCACACTACATCGATAAAAGATTATAAAGTCGTAATTTTTGTGGATGTTGATGCTAGAATTGAGGAAGGGATAGCAGAAGTCAGAAAATTAGCACCAAAAAATTCTACACCAGGTTTCACTAGCCATATTAGTTCTATTCCAAATCTGCTTTATCTTACTGAGAGAATCTTTGGCAGCAGCCCCGAATGTTATTTAGTAGCTTTAGCCTGTCGTGATTTCGCATTTAATTCCACCGTATCTAATGAAACCGATGTCATAGCAAAGAAAGGTGCCAACACTGTGCGTGAGCTAATCGAGGAGCTTTTTCCAATTATTTGATTTTTGTTTTGCACCAGCAGCCCCTAACATTTCTACCACCCGTTTATCCACACAAATTTGCTGAACCATTTCCAAATAATGCTCCTTCTTCATAATAGGAGATGGGTTGGCAATTTTCCGGGCACTTATCATAATTATACCCGTCAACCCTTTTCCAAAAACATTCTCCAATTCCCTTTTTATTTCTCCCATAGCCTCAGAAGGCGTCATCAACCATCCCTCCTAATGCTACTAACTAGTTCGCCATCGGCGGAACGTATATTAATAATGAGAGGCATCATCCCTATTTGATGAGTAGAACAGGATAAGCATGGGTCATAACAACGGATTGCCATCTCAACACGGTTAAGCAAGCCTTCCGCAACCTCTCCGCCTTTGATAAATGTCCTTGCCGCCTGATTGACAGACTCGTTAATGGCAGCGTTATTATGAGTTGTAGGCACTATAATATCGGCCTTTATTATTTTACCCGTATCATCTGCCTGATAATGGTGCATAAGGGTCCCGCGCGGTGCCTCTATTACACCGCTCCCTTTCCCTCCAGCCCGATTCACAGACACCCGAACATCCTTACTAACGATAGCATCTTCATCTAACAATTGCTTAGCGTGCTCTACTGCATACAGCAGCTCAATCATTCGCGCATAATGATAATACATGGTTTGGTTAACCGAATACCCCTCTGCAAAGGCTTTAAAATTCTGAAGTTCTTTGTTAGCCAAAGGCGTATTCACTTGTCCAACTATATTAAGCCTAGCTAAGGGACCAACCTGGTAAGTTCCTTTATCGTAATTCAGTTCTTTATAATAGGGAAACTTAGAATAAGTATCATTAGTACTATATTCATCAATATAATCAAGGTAATCTTCACCTGCAAATTGTTTGACTAAAACACCATTTCCGTTTACCAAATGTAACATCCCATCGTAAAGTTCCAAAGACCCCTCTTTAACCAACCCCAAGTAGTTCTTGTCTACAGAGCCAAGCTTAGTCAACAATTCCCCATGTTCCTCAAATAATGTTTTACAAGTATCTAATGCCAATTCTACTAATGCTAATGCTTCATCAATCTCTTTAGAGGATTCAAACCTCTCTTCATGAGTCAGGGGTTTGCTCATGCCACCAGGAATAGCCGTGACAGGATGTATTGATCGTCCGCCTACTCTATGAACGATATTCTGACCGATCTGCCGTAAGCGGATAGCTTTCTGAGCTAGCTCCGGCGCGCTGGCCATAACGCCAAAGAAATTCCTATCCTTAGGGTCACCATCGGGACTAAACAATAAGTCTGGCATAGAAAGATAAAAGAAATGTAGTGCATGGTTATGGATAAACTGGGCCATATGCATTAACCTACGCAACAGTTCTGCCTGCGGCGGCACCTGAACATTCAGCACATTTTCAATGGCCTTTACGGCAGTTAAATGATGACTAACCGGGCAGATGCCGCAGATTCGCGAGGTAATTAAAGGCATTTCCCACAGCATTCTTCCTTCACAGAATTTTTCAAAGCCACGAAATTCCTCGACAATAAATTTTGAATTTATAGCATTGCCCTGCTCGTCTAATTGGATTGAAACTTTACCGTGACCTTCAATTCTTGTTACAGGTTTAATAATAATTTTTTTACTCATCAATTTCCTCCTCCTTTCTGCTAATATTAGGAATGATGGAGGATGGCATTGAATATCTGTAACCAGTTCCCACTATATCTTCCATAAACATTAATCCTCCTGCGGGCAAGACAGAAGCTAAAGAATTGATAAGCTTGGCCCCTTGTTCCATGGCCCCAGGAGTAGGCCCCATACAGCCACGACAAGGAACATTCCCTTTCAAACAACGGGCATGGCATCCTTCTCTGGTTGCCAACCCCATGCAAAGCACTCCTTGCTCCAGGAAACACTTAACCGGGTCAATTTCCTCAAGTTCCATGAATGCAACAACTGAGTCCGCAATAAATTCACGGGTTGGCTTTAACAACTCCCGCTGCTCCCGGTCACACTCAGCACAGAGACTTCTTTGCGGCAGTACGGGTTCCTTCCCGGTAATTAGTGCTTGTAAAACCGTTTTTATGGTCCCTGGTAAAGGCGGACAGCCAGGAATTTGATAGTCTATCTTAGCAAGTTCCCCCACCGGCTTAACACTCTCTAACAATGCTGGAACATCTTCTGATGAAGGTATAGTCCCATTCTTATTCACATTTCTGACATTAGTATAGCAGTGCTCAAGTACTTCATCTTTCTTGTATAAGTTTCGTAACCCGGAAATCCCACCAAAGCAAGCACAGGTCCCTAGAGCAACTAAAACATCTGACTTTTGCCGCAGTTCCTGCAACTTTCTAACATCACCCTCAGTTCCAACTGCGCCTTCGACTAAGCAGATGTCCACCCGAGGAAATTCCTTTATATCTACCAACGGTGAGCTCAATATCTCGATGTCACCTAACAGTTCCACTAATTCTTGATGTAAATCCAAGATTGAGATGTGACAGCCAGAGCATCCCTGGAGCCAAGCTGTAGCGACTGTCTTCTTACTCATTCCGCCCACCCCCTCTTTCAGATAAACCTTGGCCAAGCTCTAAAATCGCTTCAATACACCTATTGCCGTCCTGTTGAGACGCATCAACAATGCGCATCCGCTCAGGGTCTATCTTACGGCTCCTCAGTACTTCCCTAAATAGGTTTGCCCTTCTATCCAAATCAATATTGCCGGTTATATTAGAGCAATGGCCATCCTGACATTTACAAATAATAACCCCATCAAAGCCCTGATGGAACGCCTCTAAAATAAGCTGCGTATCAATGATACCACCGCAGCGCACCTTCAGCGGCAACACGCCAACGGGATACTGCACTCCCTGTAAAGCCGCTTCATCTAACGCCTGATACCCACAACCTTCACACAGTAACACCAAAATCTTATGTTCTTCTGTTTCCAACTGGGATAAAATACTGACTGCTTTGAACAAATACTGTTTGGGATAAGTCAGTAAGTCTCTTGCACCAGTAGGACAGGCTGTTACACAACTGCCACAGCCCTTACATCGTTTTGCATCAATAATAGAAACTTTGGCTACCGAATCTATTTTACATGCATGAAAAAGGCAAGTCTTGACGCAGGTGCCACAAGCACTGCATAGCTCTGTATTAATGTCAGAAATGGCAACCCTATGTTTTATTTCCCGACAATCCAGTAGTTCTATTACTGCTAACACCGCCGAATCAGCCATAGCAGCGGTAAATCCTATGCGCTCCTGCCCAGTAGGTATGAGAAAAATTCCTGGCTCAGAGCTATGTACAGCCAAGGTATCTTGATTCCGAGAGGCAAAATACCCATCCTCATCAATATCTATGTGCAGCAAAGACTGCATCCTACGGACCAAATCCAAATTATTAAAGTCAGCGATAATAACAGCCCCGGCAGCTAAAGAAACGGAGTCCCCTGCTATATCAAGTTGCAATGAATAATCTCCGACATATCCGTAAAATTCATTAACGGTGGCCGCTGTGTGCAAGTGAAAGTTTGAATGTCTATGTACGTAGGTAATCACTGGATGTAGGTCTCGTGAACTTTTAGCTAACTGATTTAAGTCCACCTTGTCATTTTCAATCATATGCACCATATAATTCTTTTGCAGTAGTTGTTGAGAAGCTAAAAAACCTGCCGGCGTAGCACCAATAATTGCTACGGTCTTCCTTGGTGCAATTGGGATAATTTCTAAATCGTGGGCTTCTACTAATCTCGCAATCTCAGCATCAATTAGCAGCTTTGCCTTTTCTGTATGAACAGAATTTTTACCTGGATGAACTAAAGCTAACTGTTCCTTCAAATTCACAAATCCAACCTTATTGGGATTTATCCCCAAACCCTCAATACCTTCGAGCATGAAATCAGCTGACCGGCGGTTTCTATATGCTAAAGGCGATTCGCCAATCAATAGAACCGCATCTAAAGAATTAACCTCCATTTTTATTAACATATCCTGTATTTCCTGCGCATTAAAAAAATCCTCAAACACTGAAACAACAAACTGATCAGAATAATCCCTGGCTAGCTTGTGGACGTCTACTGATTGCGTGATTAAGCCATTGACAGTAGAAAAGAACAACCCAATATGCAAATTCACTTCCCCCTTCTGCCCGTATCGACTAAATGAACCATTATATTATGTTTTTCGCCAATAAGGAATCTTCTTCCTGTTTTTAAATGAATTTTCTTAAAAATTCCAATAAGTTTATTTAAACATAGTGGTTGATGTTTTCTTTTATCCAGTTGAATAAGCAACTTATGTTTTGGTATCTAACCGGCTTATGAAATGACGCTTTTTATCAAAATGTGGTCTTAATAACAATGTAGCAAGTGAAATCCTTCTACATCGGCAGGTATCCTCGCAAACAAAAAAAGTAACCTTTCGGTTACTCTTAAGTATCGGAGCGGGACTCAGGAATCGCACCCGAACCAAGGCCTGGACGGCCATGATCCACCTAGTGGATCCCGCAAATATGCTGGAGGCGATGGGGCTCGTTCTATGTTTAAGACTGTCCTATCGGGCATGAAAACTCGCAGACCCTGCAGTACTTGACTACACGCACCCTTCGTTCAATACCTTCTACGCTTTGCGGTTTTGCCTTATCTTCATCTATTTTCATTTGAATATTGCATATTGTACGGTTATAATCACCAACTCTACCCGGCAGTTCCTTTCTTCCAAGTTGTTGAGAGGTATATACTTGTTCCTTAAAACTATCCTGAGGACAAGGCTCCTTGCATAGTTCGTCGCAATATTCGCATGGGTCAAAAAATGTGGGTCCGGTGGAAGGGAGATTAATATCTGCTGCTATGCCTCTTAACCTAATACGAGGGCCATATTCAGGTGTAACAAGTAAATTGTTCCTTCCGATGCACCCCAAACCAGCAAATACAGCAGCATCCTTTAAGTATATACCGCCCCTTTCCACATGGTAGGGCAAATTGACTGCGTTGACCCCAAGATGCTCCTGCTGCAGCCATTTTATGAGGTTATCAGCAATCTGAATAAGTTTTTTATTACCACTTGGGCCTTTACTTCCATAACGAAAGTCCAACTCAGGCTTTTCTTTAGGGTGAGCATAGGCTATAACAATTACAGACTTTGCCCCTTGAGGCCACCTCACTTCACCGCTTTTAAGGCCTTCTATTCTTTCCTTATTTGCACCAACACCATTATAAGGTGGCATTACAGGTGCGGCTGTGTAAGAAGGTGCCTTTTTTAAATCTTGCACATTTGCAATTCCCACAAGTGATGCTCCTTCTTCTTTTGCTTTTGACAAAATTCTTGAATAGAGCTTTAATACATTCATAATCTGCCTCCTCATATAAAATAAAAATAACATCAGCATCCTGCAAGCATTTCTTGTAAAGTGCGTTTTTGTATCCAAATGCATTTATTTTTTAACTTATTACTGCAATAAGCCTATTAATACCGTTTCTACAGATATACCCTAATATCCTTGAATGAAATAAAACCTAATACGAGAAAGCGACATACTGTTCCACCATAAAAAAAGAGCAACCAAAAGGTTACTCTTATCTTATCTACTGGAGCGGGACTCAGGAATCGCACCCGAACCAAGGCCTGGACGGCCCTGATCCACCTAGTGGATCCCGCATGAAATGTGGTGGAGACGAGGGGGCTCGAACCCCTGACCTCTAGACTGCCAGTCTAGCGCTCTCCCAGCTGAGCTACGCCCCCACAGGGTATGAAGTTTTTCTGGGGAGCATTTCAGCTTAGATGTCCTTCCAGCTGAGTTATGGCCCCAATTGGCGTCACTTGACGCAAAATTCATTATGCCACAAAATAGGCAATTAATCAAGTTCCTTTTGCTAGTAAATATTTACGCGACTGCCAATTCCAAAAACTTTTCCTGGGACAGGTAATATACTTTTTCCTGGTCTGTATCCTTAATATTCTTGAAGCCCATTCTTTTAAATAACTTCAAGGAACGTTTATTTTGCTTATTTATCTTAGCATAGAGACCATCCAAACGCATGTTAAAGAAGGCCACTTTGAGCCCTTCCCAGAGGGTTTGTTTCCCCAATCCCTGGCCCCATTTATCCTTTTCACCAATGGCCAGGACAATTTCGCCCTCTTCGGCCTTGTTTACTAAGCGCATATAACCAATGGGCTGTTCTTCTTCCTCTTCTTCCACTAGAAAAAAGCGGCCATTATGATTGAACCGATGGGTGAAAATCTCATTGCTGCTGCCATTAATTGCTTGTTCAATGTCTCGCCCCAATGATTGTTGTTCATTCAGATGTTTAGTCACTTGGTCATCATTGACCCAACCAAGCAGACAATAAAGGTCATCCCTGTAAACTTCGCGACGCAAAATAATGTCTTGGGAATCCATTTTACCATCCTTTCAGTATTAAAAACGGTCTCATACCTTCAGCGGCATTAATACTCTAAACAGTGTGCTTCAAAAAAAAGAAACAGTCGCGAATGCCGCACCTGTTCCTTTGTCACTTTATAATAATAACAAAAATTTTTACAGCGGTCAAAAATTCAGCTACTTAACAAGCACTTCGTGGTTGCCGGTTTGTTCCTCTCTTACCCATGGAAGCAAATATACATTGCCCTGGATTACCCTCCATTTAACGCTCCGCGATATTTCCCGGCTGCTGCTGATATCCCGCCGACAATAAGGACATATCCACCTTCCTAAATTGCTGGCTGAATATGATTTTCCTTGACAGTGAGGACATAATTTATAAGGCATAAAACCCCTCCTGGTAAGCTAGTTCTTAAAACTGCCGCATCATCCGGTTTTTTTGGGATACAATCTTGCGTTTAGCACCTTTTATCATATCCAGCGATACTATAAGCGCCAAAACGCCCGCAGCAGTTCGGATTAAAATCCCTCCCCATTTGGATCTGGCAAATATGGCTAGATAACCAACATAGGGTACCGTAAACGAGACCTTCCCCACAACATCCCTTAGTCCTACAGAAACATTATCCACGGCCGAATTGGCATCCCCTTTGGTGACTAAACTTCCGTCAGGTTTTATGGCTGCCACCCGGTGGGTAATTAAAAGCGGCTCAGTGTTACCGGTCCTAAATGTTATTATTTCGCCCGGCTTGATAAAGCCATAACCTCCGTTCTTAACCACAATGATGGACCCCAATGGTACCGATGGTTCCATACTGCCACTGACGACAACCATCAGTTCATATCCGAAAATGTCCGCGGGTTTGTCCGGGAAAGCCTTCCCTTCTATCAGCAGAACCGTACTAAGAATTAAGCTGAAAATCACCACAATGTAAAACAGAATTATAAACCAGTGTTTCATGAAAGGCTCCTCAGAAAAGCGACTGTAATGCCGATTTCATTAACTAACATTGGTTAACACCCTCATGCTAGATTATATCAACTACAGGGACAGATATCTGTCGTAACAACAGAACCAATAAACGCAAATTTCGCGATATATTCGACTTAGATATAGAATTTTTGTAAAAAAATACCATCTAATGCACTCGGGTACAAAAAGCAATTTGATCGCCTTCGGCGGATTAAGGTAATCGATTATCCACGTCATCATTTCCTATTCATTAAAAAAGAAGCCCTTAAGGGCTTCTTTTAAAGCATTTTCTTTCGGTGATATCTTAGGTTTTCGAAAGTTAATATATCATCCCGAGATACTTCAGAGCCAATCCTTACCATCAGCATATTTGCGGGATGGGAACATATCTCCGGTTCGTCGGTATTCATCGGTACCAATCCGCCTCTGCCCATCAGCTTTGTCATCAAATCTCTGTATTTCCAGACATTAAGACCGCTGCTGCGTAAATCCCAGTGCCAGTAATACTCTGTTGCAATTACTATATATTCGTCGAATGCCCCTCCATTAAACGCAATGTCCATCAATGCTTTGCCAATGCCGTACTGCCGCCAAGCGGAGCTAATCTCAATAGCTCCCAATTCGACAATGCATTCCAAAGAACTCTGACCCCAACGCTCAAAATCTTCCGGCACATGAAATGTAACATATCCGACAATTGTTTCATCAAAACGGGCCACAAATACTTGGCCGTGTTTCATCCCGGTTATGGTAATAAGTGCTTCTTTTTGCCTTACCGGTGGTCGAAATGAACGAAGGCCTTCGTCCAACTGCCACTGGGCCAATTCTTCTGCTTCCACCGGGCCGGTGATAAATAATTGACCACTTTCGGTGTGCAGAGCCCTACAGCGAAGCCCGCTTTCTAGCGGCTGGCGTCCACATTGACTAATTTTTTGGGGCATGCAAATTCCTCCAAGCGTTTGAAAAGCTTCATAATATTTGGCTTGCCTGCATTATACCCCTAAGCAGCTTGTTTGTTCAATGTTTCACAATAAAGTTGCAATGTTTTTATATTTGTAAACCTTAGCAATACTTTGACAAATCTGTCTATTATTTTGCCAGTTGGGTCCTGCTCGGGTCGCCTTTCAGTAGAAACTGCGGGTTCATCGCCTTTTCCGCCGTAAGCCGATTCTTTTCCATAATTTCGGCATGCCTGGGTTTTGGGGAAAATGCCTCCGTGTCATCAGATACCATTTCCGGTAACGCCACCGGCGAATGCTTGCCGTATTTTTTCAACCACTCTCCCGGCATATCAACCAAATCACCTTTTTCTATCATCTCCGCCCAAAGTAGGGTCCATACCCGCGGCACTACCCGCCAAAAATCATAACCGCCTCCCCCAGTGGCCAGCCATCTACCGTCGCAAAGCCGATGGGACAATTGGTGTATTGTCTTGGCAGCATAAGAATAAGCTTCTGTTGTAAAAGAAAGATGGGCCAATGGGTCGAATTCATGGCCATCACAGCCATGCTGGCTGACGATTACATCCGGTCTAAATTGCTCTAACGCTACAGGCAGCACCATGTCCAACACTTCTTTAAAACTTTGGTCTTGGGTAAAGGGCTCTAATGGTATATTTAACGAATAGCCAAACCCTGCTTTACTGCCACGTTCATATACCGTCCCTGTTCCCGGGAAAAGGAATTTCCCGGATTCATGAAAAGAAATAGTCAGAACCTCTGGGTCATCATAGAATAACCACTGCACCCCGTCCCCATGATGGGCATCTATGTCCACATAAGCGACCCGCATCCCCTGGCTGCGAAGATAAGAAATAGCTACAGCGAGATCATTATAAATGCAAAAGCCCGAAGCCTTAGCCCTTACTGCATGATGTAAACCACCGGAAAAATTAAGCACGTGGTCTGCTTTACCCGAAGCAATTCTTTTTGCACCGGTTAGTGTCCCCCCTACCAGCAGCAGTGAAGCATGATGCATACCGGAAAAGACCGGGTTATCTTCTGTGCCTAATTCATAATACTGGGTATCCTGAGGTTCCGCTTCACCCGTATCGCCCGCTTTCTTAACCGCATCCACGTAGTGACGGTCATGAACAGTATGCAGGTCTGCATCCACAGCGGATTCCGGCGGATAAAGTAGTGTTGGTGTTAAAAGCCCCAACTGGTCTATTAAATCTATGGTTAGCTTTAACCGCAGCGGGTTAAATGGATGCTGCGGCCCAAAGTTATATTGCAAAAGTTCCGGCACATAAATCAGACAGGGGTTGCTACTCATCAATATCCCCTCCTACCAGCGGACGGAGAACCTGATATCCTGCCTGTTGAATCTCTTGAATAATGTTCGCTGGATCAATGGTCTTCAACCTCATCACAATGAGGCGGTATTGCGGTGATTGGTCAGGGCGGATAAAACAGCTGTTAATACTTACTTTATTATTCTTGACAATCTTAGTAATTTCCGCCAGCGGACCGTAGCGTTCAGGCACACGGATTTCCAGGGTAGAACCCGGCTCGGTGGAACCGGTTAATTCAATCAATGCCCGAAGCAAGTCTGTCTCAGTAACAATACCCACCAATCGGTCGTTCCTAGTGACCGGCAAACAGCCAATCCTGTGATCATACATCAGTTTGACGGCATCCTCCAAATAATCAAGCGGATGAATAACGATAACCTCATGCTTCATTATTTGCTTGACCGAAGTATTTTGCAAAATGAACGAATGTTCGTTAAGGAGTACCGACGGACTGACATCGCGCAAATCCCGGTCTGAGACAATACCTACCAATTCCCCATTATGAAGGACGGGCAAATGCCTAATACGGTTAACTTTTATTAACTGCAGCGCGTGCAGTATGGTCTGCTCCATTTTAATGGTAATTAATTTTTTACGCATTATATCTTCGACAAACAAGGCAATCAACCCCTTACTAATATCCTATTACGAATATTCTGCAAAAGGACGCTTTTTCCTGTTTTTCTTTTCCGATAAAAAAGACCCGCCCCACAGATAGGGCAGGTCCATACCCACTATGGTAATTTCTTTAAATAATTGACAATGTCATTTAAATCAGAATCGCTCATACTCCAACGGGGCATGGGGAATTCCAGTGTTTCCCCGTCAGGATTCGCACCGTCCACAATTGCTCTTTTAAGGGTTCTGTCAGTATACGCTTCATGCCTTTCCGCACTCTCCATATTCTGACCGTGGTCGGTTTGCGTCAGGTAGTTATAAGAGATGCGCGGTGTTTTCCAAGTGCCCATAGGCATCGTAATAGTGCTTCCCTGACCTTTATCACCATGGCAGTACGCACAGCCCATACGCATATCCACCATCTGCATGCCCATCATCCTTGCACCTATGGGCCTACCTGATCTGCTTGTGCCGGTAAAATAGATTTGCTGACCGTTTGAATTAAATTGCGATGGGACAGTTAAGTTCTGCGCACCAAAACCGTTATTCGCCCCGGGTACGACCATCATGCCGTTACCCATCATACCCTGGCCCATCATACCATATCCCATCCATGGGTAATTACCGCCCGGAGCTGTCTGGCTGTAACTGCCATTAGGTGCCATATATCCCCGGGGCATCATCCCCGCCCCCCACTGGTTGCTTAAACCGATCGGCTTTCCTGCATACTGGGGTGAAAGCACTGGTACTAACAAAAAAGCCGCAAAAAAACCGACCAATAAGCCCCCGAGCAGTATTACCCAAGTCTTTCCAGCCATATAATTTACCTCCTTTAAAAAGCTACCTTTATTTTTTACGATAAATTTGTTTTTATGCCGGCAGGATTTTTAGCACATACTAAGAAATAAACTATTAAATATATACTACGGGAGGTAGTAATTCCATGGACCAAATTCATACGGACTCTGTCCGACGCAAATACAACAGGGTCGCTCTTATTTACGACCTGATGGAGTCACCGATGGAGATGCATAAATTTGATAAGCATCGCCGAATGGTTTGGAGTCATGCTCGGGGTAAGACCCTGGAAGTAGGCGTAGGTACCGGCAAAAATATTCCGTATTATCCTGATAACACCTCCGTCACCGGTATTGATTTCAGCGAACGCATGTTAGCCAAGGCAGTAAAGCGCAAGGAAAAACTTCATCACCCCGTGGAATTGAGATTAATGGATGCTCAAAGAATGGATTTCCCAGACAATAGCTTTGATACAGTTGTCAGCACATGTGTCTTTTGTACTGTGCCCGACCCAATCCTAGGTTTAAGAGAAATTAAGCGGGTATGCAAACCCGCTGGACAGGTGCTAATGCTCGAACATGTACGCAGCTGCCGCCCCTTATTAGGTCCGCTAATGGACATAATTAACCCGGTAGTACGCAGTCTTATTGGTACAAATATTAACCGGGACACGCAAAATAATATCCGACAGGCAGGATTGCAAATTAAAAGCGTCACGCCTCTCTGGTCGGATATCCTGTTTCTCATCGAAGCATTACCGGGTAAATAATAATTAAATTGACCGGGATTACCCGGTCAATTTTTATACTTCTGTTTTAGTATATCCTTTATAAGCTTTTTGTTCCCTGGCAGCATTGCTGACTTGCAGTTTGTCTGTATTTTGCTCCAACTGCTGCAGGTGTTGATAGATGTTTTCCGGTGTCATTCCCCGGGCGTCGATTACCGGGACCCGGGTCTTGGTGTCTTCCATTCCCATCAGATTTTCATCCTGCCCACTGATAATTACCGCATTGACGTTATGAAGCTCCGCTTTGCTCTCGCTGAGAGGGTCCAAGGAAGCAATCTCATAACCTTTTTCAGATAAAAATTGTCCTACATTTCGTAATGTTTGCTCAACAGCAACTCTTTTTTTCATTATTATCCACCTCCACACATATTATTATGTGCACCCTTTTTCAAACTTATCCAGGAGAAGTGCCATAGAGATGGGGTAGATATTTTTTACATAGCTCCTTATTTAGGTAACTTTCAAAACCAAACTGCCGGCGGTATTGCCGCAGTTTTTTATAATCCAGCTCAGATATAACCATTTCTTGTTGGTCAAAACTCTCCGCCTGAGCTAAAATACCATCCTGGTTGGGGGTAATCTCCAATGGCGCAAATATGGCTGACCGACCGGTCAATCTCATGCCCAGCACTTCCCCAACCATACTCGCCCTAATACCATAAACCCCGCTTTCCTGTACCCTGGGCCAAACTCCACGCAGTTCCTTCCATGGGTTATACTCATCGGGGTTAGCAGCTGGAATTATTACCAACTCCGCACCTTTGCTCACCGCTATGCGGAAAGTTTCAAAATATGTGGCATCCATACAGATAGGAAAGGCAAGTTTACCAACGGCTGTATCAAACACAGAAAGTTCTTCCCCACAACTGAGACCCCACTCCACCTCTACCGGTAGGAGGTGCAGTTTCATCTGGGTCCCTAATATCTTGCCGTCGGGCCCGAAAAGGCTGGCCTGATTCACGGTCCTTCCCCTTCGGTCGCAAACAATTATACTGCCGCCCAAGAGGTGAATATTAAAACGGGCAGCCAAATAACTAAAGACATTGTAATATACCTGTCTGGTTACGGGAGATAAATAATTAAAGATATCCGCCACTTTCAGCTGGGGATCTAGTTCACCCACCGCTTCCGTTACATTATCCGCCGCAGATAAGCCGGGCAGCATACCAAGCAATTGAGTAGTATTGTCCTCAGGGAACACCACCAACTGAGCGCCCATGTCCACCGCCTGCCTCACCCGAGCATACATTTCACCGGCGTAAGCCAGTGGATCAGATATTAGGCTGAGCTTCTGCTGCACCGCAGCCACCTTGACCGTGTCCCCCACCGTAGAAGGGATTGGGAAATATTCTTTGCCTGCAAGAAAACGACGAAGGCGCTTCGGTCTGCTCCGCCAAAGCAAATATTTAATTAGCGCTTGTTCCTGCAGCTGTTTCCAACCCATGTCCTACCTCCGGTAACAATTTGCTAAATTATTTTGATAGAAACTATTATTATAATATTGATGCAGAGGATAATCCCCCTTTACCTGCTCAAGTGTTTGATAATTCAAGTCGGCAGACAAGCCCCCCGCGCTGCCCCGGGCTAGAAATCCACTATCGCCCACAGTCATTTCGCAGGGAGCATGGATAACATTATCACCGGCATAATCATGTCCGTCAATCTGACCGTTAAAACTGGCTTCCAGGGCGAAAACCTGGTTTTGCTGCACCTGCTGCCAAACGCCTGCCCACTGCCGCCATGGATTGGCGGGTGCAGGTAGAAAAGAATAAGCAAGAAAAAGATTAGCCCCTTGAAGACGTAAGATGCGCCCAACTTCCGGCACCCTCACATCGTCCCCGAGTAAAAACCCCACTGTCCCCAGTGATGTTCTGCAAATATGCAGGCTATCACCTATTGTCAGCGTGCCGCTCCGGTCGTGAGTCTGATCCTGCCGGAAACATACTTGCCCACGGTCATCTACTAACCAACAGCGAGAATATAACTGCTTCCCTTCCCGAACATAGGCATGAAAGGCGAAGTAAGTGCGATGCTTTTCCGCCACTAACGCCAACTGCTCTACCAATCCGTCAGGATGACCCTCATTGCCGCGCCAAGAAGGAAGTGCCAACAGTTTTATTTCCCCCGATAATGCTGCTGCCGCTCTGCTTATATCGTCATGCAATCCCTGTTTATCTCTCTTTAATTTTGGTAATATACCGGCGGTTACTTTCTGCATCACTTTCTCCTTTTCTTTCACCTCGAGAAAAATGCTCCCAAAGGGCATTAGCGAGAAATCCGGCACATGCAGCAAAGGCAGCACCAGTTGCTGCCATGCCATTCTCCGGCCGGTATGTTTCACACGCATAACCATTGTCCATGGTCAAACCCTCCAGCACCGCCGACACGTCATGGTGCGCTCCGGAAAGCAGATCATTTGCCAGGGAAAGCACCCAGGGAAAATAGGCATGCTTAGAGCCAAGTCCCTTATATTTTCCCGGGATATAGTAAGGGTTATGTCGAGAATATATCCATTTGACTGTGTTACGGTAGGCTGTGCTTTCCGGCGTACAAAATCCATACCAGGTAATCAGCTGCAGACTACCAGGAGGTGCATCATAAAGTTCGTAATTACCCCGGCCGTCAACCGCCCAGCAAAACATCCTGCCGCAAGGTCCGTCTGTCATACAGCGGCGGTAAATGTTGTTTTTTAACTCCTTGGCGGCCTTGTTAATTCGGGTACACATTACCCTATTACCCATAATTTGAAAAAATCCTGCCAAATTCCTCAATGCACGCCAGCAGAGTACATTATCGTAAGTTAGATATGGGTAACTGACAGGGTCATCCGAAGGGTCAAGAAATGTCCGATAAAGCCCTTCTTTTCCTTTACATGCCAAAAGTTTCGCTGCCAGTGATTCCAATCCCCTTTTGATATCGGCCCCTCTTAAGAGGGAAAAATCTCTCGTCCTGCTCAGGTACTTCTTCACTGCTACTGCATACGCCGCCAGCTGATCCAGTTCAAAACCGGGATAAAGTTCCGTCCCATCCAGATAATGAGCATGCTTACCTGCATGTCTAAGATGTCTGACAAACGCGGCCTTTAGCACTCCCTTAGCCCTTGCCGGCGATACCAGCAGCAAGGCTGGAAATGACCATAATAAGGAATCCCTAGCCCAAAAAGCGCCGCTGACATAATAGTATGGACTCCGAGAAGTAACCGAAACTAGGTTCCCGTTATCCACCGCTTTACCCGCTGCGTAAAAGTAGTTAAACCAAAGATTACGATAAAATAAACCGCATGAGTCATTTTGGGGGAAAAGCGGTTTCCGCATACTTAACCACTTAACAGTCCTTGCCAGTAATCGTCCCCAGCCCACACGCCTCAAATGAATTACCCCGGTAGCAGCCCCATCTGCCTCTTTGTTTACCGCCGCATATAAAGTCATTCCAATCTGTTCCCCGGGACTTAACAAAAACTCCTTTTGTTTAAATCGGTACCTGCCTCTGCGATCACATGCTTCCCACTCTAGTTCTCCACCCATGGCCAGCGCAGGCCCCCCTGGTCCTCCATCCAGCACCAACGTCTGCGTCCATTGGTGAAAAAAATGCCTTGAATGCGGCAGCGGCATGGAACTGAAAATATGTTTTTGTACTTCACCCGCTGCCACGTTAAAGCCCAGCACCACCCGATGATTCTCCGGCCCCCTATTGGCTGCAGACAGCCGACAGCAAAATCCCTTCTCATCAACCGGTGTCAGGACGGTGATAGTCACTACCACATCACCATACATTAACCTTCCCATTGGAATCCAATGCTCCAATAGATGCCAGTGCCACTGAAATTCTTTTACTTTTCCATCGATGCTCACTATTGGGCTTATCAAACCTTCCGCTGAACTGCTGGAAAATCTGACCAAGCAGTTGTTTCCATAGTGTACTACTCCGGCTTCTTTGATTGAGCCATCCGTACCAATCCAAGGCAGGCTGACATAGTCATTACCTGTCAGCATATATCTGTTATGTTTGTTTATTTCACCGGGCACCGTCAGCAGCATAATATCTCACTCCACAGTAAAAATATTAATCTTCACAGTTTCTTCATACTTCTATCATATTGTAACCACACTTTAGTTTTATACTATAGTTGGCAGTAAAAAAATAAACCTATGGGAGGTGAAAAGCTATGAAAAAATTCACTGTTTTAGCAGTAGCTATTTTGGTGTTGGCCATGGCTCTACCTGCATTTGCTGACACAGAGGCTAACAGCAAACTTGGCGACCTTTTCAATCAAATGTTTGAAACCAGACAAAAGATAGTTGACGAGTATGTGAATCAAGGTCAGTTAACTGAGGAACAAGGCGCTTACATGAAAGAGCACATGGAAGCAGCGCAAGAATTCCAGCAGGAAAACGGCTACAACTACGGTCCTGGTTACGGTATGGGCCGAGGCGGCTGCGGTATGGGCGGCGGCATGATGGGCGGTTTTGGCGGCCCGGGCTACGGCGGCATGATGGGCGGTTTTGGTCCTAACGGCAATGCCGGCGGATTCCAAAATAGCTCAAACCCCTTATAGAATCTATTCAGACCTCCTAATCGGACCCATCCTTCAACGGATGGGTCTTTTAAGTGCGAGAAAACATCCCCTTACAGCCAAAGGAATGCTTTTACACGAAAATAGCCATATTTTCATTCATACCTGTGAGTTGAAGGTGATGGCACTTTTGTTCATTTACTGGTATGATTCCCTCTTTATTTAGACAAATTAATACTAACAACTTCCCGGGAGGTAACAACATGCTTAATAAAGTTAACGGCAGTCTTAAAGGAATGAAAGCCGAACGCTTAAGAAAATTAAAAAATATGCTTGAACCAATGGGCTATGAATTTTCACAAGACCTATCCAAATTTGAAAAAACCGCTACCATTGAATCTGCGGTCAGTGAACTGGTACCCATCACGGAGCAGCTGGGTTTTAATGTCTGGGAAGACCTCACCCTGACTGAACTCAGTGAAGACAGCGCCTACTTTGCAAAATATGAAAACGGCAGAGTAATCCGCAAATTCCCACGCGGAGTCTGATAAAAAAATTACCTAAGTAGTTGGTAAATGAGCTACTTTTTGGAGGGATTTTAAATTTAAGCGTCGAATAGTGTCTGTACCGTAATTTTCCATAACAGCAGGTGAGGACATGAGTTATTTTCGAACGCTTTTTAAGCAAGTATTAAGGCCAAATCTTTTGAGCATCAGTATCGCTTTAGCTTCTATAATAATAGTAGCTGTAGTTGTTTTTGCCTACTTGTTGAATGTTACTGAAAAGGATCTGAAACAAGATATGACCCAGAATTCCACTGCAGCGGCCGCCTTTGTAAATGGTATTATCGGCCAAACATCCTCCCTGCTTCGTACCGTCAGTGCATCCCAACCAGTCAAACGGTTAAACGCCGAAGAAACCCGCCATTACCTGGCTAAAATCCGAGAACATTATCCTTACTATAAAGGTCTAGCCCTTGCTGACGCCGACGGTAATGTTATTTCGACTTCTTCCGATGTCCTTCCTGAGTTCAATGTGTCATCCAGGCCCTTTTTCAAACAGGCGGCAGAAGAAAAAGCTTTAATTGTAACGGATGGTATGTTGGATAAAATAGACAATGAAACTATCGTAGTGATAGCAAATCCGATTCTAAGCACCGACAACCAGCTTGATGGCGTGGTCTATGCCTTACTGGAATTGGATATTCTGAAACAACGCCTTGGTAACATTGACTTAGATCCTGGGGAACACCTTTATTTGTTGGACGGTAATAACGTTCCCCTGATTCATCCCGACAATAACCTAGTTAAGAAGCGACAACCGCTTTCGACGGGCAAAATATTACGAAATACAAATCTTGCTAAGGGCTTTTTGACTACATTTGACGAAGTGAAAGCTACTCAAGAAATTCTCGCATATCAAAAGGTTGCTGATAGCAGATGGCTGGTTGTGGTAGATGTACCGCAGCATTACGCATACAACCGCATGTTCAGTAAATTGTTTGGGCCATTTTTATTCTTTGTCCTTATGGCTAGTCCGGTTTTCTTTTTGTTGATAAGGTTTGGTGTTATTCTCACCCGCAAGCAAACCGAACTGGTGGAAACCAATAAAAAATTATCTCGTCTGGTAATAACCGATAGTCTCACCGGATTACATAACCACCGTTATTTTCACGACCGGCTCAAGGCACTGGTGGATGAACACTCTGAAAGTCAGGAAAGTCTTAATTTGATACTGCTGGACTTAGATTTCTTTCGCTACTATAATGACGCCTACGGTCATCAAGCCGGTGACGCCGTATTACTGCAAATAAGTGAAATTATTAAGAGACATTGTCGCCCCCAAGATTTTGTTGCCCGTTACGGCGGTGAAGAGTTCGCCATCATCCTTCCCGAGACTGCTGCAAAAACTGCACTTTCTGTAGCAGAGACTATCCGGCAGGCAATAGCCGACTTTCACTTCAACGGTGAGGAAAACCTGCCCCTGGGTAAACTAACAGTTTCCGTAGGCGTTGGCTGTTTTCCCGCACATAGCGGCAGCAAAGACGAACTGCTTAAAATCGCAGACCAAGCGCTTTACAAGGCGAAATATGCATCAATGAAGAATAAGGTTGAAGTTTATTATTCAGTTTTAGATGAACTCAAGGAAGACTTGAAAAAGTCGGATCAAAATCTTTTCAATACCATTAAGACCTTTAACTCTGTAATTCAAGCTAAAGACCGCTATACATATGGTCATTCTGAAAGGGTAATGCACTACGCTACAATTATTGGCAAACAGTTGGGCCTGGATAAAGACACCCTTACCAGCGTTCGCTACGGGTCTTTTCTACATGATATAGGCAAAATAGAAATCGCCGCACCCCTTTTGAACAAGCCGGGACGCCTCACTAAAGAAGAGTTTGATATTATCAAACAGCACCCGACTATGGGGGCCGATATAATCAAGCCCCTCGGTCAGTTGGAGCCGGCAGTACCGTTTATCATGTATCATCATGAACACTTCGACGGCACCGGCTATCCTGAAGGTATTAAGGGTAAGGACATCCCGCTCATTGCCAGGATAGGGGCCGTGGCTGATAGCTATGATGCCATGTCCACCGATCGTCCTTATAAACCGGGTAAGACCCATCTAGAAGCCATTGAAGAGCTTCGGCGCTGCAGCGGTACCCAATTTGACCCGGAGATTGTCGAGGCATTTATTATCGCTATAGCAGCAGATGAAAAAGCAGTTAATGTTAACTAGCGCACAAACAAAAGGCGTATCTCTCCAAGGAAGGAGAGATACGCCTTTTGTTTTTCTTAGTTCCGTTTTAATTCCTCATCAATTACCTGCCAGATGGAACTCTTTTCAAAGCCGCGACGCCAAGAGGCAATTCCGGCCAGCCCATACTTTTTCACCAGGGATGCCCGCTGCCGCATCGATTCTTCATTTTCCAACCATATTTCGTAGACGATATCACCCTGCTGCCAACTGGCATAATGCTGCCCCGCAGCATTGTCATGGGTAACTTCCGCTCCCTTTTCCTCCAATAGTCGCTCAGCCGCATTCATGGACAGTGCCTGAGACTTTACCGTTAGTGAGCCATCTTCAGCCTCTTTTTCAATCCATAGACGGGTGTAGAACGGCACGCCCAACACCAATTTCTCCTGCGGCACATCCTCAAGCAAACCCCGCACGCCATCTTCCACCCAGGGAAGGGAAGCAACCGAACCCGCCTTAGGACTTGATGCCCAGTGTTCGTCATAAGTCATGAGAATAACGTAATCCACGGCCTTTCCCAGGGCCTTTCTGTCATAAAAGAGGGAATAATTTGCACTGCCCCCTTTGATCGTTACATCAATGGATACCACCAGTCCCTGCTGATGTGCTAAGGGTACCAATTCCCGGACAAACTGTACCAGCAGTTCCCTGTCTTTAAGGTATACATTTTCGAAATCGATGTTTATCCCATTCAATTGGTAAAGACTGGCATAAACCAGCAGTTGATCGATAACCTGCTCCCGCTTACCGGCCGATGTTAACACCGCGTGGGTGCGCTCACGGTCGAAGTCATTGCTAAATAAAGCCCACACTTGGTAATTCTGCCGATGCGCCCAAGAGACATAACTGCTGCTTGCCTTATTAGCGATATTCCCCCGAGAGTCGCTGAGGTAAAACCATGTGGGTGAGACCACATTTACTCCGGTCAATTGGGGAATCTTTGTGGTATCTGGATTTCTACCGGTAACAAATTCCCAAGTCAGGTTTATCTTTTTATCCTCAGGGTGCCACAGTTTGGCCGCCCCTGGTTCCTCTTGAGATTCAGGTACAATAGTTCGTTTGTCGTGGATACTATCCGCCGGAATATATCCTAGCAGTCCACCTTTTGTACGAACTCTTGCGTAACCCGCATTAACTTCAAATACCGTCACAACCGCACCAGGCTCTAACTCCTTAAGCCACGGGTTGCGGAAGCCCCATGCTGTACGTAGTTTAATTTCTTTAAGTACTCGCCCTATATCCTGCCGCTTATCTAAGCGGGTTATTACCACTCTCCCGGTGTCGGAAAAATAGTTGATATCCACTCTATAAAGAGGCGCCAAGAATTCTACCGGTACCCACGGCACGCCATCCCTCTCAATCACCGGCGCCTGTAGTGTCACTTCCTGGGAATTAACCCTCGCCGTCAAATCCTTAGTAGCCATACGCACTACTCTATCTTTAGTAGTAACAACCACCGTACCCGTATCTTCCTCCCAGAAGATATTCTCATCCAAATGTTCTCTTATTATCGCCAAAGGTAAATATACATCACCGTTAATTACGTCCGCCTTATCCCTGCCCAAGTCTTTATCCTCGAGAATTAAATGGAGCTTTGTTTCAAAGGACTGCTTAATGAAAGCAGGATAAAAATAGAGACCCGCCCCAAAAGATAACAATACTACCAGGGATAAAAAGAAAAAAAGCCATGGCGGCCCGTAATACCTTTTTTTACGCTCTAATTCCAATTTTCCACCTCCCCCGTTCATCATTTTACCGCATTTTTCTACAAAACTAAATAACAACTACTGGGAGGGGGAATAAATTTTTTAGTTTACACCGGTTCTACCGGCACCACTATACTGGCAATTAAATAAATAAATAATCCTCCAAATCCGGCTGTCAACAGCAGGGTACCCAGTACCCAAATCAAACGCATCATCGATACATCCATATCAAAATAATCTGCCATACCACCGCATAGACCGGTTAACATCTTATCATTTTGGGATCGGTATAATTTTTTCGCCATAATAAATACTCCCTTCTTGTAAAAACTTTTTATTTTAACTTATTCTTTATTCGCACATTATTGTCTAAACCCTGCTTGAAATTTTTTACCATTACCCAGTTTATATATCTTTTTGTTTCCGGCAATAATAATAATTGCGCCATACAAGAACAGTAAAAAAAGGCCAAAAACTAGCAAAGACACCGGAGTGACTTATCATGCTAATCGTTTTTTTCAGAGCGGTAATCCTTTTTGCTGTAGTTGTACTAGTCATGAGATTGATGGGGAAACGTCAATTCAGCCAGCTACATCCGTACGAGCTGGTGATTTCGCTGATGATTGCTGAACTTGCCTCAGTGCCAATGGAGGATAAGGAGATCCCCCTGCTAAACGGGCTCGTACCCATATTCACCTTGTTTGCTCTGCAGGTAATTCTTTCCTATCTAACTTTAAAAAGCCAGACTGCCCGGGCGATTATCTGCGGTACGCCCAGCATCTTAATTGAGAACGGCAAGATCGTTGACAAAGAATTGCGGCACCAGCGCTATAATGTCAACGATTTATTAGAGCAACTGCGTGCGAAGAATATGCCTAACATTGCAGACGTAGAATATGCTATCTTAGAAACCACCGGCGAGCTAACGGTAATTCCCCGGGCGCAGAAGCGCCCAATAAACCCCGATGACATGGAGGTACCGACAGAATACGAAGGACTGCCCCTGGATCTGGTGATGGATGGTCAGATCAACCAAAGTAACCTGCACAAGGCACATCTTTCAAAAGAATGGCTGCATAATTTGCTTGAAGAAAATAACTTTCCCAAATTAAAAGAGGTGCTTCTGGTCAACCTGGACACCACCGGACAAATTTATATTCAGCCCAAAAACGGACCGCCGATTATAATTGACAATGAAGGAGATATCCACTAATGCGCATTTTAATAGTAGCCATAGCATTTCTGGTGGTGCTGGTCGCGTTTGGTTTATATTCCAACAGTGGCCTTACCAGTCAAGCAGAGGAATTAAGCAATTACTTTGTAGATATGGAACTGATGGTATCAGACGGGGAATGGCAGCAGGCCCAAAAAACTTTGATAACAATGGAACAGCAATGGCAAAAAGTACAGTTCCACTGGGACATGATTATTGAGCATCACGAAATGGATAACATCGATGGTTCTTTAGCGAAACTTAAAAAATATCTTAAAACAAAAGATGAAACATTGGCCCTGGGGGAAATCAGCACTGTAAAACATTACTTAAAACACATTCCTGAAAAAGAGGCCTTCAACTTTCAAAACATCTGGTAGTACTTTTTCTGCCCATGTAAAAGCCCCCGGGATGCCGGGGGCGTAATTTAATGTATAGGAAATTATGGGTTGTGGATAATTTCCTATACATGGGGGTTATTAAGGGGGTGTGCCCCCTTATGTTAATTTTAGGAGGGTCATAGCGAAGCGACCTAGGGAACCAGGGGTTCCCTGGGTAAGAACAAAAGCATTACCTTTAAGTGCCGAAAGGCATGAAATGCTTTTGTTCTTGCCTTTAAAGCCATTTTAACTTTTCAATATCTTGGTTAAATTCGTCCATCAATTGGGTATAGACAGGACCCGGTGAGCGATAATCCAATTGCCCAACAGCACTTACCGGGATGGCTTCAATGCCGGTGGCTGTGACAAATATTTCATCCATGGTGGGCAGTTCCGCCACTTTCACCGGGCGTTCAATACATTTTAGCGATAATCTACCCGCCAATTGCATGATATAACTGCGGGTAATACCCGGAAGAATATAGTTGGATAAGGGCGGGGTGATAAGCTCTCCCTCCTTCACAAAAAACACGTTGGAGGCCGACCCCTCAGTAATAAAACCCTCTCGTTCAAAAATTACTTCAAAATACCCTTCCCTAGCAGCCCGAGTCTTCATCAGCGTGTTAGCCATCAGCATGGTACTCTTAACATCACACCGATGCCAGCGAATATCCTCGGCCAGGGATACTTTGACCCCCTGACGTTCCTTTTCCCAACTTCCTGCAGGAATTAAATACATGGTTATCATCGGCGTCATGTTGTCTAAGAAACCGTGGCTGCGAAATTGAACACCACGAGTTACTTGCAGATAGACCCAGCTTTCCGGTTGATTATTCTTTTCTACTAATTGGCTGATTGTTTCCATACAATGTTTCCTAGTAAAATAATCGGGCAGCAGTATCTCCATTTCATCGGCACTACGCTTAAGTCTCTGCCAATGATCCGCCAAGGTAAATACCCGCCCCCCGTAAACTCTTACTACTTCATAAATGCCTTCACCGAAAGTATATCCCCTGTCGTCAATAGACAATGCTGCATCTTCCTTCTTCTTGATGACACCGTTTTGATAGACATACATTTCTAAACCCCCCGATTAAAGAATTGCAGCAACTAGTGTTTTGCCGACTGTTCCACCGTGACTTGAATCACCTGACTAAATCTATTCATTGTGCCTACCCACCGAAAAAACTTTAAGCCGATTTCTACAAACCAGCCCATGGTGAGAGCAGATATGATAGTACCCCATCCCACCGGACCGCCCAATAAAAACCCCAATACCAGTACGATACTTTCAATACCGGTTACCACCAAACCCACTCTCTGTCTTATCTTCTTTACCAGGGCCAGCATCAGACTATCCCTGGGGCCTGAACCCAGGTTGGCACTGATATACATGGCTATTCCCCAAGCTACCAACGCAGTCCCCGCCAGAAAGAGTAATAGCTGCTGCCAGAGCTTATCGGCAGTTTGTAAAGAAACCACTACTGGGTAAAACCAATCAACAAAGTAACCAATAAAAAGCATGTTCAGTATTGTAGCCATACGCGGTTTCACCGCCAGCAAAGTACTGATGACTATACAGAGAAGACTTACCAATATGCTTGCTTGGCCAAAAGTAAGCATAGTCTTAATAGCAATGCCCTGATGTAATACCCCGTAACTGGGTAGACCTACCTGAGCCTGGCGCTGCATATCAATGCCCACAGCAATAATCGCAAAACCAGCTATCATGTATAAATATTTAAACATGTAAACCGTACGTCTACTTGACATGGTACAGTCCTCCACTGCATTCCACCCTATCCTGCTCAAGCAGCTGCCCGAGGTGTTTTTCCAACATCATGCCCTCGAAAAATTCATGTGCTTGTTTAGATTGATGCGGATGGATGATACATTTAGGTACCAACTCTGCCAAAGACATTGGCCTTTCCTTTAGAGCATTTGTAATCTTCTGTTCTCTTTCAAAAACTACTCCTGCGTATCGGTCCAGAGCAAATTCTATCTTTTCGGTAACCACCTTACCATGACTAGTAACCACTGTGTTAGGTTGAAATTGCTTCACCCGCTCAATGGACTGCAAAAACTGTTGAATATCAGAGCTCTTATTACCGTACCATGGGCCAAAGGAGCTTAAATCAATATCTCCGGTAAATAAAATTCCTCTTTCCGGTTGGTACAGCCCAATATGGCCCGGAGTATGTCCGGGTAGATGTACTACCTGCCACTGCATTCTGCCGGTATTAATCCACTGCCCATCTGTCAATACTTTGTCTACCTCAGTAGAATATAGATCGTCTGGTACAGGAAATGCCTTCAACAGCTCTGTCCAAAATTTATCGTCGATACCGACAAAACGGCAGAAGTCTTCCTTAGACCGCAGTGCCGGGGCGTCATATTCATGGGCCCAGAATTCCGATTCCTTAAAGAGGCTATTATGGGCAATGTGGTCTAAATGATAATGTGAATTTATCACCACATCCACATGGCCGACCTGCTCCAAAAGTTTCTCCAAAGGCTCCCGGCCGCTTCCTGTATCAACTAAAATTTTTATATCATCATCAATAAATAGGCCATTACAATAGGGTGGGCGTCCGTCATTCTCCCCTATTACCAGTTTTACTCCATCAGCAATATTCCGCAACAAATACACTCCTTGTCATCAATTAGCTAAGATTAAATTCTTCCAGTAAGATAGAATTCTCCTAAAAAACCTCATTTCCTGCGTGAATTTTCAGCCATCGTTTTTATTAGAGGGATATTCGTGAGAAAATAGAAAAAGAATAAAAACAGTATCAAAAAAAACGGAGGGGTCTATGTGGCAACAAAAGAACAAGTAATGGAAGTACTTAAGCAGGTCAATGATCCAGAAATAGGTAAAGACCTGGTGACACTGAACATGATTAAGGATGTGTCCGTAGAGGGCAATTCTATATCCGTTACAGTAAATCTTACCGTCAAGGGCTGTCCCATGAAACAAACCATCAAAGACGATGTAAAGCAGGCGGTAAAATCACTGAATGATGTAGATGAAGTAACAGTGATATTTGGCGAAATGACCGCAGAAGAAAAACAAAGTCTGGCCAACTCCTTAAAAGGGACGCAGCAAGAAAAGGGGGCGGTCTTTGAGGGTGTCTCCGTGATCGCGGTGGGGAGTGGTAAAGGCGGCGTAGGTAAGTCCACTGTTGCCGTTAACATGGCCGTCGCCCTACAGAAGGCCGGTAAAACCGTTGGCATCTTGGACGCCGATGTGCTGGGTTTCAGCGTTGCCACCCTGCTGGGAATTGAAGATAAGCGCCCGATGGCTTTAGACAAAGAGACTATCCTGCCAATCCAGGTGTACGGCTTAAAAGCCCTATCCATGGGTAACCTCACCAAAGGAAATCAAGCTTTAATCTGGCGGGCACCGGTAATTCGCGGCGTGCTGGACCAATTCTTCTATAACGTCCAGTGGGGCGATTTAGATTACCTAATAATTGATCTGCCTCCGGGTACCGGCGACATCCCTCTAACCATTATGCAGCAGCTTCCTAAAGCACACCTGCTGTTAGTGACCACACCTCAGTCCGCTGCAGCTCAGGTGTCCGTTCGACTGGGTTCCATGGCGCGGCAAATGAACATTGATATCCTGGGAGTAGCAGAAAATATGTCATATTTCCAATGCCCTGACTGTGGTAATAAATATTTCATTTTTGGTCAAGGCCAAGGAGAAAGAATTGCCGCCGAACTAAATGTGGAGCTGCTGTCGCAAATACCGTTGGCTCCGGAAATTAGGGAAAAAAGCGATGAAGGCGCACCGATCGCTTTAAACGACGAGCATCCCCTGGCGGCCAACTACCATCAACTGGCCGCAGGCATAATCAAACAAACCAAATTCAAAGCTTAACACTGCATTAGTATTGACATTATAAACCAAAAACAATATTATTTTAGATAAATGGCGATGGAGCTCGCCAAAACCGCTTGGCAGTAAGCTGATGGCTCCTACCCGGTTGGGTAGGAGCCATGTCTTTAGGTTATGGAGGTGACTTTATGTTATTTGTCTACATCGGTTTGGGCGGTGCTATCGGTGCCATTATGCGTTTTCTGGTTTCCAATTGGACTGCCGAACATTTCGTAAGCGCCATACCCATAGGTACTCTGACAGTTAACACTGTAGGCAGTTTTTTACTAGGCCTTCTTTATACTGTTGGCCTGCAGACAAACGTCAGCGACGGCACCAAAGCCCTGCTCACCGTTGGCTTTCTTGGCGCTTTTACTACCTTCTCCACTTTCAGCAACGAAATATTGGTTCTGTTAGAGCAGGGCCGAATCAAATACGGTCTTTTCTATTTATTCATCAGTATTGTTGTGGGATTGGCTGCCGCAGCCTTGGGTCATGGTACAGCCAGTTTTTTTTTAGCTTCTAGTAAGCAAAAAGAGCAGTCCAACGACTAAAATGCTAAATGAACCCTTTAAATATTTCTACACAATCGGCTCAAAAGGATACCCTAGACCGTCCGCCACCACCGGATGGGTCACTTTACCGGCACAGACATTCAATCCTTTGGCCAAAGCCAAATCTTCCCGGACAGCCTGTAGATAGCCCTTGTTAGCGATATTCAACGCATAAGGCATAGTGGCATTGGTCAAAGCGAAAGTTGAAGTGCGAGGCACGGCGCCAGGCATATTAGCCACCGCATAATGCAGGACACCGTGCTTGGTGTAAGTAGGTTGGTCGTGGGTGGTTATACGGTCAATCGTTTCAATGCATCCACCTTGGTCAATAGCCACGTCCACAATCACCGCACCGAAATTCATCTGTTTTACCATCGCTTCAGTCACTAGCTGAGGTGCTCTGGCCCCGGGAAGCAGTACCGCACCGATTAAAAGGTCAGCGGTTTTTGCCGCCTGTTCGATGTTAAAGCTGTTGGACATCAGGGTCTGCACTTTAGACCCAAACAAGTCGTCCAAATGCATCAGTCGGTCCGGGTTAATATCCAGTATGGTAACCCGGGCACCCATACCCACCGCCATTTTGGCTGCATTGGTACCTACTACACCGCCACCTACGATCACCACATTAGCTGCCGGCACACCGGGTACCCCGGCCAAAAGAACTCCCCTGCCCCCTTTGGGTTTTTCAAGAAACTGGGCGCCGATTTGCACACTCATACGACCGGCAACCTCGCTCATTGGAGCCAATAAAGGCAAAGCGCCGTTTTCCAGTTGGACCGTATCATAAGAAATCCCTACCACTTTTTTTGCCAACAGCGTTTTTATCAATTCTGGTCCCGTCGCAGCATGCAGATAAGTAAATAATATCTGCCCCTCCTGGAAAAGGTCATACTCCTCGGGTTGAGGTTCCTTTACTTTCATAATCATTTCTGAATGGGAAAAAACATCCGCCGCTGCCGCAACTTCTGCGCCGGCATTCTTATATTCCCCGTCATTAAAGCCGCTGCCCATCCCGGCATTTTCTTCCACAATTACCTGATGGTTATTAGCAACCAAAGCTTCCACACCAGCAGGAGTAATGGCAACGCGGTTTTCATTATTTTTAATCTCTTTAGGTATTCCAATTATCATCACGATTCACCCCACAAATAGTTTTCATTATACTTTTGCAACTTCCATACCAAACCCTTTCGAGGTCGAAAACCCTTATTTTATGGGCTTTGATTGATTATCAGAATTGCCAAAAGACGGGATGTGGAAAGAATTATTTCCACATCCCGTCTTTTGGCTTGGTTATTTATATAGTTTAAAGGGTTTTAGGTGATTTTTATTGTTCGGAAAGAAAAATTTCCACTGTCAACTATTTTTGCCATGAGGAATGTTATATTTCTTAATTTTATTCAACACTGTTGTATGAGAAACCCCTAACTGTGACGCCGCTTTCCTAATAGAACCGGTTTTTTGGATAGTACGGCTAACAACCTGTTTTTCAACCTGATCCATAATTTCCGCCAGAGATTGCCCTTCATACCCCTCTTTATCCATCCTCCCGACACCGGGGTCAATCATAATCACGTCGGCAGTGAGCCATTTGCCGGCCACTAGATTAGCAGCTCTTTCAACCACATTCTCTAATTCCCTGACATTGCCCGGCCAATCATGATGGTACAGTTTCTCCAAAGCTTCTTTGCTGACAAACTCCACATTTTTGCCAAAACGTATATTCATTTTAGCTAAAAAGTGGTTCACCAACGGAGCTATATCCTCCATCCGTTCACGCAGCGCCGGCAAGAATAATGGAATAACGTTAAGCCGATAATAGAGGTCTTTACGAAACTCATTCTTTTCTACCATCTCTTCTAGGTTTTTATTGGTGGCAGCTATGACCCGGACATCAATAGCTGTTTCTTCCTGTCCACCAACCCGCCGAACCTTACCCTCCTGCAGTACCCGCAGCAACTTTGCCTGCAGGTGGGGCGATATTTCGGCTATTTCGTCCAAAAAGATTGTACCGCCGCCGGCAAATTCGAATAAACCCTGTTTGCCGTTTTTCCTGGAACCGGTAAAGGCCCCGTCAGTATAGCCGAATAACTCACTTTCCAGCAGGGAATCCGGCAGCGCCGCACAGTTCACCGGTACGAAAGGCTGCTCTCTGCGTGGACTAGCCATATGAACGGACCGCGCAAACAGTTCCTTGCCGGTGCCACTTTCACCGCGTAAGAGTACCGTAGAACTTCCCTCGGCCACCCTTTCACCCATTTGAATTACGCACTGCAGTTTATCACTATCGCCCACTATATCTTCGAATGTTACCATGGTGGGCTTGGTCATGGAATAAACCAACCGCCGTACCTCAGTCATATCTTTAATAGTAGCCACCACCCCTACCACACGCTGATGCTTGTCCTTGATGGGGCGACCGCTGGTGACATAATGATATTTCCTGCGTCCTTTATTAATACATATCTCCTGATGACTATAAGCCTGGCCGTTGGCTAAACAGTGCAGCATGGGCAAATCAGCCGGTAAAATTTTGCTTATTTTTTCGCCGATTAATTCATCCCGCTTCATCCCGAATATTGCCTCTGCCACGGGGTTTACCGTGGTAATCCTTTCTTCCCAGTCAATAGACAGTACCCCTTCACTGACAGAGTCAAGAACCGCTTGCAGACGCTGGGTCACTCCCTCCCAGGGAAGCAGCTCTATTTCCACACATTTACCGACTCCCACAACAGCTTCTATTTCCTTAAAAAGAAGGCCCCGTGCCACTACCCCTTCCCTTTCTACTTCAAAAAACATGCTGTTCGGTACTACTTCCAGATTGTTGACATTGATATCATTTTGGGTTAACACTGCCGAAATATCCTGCAGCAGTCCCACCCGATCTTGGTTTAACACTTTAAATTTTAATACCGCCATAGCAATCCATCCTTTGCCCAAGTTGACACTAATTTCTCGTTTTTAAGCTCATATTCCTTTAGCAATACATAACAATGAAGAGAATAAAGAATTTTAGTAAAGAGAATACCATTCTAATAAGGAGCAGGTGGTGACTAAGGTGGATACTAAACTCACTTCACTGATAGATAGTGCTTGGCAAACTCGGGTTAAATTTTTTCCTCGGGAAATTCAATTTGATTACCCGCATAAGACTAAAGCGCTTAGTCTTACCGGTCAAGATTGTGACCTTAATTGTGCTCATTGCGGCGGCCATTACCTTAAACAGATGCAGCCTGCATCAAGAGAGGCCGGTAGTACGGAAAAATACAACAGCTATCTGGTCAGCGGCGGCTGCAGCAAAGATGGCAAACTGCCGCTGGAACAAAATAAAGAGCTTATTAAGCATCTCCGGCAACAGGGTAAAATCAACCTTCATTCGGGGCTGGTATCATCTCGGGAAGCAGCCATGCTCCCGGAAATCTGCGACACAGTTTCCTTTGATATGGTGGGAGACGATGTGACTATTCAAGAAGTTTATGGGCTTAACCTTTCCGTATCCGACTTAAGGGAAAGCTATAATAATTTGCGTCGTCATGTAAAAACCCTTCCCCATATCTGTATCGGTTTAAACGGGGGGGAAATCAGCGGCGAATACAATGCCCTGGATATTCTGTCCGACGATGGGGCGGACGGTTTGGTCTTCCTGGTCTTTGTGCCCACTCGGGGTACCCGTCTAGCTAATAACCAACCGCCGCCGTTGGAAGAAGTGGGAGAACTGCTGGCCCGGGCCAGAAATATGTTTCCCACTACTGCAATTCATCTTGGCTGTATGCGACCCGGTGGGCTCTACCGGAAGAAGCTTGATTGTCTAGCTGTAAAATGCGGTGTCAATAAAATCGTCCTTCCGGTAAAAGCTGCTGTAAAGACCGCCTCTGATTTGGGTTTAACTATCAAAAATGGAGAGGAGTGCTGTGTATTATGATAAGAGTTTCTGCAGGTACCGCGGATGTACTGGGTTTAAAAAAACTGTCCACCGATGCTCCGCCCACCACAGCATACCTGATGGCAGGTGATAAATGCAGCAGGGACTGCGCTTTCTGTCCCCAGGGCCGCAGTGTCCCTAAGAACAGCAACAGGTTGTCCCGAATAACCTGGCCCGATTACCAGGTTGAAAGCGTTTTGACTAAGATTAGTACCGCCGTTAAAGCAGGCCGGCTGCAGCGAACCTGCTTACAGCTGACCCATGGAACGAACGCATTATCAAACGCAAAGGAATTTTTACAGCATCTGAAAAACAAATCTACAGTGCCCGTATGTATCTCTGCAGCTCTTTCTCACGTTAAGGAAGCCGAAGCACTAATAGAAGCGGGAGCCGAACGAGTAGGCATCCCACTTGATGCAGCCTGCCCCCGAATTTATGGACATACTAAAGGAGGTTCTTTTGACAGTCGTTTGGCCTTAATAATCGAAGCGACAGCCATACTGCCCGGCAAGATCAGCACCCACCTAATTGCGGGGCTGGGCGAGACAGAGGAGGAAATGATAGATATCATGTCCCTGTTAATCAAATCCGGTGTTACCATCGGACTTTTTGCCTTTACGCCGGTGCGGGGTACTCGCCTGGAGCATGCCTCGCCTCCGCCGCTACCAAGTTATCGGCGTTTGCAGGCCGCCCTTTATCTGATGGTAAATAAATTTACTGAAAAAGATTCATTTACTTTCGTGGATGGCATCCTGACTGACTTTGGTCTTCCTGCGGGAGAACTCTGCAGCCTGCTAGCCACTGGCCAGGCCTTCCGCACCAGTGGATGTCCCGGCTGTAACCGACCTTACTATAACGAAAGTCCAGGCAGTACCCTCTATAACTATCCCCGGGCATTACATGCAGAGGAAAAACAAGCAGTTCTACGGGAACTGGGGTTATTAAATTGAGTAAATCAAAGTGGCGTCTGCTCAACACCGGCTGTAACCCCGGCGCCTATAATATGGCCGTAGACGAGAAGCTGCTGCACCAGGTAATTACCGGTGACAGCCTGCCTATCATTCGTTTTTATTCTTGGGCACCGGCTGCAATTTCCTTGGGTTATTTTCAGAAACCGGAAGAAGTGCTTGACCTGGCAGGGTGCAGGGATCGCAATATTGATGTGGTAAAACGAATTACCGGCGGTAGGGCGGTGCTGCATCACTACGAAGTCACTTATAGTATCATTGCCTCGGAAAACGAAACCTTAGTCTCAGGTTCCATCATCCAATCTTATTTAAAAATCAGCAAAGCATTGCTTCGAGGGCTTCGCTCACTCAGCATCCCGGCAGAGCTGGTGCCCCACGGCGGCAAAAAAAAGGGTTTAACCACCGCCTGCTTTGATGCGCCTTCCTGGTATGAATTAACTATATCGGGGAAAAAACTGGCGGGCAGTGCCCAGACCCGGAAACAAGGAGCACTGCTCCAACACGGTTCAATACTGCTTGATCTGGACATTAACGAGTTGGCCGACACCATGAAATTCTCCGGCCCCCAAGCAAAAGATCGGTTTAAAAGAATGATGGCAGACCGGGCCTGTGCCATAAATCAAATAATGCCCCGGCAATTTACTGTCCAAGAAGTTACAAAAGCCCTGACAAATGGCTTTATAGATGAATGGCAGATAAATGCTGTACCGGATAAACTGACCAAAAAAGAAAACCGGCTTATCGCCGGACGAATGAACAAGGCCAAAGGAAAGGCCGTATTTAGTTAACCTAATTAGAGCGAACCTTGCTTAATTCCCCTTAGTTGGGATTTGTTTTCCCGGTAGATGCGTACAATTCGTTCAAGAAAATTAATAATCTGTTCAATTTCATAACCGATGTTGGCCAACTCCATTAAGGATGTAACATTGCCGCGATTTTCCGCCACTAGATGCCACTGGCCGATTTTTTCTTTTAATTGGGCAGCAAGTTCCTTAGTTTCCCCGGATCTAGATAAGATATAGTCATGTATGTCCTCATCCCTGGTAGTCAAAAATGCAATTAGATTATCCTGGACACTGACGGTCGCCGCCAAAAGCTGTTTAATAACCTTAATGATTTCCTCATATTCCGGAGTTGCTTCTGATAGGTTAATATCGCGCATGGCCCGATTGTACTCCGTATTATAAATCCCCAAAATTCGTTCGAAAATTAAGTTGAATGAGGATAACATGCTCTCATACATTATCACTCTTTCATTGTTATTATTACCGCGTCGAAAGCCAATTTCGTTTTTAAATTGGAACAGACTTTTGCGTGTTTCATCCAATGCCTCCCGGATTTCACCGACCACATTGTTAATCGCTTCTTCATGATAACCCCTGCCGGCGATAAAACCAGTAAGCACTTTGACATAAAATGCTTTCAGCTTATAATTAAGGGTCTCTATATTTACAAAGAGATCTTGTTCAAAATTGGGCGGCGCAAAAAGAAAATTAACTAATACGCCAATAATAATGCCGATAATGGTGGAGAACAGCCGTTCGCCGGCATAAAGGTATGCCGGCCCAGTGACATTGGTCATTACTGCGGCAGCGGTAATTGCAGTAAGCACCACCGCATTCTGCAGTTTCAAGTTGAGCGTAATAATAATTGAGATAATTACTGCCAGCCCCACCAGTACCGGGTCGGTATCGAGAAAATAAGCCATCACAAAGCCCACTAACCCGCCGATTATGGTAGCTACCACCCTGTTCCATCCTTCAGTAAAGGATTGTGCCAAAGACGGCTGAATACCGATAATCGCAGCAATTACTCCCAGCATAGCAGGAATTCCCAATAGTTCGCTGGCCCAGATACTTAATATTACTGCCAATCCGGTTTTCCATATGCGTGGTCCGACATTCATAACTTTATCTCCCTTTCCTGCTTTAAGTACGAGTTTGAAAAGTCCATCGCAGCAGGAGCGAAAAGTGCGCTGCCCCACTTGTGGTCATAATTGCGTATTATATCAAATGCACCGTTAAAAGTCTAAAGAAAAAAAGCACCCGAACCCAAAAGCCCGAATGCTTACTCCCTTAATCCAAGAAATAAAGAACCATTTATACAATTAACGCCTGAGTGCCTCAACCGGGGGAACAGCCGATGCGGATACTGCCGGATAAACACCAAACAAAAGGCCGGCACCAAGCGCAACTCCAGTGGCAATCTCAATGGACTGGAAACTGATGGCCGTCTCAAACCCATATTGGGCAAAAAGATTTATGCCCCAAATACCGGCCGCCACCCCGGCAATTGACCCAACTGCACTTAAATACAAAGCCTCCAGGAGGAACTGCACCAACAGGTCGCTTTGCTTTGCCCCCAGCGCCCGCCGCACGCCGATTTCGCTGGTCCTTTCCGTAACCGCCACCAGCATAATATTCATAATGCCCAAACCACCTACCAGCAGTGATACCGCAGCAATGCCGCCTAGAAGCAAGGTCATCACCCGGTTGGCAGTATTCGCCTCATCCACCAGTTGATTGAGGTTTGTAATAGTAATCACATCTTCACTGGTAGAAAGCACCGGCAGTTCATTTTTATCCGGACCGCTCGGCGCAGGCATACCCGGTTTTCCTTCTGCCGTCGGCATGCCGGGCTCACCTTCCTGCTCCCCGGGGGCTGCCGGTGTGGGGGCCTTCTGGTCCAATCCCAACTGTCTACGGAATATACGCCCTAACTGAACCACCGCCAGATCTGCTTCTTGAGGTGAACCGGCTTTCCCCCAAATTTCCTCCACCGTCTTCTTTTCCGCAATACTCTGGGCGGTAGTATAAGGAACTAATATCTTATTGTCAATACCTTCAGCGTTACCTTCCCCTTTTTCGGAAAGAACACCGACAATCCGATAGGTACGACCGTTAATCGCAAAGGTTTGGCCCACCGGGTTACGCCCGCCCAGTAGTCCTACGCCAATGTTATAGCCCAGCACCGCCACCGGCGAGCGCTGTTTTACATGCCATTTAGTGAAAAAATGTCCTGCCATTAATGCATGGTCCCGTATTTCCGGAAACTCATAATTGACACCGATTATATCTGCATTACCCCGAGCCCGGCGCCAGCGCATTAAGCCCTTGGTATGTACTACCGGTGTAGCCATCTCTAATCCTTCCACCCGTTCCACCAACTGTGCCGCATCTTCCGGAGCGAATTCCACCTTCGGATCCTGAACCTTGACTACAATTACATTGGTGCCCATGCTGCGGAACTGACTCACCACCGCCTGTCGCGCTCCTTCGCCAATGCCCATCAGACTGACCACCGAAGCAACACCAATAGCCACGCCGAGAATTGTTAATGCTGAGCGCAGCGGGTTAGCCAGGACGCCATGCCCAGCCATTTGGGCGGTAAACCAAAGCCGCACCAATAATCCGCGCATTTTCTTGGCCATGCTATCACTCTCCCTTGGCCGGTGCAGGCTGGCTGCCCCCACCGTTATCTCCTCCGTTAGCCGGCTCTTCACCGCCGCCATCACCGTTGGAAGGCAGCAGGCCGTCTTGAGACTGTATATGCTGGCTGGGCAGAAGGTCCGCGGTGCTTCCGGTTACCACAAGCTGCCCTTCTTCCAAGCCGCTTTTTATCTCAGCATTGCGATCATTCATCAAACCAATTTCCACTTTGACAACTTTAGGCATACCGTTATCCTGGAGCACCTCTACCTTAGATTGGCTATCCTCTTCGAAAATAGCTTCCAACGGCACCATCAGCACATCTTCAGCGCTACCCGCGTCAATGAAGGCCTGGGCCTGCATTCCCGGCCTCAGTTCTGCACTACCGGTGACTTGAACACCCACTTGGAAACGAGGAATGCCGTTTTGGTCACTGCCCATGGTGGAAACATGGGTAACCTTACCTTCGAAGGTTTTGTTAGGCAGAGCCGCCACTGTCACTGTTACCGGTGCATCTTGTTTCACAAGTAATACATCTACATCATCCACCTGCACCCACATCTGCATATCTGAGGTGGTGTAGATATGCCCAAGCCAACGCCCGGGTTCAATAGTCTGCCCAGGTTCGCTCTCTATCCTTGCTACAATGCCATCCATGGGCGCACGTACCTCCATCTGTTCAAACTGAGCATAGAGCTGCTGCAGATCCATTTCCTGTTGTTGAATCTCATCTAAATCTTCCCGGATCTGCTGACGGGCATCTTCTCCGGACAGAGAAACGAGAGGTGCGCCTTCCTCTACAGTTTCCATCTCATCTACATAGATTTTTGTGGCGATAGCTTCAGCGGTGCTGAGCACAGATTCCTCATCCACATATCCCTTGACTTCAGCATAATATCGCAGCCAGTTCGCCTGAGTGGCATCCGGTTCTTCGCCCACTGCAAGAGCAGTGGTTAGCAGCCCCACTTGAACCAGCATTCCGGGACGCACCAGACCAGGGTTTTTACCTTCCAGTGTAACCCGGTAGATTAGCTGATACTGCTCCTTACCGTCACCATCACCGGCATATTGAGCATCCTTCAGCTGAGAACGCTGTATCGGCGCGGCACTAGAATTAACATTGGTAACTTTAGCTTCAATCAATCCGCCAAATTCCGAAAAACGCAGTACCGCCTGTTGACCTTTCTTCACGGTTTCAAATTCTCCCGGGGTCAAGCTGGCGGTAACCTTAAAGCGAGAATCATCCACCACTTTCGCCACGATTGAGCCGGCAAGCATTTCTTCACCTTCAGACACCTCAAGACCGATTACCCGACCGCTGATGGGTGCTCTTAAGGTAATGCCCTGGGCCGGGTTTATCTGGCTTAGCTCGCTTACCGGTATGTTAAACTGCTCTGCCAGTGCCTTTTTATCTGATTTAAGCTGCTTTTCCATATTTTCTATTTTAGTTTCCAACTCCGGCGAACTCAGCTTCACCAACAGTTGGTCCTTTTTGACGTTATCGCCTTCCTTCGCCAAAACTTCGTCAACTATGTAACTGGAAACCCCCGACGTCCTAGGGCCGTAGCCCCCGGGCACTTGAATACCACCACCGTTAGATGGATTTAATGTGCCAGTGGCATCTACGCCTACCGCGATGTCACCACGCACCACCTTTTCCGTAGCGTATACCGGCCCCTGGGCTTCTTCAGCCGGCGGTGGAACCAATTGACGGTAAGCGTAATAACCGCCACCTAATACCACAGTCACTATTACCAGAATCATTCCCAAGCGCTGCATCATTGCACATTCACCTCCGCTTTATTCTCCTTTACCGTTTCTTCCCGCTCTACTTCACCGTCCAGCAAACGAATGATACGGCGGCCAAAGCAGGCAATATTTTCTTCGTGAGTAACCTGAACGATAGTCAATCCCTGCTCTTTGTTTAACTTTTGAAATATAGCCATAATATTATCACCGGTCTTAGAATCCAATGCACCGGTGGGCTCATCAGCCAGAATCAACTTCGGTTCCCCTACCAAAGACCTGGCAATAGCCACCCGCTGCTGCTCACCACCTGAAAGCTGAGACGGCCGATGGTGAACCCTTTCACCCAACCCCACTGCCTCAAGAGATGCCGCCGCTCGCCGGTGCCGTTCCTTAGCCCCGATACCTCGGTATATTAACGGCAGCTCCACATTGGCCTGAGCGTCCAGGTCAGGAAGCAAATGAAAGCTTTGAAATACAAAACCGATAAAGTCGTTTCTGATATCAGCCAAGCGGCTGTCGCTAAGCTTTTCCACCCGCTGACTCGAAAGCTCGTACAGCCCGGCGCTGGGTCTATCCAAGCAGCCGATGATATTTAACAGTGTTGACTTCCCCGAACCGGAAGGACCCATAATAGAAACAAAATCCCCCTGTTCCACTGACAAGTCTATTCCTTTTAATGCATCAACCAGCACCTGTCCACTTTTGTACTGACGGGCCACCTGTTCTAATTTTAACAGCAAACTCTCCCCCCCAATCTACCACCTAACACTTAAGTTCTTCGCCAATAATTGTTAGTTTCCTCCAGCTATCCTTTTCAAGTTACGTTAATCTAACAACTATTAGACGTACAGGCTGGGAAAAAGTTCCCAAACCAGGCATAAAAAAACAGCCCCGGATAAATATAACCCTTAAAAAGGCTGTTGGAAACGTACCCTGCAGGTATTTCCAGTTTGCTGGCTCTGGCGCAATTGATGCCCTAACTTTTTGCGTCCGCTGTGATGCGCTTTTCAAACGCTCGTTTAAAGAGGTTATTCGAAAAGCCCACCGTAGTTGAGCGGCATTATCTTTATTTAACTTTGGACAAACCGAAGCCTTCCCCGGTTAAATGATAATGTGTACTTCCCCGTGACCGTAATATGCTCCAAATCTTTAATTTCTTCCTTCAGAGCCGGAGAAAGATACATCTCGTGTAAATTCAACGTATCGTGAATCATTACCACCCGTGCACATTCCGGAGCATCAAGACCGAGACTCGCCCATGCCTGAAGCAATGCCCGCTCATCATCAGGCATAACCACGGGTATTTTAATACGCTCCAAAAAATTGGTAGTGAGACCGTTCTTATATGTAGCGGGAAAATCTATGGCATTATATAGTTTCCTGGTTATAATATCAGCTAGGCCCACACCATTGGCATTACCATGGGATGCCGCTGATAAACCTAATACTGCGATTCGTCGGATTTCCGGTAGTTTGGGCTCGGCAACTCCCTCCAAATAAAACCTGCCGATAACATTGGTATCCATACCAGTGCCGCTATAGTTCTTACCCATTTCCTCCACCACCAACAGGTCCAAATTATCAACGGGCAAGCGGGACATCATTTTCTTGGCTTTCTGAAGCAACTCTCGGTCAACCCGCTGAAAGTCGGCCGGCGCCGCCCCTGCCAGCAGCGCAGTTTCCTCGGCACCATTTTCTATAATGCCGATACCACCAATTACCGGCAGACATTGTAACGTAGCATTCCCCATCTCCACCACTGTCTGCGCCATCCGGGCAGGGCCGTGCCGATGGACGACCGCTGCACCGGCGGCACGCCCCAAACCCACCGCCAGCATTTTCAATAAGCCGCTCTCATGGTCACCCCGAAAGGCGGTGTGGGCCTTAACTCGGTTTACTACAATCACGCCATCCGCCTTCTTGGCCTCCACCGCACAAAAGACCGGCAGCCCCTTAGATGTCTCGTCCAGCTGTATCGTTTCGGAAGATACTGCCAATGGCATTTTTACCGTATCCTCGGTAATGCCTAAGCTATGCAGCACCTCTAACATTCCTTCAGCAGTACCGCCGCCATGACTGCCCATGGCCGCGACAAGAAAGGGTTCACCACCCAGAGCGCGAACTTCCTGACCCACAAGTGCCAGTAGCCGAGGAATATCAGTTATTCCTCGGCTGCCAGCAGTGATGGCAATACTCTGTCCAGGTTTTATCCTTTGGTCAATGCCCGCTTCGGAAAAGGCCCGTTTCATCGCCCTATCCAGATTTTCTTCCTTTTGGTCATCAAAAACCTGTCTGATTTTATAAAACTCTGGGAAACTTTGCATATTATGCCACCCCTTAACTTTACCAACTATTAAATGACTTCTATTCCACCTGAGGCAGTACCAAGCTCGCCTGAGGCATTAAGTAGCTGAGGAAATTTTCACCGTGTTTGTCCCGCACCATCTGCAGCGCTTCATCCAAACTAGCCGCATAACGGAAAAACATCTTTTCTGTATCCTCCCGGGACATATCCGACACCAAGATTACATCCTTTTCTTTTAGCACCTGAGCTATTGCAAAAGCCTTGTGGCCGCCTAAGACGAATTGCTTATGGAAACGCTCGAAAATGTCCGCCAGTTTGTCAGCCTCCCGGACCCATTCCTCGAAAGTATCCTCACCAAAACCTTCAGCGCACCGCCCAATCAGCACGATTGTACCACCGGGTTTTACCGCCCCGGCCGCGTTTTCCAGAGCTTTTTGCGCTTGGTAAATGTTCAAATCCTTAGGATGTCCGCCTGCCCCGGCAATAATCACATCCGCCTGCCGGGAGATTTTTACCACACTCATTTCTTCACAGGCTTTGACACCGGCCAGCCAGGCCTGATCCAAGTCTCCGGCCACTACCGACACTACTTCCTTATTACTATTGGTAACTACATTGAGGATAAAATCCACTCCGGCCATACGGGCTGCTTCCAACATAACCCAATGAACGGGGTTTTCCTTATAGCTGCCGGTTGCTGCTCCCGGTTCAGTCATACGAGAATGATTGTTGGTAATTAATTCCCGGGCTGCAACACCGGGAAGAATGGACTTCCGTCCGCCGGAATAGCCGGCAAAGTAATGCAGGCCGATTAAGCCGGTGGTAATAACCATATCTGCTTCGGCAACCTCCCGATTAATCACCAGCTCAGTACCGTCAGTCATTTTGCCCAAAGAAACTAAATCATTATCGCAATCATGATTAACCACCCGAAAACGGTCCGCTATTTCCGGTGTGAAGGTATCTCGATTCTCTTGGTCGGTATTTGGCCGATGGATTCCGGTAGCTACCACAAATACTACCTGGTCATCCTCTACCCCCGCCTGTACCAATTGCTCCACCAGCGGTGCCAGCATATAGTTATATGGCGTGGGCCTGGTAACGTCATTTACCACCACTGCAATCTTTTTCGGCCGTTTTTTATTAACTATTTCTGCCAAGGTATCACTGCCAATAGGCTGGGCCAGGGCCTTTTTCACGGCAGCCAAAGGATTTTCCACTCCTGCCACCAGTTTAGGATCAACCTCCGCCAGGACATTACTTCGGTCTAATTTGCCCGTAACATACTCCTTACCATAAGCCAATTTAATCTCCATTGTCTCCCCTACGCAGGGCTCACCACCTCTAAAAATTAATTGTCGTTTATATACTATTCCAATTTATTATTTTATCATAAATATTTGATACAATCATGGCTGCTAGAAAATGTATACATGATACTTTTATTGGAACAATTCAAGTTTTTAGAAATTTGCTGTATAATATTATGCGAGGTGAAAAGAATGCAAAATGAACAGTTAGTAAAAGACCTTCAAGCTATCTTGGGCAGTGCTAAGGTACTCTCTGAGAAGCTGGACTTATTAAGTTATTCCTATGATAGTTCCTTTATGGCACGCAACAATCGTTTTGTCCCCGATGTAGTCATTACCCCCACTAGTACTGAAGAGGTCAGCAAGGTGATGAAGTACGCATTTAATAATAATATTTCTGTCACCCCCCGGGGTGCCGGTTCTGGAGAAACCTGCGGCTCTCTAGCAATTCAAGGCGGCATTGTCATGGATTTGGCCACCTGGGATACCATAGAAGAAATCGACGCGGAGAATATGCAGGTACAGATGCGCCCCGGTGTTATTCATGCGGAACTTAATAAAAGATTGGCTGAATACGGCCTCTTCTTTCCACCAGACCCGGGCAGTTCCCAAATGTGTACCGTAGGCGGCATGGTAGCCAACAACAGCAGCGGTCTGCGGGCAGTTAAATACGGTACTACCGAGCAGTATGTATTAGGCCTTGAAGTCGTGCTGCCCAACGGTGAAGTAATCGTAACGGGCGGTGTCAACTGTCGGGCCATTAAAAACGTGTCCGGTTTGAACCTGACAAAACTCTTCGTTGGTTCTGAGGGTACCCTGGGCATTATCACCAAAATTCGTCTGCGTCTCTGGCCCAAGCCCAAAGCGCGAGGCATCCTGATGGCTGTCTTTAATGATTTGGAGCAGGCACCCCAGGCGGTGCTGGATGTATATAAAGGCGGTATACTGCCTTCAGGGATAGAAATCCTAGATTCTTCCGCCATTAAAGCGGTAAACGAATATAAGCCCGACATCAATCTGCCTAATGCCGAAGCAATCCTATTATACGAACTGGACGGCAACCCCGCCAGTGTCAAATGGGAAGGTGAAGAAGTTTCCCGCATTGTCGGGTTACTGGCTGCCAATGTGGAATGGTCCACCGACCCCCAACGCATGTCAGAGCTTTGGCAGGGTCGGGCAGTAACGGCCACGGCAGCTGCCCGAGTTAGAGAAGATGGCAGCCGTATCTTTGCCGGTGAAGATATTAGTATTCCTTTAAACAAAGTAACTGAGTCCTTAAAAAAGATTAAAGAAATAGGTAAAAAATATGGAATCGGTGTAGTCAACTACGGCCACATCGGCGACGGCAACGTACACACTGCTCCGGTAATCAATCCTGAAGACCCGGAAGAAGTGAAGCTAGGTGCAGCCTTAGCCGACGAAATTCACCTTCTAGCTATTGCCATGGGCGGCGTCACCACCGGCGAACATGGTGTAGGAGCTGTGCGGTCCCAATATGCCCGGAAAGAACACGGTGCCGCGCTGGATGTAATGCAGTCAATCAAAAGAACCCTAGACCCCAAAAATATTATGAACCCGGGAAAGCTACTGCCTGAGGAGGGAAACAAACATGGCACTTCAACAAGTTCCGGCAGTTAAAGACTTACTGCGTAAATGTGTGCGCTGCGGCAAATGCCGTTCCGTCTGCCCTATCTTCAAAGAAATAAAAAACGAAGGGGCCGCACCCCGAGCCCATGTTTTTCTCACGCAATTGATGCGAGATGGGGAGCTAGGCGCCACTGCCGACGTGGCCGAACGGGCCAGCCGCTGCCTGCTATGTAAATCCTGCAGTAAGGAATGTCCTTCAGGTATACCTGTGGACCAAATGGTAGTTGCCATGCGGCATCACCTCCACGACTTGAATAATGATACTACCAAAAAATTAATGCTCAATCATATGTTTAAAGATAGAAAAGCACTGGGGCGGGCGCGTTTTCTGCTCCAAAGCTACCAGTCAACCGGTATAAAAAGCCTAGTTCAAAAGACAGGCGTCTTGGGACTCGTGTCAAAAGATCTCGATAAGGCCAATAAACTGATTGCCCCGGTTTCCGGCACCATGGCCAGCAAAAACATTCCGGAAACGGCCCCAGCAAAAGGCAAACGCAAAATCCGAGTGGGCTATTTCCTTGGCTGTGCCACTAATATGTTTTATCCAAAGCGGGCAAGGGATACTGTGGAAGTTCTGACGGCAAATAACTGCGAGGTATTCACACCTTCAGATCTGCATTGCTGCGGCATGCCCCATATTGCTAACGGTGATGCAGAATCTGCCGCAGCCATGACTCGGCATAATTTCAAAATTTTCTTTGACGCTGGAGTGGATGTAATTATCAGTGATTGCGCTTCCTGCAGCAGTATGCTGCAGGGTGATTATTACGATCAGCTTTTCCAAGAGCTGCCGGAAGAGATAGCTCACTTTAAAGGAAAAATCTATGATTTAAACAAATTTCTCATTGATCATGTGGACCTGAACAATGATCTAGGGCAGCTTCCCGCCGTAAAGGTCACCTATCACGACCCCTGTCACTTGGTCAAAAGTCAGGGAGTTACAAAAGAGCCCCGGCAGCTGCTTAATATGGTCCCCGGTGTGGAATTAGTAGAAATGGTTGGTGCCGACCAATGCTGCGGCGGCGCCGGTACTTTCAGCATGGGTCACTATGACCTATCCCGGAAAATTTTGGACCGAAAAATTCAGGCCATCGAGGACACCGGTGCCGAAATACTCACCACTTCCTGCCCTGCCTGTTCGATGCAGTTAGGCCACGGCCTCAACGAACACGCTATGCCCCTAACAGTTAAACATCCGGTAGAATTTTTGGCGGAAGCTTATCGCCAGGCCAAACGTTCTACCAAAATTAGCTAGAGAGATTAATGGCTATGTAATAAAGAAACCGTGCACCCTTTCAGTGCACGGTTTCTTTTTATCCCATTTCTTTCAGTTTATTCAGTTCCTCTACTAACATTTCCAATTCCTCATCATCTTTGGCCAGGTAAATGGCCCCGGGACCGCAGTGATGTACACAAGTGCCGCAGCTTTTACATTTACTCTTATCGTAAGCTATTTTCCCCTTTTCATTATCGAACTCCAGGGCCAGCGGTACACAATAGGACGCCGCCGGACAGTCCTTACTATTATCGCAGATATCTGGGTCAACATAGATAGGCATTTCTATTCCTCCTCATGATATATGTTCGACATTCAGCGCATCGCTGCCCCGCCAATTGAGATAACGCATATATAGAGCTGCGAAAGGTACCTGCAAGAGATAGCCCACAGCAATTAGAAACACTGCCAGCCCCGCTTCCAGTGAGCTAATGGTCAGAGCCATGGCAATGGTAAGATTGCGCATGGTAGTGCCGTATATCAAGGCCACCCGATCACCATAATCCAAGTATTTCTGCCCCAGTAAGTTACTGGCCAGTAATATTAAAGCATAATAGATTGCCAACGGTACCAGCACATTTAACACCATCTGACCATCGCCTAAAATAGTCCTGCTTTTTAAGGACGTGGCAATAAAAACAATTAAAATCACACCAGTTGAGCTGATGCCGGCAAACTGCGGTTTCATTGCCTTAAATCCCTTCATACCGTATTTCTTAGTCAGCAGGCGCCGGGTCAAGTCACCCAAAATCAAAGGAACAACCACTACCTGCACCAAACTTTTTATAACCAACATGGTATCCAATGGGATTACCCGACCCAGTAGTAGTTTGAGGTAAAGCGGTATCATCACAATTGCTAACAGCAGGTTCACTGAAATTATTAATAATGCGGTTTTCATATTACCATTTGCCAGCCCCGTCCAGGAAGCTGTCATGCCGCTGGTAGGAACTAATGCAATCAACATCAGACCCATGGTCAGAGTTGGGTAGTCCGCGAAAAAAAGTCTGCTAAGAACATATGCAAGTAAAGGCGAAAAAATAAAGTTTATGGCGACACTATAAAGCAGCGGCCTGGGTGTGGAAAAACCCGACAACACGTCGGTAACTTTCAGATTAATCATCATAGGGTAAATCATCAGAAATATTACCGGGGTCAGAAACTGCTTGTAATAACCGACTTCGTTAAAATAGCCGTTTACCAGCCCCAACCCAATAGCTCCCATAATCAAATAAGGTAATTTGTCCTTAATTAGTTTAAATATTGTCATTTAATACCCCCCTAGGGTTAAGTTGGTTTTTATTATACTATATGTTGATTACGCTATCAAGCCCATTTTTCATATTTTAGCGTAAATCGATAACTTATAATTATATGCAAAACTCTTGCCGTTATTCCCTTCTAAATTGAAATAAAGCGAATTACACCTTTTAAAATACCGCAAAGCTGTAACCACATTGGATTTGAGCCATAGTATAATAACAAAAGTTAGTCTGGGGTAACTCTTATAGCCGCTAATAAATTTTTTTCACGCGGCAAACCAAGGGGGAAATCTAATGGAAAAGCAGATGACGTTGTATCAACTGGACACCGGCAGGGGCGGTATCATTGACAGTTTAACAGCCAGCGGCAGATTACGCCGGCGGTTATTGGACCTGGGGTTTATCCCGGGAGCTCTAGTGACATGCGAACGACAAAGTCTTTTTAATGACCCAAAGGCCTATGCAATACGCGGCGCCATGATTGCTCTTCGCAGGGATGAAGCCAAGCTGATCAAAATAATGCCGATAAAGTAATGAAAGGGGCTTAACAATGGGATTAACGCATCAATCTCAAGGTCGTAATGCGGCCCAAAAACAATATAATAAGCGGCTGGACAAAAAAAGCTTAATGATAGCTTTAGCCGGAAACCCCAATACAGGTAAAAGCACTGTCTTTAATAATCTTACCGGGCTGAAGCAGCATACAGGTAATTGGCCCGGAAAAACAGTGGTCCAGGTGCAAGGTGAATATCTGTTCAATGGGAAGCCATATACATTGGTAGACCTTCCCGGCACCTATTCCTTATTTGCCAATTCCGTAGAAGAACAGGTAGCGAGAGATTACATTTGTTTTGGCAAGCCCGATGTGACCGTAGTGGTGGTAGATGCTACCTGTCTTGAGAGAAATCTAAACCTTGTGCTCCAAGTGGTGGAGATAACTGCTAAGGTAGTGGTTTGCGTAAATCTTTTGGACGAAGCGGAAAGAAAGAAAATGATTGTTGATGTTAATATGCTGGCCCAGGAACTGGGGGTGCCCGTCGTGGGAACAATTGCCCGCAAAGGAGTGGGGCTGAAAAAACTGATGCAGGCAATTGCCGATATTGCGGAAGAAAGAATTATACCTCAACCCATTCAACCAAGATATAATGCCGAAATTGAATCGGCTATAGAAACACTCCTGCCAAAAGTAATTGATGATTTTGGCCGGGATATAAGTCCTCGCTGGCTTGCTTTAAGGTTGCTGGAAGGGGACACAACAATATTCGAAACCTTGAATAATGCCGATAGTAATCTACTGAAGATTAAAAATTTCGGAAAGGGGCTTTATGTGTGAAAGATAATACCCATTTAGGCAGTGATCATAGAGACATAATAGTCACTAACTTGTACCGCCAGGCGGAAGCCATTGCGAATAGAGTCGTATCCAAACAGACAGAACCGGCCTTCAAATGGGATAAAATTCTTGACGACATCGCAACCTCCCGACTCTTTGGCTATCCGCTAATGCTTCTGTTATTGGGCGCTGTTTTTTGGATTACCCTGGCCGGTGCCAACTATCCGTCCGCAGTAATCGCTGATTTTTTATTTGGTATCGAAGCGAAGCTGCTGCAATTTGCGACTGCCGCCAACATACCCGAATGGATACCCGGTTTATTTGTCAAAGGTATGTACCGCACCTTGGCCTGGGTAGTAGCGGTAATGCTGCCACCCATGGCGATATTTTTCCCGTTGTTCACCCTTTTTGAAGACCTGGGCTATCTTCCCCGGGTCGCTTTCAACCTGGATTATTTGTTTAAAAAATGCGGCACCCACGGCAAGCAGGCACTAACGATGTGCATGGGATTTGGCTGTAATGCCGCCGGAATAACTTCCTGTAGAATTATCGATTCGCCTCGGGAAAGGCTGATTGCCATGCTGACCAATAATTTTGTTCCATGTAACGGCCGTTTCCCCGCCCTTATTCTTATTGCCAGCATTTTCATGGTAGGCATTGCCCCGGGACCCCTCAATAGTATGTCCACAGTTTCTATAATAGTAGGTCTAATCTTATTTGGCATTATAATAACTTTAGCAGTATCCTATCTGTTGTCAAAAACCTTGTTGAAAGGAATTCCGTCAACTTTTACTTTGGAACTTCCTCCATATCGCCCGCCTCAGATGGGACGGGTAATAATAACTTCCATAATGGACCGAACAATTTTTGTCTTGGGTAGAGCTGTAATGGTGGCCGCACCTGCTGGAATGATAATCTGGCTCATGGCCAACATTCATGTGGGCGGCATCAGTTTGATTGCCGTTATAGCCCGGTGGTTAGACCCCTTCGCCAAAGCAATCGGTCTCGATGGCCTGATACTGATGGCCTTTATCCTGGGTCTTCCGGCCAATGAAATCGTAGTCCCGATTATGGTGATGAGTTATCTGTCCACGGGAGCAATGATGGAGATGGGTAGTCTGCAAGAGATGCGTACACTGCTGGTAAGCAACGGTTGGACCTGGCTCACTGCTCTAAATATGATGCTTTTTTCTCTACTTCATTATCCATGCAGTACTACATTAATCACCATTTTAAAGGAAACTAAAAGCAAAAAATGGACCTTCCTGGCATTTTTAATCCCCACCTTAGTTGCTGTTGCAGTGTGTTTCTTAGTAGCCCAAACTGTCTATTACTTTGGCTGGGCTTAACAAACTATGTGCTAAACGGGGGCGGATTATGGCCGTCCCTTTTCTTTTTGACCTTTTTGAAAATGTTGATCTGCAAAGCATAAACCCTGCAATCAAGTAGTAAATATTACTTGGAGGTAATCTTATGAAACAAAAAAACGACCAAAAACAGTTCTATACCGTTAGGGGCTATGCTTTACTCCACCGGGAAAATGATGCCCTAACACCCAGTATGGAAGATTATCTGGAGATGGTAGCCCGCCTTTCTAAAGACAAGGGTTACGCCAGGATTGGCGATCTATCAAGAGCATTAAACGTACAACCGCCCTCCGCCAGTAAAATGGTACAGAAATTGGCTGAGCTTAATTACCTGAATTACGAAAAATATGGCATCATCGAGCTTACCACAAAAGGCAATGAGTTGGGCGATTACTTGCTCCAACGCCACGAAAGCATAGAACAATTCTTAAAAATAATCGGTGTAACCGAAGGAGTGTTAGAGGAGACAGAGAAAATTGAGCACAACATTAGCGAAATGACCATGCTGCGCATCCGTATTCTGGTGGACTTTATGCTGGATGATGAAAAGCGGTTAAAAAAATTCCTTGCCTATTTAGAGGATAACTTGGTATAGTAATGTAATATTCCACAGGTAACAACACAACCTGGATACGATTTCAAAAGTATGCGGTGGAAAAGTAGAATTAATGGTAGATTGGCCAATTAATTACTCAAGGTGATCCCCCGGGTTTCCGCATCCCACTGGACCGTTAACCCCAGCACTTCCGCTACGGCTCTTAGGGGCAGCATAGTCCGATTACTTGTTAACTCCGGCGGCACCTCCAAAGATATGGCTTTCCCGTTGACCACCATCTGTTGGTCTCCCAACCATAAGTCTATCCAGTTATCTTTTTGAATGACAGTCACGTTTTCGGTATTACCATTCCAAAGCACCGTTCCGTTTAGAGCCTGGGAGACAAACCTTACCGGTACCAATGTCCGCCCAGCCACTATCACCGGGGCTACATCCATTTCCGTTACTGTACCGTTAACACTCATCTGCCGCTGGCCTTCTTTTAACCCCAAGGACAACCTAGGCTGGGTTACGACGGGTTTTTCCTCCCGGTCATAGTTTAATCGCAAATTCTTAAACAACAGTCGCCCTTGAAGTGCCCGCACTTGTTGCTCATTTTCAGCAGTGACTACATAAATCCGCTTTACAGTTAACGGTTTACTATTAGTGAGTTCCCCAAAATACAACTCTACCGATTGCCAACCTTGCCAATCAATACGCTTCGCTAAATCTACCCGCTGACTATTACCCTCAGCATCCTCCAATTCGGCCCTCAGCCATTCGCTGCCCCCACTGCCATAGACATCCAGCGTTAGGCTTTCGGCCTCCTTATCTATCACGAGTCCGGCCTCGCCAAGTTTAATATACGCAGCAGCATTTGCATCAGTAACGCCGGTAAAATCATAATCCAGCGCTGTTACCTGCCGACCTTGGGCATCCACGGGGTCCGCCACCCGTTTTATCCTTCCGCTCACTTCTTGTGGATATGTTAAGAAAGAGAGGTCCGTCAATGAATTAAACAACGGTATTGGCACCCCTTTCCTTACTGTCACAGCTAACGGTGCACTAAAGCCTTGATATCTGGCTACTACAATTCCGCTTCCGCCGCTTCCTGCTCCCTGTACAGTCAGTATTCCATCTGAAGATACTTCCCCCTTCAAGTTATGCAGCTGCCAGTCCACAAACGCCGCGGGTATCTCCCTGGTCTTGCCGGTAACAGTTTCTAAAGTCAGGGCTAGAGGTATTCCCTGCCCCAAGTTTATTTGCTCATCATTTTTCGCTAAAGTAAGGTTTAACGCGCTTAATTCTCCCTTACCTACTACCTCAATCGGCAGCCTAGTGCCCACCTGATTGGCACCGGCAATAATCTCAACTATTCCCGGACGCTTAGCCACAAAGCGGTTGGCCTGCAAGGTACCTACTTCGCCTTTTTTGGTCCAAGTTATCGGTAATTTGGCTGTATCCATTGGATTGAAATACTGGTCATAGGCTTTTAAAGAATAGCTAACTCCTTCACCAATTAATGCCACTTGGTTACCCGACATAATTAGGCCCTCCAGCTTACCTTGAGGTGCAGTAGAATAGACCGCCAATGCATTCACTATCAGGCGCTCGTTTGCCCCCTGCTCCGGTGAAAACACTCTCTTGGCCTGCCACTCACCCAACGGCCTGGCTGCCATAGTGGTAGAACCGCCACCATCCAAATTAATGGCTTGCCAAACCCCCAATTCTTCGAAAAACCCAGCCAAATCACCTAATCTGAGTCCCTTGCTGGCCTTAGTACGCCCTTCTACCCCCACTAAATAGATAGTTTTCCGGTCTTTAGAAATACCTACAGCGGAACGCGCCCGCACCCCATCTAGGGAAGCAAGCACTTCCTTAGGGAGTGGAACGGCTTTTCCGCCATCCACCAGCAAACTGTACCCGCCCATAATCGTACTCCAATTTCGGTCAGGGCTAACTGCATATTCGATATCAATGGGATCACCTACCCCGAAATTATCCTCCAAAAAGCGCGCTGCTTTACCGTGGCCCCGTAGGATATAAGCATCTTTGGGTACAGGAATATCCAAATACTCCCCATGACTAATCTTAACTACTTTGCTGTCTTTCACCAGTATTTCCGTAGGAGTGGTATAACTGTCCTCGCCGCGGGTATGCCCGGCCCATAGATCATTATACAAATGCAGCTTGTCCACATGACTGTGGCTTCCCCCTGGCTGCTCCCAATAGGCTGTCTTATTCAAGCCCGCCAATTCAAATGTTGCTCCGTTGGCTGCCTTTACGCTGCCTGAAAAAGCAAAAGACTCTATGTAAGCCTGCCGATCAGCGGTTATTCCCAGGGCATGCCAGCCCACAAGCTGCGCAGGTGAAGCTGCTAAACTTCCCCCCGTGGCCATGGGCCCGATAGGAACCCCTTCTCCTTTCGTATTAAAAAAATCACCGTTAATGGCAGCGACTGCCCCCGTGTTTTTAGCCATGGCAGTGACATTAAGTCGCTCTGTTAGTTTTCCCTGCCCGGGAATGACCGCTAATTCGATATTGGGATCACTAATATCTACCTTTGTTACCCAAGCCTTGGCCGGCCCATCCGCCGTTTGCCAATGATATTCCTCCATTATTGCCCCTGCGGTAATCGGAACAGCTGTTATCAAATTCGGATCGGCTAGCAAAACTTCTTCGTTCGCTGCCACTTCAATTTCACTACTTATCTGCCCCCGCCCACTTGAATCCTCCCGAGCCAGAAGGGGCGGCCCAGTTAACATGGATGTTGCCAGAAAGATTGAACATGTAGATAGTGAAATTTTTTTAAGAGCCATTCGAAATTTTTTTGTTGCTAACCAGTACGAGTTTTTAGGCATAGTTATGTCTCCTTCTTGTTGTCTAATTATCAAAATCAAGCATTGATTATGTAACTAATACATCAATCGGTTTAGCATTGCATTGGTGATATTGCGCGCAAAAAAGCATAAATAAACTATCGCCTAGAATAGACGTTAGCCACTTGAAAAACGTTCCATTTAAATTATCTTTAATTATTAGGTTATTTTATGGCATTCACTATAGTACTTCGGCAGAATAATTGATAATGGGAGGGTGGTATAGCAAAAAACGAAAATAATCCGTATGCCAGTCACTTAAAATTGACTAATGGTTTGGGCGGCCTTAGTCTTACTAGGTAATTATATTAAAGAATCGTTCCTAGCTTGCTACGTGAATCAAAAAAAGCACCTTCCCTTTTTGGGAGATGCTTCAGTTTTTTTGGAAACTCCCTTTTAACGTTTCTCAGATTTTCTTCTTGCTTTTGACCAATAATCCGGAGAGACATAACCAATAAGTGAATAATCAAGCTCATGACTTGCTGGAGTTACCAGCCACCTGTATTGTCCGGACTTTTATACCATACCCCCATACGATAATATATATTTTCTTTAATCGTACTACAATGGGTAGTATTAGTCAATGCCCTCTTGCGTGCGTTGAAAACAGCTCAAACGATAACTTTTTCACAAACGTATCATTTGCGGTCGCTATTAATTGTGAAGAGAGGGCTAATGAAGTCAAAAAAAGATAAACCCCCTGACAGGGGGCTATCTTTTTTCACACTTATTAGCAGGATGCATGGCACTTGCACAGGTTGGACTGACGCTTGGATACTTTTTTAATCTTCATGCCTTAACACCTCCTTTATGAAATTTTATATTCAACCCTTCCAAGGGTTAAAAGCTAGATTACACCACAGCAATGGCATTGCAGCGGGTCAGGACTTTTGGGATTGCCAAAGGTCTCCGCTCGGAACCTGCAGCCTCCTTTGCATTGTTCCAGGTACTCACAGTCACATTCCAATTCTACTAGGGTTACCCGAGGCGTATTAACCCAAGCCGCGCGGAGTCCTATTTCGAAAATTGGATTTTCCTTTGTCGAATAAAAACTGCACTTTTCCAGATGCCCGTCTACTGTGGCTGTGGCCAAATGTGCGCCACATGCCCAAGGGCCGTTGCCGTTAAAATGTCCTCCACTTCTGCTGTACTGCATTAACGGCGCAGCCACTTCCGGCGTTACTTGGCAGATTTCATTCTGTGCAAGACGACCAGTTGGTGTAGGAAAATCAATGTTCCATTCATCTATGCCGTACTGGTCAATTAGTTTTTCCAGTTGGGCAAAATCATTAAGGTTACGGGCGTGAATCATGGTAGCGATAGATACTTTCTTACCGCATGCCAATAGAGCTTCCAAAGCCTCCGTCACTTTCCTAAAACTGCCCCTACCTCGCAGAGAATCGTGTGCTTCTTCCATGCCATCAATACTTAACTGTACTTCATGCACGTTCAACTTTTGAGCCGCTTCCCTGCTGATTAAATGCCCGTTAGAAAGCAACACGCTTCGAAAATCATATTTCGGCAACTTCTCATTTATCTCCCAGAAATGAGGGTACAGAAGCGGTTCTCCCCCTGTCAACATCATTTTGAGTCCTTGCAGAGCCTCAAACTGCTGCGCCACAGCATAAAAGTGTTCCAATCCCATATCATGTCCCTGGGTATCGCCAAGAAAGCAATGGTGGCAGCGAAGGTTGCAGCGATCAGTTAATTGAACTTCAAGATAGCGCAACGAAGGATTTGGTGTACTGTCAGCAACAACCTCTACCGGCGCGCTGACAGGCTTAACCGCCAATATTTCTTCCTCAATGCAGAAATCTATGAATTCCTTCGCCTCAGCATCCGTAGGTACGTCTTTCACACGAACATTACCCCGTGCACAAGACAATAAGAATTGGTATGCTTCCTGGTTAAGTTCGTAAAGTTCGTCGTTTACCTTATCATATATCACAGGTTCTTCCAGATTTTTGAGGGAAAATGCCGGGTTAAAGTTTAGCGAATCAATCGCTGACGACATTGAAGATATCCTCGGGAGTAATGATTTTATTATCCATCAATTTCTTTAGCAATTTAAAAGCCCCGCATTCCAAGTCCCTCTCATCTTCTCGAAAGAAATCACAATCCTTGCAGAACAATTCAACGCAGCCTTCGTGGCCGGTAAGATAGTCCTTATCCTTTTTCTTTAAGTTCTCAATGTTTGCTTTCAAATTAGGAAAACAATAGTTTGCCACTTTCTTTCGCCTCCTTGGTAAATAACCTAGTTGGACATCCCTTGCCAAACTAACCGCCCACTCACTGCCTGCTAACTATACTGCTGCCGAAACGCGGCTCTGATCTGCTTCTTCAACATGCATTTCTCCGGTTTCCATATGAAAACGCCATCTTTTCAGGCGAAGAGCGTTACTCACCACAGATACGGAACTAAACGCCATAGCGGCACCGGCGATGATCGGGTTCAGTAAACCGCTCGCTGCAACGGGTATACCAATGGTATTGTAAATTAAAGCCCAAAATAGATTCTGCTTGATGTTTTTCATAGTGGCTTTACTAAGCTGTACAGCAGCAACTATACTACGCAAATCTCCACGCATGAGGGTGACGTCAGCGGCTTCCATCGCAACATCGGTTCCTGTCCCGATTGCCATACCGATATCAGCCGTCGCCAGAGCCGGTGCGTCATTGATACCATCACCAACCATACCCACGTTCTTGCCGGCATCTTTTAGTTTTTGTACTTCTTTGGCCTTATCTTCAGGCAGTACCTCTGCTAAAACATTATCCACGCCTACCTGCTTGGCGATAGCATTCGCCGTACGCCGGTTATCCCCGGTTATCATGTAGACTTCAATCCCCATTTGCTTAAGTTGAGCAATTGCGGTCTTTGAATGCTGTTTCACGGTATCAGCCACTGCAATGAGACCAGAAGGACGGCCATTGATTGCCATGAGCATGGCTGTTTTCCCTTCGTTCTCAAGCTTTGCCTTTTGCTCTTCAAAATTAGATACATTGACGTCGCGTTCAATCATTAATTTTGTATTACCTACCAATACTCGCTTCCCATCGATATGAGCCTCAATCCCATGGCCGGGAATAGCATTAAAACTGTCGGTTTGAGGCAGTCTCTGCTTCTCTTCGGCCTTTTTCACAATGGCCTGGCCGAGCGGATGCTCGGAATTTTTCTCTACTGCCCCGGCAATTATTAGTAAGTCTTCCTCCCGAGTGTCGTCCAATGACACCACATCCGTGACTTCGGGCTGACCTTTAGTAATGGTTCCGGTTTTATCCAGAACAATGGCATTTAGTTTGTGCGCTTTTTCAAGGTGTTCGCCGCCTTTAAAAAGGATACCGGTTTCTGCACCCCTACCCGTACCCACCATAATTGAGGTCGGTGTAGCCAACCCCAGCGCACAGGGGCAGGCAATCACTAGTACGGCGGTAAAGTTAATTAAAGCTACCGGTAAATTACCGGGTGTGACGACAAAATACCATATCAAAAAGGTAACTACTGCAATTGCCACCACCACCGGCACAAAGTACCCGGAAATGATGTCCGCCATTTTCTGGATAGGTGCTTTTGAACCCTGCGCATCTTCTACAACCTTGATAATCTGTGCAAGCGCCGTATCCTTACCCACTTTGGTTGCCTCAAACTTAAAGGAACCATGTTTATTGATGGTGGCACCAATCACTTCATCGCCGGCTTTTTTGTCCACCGGAATGCTTTCACCCGTCAGCATGGATTCGTCTACTGCCGATGTACCTTCAATCACCTTTCCGTCTACCGGAATTTTTTCACCGGGACGAACGACAATCACGTCGCCCAGCTCTACTGTATCAACCGGGATGTCCATTTCTTCTCCGTTACGGATTACCCTGGCAGTTTTCGCTTGAAGCCCCATGAGCTTTTTAATGGCTTCAGAAGTTCTACCCTTGGCAATTGACTCTAACATGTGCCCCAAAATGATTAGAGTGATTAATACCGCCGCTGTTTCGTAATAAAGCGGTCCCCCAATAAACGTGTTCACCAGACTGTAAAAATAGGCGGCAGAAGTACCCATGGCAACCAGTACATCCATATTTGCCGACCCATGTTTAAGGTTGAGATAAGCGCCGCGATAAAACTGCCAGCCTGCAACAAATTGGACAGGTGTCGCCAACAATAATTGAACCCACGACGACTTTAAGATTTCAGGGTACCAAGCCCATTCGAAAATGTGAGCAAACATGGTCAACAGCAAGGGAACGGAAAGTATCGCTGAGAGAATGAATACATTCCGCTGACGAACAATCTCATTCTGCCGCTGCTGCCTCTCCTTATCTTCATTAAGCTCTTCAACCAGCTCAGCCGTATAGCCAATTTTTTCTACTGCCTGCCGCAGGTCATGAACTTTAAGCTGTCTTGCAATGAACTCTACAGTACCCTTTTCAGTGGCAATGTTTACTCCGGCCTTAATAACCCCTTCAAGACTATGAAGCTGTTTTTCCACTCTGCTCGCGCATGCCGCACATGTCATGCCGCCAATTTTTAGTTCAATTTTTTCGGTACCAACTTCATATCCCAGGTCATGAACAGTTTTGATGAAATCATCTACGCCCAATCGATCAGGATGGTATTCCAGCGTAGCTTTTTCAACTGCAAAATTAACATTTGCTTTTTCTACACCATCTAGTTTGTTAAGTCCTTTTTCGATTCTGCTGGCACATGCTGCGCAGCTCATGCCAGAAATAGGTAAGTTAACTGAAGTAGTATTCACCTGATTGCTCTCCCCTTTCTGTACAGCAAATCATCCTAAACTTATAACATCCATTAATGCTGATGCGGTCTATGGTCTGCACCATCATCTTTATTTTGCGTAGTATGTTGCTGGCCGCCACAACAACCACCGCCGGAGCCATGCATACGCATCATCAATAACATCAACCCTCCAAACAAAATCCAGCTTCCATAACTATTAAGAAAATCAGACATTCTTTCGCCTCCCGTTTAGCCCCCTCTTTATACCTATAGGGGGTATATATTCAATTTACTACACTTAGTAGTTGCCGTCAAGGGTATTGGAATAAAATTCGATAAATTTACCCTGATTTTAAAAAAAGACCACGGGTGCTAAATTCCCGTAGTAATTTTCAGACAAGCGTTGTATTCTTGATCATCTGTCTCTATGCAATTTCAAGTTGCCCCTTTTTAACAGCCCTTTTCAGGGCTAGCTACAATAAGCTTCAATATTTTGCCCATTTTGTTTTGGATTTCAACAGGTTTAATTTGATCGTTGCGAATATTTTCCACAGTACGTCTGTGATATTTGACCCTTAGTTTATTGATCCTGGAGACCAACTCCCTAAAAAAAGTGTCAGAAGCAATGCTTCTGACACTTTTTTTACAGTTAAACTTTTTCGTTTGTAATGTATGTCAAGCTAGCTGTCTTTTAGCTAGGTCAGCAAAAATATCTTTATTCTCCATAAGCTCTTGATAAGTCCCACTTTCCACAATCTTTCCCCGGTCCATAACGATGATCTTATTGCAGTTCATAATAGTACTTAGACGATGTGCAATAACTACCCGTGTAGCCTGGAGTTGGTCAAGGCTTTTGCTGACTATGGCTTGGGTACGGTTATCTAGAGCACTGGTGGCCTCATCGAAGAATATAATCTTAGGTTTATTGATGATAGCTCTAGCTATCATCAATCGCTGTTTTTGTCCTCCGGAGATTGTACCTGCTCCTTCGCTGATGACAGTATGCATACCCATCGGCATTTCCTTGATGTCTTCCTCAATGCCGGCCATCCTGGCCGCTTCCCAAGCATCTTCTATAGTCAGGTAAGGGTTGGCACCTACAATATTACTGAAGATGCTCCCGGACATGAGCTGCCCGTTTTGCAACACTACACCCAGTTGCTTGCGTACAGCGCGAATATCTACTTTAGATAAGTCTTGCTCATTGTAGTAAACCTTCCCTGTCTCTGGTTTTTCAAAGCCCAGCAAGACTCTAAATAAGGTAGACTTCCCGCAGCCTGAAGTACCCACTAAGGCTACATAATCCCCCTCATTAATTTGAAAAGAGACATCTTGCAGCACTAAGGGAGCATCTGCTTTGTAGCGAAAAAATACATGGCTAACTTCTATCGAGCCGGTAAGGGTTTCCGGGTTTATCTTGGTATCATCATATTCAGGTAAAGTTTCAAGTATAGGCTTAGCTCTTTGATATAAGGGGATAACAATGTTTGCACTGATTAATGACTCCGACAAAGAAACCATGGAAAACATAAAAGTAACAAAGGCTGAATTAAAAGCAATAAACTGACCTGGTGATAAAATACTGTTGGATGAAGTCAAGGTATAAAAAATAGCCATGCTCGATAGGACGGGAAAAAAAGAGTTAAAAGTGGCCAGCCAGCTGCCCAAAGTCTCTCTTTTAAAAGATAACTTCCGTTGTTCACCAAACTCTTTTGCCCATCGGTGAAAAGCCCTGCTTTCTGCTCCTGCTACACGGAATTTGGTTATTCCTCCGATAAGCTGCAGCATCATGCCGGAGATGCTATTAGAAATTTCTAATACTTTACGCTCGTAGCGTACCTGCCAGTAGCCTAAAGAACCCATCACAATTATGGCTAACACAACCAATACAGCCGCTACCCCGGCTAGCTTAATATCATAATAAAAAAGCAAAGCAAAGGTAAAAACAGAAAAAATGCTGGATAGAATTGTATTTAGAGTCACTCCTGAGAGGATCATTCGTATCCGGCTGATACCCATAGCCCGCATGGCTAATTCTCCTGCAGAAAACTGCTTAAAAAAAGGTACGGGTAAGCTTAGTAATCGATCCCAAACAGCAGCCTGAATAGAACTGTCCATTTTACCTTCCATGCGCAGCGTAGCAAGAGAACGAGTATATTGAAAGAGCATGGCGGCCAAGGCGCTTGCCCCTAGAAAAAAAGCGATTTGTAGCAACTGGCCTCTTTCACCTTCAGGAATAATACTGCTAAAGACTATCCCCGTTGCCAGGGGAATAGCAGTGCCTAGTATCCCCCCCAGGACACCCATCAATGCTATCATTGCTAAATCTCGTTTCCAGCAGCTTCTGTAGCCGAAGGATAGCAGATCGCGAAGAGTAATTTCCTGATGTTCAAACGGACGGTAAAAGACAAAACCAAAATGTTTGATTTTTGCAGCAGTTTCCTTGTCCACAACATTTTCTATCCCCAAAACAAAGTCATGTAAGATATATTTAGAAGGCGATGCAGGGATTAGGGCGATCGGTCTATCATCTTCCTGCATATGACCCAGGATGGGGCCGCCGTCTTGTCTGTACCATTCCCCTTGCAGAGTCACTTCTCTAGTACGGATGCGTGAGGCTCGGGCAATCTCATCTAATTGAGTATTACTCCGGCTCCCAGGACTACTGAAGGCAGGTGTAACGATTTCGATATTCAAACTCCGACCTACCAAACGGCAGGCATCTAGCAGAATATCCCCACTTTCTTCCTCCAAGCTTACTGTTTTCTCCTTTTGGTTAATTGATGCTAGCCTAGAGATTGAGTTTTCCATTAGACGTCTATCGTATCTTTCTTTTTCACGCAGGCGAATTTTTTCCCCTTGATTTTGTTTTTCCCATAAGTCGGTAATAGACTGAAGAATCCGACTATGATAATCTTCCATAATCAAGGGGTCGTTTAAATATTCATACTCAGATAATCCCTTTTCTTCTGCAGCAGCAATTTCTATGCGTGATATATCGTCACTTTTATTGACTTTAGCTAAAACTTCAAGCCATCGCTTCACCAGCTTTATAACTTCTTCAGATATATCTTCCTCTAATAGTTTTCTAAGCTGCTTTACCTCAAGACGCATTAAGCTGGAACCGATCAAACCAGATGCCATAAGACCTTTTCGATCGGGGAAACCCCCAGGCTCAATTCCAAAAAGTAAATCACCTTGTTTTGCTTCAAACAAGTATTTTTTTACACCTGTCCTGTTTTCTTTTGTTAGAACCGTTAAGAAGACAGAAATCTTCCCCTCCCCAACCATCCAAACATAGCCGGCATCGTCTAAAATCCGAGGTTTGCTGCCGTCAATAGGAATCTTGATGCCTTCTTGGTTAAAAAAATCCCCAACCTTCATTTAGCTCACCTACTTTAATTCGTTAATTAACCCGTTTGGATCAGATTTGCATAAATTCCAGCACGATTATTCAATTCCTCGTGGGTACCTCTTTCCACAATTTTTCCCTTTTCTAAAACAATGATTTCATCACAGTCCCGAATGGTACTCAGGCGGTGAGCCACTATAATACAGGTGCAGCCACGACGCCGGATGTTTTCATCAACAATTTTTTCGGTAACAGGATCAAGGGCACTGGTGGCTTCGTCCATGATGATAATCGTTGGATTCTGAGCCAACGCCCTGGCTATCTCCAGCCTCTGCCTCTGCCCGCCACTAAAGTTTTTTCCGCCTTCCTCTACCGAATGGTCATACCCCCCGGACCGAGAAGTAATATCATCATGGATGCAGGAATCTTTGGCAGCACGGATCATCTGAAATTCCGAGATAGTCTCATCCCATAAGGTGATGTTGTCCCGCACTGTCCCTTGAAACATATTGATATCCTGATCTACCATGGCCAAGGAATTACTAATTGCAACCCTCAGAAATGATGTACGGGGTTGGCCATCGAAAAGTATTTTTCCAGACCAGGGTCGGTAAATTCCAGCAATTATTTTTGCTACTGTGGATTTCCCGCTGCCGGAACCACCGACAAGAGCTACCCGAGACCCTGGCCTGAGTGATAAAGTAAAATCTTCAATCAATGGAGGCTCCAAAGAACTGTAGCCAAAGGTTATTTGACTAAGCTCTATATATCCCTCCAGCTTTTGCCCTGCATAGGGGGTAGTTTCTTCCCTTTCACCCCCAGCTTCTTGATCAAGAGGATATTTCAAGACATCGTCTAAGCGGTTCATTTCTCCTTCCATTTCCTGCAGCTCGGCTCCAAGCCCAACGATTCCTGTCACAGGACTCATAAAACTGGCCATCAGACTTTGAAAGGCTACCAGCATGCCGATGGTCATTTGCCCTTCCAGGATTAAAAAACCGCCTAAAGCTAATACAATCGTATTATTTATTCCCGTAAGAAAAGTAGGAAAGACAGATAAAAATTGAGAAGAAACACCTAGTTCTTGTTCAGAGTTTAGTGCTTTTGCCTGGTATCCTGACCACTTAGCAAAGAAGTCCGATTCTGATCCGGTAGCTTTTAGAGTCTCTATTATTTGTAGACCGGACATGCCCGTACCACCTAGTTTCCCTCGGTCTTTTAATAGCTTTCGGTTCTGGTCCACTCTTTTAGCAGAAACCAATTTTAAATAAAGAACATTGATAAGGGCAATAACCAGTCCTACTAAAGCTAAGATAACGTTATACTGTAACATTAAAGTGAAATAGAAAAAAATCATCACAAAATTTAAAGCTGTAGTGGCCAGTTGTCCTGACAATATTTTCGCTACCCTATCATTGCTCTGCATCCTAGAAGTTATTTCCCCGGAAGATCGCTGAGAGAAAAACTCGGTTGGCAGCCTTAAAATATGCCACAAAAACTGTCCTGATGTCGTCAAGGCTATTTTAGTTTCCAGCCTTAAAAGGTAATACTGCTGCAGCCAGGTTAAAATTCCCCTTAAGACCGCCGTTATTCCCATGCCTAACAACAGGGGCGCGAGCCAGAAATCCCTTCCACCTAGCAAAATATCGTCAATAAAAACTCTGGCAAATACAGGAATGGCTAATCCCGGGATTACCAGTGCCAGCCCTAATAAGACTATATAGATCAAAGCAGTTTCTGATCCATGCAAACGTTTTTTTAAAGCGGAGATAAGGCTGGGTTTTTTTTCATCTTTTTGAAACTGAGGCAGTGGTATAAAAACCAATGCTACCCCTGTAAAGGACTGACTGAATTCCTCTTCTGTCACGACCCGCCTGCCGGAGGCTGGATCGTTTAAAAAGACTTTCCCCTGATGGAAACCTTCTAACACTAGGAAATGACTAAAATTCCAATGCACAACCATGGGCATTGGAATTTCTTTTAAAGACTCAGGTTCCTTACGATAACCCTTGGCCTCCAGATCATACTTTCTAGCTGCTTTCAGTATATTGCTTGCTTTGCTGCCATCTCGGGATACGCCACAATCTGTTCTTAGTTCCTCTAACGGTATGTATTTGCCAAAATAGCCTAAAATCATGGCAAGAGAGGCTGCGCCGCATTCCACAGCTTCCATCTGCAGTACAGTAGGAACCTTAGCTCTTCTATTTTTTTTCACCTTATCACCTCCCCGCTTTTAATGAACTGCACTTCCAAACAAAGGAATTACCTTGCTTATCGGCTTTTCCCTATTGGTAATTACAGCACTTTCAACAATGGTACCACTATGAATGTACATAGGAGGTCCCCCATGCGATGACCACCGATAACCACTTTCAGTGCTGTCGTCAGGAATTAAGTCAATCCGTACCATCAGAGGAGCACCTTGCCCCGAGAGCAGAGCAACCAAATTTTCATTTCCTAAAGTTTGCATCATACTTTGCGTCGTAGCAGGATACTCAGAAACAGAAATAACCCTTCCTAACATAAAACCATACTCTTCTTTATTCACAATCGTAGGAGAAATCTGGGCTTCCATCCCGGGCAGGATGATACCACCTTGTTCAGCAGGAACATAGATCACTGCTTCCATCTTCACCGTTCCACCATATTGCTCCAGGGTAACCAGGGGGTCTCCTGGCTGGATGATGCTTCCTTTCTCGATATTTAACTCTAATATACGTCCATCAATCTGGGAAACAATTTGAGACTTATAATCTAATTCTTCACGAAGCTGTAGCACTTGGTCTTCTATTACTTTATACTCAGGCGAATCGGCTCGTTGGTTATTTCCCATCTCATTGAGAGTGCTCTGCAGACTATTAATTTCGGCAACCAGTTGAGGCAGTGCAATTCTTGCTACGACATCGCCCTTTTTCACCATATCTCCTAGCATAAATCTAACGTCAATCACCTGTCCGGCGGTATGATGCTGTAAAGTGAAAACACCTCCATCATTAATAAGAATCCCCCGACCATCTATTTTTGTAGGAATACTGCCTAAAAAACTCCAAGCAACCGCACTAATAAGAATACAGCCAATCGCTATCAGGGCAAACCAAGACCTAGGGGATGTCACCTTTATTAGTTCATCGAGCTGCTCCGGAGATGAAAGCCTCTCCAGGGATACTTCACGAAATACACCTTCACTCATGATTCGCACCTCCATCTACTTCTCAAGATATTCAAATTTTCCATCTTTTAATTTTTTAAGCACTACCAGCTTACCGATGTCATCTCCCGTTTCGTCAAATTCATGAATACCGACTGCACCCGACCACCTGCTTAAATTCATTAATTCTTTGGCAACTGTGGAGCGGTTGTTCAAGTCAGATTTTGCTATGGCAGCAGCCAGCATCTTTACTGCGTCATAGCCCAACGCAGCATAAGAGTTGGGCATTTCATTGTACTCGTTTAGGAAATCCGTCACAAATCTCTTTACTTCTAGACGATCTATATCAGGATTAAACTCTGAACCTATAATTGTACCTTCTGCCGCCTTACCACCTATTTCTGAGAGTAAAGGAGAATCCAGACCATCTCCAGCAATAAAAGGCACATTAATCCCTGCTTGGCCGGCATCAAAAATAAACTGGCCTCCTTCAGGCATGATTTTAGCTATGAAAATTCCATCCAATCCAAAGGCTTGCCATCTGCTATTTAGACGCCTTAAATCCTCCGTGCTGCTGTAGTAGTTAAACCTATCGACTATCGTTATACCCTGCGTTCTGGCATGGTCTTCAAAAGAATTGGCCAACCCAGAACCGTAATCGTCATCAGAATAATATATGGCCATGCGCCGGTAACCTTGGTCTGCAAGATAAACCGCCAATTGTCGTGCTATTTCATCATCAGAAGGTATGTTACGAAAAATATGCTTATAGCCATTTTTTGTGAGTGCCGGCGCTGTGGAACCTGGTGATAACATCACGAGACCTGCATTATTGTAAATAGCGGAGACAGGGATAGAGATAAAAGAATTATAGTGCCCAATCACAGCTTGGATTGTCATATTTTCTGTAAAAGACCGGGCTATTGCCATCCCTTTTTCAAGTTCGGAGCCGTCATCCTCTTTAAGTAGTCGAAGTTCTCTACCTTTAATCCCACCGCTGCTGTTAATCTCCTGGACAGCAAGATCAATTCCTTCATTAAATAAATTGTTATTGGTTGCAAACGGCCATGCCACGCCTATGACTATCTCATTATTTTCTTCTATTTGTGTACAGCCTGTTAATAAAAGGAAGATAACAATACAAAGAATAACGATTTGGCACTTTGTAATTTTCTTAAACATAGCTCCACCACCTTTTCCTTACCTGAAGAATTTGCTTAATCCGATCCTGTCAGCTTTCTCTTTAATATATGGCTTTATAACATTTGTAAATTCCATATGTAAATAGTTCAAAACATGAAAATATTTCGCCATCATATCTTACAAAAATGAGACCGTTTGACCGGGCCTACGTTTTTTAAAGGTTAATACGTTTTACCCCTAAATGTATTACACATCAGAAAACTTTTTTCTGTCTTTTACAAAACTTCTTGTTTGATTCCCCTGCTGAAAGGGAGTGATTACCCCCTATTAACCCCTTGGGAGAATTTAAAATAAGCTCATTTTTTGTTTAGTTACCTCAAAGCCGGATTTTTTCAGGTATATGATGTGCATATACATCAATAAATCCTTGTTTTCACTGTGTTTTGCTCTACATTGGACACACCACTTCCCTGCCTTTTGGTTTAGGCTTATTCATTGCTCGGGAAAATTGTTTGAAGTTATGACCAATTACCTTGAGGCCAATTTGTAACTGACATTTGATCAGGCCTCTTACTCTAAGTTTGTTAGCACCTTGGCCCCTTTTAATTGCAGAGTTGGTACCCTCTATGGCAGCCCTTTTACTGGTGTTTTCACGTCGTATTTCCTTTTTTGAAATTTCTTGGCGGGTGTTGGCTGCTAGTATTGCTTTTTTACTGGCTCTCAGTACCATTGATTTTTTCTGCGGCTTTACGGGACAATGCTCTCTTATGGGGCAATAAAGGCATTCTGACTTCTCAAAATGGGTCGTTGTACTTTTAGATTTCTTACTATAGTCGCTTCGAAGTGGTATTTTACCTGCAGGACATTTTTCCACCTCATGTTCTTCATTGAAGTTGAAGTTTGTCAGAGGTAATTTGTTACTGGTACTTTTCCTGCCGGTCATGTCTGTAAAATGCAGTTTGACTTCTGCTTCATCAGCTTTGTTAATTGTTTCTTCGCCGTAATAGCCGCCATCTACGTAGAGGTCAGTAACATCAGTATTTTTCTTGATAGTATCTACACGTTTTCGTGCCAGTTCTGTATCGCTTTTTATATTGACATCCAGATCGTAATCTGTAATTAGCTGCACCGGATTATCTTTCGAACATGTTTCAGCTAGATTAACAACATAGCCTTGGTTCGTCTTACCGTTTTTATTTCTAAAGGTAGCGTCCGTATCATGGGCAGACTGCATGGATGCGGAAGAAATTTCTTTATTATCTTCGGGCACCCAGACTTTCTTTTCTGTATCATAATGTGCTTGTTCATTGAGAAAACGAGCTAACAGTTTGATTTCCTCTTTTGAAGTTAGTTGTTTTGCTTTAGCGAGGTCATAAATTTCTGTACAAAGTATGAGTACTGTCTCAAGCTTGGCATTTATCTTACTGGCCTTGGTTTTAAACAGCAGTTTGGTCTTGAAGGAAGGCTCCAGTACTTCTTTTAGTGAGTTGCTTAAATGTTTTTGAGGTATTGCTTTCACGGCTTTTTCTAAAAAATCATAAGCAAGGGATAACCTTCCAGCTCTTTTAATATTAGGGGTAACATAGGTTGAGTCCATTCTTTGTTCGTCTGTTTTAATATTGGCTTTATCGATGAAATGCCGAGTTAAGATTTCAAACTGCTTAAACATGATTTCTTCTTCATCGGGGTGTTCCTTAACGTAGTTGACGAGGCGTTCTCTAAATTCATACAGGGTGCGTTCAGCAAAGTATATTTCGCCAATATTTTTGATACCTAAAGCGTAGATTACCTGATAATTGAAATAGAATTGTTCTAAGATTTCTTCATCTGTGTAGTCGAACATATTCTTTATTAATTCCAATGATAAAAGGATATTTACCGGGAAATTAGGCCTGCCGTTATCAAAACAGTAAAGTGGAGCAAACACTTCTTCATCTATTTTACAAAAGACATGCTCATAAAAAATCGGTGCCCAGGTATCTTTCAGCATTTTAGCTATTTTAGGGTTCATGGTTTGATAGTGACTGAACAATTCTTCCTGCAAATGACCATCGTTTTTTCTAAACATTCTTTGCACGCCCCTTCGCCTCAAGTGTAGACCTACCAATGGTTTCTACCATTATTACTTCGACGCGAAGGGGGTAAAATCTTCCTTTTTAAGACCTTTTTTTAGGGGTTTTTGCAGGGGAATCCTTGTTTGTAATGATATCTCCACTTAAACGTATTAAATATATAATCGGAGAGGTTTTGTGCCTTGAGCACAGCGAAAGGAATGATACTTTTTATGAATAAAAAAGATATTATGCCGTTTCATCTGGTTCATCATCATGGCAGCCATTGTGTGATTAATATTGAACGTATGGAGGCAAATCGGATTGATAGGCTAACTGCAGAAACTCTTAATATGATTGATAATGAGCTGGAAATGTCTTTGCCATTGGACATGGAAGAAAGTCTAAAAAAACTTGGATTAATTTCTGAAGACAGGAAGAAAAAAAACAATACCACAAAGAAAGAAGCCGTTCCAATTGTTACTATGGCCCTTTTCGTAACTCAAACCTGTAATCTAAAGTGTGTTTATTGCTTTGGAGAAGGTGGGGAATATGGTACTGGCGGCACTATGGAAGAAAAAACTGCTTTACAAGCTGTAGATTGGCTGATAGAACAATCCAAGGAAAAAAAGAAAATTAATATCGTTTTTTTCGGCGGCGAACCCTTTTTAAATTTTCCCCTGATGAAGAAAGTTATACAATATGCTCAGCAAAGAGTTAATGAAGTTGATAAGAAAATTAGCTTTAATGTCACAACCAACGCTACTCTTCTAAACGATGATGTAATATCATTTTTAGAAAAGCATAAAGTAAATGTTACTGTCAGTATTGACGGCCCCAAAGAAATACAGGATATGCAGCGGCCATTCACAAAGGGCAAAGGTTCTTACGATATCATCCTTCCTAAAATAAAAAAACTACTTAAAGCCTTACCTGAGACTAGGGGGCATGCTGTAATAGACGAAAGTACCGACCCTATTCTTGTAACAGAATCATTAAAAAAAATCGGCTTTCTACGAATTACCACTGCAATAATGTCTGCCTCCCTCTTTGAGGGAGAATCATGCAGCGTAAAACCGACTAAAGAATTGAGCAAGATACTCAACATGATGGAACTAGAAGCGGAAACATGGATAAATGATACCAAAAGCAAAAATTCAAAATCTTTAAAAGAGCTTATTGTAAACGGAAATCTATATGAAGGGATTTTCTTCATCCTACACAACAAAAAAATTCATTATCCGTGTGGAGCAGGCGTAGGGTATCTAGGCGTCTCCTGTAGTGGCGATGTGTATCCGTGTCATCGTTTCGTTGGTTTAGACAGATATAAGCTAGGAAACGTATTCATGGAAGATCTTGACCGAGATATGTATCACAAGCCCCCGCGAACATTTATTAAAAAATGTGCTAATTGTTTTGCCCAATATTACTGCGCTGGTGGATGCAAGCATATGAATGCCAGTTCCGGCGACTCTGTATTTAAACAATCTGAAGATTTATGCCGATTGAAGCGCCGCGAACTTGAACTATCTGCCTATATATATAGTATGCTTGATCACGAGGATCACAATTTTCTTCTTGATCACAAGATATTTCCTCCTAAACCATGTCCACTTGATTTTTAAATCAATTTTTAGTAGCTCAAAAAGACTTATAGTTTCTGGTCTACTAAATATAAATTCTCAATAAATAGAGGGAGCTGATTTTATCAGCTCCCTCTATTTATTGAGTAAACCTGCTTTTTTAGAGCATCTAAATTTTGAACATTACTAGCTAAATTTACGACTCGACATTAATTTCCGCGCCCCACTTACAGATCTTTCCACACGCACTAATACCGCCTGCAACTTCATCCAAATCATTGTCTGACAACTCTCCACCATTTGCTTCTGTTAGCTCAGCCACGCTAAAATCAAAACCTTCTGCCTTAGAAAAATCCAAACGTTCTTGTTCGTTTTTCAGCCCACTTAACTTGTTTTTAAAATCCTCATCATTTTTTACCTTTTCCAAAAACTTCTTTGCTGATTCAACACTCATTATATAACCTCCTTTTTTTATTTGCACACACATCGTGTGCCTTTTCAAGGGTTAATACGTTTTTCCCCTAAAATGTATTACATCTTAAAAACAATCTTTTTAATCTTTTGCACAATTTACTTCTAACGATTACAAAAAGAACATTTCCCCGCGATTTTATTGAACCTCGCCCCACAGAAAGGACAGATATTATTCTGCTCTCCGGATTGTCCTCCAAATCCCGCAGCAACATACTCTAAATCTTCTTCATCTAATTCGTCATCGTTTCTTGACAACACAGATAAACGTGACTTATTGTTTTTTGTGACTTGAGCTAGAAGCCGTTTTTTCAAGTTCTCTCTCGTTTCATTGTTGATGCTAATTTCAGCAGCTACCATGGTCTTTGCCAGCAGAAGCAGCTTTTCAATCTCTACATCCTCTACATGTCCAATGTCTTTTTTCCCTGATAGAATTTGCTCTAGGTATTCTAGGTAAATATCAGCCTTTGTTTTTTCATCCATCAATGTTCAACCCCTGGCTTTCCAGGATTATGCGCAACCTCCGCATGGCCCGAAATAATATAACCCCTGTATTGCTTTCACTAATACCGACAAGTCTAGCAATATCTCTATTGGAGCATCCGCTCCAAAACTTCAAAGCGATAATATTACGCTCACGTTGGTTTAAAGAAGCTAAAGCCTTTCGTAAGTGCTGCTGCGTTTCATTGAAAGCAACGATATCATCGAGGCTAGAATCAACATCCATGAGCTCTTTAGTTGTGTCGAGGGAAGTAACGCGATTTCGCGTTTGACTGCGATAATAATCCGTGATGGTATTACGAGCAATGCTAAAAACCCAAGTAGAAAATGGCGCTTTTTCCGGCTGGTAGTTTTTCAGTTTGGAAAACAACTTTTCAAAGATCTGACTGGTTAAATCCTCAGCAGTATGAAAATCTGAAACACGATAGTGCACATAGTTATAAATCCGGGAAAAGTAACAGTTGTAAAGCTTAGTAAATGCAATATCGTCATCATTAGCCAGGGCTATCACTGATGTTTCCTCTGTTTGATTCAGCATTACCATCGTTATTAAACCATCCTTCCTAAAAACAACTTTCTTGGTCTTCAAACGAAGCATATGCGCTGCAACTTTTCTTTACTATCGTTGGAAATTAGATCATATTCGCCGATTATTACTAAAAAAAGTTATTATCCGACCGTTTCTATCATTATATTATTTATTTCCTTTTATTTACAATGTACCAAAGTACAGTCTTACAAATAAAAAAAGTACAGTCTCCTATAGTAGGAAACTGTACTTTTTTTTTGCTAACCCGCCTTTAATAACTGTCAAACCCTTTATTCACCGGTATTTCGCCCTCTACGAGCCGCATAGGCAATCACCTGTGCTCGGTTTTCTAGATGCAATAGTTCAATTATTCTCCCCATATGATACTTTATAGTCCTTTCGGTAATTCCCAAAGCGTCTCCCACTTCTTTATAGGTGTTTCCCTTGGCCACCATATCCAGAACCTCCAACTGCCTGTTAGTGAGATATCCTTCTTGGATGTCGCCTGCTATCTGCTGCAAGGGTTTAGGATCATATCTACCACTGAGTCTGAATTCTCTTAAGAGCCTAGCAGCAAGGCCCGGCGAAAGAGGAACCTCCCCTCTTTCAAGATCAGACAACATGTCCACAAGTGTTTTGGCATTAGTGTCTTTTAACAGGTACCCTGAAGCGCCGTATTTGACTGCGTCAAAAAGATCTTCATCCTCCTCAGATGTGGTGAGCATTACAACCTTAATATCCGACATTTCGGCCTTAATCAGCTTCAAGGCATCCATTCCGCTGCACTCAGGCATTTTGATATCCATTAAGATAATATCCGGTTTTAAAATACGGGCTTTGACAAGTGCATCCCTGCCATTATGGGCTGTACCGGTAACGTTGATGCCATGGGTTTCAAGCAGGTATTGAAGGCCTTCCAGGAATAAGGAATGGTCATCTACCAACATCAATTTCATCTGCATTTTCCTTTTCCCCCTCCTTCAGCGGTACAGAAAAATCTATTCTGGTTCCCTTTCCAACTGTAGATTGAATATCAATTTGAGCCCCTATTTGTGATACACGCTCCTGCATGATGTCTAATCCAAACTTAGTCTTCGTTCCATGATCATGGCTAGCAAGATCAAATCCCTTACCGTCATCCTCAACTGTAGCACTTAGCTGGTTTCCAACATCTGAAATCAATATTTTCACCTGAACAGCCTCAGCATGTTTCCGGATATTGTTCAAGGCTTCTCTGCAAATGTTGAGCAAATTGATACGCACATTGGGTTCCAAGTCTTCTCCTGTAAATCCATTCGGAATATCTAATTTTATCTTTAAGCCGGTCTGTTCTTCAAAATTCATAATATCCTTTGTCAACGCAGTAATAAAATTCTTTTCCATTAATTCTGTATTCCTGGCATCTCGGATATACTCCCTGATTTCCTGATGCGCCGATTGAGCACCTTCCACCAGTCTGTCAAGCTTATGTGAAGCAATTTCTACTCCTGCGTTTAATAGCTCCTGCCTTATGCCCTGCGCCTGAAGATTGATAAACCCCATTGTCTGCCCCAAATTATCGTGCATATCTCTGGCAAGCCGTGCCCTTTCCTCTGCAACAGCAAGCTTCCACTGCTGTTGCATATATTCCTGCTGTACCTTCTTTCTTTCTGTTATATCATATGCTACAACAAGCCTGCCTATCAATGTGCCCTTGTGATCGTGAAGAGGAGAAATTAATAACTCATAAACCTTCGACAATCCGTTCGTGTTTAAGAGAAACTCTCTTTGATTAGTATTCCTATCAACACAGGCGCTTACCAATTCAGGATTTTCAGCACACACTTCCCCAACTGGTTTTGTAATAATCTGTGCCGCAGTATGGCCGAGTATCTTTTCAAAGGCAGGATTAATATCCAATACCCTATCTTGTAAATCTAGGGCCATAACCCCTGCAGCCATAGTCTCAATCACAGTAGCACGCGCTACAGGAACTACGTCTAACAGCTTGAAGCGGTAGATGCCCCAAGCAATAATCAAATTTGCCGGTCCAAAAAGCACCGGTGTAATATCAAATCCTTTCAGCGGACTGAGACCTAATACATAGATAATATTTGGTATTAAGGTTAAACTTAATCCGAGAAACAGCGCCATCGCTTGTTTTCTGTAAACGCCTTTCTTAAAAAATACCGTCACTATAAGCAGCACCCAGGCGGATATATTGAGAATATTTACGTACAGCACATGTATAAAAAAGGCAGGTCCATATTTTTTTACGATGACTGGGAAAAAACCACTGTAATCCATATGTATGTCATACCTTACCAAGCCATATATTCTATCAGTCCAGACAAGTAGAATGATGATCGTAGGTATAACCGCCAGCCATAATAAAAATTTTCTATTCCGAATCCACCGGTCATATCCAGTGAATTCCATGCACATTGCAAGTAAGATTACAGGAGAATAACCATATGCGATATACTGTATGTTCGCCCAAAAAAGTTTAGTAGAAAGATCTGCACCGGACATCTCTAGGGCATTGCCGGAAGTCCATGTTACAACCAGAAACATTAGCACGATAAAATGCGAGGAACCTTTCACATTTCTGCTTCTCAATAGTGCATATATTCCGAGTGATAGCGAAATTAATGCAGAGCCCATTAATGGCCATATGTAGGGATTATATTGGTAATGCACGGTTCCCCCCCTAACTAAAAACTTTCTCCACCAGGTTTATTGTGAATTTTTGGAAAGACACAGGGACGTTTCATCTGTCTTGTCGAAGACGCAGGGACGTTTCATCTGTCTTGTCTAATTGCTTTCTCTATAATTGTCTTTCCTATCCCTATTACTCTTCCTAATTGCCGTATGCTAACTCCTGTGTTATGGTACATATCCCTGATTATTTTATTTCTCTCTTCTAACGGTAGTTCCGTTAAATGGTCAATATTATATTCTTTACGAATTGCCTTTTCTAAAGCAAGATCCGTAATTTTTTTTACTGGCTTATTAAAGTGTCCCCCTTGTCAAGACAGAAATTTTAATTTTCTAAGTGAACCAGATATTCCCATTTAGTAGCAGCAATAACGATGCTATTAGTTGCCTCTTTTGAAATGATTTTATCGTCGTCGTAAACTTTAGACCAGTCGCCGAGGCTGTGGAGAGTGTGGACAACACGGTTTTTGTTGTCCAAGCCTTGTGCGTCAACCTGGAGCGTAGCGGAGGGTTGTCCACATGGCGGCACTATCCATCAGCCTACTTGACTTTGATATACGATATGTCTTGCTATTATTAAGCTGCCTTGCTTATCCCCAGATAGACTTCTTGAGGAGTTAGGTAGTCATGGGTTTGATGTGGCCGTTCTATATTATATTCTTGGATATATTCTCTAATACCGATCCTTAGGTCTCTAGGTGTTAGATATTCATGTGTGTAGATTTGTTCGGTTTTTAGACTTCTAAACCATCGCTCTATGATAACATTATCAATCCAACGGGCCTTGCCGTCCATGCTTTGTCTGATGTTCACGCTCTTTAAATATTCTGTGTAATCAGCGCTTGTGAACTGAGACCCCTGATCGCTGTTGATAATTTCCGGCGTGCCGTATCTGTTGATAGCTTCTTTAACTGCTGCTAACACCGGTGCGGTGTCCAAAGTATCTGATAGTTCCCAGCCTACTATGTAACGACTATACCAGTCGATGACGGCTGTTAGATACATATGACTTCTGCCCATCTTAATGTAGGTAATGTCAATGGCCCAAACCTGGTTTGCCCGATTAATATCTAGGTTTCTTAACAGGTAAGGATAGATTTTGTGCTGCTTATTACGCTTTGACAGGTTGGGTTTAGGATAGACCGCATATATTCCCATTTCGTCCATATAGCGTTTAATTAACTTACGGCCAACCTTAATGTGGTCTTCATTCTGTAGCTTTTTGCGAAGCTTCCTAACCCCTAGATATGGCATCTTGGTATGCCAGTAATCAAGCCTGTTTTTAATCATATTTTCGCGCTCTCTGTCAGGTTCTTTAGGTGTGTAATAAAAACTGGTTCTATTGATCTCAAGTAACTGGCATTGCCGATTAACCGGCAGTTTGTTATTTTTTGAAACCAGACTTATTCTCCCAGTCGACCCCAAGAACTTCTTTAGATTTTTTTTTGAGCCAGTCATTCTCAATAGTGAGTTGACCGACTTTTGCCATTAATTCGGTTCTTTCTTCGTCCAAAGCTTTTTCTTGGGCACGAAGCTCTTTTTCTTGCTTGCTTTGTGAGAACACCTGTGGTGCATTCTCTAAAAAATCTTTTTTCCAGTTGCGCAGTTGATTGGGGCTTAACTCATGTTCGGCTGCTAGTTCGCCGATCTGTTTTTCTTCTTTGAGTAGCTCCAGTACGATTTTAGTTTTGAATTCGGCTGTAAATTTTCGTCTTCCCATTTTGTATGAACCTTCTTTCTGACAGTTTTCCTGCCGTTTATTATATCAGGTTCACTTAGTTTGTCGAAAATTTTGTCTGAATTCATGGGTACATTATATATAATCTAAACACTCGTCATTGTTTTGGTCATTCATATATTGGCAAAAATCTGCTATTGTTTTAAAATATGCTTTGATTAAGTGATCATCTATACATCCATTTTGTTGTTGATAAGATAATAAATATTGTTTATAGCTACTCCATGAATAATCTTTTGCCTGAAGAACTATTTTTGCTTTAACAGGATTCTGATGAATATACCTTAATACTGTTAATAAATAGCTTTCTGTCTCAACCGGTTCACTTTTATATCTGTTTTGGAATAAATGACCTGTTCTTCCATACTTGTTGTTATGCCACCAAACATATCCTACTGTAATACGTTTGATGCTTGCCCCTATATCCTCATTTTCTTTAATTAATAAATGCACATGATTATCCATCAGACAATAACCATACAATTCAAACTTTCCGGTCTCCTTTGCTTTCATCAGTTTTTCCATAAACCTTATTTTATCTTCATCATCTAAGAAGATGTCCCTCTTGTCGATTCCTCTTAACATAATATGATATATCCCAGTTGAACTTCTTTTCCTTGCTTCCCTTCCCATTTACATCACCCTATTAGAGAATAACAGATATTACCAAGTAAGACAATAGAAACGTCCCCGTGTCTTGTGGTGTCTGCGACATTAAAGTTTTGTTCTAGTAAATTTGGGGCTACAGGTAAACTGTGTTTGCTATTAGTGGTTGCTTTCCATTTAAATCTATTCTAAGTTTTTTTCCTTCATTAGGTTGATAAATTCTTGCAAAGCTTTACTATATACTACATTTTTTCGGCAGACAAATAATGTCTTTATTTTAGAGTACTTTTCAGGAATTGTTACGATATTTAGTGTGTTAAACATATCTAATCTTTCAATAACCGATATTGGAAGCAAGGACGCACCTAAGCCCGCTTTAATACAACCTAAAATTGCTTCTAAAGACCCAAACTCCATAGTTCTACCGGGAGTTATTCCTTCAAACTTCAACCATTCTTCCAAGGTCTTCCGATAACTACAGCCCTTTTTAAAAACCAGCAAATTTAAACGTTCTAAATTACTAATGGCGAGTTTTCCGGATGTAACTAGTCTTAACTCTTCCTCGACAAATAGTTCCCCCTCCAACTCAGCATCTAAACAACCTTCGGCTACAAAAGCCCCTTCAATTTCATAGTTTTTTATTTTATTTAGTAATAATTCTGATGGTCCTGTTTCCAGTAATATCTCCACCTGAGGAAAATTAGCACTGTACTGGGCTAATATCTTAGGAAGCCTGATAGCAGCAGTAGTCTCCATAGAGCCTAAAGAGATAACCCCCGAAGGAACAGTAGAGTATTTAATTGCTTTTTCCGCCTGGTTAAATAATTGCAAGATACTCTCGGAATAGTCCAACAACTGTTTGCCTGTGGAAGTCAGGGTTACCCCCTTTTGATGCCTGTGAAAGAGTTTAGTATCAAAATGATTTTCCAGCTTCTTTATTTTATTGGTTATATTAGATTGAACAAAACTTAATCGCTCTGCAGCTCTAGAGATATTGCCTTCCCTAGCCACTACAACAAAGGCTTTTAAATCATTTAAGTCCACTACCCCCACCCCTATTAATAATTTTGATAGCAAACCTCAATATTCATCATTTTACAAGATACGCTTATAACTGTATTATACTTAATAAGAACTATCAAGGGAACTATACGCAGAATCTTAAAAATTATATGAATTGGGGGACTTAATATCACCATAACAAGAAACCATAGGAATTTACTGGGGGGAATATTTGCCTTATTGATAGCTATGGGCATTAGCAGATTTGCTTACACCCCTATCTTTCCTCTAATGAAGCTGGAATTTTCTTTTACCGATAAGTTTGCAGGATATCTGGCCTCTATTAATTATTTTGGCTATTTATTAGGAGCCTTGGCCGGAGGGGCTATCAAGTGGCCTCAGGATAGAACTAAATCTTTACGCTTATTTCTTACCGCAAATATTATTTCTATAGTTGCTATGGGCTTAACGGTAGATTACAGCTACTGGTTTATCTTAAGATTTATTGCTGGCTTAACCAGTGGAATAGTTTTTGTATTGATAGCCAGTATAATTATGGATTTCATAGCCCAAAATGGGTTGCCTTCTTGGGCAGGCCTACTGTATGGCGGTGTAGGTTTGGGTATTTTTATCAGTGGGCTGTTAGTCCCCCTCTTTAATTTCTATGGAGGATGGCAAAGTGCCTGGTTAGGTTTGGGTGTACTTAGTATTATTTTAGGGACACTAACCTGGCTCTGGGTCTTTGACGAACGGACTGAAATAAAAAGCCAAACTACCAATCAACAAAATGCTACTAAATCCATTTCGTTACCTTGGTTAATTATGTCTTATGGCTTAGAAGGCTTGGGTTATATTGTAAGTGGCACCTTTCTAGTGGCTATCATTAACGCTTTACGTGGTTTCAGTAGTTTCTCTTCCTCTATAAGCTGGGCTTTTGTAGGGATAGCTGCAGCCCCCTCCTGTATCCTATGGGTGAAAATGGCTAATAGATGGGGACATATCGCAATGTTAAAGCTGGCCTATTTTATCCAGGTTATCGGTATATCCTTACCTTTGGTATTGCCAAATGGCTTTGGAGCTATCATGGGAGCTCTATTATTCGGAGGGACTTTTATGGGTATAACCACTATAACCCTCTCCATCGCTAGAAACATGTATCCCACCCAAAGCAGTAAAGTGATCGGTTACCTAACCTTTGTCTATGCTATTGGGCAGATGATAGGCCCTATAGTAGCGGGTTTTCTAACCACCCAAACAGGAAGTTATGGAGCGGCTATTATCTTTGCTTCGGTTGTTGTTTTCTTAGCCATAATTTTATTAACTTTTGGAACCAGTGATTTAAGGGTCTACTTAAGCCCTAAAAATAAACTACGAGAGGATGAACTTTAATGCCGTATGTCAACATCAAAATTACCCGGGAAGGGGCCACTAAGGAGCAAAAGGAGGTATTAATTGCCGGTGTAACTAAGCTACTCCAGGAAACCCTGGGCAAAAACCCCCAAACAACAGTAGTAGTAATTGATGAGGTAGAAACCGACAACTGGGGTATCGGTGGAGAATCGGTAACAGTAAGACGTAAAAGAGGACAATAATTAATAAGACGCGCATTTTCAGTTCCCTCAAAGTGCGCGTTTTTATACTGTATTCCTTAGCAACTTTGCAAAAATGTAAAGTGAATATAAATTCCTAGTAGTATTAATTAAGGGTTGTTGATTTTTGTTCAACAACCCCTATTATTTTCTATGCTTTATGCCCCTATTTTTCCCGCCCTATCTAACATAATATCGGCGGTAGTAAAGCTTGCTACCCTTAAGAAGAAGTGTCAGGTGCATATTCCGGCGAAATCGTCCATCAGGGAAAAGGATCGGAGCGAAGCGACGCTGTTTTGCATGGGTTGAAATGTTGTCGTCGTCGTAAAAAACATGTAGTAGTCGAGGCTGTGGAGAGTGTGGACAACACGGTTTTTGTTGTCCAAGCCTTGTATATTTCTGCGTAAAAGTGCAACCCCCTAAACCTAAAGTTCCCCCAAACCATCAGTCTGAGGGAACATAAAACAACATTAATTTTTGCCCCAAAACCTCTAAACCCCTTGATACCAAGCCATTTCCGCTCTATCAACACAACACACTCCACGTGTGTTTTGGCTGCAGAGTGATACTGGTGCGCGGAATTATTATTATGCGTAAAAGTAAGACCCCCCAAAAACAAGGGGGTAGCTTTTGTAAGCTCATTTCTATTAAAGCCTTTTAATTACCGCGAGTTATTGGTTAAACTGTAATGCAAAGTCTTTTCATCTAAAGGTTCCCATGTGAGTTTTGAAGCCTCCGAGATTAACTCTGAGTATATTCTTTCATATTCTTTTTCTGATATTTTATTTCCATTAAAGAAAAACCGGTGATCAGGATAGTCTTCAGAATGTTCGTCATATGTTAATTTGCCCATCTCAACTAATTTGTTGTCATTTAGTGTGTATAGGGTGGTAAACAGCATCCCTGTTCCTGCTGAACCTGAGGAAACAATACTTTGAGGGCGACGGGAAGCATACAAATTGCCCCATATAATACCTTCCAGACCGATAATTCCTCCCTGGTTTACCGTGTACGCAGTACCGGGAAGCCTTGCTCCAGTTGGTTTTAGCATCAGCTCAGGAATACCATTCTTATCAATATCATACAAACAAAATTGGTAATAGTGATGCCCCTCATCAATGTACGGCTTTGCCTTACTTATGTATAATTCCTGCCAAACGGCGATGCTTTCAGCATCAGCATATTCAATCGTTTTAAATAATTCTAATAAACCTGCCGTATTTGCAGATTTGTCATCAATCGCATCATTTTCTGTTGCAGAAGCTGACAGTACCAATTGGGTGATTTGCTCATTATAGAGCTCAATTTTAGAATCTGATAACCCTTTTCCGCCAAATTGGTCCATCAGTTTTTGTTTTGATTCTACGGCCTTTCGCCCGGCTTGTAAATACATGATGGCCGACAACCTTGCAGCGATGATATTGTCTTTTGACATATTACTAGGGGGGTAGGAGTACTTATTATAACTATTAAGAGCATCCTGCTGAATTTTAACATATACCGGTAAATTTGCTATTTCTTCTGCCGATTTATTCACCGGCCATACTATTGATAAAACCGCATCCAGCGCATTTAGCATAACAAGGTGATTTTGTAATGCCTTACTCATTGCATCTTTGGCTCTGTCTTTTGCAATTTCTTTTAAACAATTACCGGTAAAATCTAATACTGCAATAGCGGCAGCATTACCTTTACTTTTGAATATTTCATAAGATTTATATGCTGCCATTTCAGCAATTGATTCCGGCAGTTTAGAATTTATATTATAGATATATTCAAAGGATTTATAATAATCTTGTTGAGCACGCATAGAAGTTTCAATAATATTCAGCGCACCCCATAGTTCTTTTAGCTTTGCCTTATCACCTATTTCCTTTAACTCTCTAATCTCCTTTTGAATATCATCGAAAGGTTCTAATACTTTTGACAATGATTCAGCTTTATTAACTTCCGCGTAGTTTTGCAAAAATGCTGCAAATTTTTCAACATCGGCTAATTGATTTCCACTCTTAATTGCTTTCAGCACAAAATCTGAAATGATAATATCATCGGTTGCAAACTCCTTAAAAGTATCCATATATACGCTATAATCTCTCAGAGTTTCACCCTTGTAAGCTATGGCTCTGTCGGTACGGATTCCCAGGATTGTATCAAACAGAAACATACTAAGCATCACGGTTACCGTTGATTTCTTCCCCCCTAATTCGTCTTCGATGAGAAAATAATAATCCATAGGATTAAAATTTTGTTCGATTTCCCAATAGGATACGGGATCGGAAGCAATATTGGGAACACCGTTTTCTACATAACAACTTACATTAAGCCAAGGCAAAAGTTCTGACATGGGCAACCAAATTTTACCCTTTTCTTTTATAACAGGCTTTAATGAGTAATTGTTCCCTAATATTATCATTGTGTTGGTTTGGATATCAATGTTTACCTTTTTCAATCCGCGCGAATATACGACATTATCAGTCATTTGACTAAGTTTATACCCGGTGACCTCTGCCAGGTCTTCCGTGGTCATATACAGTTCGCCATTTTCCTGGATAACGTTCATATTTTTTTTGTCGGTATCCGTATCATATAAAACACTAATCATTTTTAAAGACTCGTTGGCATTTGCAGGTGGCGTGACTATTCCAAAAATGATACCTAGGAGAATTAATAAAACAATTGATTTTTGGCTAATCGACAGCATTATTAACCTCCTGACTTATCTCGCGGAAGAAATCATTTGAAAATCTAAATATTCCACCATACATGGCATTAATAAAATCTTCAGTGAATTCAACCTCTATTGCTCCATTCTCTTTGTAAATATTAACAACAACTTCCTTTTCCACCGGAGAAGCTCCCCTAATGCTTTCCGTGAGAATATTTTTTAGCTCTTGATAAGTCATTTCTTCATCTTTATGATTGAGATAGAAATCCTCTAACACACTTGCTACATCTGGTGCAGTAATGTTAACAACAGCAACATCTTGTCCATCAATCTTAGAAATCTCTATAACATTGATAGATAGTTCTTGATTCAATATATTAATAAATTCAGAGGACTTAATACTGGGTTCAATCATTAATTCTAAAACCTGTCTATTAATGACTTCATTCACAGCCTCTACATTGGCTATTCTTTTTTCCTGTGAACAACCATTTGAGATTAAATAAATAACTAAAATTAAAATAAATAGGGTAATGAGCACAAGAATACCAGACTTCACATACTTCCTGTTCATGCTAGAGCACCTCCTCAAACTCGCTTATTGAAATATTCTTTAAATACCCTTTGCCTCTCTAAAACATCAATATTACTACTTATTATAATTATTTCGTTGGAGATTTATATGTTCGGCAATGATAAAAGCCAGCCCGGATATATATATTCACCCAAAATTAGCTATTAGGTTAAACATTTGAGAGCCTTTACCTAAGATTTTATATTCTTTATTCTACAAAGGGGTCAAGCCAATCCGCCTTTAGTTTTCATCTTCTACTTCAGTCTACTGTTCATCCTGCACGCGCTTCAATCCGTCCAAAGCCGGTTTATACTTTGGAGCAATCGTTAGTGCATTCTGATACTGGGTAAGCGCCTCTTTGTTTCTACCAAGCTTTTCATACGCAAGGCCAAGATTAATATAAGCTAGAACGTAATTAGGGTCAATCTCTATTGCTTTCTTATATGCGGTAACTGCACTAATATATTCGCCGAGCTGCAGGTATGCCATTCCCAAATCTACTCGGCAGCTAGGATCATTGGGGTTAGCCCGTACCCTCTCCAAAGTAAGCTCCACTTGTTTTTTGTAATACTCTATATTTTCTGTTTGTGGATTTAAAGTCTGTTGTTCGCTGGCATCGATACGGATTTGATAGAAGCGGCCCGATACAAGTGACACTCCCTCTGTACAGAATATCCAATCGCCCACCACATTGATATACCGGCTTGAAGTGTCATTCAGTCGGGAACGATTACTGCCATCGGTGCGAATTATATAGAGCTTACCCTCATCACTTTCATTAGAATAATATATCCAATCATCTGCGACGTTCAGCCAACTAATTTCGTCTTCATTCAGTTTTGTAAGTTCGCTTCCGTTGGTACGAATTTTATACAGTTTATTACCGTCATTTCCATTCGAAAAATATGCCCAATTATCTATCACATTAACATAATAACTTTTGACATCATTAAGCTTGGTGCGCTCACTGCCATCAGTGCGTATTTTATATAGGTTATAACTATCATTAACATTTGAATAATATATCCAATCGCCTACTACATTCATAAAAACACTCTCATCATCGTTCAGCTTGGTGCGTTCACTGCCATCGGTACGTGTTTTGTATAGTTTATATCCATCACTTTTATTTACGTAATATATCCAGCCATCAACCACACTAAGATAGTGACTTTTGTCGTTATTCAACTTTGTAGAGTCACTACCATCAATACTCATCCTATATTGACCCTGAGTTTGGCCATACTGATTCAAAGCCACATAATATATCCAGTTGTCAACTATAGCAGTATATATACCTATATTATCGCTTATTTTAGTGAGATTAGTACCGTCGGTACGAACTTTATAAATTTTGTAACCGTCATTTTGGTTGGTATAATATATCCAATCGCCTTGCATTACGGCTAATCCTGCGTTAATGATATTGCCCACCGAATTTCCTTGAGGATAAATTAATTGAAAGTCTTCATTTTTATCACATGAAATTAATTCCCAAGCCCCCTCTTTAAACGTGTAATTTAAAGTAACACTTCCTGACACTTTTAAGGTATCGGTGTTTGTCGCTAAAGCAACCTTTATTGTGTCAGTCAAGTTCTCTAAATCTGTTTCTTGATTAATAACCGCTACCTCTTCATAATGGGAGCCTATCCCGAATTGCTCCCATTTTTCAAGACCACCTTGCAGCAGTTCATCCCGTAATATTTCTGTATTAACACCCTTCATTGGGACTGTAGTCCAATCACTCTCTTGGTCAGTTCTTAAATCCTCTAAAATCCACCCGCCTTTATCGTAAAAAATGTACATCTTCAAACACTTTTTGATAACCTTGTTGATCAAACTGAACCTATTTGTGAGCAAATTAACTCAGAACTTGCTTCATATCTCGTCTTTGATACCTCTGGCGTTGAAGCTTACGTTACTGAGAATAATCCTAAGTTTATCAATCGCTTAATCAAGCAGCTTAAGTCTCAATACAAAGGCAACTCTTCTGTTGACCCATACAAAATGGCATACGGCATTATGCCTTCCTGCGCATCATCAAATCCAAATGTCAAACAGCTTTACATCAATGGCCATTTTTGCTATGTCTATAAATTTGGTATGCTCACAAATGGCCTTGGTATAGTCAGAAATATTTCCTTTTTTGATGAAGACTTTATAAATGCACACCCTGAAATCCCAATAGAGAAAAAGTCTGATTCCCCTGATGAAGATAAATCCTTATCCGATTCTAAAGCACTTAAACCTGTTCTGCGCGACTTTTTTAAAACACATACTCATTTTAAACCCAGCACGTTTATTGGCGATGCTGCTTTTGATACAAACGATTCCTATAACTTTTTATTGAAGGATTGTCACTTTTTAAAAACAGTCATTCCTCTGAACGAACGAGGTTCTAAGAACCTCCCTGAACCCGGGTTCAACGAATCTGGACAACCTCTGTGTCCGTTAGATTCTTCTTTACCCATGAAATATGAAGGTAAAGCGCCCTTAAGGAGTGGCGTTGTTAGAGATAAATGGGTTTGCCCAAAAATGAAGTGGAAAGGTTCTAAACGCATTACTTTATGTGAACATCCTTGCTCCGACTCTCCTTCTGGTAGAATGTTTTATACCTATCCTGAAAAAGACTTAAGACTTTATCCTGGCATTATTAGAGACACCCCTGAATGGATTGATATCTACAAAAATCGTTGCGTTATTGAGCAAACCATTCAACACTTTAAATCCAATTTTGGCGTCGCCAACAGAAAAACTACAAATGCTTTAACCATTAAGGCTGACTTACTCCTTGCAGGAATTACTCAACTGCTTACCGTTATTCTTGCAGACAAACTCCATAAACACGAACTCATCAGAAGCCTTAAACCTCTTTTGGCTTAGCAAATCCTTTATACTTGCTCTTTCAACCCGCAAAATACTTGCGGTTATTTGTGCCGAATTTTTTCTGTCCAACCTCTGCTTAAAATTTTCTGTCCTCTTTATTAAACTTTCTGATTAGCTGCCTACGTTAAATTTTGAATTTCGCAATTACCTATATGTTTCAACAAGTCAAATCACAGAATTTCCAGTTAAGGTTTTGTTCTTTGAAAACTCAAAACTAACTCTTATCTCAACAGTAGCCCGTTCACTTTACCCTTGACGGTGAGTGGGCCGCATGGTAGGCTCGTTGGCTGCACAGCCACTTCCCTTTAGGGGATGGCTCCCAGGCTGTGTAACCATGCGGCCAGAGGCTCACCGTCAAGGGCGGGCGTCTTAGATGCTAAAAATTTGGGGTTGGACTGTTCGTGATGTTCCCAGATAATTATCTATAGAGGATAATTTGGGGAAATGCTAATCACTCCTGTAGCTTTGACTACTTTTTGAAGTCTGCATCCCCAGCTCTCGTTTGTACTTCTAACCCGCAGGCTGTTCCCTCCGGCAACCCCTGCTGGAATGTAGCAGTTTCCAGGTAGCCCATGGACCGGGGTGAGTTCTCATATGCGAGGCTGATTGATCTTACGAGTGCGCTGGGGATATCCCGAAAAGTCCATTTCCTCATTATCCTAAATGAATTGGAGGTGATCCCCATTGTACAAATTTTTTATCGGTATTGACGTTAGTTCTATTGATTTAAAAGTGTGTGTTATGAACCAGGACGGTGATGTTTTAAAGTCTTTTACTGTTGACAATAACCTTCCTGGTTCAGAATTCTTACGTGACCAAATCGTTGCCTTGGCGGACAAGCATTCCTCCCAGGAAATCCAGATTGGCATGGAGTCCACTTCTGTCTACAGTTGGCATCCTGCCATGTTCCTTAATGAAGACAAAGAGCTTAAAAAGCGCCAGGCCAAGGTCTACACTATTAATGCTAAGCTTATCAAAAGGTTTAAAGATGCTTATGTCGACCTTGATAAGACTGATGATATTGATGCCTGGATTATTGCCGACCGTCTACGCTTCGGCAGGCTCCCTTTGTCCATGATCATGCAGGAACAATATGTTGCCCTGCAAAGACTAACAAGGTCACGCTATCACTTGGTCAAAAGTCTTACCCGTGAAAAACAGCATTTCTTACAGCACTTATTCTTTAAATGCAATGCTTTTAGGTCTGAGGTTGAATCCTCTGTATTTGGTAACGCCATGATAGATCTCTTCCTTGAAAAATATAGCCTTGATGAAATTGCTGCTATGGATATTGCTGTTCTTGCCGATTTCCTAAAAGAAAAAAGTAAGAATCGCTTTTCTGACCCTGAAGGGGTTGCTAAATGTATTCAAAAGGCTGCTCGATCTTCCTACAGACTTTCTAAATGTGTTGAAGACTCAGTCGATATCTTAATGGCAACACCCATTGAAACTATCAGAAGTATTAAAGCTCAAATCAAACAGCTTGATAAAGCCATTGAAAGGCTTTTATCCGGTATTCCTAATACCTTAAAGTCCATTCCCGGTATTGGCCCTGTTTACTGTGCCGGTATCTTGGCGGAAATCGGTGATATTCATCGTTTCAAAGACCAAGCTTCCTTGGCTAAATATGCGGGCCTTACTTGGAGTAAGCATCAGTCGGGAAAGTTTACGGCTGATGAAACTAACATGATACGGTCTGGTAATCGTTATCTCCGTTTTTACCTGGTTGAGGCTGCCAACTCGGTTAAAAACTATGAACCGGAGTTTCGCGCTTACTACTACAAGAAGTATCATGAGGTGCCTAAGCACCAGCATAAAAGAGCCCTCGTCTTAACCGCAAGAAAACTTGTGCGTCTGGTCGATGCGCTGCTACGTAACGACCAAATCTACACGCCTAGAAGGAAGGTGAATCGATGAGGTAAACACCTCCTCATATCCTTTGGTAATATCCAGTTTCTGTAAAATGAAACTGGGGCTATTTAGTAATGTCTTTTTTAAGAAATATTGGCTAATTTATTTCCAAATTTCTTTTGTAGGTACTTGACATATTACCGCAGGACTCAAAATTAATTTGCAAAAGAAACAATCTTCGCATAAATTCTGCTTCTATGAGTTAAATTCCTTTTTTTACTTTATTTACATTAATATGCAGGATTTGGTGGGCCATCTGAAGTATTACACTAAAAAGATTATACCTTTATAGGAGGCGGTTTAATTGATCAAACAAAAAGCTGTTTTAGTGTTCAGTATTCTTATAGCGGTGGTTTTACTAACCGGAGTTGCATATTCAGCAGGGTTTACAAAAAACATTGAGGTTACTTTCTACCCATTGAAGTATTATTTTGACGGTGTGCAAAGACAGGCTCCAGATGGTCAGAGCGGATTTATCTATAATGGTACTACTTACGTTCCTTTGCGTTTTGTTAGTGAGGCGTTAGGAAAGGAAGTAGGCTGGGAAGGAAGTTCTTATAGTATCTACGTTGGTGAGCAGCCTGGTGGGGAAATTGTTTATCTGTCAGATATGCGAACTTTAACATCAACTAAACATGATGCAGAGTTTGTTACAAGTTTCAAAACCAATATGGGAGAGCAATACTATAACGCATTTTGGACCTATTCTTATGATGGCTACATCAGAAGCGAGTATGTTGTTGACGGAAAATACAAAAAATTTCAAGCATTACTTGCACCAGAGGAAGATTGGTCAAGCACGAGAAAGGAAGATAATTTGGGACATCTCGCATTATATGGTGATGGAAAAAAGATTTACGAAAGCGGACCCATACCTTCAGATATAACTACCCCAATTAAAGTAGACGTAGACTTGACCGGTGTTTTAAAATTAAAAGTAATCCTTGAGTCCGAGGAACTTGATGGTTTTGGACTAATTGATGCTAAACTTATAAAGTGAAACTATTAATTCAAAACAGCGGAATGTGCTTAAGAACATTCCGCTGTTTTTCTTTTGCAATTAGGTAAATGTTTTTTCACAGCCAATAGTGAAAAATTATTTCAGGATATTAAAGTCATCTTAAAATACCGGAGAAGGACTTTCTTGATGCAACGTAGAGCAATATTATTGGGGAGAATATATTGTCACAGAATTATTCCCCTATTTTTAGGCTAACCCAAAAAGTAAAATTTGTCGGCACTACCCATCTGTTACCACCAGCATATAGTACCGTACTATTGGCCATTATTGGTATAAAGTGTTTTCATCTCATACATAGAAGAAGTTTTTTGAGGCCTACTGGGAGGATTAACTGCTTTAACTATAAAATCAGCGCCCCCGAACACACCTTTTATTGTATTTTCTAATGGAAAAATGGTTCCACTAATAGAACTGTCAGTATTAAAACTCATATTCTTTATTTGACCTTGTTTATCATAAAATTTATAAATCTGAAATCCTCCTCTGGTGCCCCCAAAAGTAATTTTGCCATCTTCGGTTAAATCAGTAATATTAAGAGAAAAATAAAAGTTCCAATCAAGGTCTTTGCCTTCCCATAACCCAACAAGGTCCCAGGTTACTTCAAAGTCATCATTTCTTTTACAAGAAACCATTTCCCATTGTCCCCCGTTAAATAGGTAATTTACAGTTATAGTTCCTGTTACTTGTAAAATACCGGTATTTGTATCTAAGTAAGCGTCAAATAAACCCCACCTTGACAACAACAGGCGGGGCAAGAATGTAAAAATTATTTTTTAACCTGACACTCTGAAGGCAAAGCATCAGACCAGGGAAGCAGCTCATCAATAGCACTCTCATCTTCGATATCCATATTAGGAAGTTTTTCAAAGAGATACTGGAGATAAACGAATGGATTTAATCCATTTTCTTTAGCAGTTTCCACGATGCTATAGATCGTTGCACTAGCATTAGCTCCCTTTGGAGTATTACTGAATAGCCAATTTTTTCTGCCTATAACAAAAGGCTTGATGGAGCGTTCGCTGCGGTTATTATCAATTTCTAAGCGGCCATCTTGTAAAAAGACTTTTAACCGATCCCATTGGTTCAGGCAGTAGTTAATAGCCTGGCCAAAGGCACTTTTGGGAAGAACTCGTGGCTTATGGTATTTTAGCCATGCCAAAAAAGCATCCAACACCGGCTGGCTGCGCTGTAACCGGATTTCGTATCGTTCTTTGAATGTAGAATCTTGTAGTTCGCGTTCAATGGCAAAGAGTTGGTTGCAAAAATCTAAGCCCTCTTTGGCGACTACATCTTTATCCCGTTTATCAGCCGGCAGGGCGTTTAATGCCGCATCAAATTTACGTCTAGCATGAGCCTTATCTTACTTCTCGAATAAGGCTCATTATCCAAGAAATATGATTATCCGAGAAGAATATCTGAAAGCAGCATAAATACACTCTTCATCTGACATCTTCTCTGATAATGATCATCTCCTTTAGAATGGAATTATAAATCTAGGGAGGTGTTGTTATGAATCAAGAAGAAATTAGAAATCTATCATTTGGAGACTTGCTTGACGAATTGCTTCACGATCTTGAGGACAAGTCTTATACTGAGTTGACGCTAGTCAACTATCGCCGGACACTTAGGAAAATTGAACCATTTATGATTGAGCATGGTATCGATGCTTATACTCCTGAAATCGGCATGCAGTACTATGAAACCTATCTTGTAGAGAATGAATTAGAGGATGCACGGCAAAAGGCTATGTTTACGGCAATCCGGAGGCTCAATGACTTTTATTCCGGCATGGAATATCGGATTCAGCAGAAACATAAAATTACTCTATTGCCCAGTAATTACGAACATGCGTTGGGAATGTATGCAACGGAGTGTGCCGGAGCTGGCAACAAAGATATCACTATTGAGTCAAAGAAGCGATTTATTCGCAGTTTCCTAAGAGAATGCATTACATTTGGATGCCCGGACATTCAATCTTTGAACGCGTCTTATGTTACTAGAGCATGCCTGGCAGTCGAAAACAAGGATGGTTTGGCCGTGGTCATGGTCTTCTTGAAATTTTTAAGTATCAGGGGAACCACCAAGTCAGACCTTTCTACACTTGTTCCACGCTACAGGCGGTCGATGGATATACCAGTAACCTATAGTGAAGAAGATATCCTTAGATTCGAAGCAGCCATCAATCGCATGAGCGATGTTGGCAAGAGGGATTATGCAATGCTGCTCTTGGCGACAAGACTTGGTATGAGATCCGGGGATATCGCAAAACTGTCTCTATACGAGCTGGATTTCGAGCATGAAGAGATCTGCTTTAAACAGCAAAAAAACGGAGAAATGTTACATCTCCCCATGCTGCCGGAAGTCGGAAAAGCGCTGGCTGATTACATTAACAATGTACGTCCCAGAGTGGCAAGCAAGACGGTATTCCTGCGCCATAAAGCGCCCTATCAGGGAATCACCACTTCTGTCCTTCGTTTTGCGACATCAAAGTACTTTTGTTTGGCCAGTATTGATATGTCAGGAAAGAAACACGGCCCCCATGCATTTAGGTCATCATTGGCCAGTTCAATGGTTAATGATAATGTTCCATATGAAGCTGTCAGGACCATCCTCGGGCATTCTGATCCTGACGCAATAAAGCATTATGCAAAGCTTAACATAGAAAAGCTCCGTGAATGTGCAATAGAAGTCCCAGAACCGGCGGGCTCATTTAAAGCATTTCTTGATGGAGGTGGACAGTCATGATCCACTTCAAGAGTGTACTGCAAGATGAGATTGCTGGGTTCTTGGCACTTCGGAAATCATCAAAAAGCAAAAGTGCCTATGACCACGACCGGCACACACTTAAGTTATTCGACGAATACCTCTGCTCTATAAAATGTGACGACAAAGATCTTACAGAAGAGCAGGTAACCGGCTGGAGCGGTACCCTTACAGGAAAGAGCAGTTCCATTGCCAACATGGTGATTGTTGTCAGAATCTTTCTAACACAGCTTAAGGGTTATGGTGTTAATGCTTATATTCCACCGATTCCAAGGGTCAGTGACGATTACGTTCCGTATATATTTTTGGACGACGAGATGAAGCTTATATTTTCCATTGCAGATACCCTACAGATGGGGAAACCGCGTAAGAATACTCTCATTCATGTGGAGTTTCCAATGATTCTGCGCCTCATGTGTGGATGCGGGCTTCGCATCGGTGAGACACTTTTATTAAAAATGAAAGATGTAGATTTTGATATCGGTGTGCTGACACTGAAATATACTAAAGGTGACAAGCAAAGGCTTGTTCCTATGCATCCCACGTTGACAAAGATCCTTGGGCAATACTGCATGGCTATGGGGATGATCGGATATCCGGAAGCATATCTTTTTCCCACATTTGATCCGATGGAACCAGTGACAGTACATAATGCTCAGCATAAGTTCAATTTCATACTGGAACAAGGTAATATATTCCTTCCTGGAAGAAAGAAACATCAAAGGGGTCCCTGCCTTCATTGCCTTAGGCATGTGTTTGTATTTAAGTCTTTTGCCAATGCAGAGAAAGCTGGCCGCAGGATTGATGACATTGTTCCGTACCTTTCCATCTATCTGGGACATGACAGTCTGAAAGAAACAGAAAAATACCTGAAATTCAGCAGTGAGATGTTTCCGGATGCAATGGAACTGTTTGATGGATACACTGCCCAGATATTTCCGGAGGTGAATTTCGATGAATAAACCTTCGAAATTTCTGGAGTTACTGAACAGTTATATTACAAACTACATGCCCCGTTCAGTCGGGGCCAGCCCTAATACGGTTACTTCATATAAATATGCTTTCCGGCTGCTGCTGGAGTTCATGTATTCCAAGAAAGGGATTTCCGCCGATAAGATAGCCTTTGAGCAGCTAGACTTCAGCACCCTGACAGAATTTCTTGACTGGATTGAGAAAGACCGGGGCTGTAGCGCATCAACGAAAAACCAGAGACTGTCAGCAATCATTTCTTTTTCTGAGTATGCTCAGAACCGGGATTTTGCTGCTGCATCCGTATTTCGGAGCGGTGTTATTAAAATCCCTATGAAAAAAGTCCAAAAGAAGCAACGTGCGGTGTTATCAGTGCAGGAAGTTTCGATACTTCTTCGTTTACCTAACGACAGTAAGGATATCGGCCTCAGGGATAAAGTGCTACTTAGCTTAATGTATGCAAGTGGGGCAAGGGCCCAAGAAATCTGCGACCTGACGGTAGGAAGCATACAATTCAATATGAAAGGAGCCACCCTGAACATTAAAGGGAAAGGTGGAAAATCAAGGCGCATTGGCATTCCGGACAACTGTGCGAAGATGCTGCAGAAATATATATATCACCGGCGACTGAGTTCAAAACCTGACAAGCATGTTTTTTCAAGTCAAACCCATGAACAAATGGCTGTTTCTTGCGTTGAAGGTATCTTTAAGAAATACGTACGACAGGCTAAGGCAGAGAATCTGGCTTTATTTAGAGAAGACAGTTATCCGCCGCATTCCATGAGGCACTCAACTGCAAGCCATATGTTGGAGGCGGGTGTTCCAATTGTAGTCATAAAAAATTTCCTTGGGCATGCATCACTCCAAACAACGCAGATATATGCGGAATTGTCACAGAACACAGTGGACAAGCACTTGAAAGAATGGAATGAGAAATGGTTCTCCCCGGATTCTGAGGCAATGAAAGAATCCAGAAAGAAAAATGAAATGCCAGATTTCTTAAACGTTTAGTCAAGTTAGATTTAGATTATCCGAGAAAAAGAAAAGAATCTCCTAGGCTTATGCGGTTTTTAGTGTTTCTTCTCGGATAATCATATTTCTTGGATAATGAGCCCAACACCCGACCAAAGTGATATCCGATAGTCCATTGTAACCGGCATAGCCATCTACATGCAGATAGCCTTTAAAATCGGACAAAAACTTACGGGGATGTTTACTTGCCCGGGTGGTCTGATAATCGTAAAGTACTATCGGCGGGCCTTCCCGCCCGGTGCGGTAAAGCCACATGTAGGAAGTACTTTCTGCCGGTCTGTTTGGTTCACGCAGTACCTGCAGTGTGGTCTCATCGGCGTGCAGGATGTCCTGCTTTATGAGAATTTCATGCATTCTCTTATGAAGTGGGTAAAGCCACCTCTCGGCACCATGGAGCATCCAATTGGCCAAGGTCTGCCGGGACAGGCCTACTCCAAGACGGGTCAGTTGCTGCTCTTGCCGATAGAGGGGCATACCCTCTACATATTTTTGTGTCATGATGTGGGCCATTACTGAAGGGGATACTAAGCTTTTCGCAAGCACCGGTTGAGGCATAGGTGCTGTTACAACAGGTGTCTTAATCTCCTCTTCTTCACAGCGGCGACAAGCATAGACATGACGCACGTGTTCAACGACACTGACTTGAGCCGGAATGACTTTAAGCTCTTTTCTAACTTCTGTGCTCATTTCATGCAAGTTTTCGCCACAGCACGAGCATATCTGTTCTTCGGCAGGCAAGCGATACTCAATTGTTTCCACCGGCAGCTCTTTTAAAAGTTCTTCACGCTGTCCCTGTTTCTTTTGGCGACGGTAGGTGATTTCCTCCATGGTTGGTTCAGGTTTAGGAGGTTTACTCTCTACCTCGGCCTCATTAAAAAGATTCAACTGATTGGGATCAGACTTTTCGCTGGAAGCTCCGAACTGCTTTTTTTGGCTTAAGCGATACTGCTCTTCATACCATTTAAGTTTGGCAGTAAGTTCAGCGTTTTGCTGCTCTAATTGACTGCATTTATTTTGAAGTTCTTCGTTAGTTTTAGCTATATTATCCATAGTATATAGATTCGACAAAAACCCTTTAAAACCCTTTAAAATCAAGGCTTAAAGCATGATTTATTTTAGGTCATAACACCGTTCGTGCTGTAACTTTGGGGTGAGCCTGACGCTGCTGAATAGGCAGTCCATCTAAAAGCCACCGTAACTCACGTCGGCTAATCTTTAAAGGTGTAAATTCTCTGTCTGCCGGCCATTGAAATTTGCCTTTTTCCAGGCGGCGGTAATGAAGCCAGAAACCATTGTGCTCCCACTGCAAAATCTTAAGCTTGTCGCGTTTGCGATTGCAGAAAACAAAGAGATACGGAGAGAAGGGATCTAGTTCAAATCCTTCTTTGACCAGGACAGCTAACCCGTCAATGGATTTACGTAAATCTGTGCTGCCACAGGCGAGATATACTCTCTCTACACTGGCATCGTTTAGCATAATGCTTTTAAGGTCCTCACCACTTCTAAAAGAAGTGCCGGGTCAAACCCTGGCTTTACTTCTACAGTAGCTTGCCCTACCGTTATGAAAAGGTTGTTTTCTTCATAGGACTTATCGCTTATTTCTAGCGGTAGCCATTTAGACGATAGTGTTTCGGCAGCTTCTTTGGGTTCAAGTTTTTTACGCCAGTAATGTAACTGGTTGGGCTTTAAGTCATGATCTCTGCACCAGGCATTGGCACTCTGACCGCTGGCTTTAAAGGCGGATACCCGTTCTTCCCATAGTTTTCTTAGTTCTGCTCTTGTCACAGTAAAATCTTCCTCTCTTAGGATCTTTGAGGAAGATTATGACACAGCCGGACTAAGGAAACAACGTGGGTATGGTTTGACGCTTACATTAGTTGCCTCTTTTGAAATGATTTTATCGTCGTCGTAAACTTTAGACCAGTCGCCGAGGCTGTGGAGAGTGTGGACAACACGGTTTTTGTTGTCCAAGCCTTGTGCGTCAACCTGGAGCGTAGCGGAGGGTTGTCCACATGGCGGCACTATCCATCAGCCTACTTGACTTTGATATACGATATGTCTTGCTATTATTAAGCTGCCTTGCTTATCCCCAGATAGACTTCTTGAGGAGTTAGGTAGTCATGGGTTTGATGTGGTCGTTCTATATTATATTCTTGGATATATTCTCTAATACCGATCCTTAGGTCTCTAGGTGTTAGATATTCATGTGTGTAGATTTGTTCGGTTTTTAGACTTCTAAACCATCGCTCTATGATAACATTATCAATCCAACGGGCCTTGCCGTCCATGCTTTGTCTGATGTTCACGCTCTTTAAATATTCTGTGTAATCAGCGCTTGTGAACTGAGACCCCTGATCGCTGTTGATAATTTCCGGCGTGCCGTATCTGTTGATAGCTTCTTTAACTGCTGCTAACACCGGTGCGGTGTCCAAAGTATCTGATAGTTCCCAGCCTACTATGTAACGACTATACCAGTCGATGACGGCTGTTAGATACATATGACTTCTGCCCATCTTAATGTAGGTAATGTCAATGGCCCAAACCTGGTTTGCCCGATTAATATCTAGGTTTCTTAACAGGTAAGGATAGATTTTGTGCTGCTTATTACGCTTTGACAGGTTGGGTTTAGGATAGACCGCATATATTCCCATTTCGTCCATATAGCGTTTAATTAACTTACGGCCAACCTTAATGTGGTCTTCATTCTGTAGCTTTTTGCGAAGCTTCCTAACCCCTAGATATGGCATCTTGGTATGCCAGTAATCAAGCCTGTTTTTAATCATATTTTCGCGCTCTCTGTCAGGTTCTTTAGGTGTGTAATAAAAACTGGTTCTATTGATCTCAAGTAACTGGCATTGCCGATTAACCGGCAGTTTGTTATTTTTTGAAACCAGACTTATTCTCCCAGTCGACCCCAAGAACTTCTTTAGATTTTTTTTTGAGCCAGTCATTCTCAATAGTGAGTTGACCGACTTTTGCCATTAATTCGGTTCTTTCTTCGTCCAAAGCTTTTTCTTGGGCACGAAGCTCTTTTTCTTGCTTGCTTTGTGAGAACACCTGTGGTGCATTCTCTAAAAAATCTTTTTTCCAGTTGCGCAGTTGATTGGGGCTTAACTCATGTTCGGCTGCTAGTTCGCCGATCTGTTTTTCTTCTTTGAGTAGCTCCAGTACGATTTTAGTTTTGAATTCGGCTGTAAATTTTCGTCTTCCCATTTTGTATGAACCTTCTTTCTGACAGTTTTCCTGCCGTTTATTATATCAGGTTCACCTTATGGGATATCAAATAACTATTCGACATATTCACTCGGGTAAACTTCACCCTCCTAATTATTTGCCATATACCCTAATTAAATTTCTCAAAAATACGAACAATAAGGGCGATAGCTTGCTCTCTGGTGGCATTGCCTTTAGGAATAACCTTGTTGTTTCCCATTCCGCCCAAAATCCCATTGGCGTTCATAAAACCTATCGCATCAAGTGCCCAACTGGATATTTCACTTTTGTCGGCAAAATTTACTTCCCATTTTTCTTTAGCCAGAGAAGGGTCTAATGCTATTAATGTTCGGTAAAACATTACTGCAATCTGCTCTCTTGTAATGATAGCGTATGGGGCAAACTCAGTTTCACTGATACCTTTGACAATACCCAGGGAGTTAGCTTTTAAAATCTCCTGATTATTAGTGTCACTAAAATTACTATCTAAAGACTCTGCGACTGTTTTTCCTGCCAAGGCTTCATAGAGTTTAACGACAATTTCACAGAATTCTTCTCTGGTAATGTCTCGCTGGTATGAAGACAGTACCTTTTCTGTCACAAGATTGTACTGTTTCCCTTTCTCTATCTCACCTACAGCCCAGGGGGAAGGGGAGTATTCATCTTTCGGGACCATTATTCCGTTTCGAAGCTGCACTGGTTCCGCATAAAATGATTGAGTACCATTTCCTACTTGTCCATAAGTGTTACCTCCCCAAGCATATACGTTTCCATCATTGTCTAGTGCTAATTTTAATCCAGATTCCCATGCCGTATCGATTTTATGTATGTTACTGAGTATAGGTTTATTGGGGTCACCATATTCGTATCTAAATAAAGTACCATCACTCTTTACAATGTATGGATTCATTCCGGATATATCCTTTACGTCATCCATAATTTTTATTGGTTGCTGCTCTGAATCAAACTTATCCGAAACTGCATTAGCACCATAGAACGTTCCATCTGAAGTTAAGGCGTAGGTATAATGTAACCCTGTTAATCTGTTACCCAAAAGTTTAGTAACGTTTGTCGGTAGTACATAGGGCTGACCAGTATTGTTTGTCGGCACCACCCAGATGTTATCACCATTATATAGATCCTTTTCAACCTTAGGATTAGCTTCGCCAGCATGAACACTGCTGTAAATTTCCCCATCCTCTGAAACGTAAATAATTCCATCCCACATAGAGTCAAATGCTACTACATTATCAGCTTTTTTTTGAGGCGGTTTCGAAGCATACTCAGATAGGGTTTCAATCTCACCCCAAGAGTACAATGTCCCGTCATACTTTAATGCAAGAGAGTTATTTCGATTTACTTCAATGCTTTTAACCTCATCCATAACTTTGATGGGGTTAGCACTATCCTTAGTCGTATTGTCTCCCAATTTACTAGCGTAATTATCTCCCCACGCCCAAAGAGAACCATCCTCCAACAAAACAAGTCTGTGTTCAGGCGCAGCTGCAATTTCAATCGCATTGTCAAAATCAAAGACTCTAACCGGAGTATTCGAAATCAAATCCTTTTCATTTTGTATATCATCCCAGCCACGATACACTCTCCACCGATCTCCATCCGAAGCATTCTTTATTTTTCCCCATGCCCAGACCGTACCGTCATTCTTTATAGCCATCCCGTATGTTTCAGAAGCAGCAATATCCTTAACGTCACTCATTATCTTAACCGGCTGATCAACCCAATACGTTTGTCCGTTTCCAAACTGTCCGGTATTATTATAACCCATTGCCCACAGCGACCCATCAATTTTTACAGCTAACAGATGTGACCCAATTGAAGCTGTCAGTACACCATCCATTACTTTGTATGGCACATCCATACGCATATCATCACCAAATGGGCCTCCTCCAGCACGCTTCCCCCATATCCATAGGCTGCCATCATTCTTTATTGCTAACGAACTTTCGCCATTTTTTTCCGAATCCGAAGGACCATTAACTGCATCTATATATCTGACGTTCTCCATAATTTTTGTTGGAGTTTTCCCGTTTCTAGCATATCGAGAATCGACACCTACCTGCCCATCATAGTTATTTCCCCAAGCCCATAATGTCCCATCATTCTTCAATGCCAAAGTATGGCCCGACCCAGAAACAACGTGTACGACATTATCAAGAACCTCCTTTGGTTGAGCAGTCCCCTTTTCTAGACTACCCTCCCAAAACAACACTGTTCCATCCCTTTTTACTACAACTGTAAAACTATATCCCACGGACGCTGACTTAACATTATCCATAAGTTTCCTTGTATTATCATAATAATCAATTTCGTATAATTCTCCTTTTCTAGAAACAGCAACAGCTCTGCCCCCACATTCAGAAACTGAGGAAACATTACTGAGTATCTTATGGGGCTTAATTGCTGGTTCCAATGGACCGTCACGATCAACTCCCCAAGTGTATAGGTCACCATTAGAAGTTATAGCATAGTTTTTGAGGCCACCTTCAACAAAAACGGCATCCTCGAGTATTAAGATAGGCGTAGCGCTATCTATTTTGGTACCATTTCCCAACTGATTTTGCGTATTTCTACCAGCACCATAAAGTTTACCTCCAGCAGTTATATAGTAAGATACTGCAGAACCCGCATAAATTGACCTGTGCTCAACAGGCAACAGTCCATCTGCTGCTTCCACCCCTACACTTGTCCAAATAGAAAGTATTATAATAACCGCCAATCCTAACAATTTTTTCTTTATTCCCATGTTAGACCACCTTCCAAATGAATAATAAGCCAAACCCTTTTCACTAGAAACGACTCAAAAATTGTCAATACAAAAGTTTTTTGACCATAACTAGCTTCAACTAAAAGACAAAACTGCTGCCTAATCTTTCAATATACAAGGAGACACCGCCATTGCACCTCACCCGAAAATGATATGTACCATCCTTTTCAAACAAGTAAAATGATAATAGGAAAAGAAACCATTTATTTTATAAAGCCCGTGTGAGTACATATTTCACCATCCTTATTAGGCATATTTTCCCATTACCTCTCTATCTCTTTTTTCGCCCGTCCTAATTCCCCTGCAATACTTCCTTTTTTTTAAAAATATTGGTATTTAAAACCAACCGAAGGCAGCTAACCGATTATTAGACTTGCACGATTGGAGGGTTGTCGCATTCACCTGGGTAAAAATTCACATTCAACTTCCGTCCCATCAAGCAGGGTTATAATTATTTTATCTCCTTCAATCACCGTCAGCTTCTCAACCAGTTTAAAGTATAAATCCATATCAAACTCTTGCTTAGGTTTAGCTTCTTTAATAATCCTCATAAACTGCTGCGCCTTGTATCTCTCAAGTAAATCCCCGCTGTCTTGCTTCTGCCACCATTTCTCCATGAAGTAATCTTTATTCTCCAGCATGGCATTAAAGGTATTTATAAATGCCTGGTATAAAACCCCATCATCCACATGCTTGTTCTCGCAGCCTTTTTCTCCTTTAGTAGCGTACTTATTATTGCACCGCCAGACTATCCTTCTCAGGCTATCATTGGTAGAGTTCCACACCTTTCTCCCAAAGGGGCTCCCGCAATGGCCGCAGATTACCCTGCCTGCAAAGGGATTATCTATGGTGGCGTAGTCTATCTTTTTAATACCATGTTTCTCTGCAAAGGCTTTTCTTCTTTGCATCTCAAGCTGCACTGCTTCCCACATATCCTTATCGATAATGGCTGGGTGGCTTTCTTCTACATAGTACTTTGGTACTTGGCCGTTGTTCTCCGTTCTTTTCTTTGTCAGAAAATCTACCGTATAGGTCTTTTGAAGCAGGGCATCCCCCTTATATTTTTCATTACTAAGCATCTTCCTAATGCTGCTTTCATACCATTTAGCTTTTCCGTTCCAGTTAAGGACTCCCTCATCTTCAAGCTCTCTAGCTATCCGGTTTGGCCCCTTTCCATCGAGGTAATCCTTATAAATTCTCCTAACAATCTTGGCCTGTTTTTTATTAATGACAAGGTTACCGTTTTCATCTTTATCGTATCCTAAAAACTTTGTATGGTTTATATGAAGCCTGCCCTGTTCAAAGCGTCTTCTGATGCCCCATGTGGAATTTTCTGAAATGGACCGGCTTTCATCTTGTCTAATGACTTAAATATTGATACAATTTAGCGTTATTGATTTACGCTAAAAAGTTTAGGATTAACGCTAAAAGGTGCACACCCCTATCAAGGGAAATTCAATAAGCTTAAAGTTTAAGACTTCTGCCCTCAACTCTCCTATAATAGAGATTTTTTTCTTAAGTGATATGGATCAGGTGAAGTTAGTTTATTCATTTTACAATACAATTCTGTAAACCTATAGTTTCAATTTTAATACGTTGCTCATTAGTCAGTTTTGGAACCGCCCAAGCTAATAAATATTTTGGCCGAGTGCTTGCAACATATCCAAATCTTGTCGTCTCATCCTTATCATCTATCCAGTTTTCCCAATATCCCGTTTTTCCGCGTCCATCAGGTGATGAAACTAATAAGACGGCGTCATAAGAGCATCCCTTGACGGAATGAATTGTATCAATTCGAAGCTTGGTAAACTCGTCACCTGATATTACTTGTATTGATATTGACGATGTTCCAGAAGGTGTCCTTAAAGTAGCACTACCATATATTGATTTGTCAGGCCCCAATACTTGCTGTATATATTGGTCTACAATCTTTATTACTTCTTCTTTAGCGGAATGATACCAATCAGCATAAGTTTTATCATTAAACGCATTCACAACATCTGAAGCAACAAAACCATTTAAAACATCCCTTAACATCAATCGCCACTTAAATACGTCATCGAAAGTATCCGGACAAAAATAATTATCCTTTCTCCCCCTGCTTTTTAACCACTTTTGAATTTGCAATCCTATAAGTAATAGGGCTTCCTTTTTGCTCTCCTGTGTGTCAATTTTCCACAACTGAACTGCGTAAATAATAGCATGCTGTTTATGGTCTAACGTTGTGCCAGTATTAAGTTTATTTTTTAAACTTGAATTCCGTGTCAATGCAATAGCATCTTGTGGTGCTATTTGGTAGCGACGTAAAAGTTCTATGAAGAAATCAACTGCCTCTTCTTCATTCTCATATTCATAATATACCGCCGCGTTGCCACAACACAAGTCTTGCGCATGTCCGATGATATCTCGGTTAATACTTTGCAATGCGCAAGCTACGTTAACAATTTTCTGGCAACTTCTAAAGTTGTCCCTTAGATACATTGTTTCGAACCCTTTTTCGGATATTTGCTTTATCAGGTATTGTGGCTTTGCATCTTTAAAAGAATAAATGGCTTGGTTTAAATCACCAATATAGTGAATGCTACTTCCTGCATTTTTAAGTAAGCCCAACATTTCTAGTTCAATAAAAGATAAATCTTGACATTCATCTACCATAATCAACGGGAATTTTTTTGCTAGCAATTTTACGATACCACCATCTTTTAAGCAACTTTTAGCAATTAAGTTCATATCTTCAAAACTTGCAAAGCCATCGCTCCAGAATTTCTTTTTACATTCCAATATCTTGTCTTTAAAGAAATTGTATTTGAATAGATAATCTTTTTTCTTTCGCTTACGTATTTTATTGATATTTTCTTGCATTGTAGGTTGTTTATAATACTCTGAAATTTCTATACTATTACTTTCGCCAAAGTAAATGTACCACTTATTATCGCTATGTTGAAATGATATTTGATTGGCATAAATAGAACTCATTCTGGGCGGAATAGGAAAATTAAGTGTGTAATTGTTGAGCCAAGTATTATCATAAATTTTCGTACTCTTATCTATTACGGAAAAAGATTTATCTGATATTTCCCTATTCCTTTGAAAAAAAGCATATCCGAACTTTTGAGCTATATATCCGTGAATAAAACTTGCAAGAGTACCTATGTAATGCACTGTCGGAATATCACGAGGATAAAACAGCCTAACTCTTTCCTTGATTGTGTTTGCGGCTTCATTCGTGAAAGTTAAAACTGCGATTCCAGAAGACTTCTGACTCCAACGACATATTTCAAAGGCAGTTTTCATCCCAAGGACTTCTGTTTTACCACTTCCGGCACAAGCCGACAAGTATGTGCATTTACTTACAGGCGAAAGAATATAGTCTATTTGCTTTTCTGTCTTTTCACAAATTCTGCATTTATCATGTTTATTGCATTTACTATCGTTTAAAAATGTACATGTGTGTGCATCATCAGCTAAACATAGTGTCGCAGAAAGAATATTTTCCTTTTCTCTTTTAGACATTCTCTTCGATGCCTCCACAAGCCCATAATATTGCTCTCGCAATATATTCAGGTACAATATACTCTTCGTCTATAGCTTCGGCTAGTGCATATGCAAACAAGCCTTTTCCTACTTGTGAATTATCAACATGCTTATAAATGAATTTAGCATCATCACGTAACGAACATAAATCTGTATGGTAATTATTATGTTTGTCAACAATCTTTTGAAGATCAGGAGATACTGTTCCATCTGCAGTAGGCCATAGAGATTTCAATGTCTTTGCCATAACTGCTGGATTTAGCATAGCCATATCGTATTCAAACGTTTTGAGTGGCGATATAAAGAGTCTGGAATATTTATTACTATTGATATCATTAATATAATCGCATACAGAATTATTTCCTGTGACCATTTCTCCTTTTAATGGATAAGTTTCTTTATCAGGATCACGATCGCTCAAGCCTGCACAGAAGATTGGTATATTCGGTCCTGAAGAATTATCAAAATTACAAAATAATTTCATGAAATACTTGAAATTTATACCGTTGATATTGATAACCGATATGCCCATTTCTTCAATACTATTTGCTAATACTCGCTTCCCTTCAGCAACAGCTTTTCGATTATATTTTTTCAATACATTTACAGCTAATTTTGGAAGTATTAGTGCTTCAGCTATGCCCTCAACCATGATAATTCCTCGCGAAAAAAGCATGGTTGATTTTGTTACATCCAGCCACCTGTTAATATATTTTTCAGAAACAGTGTCGCCAAAAACCTTTTGCTTCAGAGTTATCGCATTAATACATTCATCCTGTTCTGAAACATGAATAATTTTATTAACGCTAACTGATGAAGCTAACACAGGTGAGTGCGTAGAAACAATAATCTGTGCGTTGTGCAAAGTATCAGACAATGTTTCGAGATATTTGATAAATTTCACTTGTAATTGCGGATGCAAATGAGCTTCTGGTTCTTCGATTAACAACGCTGTAAATATGTCTGAATCTTTGATTAATTCCAATTCAGCAAACACAGTAGCAATATAAAGGAGATTATTATACCCCAAACTATTGGTGGCCAAATCTCTGAATTTCATTATATCTATTTCGCCGATTTTCGGAAAGAATACCATTTTTATATTTTCGACTATTTTATTGAATGTTGTTTCAGTAAACTGTAAATTGACACTTTGACCAAGTTCATTTCCAAGGGATTCTTTGATTTTTGTGTTAATACTCTTTTTTACCGAATCAATCTCAGCATATTTCCCATCGGTATTTTCAGTAATGGCATCATTGAATTTTTTTACACTCTCGACAAGCGAATTAGTATTATCGCCATACTTTTTCTTTAAAAGCATGGCTAATCTCGACTTTCTGGCATTTGCTAGTTTATTTTCCGCATCACGCAATGGCGGCAAATATATACACTCAATACAGTCAAACGTATCTTCTTCAAAAATACTGGCAGATGAGTTGCCACCCCAATGTTTACGTTTGAAATAGCCAAATCGAGAGGATTTTTTCGATATCAATAAATGTAAATGTGCATTAAAATCCGCACCACACCATGTCAAAAAAGTGATTTTTTCATCTTCGGTCAAACGAGAAAATTCGGCGGTAATTTTCACCTCATCAGCACGGTTCTTTTTATCTAATTAACAATATAAGTCTCCTTCCGAAAAAGCAGTATTTGATTCTTTTTCTCTCAATAGTAGCCTAAGTGCATTAATTATTGCAGTCTTTCCAGAGCCGTTTTCGCCAACGAGAATATTTAACCCTTTATTAAGGATGACGCTTGATTCCCGATTTGTGTTTTTGTAACCTTCAATCCGTAATTTAGAAATATACATAGAATCCTCCATTACAATTTATTGAAGGTGAAGCTTTTTATAGCACAAAACATAATGTTTAAGATGGGTCTAATTCTAAGTTCTCGCTTCTTTAGCAATTCTTTCACGGTCATAATCATTCAAATGAAGAATAAAATGATAGACAGTCATATGCTTAGCTTTATCTTCAGGAATTATATGAACACTCTTAAAAACATATTGCTGTTCTAAATCCTTTACTGAAACTAATTTAAAATTATCGTCTACAAAATTGTTTAGGTTCTCCTTGATTTTATCTATAGCATCTTGCAAATTATATTTTTTGTTTATAGAAATAGTAATGCCGAAATGAAAATAATGATTTAAATAACCCAACAATTGTTTAAATTGATCTAAAAAATTTTCAATGTGTTTACTTTCAATAATGGCATAGTCTTCATCCCCATAAATATATAAGTCAGTTTCCCCTAATGTTTTAATAGCTCTTCCCATCGGAAATTCTCTTGTAATTTGTAAATCATACTTAGATTTTAGAACTTCTTCGATACTATCATGTATATCGTTGCTTATCTCGGTTTCACCACGATTACGAAATTCAACTACACGCTTTTGGAATTTACGAAGTACTTTATATAATTCAGTAATCACTCCCTTTTCAATGTTAATAGCTTCTAATTTTGTTTTTGGACTCTGGGGTAGCTGTAATTTTCCTAAGTATTGTTTTCTCAAATCTACTGGCATGAGATCTATATAATCATATAAATTTACATCTGGAAAAAACATTGAAAACAATTCTTCATTACGTAAAAACATCGTTAACATCTTACTTAATTGCGAGGGGAGAAAATCATGATCGCAGAAACAGAAATAATAATACGATTCATAATTTTGTATTTCTTTTAAAACATAATTTGTACCATCGTTAGTTAAATAATTTGGATTAGTTGATATTAGAGAAAAAAGGTCTTTGTTTATTGGATTAGGTATAAGCTCAGAGGGATTATCATTACAATCTTCCCACCATTGTAAAATAGTATATAAAAGATACTCGTATTTTGGATTTATATAATATCTAAGTTCAGGGGATAAGATTAGTTCATATAATTCATCTACAAGACATCTACATTCTTGTGGTCTACGCATTAAATAATCTCTAGGTAGAAAACCATCCATCCCGAAATCTGGATCATTATTCAGATAATCTAATAGTACTCTTACAATTACTGCTAGGTTTCCATTTACATTTTCTGTGACTTTCATATCAATACTATTGTTTTCGCCATAATCTAAGAAATCTAAAGGAATCATTAATTATCTCCCTCGTAATTGATGGAACCGGTTCTTTAAACATTTATCGGCTTCTCACTTGCAAAACTTGTGCAATTTTGCAATGAAACATCGTTAAGCTATTCTATATTTTCTTAAAAGTTTCCTGTTAATCATAAAAATTCCAAAGAAATTAAAGCTCCTTTCTTTTTTAATACACGGTATACAAACATTTCCTATGAAAGCAACCTTCCCCAAAAAACCCCTATAAAAACAAAAAAAACCCGCAAGTTCAGCACCAAGCCAACCCTGCGGGATTCTAATTTTCGTATTCAAATTCTTGTTCCGGCAAGAAAAACAACCACCGGTTTGCCATTAAGCCCGATTTCAATATGGTCAAGTGTCTTAAGCATCAATTCATATGGCATCGTTTCAATGCACCCGACTTCTTCTATCATGCACACCAGTTCCTTAGCCCTATATGCAGCCAAAGTATCGTCGCCGTTTATGGTTTGCTGCCGCTTTGGCAAAAAGCTCTCTTTATCATCAACCAGTTGGTTCCATGCTTTGATGAATTCCTTTTCTGCAATCTCTGCATAAATCCTTTGACCATTCCGGGAGGTATCCTCCCCAACCGGTTTATAGCGTCCAGCCTTGAAGTTACTGCAAATCCAGTACTTCTTTCCATAATCCTCTTTTCGCTTTGATTTTCGAAGCAAAAATGTATGTCCGCATTCTTTGCAGATGATTTTCCCGCTGAGGGGATACTCCTCACTATGCCGGTGAAACTTATTCATGTAGTGGTCTTTAGCAAACTGTTCCTGCCGCTTCATTTCAAGCTGCGCGCATTTCCATGTGTCTTTATCGATAATTGCGGGATGGGTGTTCTCAAAATAATATTGTGGCAATTCCCCTTCATTCTTCACACGCCGCTTTGTTAAATAATCTGCGTTATAAGTCTTTTGAAACCTTGTATCGCCCTTCATCTTTTCATTAGTAAGAACTTTTGTGATATGGCTTGCACACCACTCCTTCCCGCCATAAGCCATCAGTACTTTCTCTGTGGTCAGGCGCTTGGCAATCTGGAAGGTACCGAACCCGTCAAGGAACTCCTGGTAGATCCGGCGCACTACTTTGGCTTGTTCTTCATTAATGATGAGATTACCGTCTTCGTCCTTGTCATAACCCAGGAATTTACCGCTTGGAATGCTTTTGATATTACCTCTCTCATACTTTCTGCGGATGCCCCATTTAACGTTTTCTGAAATAGCAAGGCTTTCGGTTTGCGCTACTGCTGAGATCAGCGTCAAAAGCATCTCTCCTTCGCTTCTCATGGTGTGGATATTCTCCTTTTCAAAATAGACATCCACCCCGAGGGCTTTCAATTCCCTAATACAGTTAAGACAATCAAGAGTATTGCGACCGAAGCGGGAGAGGCTCTTAGTAATGATCATATCTATATGGCCATCTCTGGCGTCCTGCATCAGACGGTTAAAAGCATCGCGCTTTTTAAGGTCAGTTCCGGAGATGCCTTCATCAGCGTAAATTCCGGCAAAAGAGTAATCAGGATGTGATCTTATATAATTTTCGTAATAGGTTATTTGTGCATGATAGCTTGAAAGTTGCTCGTCACTGCCTGTTGAGACCCGGCAGTAAGCCGCAACTCTCTGTTTATTCGTTTCATTCTTCTCGCCATCCGTTGTACTGGGTAACGGGTATAAGACGGAAATCCTTCTCGGACCTCTTCTTTCTACGGAGGTCATGATTCACCTCCTCCAGAACCATAGGCTCAGTTATTGCATAATCCTTCGAAAGCGCTTCTAATATTCCATCTGCTATGCGCATCCCTATACATACGGCCTTACCTTTTTGCTGATAGGTTGCACAAATCCAGCTTACATAGCCGCCTTGATGGATGACTCTGATGAGCGATGCTCCACAGTACGGACACTTTAATAAGCCGGTAAAGGGATATTCTTTCTTTTTTCTGCCTTCACGGATGGTTTGGGCCGCCTTCCACTTTGTTCTTGGAATAATTGCCGGATGGGCATTTTCAACGTAGTACTTGGGCTTTTGCCCTTTATTTAAAACTTGCTTACCCTCCTCATTAACGAAGGCTTTTTGCATCAAACAGTCGCCGGTATATTTCTCGTTGGAGATGATACTTAAAATCCGGTGCGAACGCCATGGATTCTTAGTATAGGTAGGGACACCTTCGTCATTTAGTATCTGCGCAATCTTATACCCGGAAATAACATTTAGATAGAGATTATAAATCCGCTTGACGATTTCTGCCTGCTTTTTATTTATGACCAGACTGCCATTTTCGTCCCGGTCGTAACCCATGAGGCGATTAACGTCTACCATCGCCTCTCCGCGCTTGAATTTGTTCTGCATGGCCCATTGAACATTGGCACAGACCGACTTTCGTTCTTCTTCCGCGATGGCTGCAAGGACAGTGAGCATTAATTCTCCCTCAGCATTTATGGTGTTGATGTTCTGCTCTTCGAAGATGACACCCACACCTGCATCTTTTAATTCGCGGACATATTTAAGCAGCATTAGAGTATTCCTTGCAAATCGGGAAACCGACTTTGTAATGATAATATCTATTTCACCTGCTCTTGCTTTTTCAAGCATAGCCTTTAGGCCCGGCCGGTCTATTTTTAAGCCGGATATACCCGTGTCTGAGAAAATGCCGCAGAATTCATACGCAGGATTTGACTTTAGCTTTCGTTCATAGTATTCGGTCTGGTTTTGGAGGGAATTCATCTGCCCGGAGTGTTCAGTTGATACACGTACATAGGCACAAACTCTGATTTTTGGAGGTACGGTGAAGGGATTGAGGCTTCCTTTTATTTCAGTTATCTTTCTTTTCACCATGGTTATTCAATCCCCCATGGCAATTCAGTTCCGTCTTTAAACTGAAAAGTTATCTCTTCATTGGATTTTACAACCACTGCGTTAACAGTCGCACACCAAAGGCTCTCGTTAAACTCGGTCAGTAGTTCTTTTTGCTCTTTAAGTTGGCGGATGAAGGCGTTCATCTGATTGCGCCTGGCTTTTAAGATTGCGATTTCGCTATTAAGCTCCTGCTTCCTGTTTTGCAGCTCGTTATATCTGGTAGCAAGGGGGGTGTACCTCTTGGTGTATTCCTTCTGGTCTATTGCTGACCTTGCGTTTTCAGCAATCAGCTTTTCCACTGCCGCTTCAATGACTGTGCATTCTTCATTGATTTTTTGGCTCTCCTTCTCCTGCTTTTTGAAGTCTGTAATCGTTACAATTATTTCATTATAGGTGGATAAAATCTCATCTTTATTTTCAATAAGGCTGTTGAAGGCCTCGACAAAGGCTCGTTTCAGGACTTCTTCTTTCAGGTGAGGGGTGTTACAATAGGTTCTCTTTCTGAACTTATTATTGCACTGCCAAACGGTGTTGGCGTACTTGGTGGTGGAGTGCCATATCTTTCTGCCGTAAAATCCGCCACAGTCCCCACAAACAATCCGGCTGGCAAAGCAGTTAATGGCGCTTGTATATCTTCCTGCCGCTTTACGCCGCCTGAACTCTTCTTGAACCAGTTCATATGTCTCGGGGCTTATGATTGCCGGATGACTGTTTTCCACATAGTACTGGGGAATCTCACCCTCATTAATTTTCTTTTTCTTGGTAAGGAAATCCACTGTAAATGATTTCTGCAGCACAGCATCGCCTTTATATTTTTCATTCTGAAGGATACTCGTTACGGTACTGGGTTGCCATTTCTGTTTACCAGCAGGAGTCTTGATACCTTTCTCTGTAAGATGCTTTGCTATACCCGAAGGCGTCTTACCTTCAAGAAAGAGTTTGTAAATCAACCGGACAAACTCAGCTTCTTTTTCGACAATTTTCGGCAAGCCATCTTCACCTTTTTCGTAACCAAGGAACTGTCCGTATGGCAGGCTGACTTTACCGTCGGCAAACCGTTTGCGCTGACCCCAGGTGACATTAGCGCTTATTGACCTTGATTCTTCTTGAGCCAAGCTTGACATAATTGAGATCAATAGCTCACCCTTACTGTCTAATGTGTAGATGTTCTCCTTTTCAAAATAAACCTCCACGCCTTTTTCCTTAAGCTGTCGGACAGTAGTCAGCGTATCAACAGTGTTCCTGGCAAATCTGGACACCGACTTGGTAATAATCAGGTCGATTTCACCGGCCAGTGCGTCAGCTATCATCTTGTTGAAACCATCACGCTTTTTTGTGCTTGTAGCTGAAATACCCTCATCAGCGTAGACCTCAATGAACATCCAAGCTGGATTTGATTTGATGTGTCTAGTGTAATAATCCACCTGCGCCTCGTAGCTTGAGAGCTGTTCATCATTGTCCGTTGAAACCCTTGCGTAGGCAGCAACCCGTTTTGTTGCTGGAGTTCCGGCAGCTATGGGTGCAAAAAGTCCTGCTGTTGCCGGAATAACTTTTACTGCTCTTGCTGGATACATGAAGCTTTCCTCCTTTCCAAATATTTTAGTTGTCTCTCCCGCGCCTGTTGTCGGGCTTTCTCATTCCAGCTTTCACTACGTGATTTGTTCTGCCACTCCTTTTGGACAGTCTGGCCGTCACGAAAAACAAATACCAGAAGGTTAGAATCAATAGCCTGTATTTCCTTAATCTTTTGCTCAAAGACCGTCTCATCAAACTTCGTAAGCCCTAAAACCTCTGTAACTATCGAAAGCAGGATGTCTTCGGGGATTTGCTTGGTGTGGCAGAATGCCTTGCCGAATTTCAGGTAAGTAGAGCAGTTCCACGAAATCCGTCCGTGTGTGGTCTTGCGTTTGTAGTTTTTACCGCATACTTCTCGCATGGATTTTTTTGAATCTAGAGCAAGTATGTATGAATTATGTATGACTCTATCCATGATAGCATCTGCGATGGTAGGATCGGGGAATAGGTCATACCATTTTGTGTGAGCGATTTGCCCTGAAAGCACGGTAGCGTTTCTAGACGACCATTTTACCCCTTAAAACAGGAAAACCCCTTGTATCAAGGAGTTTTCATTGTATCAAAGTTTGAGTTTTTATTTGTCTAATGACTAAAATATTGATACAATTTAGCGATATTGATTTACGCTAAAAAGTACGGGATTAACGCAAAAAAGTACACACCCCCCGGGCGAAATTCAATAAGCTTAAGGTCTTAGAAATTCGTCCCTCAACTCTCCTAAAATAGAAGTGTTTTCTCTTCGAGTGAAAGGATTATGTGAATAAGCTTGATCTATGCAACCGAATGCACTTATCCGAGAGCTTTTCTGAAAATCAAGTTTTTCAAAACCACATAACTTCGCTGATTTTTTTTAGAATAGTGCTTCTTCAGGTTTCTATCTATTCTCATGTCCCCTTAGTCAATAACCTTTTCCCCTTAACCGTAGGTACCCAGATTAAAATCTAATCGGTATTTTTGAATGATTAACTTTTACATCGTAACCTTTATTAGTCAATTGCATTAAAAGCCTTTTTTGCTTTTTCCCATTAAAAAGCGGAGAAACTGTAATTTCACATATTGCCATTTTATCAAAAAGAGGTACAAAAATATACTTTGGAATCCCAGCGTTACTACCATATCTAAGTTCAGTTTTGGCAAATGGACTTAATGCTGTTTTATCTTCATTTAATGGTAAGTGAATTGCAAGCCTTACCTCTTTCTCATGTGAAAAATTCTTTGATTTAAAAGCACATCGCCATTTAAACAGTTCGCATGAAATTGCTAATTTAGTTTTTGATAATTGTGTATCATCTTTATGACGGTATCTATATAATGCTTGTACAAAATCTTTCAATATATCGTCTTTTTCATGGTCGTCATATTCAACAACAATTAATTCGCTTAAGAAATTTCTCTTATAAGGATGATAGTGAAAGGCTTCCTTCAATTTTAAAGAAGAAAAACCTAAGTTCCAACCCTCATATTGGCCGTTTTTAAGATAATAATTCCACATTGGTAATGAGTCTGAGAGCGTTGAAAAACAGAATATATATGTAACATATTCAGATATGCAACATTCTTTATATTCTACTCCATCTATTATTAGGGGTGGAATTGCTTTATGGATAAAAGGAAATTCCTTAAAGGGTAAAACATTAATTATTGAATTGAAATAATCTTTATCTATATTTTTGTTTTCCAATAACTGCTTACATATATTCTTATAATATTCAATTATATAACTTCCATCTGTTGTATCATTTACACAATCTATTCTTGTAAATCTTAATTCTATGTTTTCATTTTTCAAAATACCATCTACACCCTTTGGCGATGTATAATGATACTGTAATTTATCATTAGGAATAACAGAGACTGATTGGAGTAGTTCTTGTTTCAATTTAATATCTTCTATACAACTGCAATCAGAAAAGTCCATTTCTAGCCACCCTTAAAACAAATTGATCTTTTTATACTAATAGTCATTCGCATTATTACCCTAATGAGAAGTACAATATTTATATATCGTCCCCGGAATTCCTGACGTGTCCACCCCAATAGGGTGCGTAATACTAAATCCCTAAACACATCCCAAATCTGCAAGTCTTGTGAAAAAGGGCTGGAGTGCTCGTGTTATATGCCGTTCTCAGCCTAAAATTAATATCTAAACGTGATAATGATTTCTGTGATATGAATTCGTATTTATAAAACTAACTGCAAAAGTATCTGCAGCAATATTCACTAAACTTAGTAAACAATAAGACTTTTTGCATTCTTCTATCGCTTTTTCAGCATTTAATGTCGGGCTCCTTAATATCTGTTTTTTGCCGAGATCAAACTCATCATTTCCATCTAACATATACATTAAAGGTGAGAATGCATGAGTTACTTCATCTCTCCATCTCTTAATATCCCCATATCTACGTTTAGCTTCAAGTAATACTTTCCAATCATCTCTATTTTTTAGTTTAAAAGGATCTCCATCTAGAATTCGGCGTTTATTATCGCCATATTTGAGTTTTATTGAGTCAATAACATTGTTAAAATAAAAAGGAGCATCAATTATTCCATAAAACACAAAAGCTAAATATAGGCCTACACTATCCAATAAACTACAGCTTCTTACTTGAAAATCACCATAGCTTTGCCAAAAATGTTGACTAAAGTCAGCTGATTTATTTTCGATAGCAGATATATAAGGTTCTATGCTTCCAGTTTTATAAAAAAGAAGTAACATACCCATAGCACGCTCAATCTCTCTAAATCTGTACGCATTATTAAGCCACAAATTTATGAATGTCTCAAATTCATTATCTGCTATTTTTGCTTCAGCAAATATTTCATCCTCATCTTTTCCGTTTAATAACTTTTCTTTCCTATTCATAATGTCCCTAGGAATTACAAATTCACTTAACTCCTTATTAATCTGTTTGTCTAAGTTTTCAACAATCCTCTTTCTCAAATCTATTAATTCCACATTATTCACCTCATTGGTTTAATAAATATTGGAATGGCATGTAACGTCTTGGTGTTCCCGACGCCCCTGATCTTACGCTCATGGCCGGAACCGGTTTCCTGCTATCTTTATCTATTTTGTCATCTTTATTCAAACAACAATCCTTATAAATTATTCCACTACCACACGGACAGGGCTCAGTCTTTCGTATATAAATTAGTAAAAAACAAAATAATTCTCCTTACATTTCAATAATATAGAATTTACTATGGGCGTTTAAATTTTCCCATACAAATTCATGTCTACCCGATAGAGATATGAAGTCGACATTCTTTGCCCGACCGGTAGGTTTGTAAATGTCTCCATAGACAGCATATTCTTGTCTGAAATATCTATAAATACCATCGTTTATTCTTCCTTCGTAAAAGGGTCTATCCGATACTAGAACAACACAGGCAGTTTTATTAAATCCCCGATCCTTAAGTTCTTCCATAAATTTTATGTCTTTTGCAAAAGAGTACATTTGCTCAGGATACTGACCATTCATTGGACATTTCATCTCTATAGCATACTTTTCATGTTTGTCTTGTGTAAAGATTGTAACATCAATTTCCTTTTTTATCGTTTTGTTATCTCGTGTGAAAAATGAAACATTACGCTCAAATTGCACTTTATACTGCGGCAGCATGGTTCTTAAGTAAATCCCCAGTTCATGTACCAGGCTGAATTCATTATAAATTTCTATGTTTTTGTCTCTAACAAACTTAAAAAAGCTTTCAACTAACCTTTTCAATTCTAACAACAAAGCCACCACCTGTAATCACAAAGTCTTCCCCATTGATTTTCTGAAACAATCGTACAATCTAGATATCCATAGAAAATTAGACTAAGCCCCCCCTTTGGGCTCATAAAAGAGATGTTATCATCTTTTCAAATAAGTATGGACGAAGCCTCGGCATGTTTTTCTTGGACAAATTAAGCCCATACTCTGGTTTGCTTTTTAACTCTTCATAGTCCTTATCGCAAAAGAGGTCATTGGGGGCTTTCCAAGTAACTGCAGGAATAAGATAAGCGTCCGGCAGCCTGCCATCTTCAAATATAAATAGTACAAGATAATTATCCTGGTTAGTTATGTTCCACTTTTCCTTTTACATAAAAACATAATTGGTTTGACGTACTGACTTTACTTGAATCTCGAAAAATCGTCCTTCCTTCGTTTTTGCTATAAAATCTATTCCATGATCATCAACCTCTGATGTATATACCTCAAATCCGTAAGAAGCAAATTCCATCTTCGCATAATACTCCGCATATCTACCAAGCTGCAGTTTATTTAACCGCGACCAAATTGTATTAGGCATCTCAATTCTCCATTAATAAATTTTGTTGAGCAAATTTCACCATATACATTTTTATCTTACCACCTTTTCCCATATTTTTTAAGAGCCTATTTGTCCAACAACTCATTAGTCCGATCTACAGTTGGATCAAACCTGCCAGCCTTTTTTATTCCCCAATAAATTCAAGTGGTATTTTTACCTCATAACGCAGTATAATCGATAATCTGTTCAGGTGTAATAGTAACCCCACTCCCCATATAAGCAATAATTTCCGAACCGCCACGTTCGAAACTTCTGCTAACGGCATTTGAAATCAGCCATTTCTTAAGTATTAACCTACTCTCCATATCTTCCCAATAATTGTCTTCATAATCATAAAAAGAATACCAAGCAAATTGATCGAAATCAGCAAGAAAGGTAACAATATACCCTTTGCTCTTTGTGCACCAAATTTTTTCAACCTCTTTTATGCGTGGAATAAGACTTGATAAGTTCATTAAAAATTCCGGTCTGCAATGAATATCTGTTCCATAACGGGCAATATCATCTATTGAAAAAAAGGCATTCACTTGCGGATCGAAATATATTTTTCTAGCAACTTCTCTAATGCGTTCTTCTTCAGATGTAAGCCTAAATCGACCCCTAAATTTATCATAGTCAATATCAATTACTTTCTCGCCTATAACGAGGGCTTTATTCTCGATATCAAATTTAACACCATATTCTAATAATAAATTCCTTAATGTTGTCTGCTCCGACAAAACCGCCTGTAAATTTTTTATCCCTTGCATTTTAATTTCCAAACAATCATCCCAGTTAGATGTTACGTGAAGAGCCTTATATTTTAAGTGATCAATGTTAGTCGAGTCGATGTAGTCCAATCGTTTATTCCAAAATGAATCAAAATCATTATTGCATTCGATTATATACTCATCTATAAAACCGCTACCTGTAATATTAAAAAAATCTTGAATGAACTTGAAAGCTGCGTCCGGTGTGCTAATATCAAAAATCAATTGATCATCACCAAATTCTTAAAAGATTTAACTTTACTACCACCAATGCTGGCCAAACTTTTTTAACGCTTTCTGATCCTCGTTTTTTTCGTGCTCCCGCTTACCAAACAACTCATCTTCTCTAGCCACAATTGGATCCAACCAATCAGCTTTTTTCTTTGCCCAATCTATCCAGTTCACCGTTTCTTCATCCATTCCATCTTGGCTAGCAGAATCCTCCATAGCTTTGACATAGGCTCTTATTCTAGACGCTCTCTCATAGTCCAAGGCCGCGTTCTCCAGCGCAATTGTCCGCTCGACTTCTTCATTATATCGGTTCCGGCGTTCTTCCTCCCGCCTCTCTTCTTCCATACGTTTACGCTCGGCTTCTTCACTGGCTTCACGCTCAAGTCTAAGAACTTGGGATTCTTCGTAAAGTGCTATTAAAATATCACCTAGCCTGGATTCAATAGACATCTTATCGGTTTCTCTGAAATGTCTGCGTTTCCGAATACTAACTCTCAGCCGCCCATTGAATACGTAGTCATACTTTCTGATTTGGGGTTCACTGGCCCATGTATTATGGCGTTTTGCGTCTTCATAAAGAAGCAAGTCCTTTGCTTCTTGCCTAGTGATTTCATGCTTTATTTTATCTTGGGACTCAGAAACTTCAAAATGCACATACTCACCTCTAATCTGGAGAGATAGATCATCATTGACAGTACCACCTAGGTTTTCAACCTGTCGAAAAAGAGCATCAAGTATGCGATAAACTCGTGGGAGGGTTTCATTTGAAATAACTCCGGCAAGAAAGGGCGGACGTTTAGAATAGTAATAATTATTGAAGCCTTTTTGTGCGCCTTCAGGTCTCATGTTATTTTTATTCCATTCTTTGACCACAGACTTGTAGGCTGTTATCTTTTTGTGCAGTTTCACATTTTCAGGTGATACCTTGATTTGTTGTGCAGCAAGTAGTACTTTTTCTCTCTCGGCTTCTGATAAAAAAGCGAGCGGCTGCGAAGCTGTATTAGTTTCCTTTTCTCCTTCAAAGGTTCTTGCCCCAACTATTTCAGTGACCCCCTTTGTTTTTGGGAGCGGGGTCTTTTTGGGTTTTGCCCCAGCACGAATCTTTGACCAGTAGCCACGGGGTGGAACAGGTACATTAAGCGATTTACAGATTTTATGTATTGCAACGTCTGACACTCCATATTGAGCAGCAACATCAACAACCGGATTTGCCCACACCTGTTCATATAATTTTTCACGGTTATAAATGTTATGCTTACCATCCACAGTACGATAAATATGCTGCTTGTCACGAGGTGTACCCGAACCTTCAGTGACCAGCTGATTATCAGTTGCCTCAGATTCTTCTGTAGTGTTAACTTCGGAATTTAAGTTTTCCTCAACTTTGACCTCTTTACTAACTTCGGTAACAGTAGTAAATACGGCAGTGCGTTTTGACCTTTTCGGAGCCGAGTTGTCGGGCAGCGTAACTTCAGTAATCGAGGATTCCGGCAACGGAGTTTTTGTTACGGTTTTGCCGAAATTCAATTGAGTCCAGTATCCCGATGGTGGGTATGGGATATTTGTTTCTTTGCACAACTTAAGTAATTTGGCATAAGGCACATTATATTTCTTGGCGACACCGGACACGGAGATCTCCCAGATCTCATTATACAATTGTTCTCTGGATAATTTTGTGGTTTGCTCTGTCAAAATCAGCCCTCCTTTCTTTCCTTATTTCTCTGGTTCGGGGAAATATGTTCGGCATCAGTGGTCTCCTCTGTTGAATCTGAATCCAGCGAAAACGCGTATTCAAATAGTTTTATGTCCCTTGTTCCGCGCTTTCGCTTAATATAAAAAGCAGGTCTTTTTTCATTTCTTCAAATTGCGAAATGATGGTGTTAAGGTTCTTCTCAATGTTTTCAACCTGAACATTGGTTATCTTTCCATGCTTATATGCAATAAGTCGCTCATCAATAATTTGGTAACTCCAGCTGTCGGTATACCGGTCCTCATTACGAATTGCAAATCCAATTGGTAATAAGTCATTTCTCATTCCGAGGCTCACAGCCGTAGGTGATATTCCAAGATAATCAGCCGCTATTTTGCATGTGATTTTGGAGAAACTCCTTATTTCTTCATCTGTATATTTACCCATGTGCTTCACCTCCCCCTTTGTGTGCTTTTTAATATTGTATAATTATTCCATATAATTATCTACCTCAAATTTGCATCATAGGCCTGCGCCTAAAGCCCTAGCTTCAATAACGGTAAAAAGATTATTTTATTGATACGTTTCCGCAATTATTTTTGAATATTTATATTGTACTTTGGGGGTTTTGTGTTATAAACCCTTGACTATGTATTAATGTCTGTGATAGTATAAATTTACCAAAAGGGGTGTGATCTTCCTATGCAAACTATTCAAGAGAATTTTAAAGCAAGATCTACTTACAGTATCCGGTTAAACGACAAACTGGCTGAAATAGCGCAAAAAACAGGTCTCCCACTGAGCAACGTGATAGAAATCTGCCTTGCAAATTTCGCCACCTTAAATGATGATGAAAAAATTCAATTTATTGCGGAAAACGATCCTGGAAAAATAAATGCTTCAGAATTAAAAGAACCCACTTTTAATTATGCTGATGAAGCTGTTTGTAAAGCTAAGGACTCTTTAGGGGATAAGGCAAGCAAGATGAGTAATAAAATACTCATCGCAATCGGCCTTGCGTTATTAGCTGCTTTCCTTTTCAAAGGGGAACAAAATGAATAATCATAGGGGAGGGGAGGTGAATATGAGTACGGCAAGGAGAAAAAAAACTAGGCATTTTAGCCTAGTATTACCCCAAGAGAAAAAACTAACTTGGGCAGGCCTATTAAAGCCTGTGTATTAAAAAACTGTAAATATATAATACCATAGTTTTTTCTCCCGGGCAAAGAAAGGAGGAGAAAAATGAGCACAGATCGAAGAGCCGGCAAAAAGAATGTTCCACATGTCGGAAAACAGCCACGTTCTCGTACGCAAAAGGGAACCTGGCGGAAAAAAAGATCTGACGCGGGCAAAAAGCAGGAAGGAAAAAGTCTTTTAGATAAACTACTTGGGTAATCACATAAAAAATTTTTTAGGGGGAGTATATCCCCCCTTTTATGCGTTAAGCATAGCCACTCATATTGCTTATATTCAATAAAAAAACTACTGCATTGGCATCATTAGATAAGCATTTCTGTAATATAACGGGTTTAGTTTTGTTCCTATATCTTTGAATTCAGTTCCATTCCGTCCTTAAAAGTAAAAACAATCTCATGCTCAGGATGAACCGTCACCGCATCCACTGTTGCATTCCAAAGTTCCTCATCAAATTCAGTCAAGAGCGTGTCACTCTTCTCCAACATCCGAATAAAAGCCCCTATACTTTCACGTTTGGCATTTCGTTCCAGCCGCTTATTATCAATCTCATCAAGTCCTTTTTTGGCGGCTTCATAACGTTCCACCAAGCTTGTATAATGCTGCTGGTATTCCCCCTGGTCAAGAGCAGAATGGGCGTTTTCCTCCACACACTTTCGGAGCAGTTCTGCCGCAACCTCACTTTCACTTTGGAACTTGGCGCTTTCTTTTTCAAACTCTGACGTATCGGTTAGGTCATTAATAATGGCTTCATAGTTTTGCAGGATTTCCCCTTTATTCTCAAGTAGGCTGTTAAAAGTATCTAAAAATGCCTCTTTGATTTTATCTTCATAAAGGTGCGGTGTCTGGCACTTATTATTGTTTTTAAACTTATGATTGCATTGCCAAATGGTCCTGCGGTATTTGCTGGTAGAATGCCACACCTTACTGCCGAAGAAGCCCCCACACTCACCACAGATAATTTTTCCTGAAAAACAACCACCACCCGTCTTATATCCCTTGGCATTTTTCCGTTTCTTAAGCTCATGCTGGACAAGATCGAAAACTTCCGGCGTTATGATTGCAGGATGACTGTTTTCCACGTAATACTGTGGAATCTCACCTTCATTGACCTTCTTTTTCTTGGTAAGAAAATCAACGGTGAAAGTCTTCTGAAGCATCGCGTCACCTTTATATTTTTCATTCTGAAGGATGCTCGTTACGGTACTGGTTTGCCATTTCTGTTTGCCCGATGGCGTCAGTATGGAACTTTTCGTAAGATGCCTTGCTATACCCGAAGGAGTCTTACCTTCAAGGAACAATTTATAAATCAACCGCACTGTTTTGGCTTCCGATTCAACAATCTTAGGAAGCCCATCATCACCCTTTTCGTAACCAAGGAATCTTCCGTAGGGTAGGCTAATCTTTCCATCAGCAAACCGCTTTCTTTGACCCCAGGTAACGTTCTCTGAAATACTCCGACTCTCTTCCTGGGCCAAGCTGGACATGATGGTTATAAGCAGTTCACCCTTGCTGTCCATGGTGTGGATGTTTTCCTTCTCGAAGTAGACTTCCACGCCTTTTTCTTTAAGCTGTCGGACGGTGCTAAGAGTATCAACAGTATTTCTGGCAAATCGGGATACTGATTTTGTAATAATAAGGTCGATTTTACCGATCAGAGCGTCGGCTATCATCCTGTTGAAACCTTCACGCTTTTTTGTGCTTGTAGCTGATATACCTTCATCGGCATAGACTTCTACGAATTCCCAAGCCGGATTTGATTTGATGTGCCTCGTGTAATAATCTACCTGCGCCTCGTAGCTTGAAAGCTGTTCGTCATTGTCCGTTGAAACCCTTGCGTAGGCGGCAACCCGTCTTGTGGCTGGAGTTCCGGCAGTTATCGGTGCAAAGCGTTCTGCTGTTGCCGGAATAACTTTTACTGCTCTTGCTGAACACATGTAGCTTTCCTCCTTTCCAGTATTTTAGCTGGCGTTCCCGGGCCTGCTGACGGGCTTCTTCACTCCAGCTTTCACTGCGTGATTTGTTCTGCCATTCCTTTTGGACAGTGCGGCCGTCACGGAAAACAAATACCAGCAGGTTAGAATCAATAGCCTGTATTTCCTTTATCTTTTGCTCAAATACCGTTTCATCAAACTCTTTAAGTCCTAATACCTCTACAGCTATCGAAAGCAGGATGTCCTCGGGGATTTGCTTGGTATGGCAGCTATCCTTGCCATATCGCAGGTAGGTAGAGCATTTCCATGAAGCCCGCCCGCATGCAGCTTTTCGGTTATAATTTTTCCCGCATTTGCTGCAGACAATTTTACTGGTGAAAGGGTATTGCTTGGGGTCATTTTTTCCAGCATTACTATCTCTGTTTTTAGCCATAATCCCCTGAGCTTTTTGGAAAGTAATCTCATCAATTATTGGTGGATGGGTGTTTTCAGCATAATATTTTGGAAGCATACCTTTGTTGCGCACCAATGTCTTTGTCAAATGGTCTTTAACATACTTTTTCTGAAGCAACGCATTCCCTGCGTATTTTTCATTTTTGATGATCTCCGCAACTCTCTCCGAGTTCCAAGTACCCCCTCGAGGTCGTGCAACACCCATACCAGACAACTTTTTTGCAATCAAGGTGCAGCCCATACCGCCGATATAATCTGCAAAAATCATGCGAACTATTTCTGCCTGTTTGGCGTCAATTTCAATTTCACCATTTTCAATGCGATACCCATACAAAAACCTTAAGTTTACAAGCTCTCCGTCAGCAAAAGCTTTTCGAATACGCCACTTGCAGTTTTCACTGACCGAACGGCTCTCTTCTTGCGCAAAAGAAGCGAGGATGGTAAGCATTAACTCACCATCCCCGCTCATTGAGTGGATATTTTCTTTTTCAAAATAGACATCAACATTGATGCTCTTTAACTCTCGTACCGTTTCTAACATAGTAACCGTATTCCTTGCGAACCTGGAAATGGACTTGGTTAGAACTAAGTCTATTTTACCGTTTCTGCAGTCGCTCAAGAGCCTCTGGAACTCTGCTCTGTTATCTTTGGTGCCGGTCATTGCTTCATCTGCATAAACACCGGCATACTCCCATCCGCGTTGCTTTTGAATATAGTCGCTGTAATAACTGATTTGAGCTGATATAGAGTGAAGCATTGCATCTTTGCCACTGGATACTCTGGCATAGGCGGCAACGCGCTTCTTAACTGGTATTGTTGCCTTTATTGGCTCGATTTTTCGGATGGTTCGCGCCATATAATCACCTCCCTAGTGTGACATGTTAACTCTGATTTTGATACATAGCAAGCTAATTAACATATCACAAACTACCTATTAAAGGCTGATATTTGGCAACGAGAAGTGAATTAATCTTGGCGAATTCCTTCCTATTAATTAACCCTTTTGAGAGCATGGTTTTTGCTATGGCAAATGATACCTGATAGTTCTTTTCACGTTCAAACTGAGCATGCGTCACAATCATCCCTCGCTTTTTCAAAACGGTGCTTTATATAACAGGCATGCCCACAAAACTTGCGGGTTTTATTGCCATAACTTTCGAATGTTTTCCCACACTCTTTGCAAACCAGTGTGTAATAGGCTTTCTTTTTATATTGGCTGTCATTTTCTTTCCACCATGCTCGACGACATTGTTCAGAGCAAAATTTCTTAGGGTGTCCCTTTGTTCCTTGTGTCAAGGGTTCCCCGCAGTGCTTGCAGTTGATATTTGATTCTTTGTCTTCATGTTCAACGGGCTTTTTACTATTACCGATGTTGTTGCGCCTACAATAGGATTTCACTGTGTTTTCTGAGATTGAAAGGGCTGCAGCTATTTTCCCGTAGCTCTGTCCAAGCTTGCGCAGCTGCTGAATTTTTAGCTTTTGCTTAGTCGTCATGGTTCTACCTCCATGAAAAAAGGGGCGACCCGTTTGAGTCGCTCCCCATAATGATTGATTAGTGTTATTCGTATTTCACATAGCCATCAAAACCTGCCGCTTTAATCTTCTCTAACATGGCATCTGCGTTTTGTTTATTGGCAAAAGCACCTACTTGAACACGATATAACTTTTTGGCTTTAGCGATTGGATCATTACTATTAGCGGATTGTTCTGCCTTAAGAGCGACTTTCACAGCCTTCCGAAAAGTATCCATACTCTCACCATGTTTAGGAAACCAATGCTTCACATCTGCGTGATTACTAGCTATGGCAAGCTTATGACCTTCAGAGTGATCCACAATGTCCTGTTCACTCAGCCCATATTTCTTACAGAGCATCACACAAAGTTCCACCGCATTCTGCCAAGCTTTCCTAAAATAAGCTTCCTGCTTTAAAACATCATAGCCCACCATGTTAGCCCCACCAGCATAAGAAAACCCACCTGGCTCACAGATTTCAAAGCCAATGTGGGTATTATTCGCCTTCCCACCAGCATGCCACCCCCGATGCTCCCAGGGGAGGTATTGGTGGACTTCCTTGTCATCCAAAAAAGCATGGACACATACCTGCCGGTTTATCTCCCCCGCCTGGTATGATTTATTCCAACGACTAAACCAGTCTACCGCCATCATACCGGGAGTAGCGGTTGAATGTACCATAATGCCCGTGGGGTTAATTTTTCGTCCTGCCTTGTAGCAATCATTACGAGTCATATATTTTGTTATTAACTCCATTTCAATCTTCCTCCCTGGCTTTACCGTTCAGTTGGGACAGAACATCTTGAAGCTTTTCCGGTATAGGCAGGCCGATGATGGCGGCATTCTCCAAAATACTGATACCCTCGTTAGACAAGTAGAAAAAAATAACGGCGGTGCGAATTGCACTACCGTTCTTTATTAGATGAACATCTACTATGTTTCCAATACCAACCAAGGTAAAAATCAGTACCTTTTTAAATATCCCTCGAGCACCAACTTCACTCGAGAGCCGTTTCTCGATGATAGCCACCATCACACCGGTCAAGTAGTCTATGCCCACGAAAGCTATCAGAGCATAAAGAAAACCGTCAAGGCCGCCAAGAAGATATCCCAGCCAGCCCCCAACGGCTGCAAAAGTTAATTGAAAGGTGCTTGTATCTTTCAAATTAAGTCCCCCCATTCTCTTTAACTAAACTTTGATTAATAGAATCCAGTTCTGCCTGAAGCTGAGCCTTTGCCTCCGTCATTCCCTTAAGCTGAAAGTCATAAGCTTTGATAGATTTTTCAAGCTGCTTTTTCCTTCCTAATAGCCCTTGCTCGTCCAGCTCTAGTGAATGAATCACCTTAAAGTTTCCTTCCTTATCTTTCTCAACCTTAATATGCTTTGACATCTCTTTCACCTCACATATACATAAATAGTTGAATAAACAAACTGGCATTTATCCTACCTAAAATACTGCTGCCTAGCTCTAAATTATGCCAGCCTGGCGACGTTATATGGGGGGATAATTGGAGTTCATTCTTGTTTTCGTTAAATGGCCCCCCAAGTTGCGCAGTAATATCAGTTCCGTCCAGAGTAATTGATATGTCAGCCGGGGCAGTTCCCTCATATATACCAAAAACCAAATTGTGAGTATGGTCCCCTAAAGAAACCATATGGCGATGATTCGGTAAATACATGTTGTGAGCATGAAACGGCAAAGAAACAGCGTGGGTATGGGAAACTGATAGCATAGCGTGAGCGTGATCTCCGGCATAAGTATTGTGAAGAATATGGTCATGATAGCCACTTTGTACCCATGAAACACTACCCGTATCGGTGATAAGGGTAGTGCCATGCTCAATTCCATGGTTATGCGTACCATCTTTCTCCATGGTATTATCGTGAAAATGATAGCCCGCCATATCCATAAAATCGGGTAATAGATACTGTGAGGGAGAGAGAATCCACAATCCAGGCTCGCTGGTATCTATGTCGCCGCCACCTGACTCAGTGGATGTAAAGGTATAACCACCATCTTCAGTGGATGCATAAACACCACCTCCTGATGCTGCTCCGGTTTCATAGGCTCTAAACCATTCCTTGGTAAAGCTGAGTTTAAACTGCTTACCATTTAATAGATTGGCTCCAGGTGGAACATAGAAAATTATCTTAAGGGGATGAGTGGCATCTACATTATCTACTACATGCAACTGCCAAGTTTGCAGCATACCACGATCATCTAAAATAACTGTCGTCCCATCTGATGCTGTAATCCTTAAACCAAAACGCTCTGTAGCGTCCACCTGCCAATGACCGGCATGGAGGCGTTCAATATTATTCTCATCATATACATGTAAACCATCAGACATGATTTTGGTATATTCATCAGCGGTAGATAATGCATAAAGTTCGTTAATCACTACGGTACTTGATAGCACACCTTCTCCGGTTACTGCTGTTTTGTAGCTTTGCCCACCGTCTTCAGTGATACCAAGTCCCCCTGGCGATAGGCGTACCCCCTTGCCATTTCGCCTGCCTTCAGCATCAATGCCCCAAAAGTCTATTGTGTTGTCAGTAATAGTTAGCAGCCCATTTGTACCATTGATTAAGGTGGTGGCGGTATTGATAAAGCCTTGTAACAGGCTATTGGCATGGCGGTTCCGGGTAATTATTCTCGCAGTAGTCACAGCCGGTTTCACAGCATCACTTATCTGCGGTTTCGGAGTTCCCACGTTAATGCTGTTTCTCTGCGGTTCATAGGGGTATTCAACCATTTCAATTACTCGTACCCTTAAGCGTACAGAGATATCTTGCGGCCCGGTATATTCTACCGTTACCCAATCCCCCACCTCTATTTTATAAAGGGCCTCAGCATACAAGCGGTAAAGGTCAGCCAGCTTCACACTCACACTAAGCTTGGGCCAAGCGACGACCGCGAGCTTTCTTCGCCCCTGCTCCAACAATTCACTAGGGTCAGCGATCTTGTCATAGGTAACCACATCTTCTCGCACCAAACGCTCCCTTATGATGCTGTCAGCCGTGTTGTAGCCGAGGGCTGTGAAAAAGGAGAAGTTTTCAATATAGCTATAGCCACCATTGACACTAGCGATATCTACGCCATCCTTTCCTTTCACATATAGCCTGGTTACCAGCCCCTTCGAGTCGTAGCTTAAATCCAAGCTGGCTAAATTTCTTCCTGAACGAATAGTCACCCCGTTATCCTGGCCAATATCGTTATATAGGCTCACTGTTTTTTCCAGAGTATCAAATTGCACGAAAGGCCCGTAACAATATTCCTCCACTGCCCCGTATAGTTTAAGTAGCTCGTTTAAAGCTTCCAGACGATTAAGATTTTCCAAACGGACATCACGGAGAGTGGTGATAGTGGGGTCGCAATACTTTAAAGTCCAGCCCGTATTCTCAAGTACCCTGGCTACTGCATAGCTCATACTAGCATTAGAAAAGGCTAGCTCGCCGTCAATATAGCGATAGAGCAGTTCCTCTGCTGAACACACACAGGATACACTGATAAACCCCTCATCTGTCAAAGTGGCTGAAGGGCTTTTTATGATATACTCACTACCCTCAAAGTAAATTCTGTTTTCGCTTTCGATAAGCCGCAGGGTCTTTTCATTAACCAGGCAATTAAACTTTAGGGTGCTCATGCCATTACTACTTCTTACCCGACAAAAATCACTTAGTTCCTTTTGTCCCAAATAGCCTAATCGCTTGATACCAGCTGCATCATATATCTCAAGCATCTTATCACCACCTTTACAGCCACATTTCCGAAAACTCTATCTCTAAGTTTCCAGCGGAGGTACTGATCTCAGTTTCGCCCGGTTCAAGATATAAAAAATCCCCTTCAGCCAAATGTGCTGCCGGGGCACCGTTTAAGGTGATTTCTAATTTTTCGCTATCCACAATAAATATATCGGTGCTGCCAAGTGATGTATTAATATATATCTGGCTGTCACCGATGCTAATTACCGGAAATTCTGCCGGACCAGTAAGGGTTAACCTGAGAGGCGTTTTTTGTGAACCCCGGTTTAATAGCCAAACGCTACCTGAGGTTTTGTAATACTGGGGTACACCATAAATAAAAGGTTTCGAACAATTGAATTGAAGATTAAGTATTTCCATTGAACCGACAGTTTCCATGACGGTTTTCCCCCGAAGCCTTCCTTTATAAACATTGAAATACTCATCATCAAAGCGAAGCTCACATTCTCCCTTTTTGGGATTAAGCAAAGTATTTAGCTCCTTCTGGGCAGCTACTAAGGCCGACCGGCTATCATGCTTTAATAGGCCCTTTACTACAATGGTTCGCTCCTTGAATTCGGTGTGATGATAGTAGGTACCATCCATGCCAGGAAGCTTTGTGCTTGTTTCCTCCCCTTCAGGAATTTCCCAGCGCCCCTTAACATCAATGATGGAAAGTCCAAAGGTTGAGGTATCCACTCCGTCAAAATAAAGCTTTCTTGGCATACCGCTAGCAAAGGCTTCTAGATTAAAAAAGCCGGTGAATATACGCGCTGTCGCTACCATCTCCACCGTTTTATCTTCAAGTGACCAGTAATATAGTCCGTTGGAATTAGGGTCTAGACTATCTACCTGCACCTTCATCAACGCTTGTTCTGTTTTATAGTCATACGTCCCTCCTGTAAGACGAAGGGCCTCAAGGTAAAAAATAGTGGCTTGAGTAGCCAGATCGGGGAACTCGCTATCCTTTACTCCTGTATAGGTATATACATCATAGAAAAAGCCGTTTATCATTAAAGCTTTAGCCCTAGCAACAAAGATCGCGGCCCCACTGCCTTCATTTTTAGCCAAACCCAGCACCGACCACAGAACTGTATCTGAAGTCCAGTTAACATCTCCCCACTGGTTATATACCGGCGATAGGTTCTTGCCAGTATAATCACTTGTGCCTTCTATGGGGGCCATATACATATAAGGCAGACCTACCGTTTCCATTACTCCCCGCTGGCTTTGTATGCAATTTGTGCGGATAAAGTTATGAAATCTATCATTAATGTCCCCGATATAGTAAGTCCCGCCCTCAGCAGTTTGCTGGCTATTTCCAAATGCAGCTATTGCAGTTTGCACCAGGTCATAGGCAATATCCCCGAGATGCAGTGGCACACGCCCGTTAACGGGATAGAATTCTACTCCGGCATCTGTGCGGAGATAAAATTCAGGAAAAGCACCGTCCAAATATGCAGGCAGTTCGGTGCCGCAAAGGGAAGAAAAAGCAGTCTGCACTTTATAAATGCTCTCAATCAGCTTTAAAGACCACTGTTTGTAAGTATCTTCTCCACAACGAAGGTATAAGCGGCTTAAACCGTAAGCTGATAAGAACAAATCCCTTGTATATACCTCGCAATAACCATCATCTTTTCGTCTTTGCCATTGCTGATTATCAGTATTAAAGTAATGTATGGATTGAAAGTACATGGTTTGGCCATTGACAGTAGTCTCGATAATATTATCAATCAAATTATCTGCGATTAGCTTAGCCTTATCTATCGCGTCCTTAGTACCATAGGAGCATAAGAAAATAAGCGTCCAGGCGCTGGAGGGAACTAGGGTGGCCGCTCTGGTTGCTTCCCCGGCACCCTCTGTATAATTAAGTAATACCAATCCCAACGGGGGGTTAGGGAAAAGACGGTAAAAACTATCTGCGCTATCAGTGACAATCAGTTTACTATTCAATAGTTCTCGCATGTTATTTACCCCCGCTTGCTAAAAACAGGCGGTTCATCATTTCAAGATAGGCTGCGTATGACCAGGAAAAGGACCAGGCTCCGCTTAAATAGCCAAGCCTATTCCCATTCTTTAAATCTGCCTGCACATATTCAGGCAAGGACCCGAAAGGAAAATTATTAGCTAGAAGCTTAAGCGGCTTTAAATCACCCTCTTCAGCCGCTAACATGGCAATAATACAGACATGCGGAAACCAGATATCTTTCTTTTTTGCTGTTCCTGTGCTGCTTTGGGAAAAGCCTACCCCATGGTCAAGTTGTAACCCCAGCCCTCCCAGGGTTGCAACTGCAGTTCTGCTCTTAAGCCAATTGAAACATGACTTGTCATTAAGCATCCAGGCTGCGAAAATATTAGCTGGCACCGTTAAAACACTGTCATACAGCGTCCCATCCTGTTTAATAGCATAATCAAAGCCCCCGTCCTCCCGGCGGTAATCAGCTAACCCCTGCTTAAGAAGACTAAGTGCGTTCACCCCAAAGGTAACCCTGCTGTTATCACCTAAGCTTCTATATACCGGGATAAGATTCTCAAGAGCATAAATCCATAAGATATCCACCATGCTTTCATATTTCACCAACGATGTTGTTATCTCACTAGCATAGTCATCCCAATAATCATGAACATGCCGGGCTAAAATATGTCTATCTGCCTCTATAAAATTGTCCTCTAGGTAGGTAAACAACTGATCTAGCTGCGGTTTTAACCCTGACAGCAATTGTTTATCATTAGTGTGCCTAAAGTATTTACCGGCTGCCGCCAGGAATACAGCCGCATTATCGGTGTTGTTATAGTTGTATTCCCCGGTACCATCTATATCAAAGTCGTTTACTGTTAACATGTTCTTACCTTCAAACCAGCTGAGAAACTGGGCAGCTAGTGCCGGTTTTATTGGGATGAGGGCATGGATCGCCCAGGCAGTATCACGCACCCAGTTATAAGGCCAATTGGGAATTCCCGCTGACAAATAGCCGCCCACCGACAAATTAAGGATTTGCATGAGAGAAAAATATCCCTTGGCCTTTATTGCTTCCGGGGCAAACCACTGCCTTTCTAAACCGGAAAAGTATTCACACCACATGTTCTCTGCGTCCGTATATTCACTTTCCCAATTTGAGAGGCCAGCTACCGCTTTTTCCATTACCTCAGCCTTACTCCTGCCTATGGCGATAGCAAAAACTACACTACCGCGTTCACCCAGACCATCCGTACCCATACCAACAAAACAACTTGAATGGCTAACAGTAGTTTTAGTCTCATCCAATGCATAGATAGGTGTGAACTGAACTGAATCCACCTGATATTCATTCATATTGGTGCAGCTTAAAGCCGCAAACCAGCCGCTATTATGTTCTTCTACCCAAATTACGCCCTGGCCATTATAAATCTCGTACGCTGCAGACAAATCATGTTTATCTGGCTGGCCGGAATCCCACCCTACCCATTCCATGGCAATCTTTAAATCATTGATGTTTTGGGCATCGGCAATTATGTACAGTACGTTATTTCGCGAAAAGGATAGTATATCTAAGGCACGTACCTTGCCGTTATAGTCCCTGGCATAGTGCCACTCCACAATACCGGTAGGATAGCCATCTTTACATTTAAACTTAGTTTCAAAACTGGTATTTTCGGAATTACAGGTGTTCGCTACCAAAGGATAGTAGCCCATGTCACAGGTTTTAGCCGCTATGGCCGTATTGACATCTCTTTTTCCCGACTTAGCTAACAGCATAGATAAGAAAGGGCGTATATCTACGCTGGATATCTGATCATTTAGCACCATCGCTATTTCAGAAGTAGGGTCACTTAGTACGGCCCGCCCGGCAAAATCACTGTGCAAAGTTGAGTCATTAAGGCTAAAACCCTCTGCTGCTAAGGCTGAGGTCAAACGCTCCGGGGACAAATCAAGCACATAACCGTTTTTAGTGTTAATAATATTCGGTATATCAAAGGCGCTTCTCATAACCTCACCCCAGTCAAATACATTTGTTCTTTTAAAAGCTCTGCTATCTTTTGGCTCAATTTATATATATCCAGGTCATTAGCCATTTCCATTCTTTCTACCGAGAGTAAGTTCTCTATCTGCAAACTAGAAGTCCGGCTGGTAGTTCTATCCGCAGGAACCGCCTCTTTTAAAATATTTGTATTGCCTAAGTTCGAAATACTTCCTGCTAGGTCCATGGCAGCAGACCTTATATCGGGAATACCCTTTTTGATGCCACTTTCCAGCATAGAGATCATATTGGGCATCCATCTATCAGCTTTACTGCCCGGCCCTTTTTCAGTTGGCGAGGAAAAGCCTAGGTATCCTTTCACGGTATCTGCTACCCTTGCAGTAGCATTTCTTACCCATTTAATACCGGATAAGATGCCATCAGCAATATTCTTTATAAGATTTGCTCCCCACTGGGCACCGTTAGAGATAAAATCAGCCACCCATGATTTAACGCGGTTAAATGTAGTTTGAATGCTTGAGACGATACTTGAAGCGGTGCTTTTAATGCCGTTGTAAATCCCGGTAAACCACCGGCCAATAGCAGCCAATAGATTATTGATAAAGGTGCGAAACTGCTCGCAATTCTCATAAAGATACTTAAATGCTCCGGCAAAGGGATTAACCATCAAGAGCAAGATGCTCTGCCAATTATCTTTAAAGAAACTAACCACGTTGTTAAACAGATTGACCATAAAATCAATAGCCTTATTAACTCCATCAACAATTCCATCCCAGATAGCGATAACCGCCTTTTTAAAGTCTTCATTGGTATTCCATAGATAGACGATTGCTGCCACCAATGCGGCCAGGGCGATAACAACAAGACCTATGGGATTGGCTGACATGGCCGCATTAAGTAGCCACTGAGCTGCTGCCGCTGCCTTTTGAGCCACAGACAAAACGGTTGTCTTTATTGCTGCGATATTTTCCGCATCGGCAAGCCACTTCACAGCATTCACTGCAGCGCCGACACCACTTGTGAGATTGCCCACAAGTGAAAGGAGAGGACCTATTGCTGCGGCAAAACCGATGAAGGAAAGAATCAGTATCTGCGAGCCGTTGTCAAGGTTTCCAAACCAATCGACTAAACCAGTCAGCTTTCCAATAAGGCCCTCGATGGCAGGCATGGCCGAATTGACCGCCTGCATCAAAGATGAACCGAGTGGCTCTAATGCAACAGCAGCCCTGTTTTTCATTATGGTCAGCTGCTCAGCAAAATCTATGGTTTCAAAAGCGGCTCCGTTGATAGTTTCACTGCTCGTTTGTAAGGTTTTCACTAGATCTGACAGTTCAAACCTGCCTTCCCTAATGGCAGCAGCCATATCGGGGCCTATGCGAGTACCGAACATTTCAAGGGCGATGGCATTGGCTTCACCGGTGGAGCCTGCCTCCTTTATTCTTTTAGTAACCTCTTCAAGAGCCGCCTTGGTATCGGTAATACCTTCTTGGGCCATCTTGCCCAGTGCTATACGAAGTCCGCCAAGCACTAGCTCGGTGTTGACCCCTTCCTTTTCAAACTTACCGAGCATAGCAGCTGAGGTCTCTAGGTCAAAGCCCATTTGACGAAGTGGCGCTCCAAACTCCACCATCTTGGCGTTCAGATCATTAAAACCAATTCCGGTGCTTTGGGCAACCTTAAACAAATAGTCCATGGTGCCTGCAGTATCACCGGCCGCCACACTCCAGTCTCCAAAAAGGCGCGATGAACTTGATATCATACCTGATAAATCCTCTCCAGTAATGCGAGAGAGGTTCAGCATCTGGGTGGATAACTCCTGCAGTGGTTTGCCTGCAAGCCCGGTTCTCGTATTAAGATCGGCAATGGCAGTGCTCACATCCTCCATTCCAGCCGGAACGGAAGCATAAACTGCCTTGAAATCATCCTGAAGGTCCTGAAGTGCTGCACCTGTGGCTCCGGTTCCGACTCGAATTTTCTCGAAAGTATCATCAAAGTCCATCCCCAGCTTTAAAATTCCTGTGGTAGCGGCGGCGATGGGAAGAGTCAGCCCCTTGGTTAAGGTGCCACCAATGGAAGCGAGGCTTTTACCGGCTTTATCCAATTTTTTTGCAGCACTGTTCAAGCTTTTTTGTAGCTCTGAAATATCCGCTCCGATTTTCACCACAACACTTCTAATTACTGCCATCCCATCACCTCCATTTCACCGGCACTTTCAGCCCTTTACTCTTGGCAACCTTTATTAGCTGCTCTATTGACAGGCGACTACTCGTTTTTTTCTTGATTTCGCTGTCCTTTAGAACTTTCTTCAGACTCGGTAACCTCTTTTGCCTTGCAAATGCTTCCACATGCCAAGCCAGATATATAAGTTCCTGCCTTCGTTCTGATTTCTCTTCCGCGTGGCCCCCGAACATTAGCGCAAGCTCATAAGGGGTTAACTCCCAAAACTCAGCCGGTTTCAGTCTTAGCTTTTTTATTGCGATGGAAAACAGCTCGTCAAAGTTTAAGCTTTGACTGTCTCCACCGCCTGTGGGTTTCCCGGCTTTGTACCAAAAGCCAGGGTCATGGCTTCACCGAGCTTTTCGGCCACAGTGCCGATGTCACTATATTCATCGATCAGGTCTGCGCATTTTTCCGGCGTCAGATTTTTATCCTCATGAAAAAGACCCGCATAGACGATGGTCCGCAGGTCTTTGATGGAGATATTATCTAGTTCAAGTTTCGTAAGGTTTTTACCGGTAAGCTCCTCTATCCTAATGAGAGCGTTCATCCCATACCTAAAGGTCCTTGGCTTATCAAGCTCTATGGATACTCCTTGCTTCATCTTCTTTAATCCTCCCTATAATACAGCTTACCGCTGCCTTCAAATTCAATGCTTTCATTTACTACACCATCAGCTGAAAGCTTAATGCTGTCCCCCGAAATCCTCCCATAGCCCTCATATCGTTTTTTATTGGTACCAGTGTCCAAATACAAGGCAATGATCACTTCCTGGCCGAGCCTTGAGGACAGTCTTTCATCAGCCCAATAGCTCTCTGCAGCAGCAGTAAAGCCGTTTATGGTGGGGAGGTTCTCTTTCCAGCCACCGCTTTCAAAGGTGCTCACATCAACAGTGTCCGATGAAAGATCTGCGCTCCAGCTAAAGAAGCCTCCTGCCTGGTCTACCCGAATGCTCTTTCCACTGACTGTCACAGTATCAGTACCAAGCAGGGGTACGGGAAAGATAATGACACCGCCCAAATGCCGGGCTTCAAAATTGCCATTATATTGGACATCGTTTATATAGACGGTTATGGGAGAGTTTCTATCTAAGTACCGACATAACTCATCGGTGATAGTGTAGTGCGTAAATTCAATATTGGCTGTGGCTGCTTCTTTAATGAATGTCTCATGCACATCTTCTGTTTGCAAAAACACCGCACCAACCTTACCTGCTATTGTCATCTAGCATCACCACCTTAATTGTAGGTCAGTGGACCAGTTCCCTGAAATTCAAAGGAAATGCTCACCGTATCGTCCACCGGGTCTTCCACCGACAGTCCTGAAATATAAGCGTTTCCTGAATAGTAGTTAGTTGCATTGACATACAGCTTGAGTGATACCTCGGTGCTATTTAAATAGGCATCCTGCAGTGCTTTCTGTCCGGTGGCATCGGTATGCACCGAATAAAACCCATCTGCCGAGGCTGACCACTCCTTTAAGCCTGCGATAAACTTTTTCCAATCATCACCCAGGGCGGTCACATCAAGTGTATCAACACCCAGATCAAGAGACCAACTGCTCACATCCACTACGGTACTTACACCCAGCCCCAGTTTTCCGCTTTTGCCTGCAATGGCCATGGGTTATCCCTCCTCAAATTGAAACTCAAATTCAAAAGATACCGAATATATCTCGGTATCTGGTTCATAATCGCTTATTTCTTCCATTAACAAAACACTACCGATACTAAGTCCAGCCATCGGTCCGTTAAAGTTTTGTAATTCGCTTTGGATAATTCTCGCTGTTTGGACAGCCTCTTTGTAACTTGTGGCGTAACAGGAAAACTGTAGCCTTTGCTTGATGAAGCCTGAATCCTCGACAAGACTGCGCAGCCTTTCCACCGATACCGGTAGATAAACAACGGCCGGCAGTAGTATGTTTTGCGGCAGCAGGAAAGGATAGAGCCTGTTATTCAGTTTCGGTTGCAAATGCGCGCTTACCGCTTCTTCCAGCCGCATCATTTTATCCTCCCAATCGCCTGTAAGATTTCCTCGTTAATTGTTCTGGCTACTTTTCTCATGTTTTTGTCAACAGCCGGTCTTAAAAAAGGCTGCGCTTTCATCTTGGAGGTTCCTAGCTCCACCGGAGCAAAATACTTTACTCTGCCTTTCTTTGTCACATAGTACTGGCTTTTAATGTGCGCTTTTTTGAGTTTACTCTTTTTCAGTATCAGACTCTCTTTAAGCCTGCCAGTATCCACCGGAACCCTCTGCTTGGCTTCAAAAAGCACAATATCCGCACCGGCTTTAGACGCTTTATCCAATACTTCAGTAGCCGCATCACCCATTTCTTCCATCTGCTTTATGACCTCGTCCATACCCTCGATATGCGTCTTGAGCTTTCTTACCCTGGCTCTTTTAGCCACCTTGAACCTCCTCCTTGCACATGAGGTTAAGCTCGATATTTTGACTCTCAAGATTAATGACCGATATGATTTCAAATATCCTGTCATCAAAAATCACACGCATTTTCGGCGTGATCCCTGGCCGGTAACGCATCATAATTTTTGTAGTTATCTCTGCGCTTAGCTGCTGGGAAGCAAAATATTCCTTACCCGAAACAGGTGAGACATTTGCCCATACCGTTTTGAGATCAATCCATTCCGGATTCTCAGCGCCAAAGCTATCCCTTGAAGCGACATATTCTTGAATGGTGACCCGGTGCCTCAGTTTGCCAATCCTCATCACCATTCCACCTCCCTGTAGGCAAATAGTAGTGTTCTTAAAACATCTGTCAGCTCTGTTGTGTTCAACTCGTTTCGTTCCTCATATAGCTTGGAAACTGCAAAATAGATGGCGTGTTTAACTGGTTCAGGCACCACACCGGCATAGTCGCTTAATGGAAAACGGAGGATACCTTCTACGATATCCTCCGCTGTAGCAATGAAGCTTTCGATGAGCGCATCCTCATCGGCTGAGTCTACTCTTAACCAAGCTTTTGTGTCCTCAAGTGTAACCACCAATACGCTCCCCTCCGTTTATTACTCTGAAGCCATCAGTCCTGCCGCTTTTAGCTTTGCAAGCAGAGCATTAAAATCAGTAACTAAGTCCGCTACTGTTGCTGCTACACTGTCCGCTTGCAGTGCTGCAGGCTTTAGCTCTATGCCATTAAAGGCTAGTTTCCCGCCAGTGGCCACTTCAAGGGTTCCACCGATAACCGTTTTCTCTCCGCCCTGCTCGGTATAGTTTTTAACATTACTCATTACATTTCACCTACGCTTTCTGCTGCAGCACTTTAATGGCTTCAGCTAAGATTAGCTTTCCATCCACTCGCTGACTGCCCTTAAATCCAACCTGACCTGTTGCGGCATAAAGTTCATTTAGTCTTTGGAAGGACCTGCCTTGTCTATCTGCCACCCAGTAGTAGCCAAAGTCACCAAAGGCTATTGTTTTAGCCGATGCTGCAATCGTCGGCACATAAGCAGAAGTTTTCACCGGGCGGTTCAGGATGGTGTCCGGCTGACCCGCTGTAATTGAAGGCTGCCAAATGTACTGGCCGCTACCGTCTTTTAGCTTTCTGATGGCCTTAATCGTTGCATCGTTCATTACAAAGACAGCTCTTTTGCGGTAGGGCGATTTGAGGCTATAGAACAGATCCATCACTTCATCCACTGTAAGGGCTGTGGCAGAAGCTGCAGTCACGCCAAGTTCTGCACCGCCGGTAGCATTGAAAATACCGGTCGGCTTTCCAGTTCCATCGCCAATAAAGAAGGCTTCTTCTTCCTTAGCGCCAATACGGCGGGCAAACTCCTTGGCAATATATGCCTGTAAATTAAAAACACTATCATTAAGGAGTTCTTCTGACACCTTAATCATAGTGGCAAGTTTGTAAGCGCCTATGGATACTTGGGTGAATGCATCGTCTGATTCTGGAATTGGTCCTTCTTCATCCACCCAGGATGCTGTCCCTTTAGAAGCGACAACCGGAATTTTTCTATCCCCGGAAGATGTGGTGATGATCTTGGCTAGGGATCTAAAAATGTTCTCTTCTTCAAGAGCTTGGATCAGGGTTCTTTCAAACTCATCTGGAACCAGATAGCCTCCTTCAGAATCAGTTCCAATCTGCAGGGCGTTTTGCACATCAAAGCTATTCTTGTTTCTTAGGGCTCTCCAGAAAGCTTCTTTGTATTCATCGGTTGCTCGCCCGGTTTTATGTTCATCTGTTCCACCGGGTTTTGAAGTGATCGGGCGATTAACTGGCTTTGCAAGCTCTAAATCAAGGGCCTGCTGTCTTTCTAATCTGTCAATATCCTTACCGAGACTTACCACTTCTGCTTCCATCTTTTCATAATTGGCCGTGTCTTCTGCAGAGATTAAACCATCTTCTCCTCTTTTGGAATCGAGAAAGGCTTTAGCCTGCTCCCAAACCTTTGCTCTTTTTTCACGCAGCTCTAAAATTTTACTCATTATGGTTTCCCCCTTTAGGTTTTAAGAGGCCAAGCCTCTTATCAAGTTGTGTGATATCTGTTCCAGTTTTCTTTGTCTTTTGCGGCAGTTTATTTAAGAATGAATTGACGACTGCCATTTGGCTGTAAATCATTCCTTCCTCTGGTGATGCTTGATCATTTTCTTTTGCGAACATGACGCCGTCACAAAAGCCAAGCTCCACTGCCTTTTTCGAATTAAACCAGCTTTCAGCATCCATTAGGTGTGAAAGCTTTGCCCTTGAAAGACCGGTCTTCAGTTCATAAGCGTTGACGATGCTTTCCTTCACCTCACTGAGCATACCCTTGGCCTTTTCCATTTCCCCTGCATCTCCAAAGGCGATGGTCATGGGGTTATGGATCATCATCATGGAAACAGGGGACATCAGCACCTCACCGCCAGCCATAGCAATAACCGACGCGGCACTAGCTGCAATCCCGTCAATCTTCACTGTAACCTCACCCTTATATTCCATCAGCATGTTGTATATTTGACTTGCTGCGAAGACGTCACCCCCAGGTGAATTAATCCAGATGGTAATATCACCGGTACCATCTAATAGTTCTGCTTTAAACTGTTTAGGTGTTACCTCATCGCCAAACCAGGTCTCTTCAGCAATGACTCCGTCAAGATAAAGGGTTCTTCCGTCCTCATCCTTGACCCAATTCCAAAATTTTTTATTCACTTATCTCCCTCCAATCCTCCGGTATTCTTATTTGCGTATGCACCAACATCTTCAAGCTTAAGCATATTTCCATTCATGGCATAAACATCTCCGTGCTCAATTGCATTCATATTCTCCAAAGCTCTTACGTCATTTGGGCTTAAGAAACCGTTTTGTATTCCCACAGCATAGCCTTGCATCCTGGAAGTGTAGTCTCCTCTTAAAAGGCCCTCCACTAAAAAGGCAGCAAAATATTTACCTTTTTCCGCTTTGCTAAACAGTGCTTTATTTATGGATTGCTCGATCCTTACCAACCAAGGTCTTATGGTATGCACTACAAAGCTAATAGACTGATGTTCGATGTTGCTGAAAGTCGCCTTGTCAAGGCTAGCCACAAGATGGGGAGGAACTCTAAAGATTCTGCAGATTTCCTCCGTCTGAAATTTCCTCGTCTCCAAAAACTGCGCTTGCTCAGGCGGAATGCCAATGCTTTGAAATTTCATCCCTTCTTCTAGGACTGCAATGCGGTGCGCATTAGCACTTCCCTGATAAACTGTGTTCCAACTTTCTCTGATTTTTGCCGGGTCTTTCACCACCCCGGGATGTTCTAAAACTCCGCCGGGGCTGGCCCCGTTAGCGAAGAACTTAGCTCCATATTCCTCTGTGGCAATGGCCATCCCGATAGCGTTTTTAGCCATAGCGATAGGGGAGTATCCCACCAGACCGTCAAAGCCAAGCCCCGGTATATGAAGGACTTCTTCGCTTCTAAGGATTGCTGTGCCGGTTTCTGTTTGGTATTGATAGTAAAGCTCGCCTTTAGAAGTGCGGTTCACCGTCATTTTGTCAGGGAGCAGGGGAAAGAGGCTTAAGATATTTCCTCTGCCATCTCTGATAATCTGTGCATAGGCATTTCCCCATAATAAAAGATGACTCATCAGTGTTTCTCTGAACACAAATGAAGTCATCTCTGGGTTTGGCTCATCGTGGAGCTTGTAATATAGGTTGTGACCCACCGCTTTTTCCTTGCCGCTATCGGTGTGTTTATATATATGAAGCGGCAGGCTTGCTATGGTTTCTGCCAGTATCCGAACACAGGCATATACTGCAGTGGTCTGCATGGCAGTTCTTTCATTTACTGCTTTTCCGCTTGTGGCGCTGCCAAAGAAGAAGCTATAGGTGCTTGGCCATAAGCTGTTTTTCGGGCTGGCTCTTGACTGGAATAACGTTGACAAAAAGGGTATCTTCATACACTTTCCTCCTAAAAATGGGCATGAAAATAGCACCTCATATTGAGATGCTAAATAACATGCGGTTGGATAGTCTAACTTACTTTAACCGTCCTTGAATTAATTTGTTACTCAATTGAAAGACTCCCTGCGAACGAATAATGAATTACGCAATTCTTTGGTGTGTTTTTGTACGCCTCTTCGTCGTGCATCTTTTTTACAATTTGTGGAGTGGTAAGTTCCCCGAATTCATTAATAATCTTATCAATTGAAGCAATCTCATCATCTGAAAGGTTCTTAATTTCAAAACCTGGAGTCGGCTTAAATTTATAGGCAATTTCGTCATATAAAACGATATCAAAACTGACTCCTTCTAACTTTACAATTTGGTCATGCCCCTCTGGTACAGCGCCCATAGGTAATGCACTATACGCAAGACCTGTTATTGCGTTTCCATGCCTTTTAAAGTTTAATATGTCTGAGTACCACAACATCTTCATAAGTTTCACCTTGTGAAGATTACTAACTCTTTGGGCAAGATAATTAATGACTTCAACAACTTTATCAAGCCTTAGTTCCATAGAGCCAGGCACAGTTTCTTCTTCAAAGTCGGCATAAATTGCATAGATTGCGTCTATAAGATATTGGTTCTTTCTTTTATTGTATTCTTCATTAGCCTCATGAAAATATTTAGCAAAAGCTTTTTCTGATAATCTATCTTTTGCTCTTTTAAGCATATCCAGTAACCATTTGGGGTCCGAGTCAATTTTTCTTAAAACATCATCATGAGCTCTATCCTGTACTTGATGGTTTTCATATCGTGTTATTGTGGCTCCTCCCCAATCAAGGATTTCAGAAAAGTCTTTTTGGCTAATTCCGTACTTTTCTCTTAAATTCTTGATCTCACTGGAGGTTAATAAACCCATTTTCTTTCTATAAGCATCTTTTACAGCAAGGTTATTTGCTCTAATCATATCCTCTGTTTCCAACAATTCATCCGTGTTAGAGCAATATTCATAGATGGATGTGATTTCTACCTCGCCGCCCTTAAAAATCTCTTTCTCCTCAATTTCAACAATACTTACATCATGTTCTTCCATACAACTCAAACAGAGTTTGTGCTCGCTTCTTAAAGTTTCCATTTTCATTCACCCCTGTTTTTTCCTATAAGGAAAATCATCATCCACAAACTTCTCTTCAGCAAAATGGAACGACATAACAAAGATATGGTTATCGCCGCCAGCAGCAATCGCATCTAGAATTTCTACTCTAATTTTTATATAGACATCTTCATCAGAATATTTTTTGCCGAATACTGTCATTTCTGATCGCTTTGGATATCTTTTATCTTTAACTGTTTCAATATAGTCCTCTACAGTTAGCTGTTCTAGCTCTCTTTTCATAACTTCTACTTCATCTTCATCTGGAAATAGGGTTAGCATAGTATACCGGTTTGTGTATTTTTTATCCCTGCGTTCATCTACCTTACGATCTTTTTGAAACTGAACCTTAGCATTACCGCTGTTTATTGCATATTGTAATCGATCTATATACGTTGAGATGTCCGCTTTTCTTTCTATTCTTTTTTCTTCATGTGCTTCGCTTTTCTTCATTATAACACTCCCAAAATTCCTTTGTCAATTTTTTTGGTATCAATTGATACCGATATTTCCTGGTTAAATATGCCAAAGCCAAAGTAATTATCTCATAAAGCATTTTGAAAAGGAAGCCCCTTGGCGTTATCGGTGTCAGAATTTATCAAATTCTAGCATTTAGGGTCGTATTCCGAAACTTATGAAAAAAACCGCCCTTCCATAAGAGCGGTAATCTTACTTTTTCGTGTCACAAAATTTAACATATTTATTTACTGCTGTCCTTAAACTTGATAACCCATTTTTGTCCTTGGGAAGATTGACAGTTTCTACTATTTTCTCTGAACACTCGAAGGATATTGTCTCAAGTATTAGGTTACATCGGTCCTTGTTGTACTCGTCATCTAGATTTATCGTTCGCTTTAAATGCTCTGTAAGCGCTTCTTCCACACGTCTCACTCTTGATAAATTATCGCTGGTTTGTCTTTTATCCCTACCATCCACATACACTAGCCAATCAGAAAACGCATCATTTCTCATATCATCACCCCTAGAGGGGATTATATCACAATATTTGGTAACCCGGTTTAGCAATTTGATAGTTTACATACGTCAATTATCGAAAAATCTTACGGCCCTGTTTCTATCGTAGAGAAAGTTTTATTTTTTTTGTAAATTCTATTGTGCTTTTTCCAATAATATGGTATTTTAGTTATGGTGTTTCAGATAACTGAAACTACTTATAATATGAGGAGGTTTTATTTATGAAAGCAACTTTTAACGACTTCATTAGGAAAGCTCCCAACTACAAGAAATTTAAAGGCAATGCAGAAGCAATCCATATCTTTAATGAGATCCTTTCTGATGATCAAAACATTATTGTAATGATTGATGCTAGTGAAGCAGGAAAGCCTGCATTATGCGCTTGCCTGGAACAAGTTGAAGATTATTACTTAAGCCAAGCATTTCCCACCTTTGACTTAAGGGATAATTTTACTAAGCAGGCACTCGGAACGATGGTACGTATTGTCCTTGAACCCTTCGGTTATTTAACGAAATCTCAGAAAGACATTCCTAAAAGTTATAACGCAAGGTTTGTCACTTCAGCCATGACCTATGCTAAAACAGGACCGGCTACCATGAGAGTAGTCAGAAGGATTGAACAGATTTAGTTTATAGCACCAAAATCCCTCTCCCATCATAAACACTTTCTCTATTTTCATTCCTTATAGCCCTATCCAAGGCCATAATAAGAGCTACAGCACCGTCAATACGCTCGGTGCTTTTTTCTTTGTCAGGCTTTATATTACCAGCCGGGTCGGTTTTTACAAAGATATTGTCCATCATCCATCTTAGAACCGGGTTACCCCCATGAGCAATTTTCCTTTCAAGGGTCAGTTTCATCAGTTCTTTCGAAGGTGGCGACATATCCTTATAACCTTGTCCAAAGGGAACCACACAAAAACCCATCCCTTCAAGGTTCTGCACCATCTGCACAGCACCCCATCTATCAAAAGCAATTTCCTTAATGTTATACTTTGTCCCCAAGTCTTCAATGAAAGCCTCAATAAAGCCGTAATGGACGACATTTCCTTCAGTGGTTTTGATGTAGCCCTGCTTCTCCCAAATATCATAGGGCACATGATCCCGCCTGACTCTTACTTTCAGGTTGTCATCCGGCATCCAGAAGTAAGGAAGCACAATGAATTTCTCTTCTTCTGTCCTTGGTGGAAAAACCAGCACAAACGCCGTAATATCTGTGGTGCTGGAAAGGTCAAGGCCGCCATAACATTCTCTGCCTTGAAGCTTGTCGATATCAGCTCTTTCATTACAGGCATCCCATTTCTCCATTTGCATCCAGCGGGTTGATTGCTTCACCCACTGATTAAGCCTCAGCTGTCTGAAAAGATTTTCTTCCGCAGGATTTTCTTTTGCGCTAAGATAAGCATTTCTAACTTTTTCTATATCAATGGTATGGCCTAGAGATGGATTAGCTTTATACCAGTTTTTCTCATCGGACCAGTCAGCCTCATAGTCAATCCCAAAAATCACTGGGTAAAAAGTGGGGTCAATTTTTCTTCCTTCCAGGACATCCACTGCCTTTTGATGCACCTCATAACAGATGGAGTGCCTATCTGTTCCTGCTGTGGTTATTAGGAAAAACAAAGGTTGAAGTCTTGCATCGCCAGAGCCTTTTGTCATCACATCATATAGGTCCCGGTTCGGTTGCGCGTGTAATTCATCGAAGACAACCGCGTGAACGTTAAGTCCATGTTTGGTGAACGCTTCTGCAGACAACACCTGATAATAGCTATTTGTCGGTTTATAGACCAGACGCTTCACAGACATCACCGGTTTAAATCTCTTCTTAAGGGCGGGGGACTGATCCACCATATCAACAGCAACGTCAAATACAATGGAGGCCTGTTGTCTATCCGAAGCACAACCATATACTTCAGCACCCCACTCACCATCACCAGAGGTCATGAGTAATGCAACCGCAGCTGCCATCTCACTTTTACCATTCTTCTTGGGAATTTCAATATAGGCGGTGTTATATTGCCGGTAGCCGTTTTCCTTCACCGTACCAAACACATCCCGGATGATTTTATCCTGCCAAGGCAGAAGGTCGAAAGGCACGCCTCGCCATTGGCCTTTTGTATGTTTTAAGCAGTTGATAAAGTTGACGGCATGCTGTGCTTTTCTCTCATCATGCACCCTTACCACCGCCTTTTAAGAGCACCAGCTCCATCGGATCATCCGCATCACCGGACTTATCCGTAACAAGTCTGCTTCTGGCAGAAGGTGTTAACCCAAACTGCTCACAGAATCGGTTCATAATCTTCAAGTAGGTCTGGGCGATGGATACCTGGGGCACTTGTTGCCAGTACCCGGAGGGCGTTTTAACAATGGTTCCATGTTTAGTGATAAACTCTTCCGCTTCTTTCCACCTTGCATAAGCTTGGCAGTATCCAGCAAAGGCAGCCATATCAACTTCTGAAAGTATACCTAGCTGCTCCAGTTGCTTGGCCATCCTACGCCATTCCTTTTTCGCGTCTGGTTCCAGCCATGTTGGGCATCTTGGCGCTTTCTTTTCCGGTTTAGGTTCATTCTGATTAAGCTCTCTTTTTCCAGGGTTACCTTCTAGTTCTTTAATTGCGGTGGGTTTTGGTTTTCTTCCACGTTGGGCCACAGGTATCACCTCCTCTCCAAAACCGCCATAAGAAAAAGAGCCTATCTTCTGATAGACTCAATTCCGAGTAAAATTAACCCCTAATACTTTATGGTTGTATTACTCATCTTTCATATCCACTTTCCTGAAAGCCCCGCTGCCCTCAAGGTTAACAAGCAGCACCTTCCTAGTGGTTTTATACTCCTTACCGTTCATCCCCAACCGAATTAGCCAAGTTCTAAAAGCATACTTGGGATTGTCATCTTGGGTTGGTTTAAAAGATGAGCGTTTTAGCTTTTGGGCAGTTTGGTTGATAAATGCTATAAGGTCTTGAAAAGCAGCTATCTTATCAGCATCCAAGTTCTCCGCTGCCAGTTTAAAGGTAAGGGTCTCTTGTTCAAAATCAAAAGTTAAGCCTTGGCATCTTTCTGGCCCCAGTTCCATGAGGGCTGTTTTAAAATCTTCTATCGTACTAATTTCCTTCGAGCTTAAATCCTCTGCAAAGGTCTTATCCAACAATTCCTCCGTCAACTTAAAAGCCTTCATGATGAGGTGTTGTTTGCTGGCAAGCATGTTCACGATGTTTTGTAATGTCACCCCGGTGTGCCCTTCGAGGGGTAGTTTGACTTCACAACCGTCAAAGCCAATGAGTTCTGGTTTATCTTCATTACCTTCTGGTGTACCCGTTTCTTCGGGCTGCTCTGCCTGCAAAATCTCTTCCAAAGTTGTAATCTTCCCACCTGCAGTTGTAATGGTTCCCTGCCTGTCAATGGTGTAGATCTTTTCTCCTGCCGCAACTTCATAAGCAAAACTGGGCGCTCCTAAGTACTTATGTTTTACCCCTAGGAACTCACTCAGCTTTTTCACCATTTCTTTTCTATCCATTCTTTATCCCTCCTGTGTGTTTTGGTAGTCTATATATCACTCTAAACACAGGAAATAGCAAGATGTTTCTAATCAAAAAAGCAGGCCGCTAAGCCCGCTTCTGTTCATTCTTCAATGGCCGTATACCTTGGGTAATCATAACCTTCGCTGTTTACTAGCACCCGCTCGCCGGTATCAAGATTTGTCACCCTGATGCACCTTATCTCCCCGTTTTGATTTGAACCGCCATCGTCTTTCTCAATCCAAGGTTGGTCTTCAAGCAGGTCCTTTACGAATTCCTGAAAAGCATAATCGTTAAGTGTAATCTCCTTTGTTACCTCATAAGTTGATCCAGTAAATCCCTCTTTCTTTGCTTGTCTGGTAGCCTCCATGAGTTCTTCAAGGCTTGCCATTTTTCTTCCGAAAAGTGCTCTCATTCTCATTACCTCCTGTGTTTTGTGGTATTCTATATATCACTCTAAACACAAGATTTAGCAAGGGTTTATTCTGGTTTTGGTACATCTTTATAAGATATTTTTTTACCATCTCGTTCAAGAAAGACCCCAGCATCTGAACCGGCTTGCTCAATAAATCTCTTTACAATGACATCGGTGTATTTTTCATCCAGCTCTACCGTATAACAAATTCGGTTTGTTTGTTCACAGGCAATAAGGGTAGAGCCGCTACCACCGAAAGGGTCAAGGACAATGCAATTGCTCATGCTGCTGTTTTGGATTGGATAGGCGCAAAGAGCCACCGGTTTCATAGTCGGATGAAGTTCATTCTTTGACGGCCTATCAAAGTTCCAGATGGTACTCTGTTTTCTGTCGGTATACCAGTTATGCTTACCCTCTTTTAGCCATCCGAAAAGAATAGGTTCGTGTTTCCATTGGTACGGGCTCCTGCCAAGAACAAGACTCTGCTTGGCCCAGATACAAACACCGGATAAGTAAAAGCCTGCATCTTTGAAGGCCTTTCTAAAGTTATAGCCTTCGGTATCCGCGTGGAAAACATAGATGGATGCATCCTTTTCCATATAAGCAGCTACGTTGGTGAAGGCTTTAAGCAAAAATTTGTAAAACTCTTCACCCCTCATGTTATCGTTCTTAATATTGCCGGCTTGGGCAGAGTAATTCACATTATATGGCGGGTCCGTTACTACCAGGTTGGCTTTCTGCCCATTCATAAGCACCCGGTGAATCTCTGAGTCGGTACTATCCCCACACACAAGTCGGTGCCTTCCAAGCAACCACACATCACCCTTTTTTGTTATCGCCGGTTCGGCCAACTCCTCATCTACGTCAAAGTCGTCTTCCTCAATCTCTTTATCGTGGATCTCATTGAAAAGCTGATCAATTTCCGGTGGGTCAAAACCGGTGAAGGAAACGTCATAATCCAGAGACTGCAAATCCTTAATCAGATCAGCCAGCAGCTCTTTATTCCACTCGCCACTAATTTTATTTAAGGCCACATTCAGAGCTTTTTCCTTTGTTTTATCAATGTCGATTACCACACAATCAATCTCTGTATAACCCAATTCCTTTAAAACGGTAATCCGTTGATGTCCACCAATCACCGTCATATCCCTATTAACTATAATGGGATCAACATAACCGAATTCAGTTATGCTGTTCTTAATCTTTTCAAACTCGCTGTCACCCGGCTTAAGTTTTTTCCTTGGGTTGTAACCAGCGGGAATCATATCATCTATTTTTAGTTTTTTAAATTCCATCTTCTTCACTCCAAAATCTTGATTTGATATAGCAGTCATGGCAACAATACTTTCGTTTCTTGTTCCCGTAGCAGCTAAACTCCTTGCCGCAATGCGGGCAAGTATATTGATAGGTTGCTGTGTCCTTTTTGTTCCTTGCTTGGGGATTTTCTCTCCACCATTTCCGCCGGCAAAATTCCGAGCAAAACTTCCGCACCCTTCCGCGTCCTTTTTGTTTAATAGGTTTGCCACAATAGGAGCAGAGGAGATGATTTTTAATTTTTTCTTTAACGTTAAGTGCTACAACTCTCGAATCCCCATCGAGGCCATTTCTTTTACAATAGCCACGAACGCTATCTCGGGACTTCCCTAGCACTGCAGCAATGGCCTTATATCCAACCCCTTTAAGCCGGAGGTCATGAATTTGCTGCTTTTCCACTTCCGTCATCTCTCGCACTCCTTTCTTCGTGTGCTGTGTTCAAAATGGCAACAAAAAAACGTCTTAGATAGCTCTATATCAGCTTCTTAAAACGTTCTTTCGTTTAATCTAAATTTGCAGCTGTAGTGGCACAGTTTTTACATTATGTGCAGTACTTTCGATATAATCGACCTTAAATAATATTATTATAAATTAATTAGTTATGCCCTTGATTTCGTAAAGAAAAGATTTTTACCAGTTATACATTATGTCATAAAAGTTGTATGATTTGGCATACGATTAAACAAATAGAAGGAGGTGTTGAATCCAGTATGTTTTTTAGATCGAAGTTATCTGCAAAAAGACTTAATGATCTTTTAAACAATGCTTTAATACATAAGATTAGCAATTGTGAATATACCTTGCATGACCACTGGAAAACCATTGCACTTAAACTTGAAAACGCTGAAATAATGAAACGGTTTTGTGAGCAAGGAGGTACTAATGGAGACGAAACTATAGTAGATATAACAATTACTTTATTAAATGGAAATGCGTGTCTAGTTGTTTATAAGGCTCCTATTGAGTTTAATTTACTTGATGGTCGGACGTATGATGATAAAGAAAATAGAGAGTTTAGTAGTAATTTAAATTGGATTCATCAAGGTCCCTGGTGCATTGAGATTCTATCCCAAGTTGAGGATCTTGAAAAAGATATTGTCATCAGAAAGGAAAATTTACAAAAAGAAAAGTTAAACCATAAGGAAAAAGAACAAAAAAATATCGAAACTAGAATTGATTATTTTACAAAGGTTTTTAGCCGTAACTCCAGTTCACATAAAACAAAATAAGTCCAGGCAATTTTGGAGCTTCAAAGTAATTAAAAAACTTTTTGCAAAATTAACTACTGCATATAAACCATGTACTACAGCTTATTCCAATGGCACCGTTACTTCAACCGCAAAATAATAGCCAAATACATTTAACTTATTTATAACCTCATCGCAAATTCCAAGAGGTCGTAAAGTCTTATCGCTACTGAATTTTATAACTCTTTCACCATCTAAAGGATAACCCCCCTTATTAAATTCCGCGAAAATTTACGCGAAGGGGGCGGACGGTCCCCAGGTCAAGGGTTGTAGGGATTTCAGGCCTCCTGGGGGGTCGGTAAATCTTCAACGCATTTGCCATAAAACTAAATCTACTTTTTTGATATCACTTACGTTAACGTCCTTGTATCGGTTGTCAAAGAGTTCGATTAGTCTTTCTGCATCAGCAGTCACCATAAACGCTTCATACCAATGTTTAATCCTGCTGTAGATATCGATAGTCTTTTCAAGTCGATTCTTACTTGAATAAGCTGGTTTTTTAAAACCGATGTTTTGCAGGACAAATGTGTCCCAGACAGGCAATTGGGGATTTATTGTTGCTGCTAACTTGCTAGAAAAAGATGCCTCTATTCTTTCAAATTTGTTGTAGAAATGTTTAAGCACTTCAGAGAAAGTAACTTCCCTGGATTTATTCCTTTCCATGTACAGATAGTACTCTTTATAAAATTCCGCCTTTCTTTGGCGCATGCGGTAAAAGCCATTATACTTTTTCCGAAACTGCGTGTCTTTTGAGACATCAACCTTATGCAGCAATTTCATTATTTGTAAATACTTTTCTAACCCCGGTTCTACTCTTTCAATAGCTTCTAAGGCCTTCGCCATATCCATGCTTTAATTCCCCCACTGTAAAATACCTTACTTAAATACTAGCATATCTTACCTTTATTTGGTATGCCTAGTAGCTATACCTTGGGTGTCGATCCTCTGTCATCGTCTTCCGATCATGACATTTCTTACATAAAGGCTGCCAGTTATTTTCATCCCAAAAGAGAGTCTTATCTCCCCGATGCGGTTGTATGTGGTCCACTACCGTAGCAGGGGTAAGCTTTCCCTCCTTTTCACAGTACTTGCAGAGGGGATTAACTTTTAAAAACCTCTTACTGGCTTTCCTCCAGCGATTGCCATAGCCACGCTCTCTGGCACTTGGTCTGTCACCTTGATGCAGCCGCACATGAAATTCGCAATAGGTTTCGTCAGCGAGTAAAGGACAGCCCGGATGTTTACAAGGCTTCTTGGGTTTCATTGGCATCTATGTCAACTCCATACTTATCAAAGTGTGCATAAAGAAAGCCCTGGAAGGAACATCCTCCAAGGGCCTGCGTTATATGCTTCTTGTACAGTTTATATTATATCTTAGGGTGACTGTGCAAAACAATGCAAAGAAATGTCCAGTTTTACTTTTTTTAATGCTTTTGCATGAATATAGTGGACATTACGCCAACCGTAGTTCATGTGCTCTGCAATTTCTTCCCAAGTCTTGTAATTCAAATACCTAAGTTCCAGCAAAAGATGATACTCGGGTTGCTTCACTGAATTAATAACATTAATGATGTCCCGTTTTAAATCCACCAGCTTATCAATATCTCTATCAATCTCATGCTCAAGATCTACCAACTTAACAACGGCATTTTCCATGGGACTTCTGTTCTTTGTACCGCTTACTCGCTCGGCATGAATGGTAGCAGTGGCTTTGCTAGAAAGTTCTCTTAGGTTAGCCACCTGCTCAAGTTTACTATTAATTCTCTGGTCTAGGTGAAAGGCCTGGGATAAATATTCCTTTGCGTTCATTACATCAATCCCCCTTTGAATGTAGCCTTGACCGCATCGATGAGTGCGGCTTGTGTATTGTCCTTATCTTTCAGAGCTTTCATCACTCGCTCGTCTATCGTTTCTTTAGCTATAAGATGGTGAATGACTACAGTGTCCTTTTGTCCTTGCCGCCAAAGCCTGGCATTGGTCTGCTGATAAAGTTCCAGGCTCCATGTCAAACCGAACCAAACAAGGGTGGATCCGCCAGTTTGCAGGTTCAATCCATGTCCGGCCGAAGCGGGGTGGACTGCTGCAATGGGGATTTCACCGCTGTTCCACCGTTTGATGGAATCAGAACTGTCCAGTGTTTCCACTGCAAACCGCTTTTTGATTCGGGCAATATCGTGCTTAAACCAATAGGCTATTAGGACAGGCTTTCCATTGGCTGCTTCGATTAGATCCTCCAAAGCGTCTAGCTTACGGTCGTGAATGTGTATCACCGCACCATCATCGTCATACACGGCACCATTTGCCATCTGCAAAAGTTTGCCGGATAGCCCAGCTGCGTTTGATGCTGTGATTTCTTCGCCTTTGATTGTAGCAATAAGGTCTCGTTTTAGGGTTTTGACAGTTTCCATTTCCTTTTCCGATAGCCGGACAGGCACTTCGTTTAGTAGCAGTTCCGGCAGTTTGAGATAATCAGAACCCTTCATACTGATGGTAATGTCAGAAATCAGCTGATAGATTGCTTCTTCTGCTCCAGGTCTTGGCTTATAGGAAAACACCACTTGTTGGTTACGCTTATCCGGCACAAAGTAGTTATCGCGGTATTTACCGATAAATCTTCCTAACCGCTGCCCTATATCCAAGAGCCGATACTCTGACCACAAATCCATTAGTCCATTTGAGGAAGGCGTGCCGGTCAAGCCTACAATCCTTTTTACTTTGGGCCTGACTTTCAGCAAGCTCTTAAACCGCTTAGCCTGGTGGGATTTGAAGGAAGACAACTCATCGATGGCCACCATGTCAAAGTCAAAGGGAATGCCGCTTCGGTGAACGAGCCACTCAACATTCTCCCGGTTGATTATATACACCTGTGCTTTCTGTAGGAGAGCTGATTTCCTTTGCTTTTCCGAGCCCACAGCGACCTTGTATGTCAAGCCCTGCAAATGATCCCATTTTTCAATCTCGGCTGGCCAGGTATCCCTTGCTACTCTAAGTGGGGCAATGACCAACACCTTACGGACGAGAAAGCTGTCCAGTGTCAAGTCAAAAATAGCAGTCAGCGTGATAACGCTCTTACCAAGCCCCATATCAAGCAGAACTGCTGCAACGGGATGGGAGAGGATATAGTCTGTTGCATAGACCTGGTATTCATGTGGTCTGTATTTCATGAAGGATCCCTCCAATCTGTTCTGGTCCATCTATACAGAAAACCAAAAACCCAAGTGACTCCAACTGTCTTTTTCGTTTTTCCTGCAAAGGACGCATTTTCTTTCCTGGGGCTTTCACTTCCACAAAAGCTATTTTTCCATAAGACAGTAGAATCAGGCGGTCTGGCATTCCATCGAAACCAGGTGATATAAACTTTAGTGCAAGGCCGCCCATGTCTTTTACCGCTCTGATCAGTTTTTGCTCTACAGTTTTTTCTCTCATATATCCTCCATAAAACTGTGTTCCTAGTCCCGAAAAAACCCTATACGCGCGTATATACGCGTCTGCATGTGTGTTATCTCTCTCTTTCTTTACTATTATTTTTAATAGTAATCTTCGGAACATAGGAACACAGGGTATTAGGCAACGCATTTTATAAGGGGCTGGCGCCTGTTCCGATGTGGTGTACCGAAAGATGTTTTTTGGTTCATCGGAACCAAACTATTCTGTCCCCAGAATGCACTTGTTCCAAGTGAACCAAATTTTTTCATGCCTTGGGAACGTAAAGCCACTGTGGCCCGTATAGCGGAATTCGCTCTTTTTTCACAAGGCCACTCCAACCACCGATACCTGCCATAATTGCTGAAATTTCGTTGCCATCCATCCGGCGGAGATTGGCTCGATCTTTCCCAAAGCATTCACACCATATCTCCATATTGGAGACGGATTCACGCTTCCATACACCCATGCGTCTACTTTCACCGAATTCTGTACCGTTAATAAAAGCCCGGCGTTCATATAAGTCCATGCTGTCCCAGTCCTCCGGCAGGAGCATGTCCAAGTAGTCCCGGACCAGCCCTTCTCGCTCATCAGACTCCATCGCTTCCCGCTGCTCATCCTTAGCAAGCTTTTCAAGACTAACATCCAGGTAGAGCTTTTCATTGGTTTTGACATAAGTAAGCGACTCTGCCCATATCTGCAGGACTTCTTCTTGGGTAAGCTGCCAAGATTGTTTATTGCTGCTTCCCGGGGTTTTTACCGGCCAAAAGCGGCGATTACCTGTCGAGTCTCTTAAGTAGCCTTTTTCCGCATTGGTGGTGCCGAAAAAGACGCACTGCCTGAGGTGAGGGGTTGCCCTGCGCCCGAAGCTGGCGCGATAGATGTCGTTCTGGCGTGATAGGAAACTGCGAAGGGTTTCCACCTCAGCCTTTTTAAGTCCGGCGAGCTCTCCGATCTCCAGTAGCCAATACCCCTGCAGCTTCTCAGCGGCGGTTTTGTCTTTTGTGTCTGAAAGGCTGAGTGAATCGGAAAACCATTCGCCGCCAAGCTTAGCAATAAGTGTGCTTTTACCTCCACCCTGCGGGCCATTAAGCACCAACATGGAGTCAAACTTGATTCCCGGGGTTAACACCCGGGTAATAGCAGCACAAAGCGTTTTTCTGGTTACCGAGCGTACATAGGGGTTATCAGCTGCACCCAGATAATCGATCAAGAGGGTGTCCACACGGGGAACTCTGTCCCATTCTGGTAATGCTTCAATGAACTCCCTGATGGGATGGTATGAGCGATCATCGGCGACCTTCGCTACCGCTACATCGTAGTTTCTTGCAGAGAAAGTTCCGTAGAGCGTGTCAATATAGCTGATTAACTGTGCATCATCCGCATCACGCCAAAACTTAGATGGGTGAGGCCAAGGCACGTCTCCTTTAATTTCAAGGCTGTCGGATAGCTGATTATATACAATGCTTTTCAGGTCCGAAGCGTTTTCTAAAATTAAGATCAGGTTTCGAAGTGAGTTTTTAACGGTACCGGTCTTATCGAGTTCCAGTTGGTTTTCCCAATCTTCATCAACAAACTCACTTTCTGCCTGTGCTTTTCTTTCTTCAGCAAATTGCTCCTTCACCCGCTCATCTTTCAAAGCAAAATCGGTCATGGCTTTGAAGGAAGGCAGCTTGCTTGGCGCAGTATTGATGGATACCTTTTCATCGAGATCTTGAAATTTGTGCACTCGAACCAAGTCGAATGCATTGAGCAGGGTGCCACTTGCAGGATCTGTCGCATGGTGGCTGTATGCGAATTTTCCATCGTAAACCACCAGCCCGGCTGATGAGTCCGCTGGGATATAGTCAAAGCGACCGTTCATTGCACTTGGCTCGTAAACATCTGGTAAGAACGTGTCAATAGCTTCTTCCGTAGTATAGGCTCTGCAAAATGCACCGATGACGCCTTCTTTGGCGAGCGGATCCGCCTGCTTGGTGATCTTGCGCTGAACCACTTCTGACTGCCTAGAGGATACCGGCCACATCGAGGTATCCCGCCAATCTTCGTAATAGGAAAGGTATACATCAGGGTCAAGTAGAGGCCCCTCTTTTTCTTCAAAAACAAACTCTCCGTCTGAAGGTGTTGATGGCCAATACATCAAACGGGATGGTTCATAGGTGGTATCGTCAAAGAAATCAATGCCTATTTCCTTCGCTACCATTCGTCCAAGAGCCGGGTATTCATCTTCACTGACCTCGCGAGCCAGTGGTATAAGTAACCTTAGTCGAGGGAACTTGGGGGTGTTTTTGTGGGTAGAATAGATACAACATTTAAAATCGTGCAGTGTCTCTATCTGATCCCAGACTCCAGGTTTTGCATAATCCATATCAAGGGTAAGTAGAGAACGGCAAAGCACATAACCATTTCGGCGTTTGCCTTCACGCAGGGCACCGCCTACAAAGCCGCCCACGTCTTTGATAGCATCCTGTTGAGCGCGACTCATCTTGCGAAACTCGGATACCGTTTCGGTTGTCCGGATGGTTGTCCTAACGCGGGCAGTGAAGTCCTCCCAGGTGATGTCTTTGTTCTTCCATTTCTTATCCATACGGCTGTTGCCAACCGCTATTTTCATATTTCCTGCACCTCCTCGCATTTTTCGGTGAAGTATCTGATGGGAATGCCCCTCTTTTTCGCTTTACTGATCTCCCTAGCCATGCCGCCCGACACCCTGCCACCGAAGACCCATACCTCATCGCATTTACAGAGCAGGATGAGAGCGAATAATAGTCCAAGTTCGCGCTGTTCGCGATCCTCATCGTCCATAAACTGCGGGTAATGAAGGTGCGGCGCAAGGGGTATGTACTCCTTGTTGACTGCATACCTGCAATAGCCACGCGCACGGTTGATGTTGTGTTCAATGTTACCCGCAAAAGGGGAGCAGACATAAACGAGCCGACGGAATTGCTTCTTTTCCTCTAGTGCCACATTAGCCAAAGCTTCTGCTGCTGTGGGATCTGGATAACCTTCTGCATTGTACTTGTCCATAACTACTCCACCTCATCATCAGAGTCTTGTTCAATCAGTGGTAGCATGCCATGGTCCTTTAGAAGCTCATAAATGAACAATCGCCCTTTTTGAGTCCAGTAGGTGTGTACTTTAGAATGCATCGTTCCATCATTTCCGGGGTACGTATGGGTTTTCGTAGTCGTATATCCATGACGGGCATATTTTTGATACAGAAGCCAAATCTTACCCTGTCTAAATTGAACGCCAAGATTATGCAGGTATTCATTGAACCAGCGACCGGATTTTCCATAGTCCTTGGCAATGGTAGTGATGGATACCGCATCCTTGCAATTAAGCACCACGTCGTAGTAGCTTGCTTTGGGCTTCATCTCTGCAATCTGCTGTTCTTGAATACCTATGGCAGTCGTAAGTTCAGCGTTCTTTGTTCTTGCCGCCTTTAACTCCTGTAATGCCTTAATTAGAAAATCTGGATTGGCAAGCAACTCGTCTGTTGCGTAGAGCCCATGCTTTCGAATAGTAGGGAGAACCTCGTGGGTTACCCAACGCTTAAAATTTTTGGCCTCCGGTTTTCGAGAAACCAATATGACACTATAAAGACCGCTTTCATTGATAATAGATACTTCTTGTCTTCCACCAGGGGTGTCGATAATATCGACTCCCTTTTCATCACTGTCCAGGCGGGCCATAACATCGCGGTTGTTTCCAATGTCCAGTACACTGCAAACATCTTTGAGCACCCACCAAGGGCTTCCGTTTTTCACTACAGTTCTAACTGCGCTGCCTTCGTAACTAAAAACCTTTAAATCTTTCATATCAAAGCCTCCAGCATATAGTTGTAGGGCGACAAAACCTTGCCCTCACCTATAAGCCAAAAAAGAGGAGGTATCGAACCCCCTCCATTTAATCTTTCTGATAAAAGTTACACTCAAAGCCATCAGCACGTAGCATAAGCCCTTTAGCCCAAGGCGGGATCTGACTCATAATAGCGCAAATTTTCTCGACGGATTCCTCCTTGGGCGCTTCCAAAACCACCTCATCGTGGACATGCATGACAATCCGATAACCTGCTTTGTTTAGGTTTCTCATGGCATAACAAAGAAGATCTCTTGAGATGGCTTGCACGATATTCTCAACAAATTTCGGACCGTAACTATCAATGCGCTCCCATTTTTTTGTTGCTCCTACACCTTCGTATGTCACCGCTTCACTGCCAAAGCTATTAAGGCCCATTCTTGGTTTTACATAGGATAGTTGTCTCCGGGACGGAAGCCATATTAAAAGCATTCCACTGCGGTATTCAAAGCGGATGCGATGCGTTTGAGTTTTGATTCGCTCTTTAACAGTATTTTTCACTGATCTATCGACATCCCACCATAGCCTTACAATATTGGGATTTGCATTTCGCCATGCGTTAACCAAAGGTTTTAGTTCTTCTTCAGCAAGTCCCATCTCCAAGCCGCCCATAGCCTTTAGAGCTCCTACGGATCCGCCATATCCAAGAGCCAATTCTGCAATTTTACCTTTTTGTCTTAAGGGGCTTCCTTTTGTCACTTCCTCCAGGGGGACTCTAAACATCTGAGAAGCGGATGCTTCGTATATTTTCCCATGAGTAGCGAAGACTTTATTTCTCCACGTTTCGCCTGCAAGCCAAGCAATTACTCTAGCTTCAATGGCACTAAAATCAGCAACGATGAATTTGTGGCCCTCTTTTGGAACAAAGGCAGTACGGATTAATTCAGATAAGACATTGGGAATAGACTCGTATAAAAGTTCCAATGCCTCAAAGTACCCACACCTCACTAATTTTCGTGCCTCTTCCAAATCCGGCAAATGGTTCTGTGGGAGGTTTTGAACTTGAATAAGCCTTCCTGCAAATCTGCCGGTTCGATTGGCACCGTAAAACTGTATCAGTCCACGCGCTCTTCCATCAGAACACACTGCATTTTCCATTGTGGTGTATTTCTTTACGCTGGACTTAGCAAGTAACTGACGTAGCTCCAATACTTCACTTAGATGGGCTGGAGCTTTCTTTAATAACGCTTTGACGGATGCTTTATCAAGACTATCCGTTTCCAGACCATTTTCGGATAGCCAAGTTTTCATCTGGGCCACTGAATTAGGGTTTTCTAGTTTTGTAAGCTCTCTCAGGCGTCCCATCAATTCTTCTCTGACTTTGTCGTCGCATCGGATGGCTTGATGCACCAACTTAAGATCCAACTGAATGCCTCGATCGTTGATTTGCTGGTCAAGGATATAGTTTTCCCACTCATCCTCCTGCATAGGGAACTTCTGAAGCTTTGCCTGTATAGAGAGCTCAACTTCAACATCTCGATGGTTATATGCTTTAAATCGATCCCACTTATCCGGATTATGTCCTGGCAAATTGCGTGTGCGGCCACCATTGGTCTTTGTCGACTTACAGGGCTGACAGAAATAGCGGATGAGTTCTTTCCCTTCGGTCAGTTTTTTCTTATCCGCTCCTGTTACGATCGCTGCTCCCTTAAGGGAAAGGGGAAGCCCAAGATACGCAGACCACACCATCGTACAGCGCCATGAATCAGGCTCTAGCCACATACCAAAATAACGGGATAAACAGATGCGTTCAAACTGCGCATTGAAAGCCCATTTTGTTACCTTGTCATCCAAAATTGCATCCAGTACCTGCTGTGGAATTTCTTCACCACATGCCAGATCAACCACATGCACCGGTCCACCATCCACACTGTAGCCCAAAAGCAAAATATCAAAATTCGGTGCTTCAGCGTAACGATAGACCCCGCTTTTGGCGAGGTCTACGCTACTATATGTTTCTATATCTATACTGAGGGTTTTCATGCTAAGAAATCATCATCCACGTCGGTGACAAAATCTTCAGCTGCATTTGTTCTGCCACCTAGAGGCTCACCGTCGCGGATCTTTTGAATGTTTCCAAGGCCGCAGGCGATTCCTTTATTGCCATTTGTGTTAAAAGCGTAGAAGTTGATACTTACTCTTGCGTACACCCCTGAGTAGATTTCCGAACGCTCGAAAATTGGGTTGATGTCTTTGTCTACGACTTGCGGTGGTGTATTGCTATTTGCATTGACGAAATAACTATTCGCATAGGCTTCATCATCAGGACGGTCTATGTCCCCATCTCGTTGAGGAAGCTTTAAAGCTGCCTTATTAGGAATCTTGCCGCCAAATTTACCTTTACCTTCTTCAATTGCTGCATTTACTGCTTCATTAATGGCACCGAGTGTTTTCGTATCACTCTTAGGAATAATCAGGCTCACGCTATATTTTTCAGCGCCACCATTGATTGATTTTGGTTCCCAAACATTTGCATAAGAGAGTCTTACAACTCCAGTGATTACTTTCGTAGGATTTGTTCTTTTTGCTTTATTTGACATAATTATTCCTCCATAAAATCATTTTTTGCTGTCCCAGTTGTTATTTCAGGACGCTTGTCTGAGACAGGTACAAGCGTTGGTTTCCCTGGCGGCTTCTTGATCAGACCACCTAAGATTTCTTTAAATTTGGTTTTTCCCATCAATTTTTCCATTTGGGTAATCGTGATGAGGCTTTGCCTGTAGATATCGTTATATCCTGTGTTCTTTGCTGCTTCTGCTACTGCTTTTTCATCTGTGTACTTGCGATTGGATCGACCTGTCACTACCTTAAATCCAGGCCACTCTTTTCCATGATTCACTGCTGCATCTGTTGCATAAGCCATGATTTCATTTGCCCAGCTGGTAAGATCACCAACCGATGATAAAATCTCTGCAATTTCTTCATCTGAAAGTAGTGGCGGCAGTGCAAACTCAAATGTTGCTAATTTCATCTTGGCTTCCGCCCTTGCTCTACACTTCACTGCCGCCCGGCAAAATTGACACCATTCACCAGCACAGTAATTGCCATCACCTGCAAAGGCTAGTTCAGCTTTGGGCTTCAACTCTTCCTCAGCCCATTGATATAGGCTTTCTTTTGAAACTGTATATGTGCTAACATTTTCCCGTCTTGGTTGATAGATTGTCATTGATACTGTGTCGGTGTCATAGATCCCATCAAAGATTTCCAGTGCACCAAGTGCATAGAGCTTCATTTGCGGATTATCTTCTGCACTTACTAAAACGCCCTGTCCATACTTAAAATCAATAATGTGAAGGCTTCCATCAGCGATAATCACGCAGTCACCGGTTCCAAACCCATCAGGCACATATTTCGAGAAGTTCAGCCGCTGTTCTATCAAAACGAGTGGATCATTGCAGGTTTGCTTTGCCTGTTCAATAATCTCAAGCACAAATTCCACATAACCATCAGTGTAATTGTCCATTTCATCGGAGTCATAAGGTGAGACAGGCTTTTTTGACTGCATCTTAAGTGCCTTTCGAAGCTTGTGTTCACTTAATTCGTGGGCGGCTGTTCCTTCGGCTGCAGCTTCACCGCTTTTATCATCAAATTCAAGCTCAAGCCTGGCCGATGGTGTGCAATTCAACCAGCGATGGGAACCTGACGCGGAAAGAATAGCATGAGTGCTCATTTTAATCCCCCCGCATCAGAGAGCAGGGAAGCGTACTTTGATGGATCAATCTTGCTGAGTTTGGATGCACCATACTTTTGAAGTAGTTCTCTCACTTCAGCAGTGAATCCATCATGGCTTTTTTCAGCAAGTACAGCTCTTACCTCTTCCAAAGTAATCTGCTTGTTGATTGGCTCATTTACCGGCTCATGTTGTTGTTTTTCCGTTTCATCATTATTAGTGATTGCATCAGCAACTGCCTGAACACTGTCTGCGAGTGACCTCAGGCCAGAGACTACATCAAGAAAAAGCTTAGTTTTGCTCATGGCTCACACCTCCTTCCTTTAATTCCTTGATTTCTACCGTCTCGACTGAGTCACCAGGTGTAATCACAAGCAAGTTTAGATTTTTGCCGAGTAACCAATCGAGCATTTTACTTCGGACGGTTTTCTTGCTGCTTTCAATTACAGGTTTTCTGTCGCCACCGGGCTTTGTCACATTGATAGTGACTTTGTGTTTTAGGCTCATTGTCCGTCTCCTTTCCGGGGGGCGATTTATTTGCCCCTCACCAATAAGCGAAAAAGAAGGTTCTTTCGAACCCCCTTTTCAGGAAAGATATTGAGGTAGGGTTCTTTCGAACCCCATTCTCATGAAAGTACTTTTCTTAATTTTTCGTGCATCTTCTTCAATCGTTTACGAATAGCTGTCTCTGTAACTCCTTCTTCTGTAGCGATATCCACATTGGTTCGGTTTTCGATATAGACCTTCTTAAAGAGCTCCTTTTGTTGGGGAAGGAGGCAATCCATAGCCTTGGTTAACTTGTCCAGCATATCCAGATGCTCGGCTTCTTTTTCAGCTTCAATAAGTAGCTTTTCTGGATTAGTGCTATTGTCTGCAAGATATTTATTGCGGTCATTTGCAGATTCATCTTCACCATCATGGTATGCATCCAGATGAGTAGTCACTCGATAGTCATAACGTCTCTGTTCATCTACTTCGTTATCATCCATGCTGTGCAGTAATTCAATAAATGAATTCGAAGCTTCTCCAGGGCTAATGGTAATTTTAGTTCCATCTGCTGGATAGTAAATATACTCCGTTCTCTTATTTGGGCTTGTTTTGTACTTTTTTTGCATATTATTGGCTCCTTTGGTTTTCAAATTTTGGTTTTGAAAATCCGCAGAAGCCTAAAATCCGTAGAACAAAAATAACGGCCAGGGATAGTCCTCTAATGTGAGAACTAATCCTGGCCGTCATACAGCTCTGCGGATTATCTATTCAATTATTTGCTATGCTGCTTGAACATGGCTTTCTACATGAAAAGTAGAATTATTCGGTCTTAAAACTATTGTCACAACATCATCTCGTTCAATTTTCAACCTTCCTCCTATTGGTATTTGAGTGCTTGTCTTACATCTTTTATATGCAATTTCGATAAAACCTGTAGTCGCATTGCCCTTACATGCTAAACGCCCTTTGCAATCCCTAATATCTTCCATTAATGCTCCTCCTTTGACTAATTAGATGCTTGTCTTCTTTCTATCTAAATTTTATATGTTTAATCCCTTCAAATCCTCAGCTAAGACTCGGCTAGGACTCCGCTAAGACTCACTTTTAATTAAAATATTCTTGCACAAATTAACTCAGCTAATATAAAGCATAAATAAGCGTTTTTAAATATTTGATTGTAATTCGCTAATATAAAAGCTATAATTATAGAGATGAGTTTTATTACCATGCGGTAATGCTTGGAGGCGATAATAATGGCTTTTAGTTATAACAAACTTTGGAAATTGTTAATTGATAGAAAAATGATGAAAAAAGACTTAATGGCTAAAACAAACTTAACATCAACAACAATGGCTAAAATGAGCAAGGATTTGCCTGTAAGCATGGATGTGTTAGGTAGAATTTGTAAAGCACTTGATGTAAACATAGGAGACATTGTAGATTACGTAGATGACGAAAAATCTACCAATAAATAAGTGATTGAAAGGGGCTGCAATCTATGAAAAAATTATGTTTTGGTAGTTTCACAACAATACTAAAACTTTGCAAAGTGAAGAGTGTTACCCAAAAGTGGCTGTGTGGTACATTGCTTCTTTCTATTGCGCCTACTTATGATATTCGTCACGACGATGGGACTGTTTCAGATTTGTTGAAAGGGAAGAAAAACCTATCTCCTCATGTCACTGAACTTGCTTTAACAGCAGACAAGAAAGAACTGTCAGAATACTTTGAAAGAAGTGTATTGCCTTTATTAGATGGTAATAAAAGAAGCCTGATAGTTTTAGCATTGAAAGATATAATTGATTCTGATGATACAATCGAAAATGATACTGTTATTGAAATTGTGAACGATATGACAAAGGAAGATATCGCTAACCGTAATGCTTTTGTCTTAGGAGATTTTTTAGCAGGGATATTTCTTTATACAGTCCTTAATGTCAATAATAGAAACTGCGAAGATAGTATAAAAGAAATAACCCATGAGTACATAGAAAGCTTTGAAGATCAAAAAATCAATGTAATCTTTCAGGGTAGCTACAGCAATTTTTCTACTGAAACGGCCCATGAAATTGCTATGGATGCACGCACTTTGGTTCTACTATCGGAAACCGGAGGTAAATGTCAGCGTTGTAGTAAAGTTTTAGGCATAAAAAAAGAAGGCAACGATGTCAACTACGCTAAAATCATTAACCTTTCCGAAAATGAAGATATTGTTTTGTGTGTTGAATGTGAGCGTGAAATCCAAAATGCTTCTGATGGAGAGAAACAAGCCCTACTGTCTGCAAAACATGATTTGGAAACATTTATAACTGCAAGAGAAGCAACTTCACGTTATAAGATTGAAAAACAGATCGAGCATGTTCTACGAGAAGTTGATTTAATGGATGTCACAGTCGATACGCAACTTAAAATAAAGCCTGTAAAAGTAGAAAATAAAATTGCTGAAAAGCGCTTAAGAGAGCGCGTACTTTACGATGTCAACAGATTGTACCAGGGGGTTAACGACTCCTTAGATCGCTTAGCTGGAGAGAATAAATTGAATACCAATAAATTTGCAAAAAGCATAAAAAGAATGTATGAAGATGCGAATGAAACAAACATATCACAAAGCGATCTATACCACCTACTGGTACAAACACTATTTGAAAAAACAGGACGAAAATACAGAGAAGCTTGTGAGATAATTATCTCCTACTTCGTGCAAAGGTGTGAGGTGTTCGATGAGATTACCTAATAAAGTAACCACATATACAAACAGCATCATTGCCCTCTTCCCTAATATCCTAGAAGCACTGGAAGAAAGCGATATGATACCAAAAGAACTATTTGAACAAGTATCTTTAGGTAAAGGAACTATGGGGGATTTTTTAAGCGCCTTAGATTGCTTGTTTGCATTAGGCCAAATTGAAATTATTGAGGAAGGGAGGGTACTACACTATGTTAAAACAGATTCACTGTGATAAATTTGCTCCAGGGCATCAAACAATAGATTTTAGTTCCGGCCTTAATACAGTTTTAGGTAATGATGGCGGAAGCAATGCTATCGGCAAATCAACATTTCTTTGGATTATTGACTATGTCTTCGGTGGTGACAGTTACTACTCTCTCTCAGATGATATAAAATCAGAGATTGGGCCACATACTATTTTTTTCGTTTTCGAGTTTGAAGGTAAACCGCATTATTTTTATCGAAACACTGAAGATCCAAAGAATGTATATCGAAGCGACAAAGACTACCATTTAATTGAAAAATTATCATTAGAAGAATATAGAGCCTTACTGTACCAGGAATATAGCATTGGACTACCCATGCTCAAGTTCGGAGAAATTACTGAGCGATTTTTTCGTATTTATGGACGAAAAAACACACTAGAAAAATATCCATTATTAATTAAACCTAGAGAGCAAGATGAAAAAGCTGTTGATTTCCTGATGAAGTTTTTCGGGCATAGTGAAATACTAACCTCAATCAAAACTATGGAAGAAGAGCTGGGCGTAAAAGCATTACAGTATAAATCGAAGCAGCGCCAGCAGGTCGATATAGAAAAAATCGAAATGAACAAAAAAGCAATAGAGTCACTTAAGGTAAGACTGCAAAAACTCATGAAAAGTAATGAAGATGCGCAATTAGCAATGTTTGGATTTGATACTCAATCTTTTGAAAGAATTACTAAGATTCAAAAGGAGCTTAATCATTTCAATCGAAAGAGAAATAGACTTCAATCTGAAGTTAACGCTATTAAAACTAATATTTCAGATAGTAAATCAGAAATCTCTGATGAGTTTCATTCTCTAACACATTTTTTCCCAGATGCAAATTTAAAGGCCTTCGAAGAAATTGAGCAATTTCATGTAAAAATCAGGAAAATATTAAATGATGAAATGCATCAAGAGATCATCCAGATACAACCTCTTATTTATCAGTATGACAAGGAAATTGAAGTGCTAAATGCAAAAATTGAAGATTCTGGTTTGGCTAAAGAAATGTCTGAGAGGGTCTTATCTCAATGCGTTAATGTTTCAAAAAGTATTGATAAATTGGAAGAAGAGACGGCTGAATTAATCCATCAAAAAGAACTACAGGAAGCTAGAGCCCAAGCTGAGAATAAAATGGAGAACTTATTATCAATGCAAACAGAAAAATTAGAAGAAATACAGGAAGCAGTCAACTATAAAATGAAGATAATCAATGGAATAGTAACCGAACAACACGAAACTGCTCCTAAACTACAAATTACTCCCAAAAAAGAAATATTCTTTGAAACACCGGGAAACACCAGTGAAGGTACAGCGTTTAAGAGCCTTGTGGTGTACGATTTAAGCATATTGGAACTATGCCCACTACCTACCCTGATTCATGATTCCAACATTATTAAACGCATTGAGGACATACATTTAGAACATATATTGGAACGCTACCAATCAAGTAGACGACAAATATTTATTGCTTTTGATAAAGCTGATTCAACTACTGAGAAAGCACATGAAATTTTAGAAGATACTACAATTCTACGCTTATCAGATGGCAATGAATTATTTGGACGTTCATGGAGCAAGTACAAATCAAGTAATTAAACACAGGAGGCTAAAATATGGCTGCAATTAATGATTTATTACGGCAAATTCCAGACTCATCATTGCGTAATCGCTTGAGCCAGGAAGTTGCCCGTATTTCAAAGAATAAAAAATTTGGACTATTATTTGAAGAACATATTCCTGAGTGCACCCCTCTTTATGATGTTGCGATTAAAAGCGGTTCAACAGTAGCACATAAAGCAGGAAATATAAATGACCTATATTTAGTATTAAAACTGAATGGTGAAACGGCTTTATGCAGAAACAAATCAACCGGGGATGTTGAGCATCTATTGCTAACTGAATTGGTTTCTGTTGCTCAATTTGGTGAACCAATATTTCCGATGCTCCAACCTGTTGATTTAATTGAAAATGCTTCTGATAGCAACTTATGGCACAGTATTATCGAGGCAGACAATTATCATGCACTCCAACTACTAGAATATCTTTATCCCAAACAAGTTGACTGCATTTATATTGATCCACCGTACAATACTGGTGCGCGCGACTGGAAATATAACAATAATTATGTAGATTCAAACGATAACTGGCGTCACAGCAAATGGCTATCCATGATGCAAAAACGGTTAAAAATTGCTGGTCGAATTCTCAAACCAAGCGGTGTAATGGCAATTGCTATAGATCATAATGAACTAGCGCATCTTTATTGTCTCCTAGAAACTAACGGTTTATTTGATAACCATGAAATGACGATTATTACAGTCGTTCACAATCCACGTGGAAACATAACAAATAACTTCGCAAGAACTAATGAGTATGTTGTTTATTTGACACCAAAATCAGCAAAAACACTGGCTCGTACACCATCAGAGAATGAAACCCCACGAAAATTAAGACGTTGGGGACATTTTTCATTACGTACAGATAGACGTTCTATGTTCTATCCAATTTATGTTAAAACCGGGCATATAGTAGATATTGGGGAACAACCACCTGATGACTTTCATCCGTCTGGCCGTAATATTCAATTGGACAATGAGGTTATTGAAGTATGGCCTATAGATCAAGATGGAGTTGAACGACGTTGGAATTATTCTTATAATGAAATTTCTTCTCATTTTGAACGAATCGTAGCATTACCTAAAGATAATGGGATTGATTTATTCCTTACTTCTGAGTTATCTCCACCAAAAACAGTATGGTCCGCACCTGAACTCGATGCTGGTGGTGTTTATGGAAGTGAACTGGTTGAAAAAATTATCAAAACAAAATTTCCTTTCCCAAAATCTTTATATACTGTATTAAAAACAATTGAACCAGCCCTATCAAAAAATCCTAACGCCTTGGTTGTTGACTTCTTTGCAGGTAGTGGAACAACTCTTCATGCTGTAAACCTAATAAACGCAGAGGATCAAGGTAAGCGTAGATGTATTTTAGTGACTAATAATGAAGTATCTGATTCTGAAGCTAAGACACTACGAAAAGATGGACACCAACCCGGTGACCGAAAATGGGAAGAACTAGGTATATGTCGATCAGTAACCTGGCCGCGAACAAAATACAGCATATTAGGAAAGTGCGTAGAGGGCTCTCCAATTGGCGGAGATTATATAAGTACCCAAACGACAATCCAAGAAGTAAATCGATCGTTTTATCACCTTGGGTTTGTAGGGGACCCTTCTAAATTAAAAGCCAAAGATAAAAAACAATTACTTTCTTTGCTACGCAATAAAGATGGAAAGACCCAACTTCCACAAACTTTAGTAAAAGCGAATACTAAATATATTGTTTCTAATAAACATACAGCCTCAATAATTTTTGATACAAGCGTAATTGATGAATGGTTGGAAGCGTTAAATGATCAAGATCACATTACTGATTTTTATATCGTTGTTAAAGAGACGAAACTATTTAAGGAAATAAAAGAAAAAGTTTCCGATTTGCTTGGTCCAGTGAATGTTACATCTCAAATTAGACGACCAATGAGTGAAGGGTTTCCTTCGAATGTTGAATACTTTAAACTAGGGTTCTTAGATAGAAATAATGTAACTCTAGGACAGCAATTTCACGAAATACTGCCGTTGCTTTGGCTTAAGTCTGGTGCTAAAGGTAAAAGACCTGAATTAAGTATCAATGATGAGCCGGAAATGTTAATCCTTCCTCAAAATGGTTTTGCAGTATTAGTTGATGAAACTATGTATTCAGAATTCACAGCAAAACTAGCTGAAGAGGGTAATATCCAAGTAGTCTATTTTGTAACTAATTCTGAAGATGCTTTTCGCGAAATGACTGCCGGAATAAAAGTTAAAAACACCTATCAATTGTATCGTGATTATATTGATAACTTTGTATTAGGAAGTAGGAGGGATTCATAATGAGAGATATATTATTTCCTTTTCAAGAAACAGCTCTTGATGAACTACATGATAAGATCAAAAAAGCACACACGATGTGGAGCGAACGAGATCCCCAGATAATCTCATTTTCTGCTCCTACCGGTTCAGGTAAAACTATCATAATGACAACACTTTTCGAAGATATTTTATATGGCAGTGCTGATGATATTGGAGATCCAGATTCAATTTTTGTGTGGTTATCCGATTCTCCTGAACTTAACGAACAAACTAGATTGAAAATTGAAAGTAAATCCGATAAGATACAAATCCGTGATTTGGTTACAATTGACTCAAATTTTAATGCTGAGTATTTTGAAGGAGGCCACATATATTTTTTGAACACTCAAAAACTAGGCACCGATAAATTGCTAACTGGAACCTCCGATACTCGTCAATACTCCATCTGGGAAACACTCACAAATACAGCTAAACGTAATCCTACACAGTTTTATGTTGTAATTGATGAAGCACATCGGGGAACTCATACATCTGTTCAAGCAGAAAATAAGGCACAGTCAATAATGCAAAAATTCATCAAAGGTAGCAAGGATGATAGACTTAGCGTCATGCCTTTAGTTATGGGTGTGACAGCAACACCCCAGAGGTTCGATAACTTGATTGCAGGAACCACATCAACCGTTCAAAAAGTTATCGTTCCACCTGAACAGGTTCGTGAATCTGGTCTATTAAAAGATAGAATCATCATCCATTATCCTGATATTCAATTAAGGGCGGACATGACAATGTTTAAAGGTGCGGTTGATAACTGGCAAAAAAAATGCAATCATTGGAAAGCTTATTGTGAACGCGAAGATGAAAATATGGTTAGTCCAATTTTGGTAATTCAAGTAGAGGACGGTAATGATCGTGAAGCAACTCATACTGATTTAGGGACTTGCATTGAATTGCTTGAAGAAACACTGGGCCGGAAATTGCAACCAGGAGAAGTTGTTCACACATTTAATGACCGCAGCAATCTTAATGTTCGTAATGTAGACATTCCGCAAATCGAAGCTTCACGAATTAATGACGAAGAAAAGGTTATGGTAGTTTTCTTTAAAATGAATCTTTCAACAGGTTGGGATTGTCCAAGGGCTGAAACAATGATGTCGTTCCGTAGTGCACAGGATTACACTTATATAGCTCAATTATTGGGACGTGTAATTCGTACACCTTTAGCCAGAAGGATTTCTTCTGATGCTGAGCTTAATAGCGTTAGCTTATTCCTTCCATATTTCAATGAGGAAACAGTAGAGAATGTTGTTAATGCCCTCCGAGACAGCGAAGCTATATTACCAACAGAGACTGGAACTAACAAAGAACTTGTTACACTTGAACGAAACTTAGAATTTACTGATGTATTTGATGCAATGGACACTCTTGTTACCTATCGTATAGATTCAGTCCGTAAGCAATCACCGCTAAAGCTATTAATGCAAATATCACGTGCACTAACGATGGACGGTATTGACTTGGGAGCTCAGAAAACCATAAAAAATGAAGTCCTGTCAAAAATGAGTAACGAAATTAATAGAATTAAAGAAAATACTGATTTTAATGAAAGAGCCGCTTCAATCACCGGGTTCCCACTTGGTACACTTACATTTGACTATGGAGACAATGCATATTCTTTTGACGAATCATCACAGACTATGACTGTGTCAGAATACGATATTTCAAGGCATTTTGAACAATCTGGCAGACTCCTAGGAGAAGGCTTGCACAAAGAGTACTGGATTCGAAATAGTACACGCAATCATATTGATGTAAAAATTGAAGTTATTGTTCTAACAAACGATACTGCTACAATGGAAGAGTTAAATGCTTATGCAGAAGAAAAGTTTATTGCATTGTATGAGGTCAATAAAAGATCAATCGCCAAGTTAAATGAATTACGTAAAACTTTTTATGAGAGACTAACAAATGCTTCAACAAAGCCAATCTCTATACCATGGATATTACCGGATTCAATTGATGTTTCTGTTCCGGATAGCAACACAGGTTATGATCAGCATCTCTACTGTTCTGAAGATGGTCAATTCCACACATCTTTGAACACTTGGGAAAATGGAATTATTGAAGAGGAACTTAAAAACGGTGCTGTCTGTTGGCTGCGTAATCTTGACCGTAAGAAGTGGTCGCTCGAAATTCCATATGAAGTCAGTGGAGTTACCACTTCTATGTTCCCAGATTTGGTAGTTGTTCGCGCAGATTCCCACGGCTATGTTTTTGATATTTTAGAACCACATGATCCTAGCCGCAAAGACAATTATCCTAAAGCAGTTGGACTAGCAAAGTTTGCAGAAAATCACTGGGATAAATTCGGAAGAATTCAGCTGATACGCTTAATGAAAGGCGTTGATGGACGTGAGCATTTCTATCGTTTAGACATGGAAAAAACAACGATTAGAAATAAGGTGCGTGGCATAACATCAAATGAAGAGCTTGACAGAATATTTGATACGGATGCGATACGAGAAGACTAAAGCCTACAGCTAATTTGTCTCCTCAACCCCTGTAATAATAAGCATTATCCAATCTGTCAACTCAACTCCATCACCTTCAGAGCAGTTGATATGTTACCCCAAACAATAAAATAAGGGTTTCCTGATATGAGCACTTTTGGCAAGGTAGCCATAAGATAAACTTAATTTCTGGAAACCCTTTGTTTATAAGCTTTTTCAGTTCTACTATCTATCCACTCTTGACATCAATCTACGTGGCTCGTGAGGCAGTATTGATGTCTTTGGCTGATTTTCGAACCTTGCGTATGTGGGAACATATCCACAAGTAACTACTTGACATTTCCTGTTTCCCAATTTGTGTATTTTAAAGTTTAGTTCATTTCATTTGAATGATTCCAGTTCCTACAGATTGTTTTTTACTGACCTTATTAAAGTCTAACTTAGCATCTTTAATCTTCCTAATAACTTCCTCTTCCCTATCTGAGAATGTAGGCCCAAGAATTATAAAATCAATCAGTTCTTCATTAATATTTATATCAATATAATCATGACTGGGCTTTTTTGAAATATGCAAATTCAATGCAGCTCTATATTCATTTTCCTCTTCCCAAAACTGATGTTTCAAAAAAGGTGCTGTTTTCTCTACAGATTCAATGTAGGAAAACATGGAGTTTATAAAAGACTTTTTCAGGTTCATCTCAATAAAATGTGGTTTCCCAACATAATCTCCGATTTGAATAGAATAAGCCGTTCGAATTGTAGGGACTGCCTCTTGTAATTGATCTTTGCCATCTTTTAGTTTATCCCAAGTACCTAAGGCACTTTTGCATAGAAAATTAAGTGCAACCACCTGTTGCTGAAGAGTGTAATAAACTAGCGCTAAAAATCCTGCATCGCAATATTCAGGTTTTTTACTATGTAATATATTGAGCAGTTTATCTCTATTTACACCAATACACACGCCGTTATAATCTCTTACGTCATCTTCATTTACTACCGGCCTGTTTATCGTATACGCATCCCATAGTAGCCTGGAATCAGCTTTACCCGTGAAGCACGTTACATACGATAAAAACTGTCTCTCATATGCATCCCGCTTGAAGTAACCTATTAACAGATCCAATAGTTTAAGGTGATCCTCAGCTAGATTTTTGCTTTCTATTTTAAGATTCTTAATAATGTCAACGATGTATGTTGTATCAAGTAAATCATTTGATTGGGTACTTAATTTGAATCTCCATGTGCCATATTGCAATATACATTTAAATTTCTCAAAGCTCGTATAGTGAAAAATGGTTTTAGGAATCATGGTTTCTTTCTTTAAAACATAAGATTCAGTCAACATTCTTTTCCCCCAAATCATTGTTAACATAATAATTCTCATTCTACATAGCCTATTAATTTCCTTTTATATTTCATATTTTTCAAGCTATCCGTTCCCGCTAAAAAGTATGCACACCCCTGCCCCAATTTGCACCCCCCCCCGGTGCATACTTTTTAGCAAAAAGGTGTGCAAAATAAAAAATCGCCCGTTTCTGGACGACCTTTTACCCCTTGAATCAAGAAAACCCCTTGGTATCAAGGGATTTTCATTGTATCAAAATTTGAGTTTTTATTTGGTGGAGGCGGTGGGATTTGAACCCACGTCCGAAAGAGCACCTGCATAAGCTTCTACCAGGATAGTCTCTGATTTAAAATTCGCCCAAAGGAACTCCCAGAGACAGGATTTCCTTAAAGACTAACCTGCTTTAAGTGTCCCCTAAAACCAACAGGTAAAGTGTTCAGGGTAGCCCATTAAGTTTGACACCCGGAACCGGCTCTATGGGCAAGAACCGGGCGGATGAGCTGCGTATTTACGCAGCTAGTGCGAAATTATCTTCGCCAGTTAATATAAGGTCCACCGTTTAACGAGCCGATGGAATCTCGCCTGGCCACCTATGCCAACACTTCCCCCGTCGAAGCCAATTCGCCCCCAAGAGGAATAGCATATTATTTTACATTACTCTATTAATATTATAACACAGAACGAAAACTAAAGCATTTACAGCTTCTGCCGTTCTCGCAGCGCCCGTTGGATTTCACGGTTGGCATCCCGTTTGGCAATATCTTCCCGCTTATCATACGTTTTCTTACCCTTAGCCAGCGCCATTTCTATCTTGGCCAAGCCGCGGTCATTGAAATATGCCCGCAAAGGAATTAATGCCATACCTGTTTCCTTAGTCTTACCGATCAGACGCCGGATTTCCGCCTTATTAAGGAGCAATTTGCGCTCGCGCTCCGGCTCGTGATTAAAGCGGTTACCCTGCTCATACGCCCCGATGTGCATTTTATAGAGGATAACCTCGTTATTATGCACTAGAGCGAAACTGTCTTTCAAGTTTACCTTATGAGCCCGCAAGGATTTCACCTCAGTACCTTTCAAGGCAATCCCGGCTTCAAATACCTCCAGGATATGATAATCATGCCTGGCTTTTCTATTTTCCGTAATAACTTTTTTATCTGCCATATGGACACCCCGACAAAAAGTCCCTTGACCCACTCATGTCAGGCAAGGGAAATTGATAGCGTATTAACAATTATAGCACAGCTCAGCATTTAGTCAAGAAGCCCTGCCTTTGCAATAACTTGACAAAATGGTGCCTGACACCATTTTGTCAAGTTATTCTTCTACTAGTTCGAAATCAATTTCGCGGGCGGCTATGTTAACTTTGGCTACCTGGATTTTAACCGGGTCACCGATTTTAATCATTTTATTGGTATGCTGGCCGATGAATGCTAGCCGGTCTTCCAAATATTCATAGTAATCGTCTGTTAAACTAGATACATGCACTAGGCCTTCCACGGTATTCTCTAGTTCTACAAACAATCCGAAGGGTAATACGCTGCTGACAAAGCCGGGGAATACATCCCCTAAATGGCGCTGCATATACTCTACCTTCTTCATATCTACTGACTCCCGCTCTGCTTCTTCTGCTACTTTTTCACGGATGGAGGATTGTTCGGCAGCATCGGCCACAAATTCTTCTAACTTATTCAGGCGATCCTGACTGATTTTTTCCTTGCTGAAAAATTCGCGAATAATACGATGAATTACCAGGTCCGGATAGCGGCGGATAGGCGATGTGAAGTGGCTGTAATATTTTGAAGCTAGGCCGAAATGCCCCAAGCATGCAGATGCATAACGGGCATGCTTCATTGAACGCAGCATCACGGTGCTGATTACCCGTTCTTCCGGCTTGCCTTGAACTTTTGCGATAACCTCCTGATAAGAGGCAGGTTCCAATTTATCGGCTTTGCCGGAAATGTGATACCCTAACCGGTGTAAAAAGTCATTTAACTCACCAAAATCATCAGGGTCCGGCTGTTGATGCACCCGGTAGACAAAAGGCGCTTCCGCCCAAAACATATGTTCCGCAACTGTTTCGTTGGCTAAAATCATAAATTCTTCAATTAGTTTTTCTGCTACCGAACGCTCAATTTTTTTGATCTCCTGGGGTTTTCCCTGTTCATCTAAAATAACCTTGCTTTCGGGGAATTCAAAATCTATAGCGCCGCGTTTGAGCCGATTTTTCCGCAGTATCCCGCACAGTTCGGCCATCATTTCGAATTCCGGTACAAACTCTTGATATTTCTCGACTAAATCCCGGTCCTTTTCCTCCAATATTTCCCGCACGGCCGCGTAAGTCATGCGGTGGTTAACATTTATAACCGAAGGAGTAATTTCATAGTCGGCTACAGTTCCATCAGCAGTGACTTCCATAATAACCGACATAGCCAGCCTATCCACTCCGGCATTCAAACTGCAGATGTCATTGGAAAGCTGAGGCGGCAGCATGGGAATTACCCGGTCCACCAGATAGACACTTGTAGCGCGACTATATGCTTCTTTATCCAGCTCGCTTCCATCCTTAACATAGTAACTAACATCCGCTATATGTACTCCCAAGCGATAATTGTTACCGTGCTTTTCGATGGTGATAGCATCGTCCAGGTCCTTAGCATCCGCACCGTCAATGGTAACTGTTTTCCACTGACGCAGGTCTTTACGGTCCCGATAATCCTCTTCGGATATTTTCGCAACCCGGGCTGCCTCCGACGTTACTTTATCAGGGAAATTCTCCGGCAATTGGTGCTTACGCACAATTGAAACCACATCGACGCCCGGGTCATCTTCTTTACCTAGAACCTCGATAACCCGGCCTTCGGGATTGCGCCCACCCTGAGGCCAATGGATGATTGACACCACTACCTTATCCTTAGTATGGGCATCCATGGTTCCCCCTTTGGCAATATAGATGTCCTGCCTGATGCGCCGGTCATCGGCAACGACAAAGCCAAAGTTTTTACTCCGTTCAAAAGTACCGACAATCTTTTCATTGGCCCGTTCCAATATCCTAATTATTTCGCCTTCAGGTTTGCCGTTGCGACCGGAACTTTGCCGCCGCGCCACCACCCTGTCGTTATGCATAGCACCGTTCATGTTCTCTGGGCTGATAAAAATATCTGCCTCTCCAACCTGATCGGTTATGATAAAGCCAAAGCCTTTTGCATGGCCTTGAAGCCGACCAACTGCTAAACCCATTTTTTCCGCTAAACCATATTTACTTTTCCTGGTAAGAATTACCTCACCGCGGCGTTCCATCTCCCGAAGAATGGACAAAAAGCTTTCCACTTCCCCAGTATCATGAATATTAAGTACCGCCACTAACTCCTCGGCGGTCAGCGGTTTATATGTCTTTTCCCGCATAAATTCTAAAATATCCTGCTTGTTCACTATAACCCCACCTGTATCATAAGTTTTGATATTACTTGAAAGTATTCCCACTAAGCCAATGATTGATAACTTTGCACTTTAACTATAGTCCCAGCTCAGCGGCACTATCTTTCATCGCTTCCAAACCTAGTCCCATAAATTCCTCCAAAGTCAACCCCAATTCCTCACAGGAAGCAATGACATCCCGCCGTGCACCCCGAGCAAAGGAATTTTCATTATAACGGTTAACCAGAAAGTCCACATCTATAATGGCCAGCTTTTTCTCAGGACGAATCAAGGCCGCCGCTACTATCAAACCGGTAAGTGGGTCAGTCGCGTATAGTGCCTTATCCAATTGACTGTTCCTCGGCAAGCCATGGTGATCGTTATGTACTTTAACAGCGTAGACCAGTTCCTCAGGCAGCCCTTCCGCTGCCAGCATTTCCGCACCCACGATGCTATGTTGACCAGGGTCATCCTTAGTCTTCTCATAATCAATATCATGCAACAGTCCGGCTATGGACCAGAGTTGGGTATCCTCCTCAAAATGCTCCGCCAATCGGTGCATCACCGCCTCTACCGCCAAACAATGCTTAAAAAGATTTTTGTTTTTCAAATGTTTTTTTAGCAATTGATATGCTTCTTCCCTACTCAACATCGTTATCCTCCTCCTTTAAAACTATCATTTTCCCTTCACCCTCAGCCACTACATTACCTTCCACGTCTTGAATTACGGACTGGGTAAATATCACCCGGCTTTTCCTTTCAACTATCCAACCCACGACTCTATATTCTTGACCAACGCGCAGAGGTTTTTTATAGCGAACCTTGAGCTCGGCAGTCATAACGGGACAGCCAATACTCAGCATACTTTTTCCCATTATCTCGTCCAATAATGCTGCTGTAATGCCGCCGTGAACTATGCCGGGATAACCCTCATGATATTTTTCAGGGGTAAAATAGGTAACAAACTTATCCTCTTCCCAGACAAATTCAAGACGAAGTCCTCTGGGGTTATCCTCGCCGCAGGCAAAACAATAATTTCCGCTAATCGAATTCAAACATTACACCTTCCTCTTCCATTATTTCCCTAAAAAACCCTTCAATATACATCAGTACTTTTTCCCGTTCCTGGTCCACAGTAATAATATGCGCGGAATTCTCCACAAAACCCAGCCGCGCGTTTGACAAATGTTTCTTTATAAACGGTGCGCTTTGCCAGTGTATCACATCATCGCTGCGGGAATGCATAATCAATGTCGGGCAGGTCACTCGCGGCAGCAACTTAATAGTGCTATCCACCAATTTTAATAAACTGTGTACAGCTGCCAAAGGCCGCTTAGAATAGTAGACCCTTCCCATTTCTTCATGCAGTTTTTTAATATCTGCCGGCACCCGCCGTTCTTGATATGGCACGAAATACTTCGCCACAGCAGCCAAATGGATACGGCGGTCCCGGAAAAAACGCCTGCCTCCCGGCGTCCCCGCTGTCACAACCGCAGTGACATGATTGGGGTAGTTTGCCGCCAGCATTAAAGCGAGCAAGCCGCCCATAGAAACTCCAATTACAAATACAATCTCATACCGCTGCTTTAGCTCTAAAAATGCCTCCTCGGCTGAATGGTACCAGTCGCTCCATTGGGTTCGGGCCAAATCTTCGGGGGTGACACCATGTCCGGTCAACATCACCCCTTGGGTAGTGAAACCCTGCTGGTGCAGCTTTTCCCCCAGCCACCTAACTTCCGAAGGTGTACTGGCAAAGCCATGAATTAAGAGACAGGCAGCCTGGCCACCGCGAAAGTAAAATGCTTCTTTCATTGCCGGAACTTTTCCCAAAACAACCACCACCAAACTCAATATCTCAATAAGAAACAAAAGCATCTCATATATTAGATATTAACAACCGTATTTAGCAAATGCACTTATACTCCGCGTGCCCTTTATAGGTGCGGAAGGCTTAGTCGAAATTTATGCCTCCAGAACTTATACTTAGAACTTATGCTTCCAGACTGGTATAAGAAAAGGAGTGTTGGACCCAAGCCCAACACTCCCTCAAAAACCCGGATATTACATAAATAAGGGTGCAAATACCAAGGATACGATGGTCATCAACTTGATTAGTATGTTAATAGACGGACCGGAAGTATCCTTAAAAGGGTCACCCACTGTGTCCCCATTTACTGCAGCAGCATGGGCTTCGGAGCCCTTACCGCCATATTCACCGCCTTCAATATATTTCTTAGCATTATCCCAAGCACCGCCGGCATTTGCCATCATAATCGCCAGCAAGAAGCCAGCAACCAGTGCGCCGGCCAATAGGCCGCCCAGCGCTTCTTTACCCAAACCGGGCATCAAACCCACCACGATAGGTACAAATACAGCAAGAAGACCTGGAATAATCATTTCTCTCAAAGCAGCGTCGGTACTAATACTTACACAAGTCTTATGGTCAGGCTTAGCTTTTCCTTCCATCAGTCCGGGAATGGTCTTGAACTGACGGCGAACCTCTTCAATCATATCAAAGGCCGCACGGCCTACCGCCTTCATGGTCAAGGCAGAAAATAGGAAGGGCAGCATACCGCCCAGGAATAATCCAGCAACTACCGGAGGCGACATAATATCAATTGATTGAATGTTTGCCGCCTTGGTATATGCAGAGAATAAGGCCAGCGCTGTCAATGCCGCGGAACCGATGGCAAATCCCTTACCGATGGCAGCAGTGGTGTTACCCACAGCATCCAGTGCATCAGTAACTTTTCTAACCTTCGGATCTAATCCGGCCATTTCCGCAATACCGCCGGCATTATCTGCAATAGGACCATAGGCATCAACTGCTACGGTCATACCAGTTGTAGACAACATACCAACGGCCGCCAAAGCAATACCATACAATCCAGCAAATTTATAAGCCAAAAGAATAGCTACTACAATTACCAGGATAGGCAGCGTAGTACTCATCATACCGTAACTGATACCGGAGATAATATTGGTAGCGGTACCAGTCTGAGATGCCTTGGCAATCTCCTTAACCGGAGTATAGCGTTCTGAAGTATAATATTCGGTAATTTTTCCAATAAGCACTCCGGCCAATAAACCGGCCACAGTAGCACCAAAGACACCCATACCGATTTCCGGCAGTAAAGATGTAGCCAAGAAATAAGTAGCCGCTATGGATAAAATACTGGCAACCAATGTGCCCATGTTTAAAGCACTTTGAGCATTCGCACCTTCACCGGTACGTACAAAGAATGTCCCGATAATAGATGCAATGATACCTGCTGCAGCTACCATCAGCGGCAACAGCGTAGCATTAGTATTACTCATGGTAGCACCCAAAGCGATACCGGCGATGATAGATCCCACATAGGACTCAAACAAGTCCGCGCCCATACCGGCTACGTCACCCACATTATCACCTACGTTATCGGCAATAACCGCAGGGTTCCGCGGGTCATCTTCAGGGATACCAGCTTCAACCTTACCAACTAGGTCAGCACCCACGTCGGCAGCTTTGGTATAGATACCGCCGCCTACACGAGCAAACAGAGCAATGGAACTAGCGCCCAAAGCAAAGCCATTAATGACCTGAGGATTGTCGAATAATATGTTCACAATACCTAGACCTAGAAGACCCAATCCTACAACGGACATACCCATTACGGCACCGCCGGAGAAGGCAACTCCTAAGGCCTTATTGGCACTTTCTTGAGCAGCATTAGCGGTACGCACGTTGGCTTTGGTAGCCACATTCATTCCAATCCAACCTGCAGTAACGGAAGCAATAGCACCCAGGATAAAAGCAACTGCAGTTGTGGGCTGCATGCTATCAGAACCAGGAGTGAGTATCCCGGCTATTACAATTATTGCCGCTAAACCTGCCACAAACCAAACCAACACAGCATATTCTCTTTTCAGGAAAGCCAGTGCCCCTTCATGAATGGCGTCAGCTATCTCCACCATTATTTTACTGCCGGGAGGAGTTTTATTAATCTTAGATGTTAGATAAAACGCGAAAATAAGAGCAATGACCCCGGCAATGGGAGCAAGATACAAAGCGTTTGACATTAACTTTTCTACCTCCTTAAGTGGGGGTTATACAATAGATAATAATAAGGTTAACACGATAAAAGTAGTTGCCAATCCAATAGAAATCTTTCCAAGCAGTTCATCCATACCCTTTTTCTTACCAAAAAAAGTCTGCGCGCCGCCGGTAATAGCTCCTGACATTCCAGCACTTTTTCCAGACTGTAGTAGAACAGTGGAAATTAAGCCCAAGGAAACCAGTACTTGCAGAATTGTTAATGCTGTCTTCATCTCCTGCCACCTCCTAAAGGGGAATAACACATATATTTTAGCATAATAGTTGTCCCGTGGCAACAAGCACCTTTATACCGGCCTTTACACCTACTCAATCCGCCCCCCTTTCAACGATTGAAAAATTTCATAAAATTAAAACTATTCAATAATTCTACTTTTCCCCAAGATTTCCTGCAAAATATCGAATAATTTCCACTCAGGTGTTCTATTTGAGATTGTAAAAAACTCCTTTACCTTTATACCTAAACAGATAACTCAGGTCTTCTTCAATACGTAAAAGCTGATTATACTTTGCCACTCGGTCAGTTCTTGACGGTGCGCCGGTTTTTATCTGTCCGGCATTGGCAGCAACCGCTATATCGGCAATGGTTACATCTTCCGTTTCACCTGAGCGGTGTGAGATTACCGCAGTGTACCCTGCTTTCTTCGCCATTTCAATGGCATCAAAAGTTTCGGTTAATGTACCGATCTGATTGACCTTAATCAGGATGGAATTGGCTACCCCCATCTCAATACCTTGAGCAAGTTTGGTAGTATTGGTAACAAATAAGTCATCCCCCACCAGCTGCACCTTTTTACCCAGTTTAGCGGTAAAACGCTGCCATCCTTCCCAGTCATCCTCAGATAAACCGTCCTCAATTGAAATAATGGGATATTTGTCAATTAAGCTGCTGTAAAAGTCTATCAGCTGGTCTGATGTGAAGGTTTCCCCTTGGCCTTCAAAGCGGTAAGAACCCTCCTTGTACAGCTCTGTTGCAGCCACATCCAAAGCCAATACCACATCCTCACCAGGCTTATATCCTGCTTTTTCAACAGCTGCCACAATTACTTCCAGGGCTTCTTCGTTAGACTTGAGATTCGGGGCAAAGCCGCCTTCATCACCCACGGCGGTGTTTAACCCTTTGGCCTGAAGCACCTTTTTCAGATTGTGAAATATTTCGGCACCCATCCTTAAGCCTTCGCGGAAGCTTTCTGCCCCCACCGGCATAACCATAAATTCTTGGATATCCACATTATTGTCAGCATGTTCGCCGCCATTAAGGATATTCATCATGGGCACAGGCATTTCTTTGGCGTTAACACCGCCCAAATACTGATATAATGGCAGCCCTAAGGCGTTTGCGGCGGCGTTTGCAGCAGCCAAAGATACCCCCAATAACGCATTGGCACCAAGCTTGGACTTATTTTCTGTTCCATCTAACTCCAAAAGCAGTTCATCGATACCCAACTGATCAACTGCATCAAGCCCAAGTACTTCCGGAGCGATGATATTATTTACATTGCTTACCGCCTGCAGCACACCTTTGCCCATATAACGGTTGTCATCCTTATCTCTTAACTCCACTGCTTCGTAGGCGCCGGTAGAAGCACCTGAAGGTACTGCGGCGCGACCCACTGCACCACTTTCTAAAACCATTTCCACCTCCACGGTGGGATTACCCCGAGAGTCCAATATCTCCCTTGCCACTACTTCATTAATAATGGTCATTTATAAAAACCTCCTATTGCAATTTTACGTAAGGTTACGCATAATCTTTTAGCAATTTATTATTTTTCTTCCCCCGCCAGACTTTTCCCGCTCATTTCTTCGGGCAACGGGATACCCAGCAGTTTCAACATCGTCGGCGCCACATCCCGTAAAGAACCCTGGGTTGCCAATGTACTGTGTTTTAATTTATCATACACAAGAATAAAGGGTACCAAATCGTTGGTATGCGCCGTATGAGGTTCGCCGGTATCCAAGTCTACCATCTTTTCCACATTACCGTGATCTGCAGTGATGAGCAGCGGTGCTGCCCGTTTTTGCATTACCCTGCTTATCTTACCGATGCATTCATCTACAGTTTCCACTGCTTTTACCGCCGCTTCTTCTATTCCGGTATGCCCCACCATATCTGGGTTGGCAAAGTTCAACACTATTACATCGTACTTATCTGCCTTTATTTGCTCTAACACCTTCTCTGTCACCTCAAAGGCACTCATTTCCGGCTTAAGATTGTATGTAGCAACCTTAGGTGAAGGAATTAATATCCGGTCCTCGCCTTCATTCTCCTCTTCGGCGCCACCGTTGAAAAAGAAAGTGACATGAGCATACTTTTCCGTTTCGGCAATACGCAGCTGCTTCATACCCTTTGCCGCAAGTACCTCTCCCAAAGTGTTCACCAAATTTTGCGGCAGAAACGCCGTGGGAGTATCAATGGTTATGTCATACTGGGTCATACAGACAAAGGGAATCGGTTTATATCCATCCGGTCTGACGAATCCTTGAAAATCCTCATCCACAAATGCCCGAGTAATTTCCCTGGCCCTATCTGCCCTAAAGTTAAAAAAAATAACCCCGTCATTATTGTTAACCTGGCCCACAGGCTGTCCTGTTTTGTCCACAATTACCGTGGGTTCTACAAACTCATCGGTAACCCGTCGGTCATAAGAACGCTCTACTGCTGCTTTAGGAAACGTAGCCTTAATTCCCTCTGCACTGACCATTGCCTTAAACGCCTTAGCGACGCGTTCCCACCTCTGGTCCCGGTCCATGGCGTAATAGCGTCCCATTACAGTTGCCACCTGGCCCAGCTTCAATTCAGCAAATTTCTTCTGCAGCGCATCGAAATATTCCATAGCGTTAGCCGGCGGTACATCACGACCGTCGAGAAAAGCATGGACAAATACCTTTTCAACGCCTTGCGCTTTTGCTAGTTCCAATAAAGCAAACAGATGCTCTATGTGACTATGTACACCGCCGTCGGATAACAAACCCATCAGGTGTAAAGCGCCACCCTGTTCCTTTACCCTGCCCATTATTTTCAAGAAAGCAGGGTTCTTAGAAAAATCTCCCTCTTTGATGGCTTTATTTATCCGTGTAATCTCCTGATAAACCACCCTGCCGGCACCAATATTTAGGTGCCCCACCTCAGAATTGCCCATCTGCCCTTCAGGTAATCCCACAGCCTCTCCCGATGCTTGTAAGGCAGTATGCGGATACTGTTTAAGTAACGCTTGAAAATTGGGCAGTGATGCATCGGCCAGGGCGTTACCCTGTTTCCGGGTACTGATACCCCATCCGTCTAGTATCATTAGCATTAACGGTTTTGCCACATTTATCCTCCTCATTGAAGCAGAAACTGGCGGGTATAATGCCTGCGGCTATGCTTTAAAATTTACTATTCCGGCAAAAGACTCCGCCTGCAGCGCCGCGCCACCCACTAAAGCGCCATCAATATTAGGCTGCTCCATTAGCTCATTAATATTGTTAGGTTTAACACTGCCGCCGTACTGTATTCTTACCTGCTCAGCCGACTGCTCGCCATACATTCCGGCCAATACCCGACGAATATGAGCAATTACTTTTTCCGCATCAGCATTGGAGGCAGTTTTCCCGGTGCCAATGGCCCAAATGGGCTCGTATGCCACCACTAATTCCGACACCTGACCCTGCTCCAAACCGGCTAGGCCCTCCTCAATTTGTCTTCCCACTACCTGTTCGGTACTGGCTGCTTCGCGCTGTTCCAGTGTTTCTCCGACACAGACTATTGGTTTAATACCGTGGGCATAAGCGCTTTTTACCTTTTTATTTACCGTCTCATCCGTTTCACTGAAATACTGACGCCGCTCCGAATGCCCGATAATAACATAATCCAGTCCCATTTCCATCAGCATAGTGGGCGAAATCTCGCCGGTATAGGCGCCTTTTTCTTCCCAATGCATGTTTTGAGCACCTACCTTAATCCCACTGCCTTTGGCTTCGGCTATTACCCCGGCCAAAGCGGTAAATGGCGGGCATACCACTACTTCCACGTTGGTGTTACCGGCTGAGAGCTGTTTCAATTCCTTTACCAACACAGTCCCTTCAGCAGCATTCTTATGCATTTTCCAGTTACCAGCAATAATCGGTTTACGCATATTGAAAACCCCCTAAGCGAAATATTCAGTTTACCTGCTTGAAACTACTTGTCGGTCAAAGCTGCGATACCCGGCAATTCCTTGCCTTCCAAAAACTCCAACGATGCACCGCCGCCGGTAGAAATGTGGGTGAGTTGACTCGCCACACCGGTCTTTTCCACTGCTGCCACGGAATCACCGCCGCCTACAATAGTAGTACCCTCCACTTCAGCCATAGCTCGCGCTAAGGCATTGGTGCCGCCGGCAAATGGTTCCATCTCAAAGACACCCATCGGCCCATTCCAGATAATAGTACGAGATTGCCGTATCTGTTCGGTAAATAACTGCACCGTACTGTCGCCTATATCCACCGCTTTCCATCCTGCAGGCACCTGGTCGACAGCCACTGTTTTGTGGCTGCTGTCGGCCGAAACCTCCTCAGCTACCACTACGTCCACAGGCAGCAGCAGCTTTACACCCTGTTTCTCCGCCTGCTGCATGATGACTCTTGCCGCTTCAAGCTTTTCCTTCTCTACCAAAGAATCTGCCATATCAAGACCCTGAGCCTGTAGAAAGGTATTGGCCATGCCGCCGCCGATAATCAAAGCGTCCACTTTATTTAATAAGTTATTTATAACACCGATTTTATCCGAAACCTTAGCGCCGCCTAAAATGGCGGAAAACGGATGCTGAGGATCTGTTAGAGCTTGACCCATTGCTTCGATTTCCTTTTCCATCAAGAACCCGGCAGCCGCTGTCAAGTGCTTGGCTACGCCGGCTGTTGAAGCGTGTGCCCGATGAGCTGTACCAAAAGCATCATTAACATAGATATCGGCCAGCTCTGCCAATTGAGCAGCAAATTCCGCATCATTGGCCTTTTCACCCGGCTCAAAGCGCACATTCTCTAACAGCAGCACTTCTCCGGGTTTGAGCTGGTCAACCGCCTGCTTAACAGCTTCACCAACTACTCCGTTAACCTTTCCTACCTGCATATGTAGGACATCGGCAAGCCTTTGGGCCACCGGATCTAATTTTAATTCTTCCTTGTACTGCCCCTTTGGTCTGCCCAAGTGCGTTATCAAAATTACTTTAGCTTCTTCCTCCACCAAATATTTAATGGTGGGCAAAGCTGCCCGGATACGAGTATCATCGGTTACCTTCCCATCCTGCATCGGCACATTGAAGTCCACCCGCACCAGTATCCTCTTACCCTTTACATCCACTTCCTGCAGCGTCAGTTTGTTCATTAGTGACCCTCCACATTAGTTTTAAGGGGGCATGCCCCCTTAACAACCCCCATGTATAGGAAATTATCCACAATCCATAATTTCCTATACATCAAGAAAGTATTTTTTTAGGGGGAGGTTACCCCTCCCCCCTAAAAAAGTCTTTATTCAATCCCTCTTTTACAGCCCCTGTTTAGCAATAAAGTCAGCTAACTGCACCACGCGGTTAGAATAGCCCCATTCGTTGTCATACCACGAGACAACCTTTACCATTCTATCTCCGATTACCATAGTAGACAGTGCATCCACAATGGAAGAATGAGGATTACCGTTAAAGTCCTTGGATACCAGCGGCTCTTCACAATATTGCAGGATACCTTTTAAATCACCTTCTGCTGCTTCCTTCAAAGCAGCGTTAATAGTATCTGCATCGACATCGGCATCTAATTCTGCCACCAAATCAACCACGGAAACATTGGCAGTGGGAACCCGCATAGCAAAACCGTTAAGTTTCCCCTTCAATTCAGGCAGTACCAAAGCTACTGCTTTTGCTGCACCGGTGGTAGTAGGAATGATGGATTCGGCTGCCGCCCGAGCGCGTCTCAGGTCGGAATGAGCCATGTCCAATATACTTTGGTCATTAGTATAGGAATGTACCGTAGTCATCAGACCGCGCTTGATGCCAAATTTGTCGTTTAATACTTTGGCAACTGGAGCGAGGCAGTTAGTTGTACATGAAGCGTTAGAAATAATCTTATGTTCAGCGGCATTATATTTGTCCTGGTTAACTCCTAATACCATGGTCAGATCTTCATTTTTGCCCGGGGCAGAAATGATCACCTTTTTAGCCCCGCCTTCCAGGTGAGCTGCTGCTTTTGACCCTTCCCGGAATAAGCCGGTGGCCTCCACCACTATATCCACACCCAATTCTCCCCAGGGCAGATTCTTCGGGTCTCTTTCAGCCAAAACTTTAATTTCCTTACCGTTAACTACTATGCTGCCCTCTTTTGCAGATACTTCCGCATCCAAAATGCCATGGATGGAATCGTACTTCAACAGATGAGCGTTAGTCTCGGCATCGGTAAGATCGTTCACCGCCACCACTTCAACATCGGGGTTACTCAATGCCGCCCTAAATACCATTCTGCCAATCCTGCCAAATCCATTAATGCCTACTTTTACTGCCATATATAATTCCTCCTTAATGATAATATAATTTTACCGGCAAAACGCTCTCCTGCCGCGAAGACCGGTCATTACTTCCCATACTAAGTTTTATTGTGTCTTAAGCCAAGCCAATTTATCCCTTATCCCGGCTCAGGTCAAAACATGATAAGTATTCAACATCGCGGCGAAGAATTCCTTTTGTATTGGTAAAAAAATCTAGCAATAAAAAGATCATCAAACAAAAAAAATAACCTCCCAGCAGGAGGATTAGTAACGTCGTCGCTTATTTGCCGAGGGTACACCCATCTCACCCCTGTATTTGGCTACAGTACGGCGAGAAATATTAATTCCCTGCATGTTCAGCATTTTAGTTAATCTTTGATCAGAAAGTGGTTTCTTCTTATTTTCTTCCTGGATAATTTCTTCAAGCATCTTTTTAATACTTTCAGAAGATGTGCTGGGGCCGCCGGTGGTGTGTACACCACTGGCAAAGAAAAATTTTAACGGAAATACCCCCAACGGAGTCTGCACATATTTGTTAGCAGTGGCACGGCTGACCGTGGATTCATGTATGCTTAAAATATCGGCCACCTGCTTCAGATTTAAAGGTGTTAAATGTTTAACGCCTTTATCAAAAAACTCCCGTTGAAAATCTACAATGGTATTAACTACCCGGTAAAGAGTCAAACGCCGCTGTTCAATGCTGCGGATAATCCATGATGCTGCATTTAATTTGCTTTCTAGAAACTCTTTTGTACCGGAATCAAATTTAGTACCGTTTTTCAAGATAGTGCGGTAAAAAGGGTTAATCCCCAATCGCGGTGTATTGACATCATTGACCAATACTATATATTCGCCTTCCACCCGCTCCAACACGACGTCGGGAATAATGTACTTAACATCATTGCCATCACTAAACTTACAGCCGGGTTTAGGGTCCAGCCGTTTGATTACATCTGCCGCCTGCTGCACCTGACGAGATTCAACCCTTAATTTCTGAGCAATGCGGCTTATTCTGCCGGCAGCCAAATCGTCTAAATAAAAACGAATAATCTGTTCCGCTAAGGCATATGTCTCCCCTTTTTCATGCTTGAGCTGAAGGAGTAAACACTCTATCAAATCCCGAGCGCCAATACCGGGGGGGTCCAGAGTATGAACCATTTGTAATACCCGTTCTACGGCCGCAGCGGAAACCGCCATTTGCTCAGCAGCATCATCCACAGTTGTACAAAGATAGCCGTTATCATCTATATTACCGATAAGAAATTCGCCAATTTTCTTTTCCTGTTCCGTTTCTACTGTCAAATAAAGCTGCATATACAGATGGTCATGTAAGTTAGGCGATCGAGTTACAAACTGGTCGTAGGAAAATTCATTGCGACTGCCGCCGGACCTGCCCACATAGCCGATGTCACTGCCATCTTGAAAATATTCCTGCCAGTCAACATCAAACTTATCAGTAGGCTCCTCATCTGCAGGTTTTTCTTCAGGTGCTTCGTCTTTTAATTCTAAGACCGGATTTTCCAACACCGCTTGTTCCAAATAATCAGCCAATTCAATAGTAGAAAACTGCAGGATGGTAATGGCCTGACGCAGTTCAGGCGTCATCACCAGTTTTTGAGTTTGTTGAAGGGTTAAATCATAACCCATACGCATCTCGGCCACTCCCCGCCATCCTATTAATAACCGTGTAAACAATAGACTTTATATTCTTTATATTCTGCCCGGCATCATCCTTTTCCTGCTTAAGCTAATTGGTAAATATTTATTCGGCCCCGGCTCATCCATATTACAGGGATATGTTGGCATTTAATCCTTCGAAACAACCCGCTGTTTGGCTAGCAATAGAAAAGAAAGCAAGATAGTTAACCCGATGGCCGTGGCCATTGCCAAAGATAGCTGCTCAGAATTGAATAGGTAGGGATGCAGCATGAATATATAATCCGCCGCATCATTAAAAACCATCCACACAATCGCCACAACCACCGCTGCGGCGCTGATATAGGCAGGACGCAAGAACACTACCCCCTGAATTGCCATCCCCCCATGGGAGACCAGCAGCATCCAATCAGTAAAATTGCGGGAATCACCTAATGCCCAGGCATGCAAGATCATCGCCACTGCCCAAATGCCGTATTTAATTACGCCGGTGTAAGCCACCGCCTGCAGCCAGCTCACTTTCCGCCCGGCCAACAACAACAATAGTGCCAGGGCAAGAAAGGTTGTGGAGCGTGGACTGTCCGGTATCACCGGCCACAGAGTTAATGGATTTGCTGCTAACTGGGCACGATACCAGTAGTAACCATAAGCGGACCCCAACACATTAACTACTATTAGCAGCTGCATAAACCACTTGCGTTCAGGGGCACGCACTACTTCAATGCATTTGGACCACATTTTCCCGTTTCCCTCCCGGTAATTTCTTTATCACTTGCGCCGGCACACCGCCCACCATCGTATATGGTGCTACATCACGGGTCACCACTGAACCTGCTGCCACAATGGCACCTTTACCCACTGTTACACCCGGCAGCAACGTACTATTGGCACAGATGACTGCATCATCCTCTACCCGTACAGGCCCCAATCGATATTCGTGGCGCAAGAATTCATGGCATAGAATAGTACTATTATAGCCAAGGATAACCTCGTTTCCCAAAGTGATCATCTCCGGATAAAAGATATCAACCATAGCCATCAGGCCCACGGAAACATTCTTCCCTACTTCCATCCCGAGAAGATGCCTAAAAAGCCAGGTTTTCAGACCCATGGACGGAGAATACCTGCTTAACTGAATAATGATGAAATTCCTAATGCTTTTCCACCGTCCCACCACCTGGGGCCAATACTGCAGGGAATTCTTTCCCTCTACAGGGTACCGTTGAATACGCCGCAATTATTTCACCTCCTAGACACCAATCAACTTCTAACTACCTGGGGCATAGCAGTGCAGGGGCAGTACCATCTATAAGCCAACCGGGTACGCCAAAGATAATGTTTTTTACCTTTTATATTTCGCCGCTGCCTGCTCAATACGCCGAATGCGATGGTTTACCGCCGACTTCCCCAAAGGCGGGTCCATCATTTCTCCCAACTCCTTTAAGCTTACATCCGGGTTCTCCATACGCATATAAGCAATATCTCTTAGGGCCGGGCTGAGTTTATCCAGGCCAGTTTCAGCGGCAATGAGCTGTATTGCTTCTATTTGTCGAGCAGCAGCATTTACTGATTTATTAAGATTAGCCGAATCGCAATTTACTAACCGATTAACGTTATTACGAATATCTTTATAAATGCGAATATTTTCAAAGTTAAGCAGGGCCGAATGCGCCCCCACCAGGCTGAGAAAGCCAATTATTTTTTCTGCTCCTTTTAGATATAACATCTCACCATCCTTGCGGTTAGTCAACCGCGGTTCCAACTTAAAGCGATTTATCATACGCCGCAGCAAATTCAACTGGCCGTGATCATGACTCACTATCTCCAGATGGTATGAACCTGCTTGGGGATCATTTACTGAGCCAGCTGCCAGGAAAGCCCCTCGCAGGTAGGCTTTTTGACAGCACAGTTTGTCCAGGTGCTTCCCTTCCCACTGTTCCATACCCCGGCCCATTATCCAATCGGTGCCTGTCTGCTGCAGCATCCGCATTAATCCCGGTTGATGTGCTACCTCCACCCGATAAACATTGTTCTTACGCAGACGCTGCCTACGTCGGACCAAGGTTTGAGTATCAATATCAAAAAGGTTTTTTATCAGCTTAATGGTTTTTCTTGCCACCGCAGCATTTTCAGTATCTATCCAGAGACTGATTTTTTGCCCTGCTTCCAGCTTAATCGTACCGTCCATGCGTATTAAGGCACTTAATTCTGCCAATCGGCAGCATTCTTTTTCCGGCACTTTTCGGGCTAGCTCATTTTTACACTTGGCAGAAAAGGACATATCTTCACCCTCCAACATCTTCACCGATCCCTTTTAATCGGTGACCTAAGTAAGCATTGAGCATGCGCAGCCGCTCCACCATACTGTTTGCACGGAAAATCTCCTTAACCAACCTTCGCGCTAATTTTTCGTGCTGATGTCTCACCACTGCCGTGTCGTCTATCAATTCATCGGTAATCAAAATAACATCTAAATCCATCAATTCCTTTTCATCGATAATCACCGGGAAGGACTGCTGATGACTATATTTTGCCGCCGCCTGCGGGGATACCTCCCGGTTATTGATAAGCACATAATCTATTAGCGATGCTCCTGTATGATAATTAATCGCGCGCACATGGTCAGCAACCGTATAACCATCTGTCTCACCGGGTTGAGTCATAACATTACAGACATAAAACACCGGTGCTTTAGTTTTCTGCAAAGCCGATATCATTCCCTTTAGCAAAAGGTTAGGAATAATACTGGTATAGAGACTGCCCGGCCCCAGCACCACCGCATCAGCTTCAGCAATCTGTCTCAGCACCTCGGGCAGGACCTCTGCATCATGGGGCTCAAGAAAGATTCTTTCTATCTTCCCGGGATGCTCCACTAATTCCGTTTCGCCATTCACCCAGCTGCCATCGGTCATCCTGGCCTTAAGCCCCACATCACAAAGCGTAGAAGGAAATACCTGTCCGCGCACGGCCAGTACTTTACTAATTTCTTGTACCGCGCTATCAAAATTGCCGGTGATATCGGTCATGGCAGCCAGTAAAAGGTTGCCCAGGCTATGACCCTCCAGTGCCCCCTTATCGAAACGATAGTTGAACATTTCCTCCATTAGACTTTCCGTATCCGCCAAAGCAACCAAACAGTTGCGCGCATCCCCCGGCGGCAGTATCCCCAGTTCGCCACGCAGACGCCCCGAACTGCCGCCGTTATCACTTACCGTAACCACCGCCGTTAGGTTACTGGTGTATTTTTTCAAGCCCCTGAGCAGCACAGAAAGGCCGGTGCCGCCGCCAATGGCCGTAATCTTCGGCCCCTGCTTCAGCCGACGCTGATGGTAAAGAATTTCCACCACTTTATTTTCATTACCAGGTAAAAATCCCAGCAGCAGTGACTGTACTAAGCGGCGAAGACTGATTATTAAAAATATCAATCCGAGAATGGCGGTTAAAATGGCAAAAAAACGTGACAGCTGCCCGCCGAGATAACCTATTGCCGTAGTCCCCGCCGTTTGCATCAGCTGAAACCAAATGGTAAAATCCAGTAGAACTGCTATACCCGTACCCAGCAGAATAATCCCCAACACCGCTAACAATATCCAGCGCTTCACCCCCAACCCGGGATAAAGCCATTTCAGTATCAAATTCATGCTTGCTCACCGGAATTTCGCATAATATCACGATGTTTTACGGAAATACGGCATTCCTCTTTGCAATCCAATCTGCCGCCGATTTCATTGGCCAGGGTGACAGACCTATGCCTGCCACCGGTACAGCCAATGGCAATCACCAAATGACTTTTACCCTCCTGGACATAATAGGGCAGTAAAAAAGCGAGCATGCCCTCAAACTTTTCTAGAAAAATGCGAGTGACCGGAGACTCAAGCACATATTCCTGGACCTTTTGGTCGTGGCCGGTAAAATTTCGCAGATGCGGCTCATAATGCGGGTTTGGTAAAAAGCGTACATCCATAACCAGGTCAGCATCTAGAGGGATGCCGTATTTGAAACCAAAGGACATCAGCGTCACTACCATGCGATTATCCTTGCTGTCCCCGTACAAATCCACAACCTGTTCCTTCAGCTGGTGCACATTTAAGTCCGATGTATCAATAACCTTGCTGGCTCGACCGCGGAGGTCCTGCAGGCGCTTACGCTCTTCAATTATTCCATCCAAAATGCGCCCCTGGGTCGAAAGGGGATGCCTTCTGCGAGTCTCCTTGAAACGCTTCACCAGTACTTCCTCCGATGCCTCCAAAAATAAGATCTCGTAGTTATGATTATGGGCATCCAAAAAAGTCAATGCTTCAAACACCGACTCAAAAAACTTACCACCGCGGATATCCATTACTAGGGCTACCTTTTGAATTTCCCCTTCGTTCTCACGGAAAAGTTCCGCAAAGCGGGAAATAAGATTAGGCGGCATATTATCCACGCAGAAGTAACCTAAATCCTCCAGAGCCCTGACTGCTTGGGTTTTTCCTGCCCCGGACAAACCCGTAACTATCACCAACTGCATTTAACCACCTCCCATAAAGTCCCACTCATCAGTTCATACGCACATTGGCCACCCGAGCAGCAGTCACTCCGGCCTGCTCCAACATCGCCCAGCCGGCCTCAAGTTCACCTACTGTCTCCGGGTAATGCGAATCACTATTAACGATAAAATCTACGCCCTGATCACAAACCCGTTTAATAATAGCCGGTGTCATGAAATGCTCGTGCAGGTGTCCCGTATTTATTTCAAAATAAGTTCCGGTACGTGTACAGGCCTTAGCCACCGCCAGATAATCTACCGGCATCAGCAGCCCCGGGTGGGTTAAAATATCCACCGGGTGTTTTTCCAAAGCTGCAACTACCGCCTGGGTATTAACCCCAATCACCTTATCCCGCATCAAAGAGGAGGCCCGGTATATTTGATTGGGCAGAATAAAGTTATAACCGTCCCCCCAGTCATGAGGAAAAACATGAGGGTGAAGCCCAACCAGTAACAAATCCAACTGCTGATAAATTGAAGGGGGCACGTCTATCTCGCCATCTACTCCAATGATATCTGCCTCCACACCCACTAATACCCGGATACCTACCTCCTGGGATATTCTTGCCGCCTCCCGTTTGATTTCCAACAATTGTTCGGCACTTTTTACACCTACACCAATATTGGCCGGTCCATGGTCAGTGATCGCAATTTTGCCCAAGCCCTTTTTAAACCCTGCCCGAGCCATCTGTTCCATCGTACCCCGCCCGTCACTGTATTTGGTGTGCATATGAAGGTCTGCGGTAAACTGCATCTAATCTCCTCCTTTTGTTTCCCTGCCCTCCGGCAGGCAATCAGAAAGTTACAGTTCTCTCGCTTCCCCTTCTCCCATGGGTTTTACTTGATAAAAAAAATTTTTAATCATTTTAGTCATAAAGAAGAACAAATTTCCGAATCGCTTCTGCTACACCGTCATCCTCCTGCCGGGCAGTGACGTAATCAGCTGCCTGCTTTACAGCATCCCTGGCATTACCCATAACCACACTCAAGCCCACATGTCGAAACATTTCTAGGTCATTATAACTGTCGCCTATAGCCATGGTGTCTTGGGGAGAAATACCCAGCCAATCGTTAACCGCCTGAACACCACACCCTTTTGTGGCCTGGGGATGCGTAAATTCCAAGAAGTGGTTCTTTGATTTTGTTATGTACACCTTATCGCCAAAAAGCTCCCGGCATTCCTCCTGCATCACATCCAGTTCTCCTTCTCGCCCAATTAGCAAAATCTTAGTCGGATCCTGATGCAGAAATTCAGTCAAATCTTCCACCAAGTGCATCTCCACCCCGGTAACCTGGCTGTACTTTCTGCCGCGATTGGTATCCTGTTCCATGTAGAGACTGTCTTCATGGTATGCATTAATATGAAAACCAAATTTGCGAGCTCTAATAATGATTTCCCGGGCATACTCGAGCGGAAGCTCTCGATGATAAAGCACCTGCCCGTTACTGCTTAGTTTAACCAAAGCGCCTTGATATGTAATCAACGGCACCGCTACCCCCAATTCCCGAGCGTAAGGCAGAGCCGATTGATACATCCGACCGGTGGCCAAGGTCACATGTACACCTTTAGCCATAGCCGCCCGAATTGCCTCCTTGGCCCCCGGCGAAATGACCAGATCATCACCCAATAACGTTCCGTCAATATCTATGGCAACTAGTTTTATCTGCAAAGATATCCCCTCCATTTTTACTGCCGCTCTCCTAGACACCGCGTCCCAAATATTCAAGCAGCTGCAGGGCGGCCTTTTCGTTCATTTCCGGTACATCCAACAGTTCTTCCATATCCGCCTGACTGATTTTTTTTACGGAACCAAACCGTTTGAGTAATGCTTGTTTTCGCTTTGGGCCAATACCCGGAACTTCGTCCAGCAGCGAACGAATACTTTCTTTTTGCCTCAAGCTGCGATGGTAGGTAATAGCAAACCGGTGGGCCTCATCGCGGATGCGCTGCACCAAATAAAGCGCCTCACTGTTTGCTTGCAGCCGGATAGGTTCCGAACTGTTTTCCTGAAACAACAACTCTTCTTCCTTAGCCAAGCCAAAGGTGGGGATATGAGCTACACCTAACTGATGCATTACGCGCCGGGCGGCACTTAATTGCCCTTTGCCGCCGTCCACAATCACCACATCAGGCGGAACATTAAATCCTCCCTCGCCGTCATGCTCACTGCGGCGAAAGCGGCGGCCGATAACCTCCGCTATGGAAGCAAAATCGTCGGGACCCTGTACCGTCTTAATCTTAAAACGCCGATAGCGGTCATTCTTTGGCTGGCCATTTTCAAACACTACCATGGATGCTACCGAATTAGTGCCCTGAGTATTGGAAATATCGTAGCACTCTATCCGCTGGGGTACCGTCTCTAAGCCCAGTCTTTCCCTGAGCTCCAGCAGGGCCTGCTCGCCGCTCATCTCTTTTTTCTGCCGGGACAGCTCATCTTCCTGCAGCTGCATCAGAGCATTACGGCCCACCATCTCCACCAGTTTCAACTTTTCACCTCGCTGAGGCACCTTCAGATAAACCTTACTGCCTCTTTTGTCACCAAGCCAGGCAGCGATAACTTCTTCATCCTCCAGCTTCTCTTGCAATAGTACTTCCTTAGGCGGCTGCTCCGCCCTGCTGTAATATTGTTTCACAAATGCAGTCATTACCTCACTACGTGACATCTCATCAGTACCCTTAAGGAAAAAATGGTTTCTACCCAATAATTTCCCCTGACGCACGAAAAATACCTGCACACACACCTCATTATTCCCCCGGGCAAAGGCAATAATATCCTGGTCTTCCTGGGCCGAAGAAATGATTTTCTGCCGGGACACCACGTTTTCCACCGCTTGGAGTTGATCCCGTAATTTAGCCGCCTTTTCATATTCCAGTCGGGCAGAAGCAGCGTTCATTCGGTCTGCCAACCGTTTTATCACCTTATCCTGTCTGCCTTCTAAGAAGAGTATTAATTCTTTTACCATTTCCCCGTATTCTACCGCACTGACCTGCCCGCCACAGGGCGCAAGGCAGCGTTTGATGTGAGCATTGAGACAGGGCCGACTTTTCTTATCCACCACCGGCTGTCTACATCTGCGTACTGGAAAAAGCTTCTGCAGCAGGCGCATCGTTTCCCGCAGGGCACCAACCTGAGTATATGGTCCAAAATACTTGGCGCCGTCCTTCTTCATTGCGCGCGTAACTACCACGCGGGGGAATTCTTCATTAACGGTCACCTTAAGATAAGGATAGTGCTTATCGTCCTTCATGTTAATGTTGTAACGCGGCCGATAGCGTTTTATCAGGTTGCACTCCAATATCAGTGCTTCCACTTCCGTATCAGTCACAATATATTCAAGGTCAACTATTCTTTCCACCAGGGCCTGTACCTTGGCAGTATGACTGTTAACACCACGAAAATATGAGCGTACCCGAGCCGTAAGTGACCGAGCCTTACCCACATAGATTATTTGACCCTCTGCATCTTTCATCAGATAAACGCCGGGTTTAGCCGGCAGATACTTCAGTTTTTCTTCCAGCGTCATCACGGTCACACTCCAACATAGGTCTGAGATACTGTCCCGTATGCGACTGTTCAGCACAAATAATCTCTTCAGGGGTACCGGTAACCAATACCTCCCCCCCCTTATAGCCGCCTTCCGGGCCCAGGTCAATGATATAGTCAGCCGATTTTATCACATCCAGGTTGTGCTCAATTACCAGTACCGTATCCCCGGCATCGGTCAGTCGTGCCAACACATCCAACAGCTTATGAATGTCGGCCATGTGCAGCCCGGTGGTTGGCTCATCCAGGATATATAAAGTCTTACCGTTACTGCGTCGGCTTAATTCAGCAGCCAGTTTGACCCGCTGAGCCTCACCGCCTGATAAGGTAGTAGCCGGCTGCCCCAGACGAATATAGCCTAGCCCCACGTCCTGCATGGTCTTTAGCTTTCTGAAGACTTTAGGGATGTTGCGGAAAAAGTCCACTGCCTGGTCCACCGTCATATCCAGCACATGGGCAATGGTCTTACCCTTATATTTCACTTCCAGCGTTTCCCGGTTATAGCGTGCACCCTTACAAACTTCACAGGGCACATAAACATCAGGTAAAAAATGCATCTCTATCTTGATAATTCCGTCACCCCGGCAGGCCTCACAGCGCCCGCCCTTGACATTAAAGCTGAAGCGGCCGGGCTTATAGCCGCGGATTTTTGATTCCGCGGTATTAGAAAAAAGTTCGCGAATATAATCAAAAACACCGGTATATGTGGCGGGATTTGACCGCGGAGTTCGACCAATCGGTGACTGGTCAATATCAATAACCTTATCTAGATAATCAACCCCTGTAATTTCATCATGTTCGCCCGGCTTCATCTTGGCATGATGGAGTTTTCCTGCCAAGGCCCGATAGAGGATTTCATTAATCAACGTACTTTTCCCCGACCCGGAAACCCCGGTAATGCAGTTAAACACGCCCAAGGGAATTTCTACATCTATATTTTTAAGATTATGCTCCCGCGCTCCTTTTATCATCAACCGCTTCCCGTTTCCCGGCCGCCGGAAAAGAGGCAAGGGAATGTTCTTACAGCCGCTTAAATACTGACCGGTTACGGAACGCTGACATTCAAGCACTGTGTCTAAGGACCCGGCTGCTACCACTTCCCCGCCGTGCTCTCCGGCCCCGGGCCCTATATCCACTATATAATCCCCTTCACGGATGGTTTCTTCGTCATGTTCCACCACTATCAGGGTATTGCCCAAGTCCCGTAGTTTTTTCAGGGTATCAATCAACCGGCTGTTGTCCCGCTGATGCAGACCAATGCTGGGCTCATCCAGTATATACAGCACCCCTACCAAGCTCGAACCAATCTGAGTAGCCAAACGTATCCGCTGGGCCTCCCCCCCGGATAAACTGCCCGCTGCTCGGTCTAAAGTTAGGTAGTCAAGGCCCACACTGACCAGAAAACCTAAGCGATTGTTAATCTCTTTAAAAATCTGCCGGGCAATCAACTGCTGTCGTTCAGTCAGCGTCACCTTCTCAAAGAAATCCTGGGCTTCCTTAATGGACATACCGGTAACCGCATTAATATTTTTGCCCCCCACCATCACCGCCAAGGCCTCGGGGCGCAATCTTGCCCCCTTACAGCTGGGGCAGGTTTTTGCACTCATATACGATTCTATATCAGTCCTTGACCCATCGGACTGGGACTCACGATAACGACGTTCCAGGTTTGGAATAACTCCTTCATAGATGGTTTCGTAAACCCGGCGGCGGCCAAAGCGATTAACATACTGCACCGTAACCTTTTCCTCCTTGCTGCCCCAGAGAATAATATCCATCTGTTCAGGCGGAATCTCCTTAATAGGCGTATCCAACTCTATACCGTAGTTTTCCGCCACCGCAGCCAAAAGCTGTCGATAGTATCCATGGGTACGTTTGCTCCACGGGGCCACCGCACCTTGGTTAATGCTCTTGTCTTTATCAGGAATGACCAGGTCCATATCCACTTCCATTTTAGAACCCAGCCCACTGCAGTCACTACAGGCACCATAAGGGCTGTTGAAAGAAAATGTCCTGGGGGTGATCTCTTCCAGGCTGATACCGCAATCCACACAGGCAAAGTGTTCACTAAACATTATTTCCGTATCATCGATTATATCCACCACCACTGTCCCTTCACTTAATGACAGGGCGGTTTCCAAAGAATCCGCCAAACGACTTTCAATCCCGGCTTTAATTACTATCCGGTCCACCACAACTTCAATACTGTGTTTTTTATTCTTTTCCAGCGTAATATCTTCACTCAAGTCGCGCACTTCTCCGTTTACCCTGGCCCGCACAAATCCTTCCTTAACGATGTTATCCAATAACCGTTGGTGTTCTCCCTTACGCCCCCGCACTACAGGTGCTAAAATCTGCAGCTTTGTTTTTTCCGGGTATTCCATCAGCTGGTCTACCATCTGAGTTACGGTCTGCTGCGTAATGGGTCTGCCGCAATCCGGGCAGTGAGGTTCACCCACCCGGGCAAAAAGCAGCCGTAAATAATCGTAAACCTCCGTTACCGTACCCACCGTAGACCGGGGGTTGCGGCTGGTAGTTTTCTGATCAATGGAAATAGCCGGGGAAAGCCCCTCGATATAGTCCACATCCGGTTTGTCCATCTGTCCGAGAAATTGCCGGGCATAAGCGGACAAGGATTCCACATAGCGCCGCTGACCCTCGGCATAAATGGTATCAAACGCCAGGGAAGACTTGCCGGACCCGCTGAGGCCGGTAAATACCACCAGCTTGTCCCGGGGAATAGTCAAATCTATATTTTTCAGATTGTGTGCTCTGGCACCCTTGATGATCAGGTCCTTTGTCATGTTATATTTCCTCCCGCAGCTAGCTTGTTTTATTTGCCGGCACCGTTTACTTCTTTAATCCCTTTAATTGACCTTGCAGTTCAATAACCAAGTCGCGCAGCTTCGCCGCCTGCTCAAATTGCAGCTCCCTGGCCGCCTGCTGCATTTCTCTTTCCAAATCGTTAATCATCTGTTTCAATTCACTCTGAGGCATCTTCTGCATATCTTTACGAGTAAGATACTTACTCTCAGTCTCGGCGGCCTTAGTTGCTTCAATCACATCACGCACCGCCTTTCTGATGGTAGCCGGAGTGATATTGTGCTGCCGGTTGAATTGAGTCTGAATCCGCCGGCGGCGATTGGTCTCACTAATCGCTTTTCGCATAGACTCGGTAATCACGTCACCGTACATGATGACCATGCCGTCAACGTTACGAGCAGCCCGTCCGCTGGTCTGGATCAGTGACCGCTCCGAACGGAGAAAGCCTTCCTTATCGGCATCTAAAATGGCAACCAATGATACTTCAGGCAAATCTAAGCCCTCACGCAGAAGATTAATACCCACCAACACATCAAACTCACCCAAGCGCAGGTCACGGATAATTTCCATCCGCTCCAGGGTATTAATTTCCGAATGGAGATAGCGAACCCTAGTACCCATCTCTTTAAAATAGTCGGTAAGGTCTTCAGCCATCCGTTTGGTCAAAGTGGTGACCAATACCCTTTGTTGCTTATCTACCCGCTGATTTATTTCATGCAATAGGTCGTCTATTTGCCCTTTAACAGGACGCACATGAATTTCAGGGTCCAAAAGTCCGGTAGGGCGGATTATCTGCTCTACCACCTGCTTACTGTGCTGCTGTTCATAAGGTCCCGGTGTAGCGGAAACAAATACCATCTGGGTAACCTTACTTTCAAATTCTTCAAATCTAAGCGGCCGGTTATCCATAGCCGAAGGCAGGCGGAAGCCATGCTCCACCAGGGTATTCTTACGGGAACGGTCCCCATGATACATCCCGCCTATCTGAGGGATTGTCACATGAGATTCATCTGCGATTAACATAAAATCCTTCGGAAAATAATCAATTAATGTAAAGGGCGGTTCCCCGGTCTTCCTGCCGGTAAGGTGCCGCGAATAATTTTCTATCCCCTGACAGAAGCCCATCTCCCGCATCATCTCCAAGTCATAGCGGGTGCGCTGTTCAATGCGTTGGGCCTCCAGCAGTTTATTTTGACTATGCAGATATTTAAGCTGCTCTTCCAATTCTTCTTCAATAGAGATAATGGCCCTTTTCAGCTTGTCCTCTTCGGTAACATAGTGACTGGCCGGGAAAATTGCTATATGACTGCGCCGCCCTAAAATTTCACCGGTAAGAGTATCTATTTCTAAGATATTCTCTATCTCATCACCAAATAGTTCCACTCTGATCGCTTTCTCGCTGAAAGAAGCGGGAAATATCTCCACCACATCACCCCGTACTCGGAAAGTATTACGGGAAAAATCTATATCATTACGATTGTACTGTATCTCTACCAGTTTGCGCAGGATTTCATCCCGGTCGTACTCCTGGCCCACCCGCAGGGAAAGCATCATCTGCTCATAGTCCTCAGGCGACCCCAAACCATAAATACAGGAAACGCTGGACACAATAATTACATCCTGCCGTTCAAATAAAGCGGCGGTAGCAGAGTGTCTCAGTTTATCTATTTCATCGTTAACCGATGCGTCCTTTTCAATATAGGTATCAGATTGAGGTACATAGGCCTCCGGCTGATAATAATCATAATAGCTGACAAAATATTCTACAGCATTATCCGGAAAAAACTCCTTAAATTCACTGCACAACTGGGCAGCCAGTGTTTTATTATGCGCAATAACCAGCGTCGGACGCTGCACCTTTTCGATTACATTGGCCATGGTAAAAGTCTTACCTGACCCGGTGACACCCAGCAGAGTCTGATGTCGTTCACCTCTATTTAGCCCCTCTACTAATTGGTCTATTGCCTTAGGTTGGTCTCCCCGGGGTTGGTATTCGGATTTTAACTTAAATCCTGCCATGGTCTCACCACCTCCAAATCCCAGCCCATTCCGGGCTATCAGCACATTATATCATATTCTGCTATTCCAGACATACGCCCGGCCCCCTCAGATATTAGCCGCGCCCTAATTTTCCCATTAGTCGACGCCACCATCTCACCAACAATCCCGCTGAACCAAATTCCACTTGAGGCTGCTGATAGGGCTCAGGCACCAAAATGGTACCAAACGGTTCCCGATCATCTTTCGCCACCACTTTGCGCACACTTTGACCGCTGCGGTTGATATAACTAATCTCCAACCGCGGTTCATCTATTTTTTCCAGCACCATGCGCAGGTCGGAACCATTATTAATGGACGCCCCGTTCATGGTTTTTATAATGTCACTGCTTTTAAGACCGGCTCTGGCAGCGGCAGTCCCACGCAGTACATCAAGCACCATAACCCCTTCTTCCGGGGAAACATAAAGAGGTTCACCCTTCAATTCCGACTGCCGCCCCAGCTTAATGACATATTCATGCCCCAGGGGCGCGAATAAGGCGGCGGAAATTGCCAATATGGGCCAATAAGACGCAGCAATGGCCAATAAAAGCAGCACCAAGCTGTAGATATTTAGAAAAACAGCGGTACGTCGGCTTTTCTTTTCCGGCACGGAAGTCAAGGCCAGATCGCCGTAGCCAAGACCGGCTACCACCGGTAGTATCAAATACACCACATTATCCAAATTTGCCACCAGGCTCGGTTTGATCAGCGGCCACCATTCAGGCATAGATACCATTCCCTGCACTACTTGGCTCCCGGGCAGCTGCATCAGCAGCATACCGACAATGGGAATAGGCCAAAACTTCTGCAGGTTGAAGCCACCCACCACGCGACCGTCTTTAGCCCTGGTGTAGATTGGCATGGCCCCCAGATGACCACTCACCAGTATCAACACCGACTCTACCATATGTAAAATAGCCACCAGGCCCATTAACTGCGGTACATCCACCCGCGGCCAGCCCAATAGCAGGTAACTTAAAGAAATAATGCCGCCGGAATAGGAAAAACACAGGAACCTTGGGCTGACAAACATCAGCAATACAGCCAACAACCATAGATAACCGATACCAATATCGCCAAGAGATATGCCCACCAGTACCATTAAAAAACTACCCACCAAGCCGCCGATAATCCCATGACCCGTAGCCAGCAGGGTATGCTGCCAAATGGGCTCGCCTTTGACTCCGAAAAGGTCCTCCTTCATACGCGAATAACGGCGGTACTGATAAGCGACAAATATTACCACCAGCCAAAAAATAGGATTTATCAGCATCTGCCAAAAGGCCTGCAGTATCTTTGGTACCACGGGTAAAAACTCCTGCATTAGATATCACTCCTAATCCGTTGATTTCCATGCTGCAAAGAACAAAAGCATTTCGGCTTCCTATACAAGAAATAAAGGCCGTGGAACCGACAGCCCCACAGCCCATGTCGCTATTTAAGTTTACCCGCCAGTATTTCTACGGCTTTCTGCAGCTGGGAATCCTTTTCTAGATTGGGCGCGGTCAGCAGCGCTTCCTGTTCCGTTTCCGCATCCAGCTCCACTATCACATCAGGGACAATCCCCTTTTCGTTAATGTCTCTTTTATCAGGAGTAAGATACTTAGCGGTGGTTAGTTTTACCGCTGCCCCTTTACCTAATGGGTAAACAGTCTGCACCAGGCCCTTACCAAAAGTGGTTGTTCCGACAATTGTGCCAGTACCGGTATCCTTAATGGCACCGGATACAATTTCAGATGCACTAGCGCTGCCCTTATTCACCAGCACCACCAGAGGCAGATTCAGGTATTCACTATCCGCTTCATAGACATTGGTGCCTTCTCGTCCGACAATATGCACTATCGGTCCCTTAGGCACAAACGCTTCGGCCACATCAACGGCAGCATTTAACGCACCGCCGGGATTATTACGAAGGTCCAGCACAACCGCCTTAAGACCCTTAGACTGCAAGTCTGTTAGCGTTTTATTCAGATCCTTGCCCGTAGTATCGCTAAACATGGAAATATTTATATAGCCGATGCCATCGACTTCAGCTGTTTTCAGCATTTCACCGGTAACTGTAGGTAAATCGATTTCCTCTCGGACGATGGGATAATCCTTAGGCTCAGTTCCCTCCCTGGATACTGTCAGCACCACTTCCGTACCGGGTTTACCCTTCATCAATTCCGCCGCATCATCCAAAGTCATCCCCGTTGTTTCCTTACCGTCAATTTTGGTGATGATATCCTCTGCCTTAATACCGGCTTTATGCGCCGGTGTTCCTTTAAAAGGTGATAATACCACCAACTGCTTATCTTTCATCGTAATAAGCAGCCCTACACCGCCGTAGGACCCTTTAATATGGGCAGATAAATCCTTATATACCTTGGGTTCCATATAAACCGAATAAGGGTCCTCCAAGGAGTCAACCATGCCCGCCAAAGCCCCATCCACCAGGTCTACTATCGGTACCGGGTCCATGGCCTGAGTCTCGATAAAGCCAATCACCTTTAACATTCTGCCTAAATGCATAAAATCTGTTGCAATTACATAGCCAAAAACCCCGGTAATCAGCAACAGTAGGATAATTACTGTGGTCAGAATACGCGGTATGGAGCGTCTTATCATAAGCCACCTGCTTTCTTTGCTTTATACATCTAATTTATATGTATTATGTTACAATAATATAAATACAAATACAAGAAAGCGATTTCAGCGGTAAAAAGAAATCGCCTTTCTTGCTAAGTCTAACGCTGTGCAGCCCATAGAATTTTTTAAACCTTTAAGAACTTGCGAACAGATACAGCGCTGCCGCAGGCACCCAGCAGCGCACCGCCCGCCAGCAGATAAACCAAGATATTGAGCAGGTAGCCCATATCAGTTATCATCGGCACAAAATTAACCGTGGCCGCGACATACCCCACCAGTTGGCTGTAACCGAAATACAAACCGATACCGGCCAGTAACGACCCAAATGTGCCAAGCAGCAAACCCTCAACGAAAAAGGGCAGCCGGATAAACCAGTTGGTTGCACCTACATACTTCATGATAGCAATCTCATCCTTCCGAGCAAAGACAGTCAACCGCACCGTAATCGCTATCAGAAACACCGCTGCCAGGGATAATAACACTACCACCCCGGCGCCCAGCCAACGAACCCAATCAAGAACCGCAAACAACTGCTCCACCCATCCCTGGCCGTAACGCACCTTATCCACAAAATTAAACCTGCCGATGGTGTCGGCAACCTCCCCCACCAACCGGGGTTCCCTTACCTTAACTATCAGACTGTCCGGCAGAGGATTGATACCTCCCAACGACTGAAGGAGATCATGCTCCTCCCCAAAGCGCATTTCCATGCTATCAAGCGCTTGGTCCTTGGCAATATGAGTAACATTAATTACCTCACCGAGAGCGGAAACATCGTCCGAGACAGACTGCACCTGCGCAGCAGAAGCATTACTGTCTAACAGCACCGCAATTTCCACATCGGTTTCGATAGCAGTGGCCATCATATTCGCATTGAGGGCCATCATTAAAAATGTCCCCAATAAAAACAAGGATACGGCAACGATTCCAATTGAGGCCAAACTCATCAGCCCATTTCTCCTGATAGACGAGACTGCTTGACCGCCGAGAAAACCGAAGGTACTAAATTTCATAATATGTACCCTCCTTCACGCCGGTCGTCAATAACAATACCTTTCTTCAGCACCAAGGTGCGCCGTTTCATATTGTCCACTATACTTTGGTCGTGAGTAGCCATCACCAAAGTGGTTCCCCGCTGATTTATTTCATCCAGCAGATGCATAATCTCCCAGGAAGTATCAGGGTCCAAATTTCCAGTGGGTTCATCCGCCACCAAAATTTTGGGGTTATTGACCACTGCCCGGGCAATAGCCAGACGCTGCTGTTCGCCGCCGGATAGTTGATTGGGATAGCACTGTTCCTTGCCTTTTAGGCCGACCATAGCCAGCACCTCGGGGACCCGGGCCTTGATTTCTTTGCCGGAATACTGCAGTACCCGCAGGGCAAAAGCCACATTGTCAAAAGCGGTTCGGTCCATCAACAGACGAAAATCCTGAAAGACCACGCCGATATTGCGGCGAAGCTTTGCCACCTGGGAAGCACGCAGCCGAGCAATGCTTTTGCCGCCGATGATCACCTGCCCCCGACTGGGCAGTTCCTCTCGAAAAACTAACCTGATAAGCGATGACTTACCAGCACCACTGGCGCCAACCAAAAAGACAAACTCGCCCTTGGTTATATGTAGGTTTAACCTTGCCAACGCTTTAACCCCGTTGGGATATTCTTTAAAAACACTGTACATCTGTATCAACGTTAACACTCCTATCTCGCCATTATCAAAATCAAAATCGGGTAAAAAAAGAAACAACCCATAAAGAGTTGTTTCGACAGCAGCAGGCATTTTCCTTGCATAATATGTCAATATTAAACTGGATAATTATGCCTTTCTTTTCAGCACGCGTTTTACTGCCTTGGCAATTTCATCGGCTGTCAAACCAAAGTGCTCAAGCAGTTCACCCGGCGCACCGGATTCGCCAAATTTATCGGTAACACCCACCCTTTCCACAGGCACCGGACAGCATTCACCCAGCAGTTCACTCACCGCACTGCCCAGACCGCCAATAATGCTATGCTCTTCGGCAGTCACTACAGCCCCGGTTTTCTCAGCGGCAGCGGCAATAGTCTTTCCATCCAGAGGCTTGATGGTTGCCGAGTTGATTACCTCAATATCAATGCCGTCTGCTGCTAACATATCAGCTGCAGCCAATGCTTCCGCCACCATCAACCCGCAAGCAACCACGGCAGCATCCTTACCCTGTTTCATGACCTCCGCTTTACCTAATTGGAAACGATACTGCCCACCATGGATTACCGGCACGCCCGAACGTCCCAACCGAATATAAAAAGGTCCTTCAGTTTCCGCAGCATGGAAAACCGCTTGTTTCGCTTCTTCGGCATCAGCGGGGACAATTACCGTCATATTGGGCAGAACCCGCATGATGGCAATATCCTCTATACTCTGATGAGAGCCCCCATCTTCACCTACGGTAACCCCGGCATGGGTAGCGGCGATTTTCACATTGACCTTCGGATAACAGACCGAATTGCGCACTTGCTCAAATGCCCGGCCGGTAGCAAAAACCGCAAAGGAACTGGCAAAGGGAATCTTGCCGCCTTGGGCCAACCCTGCTGCGGTGCCAATCATGTTCTGTTCGGCAATCCCCATATCAAAGAAACGCTCGGGGAATTCCTTGGCAAATAATGCCGTCTTGGTGGATTTGGACAAGTCCGCATCCAACACCACCACATTCCCATTACTCTTGCCCAGCTCCACTAATGCTTTGCCGTAAGCTTCCCTGGTCGCTATTTTTTCAGTCATTATCTCTACCTCCTCAGACAAGCTCAGCTAGAGCTTTTTCCACTTGGTCAGTTTTGGGCGCATTGCCGTGCCAACCCACCTCATTTTCCATATAAGAAACACCCTTGCCTTTAATGGTTTTAGCAATAATCATCGTCGGCTTACCTTTGGTCTTTTTGGCTTCCTCCAAAGCAGCAAAAATCTGATCGAAATCATGCCCGTCAATGCCAATCACATGCCAGCCGAAGGCACGCCATTTGGCATCAACCGGTTCCACACCCATCACTTCCCGGTTTTCTCCATCAATTTGCAGCCCGTTATGGTCTAAAAACGCTGCCAGGTTGTCCAATTTATAATGAGCCGCAGCCATGGCAGCTTCCCAAATCTGCCCCTCTTGAATTTCACCGTCGCCCACCAGTGCATATACCCTTGTTTCCTGCCCGTCTAACCTAGCTGCTAAAGCCATACCATTAGCAGCAGACAGCCCCTGTCCCAGTGAGCCGGTAGCCATTTCTACCCCGGGTAGATGTTTGGAATCCGGGTGCCCCTGCAGCCGGCTGCCCAGTTTGCGCAAAGTCAGCAGCTCTTTTTGGGGAAAATAACCTCTCTCCGCCAATGTAGCATAAAGCACCGGTGCAGCATGCCCTTTAGAAAGTACAAAACGATCCCGTTCCGGCCAATCCGGTCGCTCTGGGTCAAGACGCATTTCCCGAAAATAAAGCGCGGTCACAATATCCGCAGCGGAAAGAGAACCGCCGGGATGTCCGGACCCTGCTTCACCAACCATCTCAACGATATGCCTTCTAATGCTGCGCGCTAAATCCTCTAGCTTTTGGTTGTCCTTCATACAGCAACCTCCCCGAATTTGTTTTACTATATAATCCTTTTTAATATGTAGCTTTTTTGAGCCAAAATTAGATGACTTCATGGGACATATCTTTAAATCCCTCACCCAACGCCTCATTGACATTGGTGACAATAACAAATGCCTTGGGGTCAACAGCCTGCACCATTCCCTTTATTTTGGCAACCTCAGTGCGGCTGAGAACCACCAGAATGACATCCCTGTCCTTACCGGTATAGAGACCGCGGCCATGTAAAGCAGTTGCCCCCCGATCTAACTTGGTAATAATGACCCGCCCCAATTCTTCCGATTTATCAGAGATAATTAATGCAGCTTTGACATATCCCAACCCCTCCTGCACCAAGTCAATCATCTTGGTGGTAGCAAACAAGGCAATTAATGCATAGAGGGCCAATTCCACATCAAAAACAATCCCTGCCAAAATTACCACCATGGCATCAATCAGCAGTAACCCCTTACCAACGCTGACTTTTATGTACTTGTGAATTAACTGTGCCGCCAAATCAGTACCGCCGGTAGTAGCGCCAAACTTAAATACCAAACCTAAGCCCAAACCGGTACTGATGCCGCCGTAAATCGCTGCCAGCAGCGGGTCGGAAGTCAGAGGAGTAAATAATGGGTTGAGTCCATCGGTAAAAACAGACAACATTACCGTGCCGAAAAGGGTCTTGATACCAAAACGCACACCCAACTGCCGCAGGCTGATCAGAAATAAAGGTATATTAATAACCAGCATGGTAAGGCCCACCGGCAGGTTCAGCACATAAAAAATGACGGTGGCAAGACCGCTGACACCACCAGCAGCAATCTTATTTGGAATTAAAAATAATATCAGCCCAAGAGCAGTAATAAGAGCGCCCAGGGTAATTCCCAACATGTTAATTAAACCTTTTAATCTCATAAAACAGACCTCACCAATTATTTAAAGCTCTATTCTTCTATAATTTGCCGACAAACTCCTGCCCCAATCACGTTTTTTCACTAAGTTTCTACAATTATTGCCCCGGTAGGGCAGACCTCAAGACAGTCACCACAACCGTCACAACCATCCGTGAGACGGTAATGCGGGATTCCCATTGAGCTGCCCTCAGCTGCCGAATTCCCTTTTCCGGTATAATCGCTGCCATAACCATCGTCTACAGCACCGTTGGGGCATACTACAGTACAGCTGCCGCAGGCTATACAATCAGATGTGATTTCATAAGCCATACCAGAATACCTCCATACACCAGTGTATGGTTTATTTATCCCTCCAAATATGGCTTACTATACCAACACTAATGAATGCCGGTTCCCTCTGAAACTAAGATTACCCTGCCTTGATACTGTCTCATTTTCGAAAAATATGCCTCTACGGGCATGCTGCTTAGCGGCATAATAAATGCAATGCGGCTAAGCAGCCGCTGCTGCATGGCAGGAGCAAGCTCTTTACCATTAAAAGATACTCTTTCCGGCTTATATTTCAGTTTGCCGTCTTCTAAAGTCAAGGCACCGCGGACGCCGATATTAACTTCCCTGCCTACCAGCGTAACCTTGCCAGAAAGCAACGCTTCTTTCGCCTTAATTTCTATAGTAGGCTCGCCGATTAACGGTACATTCACCTGCCGTAAATATCGGTTTATACCTTCTTCTTTTAATTCTACTTCTAAGCGGCGGGAACGGGCACTAAAAAACAACTTTTTGTCTAACAATAGTTTACGCAAATCCAAGCGAGCCTGCTCCAATTCTAAATCAACTGAAGCAGCCTGAATTGAGCCAAAATCAACCTCCTCAGCGTGAAGCCGCACCCTATCCATCCTGCCGGCTAAGACTTTAACGCCGGGCCGAGCGACCACCTCCACCCTGGCTTGGCTCAGATTAGGATAAGTGCCCACCATAGCATTCTTAATCCCCCACTCCGCCGCATCCGGAAGCAGAAACTGCCCGACAGCCAAGAATGCTACCAGCAGCAGCACCAACCGCCATCTTAATTTCATGATCCATTCCCCCGGTACAAAACTATACACCGCCTTAATTCAGGCGGTGCTTAGAACAAATTCATTACCTTGACTGCTGTCTGAGAAAGGCAAAGATAAGTTTATCCAACTTACCATCCATTACTGCATCCACATTTCCCACTTCAACATTAGTACGATGGTCTTTTACCATCGAGTACGGATGAAATACATAGGAACGTATCTGGCTGCCCCAGGCAATTTCCTTCTGCTGGCCCCTTATCGCTGCCATTTCTTCCTCCTGCTGCCGCATCTTCTGTTCAAAAAGCTTGGCCCTCAAAATACGCATCGCGGTAAGTCGATTAGCATGCTGGGACCGTTCCTTCTGGCACTGAACCACAATGCCCGAAGGCTGGTGCGTAATTCGTACGGCAGAGTCTGTTTTATTGACGTGCTGACCACCGGCGCCGCCGGAACGATAGGTATCAATTTTCAAATCACTCTCGTCAATATCAATCTCGTCATCCTGCTCCACTTCCGGTGTAACATCTACAGACGCAAATGAAGTATGCCTTCTGCCGGAAGTATCAAAAGGAGAGATGCGCACCAAGCGGTGGACGCCCCGTTCCGCCCTTATATAACCATAAGCATTAATCCCTTTGACTATAAAAGTGGCACTCTTGATACCAGCTTCATCTCCGGGCATCAGATCGATGACCTCCACCTGATAACCGCTTATCTCAGCCCAACGCTGATACATGCGAAAGAGCATCTCAACCCAGTCCTGAGATTCAGTACCGCCGGCACCGGGGTGAAGTGAGACAATGGCATTATTTTTATCATATGGGCCGGAGAGAAGCACGGCCATTTCCACCTGCTCCAGCTTAATTTTTAATTCCTGCACTGCCCGGGTACTCTCCCGAGCCAGATCTTCATCCTCTTGGCCAAGTTCAAGCAGCACTTCCAATTCCTCCACCTTGTAAGCAAGCTTACTGTAGGTTTCGAGCTCCTCTTTTACCGCAGCCACTTCACGGGTCATTTTTGGGGCCTGCTCAGCATCATCCCAAAAATTAGGTTTGGCCATTGCCGCCTCTAACTCTTTCAGCCGCTCTTGGTTTCCCGCTACGTCAAAGAGAAACCCTCAGTTCCTCAATTCTTTTGCTTAGCTTTTCCAGTTCCGTTTTGAGCTCTGCTAACATGCTCACCCTCCTTAATTTCTACCGCAGCACTTTTTATATTTTTTACCGCTGCCACAAGGACAAGGGTCGTTGCGGCCAACCTTATTTTCATTCCTTACCGGACGCATCTCCTGGTCCTCGGAGTATCTATTTTCTACCACATTCTGTCGTTCCTCCGGTCTTTCCACCACTTTCACCCGATACACGTAACGCACCACATCATCCTGAATGCTGGCAATCATATCATTAAACATTTCGTAGCCCTCTTTTTTATAGGCAACTAATGGGTCCTGCTGACCCACTGCCCTCAGACCGATACCCTGACGCAATTGGTCCATGGCATCCAAATGATCCATCCACTTAGCGTCTACAACCTTAAGAATTACCATTCGTTCCAGTTCGCGCATCGTCTCGGCGCTTAGTTCCTCTTCCCGCTGCTCATAAAGAGCCAGGGCCCTTTCCTTGAACATCTCGCGAACATCTTCTTTATCCATATTTTTCATCTGGTCTTCCGTCAAGTCATGTCCAGGTAAAAACAGCTGTTCCACATAATCGAGCATACTCTTCAAATCCCAGTTTTCCGGGAAATTGCTCTCTGCTCCATACAAATCAACTGTGCCGTCAATTACTGTTTCAATCATACCTATTACAGTTTCTTTCAGATTATTACCCATCAGCACCTTGAGACGCTGGTCATAAATAACTTCCCGCTGCTGATTCATTACATCATCATATTCAAGCACATGTTTACGAATATCGAAGTTTCTGGCTTCCACTTTTTTCTGGGCTGATTCAATAGACCGGGATATCAGAGGATGGTCAATAGGTGTTGAATCATCCATTCCCAGTTTATCCATAATGCCGGAAATATTATCAGACCCAAACAACCGCATCAAATCATCTTCAAGAGAAACATAGAAGCGGCTGGAACCCGGGTCACCCTGACGCCCGGAACGACCCCGCAGCTGATTATCAATGCGGCGACTTTCATGCCTTTCAGTACCGATAATATGCAGACCGCCGGCAGCTAATACCTTTTCCCGTTCCACTTTAGCAGTTTCCTTTTTCTTTTCAATCAGCGCCGCCATTTCATCCGGCTCCGCACCTTCCGGCAGTTCCTGTTGAGCCAAAAACTCCGCATTACCTCCCAGCACAATGTCAGTACCCCTGCCGGCCATATTGGTAGCAATGGTTACCGAACCGAACCTACCCGCCTGGGCCACAATTTCCGCCTCTTTTTCATGATGCTTAGCGTTAAGAACATTGTGCGGAACACCTCTTTGTTTCAACAGCTTACTAAGATGTTCTGAAAACTCAATAGAAATGGTACCTACCAATACCGGCTGCCCTATTTCATGTTTTTCTGCAATTTCTTCCACTGCTGCGTTAAATTTGCCCTGTTCGGTACGATAGACCAGATCAGATAAATCCTCACGAATCATCGGCTCGTTGGTGGGCATCACCACAACATCAAGACCGTAAATTTTCCTAAATTCCTGTTCCTCTGTTTCAGCGGTACCGGTCATACCCGCCAGCTTATTATACATTCGGAAAAAGTTCTGGAAGGTAATGGTTGCCAGAGTCTGAGATTCCCGCTCAATCTTGACGCCTTCCTTAGCTTCAATCGATTGGTGCAGCCCTTCGCTGAACCGTCGTCCAAACATCAAACGACCGGTAAATTCATCTACAATTACTACCTGACCATCCTTAACCACATAGTCACGGTCACGTTTCATCATTACATGGGCTCTTAAGGCCTGATTGACGTGATGGCTCAATTCCATATGCTTATCGTCATAGAGGTTCTCAACGCCCAGCATCTGCTCAACCTTCGCCACCCCTTCTTCGGTGAGGGTGACTACATTGGCCTTTTCGTCCATGGTGTAATGTTCTTCTTTTTTCAACCGGGGAATAATCTTGGTAACGGTATAATAAAGGTCTGTTGCCTTATCTGACTGACCGGAAATAATTAATGGTGTCCGTGCCTCATCAATGAGGATACTGTCCACCTCGTCAATAATGGCATAGTTCAAATCGCCCTGAACCAATTGATCACCATACATGGCCATATTATCCCGCAGGTAATCGAAACCAAATTCATTATTGGTACCGTATACCACATCACAGGCATAGGCCTCCCGCCGCTGCTCATGGTCTAAACCATGTACTATCAGACCGACAGTTAGACCCAAATATTTATACAGCTGACCCATCCATTCGCTGTCCCGGCTGGCAAGATAATCATTTACAGTAACAACGTGCACACTGCCCGCCAGCGCATTAAGATAGACTGGTAAAGTAGCGACTAGGGTTTTACCCTCACCAGTCTTCATCTCGGCAATCCTGCCCTGGTGCAGCACCATACCACCCATCAATTGGACATCAAAGTGCCGCATCCCCAATACTCTTTGGGACGCTTGACGCACCACTGCGAAGGCCTCGGGCAGAAGGTCGTCCAACGTTTCGCCTTCTTCAAGCCGGCTGCGAAATTCAGCCGTCTTATCCTTTAGCTCATCTTCAGTCAAAGCAAGCATGTCCTCTTCCAGGTCATTAATCTGATTGACCATTTTAGAAAGCTTCTTTATAACTTTCGCGTTTTCATCTAGTAGGCTGCGAAGCATCTTCAGCATTGATCAAGCTCCTCCCACAATAATTAAATAAGGAATCCAACCCGGATCCCCCATATAAAAATTCTTATCAAGTTATTTTATCACTTATAATTCCTTCCTTCAACTCCTGCCGCCCTTTACTGAGACAACCTTATAATAAGAAGAAATATTTGCCATAATACTGCTAATTAATACAATAATACCTAGGTCCATGACAATATCACCGATGCTGTACCATCCCCCCGAACCTGTTAGGGGGTTTTTTACTTTTATTATATCTGCCAATATGGGTAACCTAGTAGCCCCGGTCAACAAACCGTGAATGCCGTCACTTACCGTTTGCAAATTGTAGCTGAATTCTTGGGACATCCCCGCCGTACCAACCGGCATAATTCCGTTATTAGCTGCTATCACCACAAAATTTAGCATTATGCCAAGGCCAATAAGTCTAATGCCCCACGGCTGGAAATTCACCCAAACAAAATAAAACAGCAGCAGATATGATAACATGTGCACTGCATAATGGAGTGAGCCCACGCCAAGCGGCAGGCGTCCAAGGCCAAATTGAAGCAGAAACGCAATCAATACTGCCCAGCCCCGCTTAATTGATAGATTTTTCAAGTTACTTAACCTACCACCACGAATGTATCCCACCACAAGTCCTATTACTGCTGCTTCAATAAACATTGCCGACATCACCTTCCACCATGTCGTCATCTTTTATATCTTCCTTACTTTCGCCACTTTCATCCATATCGTTAATTTCTTCGGCTATTTCATCCTGCTCCGCCAACAGCGATGTATCCTGCCGCGTTTTTTCCTGTATTACCTCTACAAGGTCAGGATAGACAGTTCTAAATGCCTCCACAACCTGCGGGTCAAATTGGCTGCCGGAGCCGGATACGATCTCATCGTATGCCTGCTGCGGTGTCATCGCATTCCTGTATGGGCGGTCGGAACTCATGGCATCAAACGCATCCGCCACAGCTATTATCCGAGCCCCAAGTGGTGTCTCCTTTCCCACAAGTCCTGACGGATAGCCTCTGCCGTCCCACCGCTCGTGGTGGTGCTTAATCGTCTCGTGGCCATCTTTTAAGAACGTTATCCCCTTGACGATCTGTGCCCCGACCTCGGAATGTTTCTTCATCATAGCAAATTCATCGTCATCCAAGCGACCGGGTTTATTTAGAATACTTTCGTTTACCCCCACCTTACCGGTGTCGTGCAGCAGTGCCAAGGATTTTATTATTTCGATTCGATCATCGGGCAAACCCAGCTGCCCGGCTAATGCGATACTATAACGGGCCACCCGGTCCGAATGCCCCCTGGTATAGCGGTCCTTCGCGTCGATGGTATTTGCTAAGCTTTCGACAGTCTCCATGTATGCCCGACGCATGTCTATGTATAGCTGAAATGAACGGCGGGCAATCAATAATGGTACCAAAAAAAGCAGTACCCCTGTCACCCCGGTAACCTTATAAACCATAGAAATCAAAAAACCCAGCGGGATTAATGCAACTATATTGGATATTTCCCATCGATGGTTGGTTTTCCAAATGCGCATAAACGTAACATTGGTAACCAAACTAACCACAATTATGACGAAAAATAAGTTTAATATTGAACAAAACAGCATTACTGCTATTAAACTTAAAATATATGCGGCTCCTCTTTCAGGGACTATCATCAGTATTTGATGTAACAAAATGCTTGAGACCGCGATTGTAATGACTGTTTGGGCAATATTAAAAGAAGTTTTTACAATATTTTGATCCTCGTCAAAGATCATCGCCACACCAAAGGCCGCGCTGGTAATTACAGTGGCCTCAAACGGTGTAAAAAGGATAATATTGGCAAACCAAATAGCCAAACCAACTGAGACTTTTGTCCCATGAGGCAATTTTACCGGCAATAATTCTGCGATTAGCGTTGCGATAAAAAAAACAAAAAGATCAACCAAGCTTGTGTTGACCGCAGGTTCTACATAGTAATATAGCAGCGGGACTATTCCAACTGCTGATATAATCATGCCAATTATGTATGCTCTTGCTTTCAATGGAATTTCTGACATGAACGCCACTTCCAAATATGTTTTTTGGACCGACAGTAAAACTACTTACCAACGATGGCTGGCGCCACCGGCCAAAATTAATGTAGCCAGTGTTGTAAAAATCGCAATCAGTCTTGCCATTAGAAATACCCCCTTCACGGTACATCTCTACAGCCCCGCTAATGGCTGCAGGAATACCGCTCCGCTCATGGGTATTTCCGCTCCGCTAACTAATCCCGTAAAACAAACTGTCGGCCCAAATTTTTAGCATTGTTAGTTTAATCATGCGACTGATAACTACTCAGCCAAACGCAGCAAACGACGGTTTACTGCGTCCAGCGCCGCTTTACAGGCCGCTTCCCTGGCGTTACCCCGGGCATACGCGGACCCAAGCAGGTTATCTTCTCCGGCGGACGTTACCGCCGTTACCGATACGGATACCAGTTGTGACATTTCCACAGGCATTACCATAACTTGGTCAACCGCAAATCTAATGTCTGCACTTATCGCCTGCTCTAGGGCTACCAATGTCGCCTGCGCTGCTAAACGCAGAACATTCTTCTCGGACTTCGCCCCTTCCACTTCTGCTGTAAAGGTTTCTTCTTCATGTTTGATGGATACCCTTACAACTGCCGTGATATTCGCACTTTCCACATTGACGTTAGTCAATTTTGGCCGAATAAACGACTGCTTTCCCTGGGACACCTGAGCAATGCTTATTTTTTTATGGTCAACGTTGATGCCCCCACGTACCTGTAACACGGTTTCAATATCCCGAACCAACTGCTTCGGGTTACGTCCCTTGCTTGACAGCACGTGAACTTCGGATATCTCCTCTTCAGCCCAAATAATTCTGCTGGACAAGACACCGTCCACTTGATTAATTACGTCTTCCATTTCGGCTACTAGGTTTTCGTTTAAACTTTTTTCAATCGCCATTGCATCTACTCCCCGTTAACCGTCTGATTTCATTCTCCATTCGACACCGATTCCATAATTTCCTGTAATAACCATAATTTTAAGTAAATAAAAAAAGTGCCGCAATATTCGCGGCACCTGTAAATTCTAAAATTCTGGTTCTATTAAGCCGTAATTACCATCTTTACGTTGGTAAACCACATTGACCTGCTCGGTTTCCGCATTAGAGAAAACGAAGAAATTATGTCCCAACAAGTTCATCTGCATGATAGCTTCATCCACCGGCATTGGTTTGATGGCAAATCGTTTGGTGCGCAGTACCTGAGGCTCCTCTTCTTCATCAGCGCCGTTTCCCTGACTCTGGGCGACAAGCTCCCGTAGACCGTTAAGGCGGGTCTTTTTAGCCAGCTTGGTCTTATATTTCTTAATTTGTTTTTCCAGTTTTTCAATTACCGCATCGACTGAGCCATACATATCCCCTGACTCTTCTTCCCCCCGGATAATTATGCCCTTAACCGGTATTGTCACCTCTACCCGGTGCCGATCCTTTTCTACCGATAGGGTTACCTGAGCTTCTTCCAACTCGTCCAAATACTTCTCCAGTTTGCCCACTCGTTTTTCTACGTGTTGGCGCAGGGCATTGGTGACATTTACCTGCTTGCCTCGAACAATGATATTCACAAAAACTCAACCCCTTTCCGCGCTTTAACTATATTATTCATTAAAATATCTATAATTCCTGCCCATTATTCTTTCACGGTTGGATTTATCTATAAATTTTTTAGTAAAACGAAAAACCCCCGGAAACCGGGGGTCGATGTTGCTAACTATTTAAAATACAAATCTATATTAAGATTTATAATTTGACCACGTTAGCAGCTTGAGGTCCTCTAGGGCCTTCAACGATTTCAAATTCTACCTCTTCGCCTTCGTTCAGGCTCTTGAAACCTTCGTCCTGAATAGCGGAGAAGTGTACGAATACATCGTCACCATCTTCTCTCTCAATAAATCCAAAGCCCTTTTTTGCATCGAACCACTTAACTTTGCCTTGCATTAAAACATTCCTCCTAAAATTAAACTATCTTCAGGGTCATTTATTGCCCAAAAGCAATGCAATTATACTATATTTAACCCAGCAGTGTCAAACCTTTCTGTAATTTGTTGCATTATAAAGAAAAGACCTCAGCCGCCATACAATCCCTATAGTCTTACATCATTACCGGTATTAAATCTCTTTTCCGTCCAGTTAACCAATAATGAAATAGTACGGGTCATAATTAAGTAAAGGACTGCAACGGTGATCCACACCTCTGTGGGACGGGGTTTAGCCCCGATAATCAACCGCCCGGTGGTCATCAGTTCCTCCACGGAAATTGCAAAAACAAGCGATGAGTCCTTCAGTAAGGCAATAAATTCGTTACCCAAAGGCGGGATACTAATTTTAAATGCCTGGGGCAGAATAACGTAACGCATGGATTGTCCCCATGTCATTCCCAATGAACGTGCAGCTTCCGTCTGACCTTTGTTTACCGCCTGGATTCCGGCGCGGAATATTTCCGCAATATAGGCACCGCTGTTAACACCCAGTGCCGCTATACCAGAAATAAACTTTACGGGTGTATAGCCAAAGACCAATGGCAGAGCGAAATGAATAATCATTATCTGCACCAGCAGCGGCGTACCCCGAAAGAAATCTACATACCCCTTGGCCACCCACTTTAACGGCAAGGCGCTGGATAAACGAAAAAGGCTGATAACCAGACCGATAAAAATGCCAATAAATATACCAATTATAGTCAGTTCCATGGAAAGTACGGAGCCGTATAGCAGCCTTGGCAGTATGTCAACCACAAAGTCCCATTTAAAATCCATAAGTGCTATTTCTCCTCCTCAAAAAAATAAGTGCGCCTGCATTATACGCAGTACGCACTTATTATATCTTGAATGTTACCCACTGTCTAGAATAACAGTTTATTCGCCAAAGTACTTATTATAGATTTCGTCATATTTGCCGTTCTCCTTGATCGTACTCAGAGCGGCATTGATTTTTTCCAATAACTCTGTGTTACCCTGCTTGACAGCGATGCCATAATATTCTTTGTCAAAATCGTCGGTCACCGTCTTTAAATTGGCTTCAGGGTTAGTCTTGATGTAATTCAGCACTACCGGGCTGTCTGCCACAACCGCAGCAAGTTCGCCGGTAGCTAAAGCCATCATCGCATCAGGGGTAGTTGGGTACTTTTGGATATCCCCATCCTTCATGCCATCCAATTCTTCCAGTGCGTATTGACCGGTAGTATTGGCCTGAACGCCTACTTTCTTGCCTACCAGGTCTTCCAGCCCGGCAATGGTGGAACCATCCGGAAGGGCAATGATCTGCATAGCCTCAAAATAAGGATCAGAGAAATCTACTTCTTCTTCTCTTTCCTCAGTAATGGTCATAGCGGAAATAACTGCCTCAATTGAACCATTGTTCAAAGAAGGATAAAGAGCATCCCAGGCAACATGATTATGCTCTAACTCCGCACCCATTTCTTTAACAATTGCCTGAATTATTTCAGCATCGAAACCCAGGATTTCGCCGTCTTCCTGCCATTCAAAAGGAGCATAGGCAGCTTCAGTGCCCACTATAACCTTGTCCCCTTCTGCAGCCTTCTCGCCGCCGCATCCCGCAGCAAATACTATCAAACCTAAAGCCAACATGGCCAACAATACTAACTTAGTATACTTTTTCATATGAAGACCCCCTTCAAAAATAATTTATTGACAAATAATATTTTGCCTGAAATTATGTCCCATCCTAATTTCCTTTACCAATTTAAAGCGTCACCCCCCCAAAAGCTAGGTTTTATTATACACCGTGGTGAATGATTATTCAAGACAATCTTCCTTCAAATTCTTCCAGGATTATACTGGGAAATTACCCCAACCAAAGTTAGTTTTATGTCATTTTTCCGGCAATCGTGTCCGCCTAGGCCAGCAAATAGATGTCGAAAACAGGTTTCTCCATCCTTTTATGTGGAATAAAATCCTGTGGACAATGTGGATAACCCTGTTAATAAGCCCTGTTATCAGCTTTTTTCTTGTGGATAAAAATGTGGACATGAGAATTTTGTCATATTCCCATGAACTTATGCTGGCCCAATGTCGAAATCGCTCTCTTCTTTAGATGCAGTAATACCCGCAGCAACACTAACCACATTTATTTCCTTCGCTCCGGCAAAAGTTAACATTTTAGCGCATTCTGAGATGGTACTGCCAGTGGTAATAATATCATCCACCAGCAAAATATTCTTATCTTTAACCGCCCCCGATGAAGCCACGCGAAAAACGCCAGATACATTGGCCATTCTTTGTTCTTTAGCAAGTTTTGTTTGAGACGGGTTATCTTTCACCTTAAGCAGGATACTGTCAGCCAAAGGCACTTTTAAGTAATGCGCCAATTCCCTGGCCAACAAATTGGCCTGATTGTAGTTCCTGCTCTGTTGTTTGCGCCAGTACATTGGTACGGGAATAATCAGATCTACCCTGTGCTGGGTCAAGTAAGATTGCAGTGTTTCCGCCATCAGATACGCAAAGCCAGCGGCTATACTTCGCTGGCCGCGGTATTTAAAGCGCTGCAGAGTTTCTTTTAGCTCACCCCGATAAGGACCCAATGTTCGAACGGCTAAAAAAACGGGTGCCGCTTCTCCACAATCTACACATAATTTCCCATGCAAAATAAAACGCCCGCACAATGTGCACTTTTCGTATCCCGCACGCAGATACGCCAGATTTCGCCGGCAAATACTGCAGACCGGTTCTTTTTCGCGTATTTTACGCCCACATAGAGTACAGTAACCGTCATGCCCATATACCAGGTCCAATAAAACTTTCCATAAATCCTGCCAAGTCACCGGACTACCCCCTCTCACCAGTGCTGCGGTACAAATCTTCCCGTAAATACCCTAACTGATAAGCCTCCTGATTCATGTTTTTAACCCACTCCACAGCAGTTTTCATACTCGGTGTAGTCCTTGCTCCGACAAACCATACACGCCCAAAAGGGTTTTCCGCGGACCGCCCGGCACGACCGGCCATCTGAACTAAGGTACCGGTATCAAATATCCGGTCCTTTTCCGCAAACAAAACCACTACATTTGTGCGCGGAACCGTAATACCCCTCTCCATAATGGTAGTGGAAACAAAAATAGGAAAATCGCCCCGAGAAAACCGTTTTCTTTTCTCCTCCCGCAGCGGATCTTTAGAATGACTATACTGCACCCATTCGCCGGCGAAGTCGTTAAATGGCGGCTTACCCACCAACTGCTGCAGGGTTTCTCCTACTCTTTGGGCCAAAAAAACCGACGGCACAAACACAAATAACTGAGCCAAGTCACCCTCCACCGTCAGATGGATTAGTTCTAATACCGCCTGAGGTAGCACCACCTGCCCATCATTATCTGAGTGTAAAGCCTTCTCCACCAAAATTTCCGGCTCAGGGAGTGGATAACCGTGATAGCGAGCTGGTATGCGTACTAGTTTTACTTCTCCGGTATTGACTCTTCGCATTAGATCAGAGGTTGGGGTGGCTGTCAGATAAATAGTTTTTCCTGTCTCTCTGGTTGCCCGCTGAACCGCATGATGTAGTACGGCAGCACCCTGATAGGGATAAGCATCCACCTCATCCAATATCACCAGGTCAAAACGGCGGTAAAATCGAATAGTTTGATGGGTTGTAGCGAAGGTCAGCGGCGAATCGGTATATTTCTCCCTAATGCCCCCGTGCAGAAGCGCAGGCTGAATACCGGGAAATGCTTTCTTGAAACGAGGCAGCAGTTCCGTGACCACGCCCTTGCGCGGCGAAACATAAAGCACTTTACCACCATTATTCAGTGCCTCGGCCACTGCCCAAAAACTGACCTCTGTCTTACCGGCACCGCACACCGCCCACACCAGGCAGTATCTTTCCTTATCATTTCGTACAAAGGTCTTTAACGCCGAAGCCGTGTCCTTTTGGGCCCGGGAGAGGGAAAAATCCAAGCGTACGGAAATCGCCTCACCCTGCACACCACGGCATCCAGCCCTTTTACCATAGAGAGGTTTACATAATCTTGATTCTCCGGTGGAAAGACAACCCTCACAATAATAACAATGATATTCCCCACAGCTGAAACACTGGGTTTGACGAATATTATCACTCTGCCCGCAGCGCTGACAGCGTAAATGTTCCCCTTCCCAAGTAATACCCGGAATAAAGTCAATATCCCCCTGCAGAAAGAGACACTGCAGCACTGTTTCTAGGTCTGCCTGCAGACGAATTTTTCTTTCCAATAACACCTGCTCTATTTCTTCCAGAAAAAGAAGCCTGCCGTCTAACACCTGGCGCAAACTATCTAAGTCCATGTCTTCAGGCAGTGAGCAATCAGCAACTTCCGCTCCAGCAATTTCTTCCCGTCGTGACAGAATATCTACCTGAAGTTTATCTCCTAATTTCCGCAATTTTTTGTAGATACTTTCCACTACTTCTTCAATCGGGTGCCGCCATTCATATTTCAACCACATTTTTACCGCCTGTTTAACCAGCGGTCTGTGATTGGCCAAGGCTTGATTAATATATGGTTGTCCCAAGCGCTGGCGCTCATTAGCAACTTGACCCAGAAGAAAATCTGCCAAGCCGATCGGTATGGCTTGGGATAGGATCTGCATCTGCCTGTATCCTTTTTGTTGTAAGAACTTTAAATCTAACATGGGGTCATGGCTGATTCCCACCCGATAAGCTGCGTCGCTCCAGGCTATGTACAGGAAACACTTCAAGCTAGACATATTATTGCCCCCGGCAATTTATACTTTTGCACTTTTGTTCTACAACTGTCTCCCTTTTCCTCCTGACAAAAAACGACCATATTCTCGCGGAAAAGCGGGGGCTTGGCTCGGCAACGTGCCTCGCAAACAAAAAAAGCGGCGTTAAGCCGCTAATCAGTCTCACAACACATTTAATTAAGTTAGGAAACGCAGCAGTTTTATCGTGATTGCTGCTTATCGTCGATATCTTTAAATAAAACTACCCGGTTACGCCCCATTTTCTTGGCGCAATACATCGCCTTATCAGCGTTACTAATAAGAACACTGGGGTCCGCAGCCTCCTCAGGAAAGATTGTAATTCCCTGGCTCACCGTTCCCCGCAGTTCCTCACCATCCAATTCATAAAAAACTTCCCCGGCGACAGTTTCTCGGATTCTTTCGGCAACCATATGAGCACCTTTGCTACCCGTATTAGGCAGTAAAATGGCAAATTCTTCACCGCCGTAGCGTACCACCACATCATTGTCCCGCACCAAGCTGCGAATAATCTCCGCAATACGAACCAACACCTTATTCCCCACCAAGTGACCCCAACCATCGTTGACCTTTTTAAAATGGTCTATATCAAGCATTATCAAAGCGATGGGATGGGTATTTTTTTGCCGGATCATCCGTTCCAAGCAGTTTTGGAAATATCGGTAATTATATAGTAACGTAAGGTCATCAGTAACTGCCAGGTGTTCCATTTCGTCATTCATATCTTCTACTATTTCCGTATAAGCTTTCAGTTGTGAATGTGAAGAGCTGAGCTCCTCATAGGCGAGCTTCAGCTTCCGGGCCATTCTTTCATTCTCCCACCGCTGTTTCTTTTCTTCACCAATGACAAATCCCAGCACTACGGCCACCAAAAATAGAGTAAGCGAATGAGCAGCCAAATAATAACCGCTATACAGTATCTGCCATTCAAAACCATAAATGCTTAATACAATTACCAATATCGCTGTAGCAAGACTTTCCCACAACCCCCCATAGACACAGGCGATCAAAACGGGCAGGTAATAAAATCCCGGATAAAAGACGCTGGCCGCTCCACCGGTAAACTCAATAAACACAAAGGACAATACCACATTTAACCCGACGGTAATAAGCTTCTTCCACCAAGTAAATCTATTCTGAAAAAAATAGAACGGTATAAATATCCAGTCAAAAATAAATACAAAGGCGACTAAAAAGAAAAGCGGGCGCATATTTGTTTGTATGGTTTTGAGCATCAAAAGCAAGAACAGGTACGGAATACCCGCAAAAGCGATTATATACCACAGTTTTTTTTCCGTAGATCGAAACATCGAAGGCCACCGCTTCCACTTTACCCAGCTAAATTCTTTGGCTTTAAAACCCTTGAATCGCCTGTATATTTCGCCTTTATTATAACTAATTCCTGCTAAACTGGGTTTTTCGTTGTAAATTTCTGTTAGCTGATATCTTTTTAGACAATTTAAGAGCCACATGCGGTAAATCAGCAGTATCCATCTGTTTCAAATCAAGAATACAAATTGCTCGACCACGGCATTGTGTGATCACCTCATCCCAACCCGCGCCGTCCCTTCTTTCCACCACAATAAATTCTCGGTTACTTTTGCTCAGCCGCCGGATTATGTCAACCGTAGCATCTGCAGATCCTAAATCCATTACATAAAGGTCAGCAATCTGAAGATCTTCCCGATAAATGGCCACTAATTGGCGCAGCAAGCCCTCTACTGCCTTTTCCTGGTCTTTTACCATCAGTACCCAACTAACAGTAGTATCCTTATTTTCGAGACTCTTACGATAAAGCCAGTGATTAAAACGCTTCGCCAGCATAATCATACCGTATACAGCTAAAAAAGCGATTGTTAAATCTGCTATCCGCTCCATCAAAATCCCCCCAGCGTTTTTGTGACATATCATATGCACTTAACGCCAAAACGGGAATAATAGTTCCCCATTTCAAGAAATAATAATGTGAGAAGGAGGTTTTTAACATGAGCAAACAAGATAACTGCTGCCATCGCTGCGGCCAGAATTTTCAACTTATGGAAAGCTTCCCACCGGAATATGCCCCGGTAAAAATGAAAGGTGGCATGGAATTATGCCCGGAATGTTATAGAAACCTCAATGAGGAGGAACTACGAAACTATCTTGATTAAATGTCAAACATTCAATATCCGACGCAAATATTACTTAACCCGCCGTCAATCCGGCGGGTTATCTGTTACATCAACATTATTTACTTTGCTGTCATCAACAAGGTCCAGAAATAAATTCCCTTGGCAGTCCAGCCCGGCATAGACAACTTGATTGAGATCCTGTACCCCTCGCTGCCTGAGCTGATCCTTCAGCCAATCCATATCCAAATTATCCTGACTTAAATTTTGATAAATGACCTCACCATCTATTATCAGTTCCAAATCAATACCTTCATAATCAGTTGATAGCTGTAAATCCTCCGGTGTGACCGGCCGTTTTTGAGATTTAGCCAATACGCTTAATTCTCCGTTGGGCTCCATGATAGCATATTCCACATCGTTAATGTTAAAATACCCCTTACTACGCAGCTGCATCTGCAATTCATCCACGTTATAGTGCATAACCGCCATCTTATCCTCCAGCAGCTTACCGTTTTGAATCACCACCACCGGTTCACCTTCAATAATCTTTCGGGCCGGGCGATTTTTCAGCGTTATTACCTGCATCAGGTACGTCAACAGGGAAAAAATAGTCAAACCAATGAAATGGGTAATAGTACGCTGATTCACATCCGTGGCTATGGTGGCCGCAATACTGCCAAATGTAATACCGGTAACATATTCAAAAAAGGTCAGTTGACTGACCAACTGCTTACCTAAAATACGGGCATAAATGAAAATTGCGGAAAATGCCAATAAAGTCTGCACAAATACTTCGAAAGCCTGCATATATGTCAACTCCTCTTTAAACAAATAGCAAATAATTCAACGGCGTAAAAACTTATAGCTTTTCTTGTTTAGAGAGATGGTAAAGTAAAATAGTACCAAAAAATATAAACAGCAAAGTAAGAATTACCTCCAGCAATAAGCTCATTTCATTATGCCTCCTCTTACCCTATCATTTACTTTTGGGCGAAAGAATATGTCCCCATTAGCTATCGGCGCGTTTTGGGGCTGTTAAATACAGTTGATAAAAGAACATGGCCTTGGCCCAGAAAAGTTATGCCTTTCTCTTTACTCGTAAATTTACTGCTTAAAAATTCCGAAACTGGGAGTTGGGTTAAGCCATCCCTTTAGCTTGCCAAACTTTACAAGTTTATCAAAGGTATCTATCTCATCTATCAGCAGGTCCTTAAAAAGAGTTGCTATCCTATCATTGGTTGTCGCTTGTTTTAGTGCTTTGGCATGAACTGACAAAGCACCGGTTACACCGGAAAAAATACTCCGAAATAAGGTGTCGTCATTCTCAAATTGGGTGTTACCCTGAGCCATAACACTAGCAGGCTTAACAGGAGCTGGGATACAGAAATTTTCAAGCTCTTTTTCCAGCTTCCTTGCCTGTTTAATCAGCATCCGCTGACCCACCTTTAACATCGCTTTGAAATCACCATCATTTGCGAGAGCCAAAAATATTTCCGTCAATTGTATATTATCGTAACGATAGGTAAGATGACTCCACAAGCTAGCTGCTTCACCGGCATCAAGCTTTGAACCAGAGTTCGTTGGCACAAGGGGGTAAATAGGGGGTATACCTAACCATCCTTTAACTTTTAAATATTTGACAATTAAGCTAATTCGATCAATGTCTATTTTCGCCTGTTTGATATAGAGGGCCCGCAGTTCGTCATTAGTGGTAGAACTTACAATAGCGGTCAAAAGCATTTCAATAAATTCCTGCATTAGAGTAAACATATCAAAGGCAATAAGTTGGTCCCGGATTATATCTGAATTTATTTTCGTGCGTACCGCAAAGGTATGAGAGTCCGGCCCTTTGAGCCCGTATTTCTCTAAATTTTGTTCCAAAATTTTAGTGAATTCTTTCGTTGAACTAATATATAAATCAAGATAACGCAGAAGTTCTTTGTCATGCACGAAGTTCCCCCAAACTCCCACCCTTTCTAATGCTGCATATTTAGACTTGGTAACATCCCAGAGATGGAACGCTTCCGCTGCATTTAACAATGCATTCTTTTTTTCTTTGTTACCCGTCAAAATCGGAAACATTATGAGAACTCCTTTGCCTAGCTATAATCTAATTATTTGTTAGATTTCTTGTTAGTATGTATTTTAAAAATATAATGCAAGTTTTATACTGATAAATTCAGCTTTTAAATTCAAAAGAGAGAAACATTATAAATAATGCTTCTCTCACAAATTTTTTCTTGCTTACAACCTTCTTAAACTCCTTCTGGATTTCCGAGCAGCTTTTTCGCCGGCAAAATTCCCCACCATTATTGCTGCCTTTTAAGTGGTACCGCTTTAAATATATATTTTTATTTAATACGTACCAACATGGCTGCCGCCTGGGCCCGGGTAACCTTATCCCGGGGCATCAATTTATTGTTTATCGGTTCCAGTAAGTTCAGCTGCAGGCTAATGGCCATCCCCGCATTTGCATAGGGTTCAAGCTCACCGGCATCTTTATACTTCTTTAAGATTTGCCGATCCACTAGCGGTGCCTTGTTAAGCAGCTGCAGTGCCTTAGCCGCTATAGCAGCTGCCTGCTGACGGTTAATGGCTTCCTCTGGTTTAAATTCCACGCTGTTGTAGCCCTTAATAATTCCCGTAGAATATGCTTTTTTTAACGCCGGATAAAACCAATCCGTGCTGTATACATCCATGAAAGTAAACTGGGTTTCTTTTCCTTTGATATCTAGTGCCTTCACCAGCATGACGATAAACTCCGCCCGAGTTACCGGTCTGTCAGGTTCAAACTCCGTCTCGGTAACTCCCGCCACCAGTCCACTAGCAGCGGCCTGCTCGATTTCCTGCTGCAAAGGGTGTCCCTTAATATCAGCAAATGTCACCGCTGGCTCCGCCTGTTCTTCGGGCCGCGCCTCGTCTTTTGCCGGCTGCTGCTCGTTTAACCTATCACTGCCGGCTGCTCCCTCAGTCACTGAACTATCCGGTGCAGCGACATCCAAGCCCGCTTTTTCCCCTGCAGCATCAGTGGTGGTTTGTTCCTCTAAGGCCTGCGGCACAGTTTGTTCCTCTACGGTGCTTGGTATCACTTGTTCCCCTGCGTCATTCTCCCTTTTGGCACCACCCGCTTCCGCACCAATTGGCTCAGGCTGCCTCTGAACTTTCTCTTCCTCTTGCTGCAGCGGCTCAACTTCTGTCAATACAGTTTCTTGTCTATAATTCGCGCCAATATTTATTTCTGCCATCACCCCACGCCGAAATACCGCCTCGGTAGCGGTACGGCGGCCGTTAACGTAAAATTCCAAAATATCGCCATTATTCAACGCCCGGTTGCTGACAGTCAAACAACGTCCCTTTGAACGGACATTACCGATGGTACCGGTGCGCCACAAAGCATAAATTGCCAATAACCGGTCCTGCCCTTTTTGTTTCACCATAACCACAGTTCCCGGCGGAGCAGGTGATTCGGTGCCATCCGCTTCCACAGCCACCGTTCCGTAAAAATATTGGGACGGCGGTGGAAACAGATCTGCAGCAAAAGCACACCCCGTTAATAATAACCACAATACCGGCAGCATCAACAACACTGCATATTTCCTCACCCCGTCAGCCCTCCTTCCTTGGTAGGCCCCAAAATCATCTTTACCCCCACCACCCTTTCTCAACAAACTCTCACTACCACTAATTTATGGCCCAGGTCAGGCGTTAATGACAGGGAAATTTGATTATATCCTTTTTAGGTCATAAAAAAACACCTTAAAAAGGTGCGTTATCAGCTTCATTTACTATATGTGCGTGTTCAAAAAGACCATCGTAGCAGGAGCAAGAAGTTCAAGGCGCGAAGGCTTTGAGACGCGGAGCGTACTGGTGGCGTACGTGAGCAGTCTCAAAGACTGAGCAACGCAGAAATTCGCCGCTCACCTGCGATGGACTTTTTGAACATCCTCTATATGTATTTTATTTTTCTAATCCGCCACCTATACCCGCCTTGATTTTTTTAACCAACACCAGGCGGTTGCTATTATCTTGTCTAAATCGTTAAACTCCGGCACCCAACCCAAGTCGCATTTTATTTTTTCCCAACCAGCCACCAGCACGGCCGGATCTCCCGTCCTAGGCGCACAAATTTTATAGGGAATATTAGAGCCGGTTACTCTTTCAACCGCTTTTAGCACCTGCAGCACGGAATAGCCGGTACCGCAGCCCAAATTATATACCGAAAACTTCTTCTTAGGAGTTTCCAATGCTTCCAGCGCTAAAGCATGTGCCCGGGCCAGATCAGTAACATGAACATAGTCCCGTATGCAGGTTCCGTCGGGAGTATTGTAACCATCACCAAAAATTGAAAACTCAGAGCGGTCCCCTTTTAGCACTCGTTGTAATAATAAGGGAATAAGGTGGGTTTCGGGATTATGGTTCTCACCTATTTGACCTTCCGGGTCAGCACCGGCAGCGTTAAAGTACCTTAAAGAAACACTTGCCAATCCATAACTTCCGGCATAGCGCTCCAACACCTTTTCAAAAATTAATTTGGTTTCACCGTAAGTATTAGTAGGCGAAGTGGGATGTTTCTCTGTTATCGGTAACTTAAGTGGTTCCCCGTACACCGCCGCTGAAGAAGAAAATACAAACTTTTTAACATTATATCTGCGCATGACCTTAAGAAGGTTCAATCCATTGACCACATTATTATAATAATATTCCTGAGGCGCGGCCATAGATTCGGCCACCAGGCTGTAACCTGCAAAATGAATAACCGCATTAACCTTAGCTTTGCTAAAAACCTCACTCAATGAAGTCTCATCTGCTAAGTCCGCCTTAACCAAAGTGCCGCCAACTATTGCACTTTCGCAGCCATTTTCCATATTATCATAAATAATTATATCGTATCCCTGCTGTAACAAGGCCTTTGCCACATGACTACCGATATAACCGGCGCCCCCGGTAACTAATACCTTTGACATATCCTCACCCTAGTAAGCATTTTTATTAATAAACCCAGCATAAAAAGTCATGATGAATATTTTCCATTCCAAAGTCCAAGTCCAGTTTTCTACATAGTAAAGGTCACATTTTATTCGCTCTGCAATGGAAGTATCCCCTCGCCAGCCGTTGACCTGGGCCCACCCGGTAATACCCGGCCGCACATGATGCTTCACCATATACTTGGGTATCTTTTCCTTAAATTGTTCCACAAAATGCGGTCTTTCCGGTCTTGGCCCAATGATACTCATATCACCCTTAAGTACATTGAAAAACTGCAGCAGTTCATCCAAACTGGTTTTCCGCAAAAAAGAACCAAACTTGGTTTTGCGGCTATCCCCCTTGGTGGTCCAGTTCTGGTCTTCCTGTTTCTTTTTCTGAACCCTCATAGTTCTGAACTTATACATGGTAAAAGGTTTTCTATGCAGCCCCACTCTTTCCTGTCTAAAAATTACCGGCCCGGGAGAGGTCACCTTGATACCCAACGCTATCATCAGCAGTAAAGGACTGCAGATAATAAGCACAACTAGGGATATGCTTATGTCAATAGCACGCTTAAGAACCATATTAGCGATATCATCCAAGGGGACATGCCTAACATTTAGCAGTGGAATATCGGCAAACTCCACAACCTTGGGACGTGCCGGTATATAATCGAAATAATCCGGAATAATTAACATCTTCAAGCCAATTTTTTCACAGGTATTGATAATTCCCTGCAGCCTGTCGTAAGCGTTTAGAGGTAAAGCCACTATTGCTTCATCCACTAGATGGCTTTCAGTAACTCTTTCAATATCATTTAATTGGCCAATTACTCTTACGTCATCAATGTCCTGCCCCTGTTTTTTCTCATCGTCATCCAGGAACCCGATTACTTCATAGCCAAATTCCTTGTTCTGGCGGATCTTAGTAAGCATGGTTTTCCCCAAATTCCCGGCACCTAAGATTAACAGGAACTTTTTGTTATATCCTTGTTTACGCATCGAGCGTAAAAAAGCTCTGCCAATATACCTAACACCGGCACTAAGCAGCGTGTTTAACATTACAAACAGCAGCAGCACAAAACGCGAATAATGAACTTCCTTAAATACAAATAGAAAGCTCATAACAAACAGCAGTGCCAAAAGGTTACTCTTTATAACTGATAATAATTCCTTAAAAAACCTAGTTCCCCTCTGAGAGGTATAAAGTTCAAACAAATAATTAATCACAATAAAAACCGGTATAAAAATTAAGAGTCCCTGGGCATACTCGGCGGCACTTAAGTGGTCAACCTTAAGAAAAAGCCCACTTGTAAATTTAAACCAATAAGCAATAAATAAAGAAATTCCTATTATAATGATATCCGTCAGAATAAGTATTCTATTAAGTATCTTCTGATACTCCCGTATCACTTGGTCCTCCCCCTTTGAAACCAAGTACAAGCAGTTTTAATAGTGACACTAAGTAGCTGGCACCAATTCCAAGGTAAACTAACCACATTATCAAAACATTGTATCTCTCGGAGTAATGTTTTTTAAAATATAAAACCATTGCTCGATGAAATTCATAGGTAGTTTTTAGCTTCCGCTTAGAACTACTGGCACGTTTATAGTGAATTATTTTTGCTTCCGGATAATAGACAATATACCATCCTGCATCTTTGATTCGATAACACCAGTCAATGTCCTCTCCGTACATGAAAAACTGCTCGTCCAACATCCCCACTTTTTCGATTACTTCCCTGCGAACAAGCATACATGCTCCCACTAAACAGTCTATCAAATGTTCCATATCATTGTTTAAATACGTTAGATTATAGCTGCCAAACAACCTTGAATTTGGAAAAAGCTTATCTAAGCCTACCGTTTTAAATAGTGAGTTTAATGGTGTTGGAAAGCCGCGCTTACACGCTTTGTCTAAGTTGCCATCAGCCATTTCAATTTTCGGCCCGATAGCGCCGACTTGTTTATGCTTAGACAAATAATCCATTAACTTATCTATAGCACCTGGCAAAATAACCGTATCCGGATTTAGCAGTAAAATATATTTTCCTTTAGCCTTACGTATAGCTTGATTATTGGCTTTGGCATAACCCACGTTCTCCTTATTTTGAATCAGGTCTACTTCAGGAAAATCTCGTAATACCATCTCTTGACTGCCATCGGTCGAATGGTTGTCTACCACTTGCACTTCGTAAGAAATATGGCTTATTCCCCGTGGTATGCTTTTGAGAGCCTGGTAAAGCAGGTTTTTAACGTTATAGTTGACAATAATAATAGTTAAGTCCATTGTAGCCCTTTCTCAAACCATAATATATGCAGGTAACCCAAACATTCTTTCATAGAAAAGAATACTTAGGTTTGCTAATTTATTTAGTTGCAGCTACTTGGCTCTCCGCAGATAACCGTTCTGCTTCTCGTTGTAAATCTTCAACTTTATCAGTTCGTTCCCAAGTTAAATCTAAATCATCACGCCCAAAATGACCGTACGCCGCAACTTGCTTAAATATGGGGCGGCGAAGATCAAGCATTTTAATGATACCTGCTGGGCGAAGGTCAAAATACTTACGTACCATTTTGACTAAAATTTCCTCACTTATTGTGCCTGTTCCGTAAGTATCAACCATGATGGATACTGGTTCAGCTACTCCAATTGCATAGGCCAATTGCACCTCACAACGTTCAGCCAACTTTGCTGCAACGATGTTTTTAGCCACATACCGGGCCGCATAAGCCGCAGACCGGTCAACCTTAGTGGGGTCCTTACCGCTAAATGCACCGCCACCATGACAGGCCATACCACCGTATGTGTCTACAATGATTTTTCGTCCGGTAAGCCCGGCATCGCCCTGAGGCCCCCCAATAACAAACCGCCCGGTTGGGTTAACTAAGTATCTTATATTTTCATCCATAAACTCCGCTGGTATCACTGGTTTGATGACCTGCTCAATTATATCTTTTTTTAAGACATCCATGGAAATATCAGCACTATGCTGAGTAGATATAACAACAGTATCAACTCTAATAGGTTTATTATCTTCATATTCAACAGTAACCTGAGACTTTCCGTCAGGTCTTAAGTAGGGGAGCGTCCCCTGCTTACGAACTTCGGCCAACCTCTTAGTTAACTTATGTGCCAAGAAAATAGGCATAGGCATCATTTCCGGCGTTTCATTAGTCGCATACCCAAACATCATCCCCTGGTCACCCGCGCCAATAGCCTCTATTTCCCCATCATTCATGCTGCCTTCTTTTGCTTCCAAAGCCTTATCTACACCCATAGCAATATCTGACGATTGTTCATCGATGGAAGTCAATACGGCACAAGTTTCACTATCAAATCCGTATTTTGCCCTCGTATAGCCAATATCTTGAATGGTTTGCCTAACCACTTTAGGAATATCTACATAACAACTCGTAGTAATTTCTCCCGCTACCAGTACCATCCCGGTAGTAATGGCAGTCTCACACGCAACTCTTGCCATAGGGTCCTTTTGATAAATAGCATCTAAAACAGAATCTGAAATCTGGTCCGCGATTTTATCAGGGTGCCCCTCAGTCACTGATTCCGATGTAAATAATCTTCTATTTCCCATCTTCCTTCACCTCTCCACTTAAAAATATGTTTATTCTCCCCAACTAGCTAAATATTCTATTTGCTTATTTGTAAGCTTATCAATATCTACTCCCCATGTATCAAGCCGCAATTTGGCAACGTAATTATCAATATCTGCCGGCACCGTATGTACTTGAGGCTCCATCTTTTTACCATGCTCCACAATATGCTTTAAAGCCAGTGCCTGAAGTGCAAAAGTCATATCCATTACTTCCACCGGATGGCCATCCCCTGCAGCAAGATTGACTAATCTCCCACCGGCTAGTAAATACAACTTCCGTCCATCTTTCATTTGAAATTCCTCAATGTTTTTACGAACCTCTCTGACACTTTCAGCTCTATTAGCCAAATCGTTCTTATTCACTTCTATATCAAAGTGCCCCGCGTTGCACATTACTGCTCTATCTTTCATTACTTCAAAGTGCTCGTCCGCGATAACATCACAATTACCGGTAACCGTAACAAATATGTCCCCTCTTTTAGCCGCTTCCAACATAGGCACCACTTCAAACCCATCCATAAAAGCCTCTGTTGCCTTAATTGGATCAACTTCTGTGACAACGATTTTGGCACCTAAACCTTTCGCGCGCATTGCTACACCTTTCCCACACCAACCATATCCTACAACCACAACGGTTTTCCCAGCAATAACAAGATTTGTAGTACGCATAATGCCGTCCCAAACCGATTGGCCTGTACCATACCGATTGTCGAACAGATATTTACAGTAAGCATCATTCACGGCCATCATGGGGAATAAAAGCTTACCTTCGTTGTCTAAAGCTTTAAGTCTTACGATGCCTGTCGTTGTCTCCTCACAGCCGCCAAGTATTTCCTTCGCCTGTTCGATACGTTCGCTATGTAAAGTACCTACTAGATCTCCACCGTCATCAATGATAGCATCAGGTTTAAAATCTAGGACCTTATTAATATGCTCATGATATTCTTCATCAGTAACATTATACCAAGCATATGCCGTTATCCCACTTTCAACCAGCGCGGCGACAACATCATCTTGAGTGGATAGCGGATTACTACCGCAAACCGCTACTTCAGCACCGCCCGCTTGGATTACTTGGGCCAAATATCCTGTTTTGGCTTCAAGATGCAAACAGATAGAGACCTTAGAACCTGTAAAAGGTTGTTCCATTTTAAACTGTTCTTCAATGGTATTTAGCAAAGGCATATGTGCCTTTACCCAGTCTAGCTTTAGTTTGCCTTCAGGTGCTAGATTAATATCCTTGATGACTGAACCAGATACTTTTGACATTTTAACCACTCCATTTTTTTACCAATGAAAGTAATAGTAATTTCATTTGTCATATTCTTTAATTTTTAAGGTTCTACTTATTCCCTATTTTTCGAAAACATACTCCTGTGTTATCAAATTTTACTTGCCACAAACACGATTTTTCTCTTAAATCCGGTTTCATTCTCTACCATAATCATCATCAAACCTTATAATATCGTCTTCTTCCAAGTAATCACCCATTTGCACTTCAATAATTTTAAGAGGGAATTTCCCAGGGTTCTCAAGTCGGTGCTTTTGGCCCGCTTTCACAAATATACTCTCGCCAGGGCGAACAAATTTCACATCGTCATCTATAGTTACTTTGGCCATTCCTTTAACAACGATCCAGTGCTCACTTCTATGATGATGAAGCTGGTAGCTTACCCTTTTCCCTTGATTAACCGTAATCCTTTTAATTTTAAACGAGTCCTTTTCTTCCTCTAGCACCTTGTAATGACCCCAGGGGCGATAGTCTTGCACGTGGTATTCCGTTCTTGAATCTTGTTGTTCTTTTAGAATATCTACAATCTCTTTAACTTTTTGAGACTCGCCTTTTTTGCAGATTAATAAGGCATCGCGGTTATCAATTATAATTAAATCGTCAACATTAACAGTTGCCACCAATTTCCCAACTTGCGAATGTACAAATGTATTTGTTGTATCAAGTAATATATTATTTTGGTTCGTAATATTGTTGGATGAATTTTTCTCAAGCACTTCATACAAAGAATCAAAACTACCCAAATCATTCCAACCAATCTCTGCAGGCACCACAGCCACTCTTGAACTTTTTTCCATAATGCCGCAGTCTATGGAAATTTTTGTCTGAATTTTTGAAAAAGCACCCTCGAGATCCGAGCTTGATTCAAAGGCGTCAAATACTTCAGATGCATATATTTTAACCTCTTCAGTAAATAACTTTGAGTCAAAAAGAAAGATTCCACTGTTCCAATAGTAACCCTTTTTTATGTACTCCACTGCTGTATCATAATTAGGTTTTTCTTTAAATTCCTTAACAACGTAACCATTGCCTTTAGCTTCCCCAGGCGAGATGTATCCATAACCGGTATTTGGGCCGTCCGGTTTAATGCCAAAGGTAATCAAATAGTCTTTTGTTAGCTCTTCTGAAGCCCAACTTAGTCCAGCAAAGCGGCTGCCTTCAGCAATCTTATGATCTGAAGGAAAAACTAATACTGAATCATGTCCTTTTTTTGTGATCTCATGAACACCTGCGTAAATGGCAGGTAAAGTATTCTTTGCCTCAGGTTCAACTAGAATATTATTCTCTTTGTAATCATAACCTAGTTCTTCAACTTCACCCATCACTAAGAACTTATATTTCTCATTTGTAACAACAAATATATCATCGATATCCGCTAATAATAGACTTCTAATAAATGTTTCCTGAAACAAAGATTCTTCCTTTCCTTGCAATTTGATAAATTGCTTAGGATAGCGATCCCGGCTTAGTGGCCACAACCTAGTACCACTTCCACCAGCCAAAATAATTACTTTCATTAGTCAGTCCCCCCATCAACATTCTGTTGTAGTGTTTGTCACTCAAGTCCCATTGGTGTTTGACCATATACTTAGGCTATGGCCACAACGAGAAACAAAGGCGCACAAAGAATTAAAACTAACGCTGAAATTAAAATATCAAATAAACGTTAGTACCATATTAACAACATCGTCTAATGACAATTAGGCCTAGTACATTGCTCTTTAAAAATTACATAATTCACCAAAAAACATATTGGACCGCTGAGGCGTATATATAAAATAGAACCATACATGCCTTGTCCAAGGTTCCATCCCGTAACTCAACTTTATGTCCAACTGCTCCACATAATTATTTTAGCGTAAATAGTCCACCAATCTATCCAGCGCTTCCGGCAAAACCACAGTATCAGGGTTAAGAAGCAGGATGAACTCCCCTGGGGCTTTAATAACATCGGGAAATTTGTCCTTTATCATTTCCGTAGTGCCATCAGAAGAATTGTTATTAACTATGAATATTTCACACGAACTAACTTTGGGACCCCAAGAGGTATTGATACTAAAGCATCATATAATAGCATATTAAAAGTATAACTTACAATAACTATAGATAAGTCCATATTAACACCTTTTTTAGTTTGCAGTTTTTGTTTTAACAATGGCCGCCGAACAATCTACACGCCTATACCCTTGTAAATAAAACCTAAGCTCTCAACTAAATCACTATCAATAACGTTTCTTCCATCAATAATAATTTTTTTATTTACCAGATTGCCTATTGTGAACCAATCTGCTTCAATTAGTTCATGCCATTCTGTGACTAATATGATGGCGTCTACCCCTTCAACTGCTTCCAAAACCGAGCTACTATAGGTTATTGTATTTCGAATAATCTTTGTAGCATTATTCATAGCTATAGGGTCGTAGGCTTTTACATGAACATTTTTTGCTATCAGTTCCTCGATTATATTTATAGATGGCGCTTCCCGTAAGTCATCTGTGTTGGGTTTGAATGCCAAGCCTAAAACGGCCACTTTTTTTCCATCTAAGTTATCATAAATCTGTTTTAAGCTGTCTATAACTTTAAATCGCTGTTTTTTATTCACATCAACTACAGACTTTAAAATTTTAAAATCATAATCAACACTAGCGGCAATTTCTACTAATGCCGTTGTATCTTTGGGGAAACAAGAGCCGCCGTACCCAATACCGGCGTTTAAAAACTTATCGCCTATTCTTTTATCATATCCCATACCTTTAGCCACTTCTTTGACGTTAGCGCCCACCTTTTCACAGATGTTAGCTATCTCGTTAATAAATGAGATTTTTGTTGCTAAAAATGCGTTAGAAGCATATTTAATCATTTCTGCACTCTTAACATCAGTAATTAAAACTGGCGCATTAAAAGGTTCATGCAATTTTTTCATAATTTCGGCCGCTTTGTTAGAACTTGCACCGATTATCACTCTATCCGGGTTCATAGAATCCTGAATAGCATTTCCCTCTCTTAAAAACTCAGGCACCGAAACTATATCAAAATCAACAGGTTCTGCTTGGTGTTTCATTACTATTTCCCGAACGAAATCACCCGTCCCTACCGGTACCGTGCTTTTGTTGACAATTAATTTATAGTCATTCATGTATTTGCCAATACTTGCCGCTACTGCTTCAATAAATCTTAAATCCGCTTGCCCATTTGGTAAAGGCGGTGTACCAACTGCTATAAAAATAACGTCTGAACTCGCGACTGCTTCTTTGATATCAGAAGTAAAGCTAATCCTACTTTCCTGAACGTTGTTCTGAACCAATTCTTTTAGTCCTGGCTCATATATTGGCATTTCCAGATTGTTTAACATTTTAATTTTTTCTGAATCTTTATCAACACAAATTACCTGATTACCTAGCTCTGCAAAACAAACCCCTGACACTAAGCCCACATACCCCGTTCCAATCACTGAAAGTTTCATGAAAACTGCTCCTCTCTATGCTTTTTCATTTTCTTCGATTGTTACTGCAGTTTCCAATAAATAATCAATATCAACTTTCACGTTTGAGTTCTCGTAACCCTTTATTTTGTCGACCTTATCATACTCGATTCTTTTTATCCTATATAAAATCTCATCGTTTACTTTCCTGTTTGCGGATATCGCATCAGCCAGTAAACCGAACATAATAATTTGTACACCTGAACTCAAAAAAATTGAAGTTAATATCAGGGATTGTACATGCCCATCGCCTTGCCCACTAAAGAAGAAATACATGTACCGAAAGCCCACTAACAATCCTAACAGGAAGACAATGGAACCCAAAGTCAAAAAAACTTTCATAGGCCTGTACATAGTATAAATCCTAATTATTGTTGTTGCTGACCTTTGGATGTATCCCCTAATGCTTTTAAACAGTCTTGACTCTCTTAGCTGTTCATTGGTGCCTATAGGAACATTTTCTATGGCAATTTTCCTTCTGCCCGTATCAATAATGGTTTCCAATGTGTAACTATACTCTGAAATCACGTTTAGTTTCATGGCAGCTTCTCTAGCATAAGCCCTGAATCCGCTGGTAGTATCATTGACATTGGTATCTGATGCTAATCTCACAACCCAACTGCCAAGCTTCTGCAGTTTTTTCTTAAGCGGTGAAAAATGCTCTATAGTATCAGTCTGTCTATCTCCCACCACAACTTCAGCCCTTCCATCTAAGATGGGCTTTACTAATTTAGGTATATCCTGACCCTTATACTGGTTATCACCATCTGTATTAACAATAATATCTGCATCTAGCCTTAAGCATGCATCAATTCCCGCCATAAAGCCCTTCGCTAATCCCCTATTATTAGGGAAACTTACTATATGATGTACTCCCAACTTTTTCGCGACTTCTATGGTTCTGTCGTTGCTACCATCATTTATTATCAAATATTCAATTGTATCTACCCCAAAGATTTCCCTAGGCAAATCTTTCAATGTAATTGGTAACGTCTTTTCTTCGTTATAACATGGTATTTGAATAATAAGCTTCAACGCCATCCCCCCTGTTGCTGTGAAAAAACTTATTTGTTTTGTTTTGCCATTAGTTTAGACACAATGCTGTAAAATACAAAAACAACTAAACCAGCTGATAATTCTCCAACAATAAGCCAGACCCTTGACAATAATGCCATTATATATGCAAGCTGTTTATCAAAATAAAACGAAAGAAAATAGCTTAAAACCCCTTCTCTAACCCCAATACCGCCGGGAATTGGACTAAGGAAACCTGCTATCCACGAAGCAGGAAAAACACTAACTAATACCAGGCTTTTGCCATAGATACCCAGACTATTACAAAAAACTTTAAAAGCCATTCCGAATATAAACCATGATGAAATATAATAAAATAATATGCCCAGGAAAGTTTTTCTTTGTAAACTAAAAACAAACTTGTTCCCAAATTTATTAGAAAATACATTTAGTAAATAATTGAGTAATCTTAGATCAAAAAAAACAAGAAAAATCACCAACAATAAGACCAGAAATCCCCAGAGCCATTCCCTGTATAAATGGCCCAAAAAGAATAGGGATAATACGAAGGCAGAGAATACTTTCATAAACATTTCTAAAACAATACTAGCTCCAGAATGAGTCTTAGAAATATTTTTCTTCTGGGCCAGATATACTCGTCCAAAGATATTTATTACCCCTCCAGGCAAGTAGCGTGCCATTTGGGACAAATAAAAAATAGTTATGGAATCTCTATATCGTAGTTTCACGTTTAATGCATGCAGAATAAAATTCCAACCTATTCCGTCAAGAAATAAGTAAAAAATATACAAAAATAAAGAAAGGATCAAAAGAGAGTAATCCATGGTAATAGCTAGGCCTTTAATTTGGGCCCAATTACTGTATAACGATTTTCCAATAAACAATAAAATAAGGACACCAAAAAAATATAAGATAGTTCTTTTTATCACTTTATTCTTAATAAAGTTTTTCATCAGGCTTTGGTTTCCTTTGCCTTTTTTAAGACAAAAATGTATGTTGGAATCAGAGAATGCCCTAAAGACCATATCCATTTAGGAACGACTTTGAGAATTATCAGAAATAATTTATTGTTTGTTACATTAAATTCCATCGGCTTACTAAGTATTTTTACAGTATAATCAACATGCTTAAATCCATGAATAGAAAATAAATTCAAAGTTTGTTTATAGGTTAAAAATTTTTCGTAATACTCATCATTAGATGTGAACGTTTTAATGTATTTATCTGCAATGTTTTTAGGCAACCAGGACAAAAAGGGCAGTTTGTAATGTGGCTCAATAATGATCCATTTATTACCTACGCCAAAATAACAAACACCATTTTTCTTCAGCACCCGGTATAATTCGTTCATTAAAACATTTACATCAGGGACATGCTCATAAACGTGATTGCATATTACAACATCAAATGAATTATCGTTAAATGGCAATTTCATCGAGTCCCCAACAATAAAACTACAATTTGGTTGGGAATTACTTGCATTGGCAACCTTGATTGCCTCTTCGTCTATATCACAACCGACCACTGACTCAAAATAGTCTGCCAAGTAACTCGTTATAATACCACCTGAACAACCAACGTCTAGGCAAATACCGTCAGTTAGTTCTTTTGACCTATCAGTTGAAAAGTCATGCAAAACTTTATAGATTTTTTTTGCTTTTTCCCGTCTCTTTCGATAATTTAACATTTCCTTATTGGTTTGGGAATAATTACGTTGATAGTCTCTCATTTCCCCTTCACTTCCTTGTAACATGAAATTAGCGTCTGGTCAATTCAATAGTAGCCACAAAATGGTTTTGTCTTTAAATCTTGATATTGGGTTGACAATCACCCAATATAGAAAAGCTTATTTTGGTCTAATAAAGTGTGGGGAACCCTCAGACGCCTTACAACATGTAAAGACGCAAAATCCATACTTTACCAATTAAGTAGTGCTTCAACTACTTCCACCATTCGGTCCCACGAATATTTTTCCTGGTCATTTTTTATGTTTTTTGTTAATGTTCTTTCCTTATTTTTAGCAAAATATTTAATTATTGCATCAGCGAGTTGAGCAGAATTGTGTGGTTCAACCACATACCCAGTCCTATTGTCCGCCACTACATCAGGTAAGCCTCCGACGTTCGTAACTATAACAGGACGCTCAAATCCGTACGCAATCTGCACAATCCCACTTTGTGTAGCTGAGATATATGGTAGCACTACAATATCAGACGCAGCGAAAAATTTGCCTACCTCCTTGTCTGGTATATACCCATCATAAATTTTGACATTATTAGTTAGCCCAAGCGAACGTACATCTTCAACATATTTTTGTTTATTATCATAAAAATCACCAACTATTAGTAGCTTAATATCTTCATAAAATTGAAATACTTGGGGCATGGCCCTTATTAAATATTGCAAACCCTTGTACTCCCTAATAAAGCCGAAGAAAAGTAGGACTCTTTCTCTTGCACCAATTCCTAACATTTCTCTCGCCCGAACCTTTGGCAAATCTTCAATTTTAAAAACATTGTATGTTGGGTGAAAAGCCCTCTTATAGTTTGCTTTAGGCAGTAACGCCAGAAGCTTATTTTCATCATCCCCTGACTGAACAATAAAGTGGTGTCCTACGCCTAGCGTTAAACGAGTCATCTGTTTATCAAACGGCATTCTATCGTGTGGCAAAACATTATGACAAGTAAATATTATCTTTGTTTTAGTAAGTATCCTTGACAATAAAGATATAACAAAATAAGAAGGCGCAAAAAACGGATTCCACCATTGAAGTATTATAACATCTGGTCCATACTTTTTTATTTGATATACCGTCCTTATCCAACTCCCTGGATGAATCGTATTTATCAAAAAGCAAGTATTTTCAACCTTAAACTGATCGTTTGCATAATCCTTTTGTTCTTGACCAGGATAAAGAAAGGTTGGATATTGAAACTTAAATGATATTAATTTTACATCATATTTTTTGTTTAATGCTTTATATAATAGACTGGTATAATGGGCAATACCTCCTTTATAGGGATAAACGGGCCCAACAATTACTATTTTCCTTTTTGCATTATCCATTAGTATAATCACCACCGCACTATTTGAATTCGCATAGACAAACTTTTCAACATTTTAGCAGTCGTTACTCTAACGTTTCAATTCTAACCCAATCAGTAGCCAATACTTGGTCTTTATTATCAGAATACCCATAGTTAATCGGATTCCATAGATTATTTGTTTAATTGTTAATTCTTGGTGAACCCCTTTATTTAGCAATCGTTTATCGATGAACATGTCATATTCCAATTCATCCGAGTTATTCACTACATAATCTACTTTTTTCCCATTAAAATAAAACTCAACGTCTTGCATAATCTTTCTGGTACAATTTTTATATGTAATATCTAAGCCATGGAGTTGTGCAACAACCTTTGTTTTGGGAGACACTAGTTTGGAAAACCAACCAACGCTAGTACAAAATCCCCTAAATGAATAACATCCCACTTGTTACGGGTTAACAATACATGTATTAAACTATACGGTATAAACCATAGTAAATGAATCTGACTCTTTCCCAAAGCTAGGATTTTCTTTTCGCAATCTATTCCCGTAGTGATGTGGTAACTATGCTGTTCCATCCCTCCTACTTGCGGAGGATATTTCCTAGTAATAAACAAAACTCTCTTATGAAATCACCTCAATGAATATCTTCACACCTTAATCGGTTAAGATATAAAATAATTTCTAAGAATAAAGCACAACTTTACTGCAAGTCAAAAACAACCGGATTAGACTTAACACCTTTAGCGGAATCATAAAGATATAGTTCATAAGTTATTCCCTTACTTAATAATTCTTTTGGAACTGTAGCTGTTAAGTGGTCAGCATAATATACAGTTTCCAATTGGAAATTATTAAGAATTACAGATGTATTTCTGGTATGACCCAAGGTAATAAACCACATTGCAAAGTCTTTGGAGGGGTTTATGTTTTTTACGTTTGCCCCAAATTTTAGTATTTTAAGGCTCGGAGATATTTTAACATTTTGAAAGGTCGATAATAATCTCTTTCTTACATCACTATAATTAGCAAGCTTATATAAAGCAAAAACCTCCTTACCATTTGTCTCATAGAACTCTTTAACTTTTTGTATTTCTCCATCTAGACTTTCCATTAAAGGGAAAAAAGTTTTAGCTACTTCCTTATCTAAATCGGAATAAAGTGGAAAATACAGTTCTTTAACATCCAAAAACCAAGGAGATGTTAATTCTTTTTTGAGCACTTCTTCCCTCTCTCCCTCATTTCTTGCGTTCTTTAATTGGAACACTACAGAATGTATATCAGCCTCCCCTTTATTTAAAAAATATAATTGAGAATACAAACCCCATTCCAAATGTACAACTCGATTAAAATCTATATTGTTTGAAACTATATACTTATTTAACTGGAAAATAGCTGGACTAAAATAACCTAGTCCGTTAACTTCACTGGCTTTTGTTACAATTTTATTAGACGCAAAGAAATTCGAACTTATTAAAACCAAAGGTAAAAACAAGCAAAGAATTTTTACCAAGCGACCACTTGAATTTTTATATACTTTGTAAAATAAAACCAAACAGCTAAGTAACGAAAGCTCAAAAAAAGGTAATAGGTAAGCATAATGGCCAGGTCTGGTAGTATTCGGACTTATTAGTATAAAGAAAAATATTATCAAGAAATTTGTTATTGGAAAAAAATAAATTTTATATTGTTTCACAGATTTCGATAATACCAGTTTATATAGAACAATCAGATACAGAATCACTATCAAGCCAAACAATACCAAATACACATCAAAGCTACTGCCCATAAAATTACTAACGTGTTCCATTTTTAAGGCCACTTCTTTTTGCAACGGTAAAGTCTTCTTATAGTCTATTGGATTGGCATTGTATTTATCTGGCATAAATAGCTTTAGAAATAAAGGCCTAAATGACGCAAAACCAGTAAGGACATTATAAATAATATAATTGAATAAGCCTACAAACACGGCACTAGTTATTGTAATTCCATTCTTGACAGACATCAAGGATTTAAACTCTTGATAAAAAAACAATAAACTAGTTAGAACTAAAGAACTCAAAATCCACAAACTGTAAAACTCCAGATTAACCATAAAACTGGACAAAAAAACCGCACACCACAAATACAGTGCCTTTCTATCCCTATTAAAGTAGATATACATTAGAAAAGCAGCTATTGAAAAAAATAACAAATGTAATGTAGATACAAAACCAAAGGTAATCTCGGGATATAATATTGGAGAAGTAATAATCATTAATGATAAAATTAATGCCAAATTAAAATTGTATTTAGAAGCTAAATAAAACAAAACAGTAATTGAAATTAAAAAATATATCAGATATAGAAACCTGATTCCAATAAGAAAATTATCAAAGAAGATTAATGGTAAATACTTCAACAAAGGAGTAGAACTAATATATTGTTTGTACATTAATGGTATTTGTAGTTTGAACAAAGGTAGGGTAAAGATGCTTTGATTCCATTCATGCGCATTTTCGTTTATGAAAGGCAATAAATTATTTGCTCTAAACACTTCGTCGAATTCCATCCCGTAAGTTAGAAAACCTCTAAAAAAATAAATCACGATTACTGACAAGGCTAAACTAGCTAAAATAAATTTCACCTTACCGTTACTAGACCTAATTTTGTTGTTTTGGACAATGTTTCTTCGTTCTATCAATACTATGTTCCCCCAGTATAAGCTGTGATAAGAGGCCTGATGCCTCGGTTATCCCAAAAAATCTTTGGAAGTAATGTGATAAGCAGCCTCTTTTGAAAAGTACTCAGCAATGTATTCACCTGAATTTGCAGCCAATTTGCTCCATAATTCCTCATTAAAATATAAATCTACCACACTACTTGCAAAATCCTGTTCATTATCAGCAATTACAAGGTTATTCTCAACCGATGGTAAGCCCTCAGCACCTATAGAAGTTGTTACAATTGGAACACGATAATAAAGGGCCTCCACAACCTTCCCTTTCACTCCGGCCCCAAACCTCAAAGGCACTACTACTACTCTACATTTTTTATACAGCTCATCCAGTTCTTCATCTGAAACAAAGCCAGTGACTATTATGTCTTCGGACTGCAACTGTTTAATGTCTTCTGGTGGTTTTGAACCCACTATGTAGAATTTGACGTTTGGCAACCTTATCTTAATTCCAGGCAATACTTCGCGGACAAACCATAAAACTGCATCCCCGTTAGGTTTATGATTAAAGCCGCCCACGAATAGTATGTCTTTTGTATCTTGGAAGTTTCGAGGGGATATGCTTTTGAAGTCATCATAAATGTACACTGGAATGTTTCGAATCTCTTTAGACGGAAATTCTTTCTGCAATACCTTTTGCTCGTAATTTCCAACTACGTATATCACGTCTGCCTTATTAAACAGCTCAAATTCAATCTGTTTCCATCTCTTAGATGATTTTAATAATTCGTCATTTTTGTCAAATTCGTGGTTTCTTAGTTCTCGCAAATAATGCAGGTCATGTCCGAAATATATAATTTTTGCATCAGTATGATTTCTTATTTTGTCTATATACTTAATAGAAATATGAGGCCTATTAAGATACGCATAGTCGATATTATTGCCGTTTTGTTTAATCCATTTTTCAATGTTTTGAGCATACCAATTCCCGTATAAGACTTGTACTCCCATTTGCTGTAGTTTAGTGGTGTATGGCTCATGTTTATAAAAGTTATCACCTATAAAAACGACGTTAAATCCCATTTGTTTAAACAATTTTAGATAATGGTACGTGCATTTGCCGCCAGCGTCTTTATCAAAATGTGGTACGTAATGATCTACAAAAAGAATAGTTTTTTTATCAGAACTTCTATCCCTTGCCTGAAATACATTTTGCCCATTGTTAGAATGACTGCGTTCTAATTCACTTCTCCACTTTTCAATAAACTTTTCTTTATTCTTAGCCTGATAACTCTTAATCCCACTATTAATATCCGTACCATGCGACTGCCCTTCAAAATGCACAACAACAGATTTTGGCTGGTACATCACTTTATATCCTTTTCTTCTTATCTCAAAGGCCAAGTCTGCATCTTCAAAGTAAGCAGGAACATAAGTTTCATCAAACCCACCAATTTCATTCCACAGATCGGACCTAACCATAATACTAGCCCCGGAAATATAGTCAACTTCTTTGACGTAGTTATACTCCGGCTTTTCGGGGTCGTCCAGGCGGCCATAGTTCCAACCACTGCCGTCACGCCAAATAATGCCCCCGGCTTCTTGAAGTTTTCCATCGCCGTAGACTAATTTGGAACCAACTAAACCAACCTTATTATCGCTTTCAATTAATTCAACTAGTGATGCTAGCCAACCTTTTTGTACATTTGTATCGTTGTTAAGTAAATGAGTATATTTACCTTTTGCGTATTTCGCAGCGTTATTACAGTTTAATAAAAACCCTTTGTTGGTTTTGTTCCGTACCACGGTAATGTTTTCTATATAATCCTTGATGTTGATTGTCTCGTCAGATGAAACATCATCAGCGATAATTACTTCATAATCAACATCTTGTGTGTTTTCTTTAATAGATTTTAAACATGAATACGTGTAATCCCACTGATTGTAGACTGGAATAATAATGGAGACAACGGGCCGCTCGCTAACAGGAAAAACTATTTTGGGTTTATCGTTTGCATCGGTGATATCGTAAATGTCTATTGGCTGCGGCTTTACTTCTGAATGTTTTTCAAGATAATCATCTACTCTATTTTCTAACAACCCAGCATTTTCTGTTCTAAAATAAAATCTAAACTTTTGCAGATTTTCTTTATTCATACTTTTTAGCATTTGTGTCGGATGCTTAAGCGTCTTTACTAACAGTTTAGCTGCTAACTTTCTCTTACTGTTATTAGGTAAGACGTAATCCCTTAACCTATAATATTTTGTCAGCAGCTTCCAACCATCTGATTGCAGTATGTTATTCAGCTTACGTTCATCCTGCAGTAGTTTATTAATATGGCCTTCTTGATTGTTAATAGTGACATTCAAACTGTCAACATCTTGTTTCAAAGTCTCAACATATTCAGCACGCTGTTCAATCTGCTGCTTTAGTTCATCGATAACTGAGTTCTTCTCCTGAAGCTTCTCTTCTTGCTGTTTTTTAATTTCTTTAAGATTATTAATCAGTTCCTCGTGTGCCGCAGTCAACACTTCAATATCTCGTTGCAAGTTCTCAACTGATAGATCGCGCTGTTCAACCTGTTGCTCTAAGTCTTCGATAGCTATTTTTTTTTGCTGCAGTTCCTGGTAGTGCCGCTTTTTATTTTTTCCAAGCTCATCAAGTAATCTCTGATGCCCTTCGGTAAGTTCAATTAAGATAGTATTTTTTTCACTGATTTGCTCATCTTTGGCTAAGACAACCTCATCCATTTTTTCAATTAATGTTGAAATTTCATTGCCATTCTCCAGGTTTGTTTCTATAACTTGCTTAAGCTCAGTGGAATAGTTATCTAATGTATCCGCCAACTGTCCTTTTTCTAAGTTAACTCTGCTTTGTAATTGCTGCTGCAAATCAGTAATCAGTTGGTCTTTGGAGTTTATTAGCTCATTCAATGTGCCAAGATGCCTGCTTCTCTCCTCCACTTCATCCTGAAGGGTAATAACCCGATTCATAATAGTACCGTATCTATTCTCAGTATCCATTACCACAGAGTTCATCATTAGAGACGCTACTGGTTTATTGCTGCATACGGCGATTAGATACTTACCAGTCTCTTTTGGCCGTTGATTCCATTTCTGAATACTTAATTCGCTGCCCTTGCTATTACCTATTATGGAAGTAACTTCAAACCTTTGATAAAATACATTTACATGCCTAAAACATCTAGATAAAAAATCTACGAATTCACTTTCATAAAATTCTTTTATATGATATTCATTTTTGTAATTTGGCGCATCAGAATAGGTGCGTTTATCCGGTGTGGAAATAATAAAAATGCCGTCATCTCTTAATACTCTTGAGACCTCTTTTAAAAACTTTGTTTGGGTCTCTTCATTGACGTGTTCTATTGTCTCAAAAGAAATAAACACATCAACAGAGTTATCGTCATTTGGCAAAGCATCAATTGAAGCAGTGGCGAAATTTAAATTATTACCCTTATATTTGCTTTTTGCATAATTTATTGCTTCATCGCTTATGTCATAGCCATAAACAAATTTCGCATGTTGTGAAAGTATCTCGGAACCGTAGCCTTCCCCACAAGCAGCATCAATTACTACTTTATCCTTAACCAAATCTGCAGCCGAATAATATCTTTGATAATGCTCTATCTCTAACTGCGTATCTGTTGATGCGTTGGGAACAAATCTCTCACCGGTAAACTTCATCTATAACCCCTCAATCTATAGCCCTAAATTTTAAACCATCTAAAAACATATAACCAGGAAGGTCATAGGTTTGTCCATCTTCCATTCTTACGATTAGCGCATCATGAATCCAACAATGCTGTACATGGTCACTTTGACTGCCGGAAGCGACCGCTGGCGATATTGAATAAAAGCCGCTTTTCAATGGAGGCATAAGAAATTCAAAGCAGTAGTCCTTTAAATCATTTTCATCAACATTATCCAAGGTGTTATCTAACACATAACTGTTAAATTGAGTAACTATATTACCCAGCCTGTCTTTTAAGGAGGCCCCTATTATGGGCGATCGCAAGACACAATTGTATTTTACTTTAATAAACAGCTTCAGTTTTTGTCCTGGTTGAACTACCGTAACTTTCTCGTTACTTGGTGCGTCTATTAAAGAAATCCCTATAATCTTAGCCTTACTATCCCCAAGCACATCCAAACTTGGGTCAATTGGCTCAATATCCTGCTCATAACTATCATCGCGTACTGGTGTTTCTTCCTTGCTTTCACTCATGCTCTCATATTTCTTGAGCTGGGAATTTATCATAAAAGCTTGATATCTTTTCGCAACTTCTTCCGGTTCGCCATCCTCTACTATCATCCCGTCATTTAACCAAATTACTCTATTACAAAACTTATTAACTGCCGCTATGTCGTGGGACACAAACAAGACTGTTTTGTCTTGTTGAAGTTCTTCTATTTTTCTAAAACATTTTTGTTGAAATCTAATATCTCCAACCGCCAATGCCTCATCTACGATTAGTATCTCAGGGTCAACATTTATTGCTACGCCAAATGCCAACCTTACAAACATCCCGCTAGAATAGGTCTTTACAGGTTGATTGATAAAATCACCGATATCAGCAAAGGATAATATTTGCTCTAATTTACTATCCATCTCTTCCTTGGAAAAGCCCATGATAGATCCGTTAAGATAGATGTTCTCCATACCGGTAAAATCGGGATTAAAACCGGCGCCCAATTCTAATAATGCAGAAACCTTCCCACTGACGTTTACTTGCCCTGAAGTGGGTGTCATCACATTGGTAATAGCTTTAAGCAACGTAGATTTGCCCGAACCGTTCCTTCCAATAATCCCAACTGTCTCACCCTTATTTACGCTAAAAGAAATGTCCTTTAGTGCGTAGAACTCTTTGTGGTATATCCTACGTAAGGGACTTAATGATTCTTTTAACCTGTCCGTGGGGTTATCATATAATTTATAGACTTTTGATAATTGGCTAACTCTAATTACCGTATTTAAATGACTCATAATAAATCAGTTCTCCTCATAGTAAGTCAGCGAAATGGGGTCTCAGCCGCCTGAATAGTACGGCTCCCACCAGTAACAAAGTAAAGGTAACGGCCCAAAAATACACGGTTAGCTGCGGGCTGTTCCAGAACCAGCTGTGATAAATTAATGTGTCCCGGTAACCTGTTACAATATAGTAAAAAGGATTAAGTTTTATCAGAAACTGATATCTTTCCGGCAGCATATCTAATGACCAAAAAATGGGCGTCAACCAAAAACCAAACTGAAGAACCATATTTACAAACTGGCTGACATCCTTAGTAAAAACTGCTAAAGAAGATGTTATCCATGATAACCCAACCACTAACAATATCGTTGCAACTAAGTAATAGATAAGCTGCAGATAATATAGGTTAGGGGTGTAACCATAAGCAATAAACATGATAATCAAAAATATAATAAAAAATAAATGTACAAAAAGTGCTGAAATAATCTTAATAATGGGTAGTAATGCTACCCTGAACACTATGTTCTTGACAAGATAGTGCTTTTCCAGTATTGAATTTGTAGCTGTTAATAAGCCCTCAGAAAAGAAGAACCATGGGATCATGCCGCACATAAGCCAAAGAATAAATGGCACGTCTTCCACCGGTCTCGCCTTAAACCCTACTTGAAAAACAAACCAAAAGATTAGTATCGTAACAGTTGGTTGGACAAATGCCCAAATAATGCCCAGATAAGAGCCTAAATAATTTGCAGTAAAATCTTTTTTTGTTAAATCCAGCAAAAGTTTTCTATTATTTATTAAATCATTGATGAAATATACTAGTTCTTTGAAATACCGCATGCTAGCTCTCCATCTGAAATGGGCTTGTTGTGTCATCTTCATGTCTAATTTCATCGATAAGTTCTTTTTTGCCCCAACCCATAAAAAGTCTGTCAGGGTAGTTTATAACCATGCCCCGTTCAGTCTTTGACACATTTTTATATCCATGCACTATCCCTGGCGGAATAACAACAGTTGTCGGACTATCTTGTCCCACGTAAAATTCCATGTATTTACCGTAAGTTTCGCTGCCTTCACGGTTATCCCATAACCTCACCTTGAAATTACCGGGACCAATAAAAGCAAATATATCAGTTTGTTCCTCATGCTCATGGGGCCCTCTACTTACTCCGGGTTCAGTATACGAAACATAACTCATTACCGGCTGCAGGCCTTCCGGTAACTGGTCTAATCGCACCGTTTCCGTTAGAAAACCCCGCTCGTCCACATATTTTACCAGTTTTTGCGTAATAACTCCGTCAATGGTGCCTTTTTTCCACTCCATTTCTCTTAACTCCTTTAACCTACCAGCATTTTTAAGTAATCGCTATAATTCCCGTTCGGTAGAGTATCTACCAATTCCATAAACTGTTCCTTGTTTATATATCCTTGCCTGTAAGCTATTTCCTCAATACAGGCAATCTTTAAACCCTGTCTTTTCTCAATAGTGGCGATAAACTCCGAAGCTTCCAATAAACTATCTGGCGTACCGGTATCCAGCCAAGCAGTACCCCTGCCGATCAGTTCGACACTTAGCTTGCCTTGGTTTAAATACTCCAAATTCACATCAGTTATTTCCAGCTCACCTCGAGCAGAGGGTTTTAGGTTTTTAGAAATTTCCACTACCTGATTATCATAGAAATAAAGTCCTGGTACTGCATAATGGGACTTTGGCTTTTTAGGCTTTTCCTCAATGCTAAGCACTTTTCCACTTTCATCAAAGTCCACCACGCCATATCTCTCCGGGTCGCTTACCCAATACCCAAATACCACAGCGCCACTATCCAATTTTCCTGCGCCGCTTAACATCTCAGGCAGACCGTGCCCGTAGAATAGATTGTCCCCTAATATCAGACAGACATTATCGTCGCCGATAAACTCCTCTGCAATGATAAAAGCCTGGGCAATTCCCTCTGGTTTATCCTGGACTGCATAGGAAAAGCTCATGCCGATTTGATGCCCGTCACCCAAAATAGCTTTAAAATTAGGTGTATCCTGGGGTGTGGAAATAATCAACACTTCTTTTACTCCAGCGAGCATCAACGTTGATAAAGGATAGTAAATCATTGGTTTATCATAGACCGGTAATAGCTGCTTACTGGTTACCATAGTGCTGGGGTATAACCTAGTTCCTGCTCCCCCGGCTAAAATTATTCCTTTCATTTGGCTCCCCCTTATAATTGGTCTAGTTCTCTCAGCGTTCGCTGTAGTTCTTATCCAGCCAATTTTGATACTCACCACTTTTGATGTTTTCTACCCATTCTTGGTTTGCTAAGTACCACCTGACGGTTTTTCGCAAACCGCTCTCAAAAGTTTCTTTAGGCTTCCAGCCCAGATCTCTTTGAATCTTGCTGGAATCTATGGCATAGCGCAGGTCATGGCCGGGCCTGTCTTTGACGAAGGTTATTAGGTCTGTGAAATTTCGGACTTCTTTTCCCGTCTCCTCCGCCAGCACTTCGCATATCTTATTGACTATATCAATGTTCTTCCACTCGTTATTGCCGCCGACATTGTAGGTTTTGCCCACTTCACCTTTTTCGATTACTGTCCAAATGGCTTCACAATGATCTTCAACATAAAGCCAATCGCGGACATTTTCACCTTTGCCGTAAATGGGAAGCGGCTCCCCTGCCAGGGCTTTCATAATGATAATCGGAATCAGCTTTTCGGGAAATTGGTATAGTCCGTAGTTATTGGAACAATTTGTGATTTTGACCGGCAAGCCATATGTTCGGTGATATGCCCTTACCAAGTGATCACTGGCAGCTTTAGATGCGGAATAGGGACTGCTGGGGTCATAGCTTGTTTCCTCAGTAAACAGCCCGCTATCACCTAAAGAACCGTACACTTCATCGGTACTGACATGATGAAATACTTTCCCCTCTTGACCCTGCCAGTGTTTACGGCAGGCCTCAAGCAGGTTAAAAGTCCCTACTATGTTTGTCTGCACAAATTCCTCCGGTCCTAAAATGCTCCTATCCACATGGCTTTCGGCCGCAAAGTTAACTACACAGTCTACCCCTTGTCCAATAAGTTCATCTACGAGCTGCTGATTTTTTATATCTCCTTTAACAAACCGATAATTAGAATCATGCGCTACATCCTGCAAATTCTCAAGGTTTCCTGCATAGGTTAAGCAGTCCAAGTTAATTATCTTGACTTCATTCAGCTGACCCAGTAGATACTTAATAAAATTGCTACCGATAAAGCCGGCGCCACCGGTAACTAGTACAGTCTTGCTCACTAAATTACCCCCTTGAATCTAGGTATTCTTTTAATGCTTCTTTATAATCCCGCATAGGCGGCCTGCCGTGAAGTTTCCAGAAATAGTTCTCCATTACCGAATACTTCGGCCGCGGCGCGGGCCTGGGGAACGCTTCGGTAGTACAGGGATTAACTTTGATATCTATTCCTTCGATCCTAAATATTTCCTTAGCGAATTGATACCAGGTACAATTTCCGCTGTTGGTCAGATGATACAGCCCATAGGCGGGTGTTTTAATCAACTCAACCACAGCTTGAGCCAAATCCTTTGTATAAGTAGGCGAACCTTGCTGGTCATTAACTACCTTTATTTCCGAATATTCCTTGGCTAACCTAAGCATCGTCTCAACGAAGTTAGGCCCGTTTGCTCCGTAAAGCCATGAAGTTCTGATGATAAAATGTCTTGTCATCAATGATTTAATAAGTTGTTCTCCGGCAAACTTTGACTGTCCGTAAACTCCCAACGGCTTGGTACTATCAAATTCGGTGTAAGGCCGGTTAGCGGTGCCGTCAAAGACATAATCCGTACTTATATGCACTATTGCGGCAGCTTGACTTTGGCAGGCTATCGCCAAATTTCTTGGTCCCAGTGCATTAACCTTAAATGCCAGGTCCTTATTTATCTCGCAATCATCCACTTTGGTATAAGCGGCACAATTTATTACCAAATCCGGCTTGTATTGGCCAATAGTTTTTGTCACCTGATCAATCTTGGTGATATCAAGCTCTGGTTTAGTCAAACCCAGGGTATTATGTTCCTTAAAGGCGTGCATAATATCCGTACCCAACATACCGCCAGCCCCTGTAACCAATACCTTCATGCCTATCTCACTTCCTCAAATTCTCTTAACATATTTTGTATTACCCCCAGCTGAACTTTTAGATCCGGGTTCAGCTTAAAAACCTGCCGTAATTTAACTGAAGCTGCTTCTTTTTTACCCTCTTGTTCAAGGGCCACGCCCCACCAAAGCAGGGCTTCATTTTTTAGGCTTTTCTCCGCTGCCGCGATTTCGAAATTTTCGGCAGCCCGCTGGTAATTACCAAGAAAGGCGTAGGCCTGACCCAAGTATAAAGCCAATTCCGGCGTAACCTTTAACTGCGGTTGAGTTACCCATAGCTTTAGATACTTGTCTTCCACCTGATTCATTGTGTCCCTGAGCAATGTTTCTACACCCACCAACTGCTTAGCGTATTCTAAGGCTTTTGGATACTGGTCCCGCTCCATAGAGTAGCGGGCTACAATGAAATAAGTCCTTGCTAGTTTAGTATAAGAGTCAGTGACATAAGGGCCTAAGCTAATCCCCTTTTTAACTTCAGCAATAGCCTCGTCCACCTGCCCCGTAGGCGATAATATCTCCGCCTTCACATAAAGAATGTCTCTATTATACGGATCTAACTTAACCGCACTGTTCACCAGTTTCAAAGCAGATTGAAAGTATTCCTCTGCTTTTTTTCTATCAGACCGAACGACAAGACGGCCCTGCTGATAGGCCAATTGGGCCAGGTCCCCCTTATATGATGCTGTTAAAGGGTCAAATGCTGCCGCCTTTTCAAACAACCGCTCCGCGGCCTGGATATTTCCCTTGCTCATAGCGCTTACCGCTTCACCCGCGTAATGACGGCCCACCGCAAGACTTCCGGGAATCAGTATAAGCAGCGCAGCCAACAGCCCTATGACGCTCCATTGGACCACCTCGGGTACTTTAACCTTTTCATTTGAAGGTTTCGACGGTTTTAACCGGTTATACCTTGTAGATAACCCGGCAAGAAACCAAAGTAGTATGGAAATGGCACCCAAGGATAAGTTAAAATCAATGATACTATGTGCAGCAATAGTAATAATTGCAATGGTTAAGATGGCATTTAGGGATCGTTCGTCTCCCTTAGTCTTGAAAGTATTCTTAAACCCTATAATGATTACGGAAAATAACCAGCCAAGAAGCATAGTCAAACCCACAAAACCGGTTTCCACTAATACTTTAAAATAGTAACTGTGTATTTCTTTAGAAACATAATAATAGCTTTGATATGCCTGATAAGCGGTGCGCCAGCCGCGCCCGCCTATCCCTATGATCGGATGTTCTTTGACAATTTTTAAAGCATCCTTATAAAAAGCAAAACGTTCCTGTACTTGGTGCACATTTAGATTTATGGTTTGCACCCTTTGGGCCAATTGCTTTGGTAGTACTTTTTGAGCAGTAACGGTAATTACCTCGGGCCGGGCCATAAAGAAAAATACTACTATGAGCACGGCAACACTGCAGATAACTACGGCTGTTCGCGGTACTGTCAGCATGCGCCCAGCAAAAAGCTTAGCAGCAGCAAATTCGAGTCCTATTACCAACACTATCCCGGCTAATACCCATAACCACCCCGCAGCTGCTGAACTGCTTATAGCTCGAAATGTTGGAGCAGCCACCGCGAAAGCTGCAATGAATTGGATAAAAGCTGACTGAACAAAAACACGCCGGTGCTCACCGGCAATACCCGCAAAAGCCAGCAGCAAAACCAAAGGATAAATCAGCCATGCGCCTCGGGACTGACTTCCCAATAGCGCGAGAAAAACTAGCAGATTAGCGCTGCCATACAAGTATCTTTTGAGCATGCTCTCTTCTCGTATTAAAAAATATAGGCCAATCAAATTTATCACTACTAGAAAAATCCCAAAACTATTTTTATATTGCAGCGTGGAAGTAATGATGCCGTCTATCACTGCTGCGGTCAGATTAAAAGTACCAAAGGCAGCGCCCAGACCCAGCAAAGAAACTATCGTACCGCTGCAAAAAATTGCTTGGAGATACTTATTGACCTTTATCCCGTCATTTATCCCGTAAGCAGCCACCCAATATACCAAGAAATAAGTGAGCATCTTCATGCTTTCCATAACTGCCAAACGATGATTGACAGCAAATAAGAAAGATATAAAATAAGCTAATAACAGCCCCGCACTGAAGAAATCAGGCGCTGCCCGAAAAAAAGTAAATGCCTTCCGGTCAACTGCTTGCTTGGCAAACCACACGAAAGTGGCTGCCGTAAGCAGATGAAAGAATAAAAATTCCGCCTCAAAATAAAGGCCCCTAAAAAAGGGCGAAAAGATGACAATACTCATTAGCAGCAAATCCATAAATGTTAAATTCTTTCTATAAGAAGATTGATACTTCTTCCCCATGAGGTTACCCCCTGTTATACCATCATTTGCTTCCTGCTTGGGAAATAACTATGCTAAATCTGACTTTACATTCATTTTGTTCGGCCATACTAAATCACCGGCAGCCACTGTTTCCTCAGATAAGGTGCAGCCACTTCCCAGCACTGCACCATGCTTTACAGTGACATTGTCACCGATGATGACTTTATATCCTACAACACACCCGAATAGCTGAGACTGATTACCGACCTTGGTATGGGGCCAAATTATGCTTTTATCCACCACTGTTCCGGATTTTATATGGCAGTGCTCCCCAATAACAGCAGGACCGGATATAATGGCACCGCGCTCGATATATGCACCTCGGCCCAGAAAAACCGGTCCCAATATGTCGCCGGGTTCTTCTATTACTGCTTCCGGGTGCCACAAACTAATGTCCTTTTTAATACCCTGCACCTTGCCCGCTGCCATATCAAAATTCCCCTGGATATAGTTTAAAATAGTGCCTATATCCGACCAGTAGTGACCGATATCTACGCCGTAAAAAGGAAGTTCTCTTTCCACCAGTTTAGGGAAAAGATCCTTACCAAAATCAAAAAATGTGGCTGGAGGAATATATTTAAAAATTTCCGGCTCGAAAATATAAATACCAGTGTTCGCCAAATTGCTAATCGCTTGTTCTGGTGCCGGCTTCTCTTGAAATTGACTAATCTTTCCTTGAGAATCTAATGCAACCACACCAAACTGACTGACATCATCCACTTCTTTTAGCACGATTGTCGCCAAGGCCTGCTTCCGCTTGTGATAGGCGTATGCAGCAGTAATATCTATATTAGTCAAAGCGTCACCGCTAATTACTATAAATGTTTCATCCAGAAACCACTCATTATTCTTTACTCCACCCGCAGTCCCCAGCAATTCCTCTTCCAAAGAGTAATGCATCTTAACTCCGAAATCAGACCCATCAAAAAAATACTCCTTAATTTTATCCGGTAAATAGTGCAAGTTAGCTATAATGTCAGTTACTCCATGTTGCTTCAGCAAACGCACTATGTATTCCATTACCGGTTTATCCAATATTGGCACCATGGGCTTTGGCACCGCATGTGTTAAGGGCTCAAGCCTTGATCCCACCCCGGCTGCCATAATCATTGCTTTAATTACACTCACCCCCATAAAAGCCAACTGGCTATCTACAAACACTAAGATGCGCCAGATATAAACATTACTTTTTACTAATTCTTGAACATTTTTCATTTCGACATTTTCCTATAAAATCCCTTTAAAAACCGCCCCTCAATTTTGGCATCATTTTACAATGAAAGCAAAACCCTAGACCCGTCGGGAAAATTACAAGACTGTCAAAATAGAAAAACACCCGCAAAGGTGTTTTACTTCTCTTCAATCACCGCACTGCCGCTGCTGACCATTTCTTCGAGCGCGGCAATATTATCATTTAGTTCATTAATACGCTGCTGCGCTGCCTGCACCTGCTGCTGCAAATCAATAATCTTATTATCCACCGCATAACGCACATAGGCTTTGGAAACCAAAGGGTCCGCCTGAGACCCTGGTGAGGGAGAGCCGGCCTGTACTGCTGTCCCCATTAAAAAACCGGTAGGCAGCATCACGACTACCAATAACCATTTAAACTTCTTCACCCTGGGAAACCTCCAATCAAGATAAAAGTCAGGTTAACCGAAAGTAACTCCGGTTGCCTGACATAGAAATTAAAATTTTTCAGTTTGCCGGAAACTATGGTCTGGCAGACTGCGCTTACCGGCAACCACGACCTTATTTGCACCGATCACCGCCAGCACGCTGATAGCAAGTAATATCCAAAGGCTTTGCTCGGTGGTAACCAGGGATAGTAGCACTCCGCTGCCGCCTAAGGTAAGATTAACCCCGTAAATAGCCAGCACCGTTTGTTTATGGCTAAAGCCCATATCCAACAGCCGGTGGTGCAAGTGACCCTTGTCTGCCTGAAAAATCGGCTTCCCTTGAAGATAGCGCCGCACGATTGCAAAAAAAGTATCAAAAATAGGAATGCCTAACACCACAATCGGGATAAACAGGGAAATCACTGTAGCACCCTTGGTCAATCCCATCACTGCCATGGAAGCCAGTGTAAATCCTAGAAACATAGAACCGCTGTCACCCATAAAAATCTGCGCCGGGTGAAAGTTATATTTCAAAAAGCCCATAATGCTCACTGCCAACACTAACGCCATCACCGCAACCGCAGTTTGACCCTGTACCGCCGCTACCAAAGAGATGGTCACTGCCGCAATGGCAGAAGTACCAGCGGCAAGGCCGTCCAGCCCATCAATTAAATTTAAGGCATTAGTCACACCAACTATCCAAAAGACAGTTACCGGTACTGCCAGTTTGCCCAGCAGAATCATTCCGTCAAAAGGATTAGTAATAAAGTCTACCCGTATCCCACCCATGGTAACGATTATAGCCGCAGCAATCTGGCCAAACAATTTCACCTTAGGTGATATCCCCTTGATATCATCCACCACACCAAAAAGCAGCACCACGGCGCCGCCCACCAAAAGGGCTTTAATCTCCCCTGTCAGCGGGATAAATAAAAGCACAGCGCTAACAAAGCCGATAAAAATAGCCAAACCGCCAATGCGGGGCATCGCCTGCTGGTGAACCTTGCGGTCATCCGGGCTGTCCATGGCACCTACCCGGCCCGCCACTTTAATAAGATGCGGTGTAAGGACATATACAATTATAAATGCAACAGCCAATGCTGCTAATATCAGATACATATGATTTTCCTCTCCCTAAGAATGCACCAAGCCTATTGTACCGCCAATCAGGTATGTTTACAAGACCCTTTATGCCGCTCAATTAATAAAATCCATGACAAGAAGCCTTCAAATATAACTACTACTCCCGTACTTGAAATCACTTCATCTTTTATTAAGTTTGTTTGTCAATTTGGCGCTAACTAACTTTGAACAGCAAACTTAATTTCTGCTTCAGCAGCCAATTCGCCCCCCACAAAAGCCTTACCTTTCCCTTTACCGAAGCCGCCGCGTAAAGCGGTAAACTCAACCTCCAACCGCAGTTGATCACCGGGTACCACCTGACGACGGAATTTTGCATTATCTATCCCTGTGAAGAACGCAATCTTACCGTGGAATTCCTCTTTGCTTAAAAGACCCACAGCACCGGTCTGGGCCATGGCCTCAATAATCAAAACCCCCGGCATCACCGAGTATTCGGGGAAATGCCCCTGGAAAAACGGTTCGTTCGCAGTGACATTCTTTACAGCCACTACCCGTTTTCCTTCCTCCATTTCCAACACCCGGTCAATTAATAAGAAGGGGTACCGGTGAGGCAATATTTTCTTAATTTGTTCTATATCCAAAATCATTTACATACCTCCATACAGTGCTTTATAGCTCGCACTAAATTTAATTATTTCAACAAACCCCGCCAATGTCCTGCTTAAATAACCATAATTACATTCATTACCAAAGGTGTCACTTATTGGTGTCAGGCACCAGTTGTCAAAAGTGTCACTTATTGGTGTCACTTATTGGTGTCAGGCACCGAGTGTCGGCAACAAGTGTCACTTATTTCTATCGTTGCCGCTTTGGTTTTAGGCGTCGGATGACCGTTTGGTATGCTTCCGCCGCTTCTTCCACCCGGGTCAGCACCATCCCCAGGGCAAACAGCACGGTACCTGCAGCTACCGCCAGTAAAGTGCTTAACAAATAATAGAGTGTCGCAGAGGGTAAAATAGCTTGGCCCCAGACGAAAGTGCCCAGTGCAGCAGCACCCATAATCAGAGAAACGGCCACTATTTTCGCTGTCGGGCGGGCTAACTGCGCGGCTGCAAATACTTTTTCTTTGCGCTGCAAAAAGTAAAGCATTAATAGCGCATTAGTAAAAGCAGCCAGCGTATCGGCTAATGCCAATCCTGCCGCCTGAAGCGGTGCTAACAGCAGTAAGCTGAATATCACATTTATCAGCACAGAAAACATTCCCGTATATAGCGGAGTGCGCACATCGTCCAGAGCATAGTACACCCTGGTAGCTACTAAATTAATACCTAAAGCCGGTAAGCCGAAAGCAAAGTAAAACAAAGAGTCAGCAGTCATTAATGTATCCCCGGCACTAAAAGCACCGCGCTGAAATAATATTTTGACCAGCGGCACATTCAGTACAGCCAATCCCACCGCTGCCGGTATCGATACCAGCAGTACCATGCGGAGACCCCGCTGCAGCGTTTGGGCCATTTGCTGACGCTGCCCCTCTCCTGCATACTGAGCCAAAGCGGGAAATATGGCTGTGGCTACTGCTGCTATAAAAATTCCTAAAGGAAGGGTCATTAGACGATAGGCAAAGTTAAGCGCAGAGATGCTCCCCGCCTCCAAATTAGAAGCAAAGACACGGTTCAGCGCCAGGTAAATCTGATTGACAGACATACCCAATACCACTGCCCAAACACTGGTAATAAAGCGGTGCACCGCCGGATGACCTAGGTTAAAGCCTGGCCGGTAGTTAAAGCCCTGCCTTTTCAACACCGGCAGTTGTATCAAAAGAAATACCATAAAACCGGCCACCGTTCCCCAAGCCACCGCATAAATATTATAGGATGCACCGAAGAGTATCACCGCCGCAATAATGACCAAGTTAGCGGCCCCGGGCGCAAAGGCAGGCAGACCGAATATCTTAAACGCATTGAGAATTCCAGTAACAAGCATCCCCAAACCCATGAAGACAATAGATGGAAACATCACTCGAGTCAAATCAGTGGTAAGGGTAAACAGCTCCCCCTCAAAGCCTGGTGCAGTAAGGCGCACCAACCATGGTGCAGCTAAATATCCTGCTATTGTAAAGATGAGCAGAATGATTGCCGTGAGGTTGACTATACCACCCGCCACCTGCCACCCTTCTTCTCTCTTTTCCGGGGAGATATAGGGCATAAAGATGGGTACCATTACCGAAACAAAAGCCACACCGAAAATTGCCTGCAGAAAAAAAGGGATGGTATAAGCCACCCAATAGGCATCAGTAGCAGCGGATGCGCCGTATTGGCCGGCAATCACCGCATCCCGGCCAAAGCCAAGCACTCTGCTGATTAAGTTCATTATCAGCACCACGCCCGCAGCCCGGGCAATGGTGTTACTTTTTTTCATGTCACTCACCTAATTAAAGAGGATGGCGCTATCCATCTCTCCCTTGATATAGACGACCGGGCACTGGAAAATGTTCCCGCCGATAGCTTCTGCCGCAGAGGATCGCTAAAATTAGCCGGCACAGCTACTTAACCAGTTCCGCCAGCTGCCGGTAATTTTCTTGAACCATTAATGCCAATTCCTGCTGCCGTTTCGCCAACAACCGGCGGTACCGGGGCGCCGCTTCAATCACCTGTCTGCATGACGCCATCAATATATCACCGGATAGTGTCCCCGCAGCCCCTGCATTGGGCTGTTCCACACGCTGCAGAAAGGCGTCGACCTTTGGGTCATAAGAAATTCCCACCATGGGCGTATTTCCTGCGGCCGCGAAAATCAAGCTGTGAAGACGCATCCCCAATACCATAACAGCCCCAGAGAAAATACTGCGGATAACATTCATAGACAAAGGTTCCTCCAACAGCCGCACTTCACCAGTCAGCTGCCTGGCAATTTCACGGCAAAGCTGCGTATCCTCGGGTTTATGAAAGGGAAAGAGGCAGATATCCCATCCTTCATCTTGAAGATCTCTTAACGCCTGCACCAGCGGTGCTACGTGATTATCTTCCTTCCACCGCCTTGGCGAAACCAAGATATAACGCCCCTGGGTTAAACCATATTTTTCCGATAACCCTTGGGCAGCGGTACTGCCAGTCAGGCCTAGCACCGGGTCTGCGGTCACCGTCACCTCATTTTTTACACCGATAGAGCACAGCAGTGCATATGAATCCTCATCTCGCACTGTGATGGCATCAACCCGGTTCAAAATTCGGGCCGTATTACGCTGGCTGCTATCTCTTAGCAGCGGCCCCATTCCCTGAGCGAAAACCATCACCCGTTTACCCAGCCGCTTGGCCAAAGTGATAATGCCCAGATAATAGTAAAGGCTTTTTACGCCGGTAACATCCTGCAGCAGGCTGCCGCCGCCGCTGACCAACACATCACTTTGGCGGATAGCACTTAGTACCTGCACGGGATTCCAGCGGTTCACTGCCTGAACACGCAAATTAACGGCAGTTTCTTCGGGTGCATTGGAAAGTACAATAATATCCGTTCCTTCAATTTCCCGGCGGATACCCTGAACCATACCGCACAGTACCGCCTCATCCCCCAAATTATTGAAACCGAAATACCCGGATAAAACCACCTTACCCACGTAAATACCTCGCTTCCAGCCACAACCAAAGCCGATAGAGCAGCACCAACGCTATACCGCCCAAGATACCCAGCCACAGACCGTTAAAAGTTCGAAAGAGGGAAATTGCCAGCGGCGTCCAGCTGTGGGCAAAAGTATTTACCAAAGACACCTGGCCAATGGAGGCCAGTACAACCACCGGCAGTAAATAGTCTTTATATCCCAAGTAGAAAGTTAAGAACAATAACGGGTGCCCGATTAAGAACTCCTTAGTCCTGGGCCGCACCACCAATATCTGCTCCAAGAGACTGCGAACGCGCAGTTCGAGGTCAGAGACAAATACTCCCTCATTGCCGGAGCGCATAATATAGACCAGTCCGACCAGCCCAAGAACACCCACCAACAATAGATATTTAACCGAAATATAGCTCTCCAGCACTGCTTTAATTCTGGGCACCCAGTCCTCCCGTCGGTAACGCAAAAAAGCCAAATAAATAAATATCAACACCGGCGGCCCTGCAAAAGCAGCCTTTACACCCATAAATTGATCTAATTTAAGCATAAAACTCTTATCTGCCAGCAGCCCCACCATTAATACTGCGCCAATCAAGCTCAAGGCTGCGGTACCAATCAAGGCAAATATACTTTCCATGATGTTTCGCGGTTTTTCCCGAATAAAGATTATCATCGCTAACGTGGGGAAAACCACCGTGCCGCCTAAAGCAAATAATTTTCTGCCCAAAGAGACATGGCCCGATGCCAGCAGCAGCGCATAAAGCAGCACCAATAAAATACCCGCAGCTATTCCCCAGCGGCGGTAACCCATCACATCCAGCAGCAGCATCCCCCCGGCTATTCCCCCTAAACCGATGATAAAAAGGATAACCCGAGAGTTAATGATCGGTGGAAATGTGCTGGGCTGTCCGAGGACAAACCCTTCCTGCTGTAAAACATCCACCACTTGGGTCAGGTACTGTTTATTGGCTCCCAGCCAATCCGGTGAATTGGGATTAAAGAAAAACCGGGCAAATAAAATCCTATTGTTTCGGTCAGTAGCTGCCAGCAAGAACCTATCCACCGCTTCTCGCGGCGTTGTCTTGGCCATCTCGCCCGCGGAAATGGCGTGCAGCCGCACCACATTTTTGTCCATCAGCATAGCCAGCTTGTTAAAACCCTGCTGTGGAAAAAATTCTATTCCGGCCAAAGGTGCGCCGATCTTATCAATTTCTTTCGCCATGACTTCGGTGTGCGGCGGTAATTGCCCATCATTGAAAAGAACTGCGGCAATATTGTTATACCCCTGGAATTGGCTAAAAACCTGAGATATATCAGTGGCATCCGCCCCCGGCCAAGTACGAATCTGAGGTAGAATGCTCAAACCCATATCGCTGACAAGCTTCAAACCTTCGGAAGGAAAGCCAATACCCACATCTTTAATCATACCGGGCAGCAGCGGTACGCCAACCAGATAGAGCCCCGCTGCAGGTTCGCTTAATTTTTGTACGCCCTTAAGCTTTATTTCCAAATTAGCTGCCAACCGGTCAAATTCTTCCCCGCTTCTAGTCAGAAAATAAGTGTAGTTTGGCTTAATCTCAGCCCAGTCCCCAGCAAACACCGGGTTGGTAAGCAGTTCGTTGCCTGTGGCGGTCCAAATAGACCTATACACCGAGGGAGAATCAACCATATTCTGCTCTTTAAAAAGAACCCCGGTAACACCTATTTGAGCAAATTCCTGCAGTACGTCCCGCACCGGCAGGTTTTCCCTGGACGCCAATTGTACTACTTGGTCATAGTCAATTACCACAGCCAATTCCTTGTTGGCTGCCTCGCGCAGGTGCCGCTGCCAGCCCATCCAGCCTGCCAGTACCACCGCCGTACAGATAACACCATATAATAAGTAACGATACCATTTTTTCATCTTTATACCCCCGGCAATTATTTAAGACAAACTTATTTTATCAGTGTTGCTCTTGTCTCACAAGTAGTTTAACCAGTATGCAGGATACCATTTCATCCAGCTGCTAAGCCGCTCAGATTAATCCGCCAGCCGCCCAGCACACGGCAAATTAACCCCGCTAAATGTAACCCAGCGCCCGGCAAATTATTCGAGAAGGGACACCTTTCCAGGTGCCCCGAATTTCACTAACCGCTATATATTTACCGAAACCAACGGGCCCTCGGCCTTAAGCCGCAATCGGCCATCTCTGACATTGTACAGCAGCCCGTTCACTTCCACCACTCCGTCATAAGGCTGCTTGGTGTCAAAGTCCCGTAAGGTTAATCCCATAAAGCCGGTTTCCCGCCCGGAAGCCATTCCCGGGATTACGCCCACCACCAATGCGGGCTTCTCCGATGTAGCAGCCGACCCTTCGCCACCCTCCAGCGAAACCGTCAAGTCATAGCTGGATGTTTCCTGCCCGTAAAGACTCAAAGTTGCCGAGCTGTAGACAGCTACTTCCCAGACACCGGGAAGCAGTGCATCTATTTCCGCGGTGATAAAGCCCTGTGCTTGATAGCCCTGCGGCGCATTACCGGCGTAATCGGTCATCACTCTCTCTTCACCGTTCGGCTGTACCAAATGAATCCGCGCCCGGCCCATATATTTACCATCCGCACGGGGTACCGCTAAGCGAGCGTTAATCTTTTCCGTTCCTGGCGGTACCTGAACAAAATACCGTTTCACCTGGCCCGCCCCCAGAGTCCCGCTCATTTTCAGTTTACCATCATCATCTGCCGGCCGGTAGGGCCTGATTACGGTACCAAGAAGCTCCAAGTCCCTGCCATAAGTTTCGGGGTCATCGCCAATCAGCAAGCCGGTGTAAAGGCCTGGCTCATCAGGGATATCATAACGCACCGGCAGTTCCCGATGCTGTCCCGCAGTTAACGTAGTTTCATCAAACAGAGGTTTCATCCAATCCACCGTGGCCTTCCATGTAAGGCTGCGGCTTTCTGCCCCATAATTAAGCACCTGATAAGGCAGTTGGCCAGGGACAAAATCCCGGGCATATAGACCGCTGCCCATACCGTAAAATTCATTATAAGTTACAGCACCTAATTGGCCCGGGTCATCGGCCTGACGAAGATATTCCCACGCACCACCAATATTCAGCAAGCCATTGCCGACCTCGGCCATATTCAAGTGAGAAATATTCTTTGCACCTGCGCCAAAAGCACGCCGCATTTTTGCCGCATTTACCTTGATGCCATTATCAGCGGCAGTTTCTCTAAGCAGCGCCGCTACCCCTGCTGCATGAGGTGCAGCCATACTGGTGCCTTCCATGAGGAAGTAGTCCACTCCGGCCCAGCCCGGCGCAGTTGATATCGCACTGCCCGGGGCCACTACCGTGGGCATGAGCATTCCGTCCTTTCGCGGCCCCATTGAGCTGAAGTACCATAACCCGCCTTCATCTACCTGCCACTGGAAGTCTTGGGACCACATGGTGGGAGAAATATACGCTCCCACACTTACTACATCTGCGGAATTACCCGGAGCCGCCATAGTACCGATACCCGGTCCCTTATTGCCGCTAGCCACGGTAAACATCACATCGTACCGCTTGACCAGTTCCGTGATAGTACGGGCAAGATGAGAATCGCCGCTGGTCATATCCTGATAATATCCCATGCTGAGGTTAATGATATCTGCACCGGCAACCGCAGCGTAAGTAACCGCCTCCTCCAGTTTGCCCCAATCAACCTCTCCGGATGAATTAACCGCCTTTATCACCAACAGCCGAGCACCTGGTGCTATCCCACTGATTTGGCCATTAGCCGCCACGATGCCGGCAACATGTGTCCCGTGGCCGTACGCATCAAAGCCAAGCTTTACCATTTCACCGCTGTTGTTAAGTTCGCTTACTACAAAGGGAAACCGATGTCCTTCACTCTCGGAAAGAAAATTGTTAAACTGATGACTTTCCCGGTAGGCCACCATTGCCTTTTCCTCAGCAACCTTACCATCGCCGTTCGTATCCACATAAACCACATTATAGACACCGGCCGTATTGCTGTCTGATGCCAGCACCAAATAGCGGTCATCAAGCTCACCGTTGAAATTTACATCAAAGCCCAGTTTTTCTTCTAAAAAGAAGCCATAACGATAACTGCCGCTAACAGACGTTATCCCACTTGTCTCGTATTCTTCTCCTTCAACCTTGATCTTGGCTTCGGCAGGGGCGGTACCGGTGAGTTCGACCCGCCCTTCATTGGTGTAGTCAACCCAGTCAGCTATTTTATAACTGCCGTCAGGTAAAAACTGCAGATCACCGTGGGATGCATCCACCCCGGTATCCACAATCGCCACCAACTGCCCGCTGCCGCTGACCTGATGCTGGTAGACAAAATCCGTTACACCCATTAAATCTCCGGTTACCTTTAGACTGCGCGACTCATCTTTTACTTTTCCCTCTGTCTCGGCTGTCATTTCTCCCTCGGAACTGCCCTTTCGGACATGGCTCATTAGTGTCCTCGCCCACGACTGCCTCTTGCCCAGCTCCACCTCGGGGATGCTAAATCCCTCAGCGATTTCCCCATAAGTCACATCACCATAGACATTGAGATTGACACTAACATTTTTACCAGTCATTGCCGCAGTTTTGCTATAATCCATCACGCCGGTTTCACTTGAAAACACAGTACCCCGATAGACACTAAAGGCCACAGTCCCCGAACTGTTTTTTATGTACATCAGCTGCCCGTCGGTTCTTAGCAGTTCGCCTGCATAGTCAAAAGCACCGCCGGTATATTTTAGAAGTCGGTAAAGCATCGTCGCCGCTTCCGCCCTGGTTGCTCGGTAATCGGGTTTGAAGCTGCCGTCAGGGTAGCCGTTCATCAAGCCGCTGCCCACCGCCATGGCCACATACTCACCGGCCCAAGGGGCGATACTGTCCCGGTCAGTAAAATTGAGCGGTACCTGGTCTATGTCAGTCTTCCCTGCATAGCGAAGCGCTCGCACCAATAAGGCCGCCATTTCCTGACGTCTGATGACACTGGACGGCGCAAATTTGTCGCTGCTGTACCCCTTCGCCAAACCACTTTCCCGCCCTATGATAATATCCGACTTAGCCCAATGATTGTATTCCACATCACTAAACTCACTGTAGGCCTGCGCCACAGCAGGACGCTGATAGGAAAGACCCAGTGCCGTCACCAACATGCGGATAAACTCCGCCCGGGTAACCGGCCTCTCCGGCTGAAATGAACCGTCAGGATAGCCGCTGATAACCCCACGGCTTTGACCCAACAATACGGCCTTTTCACCCCAATGCCCCCGGATATCAGAAAAAGTATCCACAGCAGCGGCAGGTTCTAGAAAAGATAATAAACTAAAAACAATAACTATAATAGCAAAAAACTTACGCAACGACATTACCCCGTTTCCCTTTAATCTACGCATCGTACAATAATTCGACAGCACTGCTTTATATCCCTTGTCACATTGAGAAAAGAGGCCCTGGAAATAAGAAGTGAAGACTTGGCTTGTGGCAAGTCTTTAGACGCAGGCGAAAGCCTTAGCTGAATGTATACCTCCCAGAAATCATATTTTCTTACCTGGTACAAAAAAAAGAGGGCGCCTGTTAAGGCACCCGTTAAATGGGATAGGTGGATTGCTTCTATCAATGTATTACTTGGCTTACCTATGAGCAACCACTCACAAATATAGTTCTGCCAATTTTATCTTTTTCGGTTTAGTTTACGTCGGCCTCTAATCTTGTTACCTCGCCGTTTTTAACCTCCAGCTCAACCTTGGTACCCGCAATCAATTCATCCAGTTCAAGGTCATCAATGATTTCAATTTCTACATCGTCAGCTAAAGGCAAAGTCCTTTGTTCGCCGCCAATAAGTACCACGATTTCATCATCGTCATCGTCATAGCTTAAGAAGTAGCCTTCCATGTCTTCTTCCTCATACTCCACACTGATTGTTACTGCGGTATCCCTTACTACCTCAACTTCAGCCCAGTCGCCTTCGGCCAAATCGTGCCAATCTACCTCTTCACCGTCAAGTTCTATCTCAGTATCTTCATCAATATCAAAGCTTACTTTCTCATCGTCTATTAAAAGCACGATTTCGTCATCATCTATCTCGTCTATTTCTCCTTCGTATTCCCGCTCCACGGCTTCAACCTCTATGGAAACCACCATGTGGTCTACCAACTTGAGCGTGACAAAGTCATCTTCATCAACATCGTGCAGGTCTCGGTCTTCACCGTCAATTTCGATGTCTGCATCTTCATCTACCATGTATTTGGTGATATCATCGTCATCATCTTCAATTTTAATCCACGGCTCGTCGCCGTCATAGACGTCTGTGACCACACCTTCGACAGTTTCTTCCTCTTGAACTTCCCTGGCACCGATAAAGGTGATTTCTCCGTCTTCATTGAAGAGCAGAAGTACTTCATCGCCCATTTCCAAATCATCTAAGTCAACGCCGCGGTTGTTCCGGAAAACAGCCACGTCTTCATTAATATCGTAAACGCCGCTTTTTCCTTCCAGGGTCAATTCCATAACATCTTCATCTAGGTCTTCAAGAATACCTTTGACTTCATCTTCGTCAGCGGGATTCTCAATGTTTTCATCCAGTCTGCCTAGTAGCAGGGCCATTTCCGCCCGAGTTACCGCTTTGTGGGGCTTGAAGGTGCCGTCCGGATTGCCGTTGAATATTCCCACTGCTACTACTTGGGCCATGATGCTCATATCGTCATCATCAACCTTATCCATGTCTATAAAATCAAGGCCTACATCCGCGGTCTTAATATCTTCACTATCCAACGCTCGGGCAATGTAACGCGCCACATCAATCCGCTTGGCAGCTTTTCTCGGGATAAATTTAAACATTTCTTCATCAGTAGTCAGTCCCTTATCAAGCGCCACAGCTAATGCTTCCAGTGCCCAAGTAGAGCTGATCTGCTTCCAGTGTTTCATATCCACCATTTCATCTTCGATGTCTACCTCAGCATCAGGGTATACTGCCCGAACTATCATGGCCAGTGCCTGCTCATTGGTAACCGATGCCTTTGGTCTGAATGTAAAGTCTTCATAACCTTTAATAAATCCTTTGACGCTCATTTCCGCTACCTCTTCCGCAGCCCAATGGTCACCCATGTCTTTAAATTTCGCCTTCCACATTCTGTGCAGCTGTTTTTTCTCCATGACCCGCTGAGGCGGACCCGCTACTGCAGTAGTCACCAGTGAAAATACCATTACCATTGCGAGCAAAAATGTAAAATACTTTTTCATTAAGCCCTCTCCTTTACTTAAGTGATTTCGTTAATATAAATCGAAACCCCCAGACAAAATCTGGGGGTGGTTGTAACATTTTTATTTAGTTGCAGCGATTACGACTATGGTATCGGCTTCGAGAATGCCGGACTTGAAGATACCGACGGCAAAAACTTCGTCTCCGGTATTCAAATGACGCAGCCTCGCTTCTTCACCAAATTTGATGATAACAGTATCATCATTTAAATAGATTGGTGTATTATTGTCTTTGAAAATAATTACTTCCGCATCATCATTAATGTTTTCAATCTCACCCATGACATAATCCGCCACCACTTTCGCGGTTACATCCATATAGGTAACCACCCGACCGGTGATTTCAAGCTCCACGTAGTCACCGATGCGCACGTCTTCAATCTCTATATCATCGTTATCCTTTTCTAAAGATGCATCCGGCGCAAAGGTAAATGTGCGTTCAACACCATCTACATTTACCACTACCTCCGGGTCTGCCGCTAGGATAAGTTTAGTGATAGTTCCCTCCGCCTCATCTTCCACCGAGGTGACATCTATATTTATCACGCGGTTATTGAACAGTTCCAATTCCACTTCCTGACCGGCAAAGATATCCCGCAGGCCGGAAGCATCTCCATCAATATCCACATCTTCATCCACCAGATAACTTTCTTCTTCATCCTCATCGTCAAAAGATACGATTATTCTGGTGTCGCTGCCAAACTCTACCTTAACTACAATGCCTTCTACCGTTTCTTCAAAACTCTCTGCCATTATTTGAGTAATCAGGTCACCTTCAACCTTAATTTCCACTGCTTGACCCGCTACCAGTTCATCCAACTCAGCTTCCTTATAATCTAGGCGGATTGCTGCATCGTCAGCGATTGTATAAGTTACGTCCGTGCCGTCCTCTTTATCTATGGTAAGAGAGGGAGTATCCGTATCAACACCGGTTATTTCACCGTCAAGGTTGAATTCCTGGGGTTGAATTTCTGACTCATCAATTACTTCCCCAAAGAGGGCTGTTTCACCTGTTTCATCCAGCACCAGGGACATGGCATCCAGCGCTTGGACCTGACTTAAAAGAATACTGCTACTGCCATCATAGACTAAAAAGCTATCAGCGACTTCGTATTCTTTAATCTGACTGTCTGTCTGACGAATTCTAATATTGCCGTTGGCAGTGATAACGCCGAAGAATTCACCTTTGACCACATTGCCCCGTTCCTCGTCAAGTTTTGCTTCCATCCGTTCCAATACCGCTGCCATTTGGGCGCGGGTAATACTGTCTTTGGGTTTAAAAGAACCGTCCGGATTACCGGTAAGTATCCCTTCTTCAGCAGCTACATCAATATAACCTACTGCCCGGTCAGGTACATCAGCGGCATCTGCGTATTCAAGACTAACCCCTGAGCGCCCTCTGGCCCGGTCATCCAATCCTAGTGCCCGCACTGCAAAAATAGCGATTTCATAACGCTGCGCCGCGGCTTTTGGGTCTAAATACAAATCCGCACCGGAAATCACCCTGTTTCCCACAGCAGCTGTCACGTAGCCCTTGGCCCATGTGTCCACCCGGCTGCGGTTGATCAACGTTGACGGCAGGGTGGTGGCACCATCCTCCCAGTCTAACAGGCGGCCTAAAAAGACAATAGATTCCTGAACAGTCACTTCCGTATCCGGCGAAAAGGTATCCGCCCCGGTACCTTGAACAATCCCTTTGGCCTTCATCTCGGCCACCGGTTTTTCGTACCAGACACCGGACTTCACATCACTAAATACCTTCCCCGCCGCCATAGCCGTGCCGGCCGCCGCCAGCGTAAACAACAATACAAAAACCACCAATTTAAACTTCTTCGCACTGCGCATCAATACACACTCCCCCTCAATTTTACTCCTCTTTACTTTTTTCGACTAAAGGTACGAAATTCCTCTCTTGGCAGGATTATTCACCAAAGAAAAAAGGAGGGAAATTTTCCCTCCAAACTATCCCTGCGCCATTCCATTTAACAAAGTCTCCATCACCTGTTCTGTAAGGTGCTCAGTATCCGCCTCTTGCCCGAAAAAGAGCATATGCCCGCTAAAAGCCACCGCGCCTAAAAACATCCTAGCGACCACCGCCGTATCCATGACTTTCAGCTCACCACGGTCAATTCCTTCATCTATGAGTTTCTGGATATATGCGACTTTTTCTTCCTGTTTCTCAATCATCCAACTAGTCAAATGCTCACCCAAATCCATGTGCTCTCTAAGGATTATCCGGGCTATGTCCTTATGCTTTTCAATGAAATTTAAATGGAGGGACACCACCTGACGCAGCTTTTCCACCACGCTGTCTTTGTTGTCTAATTTTCGCTCCAGCACATCCAAATAAAACATACTGCTGGACTTAAACATCTCTTGAAACAGTTCTTTCTTACTGGAAAAGTACTCGTATACGGTACCCTTGCCTACTTCCGCCTCGGCTGCTATTTCTTCCACCTTGGCCTTATGGAAGCCCTTGGTGCTAAACACCCGGGCCGCAGCCCTTAATATCTGGCTGCGTTTGTCCCTGGCTATGCCATCCATTTAATCACCTTCTACATGCCCGAGGCTTGACCAGCCCCGGCTGACGCTGCTGCCCCGCTGCCAATAAATACCTGATGTTTGAATTGAGCTTTAAGCAGGTTATATCCCTGCAGTGCCTGGGACAGGTATAGTTCCTGGCTGTTCAGCATTTCCGATGCCTGCAGTACCTCGATGCTGGTGGCTACACCCACTTCATAGCGGAGTTCAGCTAGCCGCAGGTTTTCTTTAGCCCGGTCAACGCTCTTCAGCAGCATTTTGTAATTAGCTTCAGCTTGTTTTAGTCTTTTGTAAGATTTCATCACTTTTAGTTCAAAATCTTTTTGCGCTTCTTGGAAATTAACTTCGGATTTAGCAGTTGCAAATTTAGCATCTTTATACGTATAAACATTGGGAGTATAGTAGTCCGCTGTGAGTTCAAAAGCATCCTGCTTATTTTCATAATCAATCCTAGCCGCAATCAGACCAATATCAGCATCCGACGCCTGGTCAATAAACTCCGCCACATCGATCTCCTCCATCGAAGCGTAGTCCAATTTAGCGGTTAGCTCTAGCGTTTGATCAAGTTCAAGACCCATGGCCCTATTTAATTCCATATAGGCAATATCAAGGTCATTTTCGGCGGTGTTTAAATCCACCGTTGCTTTATCCAACTGTACTTCCGCACCCAATACATCGTTTTTAGCCACAGTACCCGCTTTAAATGCCGCTTTTGCAGATTTTAATTGTTCAGCAGCCCGATCATGGGTGGCCTGATTTACAGCAACATTCTTTTGAGCGCTAAGTACATTATAATACGTACTTTCCACTGATAAACGAATGGAACGCTTGGTATAGTCAAGCTTCACCTTTGCAAATTCATAGCCCCGTTCTGCAAAGGTAGGATACAACTCTTCTTGTTGGGCTGTACTTAATCCGGGCGGAAAATAGGGACTATCCGGGTTATCTGCAATCTTCTCCTTCAAGTCATTAGCCTGATTAAAGTCTTTTTCCGCTTCATCCAAAGACACTTTATTGAGTTGTATATTTGAATTATGCTCCAACGCATAATCTATCGCTTCATCCAAAGAAAGTACCATCACCTTTTCTTCTGCAGGGCCAGCCAAAGATGTCCCCGCTACAGAACCCATCACCAGCATCGCCACCATTGCCAATATAACCAATCGTTTCATCACTTTCTCCTCCCCCTATATGCTTTGACCGGAATCGGCCTTATCCGCGCTTCCTTTTCCTATTTTACGCTTAGTCCACTGACCAAAATCATCTACGATAGTGTATACCACCGGTAAAAACACTAAAGTAAATATCATGGACACCGATAAACCGCCGACCACCGCAACTGCCATGGGCGCAGAAGCCTCAGAGCCGGAACCAATCCCTGCGGCAGTGGGCAGCAATGCCAATACTGTAGTCAACGTGGTCATTAAGATTGGCCGCAGCCGTACCGGTCCCGCCTGCAGTACTGCTTCATCGCGCTCATGCCCGCGTTCTCTCAGCACATTAATGTAATCAATCAGTACGATGGCATTATTGACCACAATACCCGCCAGCATAATTACTCCAATAAAAGTTGGTACGCTGAAACTGCGCCCGGTAACTACTAAAGCAGCTACTACACCGATAAATGTGGTGGGCAAAGAAAACATGATCACAAACGGATGCACCAAAGATTCAAATTGCGACGCCATCACCATATACACCAGGATAATCGCCAGTATCAAAGCCAATCCTAGGTTGCCGAAGGCTTCCATCATTTCTTCTTGCTGACCGCCCAGAATAATCTCATATCCCTTTGGCAACTGCTGCCGCAGCGGCTGAAGCTTGGCTTCCAAGTCACTGGTGATACTACCTAAGTCACGGCCGGCAATTTGCGCCTGTACAGAAGCCACCCGGGCTTGATCCTCACGACTAATTGTACCCGGACCCACATCCTGCTTGATGGTCACCACTTCAGATACCGGCACATTGATGCCCATAGGCGACGGTATAGTCACATCCTTTAGGTCCTGCAAGTTTTTTCTAGCCCATTCAGGATAAATCACGCGTACGTCAATCTCGTTGTCTTCAATTCCAAATTTCGTAGCAACCTGACCATGCATAGCAGTTTGCACCGCCGAAGCCAGCTGCGCCACATTAATACCGTAACTAGCGGCTTTATCGCGATTTATTAATAACTGAAGTTCTGGACTGCCATCTACAAAACTTGACTCCACCTCCCGGGTGCCTGGGACACTTTCCACAATGGTAAGAACCTGGTTAGCCAGTTTTTCTAAAGTAACCAGATCATTACCCTTAATTTTTACCGCAACAGGGGCAGAACTTCCTCCGCCCATCTGATTGGCATCTACTGCTGAAACTTCAATATCCGCCCCGGCAATGCCGGCAAAACTATTACGCAGTTCGTCGGCCACCACGTCAGTGCCGCGGCTGCGCTGTTCCTTATCCACCAGCATTACCCGTATTTGGGACCGGTGCTGCTGGGCGCCGCCCATGCCCAGTTGATTCTGCGAAACGCCAACACTGGTAAATACGGTATCCACCTCAGGGACATCATAAAGGATATCCTCAACCTGCTCCGTTATCTTCTCGGTTTCTTCCAATAAGGAGCCCCTATTCAATTCAATATTGACAGCCAGTTCACCGCTGTCCATACTAGGCAAAAACTCCATGCCCACCATGGGCACTAGGGCAAAGCTTGATATCAAGGCCACAGTAACAGCTGCCACTACAGTTTTGCGGTGGCCTAATGCCCAAGCTAGTAATTTACTGTACACTGCAGTTAATTTATCTAACCCCTGTGCTAATCCGTCCATAATTTTTCGCAGCGGGTTTCGTTTTTTCACCTTACCGTTGCCATTGGTTATTACCAAAAACTTGGAAGAAAGCATCGGTATCAGCGTTAACGCTACTAATAAGGCTGCAGCCAAAGCGAAAGAAACCGTCAGCGCCAACTGTTTGAACAATTGTGCCGCTATTCCTTCCACAAATACAATGGGCAAAAATACCGCAATTGTAGTTATGGTAGACGCTATCACCGCACTGGCAACCTCATCGGAGCCAAGAATAGCTGCCTGCATCATGCCGTGTCCGTCCTGGCGATATCGATAAATATTCTCCAAAATAACAATAGCGCTGTCCACCATCATGCCCACGCCTAAGGCCAAGCCGCCCATGGACATCATATTCAATGTCAAGTCATTGAAGTAAATTAACGTAAATGCAGAAACGATAGAAATAGGAATAGCAATAGCAATAATCAGTGTGCTGCGTAAATTCCTTAAAAACAGGAATAGCACTAACACCGCGAAAATACCGCCGAGAATCGTATTGCTTACCACCCGGCCGATTGATTGGTTAATGAATTCTGACTGGTCAAAAATCATCGCGATGTCCATCCCGCCGGGAGCACTGCTTTTGATTTGCTCAAGCTCCGCTTTAACTCGTTCAGCCACCTGGACGGTATTGGCGTGGCTCTGTTTCATAACACTTATGCCAATGCTTGGTTCCCCGTTCATGCGGGTAATCTGATCAACATCTTTAAATCCATCTTCAATCGCTGCCAAATCAGACAGGCGAATGGCGCCGCCCCCATTGGGCACAGTCAGCACCACATTCCTAATATCCTCGACAGTTTCGTACTCACCTAAGGTACGTACAAATAGTTCCTGCTTACCTTCCACTACCTGACCGGTAGACATATTGACGTTTTCTGCACGCAGCGTCTGAGATATCTGCGCCAAGGTGAGCCCGTATTGTTCCAATTTAACCGGGTCCACCGACACCTTTATTTCCCTGGTATAACCGCCAGTTATGAAAACCGAAGCCACACCTTCCAGCCGTTCCAGCCTGCTGGATATGTCGTCTTCCGCAAAAGCTTTTAGCCGGGATAAATCCCTGCCGCCGGATAGGCCGATTTGTAAAATAGGCATCATCGCCGGGTCCATCTGCATCACCATCGGGTTACTGATGTCCTCCGGCATAAAGGACTTAATGAAATCTACCTTTTCCCGCATCTTCAAGGTGGCAAAATCCATATCAGTGCCCCAGTCAAACCAGACAATTACCGTAGACGACCCCTCAGTAGTATCGGAAACAATCTGGTCAACACCGTTAACCGTACCAAGAATTTCTTCCAGCGGTTTGGTGACCAATTCCTCCACTTCCTGAGGACCGGCGCCGCTGTAAGAAGTGGAAACAGCCCCCACCGGCAGCTTTATCTCCGGATAAAGGTCTACCGCAATGCGTGTAAGGGATATCCCCCCCAGCAGCATAACGATCAGCACCGCCATCACCACGGTGACCGGGCGTTTAACCGCAAAATTGGATAGCTTCATAAACTACTTGTCACCACCTTGAACTGTGACCGGTGATCCGTCATCAACCCGATGCTGACCTTGAATAATCACCGCGTCGCCGGCATTAATACCCGTTAATACAGCCGCTTGCTCACCAGTGGTAAAAGCAAGACTAACATCTTGTTGCACCGCTTTACCGTCAACAGCCACATAAACTACTTTAATGCCGTTAATATCAACCAAAGCTTCTTGAGGAATAATAAGCGCATCTTCCACCGAACGGGTACCTAATGCCACTTGAGCAAACATGCCGGGCTTTAATACATGCTCCTTATTATCAATGGCGACTTCTATCGGATACGCCTTGGTACGAGCGTCCGCCGCCGGCGCTACCATTGTTAACTCGCCGGTGAAAGCTTCATCTGCTGCCGCTGCGGGCACCGTTACCTTTACCGTATCGCCCATTTTAACTGTGTTAATATCGGTTTCCGGCACATTCACCCTTACTACCACCGTATCCATATTGACTACGGTTACTACCGGCGATGTCGGTCCGGCAGTTTGGCCCGGATCAACGTAACGGAAAGCGACAATACCGTCAATCGGAGCTTCAATGGTAGCGCTATCTAACGCAATTCGCGCCTGTTCTACTAGTGCTTCAGCTTGCTTTACGCCTTGGGATTTGGCCGTTTCATATTGCATTTCCACAGAATCAAGTTGCTGTTGAGAGATAGCTCCCTGTTTAAATAATTCCTGCATACGCTGATAGTTGCTTTCAGCGTTGGTAAAACTGGCCCGGGCGGCAGCCAAACCGGCTTGGGCCTGATTTAACCGAGCACGAATCTCATCACTTTCTAGACGCACCATTACATCACCTTTTTGTACCCGGTCGCCTACCTTCACCTTTACTTCTTCCACTTTACCGCCCATCTTAGGAATAACATTAACCTCGGACTGGCCTTCAACTTTACCGCTTAGCTCACTGAATTTTTGCAAATCACCTTTTTCAGCTTTCACTACGCTAACCGCAATGGTTTCCACCTGTTCTTTTTGCGCCTCTACCGGTTGAGCTCCGCAACCGCTTAATACAAACAGTAATGTGGCAACCAAAGTTAAGTAAGTAATCATTCTGACAGTCTTACTAAGTAACATTTCTCTTTTTCCTCCCCATTAAAAAAACTATAATTGTGTATACAATTCAGAACCGACCAGTCGGTCGGCATATGTACATTATATTAAGCCACATTTTGGGTGTCAATAGGAATTTGTGGAGATAAATATAAGAAAAACCCCGGCACCAAAATCCGGGGTTTATTGAGCCCTGCCTATTTTAATAATTTCCAGGGTGCTGGTGGGCCGTTTCCTATTCCAGCGCCTTAGCTGGACATCTTTATTTTTTTCTCCAAATCACTGCGCAGGATGGATTTGAGAATCTTACCTACGGGGTTACGCGGTATTTCTTCCACAATCTCCAGCCGTTCCGGCAGCTTGTAAACAGCACAGCCCTGCTCCGTCATAAAATCTACCAGCTCCTGTAGGTCAAAGGTCTCACCGGGACGAGGCACCACATAGATACAGGTACGCTCGCCCAGTTTCTCATCGGGCATACCCACCGCAGCCACCTCTGCCACTTTGGAATGGGACAGCAGTATATTCTCAACCTCTTGGGCACTGATGTTGTAACCGCCCCGGATAATAATATCTTTTTTTCGGTCAAAAAAACTCACATAATTACCTTCTTTAATTTGAAACAAATCTCCCGTATAGAAATACCCCTGTTCGTCAAAAGACTTGGCATCCAAGTCCGGTCGGCGGAAATAACCAGGAATGACGTTGGGGCCTTTATAGGCCAGCTCCCCCACACCTCCAATATCTGTTACCTCACTGCCGGTGTCCGGATCCACTAATTTAGTGTGTATTCCGGATGTATCACTGGCCCACTGGGCACCGGCCTTGCCAAACTGCGGCAGATGGTCCACTCTTTTCTCCACTTCAGGAACATCCCGGGCACCGGAGACAATAGCTGTTCCTTCATTCTGGCCCCAGATATTACCGATATCTATACCCCAGCGTTTTTTGAATTCACGAATGGTAAACAAGGACGGCGGCGCCGAACCCAGCGTTATGGAGCGAATACTTTCAAAGCGAAACTGATCTGATTGGGGATGTTTCACCATGATGTTGGCCACAGCAGGCACCAATAAAGTATAGTTGACCTTTTCCTCCATCATCTGGCGGATAAAAACCGGCAGGTTAAACGGGTGATGCAGCACAAATGTCCCGCCCAGAATAATCCATGGAATATAAGTGGTACCCAGAGAAGCCATATTTACCAGCGGCCCGGCCGTCATCTGCACATCCCCCGGACGGATATCCGCAGTGCCGATACCGACGTTGCACTGGTATAACCAGTTATTGTGGCTTAAGGGACAACCCTTCGACTCTGCCTCAGTGCCGGATGTCCAGCAGATGGTGAAAATATCGTTAGCATCTATTGGGATGCTGTCCAACAGCCTACTGTCGCCATTGCCCCGGGTCATCTTTCTGATATCCTCGAGAGTAATCACATGCTCCATCTTATTTGAATTGGCCTGAAGCTTGTAGGCCATTGTGCCATGGGCAAAGTTTTTAAACTCCGTCACCGTAATCAGGGCTTTCGCACGGGTAAGGTCGCCAATATATTGTAACTCCCTAAAACGCCACTGCATTGGGGCCGGAGAAATAATTGCTCCTGTACGGCAGATGGCCAGATACAACATAGCCAATTCCCAAGTGTTTGGCAGTTGCACCATGACAATATCATCCTTGCCAATCCCCATCCCTGCCAGCGACGTGGCCACAGCATCCACCGCCCGGTCAAGCTGTGCATAGGTCAATCTTTCCGGCGCAGTACCGGTCAATTCCTGCCTATCCGGCGGGTCCACCAGCGCCGTATGCTCCGGCTGCAGTTCTACATGCTCCTTGAAATATTCAATCAGAGTCTTTTTCCCCCACCATCCCTTGTCAGTATACTCAGTAATATGCTCCTGTGTGGACAGTATCATTTCAATTCCCCCTTCAATTTCATAATATTCTGATATCTTTTGATATCTTTAATTATTATGCAACACACTTTCCTCCCGCCACATAATTTTTTAGAATAAGTGACACATTTGGTGTCACTTATTTGGTGTCAGGCACCATTAGATAAAAATATTTTGTGTTGTTTTTGGTAGAATACTTTGCGGGTGGTCCCGGTGCTGGCTTCAACTCCGGGCCAAGCTATGTCCATTTTAATTGTCTGCTTGGCTTTAGTCCCAATTTTAGTAGCAACTCCGAGTTCGGAGCCTGCTTCTTTAATGTAGATATTACCGCCGGCGTTAATCTCACCGCCTTTGAAGAGACCTTTAATACCTTTGATTTCTACTTTTCTTCCGGCATTGAGAATAGATTGGTGACAGCCTTCGCCGTTAATAATAATATCGGCACTGGCGAACAATGTAGAAGATTGGACATATCTACCATTCAAAGCTGCGTCCGGGCGATTCATGGCATCCAGTATATCTTTTGCTTTGGTGATTGATTCTTGAAGTTCGGTAAACATATCATCAGTATAAATCTTCTCATTATTAACGATGTCAAATGCTTCGGTCAATTGGTTAACGACCTGCACAACCGGGCCTTCCATCATTTTAAATTCATCTTTTCCCCTAATATCAGCGGCGAAGGCTGCGCACTCCTGAGATAATTTGGGGTACTTCTGTTTAATAATGGCCCTAACGGCTGTGTCTAACGGTATCTTCCCCTGCATCTGTGAATGCAGTTGGGCTACAAATTTCAATATAAGGGTAATTTGATGCTCCATCTTGGTTAAATAATTTAATATACTGCTGCAAATAAGGGAAACTTTACCGGCGAACAATTTGCATCCGACTATATTTCCATTAACAGTAATGCTTCCGCCTGAATTAATGGTACTGTTGGCCACAAATCCTGTAACCGTGACTTCGCCGGTGGCGCTGATCAGCATATTATCCTCTACATTGCCGGACACAATCACATCACCTTTAAAACTAATATCCCCAGTTTCCGGATTGACATTACCCTTATGATTGCAGACGGGCAGTACACTCAATTTGCCATTAACTACATCAGGGCGCCCGTCTATAGCCGCATAAGCTTTTGTGCCATCTGGCGAAAGTGTTACTCCCTTTCCGGTTTTAATGCTAATGGCCTTCGGGTCACGCACCCCCACCGGAGCGCCGTTCAGGTTTATTCCGGGTTCGCCTGGTATCCCAGGGTGTTTGACTGCCAGTACTTCGCCGGCCTCTACACTAAGGATTTTTGCCATCCGTCTCAGTCTTCGCCCCTCTTCAAACTCTTTATTTTGGAAGACATACTCGATACTTTCGTCCATCGGCGGCTTAGGCGATACGCCTTCAGCTATTAACTCCCTCTGGCAGTTCTGTCCGGAGGTAAGCAGGGTGCGAATTTTCCCTTCATTTATGTAGTGGGTTATTCCCTTCTGAGCCAGCTCGATTATTACGGTAGTATAGTCCAAGGCCGGCGGCGAAACTTCTTCTTTAAATTCCGCCGAAACCACCAGGTCCTGAGTGGGTTTACTGTCATTGATGCTAAACTTTTGACCATACTTATAGTTGACACTCATACGTGCGTGCATTAAGGCAGCATCCACTTGAACCGTGTAGTCAAGCGATGCTTTCTTCTCCCCTGGCTTGATCTCAATTTCGTCTTCAGCATTTATAGGGGTCTTGTCCGTAATTTCTCGTTTGTTGACGTTAATAATGACATTATCCCCGGGCGTAAGGCTAGGCCGTTCAGCATCGGGTTCGGGCATGATAACGCTGGCCACTCCATCTTTTATGCCTATTGTTCCGCGGAGAGGTCTGTCTGTATTTGAATTTGGTAATGTTTTGGGGTCGTTGGACATTAGAAACACCGCCCAGATTAAAAATTAGGAGACAAGATAAACGCAAAACTTTACTTAACATCGGCATAGGCAGTGTGTACCTATTTAAATGGTATATCTGACTATTATGACTATTCTCGGTGTGATGGAAATATCCTCTTTTTGCGCGGGTGATTCAAAATAATAAGCTCGGGGTTAGCCGGGCCTAGAGGGGGTTGTTCCATAAAATCCGACTGCCGCCGCACAAGAAAACCCCGGCATCAGAATCCGGGGTTCATTGAGTCCTGCTTATTTAGAAATTTTCACCGTACTGACGGCATCATCCCAGTCTACAGAAGCACCAAATGCTTCACTAACGAAGCGGACCGGCACATAGGTATGGCCCGCATTGAGAAAAGGAACCGTGTCCAAGGTAAAGTTATCCGGCCCAACCGATACTTCCTTCTTCCCGATGGCTAGTGCTATACTGGTGCCATCACCGGTAATGGCAATAGATTGGCTTTCATTATGCCACTGAGTACTAAGTCCAAGGGCATCAGCAATCCCTCTTAGGGGAACCAGCACTCGACCGGCATTCATCACCGGCGGCACGGATAAGCTAAGTTCCCCACCATTTAATTCAACAGTCAGCCCGCTGCTTTTTTGCTCCGATGGCTCTTCGTTTACGTCGTCTACCGGGTTACTAGTTGAAAGCTTTAGCATCTTAATATCATTGTTATAATTGCTGTCATCCGTATAAACTACTTTATTACCGTAGATATCGGGCTGAAGCTGATTTTTCGGCTCCACTGCCACGGGAAATTTCTTATCGGTATAGATGTCATAGCCATATAAATCCCAGTTGCCATTGCTGTCATCCTGCCAGATAATTACACTGCCGGAAACCACGGGATTGCTCTGATCATCGTCTGCCTTGGTGATGCGAGTAGTCTTAGCGGATTTAAAGTTATAAAGGTATATCTCCCAATTTCCTGCCTGATCGTCGGCCCAGACCACATAATCCCCTTCCACTCTGGGGCTAACCTGGTTTTTAGGCGAACTGTCAATGACAAATTCCTTACCGGTGGAAATTCCGTAGCCGTAAATATCCCAATTGTCATCTCGCTCATCCTGCCACACGATGTAGTCACCGTAAATTTGAGGATTAATCTGGTCATCCTCATTACCGGTAACCGGTAATTCCTTTCCGGTATCTAGATTGTAGAGGAAAATATCCCAGTTGCCATCGCGCCTATCCTGCCATACGACATTATTTTTGTAGATATCGGGCTTAAGCTGATCTTTCGGGCCCTTACCAATCCAGCTTTCTTTGCCCGTAGCAACGTCAAGCACAAATATATCCCAGTTTAAATATCTGTTATCCGCAAACACCAGCTTACCGTCATAGGCCGCTGGTTCTTTCTGCTGAGTGCCGTTACTCTTCAGCGCTTGGCTCTGACCGGACCCTTGTGCTAAATAACGTACCAACTCCGATGAACTGGTGCTCTCCTCCCATACTGTTAATGACTGAGAAATCTTTGCGCCGTGCTGATCCGCATCCCCCTGGGCAACGGCAGCCCCGGCAGCCAACGCGCCAGTTGTACCAACCAACATTAAAATAAGTAATAAACTAATAATACCTGCGTACCTCTTCATGAAGTCACCCCAATTACCTTAATTTTACTCAATTATACTATAGGTGGCAGCATGTTACCACCGGTAAAAAGGCCCGTTTTGTCTTGCATAATGCCAAAAGCCCGGGAAATTGAAAAATCCCGGGCTTTTGGCTTGTATCTATTTAGTTTTGGGTGGGTGGGTTTTAGTTATCTAAAACTTGATCACCGGTTTCCTCTTCCGGTTCCTCAAGATTAATATTACCAGTCTCTTCATCGTATTCCACTACCTCACCTAGTTCCTCCGCTATATACCTGAGTGGTACAAAGGTACGGTTATTAATGGTTTCCGCGGGAACGTCAAAAGTCTTTGTCTCACCGTTTACGGTATAGGATGCTTCACCCGGCTGCAAAACCAAGGTAATATCGTCCCGCTGAATTGTTACCTGATTGTTTTCGCCATCCCAATATACGGCGGCACCGACAGTTTCAATGACCGCGCGGACGGGAATTAAAGTCCGACCCTGCTTAATAACAGGAAAAGCATCGCTAAATTCTATCACATTACCCCTTGCTGCCAACTTCCCGGCCAGCAATTCCACTTTCTCCTGGTAATCAACTTCAAGCTGCTGCAATCTCTGTTCAAACTCCGCCTTTTTCGCTTCAAGGTCACCTTTACCTGTTTCCTCAAACCATTCCATTTTCTCTACAATCTTTTCCTGCTTTTCTTCGAGCTTGGACTGAAGCCCTTCATTCTGTTTCCAGAGCCCTTTAGCCCAGCCGTTACCTTCACCATCATCTTCTTCATACACTTCTTCTATGATACTTTCCTCTTCCTCCAGTTCTGCTTCCAGTTCTGCTTCCAATTCTTCCTCTGCTTCAATATCCTCTTTCAGCTCTTCATCCTCTTCTGCTTCAACCTCTAAATCAACTTCCTGTTCTTCAACTTGAATTTGTGGCTTATCCTTAGCAGACTTATCCCGGCCATTTTCTGATTTAGCGGCAAGGACGCCGGTGGTGCTAAGAGCTAAGACCATCAGCAGCATTACCATTATCGCAACTATTTTTTTCATCTTACTCCCTCCAATGACATCTTTTTACTTTTTCAAAATAAGCTTACCAGTATATCGAAAAATCTTAAAGATGCCACGCTTCCTATTTTATATAGGACTAGGGTCCTAGTTTCCTGTATATTGGAACATGCACTTGTTAGATAAGAAAATCTGGTGATGTTTCTACCCACCGATTATCAGTTTAATATTGTCCTTTTATGTGCTAAACTTACGAGAAGAGTGCGAATTACAATTTTAGACATATTTCATATGAAAACTTTTATTAAAAATGCAACCATATGGAGTTTTGTTGTTGACATGAAATTACCTTTTAGTTATCTGAAAAAGTTAAAAAAAGCATCCAACCAACCATATGCCGTTGCCGTCGGTATGGCTATCGGCATCTTCTGGAACTTTATACCCTCCCTTGGTGTAGGAGTGGTTCTTTCAGGTGTCACTGCGAAACTGATGCGGTCTAGCAGCATTATGGCAGTATCCACCAACATAAGTACTGCTATTTTTATCCCTTTTTTCTACACCCTAAACTATTTAACTGGAACAATGGTCATAGGAGCAAACCCTACTAATACAGAAGTCCAATCACAATTAGAACATTCTTTGGGACAATCTTTGGGCAACATGGAAACAGTGATTGACCAGCCGGCTTCATTTTTTTCCTGGTTTCAGGTAAAGTCTATTTCATTGGACTTTATAGTAGGCTCGTTAATCAATGCCACGGTCGCTGCCCTTATAACAACTGCAATTATATGGTTTGTACTTAAATCTATCAAAAGAACTAAGCGTACTAAGAAAAAACAACCTGTCCGCATGTCCCTTCATTAATTAGTGAATAATTCAAGCCTGACCCTTTCTTTTTCTTTTTAATTGATTTTTCTTTGTTTCTTTGTTATACTAATTATATAAATTTTGCATATACTATAAGGAGGTTAGAGTTATGAATGCAACTGTTATGGAGCGTGATAATATGGATCGTAAAATAATCAGTGTTTCTAAGAAACGTCAGATTACGATACCTTTGAAATACTATAAACATCTTGGTCTTGATAATGAAGTCGAATGTACCCTTGAAGACGGTGCTATTGTAATCAGACCCCTAAATAGAAATTCTGGTGAGTTTTCTGTTGAAATACTCAAAGACCTCATATCTCAAGGCTACTCCGGTAATGAATTAATAAAAAAATTTGAATCTCAAAGCAAAAATATCAAAAAAGCTGTTACTCATATGCTTGAGGATGCAGATGCTATAGCTGCTGGAGAAAAAGAATCCGAAAGCTTTGAAGACATCTTTGGCCCGGAGAACTAGATATGTATGAGATACAGTTCAGTTCCCCAGCCGCACGCTTTTTTAAAAAACTAAAAGAAAAACCTCTTAAAGATACTTATAAAGCAGCTTTACAAGAAATAAGTAAAGATCCCTATATTGGTCAACCAAAGCGTGGCGATTTAGCTGGCATTTATGGTTACGATGTAAGGTATCAAGGTACAAACTATGAAATTGCCTACACCATCAATGAAGTCAATGGTAAAAAAGTCATTTTACTTCTTGCCGGTACTCGTGAAAATTTTTATGAACAACTAAAGCGGTATATTAAATAGCTCTCATCTTCTAGAGGGCTATTTTTTTTTGCATATTACTCGCACGGTGGTCTGGGAGAGGGGAATGTAAATTATTTTGTGTAAATAGTTTTTTTCATAAAATTTGGGCTATTATTGGCTCTTACTTGACAGGAGGATAGGGCATATTCCGACTTTTGATATATTCCGATGATTTTTCAAAACATGCTTAGTATTTTGTATATGCAACACCGTCACTATCCTATTGGCTGAAAGAATCGGAATATTATATTCTACTGTTTTTGTTTACACCTCTATAATAGAGATGTCTGGCGATCAGCCAAGACTAATCTAATAAGGAGGTTTTTTTATGCAAAAGATCATGGAAGCAATTGAGTGTGTTTTGGCATTTCTCAGAAATATCCCCCTCAGTAGTAGCAGCATTAGGCAGTATAAGATTTATTTGTTAAGTAACATTGTTCCTTACTGCGAGGTCAACTGTATTAGAATCTTTTCTGATGACGAAATGCATGCCTATGCAGAGGAACAGATGTCAAAGGCTAAGAACGGTGAGTTTAGCAAATCTACTGCGATACACCGCAGGAAAGCGGCTGCACTACTGACAGACTGCATGCAAGGCAGGGAGCTTGTATGGGAGCACAAGAATTTCAAACAGCAAAAGCTGTGCGAGTACTTTGAAGAGATTCTGGCTGACTATTCCACCCACCTCTCTCAATCCTTAGCTCCTAGAACTATTCGGACGCACATAGGCATTATACGGCAGTTTCTTGTTTTCATTGAGCAAAACGGCATGCAGAATTTCAACAAATTAAGGTCCAATAATGTGAAGGATTTTATTGCGAACGCAGCTCCAAACAACAAAGCCAGTATGTCAAAGTTCACGGGTGCAACAAGAAAATTTCTTTCACACCTAGCTGATACCGGGCTTGCATCTATCAACGCTGAATGGAATCTTATCAACCCGGCACCCAGGTATCGAAAATTGCTACCTTGCTTTTCCGACAAAGAGGCGGATGCTATTCTTGACAGTGTGGACAGGACTACTCCTATCGGGAAACGAGATTATGCTATCATAATGCTCGCACTTTGGACAGGGCTTCGAGGCGTGGACGTTTTAGACCTAAAGAGATCGGACATCGATTGGAATCGCAAGGTCATTGATGTGGTCCAAGGCAAAACCGTTGTGGGTATTCAAACGGAATTATCGTCGGGAGTAGGCAACGCTATAGCAGACTATATTCTAAACGGTCGCCCCGAAACGGATTCTCCATACATATTTGTCCGTCATAGAAGGCCTTATGATAGGTTAAGTGATACCGCAGGTAGGGACATTATGGTTAGATCTCTTTGCAAAGCAGGCATTTCTCATGAAGCTTGGGATGGCAAGTCATTCCACGCATTAAGGAGAACTTTTGGCACAAGACTGGTTCGGGCTGGAGTGCCCATTCGATCCGTTGGTGAGATGCTTGGGCATGCGAATCCAAACTCCGCCAAACGTTATGTTGCCTTAGACACAGAAGGCCTTCGCATATGCTGTCTAGACATATCCATGTTCAGAACCAAGAAAGTTGGTCTATTATGACATATGAATTTAAAAGCGGATTTGCCGGGCAAATCCAAGAAATGCTGGAACATAGAGCTACAATGAGATATTCTGTGAAAAATTACAATAAGCTCTTTGCGAACTTTGATCGGTTTTGTATGAATCATTTCCCAAACGAAACCATTCTTACGAAAGAAATTGCGTTCGCTTGGTGCAACGATGCCAAAGGCAATGGTAAAGGTGCCTTTAATAGAGCAAGTGCGCTTCGCGGATTTGCTCGCTATATCTCCCTTGCAGGCAAAGAAGCATATGTCATGCCATCATCTTTCTTTCCTATGCCAAAGGCCAAGCAACCTATCATCATGAATCATGTTGAACTAACGAACTTTTTTGAGGCTACGGATTGCTACCCCAGCGGTGAAAGAAACGTTCTGCATGATTTTACAGTGCCAGTCATTTTCCGTTTACAGTATGCATGCGGAATGCGTCCACAAGAGGTGCGGTGTCTACGGTGTACGGATTTCAACTTCACTGATAATACTATTTATATCGCCGATGGAAAGCGCCACAAGGATCGGTGCTTGCCTACTAACGCAGACGTTATGGAGATGTGCAAGAGGTACAACCAAATAGCGGAAAAAATTACCCCCCAAAGAACATATTTCTTTCAAACTCAATTGGGAAAGGCCTACACAACCGACTGGCTCTGCGATGCTTTCCGTATATGTTGGGAGATGAGCGGGAATGTAACCAGTCGTGGTTCCTGTACTCCCTATGCTCTCCGACACAATTTCGCTACACAAATACTCATGCGCTGGATTGAAGAGGGAAGGGATTTAGACGCGATGATCCCATACCTCAGTGCATATATGGGGCACGAAAGCTTTTCTGCCACATACTACTACATTCATTTACTGCCAGAGCGGTTAGCTCTTATGGACTTCACTCGCTCAAATGGTATCATACCGGAGGCTTATGATTATGAAGAAGATTAAAGATAACCTGTTCTCACATCTGCGAGAGTTTTTTACCATCTTCTTAACTAAGCAGGCTCAGCGCAGCCCGCATACAATCCTAGCCACAAAACAGGTGTGGAATATGCTGCTTTCCTTCGTGTGTGACGCAACCGGTAAGCGTGTTGAGAGCCTCACCTTTGCGGATCTTTCCCGCGAAAACGTGATAAACTTTCTGGATAAAATGCAGCAAACAAAAGGATGGACCCCGTCTACACGAAATCACAGGTTGGCACGCATCCGCGCATTTTTTCGTTATGTAGCTAGCATAGAACCGACGCTTGTTTTTTATCTGGAAGATCTGCGAGGTATTCCGATGCAAAAAGATGTGAACAAGTCCTTCATGCTGGAGTATATGTCCAAGGATGCAATAACTACTGTTCTTCGCCAACCTGACCCATCCAAGAAAATGGGGATTCGCGATTTGTTCTTTCTGGTGTTAATGTATGACTCAGCTGCCCGTGACTGCGAAATGCTATCCATGCGTTTTTGTGATTTTGACCCGGTAGGAAAAGTTGTCTATTTGTTAGGGAAAGGTTTTGAAAAATCATCGGAATATATCAAAAGTCGGAATATTCCCTAAGATTCCGATATCGGAATTTTAGGGCACTGCTGAGGAGCAACCTGAGCGCCTGTCAAGGTTCTGCCGGGGGGTAATATATAACCAGCCAACTAGGTAAGCTCAGTAGCGCGGCCTTATCAAGCCTACATGCTTGGCTTTTTTTACTTTCAAGAAAAACACCCCTCACACGCTTAGCATGAACGACACAAAAGAACCGTCCCCTTATGTTCTTTTCAACAAATAAGTAACTATGATATAATAACAATGCACAAAAATACCATTCCTTTCCACCTGCTAGGAAATCGAGGTGAAATGTCATGCAACGAAAAGAAGTTCTAAACCGAGTCAAAAATACACTACTAGAATACACAAAGAATATACCCCTGCATGTCTACCTATTTGGTTCATGGGCAAAAAATAAGGAAAGACATACATCTGACATTGATATCGGAATATTAAGTAAGGATACCCTTTCAAGTGAATATCTCGTTAACCTTCGTTCTCATTTAGAGGAATCTACTATTCCGTACCGCGTGGATGTTGTTGATTTATCCGAAGTAGATCCAGTATTTTTAAAAAGAGTCAAGGAGGAAGGAATCCTGTGGAAAGACTAATAGAAAGAATAACAGACTCCGAAAAAGCACTTATTGCATTTCGTGAAGTGATGGCGATAGAACAACCTACTACCATTGAACGCGATGCTGCTATTCAGAGGTTTGAATTTACCTTTGAGGCAATATGGAAGGCAGCCCGGGAAATGCTTTACAAGGTTGAAGGAATTGACATTGGTTCGCCTAAAGGCGTTATCCGCGCCTGCCGAGAAGTCAACATCTTTAGCGATGCGGAAACTGTAACAGCCTTAAATATGGTAGACGACCGAAATCTGGCCGTACACACATACAACGAAAGCCTAGCAAAACAAATCTACAGTCGTTTATCCGGTTACCTCATATTAATGGGAAAATGGATTGAACTCATTACGAAAAAAGCTTTGGGTGCATAGTCCAGCCTTAAGGTATTTTACTTAAAACAGGATATATTTCTATAGCCTGGCTAATAAACCTGCCTATGACCTGAACCGTAACAGTGAAATTACAAAATATATTAAAAGGGCTGTATCCCGAACTTACAGGGACAGCCCTTCTTTTAATTTTCGCTTTTGTAGACTTAGCTTTCTAATAATAATTGAGCCGGCAAGAGTCACCGGGCAGCTATAATAAAAGTGTAATACCCATTGGGCCAAAAATCCCGTAACTACCGGGCCGGAAACCACTCCCAGGGAAAATATGCCGAAAAAATCCTTAATTATTGATGTTATCCAATTTCAGGAGTATTTGGCACTGTTTCCTTGTTGTCTATATTCTTCGAATGACTCCAAAACTAACGCCGGTTAACCTTTCAATTTGTCTAATGGATAACCCTTTCTCTTTACATTTTCTTAAAATGTCATTTCGCCTTTGTTTTTCAAAGCTTTGGATCTCAACTGGACTTTGAACCCCAGAAATCTCTTTTATGAAATCCACGGCCTCTGTATCTTTCCATCTCATATTTTGATCGTACTCTAAACATCTATCATTATTTCCTTCTAAATGAAAGTCCGTAAATAGCTCTATGGCTTTTTCCCTATCTTCAGAAAAGAAATTAAAGGTAAATTCTATATTGCAAATCCTTGGCTTTCCTAGGTATTCTCTGTAACTACTCCATGGGTATATTGAAAGTTTCTTTACTATTCCTGCTTTTAAGGGATTATGATGAATATAACGAAGGACTGTCAAAAAATATCTATCAGTTTCAACCGGTTCACTCTTATATCTATCTTGAAATAAATGACCCCGCCGATTATACTTCCAGTTATACCAATATACATAAGTTGCTCCAATCCTTCGAAACGTTGTTCCTAAATCCTCTTCTCCTTCTTTGAGCAATAGATGTATATGATTACTCATAAAGCAGTAAGCAAAAATTTTACAACCACTTATGTCTTTATGCTGCTTTAGCGTTTCCAACAATTTTTCATAATCCTCATCATCTTCAAATATTATTTGTCTGTTAATTCCCCTTAAAATAACGTGGTAAATTCCTGTGCTGCTTTTCTTTCTCGCTCTTCTGGGCATTTTTACACCCCTATTTTATTTTAACAAATACGAACTTGAAAAACAACACAAAAGAACCGTCCCTCTGTGTCCCCTTGTGTTCCTGCTTTTTAAAAAGAATGGAACTCGGGGTCAAGTTCTTCACCATGACATTTCCAACATACCGCCATATTCACATACCTCTTAATCGCGGAGGACGGGTTTGCGTCGGCATCCTGGGCCTGGGTATCATCAGCGTTACGCATTATCTGTTTAGTGGTACCATGTGCATAATGACATGATAGACATGTTAGTACATCTTCTTGAGATCCTTGGTAAAGCCCATATTCATATACAAAAGATTGTTCCCCGGAACCGTCTACAGATTGGCGGTTAATGGTATGACGGTACGCTGTTGCGTACCTTCCCTCCAAACCACCTCCGGCATCATATTTTTCAGCGTAATAGTCGGTATGACATCCCGCGCAAAACCATGTGATACCGTTTTTGCCTAGGTTAGTGGTTTCGTTGACACCTTGCCATCTAATAATCGTGCCATCCAAACCCTGCTCATAACTATTGCCGCCACCGAGAACATCAACATTGTATGGGCCTACCGGAACCGAATCACCGTCACCCTCGAAATACCCTTTATCAACCTTTACTACCAAGGCCGGTACTATGGCAATCTTTAAGTTGGCGGGAGGCGTATAGCTATCCTTCTTGGTTGCTATTCCTTGGGCATAATTAATAGCAAAGTTATCATTTAAGTGTACGCTGCTCGGCAGTATGTAGCCATCATCCCCTTGATTCTTATCGGGGTCAACCACCATTGGAGTAATAGAAACGTCCACCTCATATACAGCCTGGTAGATTACAGTTTGGGTTTTCCCTAACGAATATGATTCCATATGTAACCAAGGGCCTTCAACAACCTCTCCCTCATACACCGCGCCCCAAACATTAGTCCCGTCCTGGGTACCTATCACTTCCCAACTAGCTACTGTAAGCGCCTGACGCTCTATATTGGCGGGATTAGGCACTAGTAATCTATCACTATATGAGCCGTGAGGTTGGTGGCAGGCGCTGCAGTCAAAGTCGCCTGTCCAAGATTCCGTCTCTGTATCGTTTATGCCGTCACCATTAAGATCAGCATTTAATGACTTATTACCGCCAGGCGCTGTGACTAAGGTTATACTGCCTCTTGCCAAATGCATAGACGCATTGTATACCGTATCAACCACTCCGCCGAAAGAACCTCCGCCTACATTGACATAATCCGCCGCTTCCACTGAACTGTCATAGACGGGAATATCAAATACATTGAGTTTACCTAAGGTGCCATCGTGACATGCGGTGCAAGTGTTGTAAACACCGTTTCGCAGGAGCAGCGAACCCCCTGCGGCGGTGTGAGTCATGTGGCAGGATGCGCAAGCGTTGGTATTTTTCTTAAATTGACCGTGCACATATGGATTACCATCTGCCCGGCGCACTTTGTAATCTTTACTCATGTCATATCCTTCAACAATACCTGTACCGGTACCGGTTTTATTGGCGTTAGTCCCATAAATATATGTTCCTATCGCTCCCATAGGGCCATCCTCCGGCTCCATGTTGTCGTTATAAACCTCGTGGGCCAATGCTGTACCATTAGGAATAACTACAATTAATAAAAGGATTAGTAAAACCAGTTTTTTGAGGTAAGTCTTCTGCATGGAATAGACCTCCAACCGTGCCTCTTTTCGATTCAAATGAAATAAATACCAACATTACCAATAATATAATATATTTCTAGCTAAACAGACAAATTCCTGCACATTTCAAGAAAATAGCCTCACGCTTGTGAAATTTTTATCACGCAGCACCAGTTTTAAAAAGAGTCAAGGAGGAAGGAATCCTGTGGAAAGACTAACAGAAAGAATAACAGACTCCCGAAAAAAGCTTTGGGTGCATAGTTCCAGCCTTAAGGTATTTTACTTAAAACAGGATATATTTCTATAGCCTGGCTAATAAACCTGCCTATGACCTGAACCGTAACAGTGAAATTACAAAATATATTAAAAGGGCTGACTGCGGCTTTAGGCGGAAATGTCCATGTATGTAAAGAATGCGGTCATATTGAGGTGCACTACAACTCTTGTCGAAACCGGCATTGCCCTTCATGTCAAGGAGTTAATAAGGCAATCTGGGTAGATAAAAGAAGTCAGGATATCCTCAATGCCCCCTACTTTCATGTAGTATTCACCATGCCTCAAGAACTTCAGCCGCTGATTTATCAAAACCAGAAACTTTTATATGATTTGATGTATAAAGCTAGTGCCCAAACCCTTTTGGAACTTTCGCGGGATAAAAAATATCTTGGTGCACAGATTGGCTTTTTTTCCTTATTGCATACATGGGGACAAGATCTGCATTTTCATCCCCACATTCATACAGTGGTACTGGCAGGAGGGCTGACAAAAGACAAAAAATGGCGAAACAGCAGTAAAAAGTTCTTTATTCCCGTGAAAGTACTGGCAAAAAAATTTCGCGGTAAATTTCTATACTACCTGAAACAATACTACCGGCAGGACCTGCTTAAATTTTTTAAAGAGGCGGTACAATACCAAAATCCAAAAGCTTTCCAATCTTTACTTAACCAATGCTACACCAAAGATTGGTACACCTATACAAAAAGGACTTTTTCAGGCCCTTTGGCTGTTGTCCAATATCTAGGTCGCTATACACATCGCATCGCCATATCCAATAACAGAATTGTTTCCATGGATAAGGATACAGTCACAATTGCAGTTAAGAACTACAAAAAAGGTGATAAGAAAGGCACAATAACCCTTAAAGGTGTGGAATTCATTCGTCGGTTTTTAATGCATATACTTCCGAAGGGATTTATCAAAATCAGGCATTATGGACTACTAGCTAAAGTATTCTTTTATTGAAATCAAAAGATTGAATCCCCATAGCAAAGTTTGTCTAAGAGAGGCGCGACTTCATTCTTCTAGGGCAATCAAAAATTTTGCGCAAGGTTAATAAAAGGCCCAACAATCAGCTAAATAGCGATAGTTGAGCCTATTTTCGTGCGCAAAACTTCCGATTGAACCCTTCAAGAACCGTCCCCTTGTGTTTTGTGTTTTGCTATGCAGCCCGGTCATGATAATTGATTATTGTAATTTCTGCTCCATTTCCTTTAGCTTCTTCTACTATCTCTTCCAGTTTTAATGCAGTATCATGTGCAATATAATAGTCTCCACATTGTTGACACACCTTTGCAGGTACATTTTTCACAACAATAATTCGCCCCTCAATGTCAACAGTATGATTGACTTCTCCGTCATTAACGTTTGCCTTACAGGCGATACAGTTCATTAAACCTTCCTCCTTCTGGTGCGAAAGTCATCATGCCATTCTTCCTTGTCCGGGAAATACGTGGTAATCATCCAAACCTTATCCTGCCCTAAAGCACATACCGTATGAATGCATCTTCCCTTATCAGTACAGCCTAGTATTAGACAACTTGTATAAGGATAATCATCAAAATACTGTTCAATGATTTCCCCTGATAATATACAGTCCACTACATCTTGAATCTTAATTCCCCTCTGCTGCATACGAGCAAGAATATGATTTCTCCAAACCATTTTGTCTTCAGCAACAAGTCTTGTAATGGTTCCTATATCTATTTTCCTTTCGTCCATATACTTATCTCCCTGAAATCATAATAGACCTTTTAATATCATTATAATTTTGTAGATGCCAGGCACAAGGCACTAGGCACATTTTATTTTAACTTGACTCCATCCTGCAAAATACCTTTACTCAACGGATTATCATTAAAGTCTATTAAACTGAAAGGATGCGGTTCAATCCTGATATCAACTTTTCTTCGAAACTTCATCAATCTAAATCTATCATCAATAACATCACCTGTGAATTCATCTGAAACTACCGCTATATCAATATCGCTATCCTCATCAAAATTACCTCTAATATATGATCCATATACATAGGCTGCTGAAATATTCATTTCCTCCTCAAGGGAATCAATATACTTTTGGGCAATTTGTAATAGTTCCCCCAAACATTAGCAGCTATTTAAGATTGGGTAAATAACATGTCTCTGACAAAAATCATTATAATTTTTTGTTTGCCTAATATTGTCAATTACTATTATATCATATAGTATAAAAAATAATCCAGCCATTTCATGCCTTCAGCCAAACTACATCAGCCCATCAGCATTTCCAGCAGTTTTTTATAATACTGAGCATCCCTATTAAAATCAATGTGAAATGGAGAAACGACACAAAAGAACCGTCCCCTTGTATTCACCCTTTATTTGCTAATTGCCTGTTTTATCAGCATTCTTACAAAAGTAGTATAACCCACGCCGGCTTTTTCAGCCAGGTTCTGTAAGGCCTCTAAGTCACCCTTGGGCACTCTAATTGATATATGTTTCATCTCTCTAGAACTGTTTTCCCCTTTTTGATAGTCAACTCTAGCATCAGAAAGCTCAATGTCAGTTAAGTCAGTGCGGTCAAAGAATTCGGCCATCTCTTTAACCGAGTCAAATTCAGGTATTTTTTTATCACTTACCATGGTAAATCCTCCTTTCAGTCTTGCTCATGTCCAAAGCCATAACCGGAAAAGCTACTCCGTAACCCTCATAGATGTATATAAATTTAATATAGCGACCGCCACCCGTTCGCCCAAGGTAGGCATAGACTTTCTCCTCTTTATTCCTTCTGGCCTGAGAAACAAAAAAAGTTTTGCCTTGTTGATCACTAAAGATAGCTTCTTCCACTTCGTCGGGCAAAAGGTTATGTCTGGCTATATGAGCTTCTCTGTCAACTGTCCATCGAATGGATTTTATCAGCATCATATCTACACACCCCACCTGTTAATATAATTGTATCACATTGTATCACAAAATCAATGGTTTTGTTGGTATGCTGGTGGCAAACGAAACGTCCCCTTGCCACTCCCAAAAGAACCGTCCCCTTGTGTCTTTTCTATTTGCTTTTATAATAAAGCTCATTTGGGCAAATATCTTCTCCTGATGGCCATTCCAGTGTTATGTCACTTACTTTAACAGCTTTAAAAATGTTTTTATTCTTCAAATCTCTATAAAAAGGCTTTTCAATTAGCGAGGACATATCATATATTTTAGTTTCTCCATTATCAAATGTAACTTGTAAACAATAGTTATCCAAAGGTTTAACTGTTTTTGGTCTAGGCACCATTATAGATCACTCCAATCCTTTTATTTTAAAATACTCTCCAGTCTCTTGAATAGTCTTCCATAACGCTTCTAGTTCCTCCTGATGAATTGTAGCCCATGCAGCAATAAGTTTCTGTTGTTTTTTTGGAATATTACCAGTAATAATATCGCCTTCAAGAGTAAATGAACCTGAAAATTCCCCATAAACAGCATGAAAATGCGGTAAATGATGCTGTTCCTGATCATTATAAAACATCCTTATTAAAATCCCATAAAATTGAGAAATCAACGGCATACTATCACTCTCCCACAAACCCTTTTCTACTAAATTTAGTTTACCATAAATTATTAATCAAAATCAATTTAATAACAATCCTGTGGTGCAAAACACAAAAGAACCGTCCCCATGTGTCACCCTACATGTGTCACCCTATGGGAGGATTTTTCTCGGGTAATATATAATACTTAAACTAATACTTAAACTTATGTCGATTAAGGTTAGGGTAAACTATAATTTGGAGGTCAAAAAAGTGAGAAGGACAAGGAAAACATTTGTCATGCTTCTATCGTTAGTTATCGTATTTTCGGCATCGTCATACGCTGCAGCTGAGGAAAGATTTGCTTCTTGGACCGGTAATGAATGTTCGTACTGCCACGACAGCAGTAGACACTTGAATGAAAATGGTAAAGCCTATCTTGAGGCTGGGAAACCACACGACTACGGCTGGAAAAACATCTCTACGCCAGAGCCGTCCTCTGAACCTCAGCCTACACCGATTCCAGCACCCATATCTAAACCAAATAATATCATCTTGAAAATCGGCGACCCATATATGAAAGTAAATGGGCAAACGACGGAAGTTGATCCAAGAAGAGAGACTAAGCCTTTGATTGTTAAAGGCAGGACGCTTTTACCGATAAGAACCATAGTTGAAACAATCGGTGGAAATATTGATTGGGATAGTGCACTTCAACAAGTGTTGATATCGCTGGATGGCAATACCATTAGGTTGGTTATTGGTTCCAATGAAGCTTATAAAAAGGATACACAATCTCAAAAGTGGGTATTAACAAAAATAGATGTTCCTGCGCAAATAATAAACGAGCGAACCATGGTCCCTGTAAGGTTCGTTACTGAAAGTTTAGGTTTGTCTATAGACTGGGATCAAGAAACAAAAGCAGTCACAATTACTTATTAAGAAATGGGTTCTAGTGGAGATACTTCAAAAAACGAAGTATCTCTTTTTTTTGGGCAGATTTTAACCATAATCCTATATAGGTCTGCACTTTTTTCTTGATATTCAATATTTCAGCGTATTCAAATAGCTTTCTCACATTTTTTTTTGTCCCCTTGCCAGGCACCGAATATAAATTTGGCTAATAACAAACTAATATTATATAAAAGTAAGGGGTGAATTTATGCTTGAAGCGGCACTATGGGGTGGCGTAGCTGGGTCTACCGTTTTGCTTGGCGCGGTAAGCGGGATGGTCTTTCATTTTAAAAGATGGCTACTTAGTGCTGTTATGGCGTTTGGCACCGGTGCACTGCTGGGTGCCGCGACATTTGAACTGCTAGGACAGTCAATCCTAGCACTGCTGTTCCACTTAAAGTTTGCGAGTTATCTTACTGCCTACAAATGATTTCCTCTATCCGCTAGAATACTTAGAATACTTTGGCATCTCTATAACATACGGGAAGACCAACTCATAGAACGTGCCTTCTATTTAAGCCTGATAATATATACAGTCCACTACATCTTGAATCTTAATTCCCCTCTGCTGCTCCAGTTTCACTTTTTTTCTAGCTTCTCTTGGCATTGCTTCTAACACTCATGAAAAGGTAAATATCGAATGCCCCTGCAACCTTAGTATTTTTTTTGAGCTCGGCCATCGTTTCGCCTTCGACGATATGTAAAAAACGACACAAAAGAACCGTCCCCTCGTGTCCTCGTGTCCTCGTGTCCTCGTGTGTCCTTGTAATTTTTGCAGCTTTGAAGGAAAAAGTTCGAACTGTGATGAAATTTAACTGTAGAAACTATTGGAGCAGGTGAGATTATGGAACAGGAAATGAAGATATCTTTGTTTGATATGGTGATGGCCTTATCAGATGCAATGGACCTTGTTAGCAGGGAAGTGGTAGACCATCATAAAAAGGTATCCTATATTAGTTACTGTATTGCTACCGAAATAGGACTGCCGGAAAGTGAAAAAGAGAATATTATGCTGGCAGGTGCTCTCCATGATATGGGTGCCTTTTCTCTGGAAGAAAGAATCGGTGCGCTTAACTTTGAACTGGATCATCCCCATGACCATGCTGAGGCAGGTTACCAAATATTAAAAAAATTTGCTCCTTTTGGAGAAATTTCTAATTTGATACGTTTTCATCATGTACCATGGAACCTGGGGGAAGGAACTAATTTCAGTGGTGAAACAGTTCCTATGGGAAGTCATATTATTCATCTTTCGGACCGGATTAGTGTTTTGCTCAATGGGAAAAAAGAAGCCCTGGGCCAAGTTGATACTATTCGTAATAAAATAGAAAATCACAGGGGTACTTTGTTTGTTCCGGAGATTGTAGATGCATTTCATAGTTTAGCGGATAAGAGTTTTTTCTGGTTTGATATATCTTCTTCCATGCTGTCTGGGCTTATTGAGCGGAAAGTTAGGTGTAGCCCTGTTCAGCTGAATTTGCAGCAATTAGCTCATTTGGCCAGCGTTTTTGGGCAAATGATTGACTTTCGCTCTTCTTTTACGGCAAATCACTCAACCGGCGTTGCCGCTAGTGCCTCAGAACTGGCAAAACTGTTTCAGTTTTCCGATAAGGATTGTTTTACAATGAGAATTGCCGGTTACCTTCACGATTTGGGGAAACTTGCTGTAGCACCGGAAATATTGCAAAAACCAGGAAAACTTAACGCTCACGAACGTAATATTATAAAAAGTCATACTTATTTCACTCATCGCATACTGGAACGCATTCATGGCCTGGAAACGATTAACAAATGGGCGTCATTACATCATGAGCGATTGGATGGCAAGGGGTATCCCTTTGGGAAAAAGGCATCGGAGTTGTCACTAGGAAGCAGGGTTATGGCTGTGGCGGATGTTTTTACTGCTATTAAGGAAGATCGCCCCTACCGAAAGGGCATGGACAAGGCCGAGTCTTTACAACTGCTTAAGAAATTGGCAGATAATCAAGCTTTGGACCCGGAAGTGGTACATAAATTGACAAAAAATTATTCAATAGTTAATTCCGTACGTGAACTTGACCAATCAATGTCGGTGAAGGAGTATCAGGAATTTCTACAAGCCACTTCTTAGTTTATAGTCTCAATAAAGGTGAGCTGAGAATGAAAATTAGAACCTTAAGAGACAGGGGGACGTTTCTCGTGTCCTTTTAGGTGAGCGAATTTTGTAGGGTCAAGTAGGCGGAACCTCACAGTTCCAACCCCTCACAGAACTTATCCCGACTTTTTAGTTATCCTGAATTCAGGATTACAGAACCGTGCTTGCGCCATTAACGCACACGGCTCTTCACTTCATCATTTACATCAAATAGCTTTGTCCGGCGCCTAAATCAAATATGCTCACATATGTTTTCGCTCTTGGTAATGGATATTTCTTGAGGAACAGTGCGAATTTATTCCAGTTAAAACTATTTTTCTGACTTCTGCGGTTTAACCATTTGAAGATTAGGCTTCTGTTAATTCCCCTTAAAATAACATGGTAAATCACTGTGCTGCTTTTCTTTCTTGCTCTTCTGGTCATTTTACACCCATATTTTGTTTTAACAAATTCGAACTTGAAAAACGACACAAAAGAACTGTCCCCTTGTGTCCCTCTGTTTTACCGGTTCTCCTATGATATAATTAGTTAAAGCAATTTTAAAGGTAGCTCAAAATCAAAAGAGAGGTGTTATTCATGAGTTCCAAAGCTGATGAGCTGTTTTCCATAATTGAAGATCTACCTGTAGATGTAAAAACCGCATTGGTTGAAAAAATACTTGCCAGCATCTACCCTACTCAAAAAGAGATAGAAGAAGAATGGAAGAAAGAGATTGAAGAAAGAGTCTATGAGTTTCAAACTGGTAAGGTTCAACTTATCCCCGGGGAGGAAGTTTTTAAAGAAATTCAGGAGAAGTTTGATAAATGAAATATTATTTTCATTCAAAAGCAAAAAAAGAATTCTTAGATGCTATAGAGTATTATGAATCGTGTAGTAAAGGCCTTGGCTTGGAATTTACCAATGAAATCTATAGTACCATACAACGAATAATCCAAATGCCTAACGCCTGGTCTGAGTACACCGAAAACACCAGAAAATGCTTGACTAAACGTTTTCCGTTTGGGATAGTTTACCAAATCTCAGAAGATAAGAAAAAGATAAGGATATATGCCATTATGCATCTTAACAGAAAACCGGATTATTGGACAAAAAGATTAAAATAACTTGAGAGAGAATATTCAGCTTTATCCTTTTCAGGTTCGTCATCCACCTCCCTAAAAACGAACCGCAAGAACCGGCCCTCTGTGTTCCAGTTATACCGTATGTTCCTCATAAACTGTAATTATTATAACATCTGGGGGAAGAGAAAGCTGTATATGCAGTTTCCTTTCCTTCCTTTCAATTTAATTTTATCAGTTTTAATAGTGCATACAAGAAATAAAACAACCCTTCTAGTTCTTATAATAAATGCTATGTAAAAAAACGACACAAAAGAACCGTCCCCCCCGTGTAACCGAAAACCGACACAAAAGAACCGTCCCCTTGTGTCCTCCCTTACTTTTATTATATCATTATTTCAAAAAACCCCACCTATAAAAGAACGTTTTAATTAAAGAACGTTTTAATTATCCAGTCCCGATACGATAAATAAAATTTATGTGGGGCCAAATCAAGTAACCTGTCCGCATGTCCCCTCATTAATTAGTGAATAATTCAAGCCTGACCCCCTTATAACCAAAAAAAGCGAGACACTATAATAGGGTCTCGCTTTCTGGTCTTTAGTATTACTTTTTAAGGTTAGTCGCTAACAACTATCCAATCTAGCATGTTCACACTAGTGTCAGCTTCTTTGCCGAATTCTACGAAGTCACCATCAAATACTTCATCTAACTCGATATATACCGGGTCATCGCCAGTAATATCGTAGATTACAGTATCTTCATCGATGATGTACTGTGTACCTGCAATGTCGATAGCATTACGGTCAGCATCAACATCATAGACTTCTGAAGTTACACTAGTAGTCAGTTTGTCGATTGACGCAAGGTCGTCACCAGACTTCTCGAAGGAAATCAGTACGCCTTCCTCTGCAGCATCAAGGTCTACGTTATTGTCCTTAGCATTAATCTCAGAAGTAGTTCCAGCAATATCTACAAAGAGATATTCACCATCCGAGTTAACACCTTTGTCAAGAACCATAGCGTAATCAGTTGAACTGCTTACAGTTGCATTCATCCACAGGTAATCGATTTCATTACCATCTGCTTCAAAATCAACTGTAGGAGTATTTCCGCCATCAATGTAGTCAACCAGATCATTTACACTTACAACTTCAGCGTCATCAGTACCGTTAGCATTAAAGATAACGCTATCACTATCTAAGAAGTACCAACTGTTGTTGTCAATTTGTATGCGGTCACGGTCAGTGTCCACATCAGTAATATCAACAGCACCGATTCCACGATCGAACCAGTAATCAATAGCGCCATCATCAGCAAGGTCAAACTCAACATAGTCGCCTTCATCAGCAGCAAGTGCAGCATCATCACTGTCACTATTTACATCGTAGGTAACTTCCTTGCCGTTGGATAACAATACTGTTACTTGGTCAGCTTCAGTTATCTGGTTTCCACTTGAATCAGTATCACCAGTAAGTTTATAGTCAACGTCACTTACCACACCGTAGATAGTGCTGCCCGCGGAACCTTCAACTTCGGAAATAACCAGTTGAACGTCGCCAGCAATATTGAATACTGCAGTAACCTCTTCACCGTAGAACTTAGCAAGGTCAAAGGAATCGAAGTCCTCGCCACCATTCTTGGATACCCAAGCGTTAGCAGCAACATCATACTTAACTCCGTCTATTTTTATTTTTGCTCCGTTATCATAGGAAGCTTCCAGTTCGCCGCTAGCTTGTCTAGCAACACTGTAAGCACGCAGGTAGTAGTCTACGCCGAGACCGGAACCAAAGTTATAAAGCAGGTCGTTCTCTTCTAATTCACTAACATCTACAATCTTACCATCTCTGAATAAGATGTAATCAACGTCATCTTCGTCAAGGTCGGAAGGAACAGTAGTATCACCTGTTTCCTTAACTACGATTCTGTCATCAGACCTAACTTCTTTAACAATTGCAGGAACAGGATAGATAGCTACTTCCAAACGAACAACATCACCATCGTCGTTTAAAGCAACTTTAATTACGTCTGCTGTAAATTCAGTGTCATCAGTTGGACTGACCAAAGAAGTTACATTAGCGTAATAGCTATCTGCAAAGTCATAATTTTCATCATCAATATCAATGTCTGTGTAATCGCCATCGGAGTTGATATCAAGAGTTGCTGCATCATCAACAAAGAAACCATAATCTTGAACCTCAGCGAATACGATTTCATCGTCATCGTTAACAATGTAGTCAATTACATGGTCATCCAATGCCGCAACAGTAGCCGCACCAGAGAATTTAGCATCTCCGTTTACAACAACGCTACCGCTGTCTGTAACAACCTGAAACTCGTCGCCGTCATATTTCCAGCCAAGTACTACTTTGTCCTTAGTTATGCTGCCCTCGAACTTATCTTCAAGCAGACTAACTTCTACAGTATTGCTTCCCTCAACCATAGTTTGCTCTTCAAACTTTTCCTTGTCATTATCCCACTCAACGATTGTTGCGTCTAAAGTAGCAGCAGCCATTACAGCTACGTCGCCACGCTTGGCAGCTGCTTTAGCGGAGAAAGCAACATCTTCTGTGATATCCAAGTCGGCAGCCTTAACAATGTAGTCTACCGGCCAGGAACCAGCCAAGTTATCGTTGTAACCCAAAATTCTTAACAGAACAGTTACAACCTCAGAATTAGAAATTGTAGCAGCGGGCTTGAAGGTACCATTAGGATAACCTTTTACATAACCTTGACTAGCAGCCAGGTTAATCCAACCAGTGTACCATGCACCAGTTTTTACATCACTGAAAGCAGGTGTAGCATCTTTCAGCAAGTCAGCGCTGCTTCCCAATCCAGCAGCCACAACAGCAATTTTAGCAAATTCAGCGCGAGTAATGTTACCATCGGGCTTGAAAGTGCCGTCTTCATAACCGTTGATAACTCCGAGAGCATTAAGCTTCACAATGTCAGACTTGGCAGCGCTGTCAGCAATGTCGCTGAAATCAGCAGCGCTAGCGATGCCTGCGAAGCCAAGTACTAATACTGCTACGGTTAATAGTGCAATAATCTTAGAGTACTTCTTCACTTCAAAAATCCCCCTTTTAATTTTGTTTGGTTTCTCCATGAACCAAAAATGTAAGTAACTTTACTGCCTTGCGGGCAGCTAGGACCGAGTTTTTCTGGGCGATCCCTCCCTTCAAAGATTTTTTATGCAATTAACCCAAAGACCTAAAGGTAAAAACCTTTAGTATATTTTAAGGCGCCTCCCACTCTCCATAAAGCGAGGACACGCTTAAAAGCAGACAAAAAGACAGAATAAACCCGAATATTTAATATGTATATTCGACTTTTGGTATTAATTACCTGCTTTTCCACATCAATCTTGAATAAAATCTGGACATTCTGGTTAAAACTAATAATTATGGCAACTTTAGCTTGCTCTCATAATTATATCACAGGTATGGGACAAGTCAATGACATAGAGTCGGGATTGCAGTGTCAAATACTAGGAGATTGTATGCTTGTGGCTTTGCTTTTATGCCTTGCCGCGAAGCTTCATCTTCAGCACCATCAGCATGAACTTTGGCAGTGCCAGCATACGCTTGTACCTTTTGGGCTCTTTTATCAGGCGGTAAAGCCATTCCAACTGGGCTTTCTGCAACCACGTGGGAGCCCGCTTGGCTTTGCCAGCCAATACATCCAGACTACCGCCCACTCCGACCATCACCGGTATCCCCAGGGTTTCCTTATTATCCCTGATCCAGTACTCCTGCAACGGTGCCCCTAAAGCCACCAGCAGGATGTCGGGATTTGTGTCGGCAATATGCCCGTACATCTCCTCCAACTCTTTAGACGACTGGTAACCGTGATAAGTTCCCACAATTTTTAATTTCGGGAACTTTTTTTGCAGGTTATTTGCTGCTTCCCGGGCTGTGCCGGGTTTGCCGCCGTAGAGGCACATCCTCCACCCTTCCTGCTGGGCCCTTTCGGTCACTGCCTGAACCAGGTCAATTCCTGTCACCCGCTCCTGCACCGGCCGGTTAAGTATCCGGGAGGCCCATACCACCCCTGCACCGTCCGGGGTAACCAGATCAGCACTGTTGATGGTATCCATCAGCTTCTCATCCTGCTGTGCCCGGTAAAGAATCTCGGCATTCAGTGTGATAATGTGATGAGAAGTCCCTTCTATAATATAACTACTAATTTCACTGACGGTTTCTTGCAGATTTTTTTTAGAAATTTTTACGCCCATCATGTTAATATTATCCATGGTACCCTCCCAGTCGGGGTGATTTTCCTGGTACTAGCTGTCAGTACCGCCCTTGACGTTGCGGAATTCATCCAGCATCTTTTCCACAGCATCATAGTCAAGCCTCCAATAGCTCAGTTCGTCAATGTAGGTTGCTTCGCCCGGTAGTGTGGCTGCATCTAATTTAGCGGAAGTAATACCGTTTAAATCCTTGGCCAGGAGCAACATATCTTTGACGGTGAGGTCTGACTTGACGTTTTTCCTCAACTCGCCGATTAGTTCCGGCAGTTTCCATAAAGTCTTTGCCTCCACTGCCTGGTCCAAAAGCAGGTTCAGAAACTTCTGCTGACGACCCACCCGACCGATGTCTCCCCGGCCGTCACTGCGGTAGCGCACATAGGCCAGAGCATCTTCACCGTTTAGTGTCTGCAGTCCTTTTTTCAAATTTATGTTTTCCGGTTCGTAGTACATATCTTTTTCTACATCTGTTTCCACGCCGTCCAGTATATCTATGATATTAATAAAACCCTGAAAGTCCACCTCCACATAACGGTCGATATCGGTGCCCAGCAGTTCTTCAACCGAGGTGGTTAATAAGTCCATGCCGCCGTAGGCGTGAGCGTGGTTGATCTTGGTATTGCCGTGACCGGGTACTTTAGCGTAGGTATCCCGCGGAACGGAAAGGATTTTTACTTCCTGGGTATCCTGATTGATAAAGGCCACCATGATGGTGTCGGAACGGCTGGCCTCCTCATTCCTGCGGTCCACCCCTACCATCAGCACAGTCATCATCCGGTCGCCCTTCTTAACCGCAGGGACATCTCCGCCCACATTCTCTCCGTCAGGCCGGCCATTGTCCAGCAAGCTGTTAGAAACAGAATATCCTATATACATAAAGCCGGCGAAAAAGACCAGTAGTACCGCCAGCCAAAAAAAGGCCCGGGAACGGCGCTTTTCCTGCTGTTTGCGTCGCCCCTTCCTAGATACCGCGGTATCTCCCCAAAATTCTGAATCATATTTAGATTCCTCACGCATATTATCGCCTCTATTCCGCTTAATAAATGACTCAGCTAAGCAGTTTGTGAGCTTCTTGAATGGAACTTTCCTTAATCAGATAGTACCAAATGCCGCTAATCTTTTCGTTAGTACCGTCAAGCACCTGGCTGTTAACAGTAGTGGAACTTAAATTCTTACCTACTTTGGCCAATTTGGCCATTTCAGTTATCGGAATATCAGTCTCTACATTCTCTTTGACAGCGTCAATCAGTGCCGGGGCTTTAAAAATGTTCCTCGCCTGAAACATTTCTTCAATTAGCAGCTTAATCACCTGCTGCTGACGCTTGGCCCGGCCGATATCTCCTTCAACCGTACCGCGAAAGCGGGAATAGGCCAGGGCATCCTCACCATTTAGTGTCTGCTGCCCCTTTGTCAGGTTAATTCCTTCGGCTTTATAGACCATATTAATAGGTACATCCACTTCAATACCGCCAACGATGTCAACCAGACGGACGAAACCTCTAAAGTCCACAATGGCGTAATAGTCTATACTAATATCCAGCAGATCCTCCACTGTCTTTTGGGCCATTTCCTCACCGCCGTATACATAGGCAGCATTGATTTTATCCCAGGCCCCTTTAATCTTCACGCGGGTATCCCGGGGTATGGACACAAGACTGATTTCGCCCGCATCAGGGTTGATGCCGGCTACCATCATGGTATCGGTGCGACCACGAAAGTCATTGTCCCTGCTGTCAATTCCCAGCACTAGGATATTCATCTTATCCACATTGGGTGTATCATCTTTTTGATTTTGACCCTCCTCTTGGGAAACCCGGGGCTGTTTTGGTGCGTGCTCATCGATAAAGTACGCCAGACCAAAGAAAAAGGTACCAAGAAAAATCAGCCCGCCCAAAAACCAGACCATAAAGTTTTTCAAAAACTGCTCGTCATCTTTCTTTGTCATTCCGGTATCCCCCTCTCTTCCAATGAAAGATCACACTTAAACTTCTTTATTATACTACTGACGAGAAAAGACCTCCAAAAGTTTCACTGGAGGCGGCGGCAGAGTTTCTGCTTAATTTACGGAATGATGGTAACAGTCTTGGTACTCTTATCCCAATCGACTTTAGCACCCAGGCCTTCCACCACTACTCTTACCGGCACCACTGTACTGCCGTCTTTCAGCATCGGCGGCGCGCTTAGTGTCATCTCTTCACCATTTACTAAAGCAGTCTTTGAGCCTATTTGGAGCTTCAACTCTTTACTGCCCACAGTATAGCTTACCGTCTTTGTCTCAGCTTCCCACCCGATGTCAGCGCCCAAGGCCTCACCGATAAATCTAAAGGGCAGCATGGTATAGCCGCCTTCAGCTAAAAATGGCGCCACCGGAAGTTGGGCCGATTGACTGCCCACCAGCGCAGTTTTCTCGCCAATTACTAACTGTATCTTTACTTTAACGGTTTGTTTCATGTCGGCAAGCCGTTGCTCAAGGGTCACTACCTGCTGGGTAAGCATGGTCAACTGGGCCTGAAGGTCGGTATAATGACTGCTAATGTAGTTGTCTACATAGCTTTTGGTAACCAAAGGGTCTTGGTCAGAACCCGGCAGCGGATCTGATGCCTGTACTGCCTGACCCATCCCATAGCCGATAAGAAGTACGACGACCATTAATAAAAAGAAATATCTCCGCTTCACTTGTGCACCTCTCCCCAAAAAACTACATTATCTATAATATCACATAAATAGTTCGACATCAGCAGTGTTTTTCCTGGGGGTAATTATTGGCGCACGAAGCCTTTTCCAACATCAATTGTCCTTTAATGTGACAATTTATAGTTTTTTGAAAAAATGCTATTTGCAAAAGCTTCTTTTTGTGCTAAAATGTAATTACAAATAGGCACTTCGCCTTTTTTAATCGTCCTGATTGCACTATATTTCACTAGCATAATCTTCCTTCTGGACGATTTTTATTTTCCAGCCCTTGTGCTGTATTTCACATATTGGTAATGGGAATAATACTTGGAAAGGCCGTTAACTTTTTCCGCAGCGGTCAGACCATCTGATATGCAGATTTGCGAGGAAGATTGGTTATTTTCTTTGAAAGGGGGCCACGCAATGAGAAACATCAACTTGTTAGAGCAGGAACGCAATGCCCTGTTAACCGAATGGCTTAGAGCCAAGGAAACAGAAAAGGCCAAGCTGCTGGTGAGGATTATGGATATCGACGAGCGGTTAGAGCTAAATAAACAGAGCGAAGCCAGTAATTAATGTAAAAAAATAAGAGCGCGGCTAACCTGCCGCGCTCTTATTTTTTCTGCTTTTAAATGGTAATCTGGTAAACCACATTCTTAAGCACCGTATCCGGCACTACCCACACCTTCTGACCATTTAAGTATCTGCCCTGTCCACCGGCAATTACTTTATTTATCTGCTTAGTATCAATATGGGAGGCAATTTCAAAGTGCAGTCTCAGATTATCCAAGGTCGGACGGAAGTCCGTCTCCATATATCTATTGAAAGCAATTAGAAGCTTAGGCAGACGCAGGAAATATACCGACGGTTTGGTGAGCTGTGTCATTAGCTGACCGAGAATTTCTTCATCATTTGGAGTCACTTCCATTTTGAAGAGGTTATTAATATCCACCTCTTCACCGTTGACGACAATGGGCTTAAGAAAACTGTCCACTTCAGCGAGAATTCTTTTATCCATTAATACGAAATAAGAAATATCTACTTCCATTTCAGTTTGAAGAATTGCCCTGACACCACCGACGCCCTTTTGGCGGAAAGTCTCCGTCAGTGTCTTACCGCTAAAGTAAGTATTTACCGGAAAAAATACAGCGCCCGAGTTGAAATTCTCTCTATTATTTATACTATATACTGCTACCATTTCTAATTGTTCCCCATCCACCCCCACGAAAAGAACATTGAGGTTGTCCGTCTCGCGGTTGAGCTTGGGGGCGGCAGCTAAATCCCAATTGGGGAGCAGCGCCACTTCTTTGGCGGCAGCGGTATCTAACTGGGGGAAATTGCGAGCAGCTTTAAGGGGTTCCTTTTTCGCCGGCCAAATTTTTTCATCGGGCTGTTCTCGCTCTTTTTCAGCCGGTATTATTTCCTCTCGGGGCCAGACGCTTTTGGCTGTCTCCCTTTCGGGCACTGATGGAAGTATCTTTATCGATTCAATGCGGATGTTTTCGGCAAGCGGCTGCGGCACACTGGGGGTAGACACGATAATATCAGTAAAGACCGCCAAAAGACCGCCTAAGACAAAACCCCACACCACGGCGCGCCAAATTCCTCTTCGAAACAACATAATCCCACCCCTCCTTTACATCTCAATAATCTAGTATTTACTGTAAAAGGATGGGCTATGTATCTATAGAACAAAAGCATTTCATGCCTTCCGGCATTAAAGGTAAAAAAACACCTGCGGTGCCTGACACCACAAGTGTTTTTTATTAGACTACTCTTTTCGAAAGTATACCATTTTCTTGTAATATGTTTAACATGGTCAATGCTTTTCCCGTACCCAGTGCAACGCAGGAAATAGCATCGTCCGCAATATGTACCGGCAATCCGGTCTCTTCTCTCAGCAGCATATCCAGTCCGTTAAGGAGAGCGCCGCCGCCTGTCATGACAATCCCTTTATTAATGATGTCTGCAGACAGCTCCGGTGGTGTCTTTTCCAGGACCTCTTTCACCGCGCTGACCACCTGCTCCACAGCTTCTGCGAGCGCCTCATAAGATTCATCTGAGGTGACGGTAATGGTCTTAGGCAGTCCACTGACTAAATCCCGTCCGCGGATATCCATCTGGGTATCTTCAATCTTACCCTGTGGGTAAGCAGTAGCGACTTTCATCTTCATTTCTTCAGCAGAACGTTCACCAATCATCAGATTATACTCTCGACGGATATGACGTACAATAGCATCGTCAAACTTATCACCGCCAACTCGCAAAGACTTACTGCATACTATCCCACCTAAAGATAACACGGCAATATCAGCAGTGCCGCCGCCGATATCCACCACCATGCTGCCGCTGGCTTCGGAAATATCCAACCCGGCACCCAGCGCCGCTGCCAAGGGTTCTTCAATTAAAAATGCCTGTTTAGCTCCGGCCTGCATGGCGGCTTGTCTCACCGCCCTTTCTTCCACGCCTGTAACCCCGGAAGGAATACAGACCATCACTCTGGGTTTAAAGAAAAGTTTACGGCTGCCGCAAGCTTTTTCAACAAAGTAGCGTAGCATACGTTCAGTCGTATCATAGTCTGCAATCACGCCTTCCCTGAGAGGTCTGATGGCTATAATGTTACCCGGCGTTCGCCCAAGCATTTTTCGTGCCTCTTCTCCCACAGCAATTATCTGGCCGCTGTCCCGGTCGATGGCTACAACAGATGGCTCATTTAGAACTATGCCTTTGCCTTTGACATAAACCAGCACACTGGCAGTACCCAAGTCAACACCTATATCTGTGCCCCATCCAAACATTTCACAACTCCTCTCACGATAGCTTGTCCCTAAAACAAGAAAAAGAATAAAAAAACTAAAATACGGCAATTTTCATATACATATTCTTCATCTGCTGACAAATTCCTCTATGAAACCTTGGTTTCTTTATATTTTTTACGAGTGGCCTCGCCGCCGCGGAGATGCCTTTCGGCTTTATTTGTCTCCAATACCTTTCGAACCTTATCGGCCAATCTGTCGTCAATTACCGGCAATCGTTCACTAACATCCTTGTGTACCGTACTTTTACTAACACCAAATACCTTAGCTGCCTGCCTGACTGTTGCCGAAGACTCTATAATGTACCCACTGATCTCCAGAACCCGCTTGCGGATATACTCTTGCATGCTGAGGCCTCCTTCCGATTTTTCTGTAAATATATATGTGGAGGCCATAAAAATAGACCAGGAAAATGGCGGAAACTCAAGTGAGACAACCATTTCCTGGTCTATTTCAACATATTTGCCCTTTAACGGGCTATTAACTATTCTGCCAACGGCAGGTAAGCTGACGGATTTACGCTCTCTCCATCAGACAGCAGTTCCATGTGCACGTGAGTGCCGGAAGCGGCTTCAGCAGTGCCCGGGTCGCCGATGGTACCAAGTTGATCACCCTGTTCAACTTGGTCACCCCTTTCCACACTGACTTTGGCAAGATTTGCATAACGCGTCTGCCAGCCGCTACCATGGTCCACTGTGACGCGATAGCCATATAATTGGGCATATTCCACGACAGTTACTTCACCCGGTAGCACAGCCCCTACGGGCATATCCCGCTGCACAGATAAGTCCAATCCGTCATGAAATCGATAATCGGCAAATTCTTGAGAATAATTGAAACCGTAACCGGTGACCACCTGGCCTGTAGCCGGAAGGACCATGTCATTCAGCGCCGGTTTACTTTCCTCTTCTGCGTTACTCTCTGCCGGCGTTGCTGAAGTATCATCAGTGGGCGGTGCCGCCGGTTCTTCTACCGCCACCGGCCAGTCACTATCCTGCTTAGCATTCCCAATGTCGGCTCCGTCAAGAGATTTGCCATCGGTCACTTGGTTTTCCGGTTTGGCATAGGGGGAGTCAAGGAGAAAATATACGGGAATAAGTACTGAAGCAATGACCATCACTGCGGCAACCGTCCACCGGTACTGCACCAGCCCATTACCCAGTTTTTTGGCCCCGCGGGCCAGTCTGTTACCCTGAGCAATAAAAAAGGCCAAGGTTTTCTTAATCATAATAATCACCTCGGCCATATTATTACCCATTATTTCCCTTTTTAAACCTCGCTGTCATGACACTTAAGACAGCGCTCTTTATCCTTACGTACCTGACGTTCTTCATAGTTACCGTGGGCAGTGCGCCTGTGGCAGTCAAAACAGTCAAAGTTCGCGTCCAAATGCAGCTGGTGGTCCACAGCTTTATTAAAAGGTTTTAGTTCGGCAACTACATGGCAGCCAAGACACTTATCTGTGGAAACTTGGGCATGAATAGCAGCCGGGTCTATCGGTTCTGCCAAAACTTCAGCTAAGAGGTGCTTAGTTACTTCCCCCAGGCCGGTACTTTTAGCAGCCACCAATCCCTTCCACCCCGGTTCAGCATGACAAACCATACATTCGATTCCCTCATGGGCGGAATTAGTCCACTTCTCCACCGGTACTTTCATTTCATGGCAGCTCATACAAGCTTTACCGTTATCTGCATAAGAGGCGCCTATGAAAATAAAAACTAATAAAGCGATTGCAGCCCCCAATAATATATAGTTGAGTATTTTTCGCATAGACATTCCCCCATTGGTCACTGGGAAAAATTCTACAAATATTGCCTACTTCCTGCCGCTTAATCATACTTTTCTACAGTTATGCCTCGATAATAATAAGTGAGAATATCCTGATAACTTTTCCCTTGTCGAGCCATGCCGTCTGCACCGTATTGACAGAGTCCCACCCCGTGGCCGTATCCCTTGGTTTTAAAGGTTATTTTATCACCGTCTGTCTCCCAATCGATATAAGTGGAACTAAGACCTAATAAACGTCTGAACTCCGTACCGTTATAAGTTTTGTCACCTACCCGGATGGTTTTTACCCTGCCTGACACTGTCCGTTCTAATACTTTTAGCAGTGATTTAGCTCCACCTGATGCTGCGGGCACCGACCCTAAGTTGGTATTGAGTTTTTGTGCTACTTGGGATATGGTCATAACAGCAGTATTTAAATAGCGAGGGGATTGCTTATCCCACTTGCATACTACACTCTGGAGATAGGGGAAACTGTACTTCCACACCTCAGAGGAAGCCTCAGTACGGCCGCCGCTGGTTGAGTGATATACCGGCTCAATCAGCTTACCACGGTAAGTCGCCACCATACCGTCGGTCTCCTTAACCGCCGAGACAATCTTATCATGATATGACCAGTACTGAACCAAGCCCCAGCGCCGACGCATGGCCAGAGGAGACAGCCACGCCTGACAATGATTGGGATCGGTACAAACGTCCGCACCGGGATGGTGGGTACTGTTGACGCTACTGCTAAGTTTTTTTAAGGTATAGGTTCGTGCCGCCACCGCCTGGGCCTTTAGCGCTTCTTCATGAAACAACGCCGGCATCTCGGCTGCCACTACACCAACTAAATATTCCTCTAAAGGCATCACTACTACCTTGCCGGTATCATGCATCTTTACCCTGATACCTGGACCGGCTGTCTTGATGCTTACCCTGGGGGTACGCCAAATATTTAGCACGACCATAGGAAGAATCAAAACCAGCAGCACGCATGCTGCTATTACCAAAAAAAGTGTTCTGCGCATTTTTCCTCCCCGCTTTATGGTGTGACAAGCTCACTAAATCCTATGTCTTGCTTGAAAGGTTTATGCCATCCTTTTAGGGCGTATCTTTTGCTCGTAAGGCATACTCCCTGATTCATTTTTATTAAGATGCTTTATCAAATAAAAAAACGGCGGCAGGTTAATCCTCTGCACGCCGAATGTCGGCTCCGATGCTGTTGAATTTTTCCACAATATCTTCGTATCCTCGATATATATGATAAGTGCAGCCGATTTCCGTATTTCCTTCGGCCACCAGTCCGGCTATAATTAGTGCCGCACCGGCCCGCAAATCAGTCGCCTTCACCGGCGCACCGGTAAGTCGCTGAACGCCTTTCACTACTGCGCTATGACCCTCAATGTTGACATTAGCTCCCATACGTTTTAACTCATTGACGTGCATAAAACGGTTTTCAAAAACCGTCTCGGTCACGATACTCGTTCCCTGGCAGACAGCCATCAGCGCCATAAATTGGGCCTGCATATCTGTGGGAAATCCCGGATAGGGCAGAGTCTTTACATCGACAGCATAGAGTCTACCACCGCTCTTTACGCGGATCCCATCTGATTCTTCGGTAATTTCTACCCCAGCTTCTTTAAGCTTGGCAACTACAGGTTTAAGATGGTCCTCAATCACGTTGGCCACCAGCACATCACCGCCGGCAGCAGCCACTGCCACCATAAACGTACCCGCCTCTATCCGATCGGGGATCACCGTGTGGGTCGCGCCTCGCAGCACCTTTGCACCATCAACCTTGATGATATTGGTACCGGCTCCGGTAACATGTCCGCCCATGCTGTTAAGGAAATTGGCCAAATCGACAATTTCTGGTTCTTCAGCAACATTTTCAATAATTGTACTGCCCTGGGCAAGAGCCGCGGCCATCATGATATTCTCTGTAGCACCGACACTGGGAAAGTCCAGGTAAATTCTGTTACCCTTTAATCCATCGCTGTACACATCGATGATACCATGGCCGATCTCGATCTGAGCCCCCAGTGCTGCGAGTCCTTTTAAGTGTAGATCTATTGGCCGGCTGCCGATAGAACAGCCCCCGGGCAGGGACAGCCTGGCATGCCCGGTTCGAGCCAGCAGCGGACCTGTGATGAGAAAAGATGCCCGCATTTGGCGAACGTATTCGTAAGGCGCATCCCATGCAGGGATTTCCCCGGCGTCCATTGTCAGCGTGCTGCCTTCTGCGGTCACCTTCACTCCCAGGTGGCGCAGCACTTGGTAGATAGTTTCCACATCAGTGAGACGCGGGGTATCTTCAATAATACTTTTGCCTTCTTCGGCAAGCAGCGTAGCGGCAATAATGGGTAAGACTGCATTTTTGGCACCGCTGACTGTTACCTTCCCTTGTAATGTCCTGCCCCCTGATACCACTATCTTATTCACCCTGTCCTGCCTCCCTAGTGATCCAGTCCATTAACTTTTCGCCCAACTTTAGTCATAAACTATTTATATTCTAGTACTCACCATCCAACAATGGCGAACCGAGATAAACATAGGTTTTAGCATCATTCGTATGATACCTTACGGCAATATTGATGTTTACCTTACGGCCGGCCACAGTGGTATATTCGGGTATTAATGGGCTGTAGCCGCTAAGACTGACCAATTTATCGCTGCTTATACCCCGAGTATCTTTCACTCCCGCTGCGGTAAACATTTCCTTTAACAGCTGATTTGCTTCTGTCGGGGTCAACTGCCCCGGCAGTGTTCCGGTGAGCCATGTGGAGACTTCCGGCTTTCTTTGCAAAGATTGAAATGCACTAAGTATTTGATCACGGTAGGTATGCATGGCGCTTATGTCTCCCGCTCGGGATAGGGTTAAAATAAGATATGTCTCGCCGGAATTTTTGTCCTCGTTTTTTAGTGTCTGAAGCACGATTACCGCATATTCGCCGGGATTCATCTCCTTTATCGCGGTGATGCCCCGCATAGTTTCTTCTCTAATGGTCTCTCGCGTGAACTCTTCATTAATCGCCAAAGCTTCACCCACCTTAGTAACCATTGGCTGCAGGTTGCTAAAATCCATGTATTCATCATTTATTTTCGCCCACCCTTGAATATTTAATTCATAAGGTGCGGCACCGCTTTTGTCAAAGGCCCGGAAAATTGGGTCCTCATGGAGGCGGTCCTGTCCCACAGTAGCTTGGATTGGTTGAAAGTACATGGCGGCAATAACGCCGCAAAAAATAACTGCAGTTAATAATTTCTTCATGAAAAAATCCCCCTTTTCAAAACAACCATAATACTAGTGTTACCAGATAACGGTTGTTTAGTCGGGGGACCCGGCAGAAATCATCTTTTTAGGTCCTGCAAAAAGTCCACCGCGGGTGAGCTGCGATGGACTTTCAGAAGACGCATCTTTACTGCAGCAGTACGTGTTGGTAGGTGGAAACGAACCATTTGCCGCTTTCGATATTTTTGGTGACAAACACCAAATCGGTTACCTGCCGCACATCTTTTAAAGTATCTTCTGTCAAAGTCAGTTCATAATCTACTGTGTACAGCTTGGCGTTATCTTTTTCTGTGTTTTCTTCCATCAGCTTGATGTTATTTAGCACTACTTCCTTACCCTTTAGCGCTTCATTATTAAAGAGATAAAGATCCTTCTCCTGAAAACTGTTCTTTAATTCAGTAGTCATCAGTTTATTCATGGTAGTTCGGTTGTTGTTGGCCTGGGCGCGAATAAATTCTTCGGCTACGCTTTTAGGATTGGTCTGCTGCAGCGCCGTACGATCAGGCGCCTTTTCATTGGGCAGCGGATTTCCTTTTTCATTCAGGCATCCCGCGGCCAGTACCGTCATAACCACAATAAGTAAAAGTAGTATTTTCTTTCGTCCCATGGAATATCACCTCTTCCAAAATATTTTTCCTCTCTTAACGGAAAACATTCCTGGTAATGACGTTGAAAAAATTGTTAATTTTACATATACATATATACTCTAATCAAACTCGTCCTCCCAATGGGAATCTATTGTGAGGGTGGTGTATGGCGCAAGACCCACGCAAACACACGAACACCACGGTTTTCACCGTGGTGTTCGTGCCTTAGGTTAATTGCTTTGCCTTAAAAGCAACTACCATACTTATTCTTGCTCACGGACGAATCTCCTGCACGAGACCCGTGGTAATATCTGTAACGTACGGAGCGATTACCGTACTCCCTTAACTGCCTTAATACGTGCTATTGCCCGCTGTAATGCGGCCTCTGCCCGGGCTGCATCCAATCCCTCAGGCCTTTTCTCTAGTCTTTCCTCGGCCCTTTCTTTAGCGCGCTCCGCCCGAGCAGCGTCAATCTCTGCGGCTGTCTCAGCGGTATCAGGCATAATGGTTACCTTATCCTCGATTACTTCCATAAAACCGCCGCTGATAGCTATAGTTTCGTCCTGACCGCCGTTTTTCATGGTAATCACACCAACCTGCAGACCCGTTACTAACGGCGCATGGCCCGGCAAAACACCCAGATACCCTTCACTGGCGGGCACCACCAGCGAATCTATTTCCTTGCCGGCTACCGAACGTTCAGGCGTAACAACTTCCACTGTTAATTTTTTATCAGCCATTTATACCACGCCCTTCTACTTCACTAAACCTTCGGCCTTCTTCACTGCATCTTCGATAGTGCCGACCATCAGAAATGCTTCTTCCGGCAGATCGTCATGTTTGCCATCTAAAATTTCTTTACAGCTGCGGACAGTTTCCTTTAACGGTACGTAAACACCTTCCATACCGGTAAATGCTTCCGCCACGAAGAATGGTTGAGATAAGAAGCGCTCTATTCTTCTAGCCCGAGCTACTATCAGCTTGTCATCCTCAGACAGCTCGTCCATACCGAGAATAGCAATGATATCCTGTAATTCCTGGTATCTTTGCAGTACCTCCTGCACACCCCTGGCCACATCGTAGTGCTCTTGCCCAATGACACCGGGTTCAAGAATTCTAGATGTAGAGTCTAGCGGGTCAACCGCCGGGTAAATACCTTTTTCAGAAATTGCCCGGTTCAACACTGTAGTCGCATCCAAGTGTGCGAATGTTGTTGCCGGGGCAGGGTCAGTCAAGTCATCCGCAGGTACGTAAATCGCCTGCACTGATGTAACTGAACCTTTCTTAGTAGATGTAATCCGCTCCTGCAGTTGGCCCATCTCAGTAGCCAAAGTGGGCTGATAACCCACCGCCGACGGCATCCGGCCTAACAACGCGGACACTTCAGAACCTGCTTGGGTGAAACGGAAAATGTTATCGATAAAAAATAATACGTCCTGGCCTTCCTGATCACGGAAGTACTCAGCCAATGTCAAGCCGGTCAATCCCACCCGCATGCGGGCTCCGGGAGGTTCATTCATCTGACCGAATACCAGCGCGGTTTTATCAATAACGCCGGACTCATTCATTTCCAACCATAAATCATTACCCTCACGGGTACGCTCGCCTACACCGGCGAAGACAGAGAATCCACCGTGCTCATAGGCGATGTTGCGGATAAGTTCCATGATCAATACAGTCTTACCCACGCCGGCACCACCAAAGAGACCTACTTTTCCACCTTTAGCATATGGTGCCAGCAGATCAACCACCTTAATACCAGTCTCCAAAACTTCAGTAGACGGTTCTAAATCTGCGTAGTCTGGTGCCGGACGGTGAATGGGAAGCGTTTCTTGTACTTCGAAGTCACCTTTACCGTCGATGGTCTCACCAATTACATTAAACATTCTTCCTAGAGTATTTCTGCCAACAGGAACACTAATAGGTGCCCCGGTATCTGCAGCAATCATACCTCGTTGCAGGCCATCGGTTGAAGATAAAGCAACACAACGAACTGTATCATTTCCTAGATGCTGCATTGCCTCCATGGTAATATCTATATCCTGCCGGGCCGCATCCTTAGGTTGATTGTCGGAGGTTATTTTGACGGCGCTATACAGTTCAGGCAGTTCTTCATCAAAACGCACATCTACCACAGGCCCGATAACCTGTACTACCTTGCCTAGATTCATCGATTGTCCCTCCTATTCATCTAACCGGTACTTTCACCGGCCGTAATAAATCTTTATGCCATGCCGAAACATTCGGCAATTTTCTAATTTAGAGCCTCAGCACCGCCCACAATTTCGGAAATCTCTCTGGTAATGGCCGCCTGCCGCGCCCTGTTGAAGGTCAGGGTCAGCCTGTCGATTATATCATCGGCATTATCCGTAGCGGCGCCCATAGCGGTCATCCTAGCTCCATGTTCACTGGCCTTAGCTTCTAACAACACCCGGTAAACTGCCATATCCACAAACCGGGGCATCAGAACCTCCAGTACTTCCATGGCGTTGGGTTCGAAAATGTATTCTTCACCCTGCTCCTCCTGATTTTCCACTTCAGATTCTATGGGCAACAGTTGGCTGACCGTCGGATTTTGGCTCATGGCGGTCATGAATTCGGTATAAACCAGATAAATTTTATCAAAGGTCCCATCCAAAAACATATCAGTAACTTCCTTGGCAATTTCCCTAGCCTGAATAAAATTGGGATTGTCACCGATATCTAGATATTCCTTGGCGATGGGTATTCCTCTTCGGCGAAAAAAGTCTCTGCCTTTACGCCCGACACAAATTACCGATGCTTCTTCCTCATGCTGATGTATTCTTCCCAAAGCCAATTTAAGGATGTTGGCATTATAACCGCCGGCCAGGCCTCGATCGCCGCTGATGACCAGATACCCAGCCTTTTTCCCTGGACGAGTCTCTGCCAGCGGCAGGCTTAGTTCTTCGGCGTTAGCTGCCAGACGAGCCAGAACTTGCTCCAATTTGTTAGAATAAGGACGAGCCGCCGTTACTGCCTCTTGGGCCTTGCGCAGTTTGGCTGCTGATACCATCTTCATCGCTTTGGTAATCTGCTGCGTATTCGTGATACTGCGAATACGCCTTTTAATATCTCGTATGCCGGCCATAATTTCTCACCACCTTTTTCAGGGGTTGCCCGGTCATCCAGAATTATAATAGTAAAGAACTGAATGCCGAAACAGTTAATATACTAGGCAGCAAAATTATCTTTAAACTCTACGATTGCGGCCTTTAATTTTTCTACAATTTCATCAGTCCACTTGCCCTCTGAGGCAATCTTATCCAGCAATTCTTTCTTACTGGTGCGCATAAAGTTTAGGAACTCCTGCTCAAACTTGCGGATACTATCCACTTCTACATCGTCAAGGTATCCGTTAGCAGCCGTGTAAACCACCACTACTTCTTCCTCAACAGGCATGGGGCTATATTGCCCCTGCTTCAATACTTCCATCATTCGTTCGCCGCGGGCCAGCCTGGCTTGTGTTGCTTTGTCTAGGTCAGAACCGAACTGGGCAAACGCTGCCAACTCTCGGTACTGTGCCAAGTCCAGACGCAAACTACCGGCAACCTTCTTCATTGCCTTAATTTGGGCCGAACCACCAACCCTCGATACGGAGATACCCACGTTAATAGCGGGTCGGAAACCTGCGTAGAAAAGGTCTGACTCGAGGAATATCTGACCGTCAGTGATGGAAATAACGTTAGTGGGGATATATGCTGATACGTCCCCGGCCTGGGTCTCAATAATGGGAAGGGCTGTCAGGCTGCCGCCGCCTTCAGCGTCACTCAGCTTAGCTGCTCTTTCCAACAAACGGGAATGTAAATAAAAAACATCACCGGGGTAAGCTTCTCGACCCGGAGGACGTCTTAACAGCAGTGATAACTCACGATAAGCTGCTGCCTGCTTAGACAAATCATCATAGACGCAAAGTGCGTGCCCGCCCTTATACATAAAATGTTCGGCCATGGCACAGCCGGTATAAGGAGCAATATACAAAAGCGGTGCAGGTTCACTGGCCGTAGCGGATACTATAATGGTATAGTCCATGGCACCGTTATCTTCCAGCCTCTTCACTAAACCGGCCACTGTCGATGCCTTCTGCCCGATTGCCACATAAACGCAAATGACACCTTTGCCTTTTTGATTGATAATGGTATCGATTGCCACCGCCGTTTTACCTGTCTGGCGGTCACCGATAATTAATTCACGCTGACCTCTGCCAATGGGAACCAATGCATCGATGGACTTAAGTCCGGTCTGCAGCGGCTCTGCCACAGGCTGTCGGTATACGACACCGGGCGCGGAACTTTCGATGGCCCGGAACTCTTTTGTTTCAATAGGTCCCTTACCGTCAATAGGTTGCCCCAAAGAGTTAACAACCCGGCCCACCAGGGCCTCACCAACAGGAACCTCCACAATTCTACCGGTACGCTTTACCTCGTCCCCTTCTTTAATTTTAGTGTAGGGACCAAGGATAACAGCACCGATGTTATCTTCCTCTAGGTTAAGCACCATGCCGTAAATGCCGCCGGGGAATTCCAGCAGCTCACCGGCCATGGCCTTTTCCAAGCCATAGATACGAGCAATCCCATCACCTACTTGGATTACAGTGCCCACATCCGTTACTTCTACTTGTACCTCGTAACGCTCAATCTGCTGTTTCAAAATTGAGCTTATTTCTTCAGGCCTAATGCTCATCGGCTACTTCACCCCTATCTTTGGAAAAATGCACTTTAGTCAGGTGTGTTTTTAGATCGCTAAGGCGGTTAGCGACACTGCCATCATAAACACGGTCACCAATCTTCACAACCACCCCGGCTATTAACTCCGGATCCACCTTGGTTTCCAGGCGGATTTCCTTACCGGTCATTTTAGACAATTTTTCCTTAATGCCCTGATAATGCTCCGGCGTTAATTCCTTGGCGGTCCTGACCGTAGCCGCCAAAACATTCCTTGCCTCATCCGCAAAGGCGATATATTCCCGCAGCATCTGGCTGAGATAGCGCTCACGACGCTTGTCGCAGACCAGTTTGACAAAATTCAGGATCTCCTGTGAGACCTGACTGCGGAAAACCTTTTCAAGAAGTTCTTTTTTCGCTTCCGGTTCAATCAACTGGTGTTCCAATACCTGCTCCAGCTCGGGACTGGCCTGGATTGTATCTACCACCAGTGTGAGCTCGTCTTCAAACTGCTTAATCTTATCGCTTTCCCGGGCTATTGCAAAAAGTGCCTGGGCATAACGCCGCGCAATAGTTCTGTCTATCATTGCAACTCGCCTACCTCAGATACAAATTCCTCCACCAGTTTTCTTTGGTCTTCGTCATCAATTGCACGGCCTACAACCTTACCGGCAGCCAACATGGCCAAGGTAGCCACTTCGTCGCGAATTTCAGCAAGTGCTTTAGCTTTTTCACCGGCGATTTCCTCTTTGGCCTTAGCCAGCGTCCTCGTCGATTCCTCCCGGGCATCGCTAACCATCTTCTGCCTCATATCTTCGCCCATTTTATCAGCACGGCTGACAATCTCCTGAGCTTCTTTTTTAGCTGTCTGCATTTTTTCTTCATACTCGGCCAACAACTTTTCCGCGTCTTTTTGGGCACGGTTAGCCTCACTAATAGAACCCTCTATCTGTGCTTCACGCTCACGCATGATTTTAGCTACAGGCTGATATAACAATTTATTTAAAATAGCAATCACAACCAAAAGATTGACTATTTGTAAGAGGAATGTCCAGACGTTAAAGTTCAGCGCGTTTAGAATTGCCATGGGTTTTACCTCCCCTCTTGCCCAATAAATAGTAGGTGGGCGAATAAGAACACTTCTCCTATTCGCCCCGTAAGACTTTTAAATTAATCCTTAGAGCTTAGTCCACATTAAGATGGCAATAACAAATGTGAAGAGTGTAAGAGCTTCCATGAATGCCAGGGCTAACAATAAAGTAGTTCTGATCTCACCGGAAGCTTCCGGTTGACGGGCAATACCTTCCATAGCACTGGCGGATGCATTACCCTGGCCCAAAGCAGAACCCATAGCGGCCAAACCCATAGCAATACCCACGCCGACAAAACCCAAAGCTGTCATTAAATTCCCCTCCTTTCAAAGATTTGATATAAGTCTTCAATAAAGCCCCTAATTTGCAGCTGATTTGCTTAGTGACCTTGGATGAATGCCTGAATGTAGGTCACAGGCAGAATGGTGAAAACCAGTGCCTGAATTAATCCCATCAGTACACCCAAAAGCATGATTGGGGTAGGGACAATTAAGGGCAGCAATATGAAAAGGATGGTAACAACCATCTTTTCGCCAAACATGTTACCAAACAGACGCAAAGAAAGCGAAATCGGTTTTACAAATTCCTCTACGATGGTAAGCGGTGCCAAAATGGGAGTAGGTTCCGCGAAATGATGCAGGTAACCCTTTATGCCCTTGTGCTGGATGGCAAAAATTTGAATAAGCACAATAGTAGCCACACCGAATGCCGCAGTGGTGCTCAAGTCGATGGTCGGCGGTTTCACCGTAGGAATAAACCAGGATAAATTCAGACTGAGAATAAAGACAAACAAAGTAGCAACCAGCGGTAAATATTTCTTACCTTTTTTGCCCATAGCATCTTCCAGCATTCCCTCGATAAAACCAATCAGAAGTTCCAACAGATGCTGCACGCCGCGGGGTTTGCTGTTTAAATTGCGGGTAGCCAAAAAGACTGCGGTGAAAAGTACTGCCATTACCATCCAGGTAGTCACCACCGTGGAGGTGATATGGACACTGCCCAAGACCAATACATCATGGGGCTTTAAGTGTTCCATCACTGCCGCAAGCTCCTGTAGTTTCTCTTCCACAAAATCACCCCCTTTTGTAAAATATTAAACTAATACCTTCCAATAAGTGCACCAACATCTGTAGGGACAGGCCCACCGCCATGCCCAACATAAATTGGACACCTCCCAGAAGGGAAAGAAACAAAGTAGTAAAGGTTATCAGCGTGCGGTACAAAAATCGGCGCATAAAAAAGGTTTGGGTTGTCTCTCCCTCAGCAGTAGCAGCACTATCTATAGCGCTTACCATCAGGTAATAATTAATAACACTGACGGGTACTCCTGCTGCAATGCCCATTGCCACAGAAAACTGGCCGAAAATTACGGCTATGCCGGCCAAGACTAAACCCATTACTATGATTTGTCTTATTTTTGGCAGTTGAGCTTGCTGGTATTGACCCAAACTTTTCATTCCTCTTTTTCGTTATCATCCTCCGGGATCGTGTCCTCTGTTTTCTGTAAGACCATTAATTCAGATAAGAGGGCTTTAAAGGAAACCGCAACCCCCAATAAGATGCCCGTCAACAGAAACCAGGGTGAGGTACCAAGCCGCTTGTCCAACCAACTGCCTCCATAAAGGCCTAAAAAAATACTCAGTGCCATGGTAATTCCGAAGGAGAGAGCAAAGTTAGCGTAACGGGCGTAATTCCAATAATCCTTTTTCATGGTTTCACTTCCCTGAGATATCTCTGGGGTACTCTTCTTAATTTTTCATTTGACACCAAATTTATGCATTTATTGCTATAATTAAACTTTCTGACAATTTTTATTTCTATAATTGGTCGGTGTCTTAACGGGTGACACCTTTCTTTAAGCCATCATGTGCTTTACTTCTCAAGTATGTATACAAGGTACAGACACTTATATTCTCGCTGAAGTAAAAAATTCCTTTTTTTAAGACAAAGTTTTTTGAACCTTATCACTTAATATTCTTAATACTTACCTATCTCCCCAGAATAGTTAAACTCCATTGGCTGCTCCGAACGCAAACCAAAGTAGTAATCAAGACATTGAATAATTCTTTTACAAGCCTGTCCGTCTCCATAGGGGTTGGTTGCCTGGGCCATCTGCGCATATTCATCAGGATCAGTAAGTACCTTCTCTGCCTGACGAAAAATCTTTTCCTCGTCGGTACCCACAAGTCGTACTGTGCCTGCTACCACTGCTTCCGGGCGCTCGGTGGTATCTCTTAGTACCAGTACCGGCTTCCCGAGCGAGGGTGCCTCCTCCTGCATACCGCCGGAGTCGGTAAGAACTAATTGGGACCGATCCATTAAGTTGGCAAATGGCTGGTAGTCTAACGGTTCAATAAGTACCACCCCGGCATGGCCACCCAAGATTTCATGGGCCAGCTGCCGCACCCGGGGGTTTTTGTGGACAGGAAAAACCACAGCCATTTCGGGGTGATTGTCGGCTAATCTCTTCACTGCCCGAAAGATTCTTGCCATTGGTTTACCCCAGTTTTCTCGACGGTGCGCAGTTAACAACAGAAACTTTTTACCTGATGCAGTTAACTCCTCCAAGACCGGGTCAGCGAATTGAAATCTTTTATCTACGGTAGTCAGCAATGCGTCAATGACCGTGTTTCCCGTAACAAATATCTTATCCGGTGCTGTCCCCTCGGCCAGCAGATTATCCCGGGCCTCATCCGTAGGTGCAAAATGTAAGTCGGTAAGTGCACCGGCAAGGCGCCGATTCATTTCTTCAGGGTACGGCGAATACTTATTGCCGGTACGCAGTCCGGCTTCCACATGACCCACCGCTGTCTGCTGATAGTATCCGGCGAGGGCCGCCACAAAGGTAGTGGTGGTATCACCGTGCACTAAAATCATGTCCGGTTGTTCCTTGACAATTACTTCTTCTAGGCCATTTAGCACTCTGGAGGTCACCTGAGTTAAACTCTGACCGTGCCGCATAATATCCAAATCATAGTCCGGGCTAATGTGAAACAGACCCAGCACCTGATCAAGCATTTCGCGATGTTGAGCGGAAACTGCCACTACCGTCTCATATTCCGGCTGCCTTTTTAAGGCAGTGACCAACGGCGCCATTTTTATGGCCTCGGGCCTGGTGCCAAATATCGTTAGTATTTTGGGCATATTCGTCGTCCTCCTAGTAAAATACTTCGCTATTTAATCCGACAAATATCCTTTGCTGATCAACTTATTGATATGTTCTTCCAATGCATCATCAATATTGACGTCATAATGTTCCTCCAGCACAAACATCATTGATACTGCGGTTTGGGCTACATCCAATAATTCTTGGGTAATCATGGTCATAACTTCTTTTTCCCCCACCCGGTCCTGTTCACCGTTCAGTCCGCGAAATTTGCCCATGGCCTGAGCCAATTCGCCGGTCTCCTCCATCAGCTTCAAAGCGGTGGACTCCAAGGTCGGTGAAAGTTGGTTTAACCGGGGCAGGGCGACAATTTTTTTCTGCACTTATTTCCCCTCGTTTCTCTCCCCGAATTTTTCCACTAAAATACCTGCCTGCTGAAACATCTCCCGAGACAGTTGGTCAGGATAATCTTCCAAGATAATAATTTTTTCCGCGCCGGCATTTATCAGCATCTTCGCACATACCACACAGGGTTGGTGGGTGACATAAAATGTTGCCCCCTTGATACTCACCCCATGTACCGCTGCTTGAATAATACTGTTTTGCTCGGCATGGAGCCCACGGCACAATTCATGCCGTTCACCCGGGGGCACCTGCATCTGCTCCCGCAGGCATCCGGTCTCAGCACAATGAGCAATTCCGGCCGGCGCACCGTTATAGCCGGTGCTCAGTATTCGCTTATCCTTAACAGCCACCGCCCCCACCTGCCGTCTTTTACAGGTAGAACGCCTGGCCACAGTTTGCGCTATTTCCATAAAATACTCGTCCCAGCCGGGACGAGCACCTACTTTTTCAGTCAAGGGCATCCTCTCCCCAGTTATTTAGTACCGAACAGCCGGTCGCCGGCATCACCGAGACCGGGTACTATATAGCCATGTTCATTAAGCTTTTCGTCAACTGCGGCAGTATAAATATCCACATCATCATGTTGCTCTTGGACATTGTCAATACCTTCAGGAGCTGCGATCAGACAGACCAATTTAATATTCTTGACCCCCCGGTCCTTAAGAAACTGAATAGCCGCGGCAGCAGAACCACCGGTAGCCAGCATCGGGTCGATAATAATTAAGTCCCGTTCCGTGACATCGGTAGGCAGCTTACAGTAATATTCCACCGGCTGCAGTGTATCCGGGTCACGATAAAGACCCACATGACCCACCTTGGCCGTAGGAATCAATTCCAACATACCACTAACCATTCCTAATCCAGCACGAAGAATGGGTACAATCCCCACCTTGCGCCCGGAAATAACCCTGGCCTTGGCCGGCCCCACCGGAGTCTTTATACTCACTTCTTCCAAAGGGAAGTCCCGGGTCACCTCATAGGCCATAAGCATTGCCACCTCTTCCACCAATTCCCGAAACTCCTTAGAACCGGTGCTTTCATCCCTGATCAGCGTCAGCTTATGCTGAATCAACGGGTGATCCAATACGTATACTTTTGACATGCGCGCACCCCCAATTTCCGATTTCAATAACTTGACAAAATGGTGTCAGGCACCATTTTGTCAAGTTATTTGTCAAACTATTTGTCAAATTTCATAATACCATTATTAAACTATTTATAAATTTTCTTATAAGCTATTTTGTCCTATGATTGACTCACACGCGTTCGACGCTCACATAATCCTTGATTTAAAATGTAGAGTATAGCGGGAAACGGCGGCAAAGAGCTTGCACTATGTCCTGAGCTTTCGCCTTAGCGCCCTCATCATGCTTGTCTAGAGCCAAGGCCATTGCTTCGGCAACTTCTTCCATGGCCGCCTCATCCAGTCCCCTGGTAGTAATGGCCGGCGTGCCTACCCGTATGCCGCTGGTAACGGTCGGCTTTTCGGGATCGAAGGGAATGGCATTCTTGTTGACGGTTATACCGATTTCCTCCAGCATATCTTCGGCTTCCTTCCCGGTAATCCCATGAGAACGCAGATCCACCAGCATCATGTGATTGTCTGTTCCACCAGAAACTAACCTGAAACCTTTATCTGCCAAGGCAGCCGCGAGGCGCTTGGCGTTTTTAACTATCTGATGCTGATAAACCTTAAAATCCTCGCCCAGCGCTTCTTTAAAGGCAACTGCCTTAGCTGCAATTACATGCATCAGCGGGCCACCCTGGGTGCCGGGGAAAATGGCTTTATCAACGGCTTGGCCGTATTCTTTCTTGCATAGTATCATTCCGCCCCGGGGGCCGCGCAAGGTTTTATGGGTTGTGGTGGTGACAAAATCTGCCAGCGGTACCGGCGACGGGTGTACCCCCGCGGCCACCAAACCGGCAATATGGGCCATGTCCACCATCAGCTTACTAGCAACGGCATCAGCAATATTACGCAGACGGGGGAAATCCAGTTCACGAGGATATGCGCTGGCGCCGGCAACAATCAGCTTTGGTTGATGCTCTTGGGCTAAACGCTCTATTTCCTCGTAATCCAATTTTTCATCCTTTTCGCTCACCCCGTAAGGTACAAAAGAATAATATTTTCCGGAAATATTCACCGGGCTGCCATGAGTCAGGTGGCCGCCATGGGCCAAATTCATACCCAAAACGGTATCACCGGGTTTGAGGAGCGCAAAATATACGGCACCGTTGGCCTGGGCACCGGAGTGCGGCTGCACATTGACATGCTCAGCGCCAAATAATTCTTTGGCCCTTTCAATTGCCAGCTCTTCTGCAATATCTACAAATTGGCAGCCGCCGTAATAACGCCGCCCCGGATATCCCTCGGCATATTTATTTGTCAGCACTGTCCCCAACGCTTCCAATACGGCCTCACTAACAAAGTTCTCAGAAGCAATCAGCTCTAAGCTTGTCCTCTGCCTGTTCTCTTCCCTGCCGATGGCATCGGCCACCTGGGGGTCAATTCTTTGTAGGTTAGTCAAATGTCCCATGGTCTTTCTCCTCTCTCTTAATCGCAATAAACAGCCCGTTCACCGCCAATCAGCTTCGGCCTGCTGTACCCCATAGTTAAATTGGCGCTGCCTATCTTTGTTACCTTGGCGCGCACCGGCTTTAGTACCGGCTGAAGGTGCATGCCGATAAATGTGTCGCCAATATCCATGCCCAGCTGGGCCGCGATGTGCTCCACCAGTACCGGCTGCAAAAATTCCCGAAATGCTTGAGCGGACAGTGCACCGCCGGCGCCAAGCTTGGGAACCGCACTGACTACGGTAAGGCCTAAGCGCATGGCCGTTTCCTTTTCAACCACTAAAGCCCGGTTTAGATGCTCGCAGCACTGAAAAGCCAGTGCCACCTGCTGGTCACACGCCTCGGCAATGGCTTGGTAAATGGTTCGCGCAGCTTCTTCGTTGGATGCTGAACCTATTTTTTTGCCCATCACTTCACTAGTGCTGCAGCCCACAACCAATACCATCCCCGCTTCCGGCTGGGCCTGGTCAATAAGAAATTCGACTGCTGCTTTTGTACTGATAGATATATCTTTTAATTCCATGAAAAAATACCCCCTTTATACAGAGGAAATCAGCATACTATAGATATCTTTCTTCAATAGCCTTAATTTTATCAACTCGCCGGGAATGCCTGCCTCCGGCAAAGTCGGTGCCAAGCCATGTCTTGACAATTTCCAATGCTAGACCGGGGCCTATTACTCTCTGCCCCAAGGTAAGAACATTGGCGTCGTTATGTTCCCGAGATGCCTTAGCCGAAAAAACATCATGACAAAGGGCCGCCCGGATACCCCGCACCTTATTGGCGGCAATGGATACCCCGATGCCGGTACCACACACCACGATTCCACGTTCAAAGTCGCCCCCGGCCACTGCTTCTGCCACTTTTGCGGCAAAGTCGGGGTAGTCCACCGATTCTTTATCTAACGTACCAAAATCCTGATAAGGGATACCGAGCTGATCGAATAATTCCTTTATTATTGCCTTTAATTCAAAGCCGCCGTGGTCACTGCCCAAAGCAATTTTCATCTGATAACCTCCCAGTGCCATCCTTTAATCTATTTTAAATTACGCTCTATTTTTTCCTGCTGCAATTTTGGGGTTCTACACAAAACTTATATTTCCTGTCGGATTTTGGGAAAACAACGGTTCCGGAGCTGTTTTTTTTCGCTTTAATACTTTTATGCTAAGGCTCGCTCTATAGCTTTGGCTATCAAACGCGCCAGCTGTTGCGCACATTGTTGATATACTTCAACAGGACCACCGATTGGATCTGATATATTCCCCGGTTCACCGGCGTATTCCCCCAGGATGTATAGCTTGTCCTCAGGAACCTGTCCCCTTAAAGCCGCTTTATGGCTGTCGGTCATGGTGAGCACAAGGTCGGTCTCTGTCAAAATGTTTTTATTTACCATACTGGCGCGATGACCCGTGAGGTCAATGCCCTGCCGGGACATCACTTCAACCGCTTGTTCAGCAGCAGGCATCCCTTTCATGGCGGAAATGCCCGCAGAAGAAACCATCAACTCGTCCTGCAATTGTCTGTCAGCAATAATCTGTTTTGCCAAAGCTTCTGCCATGCTGCTGCGGCAGGTATTGCCTGTACATACAAATAATATTTTAAACACTGCACACCACCTCCATAGCAGTGATTTGCCCGGCAATCAACCTAACTTAATAATAGTTTGATACCGATGGCCACCAATACTATCCCGCCTAGTGCCTGAGCCTTATCGCCAAACCATGACCCCAGCTGGCGCCCGGACAAAAAGCCCGAAGCGGTCATAATACCTGCTACTATGCCCATTACCAGCACGGTGGTAACCAAATTAGCTTTAAATGTCCCCAAACTAAAACCGACACTCAAAGCATCCATGCTGACGCTGGCCGCCAGCATAGCCATCGCCCAAAAGCCCGTCACTACCTGCGTATTGCGCTCCCTTTCAATGTTCGCCTTCGCGGCAAAACCGTACCGAGCCAACTGGGGCTTAATGCTGCCCCATAACATCTGCAGCCCGATAAACATAACCACCAACGCACCTATCACGGTGGCGATATTACCTACCACCCGTCCAAGAAAAGCACCCACTACCAGCCCAATCAAAGGCATAAAAACATGGAAGACACTAACCACCAGGGAAATTTCCACAATACGACGCAGGCGAACGCCTGTCGTGCCCAAGCCCAAAGCCATGGAAAAGGCATCTGTCCCCAGCGCTACCGAAACCGCCATTAAAGTCACATAATCCACAAGCATCCTCCTTCGAGTAACATCAATACTAGGGTTTGTCTTTTATTAGAAGTGCATCCCCTAATGCAAAAACTAATTTTGCTTAAGCGCCATGCCAAAGCGCTAAGAGCAAGCTGATGCCGGCACCCCCGGCTATTCCCAAAAGTGCATAATTGGGATGTCGCATTCTAGCTTCAGGAATTAGCTCAAAACGAACTATGTATGTCATGGCACCTGCGGCCACTGCCAACATCTCACCCAGTGTTTTGATTGATATTTTTACCAGCAGCATGCCTGCCAAGGTACCCAAGGGCGTAAACATGCTGATAATCCCGGTTACCAACATTATTCTTTTAAAACTGCTGCCCCCCATCAATAACGGCGCTGCCGCAGCCATTCCTTCGGGGATATTATGCAGGGCAATGGCTAAAACCAATACCACACCTAGCTTGGCTTCTGCGGCATACCCCACCGCGATAGCCATCCCCTCGGGCACGTCGTGCAGGGCAATACCGACGGCAATTAGATAGCCCATATTAAGCATGTAGTAGCTATCGCGATCACGGCCGCCGGCAGGTGCAGTAAAAGCAAATAAACGATCCAGCAAGAATAAAAATAGCAGCCCAAAAAGGAACCCCTGGACAACCGCTGACAAACCACCCTGATACCAGGCGGAAGGAAGCAAATCTAAGATAACCACCCCTGCCATAATCCCAGCAGCACCGCCAAGCAGTACCGCTAAAGACCGTTCGCTTAAATTGCGCTGTACCGCTACCACTAAAGCGCCCAGTGATGTGGCCAACCCTGCAAAAATACTAAGAATCAATAATTCCATACCATCGATAGCTCCATTTCTAAAAAGCCTTGCTATCATGGTATTCTTCATCTTTGCCGGATATAACTAAAGGGAAATCCTTCTTTTAGCGGCTTTTTCCAGCCTATTCATCAAGGCGACTCCTACCCCTTCCCGGGGAAAGGCCTCACATAGTATTATCTGGGCGTGTCGCCTGTCACAACTGCGCAGCGCACTGAATAACTTATTAGCTGCAGTTTCCGGTCTTTTATGGGAACCAAGAGAAACAATAATTTCCGGTTGAAGTTCCTGCCGGTAACGAAAGCTATTCTCCTCTGATGCCAATATTCCTACCCGCAATCCTTGGGAAAGATAGTGCCGATAAAGCTGGCAAATCTTATCAAAGACACCGGGCAAATCACCTTCCACCAATATCAATTCGCCTTCGGGAGCATAGTGCACATATTTCATTCCCGGTGCCCTAGGCATTTCACCGGCTGCCAGCGCCGGGTCCATTTCTACCTTGCCCAATACCGCCTGCAGTTGTTCCAAGGTAATGCCACCTGGTCTAAGTATAGTGGGCACTGAAGCCGTCAAGTCCACCACGGTAGATTCCACACCCACATCGCAAGGACCCGCGTCTACAATGGCTTCAATCTTTCCTGCCAGGTCTTTAAGAACATGGGTGCCGGTAGTAGGGCTGGGTTTGCCGGAGCGGTTAGCGCTTGGCGCTGCAATAGGTACCCTTGCCGCTTTAATCAATGCCAGAGCTACCGGGTGCTGCGGCATCCTTATGGCCACCGTATCCAGACCCGCGGAAACAATCTTAGGTACCCGAGGATGACGCGGCAATACTAAGGTCAGCGGCCCCGGCCAAAAGGCCTTCATTAATTCCCCTGCTCCTACAGGCAGATAGGTACTCAGGTATTTCACTTCTACCGCTTTAGCAATATGTACAATCAGCGGATTGTCCGCCGGCCGGCCCTTAGCCCGAAATATTCCCGCCACCGCGTCCCGATCCATAGCATTTGCCCCCAACCCATATACCGTCTCAGTAGGAAAGGCCACCAATCCGCCACCTTTAATGATTTCCGCCGCCTGAACCAGTTTCTGAATATCTGGTACCTGCGAATGCATTTTCAGTAATTTGGTCTTCAATATGACCACCTCATTTCAACAACGACTAAACCCCTATAAACTTAAAATCATTCAACCCGATAGTCTGATTTAGATACAAAGAAGAAGCCGGCCAAACCGACTCCCCCATCATTCAAAATTTGTGGAACTCTGCTACATCCAAAACGAATACCGTCGCGCCGCACAGGTCTATCGGATTTCCTCGGCTCTGCTGGGCGCTGGCCAGCGTTTCTAGCTGTCGTGCTTCACAGCAGGACTTGATAGTATCCTTCACCGCTTCAACCTTATCATCATCAACACCGGTAAGGATTGTAGTGTTGCCTCGGCGCAAGAAGCCACCGGTAGTAGCGAATTTAGTTGCCATGAAGCCGCGATCATTTAACTTTTGTAACAAGTTTTCCGCATCATTATCCTGGACCATTGCTATCACTAGCTTCATAATGCATCCCCCCCGTTTGATGAACCTGAATGACTTGACTATAAACATTATAAATATAATTCCTGTCCTAAAAGCTAATTCCTGCTATTTAAGCATGAATTTCTCCAAGTGTCTTAATATATAATCATCCCCAAAAAGCCAGCAATCATAATCATCCAAATCGGATGCAATCGGGTAAAAGCTGATAAAAACAGCACCAGCAACGCTAGCATAACACCGAAAACGTCCTTCACCGCGCCGTGAACTAAAAATACTGCCGCTGCAGCTATAAGTGCAATTACTACCGGTCTAATACCGGCCAGCACGCTTTTCACCTGATATTTCTCCTGAAAACGGGCAAAAAAACCTGCCACCAATAAGGCTAGCAGCACCGATGGTGTAATTAGGCCCAGTGTTGCCGCAGCAGCGCCCTGTATCCCGTCTAATCTGTAACCGACAAACGTGGCCAGATTTACAGCAATGGGACCCGGGGTCATTTGAGCCACCGCCACCATGTCCGTCATCTGAGATTTTGTAAGCCAACCATTTATCGTAACCGTATCTCGGTAAAGCAGCGGGATAACAGCATAACCGCCGCCAAAACTAAATGCACCTATTTTAGCAAAGGCCAAAAATAGCTTAAAAAGCATATCTATCTCCCCTTACCATGTCTGACAAACCCCGCTAATCCCGCTAACACTATTACCGCAATGGGGTGAACATTAAAAACCACCAAAGCTACGAACCCCGATACCAATGATACCCAGTCAAAGACCGAGCCAACTGCCTTCTTCCCTAAGGAAAGGGCTGCATAAAGCAGCAGCCCTACTACCGCCGGCCGGGCCCCAGCTAGAAAGCCGCTTATGTAAGGGTACTCCCAAAACTTAACCAGCAGACTGGCCACAAGCAAGATCACTAGAAATGAAGGCAGTACCGCTCCCAGCGTGGCAGCCAGTGCCCCAATAATGCCACCCAAACGATATCCTACTAATATCGCTGCATTGACCGCAATAGCGCCGGGGATAGACTGAGCCACAGCAATTAAGTCCAGAAACTCCTCCTCTTCAAACCATTCCCGTTTGACTAAATCTCGTTGAATGATTGGTATCATGGCATAGCCGCCGCCAATGGTAAAAGCACCTATGTGAAAAAACCCGGCAAAGAGCAGCCAGGCATTAACTTTTCCCTCGGGTTCAGTTTTTGTGGTTGGTTGTGTGGGCATAAAGAAAACCTGCTTTAACTAAGGAATGCAGCATCAAGCTAAGTTAAGTTAACTCAGCCGAACCTTAAAAATTCGATCACGCCCGCCGTAATCCTTGATTACTTCAAAACGGTTCATGCCATGGTTGCGGCATAGCCGCGCCAAACCTTCCGCCTGGTCCCAAGCCATCTCCATCAATAGGAACCCGCCAGGTTCTAACACCTTCTTCAACTGGGGCAGTATTGTGCGGTAATAATCTAAGCCATCCGCCCCTCCGTCCAATGCACTTATCGGTTCACGGGAGAGTTCCGGCGCCAGTACCGCCAGTTCAGCAGTGGGAATATAAGGCAGATTAGCGGTAAGCAGCCCCACTTGCACGCCAGTCTCTATCAACGGTGCCAGCAAATCGCCTTGCAAAAAGGTAACCTGGTGCCGAACACCAAGGCGAAGGGCATTCTCTTCGGCCACAGCCAATGCTTCGGTTGAAATATCGGTCGCCCAAACCTTCTTGCCACTGTGATAGGCAATGCTTAAAGCGATAGCACCGCTGCCGGTGCCGACATCGGCCATGTGGTTGATTGCATGGCGGTCAATCAGGCGCAGCGCCTCTTCCACCAGCACCTCCGTATCACCCCGGGGTATCAGCACAGCGGGAGATACGTGAAACTCCAGGGACATGAATTCCTGTATTCCGGTGAGATATTGCAGCGGCTCTCTCTTGGCGCGCCGAGCCACCAAATCCATAAAATCTTCTTCTAACTGCCGGGAAGCGACCTCATCTATTCGCACCATTAATTTAGCGGTAGATAAACCGGTGAGATGCCCAAGTAGGACTCCGGCATCCAGGCGGGGATATTCTACCCCAACCTCTTTCAACTTACCGGCAGCATGCCGCAGCATTTCCCGGTACGTCACTTATTCCACCTCTTTAATTTTTTCCGCCTGATCTATTGTGATTAAGGTATCAATAATCTCGTCCATATCCCCCTGAAGAATGGTCTCCAACTTATGCAGGGTCAGGCCAACCCTATGATCGGTCACCCGGCTCTGGGGGAAATTATAGGTACGGATACGCTCACTGCGGTCACCGGTTCCCACCTGGGATTTACGCGTAGAGGCAAGCTCACCATGCTGTTCCTGCTGAGCATTATCTAGTAGTCTAGCCCTTAGGACCTTAAGTGCCTTATCTTTATTTTTGTGCTGAGACTTTTCATCCTGACATGATACCACTAACCCGGTGGGTAGATGGGTAATACGTACGGCGGATTGTGTGGTATTTACGGATTGTCCGCCGGGCCCGCTGGAGCAAAATACATCCACTCGCAGGTCATTGGCATTAATAGCGATGTCTACTTCTTCCGCCTCGGGCAGCACTGCCACGGTAGCGGTGGAAGTATGAATACGACCGCCTGACTCGGTACTGGGAATCCGCTGGACCCTATGCACACCGCTTTCAAATTTCAATCTACTGTAGGCACCCTGACCCTCTATCAGAAAAGAAATTTCCTTGAAACCGCCGATGTCTGTTCCATGAAGACTTAGAACCTCGGTCTTCCATCCTTGGTTTTCGGCGTAGCGGCTATACATACGAAACAAATCACCGGCAAAGAGAGCGGCTTCGTCTCCCCCTGCACCGCCGCGGATCTCCATGATGACGTTTTTCTCATCATTAGGATCTTTAGGCAGCAGCAGCAGTTTCAACTGCTCTTCTAACTGCTCCTTTTCCTTTGTACGCTGCTCAACCTCAGCTTCTGCCATTTCGCGAAAATCAGCATCCAGGTCATCTTCCAGTAAAGCCTGCGCTTCCTCTAAGTCAGACACTACTTTTTGATAGCGCTGGAAAGTATCTACCACTTCCTGAAGCCCGGCATGGGCTTTGGCGTGCTTTTGAAACTGGGCATTATCAGCAATTACCTCGGGGTCACTGATTAACCGTCCCAGTTCTTCATATCTGTCTACTACTTGTTTTAGTTTCTCTAGCATGCTCCTTCACCTCTGACAGCATCTTCTAAAATACATTGATTTACATTTGGGGATTCTTCTTCTACTTCCGAATCGTCCTGCTTAAGAACCGCCTGAAGAGAATTAATCGCTACTGCGACTTGACTGTCATCAGGTTCCCGGGTGGTTAAGTTTTGCAGCCATAGACCCGGAGTGCTGACCATTTTAACCCAGCCTTTATCTTGATGCTTGCCGGTAAATTTAATAATCTCGTAGGCAATACCTGCCACCAACGGCATAAGCAGCACCCGAGATAAAATCCGCCAAATAATCTGGTCAAAAGCCAAGACAGAAAATACTACTATGGACATCACCATGACGATTAAAAGAAAGCTGGTGCCGCAGCGAGGATGAAGGGTGGAGTATTTCCGTGCATTTTCCACTGTCAGTTCCTCGCCCCGCTCAAAGGTGGAAATTACTTTGTGCTCCGCTCCATGGTACTGAAATACCCGTTGGATATCCTTGAGACGGGAGATTATTATAATATATAACAAAAAAACAGCTATACGAATAATACCTTCGAGAACGTTCTTCCAAATTTCGCCGCCGCTGGAGCCCAGCCAGTGGGCAGTCCATGTAGGCAGTACGACAAATAATCCGATAGCTAAACCAAAAGCCACAGCCATAGTAATGGCTATTTCCTTGGCGGATAGCTCTTCTTCCTCTTCCTCAGCCGCCTGATTTGCGGAAAAACTCAAGGCCTTAACACCGATTATTAACGCTTCTAGCAGTGCAAAAAATCCCCTCAAGAAAGGTTTCTTGAAAAAGGGCATTTTATCCAGCCATGAAACCAGCGGTTGTTCATCTACCACCACTTGCCCGGAAGGACGTCTCACTGCTACGGCTATACCATTTTTGCCGCGCATCATAACACCCTCGATAACCGCCTGACCCCCGTACTGAAATTTATTTGCCATGATACCTCTCCTCTAACCGAAACCATCAATTTAAATGGCATACGGAAAATTTTATTAACTAATTTCAAGTACAAGACATTAATCATTATATCAGAAATATACCTCAAGGAAAAAGAAAACACCTTAGTTCTAATTTGCCAAGGTGATTTCATTCTAAATAAGAAAAAAGCGAGACCCTTGCCCCGCTTTTACATACCGTATTTCTTTTTAAACCTCTCAACACGCCCGCCTTTGTCTACCAACCGCGAACGGTTACCGGTGTAAAAAGGATGGCAAGCTGAGCAAATTTCTACCCGGATGTCTTTTTCTGTGGACTTAGTTTCAATTTCATTACCGCAAGCACAATGGATAGTAGTTTTCTCATATTTGGGATGAATGCCCTCTTTCATTGCGGTTCACCTCTTTCCTAAATCATTCACTAAATTACACTTCTGTCATTATAGCATAGGGTCCTGTCCTTTGCAACCCTTTGGATTTTAGCATCTTAATCAGCAATAACTTGACAAAATGGTGTCAGGCACCATTTTGTCAAGTTATTGCTTTAGTATGGCTATACCGGCTTGGAATAGCTGCCAATGGTCACGCCGGGCAGTTCCTCCCGGAGAATTTCAATGGCCGTCAACATGCCCAGCGGTTCGCCATCCGGCTTAATCTTAGCAAACAGAACCCCAGGGTCGATATTAAGGTTGCGCAGCTGAATTATGGATAATTGGGTTTCCCTGGCCATACTAATCAGCGCTTCTAACTCCGGTTCGGTATCTGTGAAGCCGGGAAATGCGAGTAAATTTAATGAAGTAAGCACTCCGTCAGCCGCACCAAAGCTTAGGGATTCCTTTACATTGGCCAGTGAATAATTTTTCGGGCGGTAATATGCTTGATAACACTCCTCAACAGCAGAAATTAGGCTTACCCGCATGGAATCTAATCCGCTGCTGCAAAGTTTTTTGATGCCCTCGGTATAGCCCGCGTTGGTGTTGATATTGATAGTACCCCGGGAAGTTTCCTTTCTCACCTGCTCAATGGCTTTAGCTATTACCTCTGCTTGCAGTGAAGGTTCCCCTTCACAACCCTGACCGAAGCTGATAATCTCACCCCTGGAACCGGCAAGGTGATAAATCATTAACCGGGCCGCTTCATCGCTGGTAGGAACAAAGTCTATTCTCTCCTGGGGCGAGGGACAGCATTCGCTTTCCTGCAGTGAAATACAACCCAGACAACCGGCATTGCATACCGGCGATACGGGAATACCCGCTTCCCAACGGCGGTAGAAGATATTCTGGGCGGTAAAGCAGCCATAGTCCAATGCGCATTTGGCCAATTGTTGGATAATTCGGTTGTCTTTAAAGATTGCCGACAGCCGAGCTACTTTGCCGGGCAATGCTTCGGTATTAAAAAATTTGGGGTGCCACTTATGGTGTTCATCCGTCTGAGCCGCTGCCACATAAAATTGACCATCCATGACGCCCACAGCAGTATAACCCAGCAGCGGCGCGCTCTCATTTCCGCCGGTAAATCCCGGCAAAAGTAAACGGGTAAAACCCTGAGGAAGCAGTGCTCCCACCTGGTAAACCCGTTCTTGGTCGTCAAAGGGGCTGCTGTGCAGGGGTGCAAAATGACCCTGCTCGTCAATACCCACCGGCGTGCTGAACGGCACCAGCGTAAGAGTGGCACCTTCAGGCAGCGGTATCATTTCTTCAGGCAGCGGTTCGATAAAGCTCAAACCCGATCGCCCCACCATCCCCCAGGTGGGATGATCCCGCAGTTCACCTTGTTCATTGGCAAATAAAAGCCTGTACATATCATTCCTTCTCCTCTCCATCGAACAGCTTACGGGAGAAGTTCCAGCGGATTTACCGGACTGCCGTCGCGGTACACTTCTAGGTGTAGATGCGGGCCGGTGGCCCTGCCTGACGAACCCTGAAGGGCGATCGGCTGCCCCACTGTCACTCTGTCACCTTTTTCTACCAGATTCCCCCGGTTATGTGCATAAAGAGTACGATATTTGTGGTTGTGAGTAATAATTACCGTCTGACCGTAGACGCTGTTTAACCATCCCGAGAATGTAACCTTGCCAGCGGCAGCCGCAAGGATAGTATCAGAGTCTTTACCGCTTAGGTCTATACCGTGATGAAAGTCATTACCCCGCCGACCATAGGGCGAGGTAATGACACCAATTAAAGGCCAGGATAGAAAAAAATCGGTTGCGCCCCGGGACGATAGTGCCGGTACCACCTCATCCTGTAAGAAGGTAGGTATCGCCGGCATACTAGGAATACGCAGCCTCATACCCGCTTCCAGGGCATTCGGATTCTCAATTGCATTTTCAAAAGCCAGGTCTGACACGTTCACTTCAAACTTTTGAGCAATGGCCCAAAGAGTGTCCCCGTGCCCGACAACAACATGATCCTGCTGCATTACCGGCAGAAACAACTGCTGGCCGGGATAGATCTTATTGGGGTTATCGATATTATTCATGGCCGCCACTAATTCCCAGTCCATTTCATGCCTTTTGGCAATGGCGGTCAAGCTATCCCCTGGGGAAACCTGGTATTCAGTAACAAAATTATTTTCCTGTGGTTCGGTCACTGATTGGCCGGCAAAGGCTGCTTCCGTACCGGCTGTCAGTAATATGACAACAAGCAAAAATATCACTTTTCTACGCATGCTAAAGTTCCTCCTTATGGAAATATTTTCTGCACGCTTGATACAGCAATTATTTTTGCCGAACCACCTTTATTTTATACCGAAATTGCCCTCGCAAAGGAGGGCAATAACTATTTCTCGCTGATTAATGCCTTTTTTTACGGAAACAGCTGGGGCAGCACCCGTAAAAGGTCGGCATTTCTGCTGGTTTTCTTTAGAGCATCAATCAGCATTTCCGTCACTTCATGAGGCGCCTTATTATTGGTAGTATGCCTAAACTTCCAGGTGAGCTCCAGTTCCTCTTTATTTAACAGCAGCTCTTCCTTTCGGGTACCTGATCGTTTAACATCTATAGCCGGGAACACCCTTCTTTCCGCCAAGCGGCGGTCAAGTATAAGTTCCATATTACCGGTGCCTTTAAACTCCTCGAAAATGACATCATCCATGCGGCTGCCGGTCTCTACCAGGGCAGTAGCCAAGATAGTCAAGCTGCCCCCTTCTTCGATATTCCTGGCCGCACCAAAAAACCGTTTTGGCTTATGCAGCGCAGAGGGGTCCACCCCGCCTGACAATGTCCGCCCACTGGGGGGCACCACTAAGTTATGAGCCCGTGCCAGACGGGTAATGCTGTCCATCAGGATGATGACATCTTTCTTGTGCTCAACCAGGCGCTTAGCGCGCTCCAGCACCATGTCCGCCACCTTAACATGATTTTCCGGCGGTTCATCAAAGGTCGAACTGACTACCTCGCCAGCCACCGAACGCTGCATATCCGTAACCTCTTCCGGGCGCTCATCAATCAACAGCACCAATAACTCTGTATCCGGTGAATTGGCGGTAATGCTGTTTGCAATCCTTTTCAACAGTGTGGTTTTTCCCGCCTTGGGCGGAGATACAATTAGTCCCCTTTGCCCTTTGCCCAAGGGAGCAATTAAATCAATAATGCGGGTAGCTATTCCTGTTTTTTCCGTTTCCAGAGTCAGCCGCTCCAAGGGATAAATGGGCGTCAGCCCATCAAAATGCAATCTCTCCTGAGACAATTCCGGGTCCAGATTATTGACAGTTTCCACCCTGAGCAGAGCAAAATAGCGTTCCATATCCTTGGGCGGACGCACCTGGCCTGCTACCAAATCCCCGGTACGCAGGTCAAAACGTCTTATCTGAGACGGGGATACATAAATATCATCATTGCTGGGCAGGTATGCGAACGGACGTAAAAAACCATATCCATCCGGAAGTATCTCCAGTACCCCCTGAGCAAATAGATGCCCATCCTTTTCAGTCTTGGCTTTAAGGATTTCAAAAATCAGTTCTTTTTTACGCAGCTTAGAGTATCCGGAAACCTCAAGCCCGCGGGCCACTTTTAAAAGCTCCGCCATGGTCTTACCTTCAAGATCGGAAATATTCATTTTTTCACCTCTGCACTTCTTTACTTTTTTGGATTATCTAAATGGATTTATAATTGAATGCCGGACTTAAATGAAGGGTAGACAAAGAGGGACCTTCTTCAAATGAAGAAGGTTGTCTGTCCAGTCTAAGTATTAGTATACCACTATTGGCAGATTCTAGTCAATTTAACAAACAATAAGTGACAAAATGGTGTCAGGCACCATTTTGTCACTTATTTGCATTTATCTCTACTACACCTTACTAATATTTCGAATTATGTGCATCACACAAGTCTGCACATAATTATTACTATACCTTAAGATCTTCCCAGAAGGGCTTTTTGTCCAAACGATGATGTGCTTCTACAAAGCGTATGGTACCTGTAGTGCCACGCATTACTAAAGTATGAGAGGTTGCCCGGTCGGCATAATACCGTACCCCCTGCAGTAGACTACCATCGGTTATTCCGGTAGCGACAAAGATGACATCATCACCTAAGGCCAGTTCATCCATGCCGAGAAGTTTATCTACGGGTACGATACCCATCTCTTCTGCCCGTTCCTTTTCTCCAGCTTCCATTGGGACCAAACGCCCCTGCATTTCTCCCCCGAGACAACGCAGCGCGGCAGCCGCCAGCACTCCTTCGGGAGCACCGCCAATGCCCATCATGATATCTACGCCGGATTCCGGAAAGGCAGTAGCCACAGCCGGGGATACATCACCGTCTGTAATCAACCTGATACGCGCTCCGGCCTTGCGGCACGCTTCGATAATTTTACTATGACGAGAACGGTCCAAGATTACCACAGTTAGGTCGCCTACTTCTTTGCCCAAAGCATTAGCTACAGCCTTTAGGTTTTCTTCCACCGGTGCATCCAGATTAATGGTTCCTTTAGCCCGTGGGCCAACAGCTATTTTATCCATATACATATCAGGCGCGTGCAGTAAATTGCCCTTAGGCGCCACAGCCAATACCGCGATTGCGCCAGTAAGACCTTTTGCGACAATATTAGTTCCTTCCAACGGGTCAACCGCCACATCCACCTGGGGCGCCGTACCCTGTCCAACTTTTTCGCCAATGTAAAGCATTGGGGCCTCATCCATTTCCCCTTCGCCGATTACTATGGTCCCATCGATGCTGACAGTATCGAAAACCGCTCGCATGGCGCGAACCGCCGCATCATCCGCTGCTTCTTTGTCTCCTCTGCCCATCCACCGTCCGGCAGCAAGTGCTGCCAATTCGGTCACTCGGGCAAACTCAAGTGCTAATTCTCTTTCCATGATATCTCTCCCTTTTTTTAAATAACTTGACAAAATGGTGCCTGGCACCATTTTGTCAAGTTATTTGTTTTTGACGGTTTCCCAGTCTGCAAGAAATCGTTCTATACCCGCATCTGTGAGCGGGTGTTTGGTCATTTGCTGAATTACCTTATACGGTATGGTAGCAATGTGGGCTCCAGCCAATGCGGCCTGGGTAACATGGAGCGGATGGCGAATACTCGCAGCTATTATCTCTGTTTCCAAGGCGTGGATATCAAATACTGCGGCAATCTCACCAATAATTGCCGTCCCATCATGCCCAATATCATCAAGCCGGCCAACAAACGGGCTGACATATGCAGCTCCCGCGCGAGCAGCAAGCAGGGCTTGGTTGGTAGAAAAAACCAGCGTCACATTGGTCCTAATCCCCTTGTCATTAAGGCGGTAGACTGCTGCTAAACCTTCCTGGGTCATGGGTATTTTAATCACTACATTGGGATGGATCTTGGCCAGTTCCTCTGCTTCGGAAATCATACCTGCCGCATCTAGACTAATTACCTCGGCACTGATAGGCCCATCAACTATTTCCGTAATCTCCTGAACCACCTGCCGGAAATTACGACCCTCTTTAGCAATTAGTGACGGGTTGGTGGTGACACCACTGACTATTCCCGTGGCACTAATTTCCCGGATATGCTGTACATTAGCACTGTCAATAAAAATACGCATCTTTTGCCCTCCTGTGTAAACATTTGATTTTTACAGAGACGCAATTATTATTCCTAATTCGTGCCAAATTCATTAAATCCTGCTATTATTGCCAAAAGGAGGTGGCGCCGGACCTAGAGTTGAAAACGGCAGTGGTGTCTATCACCACTGCCGCTATACTTTTTAGTTATCCTTGTTTTAAGGTTTCTGGAACTTCTCTGTATTCTCGTTCAGTTCCTCGATGGAATCGATAGTCACATATTTAGGTACAACAAGACCGATACGGGTACCTTTCATGTTTTCACCCAAATCATCGATATCTGCTTCTCGCTTGTCATAGTAGGCTTTATGAGTAGTAGGCAGCCATGCGGAAGTCATGACATCAAATTCGCCTTCAGCAACCCCCTGCCACATAGCAGCAGCACCAAGAGGAAGAAGGTCTGTTTCATAGCCCATTTTCTTTAATACTTCACTGACTACGTTGGTGCTGGCAATTTCGCCGGCCCATTCTACATAACCCAATTTAACTGTGCCTTGGCCGGAACCCATCTCAAAACCTTCCGGAATCCATTCCTGGACACGGTCCATGTTATCTTCAACCCATTTTTTGGCGTTTCCAGCTGGAGTAGTTCCTTTCTCGGCGTTCATCAACATCACCTGCTGTATATCAGCTGGATCCCAGTGGAAGGCGTCCATAAACGCATATGCTTCGGGCATATCTTCTTTGAAACCTTTACGAGCAATAGTATTTACCTGCTCGGTTTCGCCGTAGATCCCTTTAGGGTCATCTAAGAATTTAAGGTCCCACTTATTAAATTTCCAATGCGGTGCCCAACCGGTAACTACAATCCACTTCTCACTTTCGATAGCATCTCCCAATGCAGCAGTCATAGTAGCACCACTGCCTGCAACTATGTCATAGTTTAAGTCGTATTCTTCAAGTGCCGTCTCAGTGGTGGACATGATGCCGGCACCGGGGTCAATACCGATGATTTTACCTACGACCTGATTCTTATTACCGCCCTTGTCCGCCTGGTCCCCCTGTTTCTGATCACCCTCGGGAGCTGTTTGAGTACAGCCCACTGCAGTAACCATCATAATTGATACGATCAGCAATACAATTAGTTTAAGAACATTTTTACTCATTAACCTATCATTCCTCCCTTGTTTTCTTACCGCTTACCTTTTGGGTAACACGGTCCAAAATAATAGCAACAATTACCACACCAATACCGCTTTCGAAACCGCTGCCGGTCTCCAAGCGCTGAATGGCCGACCAAATAATACCGCCTAAACCACGGGCCCCAATCATCGCTGCAATAACCACCATGGACAGGGATAACATAATGGTCTGATTGACTCCTGCCATAATCGTAGGCAGTGCCAAAGGCAGCTGCACTTTATAAAGCTTTTGACTTGGGGTAGAGCCAAAGGACTCGGATGCTTCAATCAATTCGGCCGGCACCTGCCGGATACCGAGATTGGTAAGACGAATAACCGGCGGCATGGCAAAAATTACTGTCGCCATCACCGCAGGCACATTACCTAAACCAAAGAAAGGTATTACCGGAATTAGATAGACAAACGCCGGCATGGTTTGCATAAAGTCCAGTACTGGTGACACCACGCGATTAACCACTTCATTACGCGAGGACCAAATGCCCAGCGGCAGTCCAATGAGCATGGAAATAAGGGTGGCGAAAAGCACCATGGCTAAAGTCTCAATAGTTTCCGGCCACATCTGCAGGTTCACAATTAATGCTAACCCAAAAATTGCAAATATCGCCACTCCCCTGCCGGCAACACGCCAGGCGACAACAACCACAAGAGCGATTACTAGCCAATAAGGAATAAGCATCATAAAATCCTGAAATTTAAATATCCCTGCCTCAACAACATTGGATGCTGCCTTGGTGATAAAGCTAAAGTTATCATCTAAAAAGTTGATAATAAACTCCAGCCACGGGCCCAGAGGCAACTTAGGAATCATCTACTGTTCCCCCCTTCCCTACCAACCCCGCTAGGAGGGCTCCCCGAATAATAACCCCCTTCAGTTTGCCTTTCTCGTCTACCACCGCTGCCGGTACCGACGAATTAGCCAGGATTGGGAATAACTCGGTTAGTACGGTATCTGGAGATACCTTAGGAAAATCTGTCCTAATAATATCATTTAAACTATTTTTATTCTGTTCCACAGACTTAACTGCATCCTCGGCCGTCACTACCCCTTTAAGCACTCTCTCCTTACCCACCACAAAGATACTGGAGATGCTGTGCTCTTTCATTAAGCGAAGTGCTACCCTGGGCCCATCCTTTTCCTTGGCGGTTGCTTTTGGTGAAAGCATAACGCCTTCGGCAGTAAGCACCTTTGACATATTCACATCTTCCACAAACCTGGCCACATAGTCGTTAGCGGGTTCGGTAAGAATCTCTTCCGGGGTGCCTATTTGAACCACCACGCCATCTTTCATTAAAGCGATTCGGTCACCAATCTTTAATGCCTCATCCAGGTCGTGGGTAATGAAGACAATTGTTTTACTCATTTTTTCCTGCAGGTCTAGTAATTCATCCTGCATTTCCGCTCTGATTAACGGGTCTAACGCGCTAAAAGCTTCATCCATTAGAAGTATGTCCGGATCAATAGCCAACGCCCGGGCCAAGCCAACCCGCTGCTGCATGCCACCACTGAGCTGATCAGGTTTATTGCTTTCCCAACCCTTTAGGCCTACCAGCTCTAACGCTGCCATAGCCCGCTCCTCGCATTCCCCCGCGTCAGTTCCTTGGATTTCCAAACCATATGCAGTATTTTCCAATACTGTTCGGTGAGGAAATAAGGCAAACCGTTGGAATACCATGCCCAATTTTTTACGGCGCACGTCCCGCAGCTGACCTTCATCCATAGAAGTAATATCCTCGCCGTCAATAAGCACCTGGCCTTTGGTAGGTTCAATTAAACGGTTCAAACAGCGAATAAGAGTTGATTTACCGCTTCCGGAAAGTCCCATCACTACAAATGTCTCTCCCTGATTCACTTCAAATGAGACACCTCTCACACCCACGGCCTGCCCCGTCTTTGCAAGAATATCTTCTTTACTCATACCCTCATTAATTAACTTGATAGCCTTTTGAGGGTTATTACCAAATACTTTAATAAGGTCTTTTATCACAATTTTAGCTTCTTCCATACCTTCTCTCCTTCCGGCACTAATATCCGGCAACTTAGCACACTGTACCAGTTTATGGCATATGTCAGGTTTGGTCAAACCTTCACAGACAAGCTGAGCAATTATTGAGCGTCTCTCCCACTCGCTAGCAATAATAGTTCCCAAATACCTGCCAATTATGTAATAACCCCCAGGGAATGTTCTTAAATGCTCCCACCTAAGGCTTATCTGGCCATGAAAGCACTATATATACGATATCAGGCTATTAGGAAAACCATATTTATCCATATTTCACTCTCAAAAACATAATAAAACTGAGCAAACGTGGGTCTGCTCAGTTCTATTCTTGGTTGATTATGCTGCTTAGGCCTTCTGACTACTGCCGAATAAACGAATTTTCTCTTTAATGACCTCTTTCATAGCTTCACGGGCCGGGCCCAGTATTTTGCGCGGGTCTATCTCATTGGGATTTGCCGCAAGTACCTCCCGAGTACGATTGACAAATGCCTCCCGCAGGTTAGTGTCGATGTTAACCTTGCTTACCCCAATCTTAATGGCCTTGGCGATTGCTTCGCTGGGTACCCCGGAAGAACCATGTAGGACAATAGGCACATCCACCAGTTGACGAACCTTCTCTAACCGGTCAAAATCTAATTTCGGCTCACCTTTATACTGCCCATGAGCAGTGCCAATGGCTATCGCTAATGCATCCACACCGGTTTTCTCCACAAATATCTTTGCTTCTTCAGGGTCGGTGAGGGATGCTTCCCGCTCACTGACTGAAACATCGTCTTCAGTGCCGCCTATTTTACCCAATTCAGCTTCTACAGAGACGCCTACTGCCCTGGCAACATCCAAAACCCTATTGGTCAGAGCAATGTTTTCCTCTAATGGCAGCTTAGAACCATCTATCATTACTGATGTAAATCCTTCACGAATGCAGCGCATCACCTGTTCAAAACTTGTACCATGGTCTATGTGCAGGGCAATGGGCACTTTAGAGCCTGCCGCAGCCACCCGAACCAGACCAACGATATATTCCAAACCGGCATACTTGATTGCCCCCTGGCTTGCCTGGATAATCACCGGGGCACTCTCTTCTTCTGCTGCGGCCACTATGGCCTGGACAATCTCCATGTTATTGCAATTAAATGCTCCTACAGCATATTTCCCTTTTTCGGCTTCCTGCAACAATTCTGTCATTGTAACTAATGGCAAGTATATTTCCTCCTTTAATACTTTATTTTTTCCCAGGGCCAAATAATTGTACCATGTTAGTTCGAACGATACCCCCGGGGGCCAACACCAGTTCTGCGAGACTTTCAACCTGGTGCCAATCATCCCCGTTTAAAGCAGCAATAGTTTCAGTGAGTTGACATGTTTCACAGCTTAGCTCCACATAATCAGGAAATACCTCTATTTCAACATCCTTGTTACCACAATGGCAGGACAGTTTTCCCTTTTCGGCTATATTATAAAGATGTTCCAAAATTTTATACATTACTTCGGGATTGTCGAAAAATTCGTCATAGCCCAATTCAGACGCCATCTGCGCAATGGATCGTTCCATTTCCCGCAGTGCCGCTCGTACTGCTTCCTTCCGGCCGGCAAAACCGGCTTCCAAATCGGTATCAGGACAAAATATGGCAGTAGCTCTTTCTGACCAAAGCATATTACGGCTAAAGGTGTACCCATGCCTTTCTGTACACATGCCGCAGGTAAAGTCCAATAAAAATACCTTTGCATCTCTACTGCTCAGTTTTCCTAACACAGTACCGCAATCGCAGTTCAACGGCACACTGTTCTTACCTGCAAATTGAAACAGCGAAACAGCATTATGCTCCATCTTCCCACATTCAGGACAACAAAGCGTAATAACCGTAGTGGTAGAAACCAGCATTTGACCACCCCCTTTCAGGTATATTTTACATTTTCTTGAAAAAATTATTCCCTTGTAAAAGTTCCATCCAATATCCCAGTAACAAGATTCCTTATTTCGTTGACATCAAAGGGCTTATTTATGTATGCTGTTATGCCCAGTGATTTTGCTTCAGTAATTATTTCTAATTCGCCATAGGCGGTCATAAAAATTATCGCTCCTTCAAAACCAGCTTTTTTTAGTTCTCTGGTAACTTCCAAGCCGCTCATGCCGGGCATTTTCATATCCAGCAAGATTAGCTCGGGAGTTGTAGAGCGAATGAATTCCATCCCTTCTTCTCCATTGTTTAACAAGTGAATTTCTCGGTCATCACTTCGAAGAACCTCTGCCAGCAGTTTGCGCACTCCATCTTGGTCATCAATAACTAAGATAATATGTTTTTTGCCCATCTGTGCCCCGGCGCTAACCAGGCTTCACCCGCCTTTCTACTGATGTCGTAAATCTGGTACAATTTTGACTCTGTCTATATGTTTTCGAAAAAAATCATCGAAGTCCTGCTTTGCACCAAAATTAGCCAAATAGAAAGGATGCTCCTTTTACAGCCCGGGTAAAATTGTCGCTGCCAGCACGAATAGGAAAAAGACAAGCGTAAGGATAACCGCAAAAGGTAATATTATTACCATGAATGCCTTAGCGGTGGTAATACCATGGCACTTCTCCACCGCAATCACATGGAGGATCAGACCCCAAACAAAAACTGCGATAGCTGCCAGAGTACTAACAAAAACTATATCTGTGCGAGCCCCGATAAAATTAAATATGCCGCCGAATAATCCCGGCAATGAGGCAAAGGAAAAGGCCGCAAGTAACGATACCCCGTTCCCCGTTCCGCCAAAAAGCTGAGCTGTAAGGTTTATCACTGCAGTGTTAACAAAAAGTAAGCTAATGCTGATTATCAAACCAAGCACCGCAAAAGCTGCCCCCAGACCCCGAAAGCTTCCATCCAGCCAAACGGAGGCTGAGGCCATGGTTTGAGTAATGCCCTGCCAGTTCAAGGCTAACTGCAGTGATTGGACAAAGAAGTATACCGCCAGTCCTTCTAAAAGTGGTATATTCTGATTGATTAGTTCCATACCTCTGGAAGGCTTAAGTAAAACAAGATAAATATAATCACTAAACCGAGGGTCCTTATCGATATCGGGTACCGAGGTGCCGGTATTAAGGGAAGACTCATCAAATTGCTGATAAAATTGGTGATAATCACTGGGCTCCATAGTTGTCACCCCATTGGTTCCCGGACAAAAAATCGGGGTTCAGCAATCGATAATCCGTTAAATAAAGACCGTGCAGCATCCGGCTGCTGCCACTGAGAAAGATGTCTAAAGCGGAGGGCTTACCGAAGGTTCTCACTTGAGGCGACCCCGTTATTCCCAACTTATCTGCCGCAAAATCGATGGCATCATAATAATTCCCCATGTCATCCACCAGGCCTAACTCCTTAGCCTGACGCCCGGTAAGAATACGACCGTCGGCCAACTCTTTTACCCGTTCCGAAGACATCTGGCGGCCATCTGCCACCACCTGTATGAATTGTTCGTAGATATCATCCACCATCGATTGAAGGATTTCCCGTTCCTGCTCCGTCAAATCTCTTGCAGGTGAACCCATGTCCTTATGGGGACCGCTTTTGATCACGTTGATATCCACACCAAGTTTTTGATAAAGTTCTTTTAACTGAGTGAACTCCATGATAACACCGATACTGCCGGTCATGGTCGCTTCGTTGGCAAAAATGTAATCAGTCCCGGAAGCAATCCAATACCCGCCTGAAGCCGCCGCATCACCCATGGATGTCACAACCAGTTTGCCGGTCTTTTGCAATTTTTCAATTTCCCGGCTGATTTCCTGACTGGCTGCAGCGCTGCCACCGGGACTGTTGACCCTAATGACCACTGCCCGGATGCTATCATCCCGAGCCGCTTGACGCAGCTGACTCATTACCGATTGTGAACCGACGGCACTGCCAAAGACTCCGGAACCGCTGTAACCTCCGGTTATTAAACCGTCTACGTGGATTACTGCTATTTCCTGCCCAGCCCTGCCGGGGCTGCCGGGAAAAATCACCGCCATAAGCAGCACTGCCACACTTATCAGCATAATGCCGCCCACTACCATTAAACGTCTCATCCCATCACTCCGTTTCTTCAGCCGGCTTATTATCTAGAAATACCCTGTCACCTGCCAAGTAATAGCGTCTTTCCAGATATCCGGCAGCTGTCACCCGACGCAAAAAGACATTAACTGTGTCTCCCGGCTTTAGGGGCGGATCAGTGCCAAAGTCTACCATGCTTAGCTGCATGCCCAACCTGCCTATCACCGGGTATGTTCTGCCATCAACATAAACCTGCTGTTGGGTATCAACCCGGCCAAGAAAGTTGAGGATAGTTTTGACCAACATTTTCAGCAGGTCCAGCCATGATTTGGCCCGACTGACCGCAGTAACCCCAAAACCGTCCGCCGTACCAAAAGGAATAATGCCAATAAACGTATCGCGCCGGGTAGAGTATTCCTGGCCATAACCAACCCCGGTACCCCGGGGCACCTTGCGCAGGTAAGTCACCTGACAGCGCGCAGACCATGGGTCCCTTATGTCCAGGTTCCCCCTGCCGCCGCCAGGATACTGCCCGTAAAGCAATGTTCCCACTCGCACCAGGGAACGGTGCATCTTAGGGTAATTTATGGTTGCTGTGCTGTTACAGCAGTGTACCAAAGGCACATCAATGTCTGCTTCTTCCAGCTGTTCCAATGCCGCAGTAAATTGATGATATTGCTTTTCGGTTACCCCGGATTTAGCGGCTCTGGGAAAATGAGTATAAATACCCTGCAGTTTCAGATGGCTGGATTGGACTATTTTCTCCGCCACCTCGGTCAACTGCCTGGAAAATACCCCGGTACGTCCCATGCCGCTTTCCACTTTCACATGAACCGAAAGCTCACTATCCAGGGCCCCGGCCCAACGGTTAAACTCCTCCACCTGGTCCTCACTGCTAACTGTCAAGGTGAGACCGGCAGAAATAGCTTTGTCTATCTCCTTAGTTAATAAAGGAGCAAATACCAAAATCGGCAGGGAAATACCAGCCTGTCTCAGGGTGATACCTTCATTTGCGTAAGTGACTCCAAACCAGTCCACTCCCGCCTCTGATAAGGCCTTGGCTACGGAGACCATACCCATGCCGTAAGCGTTAGCCTTAACCACCGCCATGAAAAGGGTTTCAGGGTCAAGCATTTCCTTTACCTGTCGGTAATTATGAATAATCTTATCCAAATCTACCTCAATCCAGCGCGTATCATCCATTGCCTATTTCCCCCGCAAGGTTTTCTTAAGGTTGATTAAACGGCGGACACCCTTATAATACACCGGTTCTGCCACATTCCAAAGGCTATAGTAAAGTTTGGAATAAACCAGGTCATATTCGCCGATAAACTGCACATAGTCACCGTTAAAGCCTTTTTTAAAACGATACAAACCATATAGCGGATTGTCTTCGGTAAGATGGCCCGGTACACCGCGAAAATCATATAGTGTGGAACCTTGCGCTTTGGCCCATTCAATCATTGACCACTGGAGCAGGTAATTGGGCATCACTTTACGGTGCTCGTTGCTGGATGCCCCATAAAGATACCAGGTGATATGACCCATGCGAAAGGCCAAAGTGCCGGAGATGGGCTTCCCTTGATAGTATGCCATAAACAATTTAGCCAGGCCGTTTTCCACTAGCTGGTCCCAGATGATTTCAAAATAATCATAGGAGCGAACCAAAAACTTGTCTCTCTCAGCCGTAACTTTAAGAATTTTGTAAAAATCCTTTAAATCCTCTTTGGTACAGTCATCCTTTACCTCCACTCCCCGGCGTCCTGCCAAGCGAATATTATAACGGGTCTTACTATGTAAATTCGCGAAAAGTTCCTCCATCGATGGAGTGATGTCCAGACGGAAAACATAACGGGGCTGCACTCCCTCAAATCCTTCCCCGGACCCGACAGGATGAAAACCTGTGTCTTGTAGTAATTGCTCCACCGCTTGATTGGGAGCAGCTATATCTGGGTCTATCTTTAAAAGTATTGCCCCATGTTCTTTAGCCAAAACTGCTATTTGTTCCAGTAAGTAGGAAAATAACTCTTTATTGCTAAAGTCTACCACCAGACCCCTCGGTGCATAGAAAATGGCCTTACCCATACCGGGCAGCCTTCTTTTCAGCAGAGACACCGCCGCCACTATTTCTCCCCCGTCTTCTATCACCAAGCGAAGCGGTTCCCAACCGGTGGCAGCCTTCACTTCACCCCATTGATAAGATTGGAGTATATGGCCTTTTGGATGTCCGGCAATAAATTGATTAAATTGGTCTTTGTCATTTTCATTTATAATCCTTCCCCTTAAAGTCAAGCTAATCCCTCCTGAGCTGCATGTTCCAAAAAAGATGCTTTCTGGTACTGGTTTAGTTTTTTCTTTCCCCGTAAAGCATATTCACTCCTGCTGAATAATGGATTTTTCGAAAATCTATTGCTTAATCGGTAAGGTTAAATTCACGGAACTCGTCCTCTAGCAGCCAAACGCATGATAAACGGAATCAACAGCGAATGCATTTGCCAAAATAAGTTAGACCGCTGATACTCGTTATAGTAACAGCGGCCTTTAAACTAAGATAAATGCCAATTTATTTCTCGCCAAATTTTTTCTCAATTGCCGCTCCGATAAAATTGCTAAATAAAGGGTGCGGTCTGTTAGGACGAGATTTGAACTCAGGATGAAATTGGGAGGCCACAAACCACGGATGGTCTTTTAGCTCGATGACTTCCACTAATCGTTCGTCAGGCGAGGTTCCGGAAATTACCATGCCAGCTTGAACGAACGCGTCCCTGTACGTATTATTAAACTCATATCGATGGCGATGACGCTCATAAATGATCTCGTCAGAATACGCGCTCTGGGTAAAGGTATCCGGTACAATTTTACATGGATATGTGCCCAACCGCATGGTGCCGCCTAAATCATCGATTTCTTTCTGCTCGGGGAGCAGGTCAATAACCGGATAATCGGTATCCGCATCAAACTCAGAACTATTGGCATTCTTCAGGCCCAGTACATTCCTGGCAAATTCAACCACCGCCAACTGCATACCTAAACAAATACCCAGAAAGGGAATACGGTTTTCCCGGGCATAAGTCACTGCCGCCACTTTGCCCTCAATTCCCCGATCTCCAAATCCGCCAGGAACCAAGATGCCGTCAACTTCGTTTAACATGCTTAAGGCGCCAGGTTCTTCTAAGTGGCCTGAATAAATCCACTTTATATCTATATTTGTTTGATAATGAATGCCGGCATGACGCAGCGCTTCAGCAACACTCAAGTAAGCATCCTGCAGCTCCACATATTTTCCCACCAAGGCAATGGTCACTTCGCTTTTTGGATTTTTGATCTTTTCAACAATCTTTTTCCAATCATCCATCGCCGGCTCTTGGGCCTTTAATGCGAGACGGTCGATGACTATCTTATCCAGTCCCTCACGAGCCAGTATCAATGGCACTTCATAGATAGAATCCGCATCCACCGCCTGAATTACCGCATTTTTGTCAATGTCGCAGAAAAGCGCTATCTTCTCTTCCATTTCTTTAGAGATAGGTTTCTCCGAACGGCAGACAATAACATCCGGTTGAATACCAATGCTGCGTAGTTCTTTCACACTATGCTGGGTGGGTTTAGTTTTCGCTTCCCCCGCGGCCTGTAGAAAGGGGACCAGGGTAACATGGATATACATAACGTTCTCCCGGCCTACGTCGCTTTTCAATTGGCGAATGGCTTCTAAAAAAGGCAAAGATTCTATATCGCCCACGGTGCCGCCAATTTCAGTTATGACAACATCGTTATTATGTTCCCGCGCCACACGATGTACTCTTTCCTTAATTTCGTTGGTAATATGGGGAATTACCTGAACCGTACCGCCCAAGTAGTCACCACGGCGTTCTTTACTTATTACTGACCAATAAACCTTTCCCGTGGTAACATTACTGCTTTTACTAAGACTTTCATCGATGAAGCGCTCATAATGTCCAAGGTCCAGGTCTGTTTCAGCACCGTCATCAGTGACAAAAACCTCCCCGTGTTGATAAGGACTCATTGTACCGGGGTCGATATTTATATAAGGATCAAACTTTTGTATCGCTATTTTTAACCCCCTGCTCTTTAAAAGACGCCCCAAAGAAGCAGCTGTAATACCCTTTCCCAGAGAAGAGACAACACCACCGGTAACGAAGATGTATTTTGGCATGGGAAAACCTCCTGTTCCGTCTTAAATTAACCTCATTTATTCTATCCCTTATCGTAATGCTCCGTCAAGATTGTTATCCAAGAGGAAACCCCAAAAGAACGGTCCGATCGGATAAGCGCCGACTGTATAGGCGCCTCACTAAGGCAGAAATCTTTTTCCTACCAGATATCCTAAAAAAATACCCACAATACCCATCACACCAGCCACTGTGGGTGGAGCGGGGACAGGTAATCGTAGAATGGCAAAGAGTAGGCCAACCACCATACCCGTCACTGCGGAAAAAATAATTTGCCACATAAAATTGCTACATCCTTTCAGGAGCAGAAACACCGATTAATGATAAAACATTTTTCAATACTATTCTAGCAGCGAGAACCAGGGTTATACGGGCATCACTTAGTGCCACGTCATCACCCAACACCCGACAGTGGCCGTAGAAGCTGTGAAACTGGCCAGCCAATTCATGGGCATAGCGCGTCAAGCGGTGAGGTTCTAGCGCCTGGGCCGCACCCGCAACTATTTCTGGAAACTCAGCCAGTTTACGCACCAATTCTAATTCCGCGTCTTCATGTAAGAGGGTAAAATCCACCCCGGCTGCATCAGGAATATTTCGTCCTTCTTCCTCCGCCTGGCGTATCATACTACAAATTCGCGCATGAGCATACTGAACATAGTAAACCGGGTTATCCTGGGATTGAGATTTGGCTAGGTCAAGATCAAAATCCAGGTGGCTGTCCGCACCGCGCATAACGAAGAAATACCTCGCCGCATCACGACCCACCTCTTCGACTAATTCACTTAGAGTAATATATTTACCGGTACGTTTGGACATCCGCAAACTTTCTCCACCCTGAAAGAGCCGTACCAGCTGCATGATCACGACCTGCACCTTATCCGGGTCGTATCCCAGCGCCTGCATGGCTCCTTTCATGCGGGAGACATGACCGTGGTGGTCGGCACCCCAAAGGTTAATCACCCATTTAAAGCCTCGTTCAAATTTATTGCGATGGTAAGCAATGTCCGCCGCAAAGTAAGTAGGTATACCATTAGAACGAACCAGTACCTCATCCTTTTCTTCACCAAATTCGGTGGCTTTGAACCAAAGAGCATTATCCTGCTCCACCAGGTATCCCTGCTCATTCATTCTTTTAATAGTTTCGTTGATCTCACCTGAATCATGGAGAGATTGCTCACTAAACCACATATCATACTTTACCCCAAACTGTCCCAACACTTCTCTAATAGCAGTTAACTTCTCATCCAGGGCATACTTTACCAACATTTCCCGCCTTAGCTCTTCATCTACGCTAAGATACTTGTCTCCCACCTGGTCAATGAAACCTTTAACAGTATCTATTATATCTGCGCCATGATATCCCTCGTCGGGAAAGGGTACATCCTGCCCTAATTGCTGAAGGTATCTCGCTTCCAAGGAACGGGCAAAATTTTCTATTTGATTGCCTGCGTCATTAATAAAAAATTCTCGACTGACATCATAACCTGCCTTTTTCAGCAGGTTGGCAATGGAATCACCCAGCGCCGCACCTCGAGCATTACCCATATGTAGCAAACCGGTGGGATTAGCACTGACGAATTCCACCTGAACCTTTTGTCCGGCACCTATATCACCGTTGCCGTAATCACAACCCCGGGCAATCACTTCAGGTACAACTTGATACAACCATCTGTTCTTCAACCGAAAGTTAATAAATCCAGGACCGGCAATCTCTAATTTTTCTATGTCATCCCCGGCAGGAAAATATTCTACAATTAGGGTAGCAATACTGCGCGGAGACATCTTGGCCTGCTTAGCCAACAGCATGGCCACGTTGGTGGCAAAATCCCCGTGCTGTTTTTCCCGCGGTACTTCTACAACAAATTCGGGTAATGTATCAAAGCTGATTTTACCAGCATCCCGGGCATTCTCCAAAGCAATATGCAGTTCTTTTACCAATTGGTTTTGAATTTCCGCAAAAAAGTTCACTTATATCCCGCCTGTGGCGGGCACACCTCCTTCAGGTAATGCCAATTTTCTACAAAATTCATAATTAGCTTAATACTTTAAACAAGATACTGTCAAGTAACTTGACAGACATTCTCAATGCAATTTTTCAGGGAAAATAAATCATTGTCTATCTATTATTACCCACTTCTAATCTCTCTAAAAATTCTCGGCAACAGGAAACCGCGGGACATGGTCCCGCGGTTTCCCTCTTTGGGTTAATTGCATTTATGACCGGTTAAACTTTCGGCCATAAAATCTTTTGCTTATTATTCAAACATCTGCCTGGTAGTATTAGCTTCAGCAGGGTTTTCATTCTTTTTTACCACGGGCAGGGTAGCAGCCCAAACGCCCCGAGCCGATCCCGATTTATCCCAGTCAAACAACATTTGTTTAGAGTCAGCAGACCAATCAACCCAGACCTTGGTTTCACCTTCGGAACCCGGCATAATACGATAAATACCGTCCACTGTCAGGTCTTCTTTTAAATAAAGAACATGCAAAACACCATTTGTATCAGTAAAAGCAACCTTGCTGCCGTCGGGTGACCATGATACCATCTCACCGCCGCCTATTTTAGTCAGTTGAGTAGCGGTGCCGCTATCTAGGTTAACCAGCCAAATGCCCTTATTCTCCAGGGAACCTTCCTTCATTTGGCCTGCATTTATTGCCAGCATCTTTCCGTCAGGATGCCATGCCGGCACCATCGACGCAGCGTCAAAGTCAGAAACCACTGCCCGAGGGTCACTGCCGTCCTTATTTACTACATAAATTTGATTGGTCGTCTCGCCCTCTTCATCGGTCATAGAGCGGAAATACGCAAGTTTCTCTCCATCCGGAGACCAATCAGGATTAGTCTCCACCGCCGGGGTCATGGTAACCACCCGATTGGTACCGTTAATATCAATAGCCATAATATCCACATTGCCGGACCGCGTAGTCAGATAAGCAATCTCGCCTTGAGATGACCATACCGGACTATATGCCCAAAAGTCTTTACTATCTTTTGCCCGCTCTACAGCCTTACCAGTGGTATCAATGGTCAGATTAGTACCTCTTCCCGATAAATCATCTACCCATATTTCCATATAACCGTTGCGGTCAGTTACATAAGCAATTTCCGAACGGTCGGGCGACCAAATCCCCCCACCATGCATCACCGGCAAACCATATTGCCCGGCTGCTATGGTCTTTCCGCCCTTACCATCAGCCGAAGTCCTCCAGACAGCATATCGTTCTTCACCGGCTCGACGTTGAGACAGGTAAACAATATTCCCATCTTTATCCCATGCAGGGTGAATATTATTCAGTCGGTTGTCCGTTATCATCGGAGTTAAGATAACAGTGGGAGAAACTGTTTCTACATCTATATCATCAGTAATTGATAATCTATCATCGCGGTCATCGGGGTCAGGTTTTGCCGGTGACGGTACCACTACATTGGGATCAGTGTTATTACTCTGTTTAATGCCTTCCTGCGTATCCGTCTTCTTTTGGCCTTCGTTACCCTTTGTCGTCTCTTCCTCATCAAGGATATCCCCAGATAGCTGCTGCCCGGGACCTTGCTGTGCGGGAGTTAATGCATTTAATTGGTTGCTGCCGTAGACAAATAAAACACCAATAGCAATAAAAATAACAAAATATGATGCCGCCAACAATACCCTTGTCTCCATGTCCAACATGGAACTGAGCCATCCCGCGACAGAAAACTTATTTTTAGGGTTACGCCTCTTTTGGACCGGGCTTTCCTCAACCTCAGGGGCACCGGGTATTTGCTGCATCACCATCCGGGTAAAATTCGCCGGTGGTTCAACGGTGGTGCAGTTCTCCTCCAGCAGCTCATTTACCCGCCGGGCCACATTCATTTCATTTTGGCAGGAAGGACACAGAGAGAGATGCTGATACAATGTCTTCTCTTGGGACTCAGTCAAATACCCGTCTATATAACTGTAAATGTACTGTTTAGTTTCCTGACATCTCATTTTGTCCCCCCCTTTCCAATACAATGGCCAGCTTCTTCTGCAGCAGCGCCTTCCCTCGATAGAGCCTTGTCTCCACCGTAGTCACCGGGACATCCATGGCATCAGATATCTGCCGGTAACTAAACTCTTCAAGATAGCGTAGCACTAACGGAATACGATATTTTTCCGGCAGTTGGCTGATAGCTTCTCGCACCAGCATCTGCGTTTCTTTAACCTCGCATTGGTCTTCCGGTTGTCCGTGGTCACCCGGCCTCAGCGGCGTAAAATCGATAATCTTTTCCAACGAAATCTCATTAGGAGCCTTCTTCCGCAATGCCGTGTAGCAATAATTGGTCGCTACCTTGTACATCCAGGAAAAAAACTTCCTGCTTCCATCAAATTTCTCCAGCACCTGATAAAGGTGAAGAAAAACTTCCTGAGCCAAATCCTGAGCGTCCATACTATCATTGGTTAGCCGGAAGGTAAGACTGTATATTTGTTTTTGATAGCGGCGAACTATTTCGGCAAATGCCTCTCGGTCCCCATTAAGACATAGTCCCACCAGCACTTCATCCATCAAACGATCCATGTATTACGCTCCCCGACTGGAATATTTGCATATAAATGCCACATAAAAATGCGGCTTTATATATAAATACTAACCAATCCGAACAAATCTTGCAAAATTTTTTTAAAAAGTCCATTTTAACGGATTTTACCGTCCCGCAATAACCCTATTACCATCCATACTCCTAAGAGGGCGGCCACGGAAAACCCTATTAAACCCAGCAGAGGAAGTCCCATGCTGAGCACCGGCCCGGACCCGGCATGGATAATCAAAGCGGAGCTGACCATCATGGCCACAATAATCAGACTGATCGCCAATCTGGTGGATACAGCATCCAGTTTATCGTAAAGCACCTCCAGCCCGCGATGGATAAAAACGATGCTTAATTCTCCCTTGGCGAGATCGGAAATTACCTCAGCTACATCTCGGGGAAAGGAAAGCATCCCCCGTAACAAACCCGCGCCCTGTTTATAAATCCTCTCCTGAGTAAGAACCGGTTGGAAGTGTGTCTTCATATAGGCCAACGCCAAGGGTCTGGATATATCTACGACATCGATATCAGGGTGGAAACGTCGGGCCAGCCCTTCAGCGGTAAGCAGTGCCTTACCCAATAAAAAGAAACTGCCGGGCATTTTAATCCCATGATTAATGGCAATATCAATCATACCGTTGATTAGATAACTGAAGCTAATGCTGCCGCTGAGCCCCGCTGCCCTGTCCAACATCTCTGAAACATCTTGGAAAAGGTGTTCTTCATTAACTGGTTGTGTCATCTTACCTATTTTTTTGGTAATGGTTACCACCGAACAAGTATCTTTTTCGTTTATCGCCAGCATCAGTTCCGCAATGGTGAAACGAAATTCCTGGTCTAGTCGCCCGGTGATACCAAAATCCACCAAAGCCAAGTCACCACCATCCAGCCAAAAAACATTTCCGGGATGAGGATCACCATGAAAGATGCCATGACGAAAAAATGGCAGCAAGACCGTATACATTACTTTTTGGGCAAATTTTTCCCCTGCCTCTGTTGCTTCGCAATCCACTAGCGCTTCTTTGGCAGGCCGACCATCCACCCAATCCATGGTGAGAATGTGCTGAGAGATATAGTTCCAATATACTCGAGGAACTAAAATGCCGCTACCGGCTAAAACCTCTTCGAATCGCTCCATGTTCAGCGCCTCTACAGTAAAGTCCAGTTCCCTTTTAATTTGGCGGAATAATATCTGGTTAATTTCCGCTACATCGCAAACCTTACCAACTAAAGAATGCTGCAGCAGTTTTTCTAAGTCCTGCAGTATTGTCAGGTCCTTTTCCATCACTTTTTTTACGTCGCTGCGCTGGACCTTAACCGCCACTTCCCTGCCATCAGGGAGCACCGCCCGATGCACCTGGGCAATTGACGCGGCAGCTGCCGGTTGATAATCAAATTCGCGAAATAGTTCTTCCGGGGGCCGCCCCCAGCTGTTTATAAACTGTTGTCGAATTTTCTTGGCGCTTTCCTGCATGACCCCGTCTTGAAGTACGCCAAGTTCTTGGGCGTACTCTTTGGGCACCAAATCCGGCCGGGTACTTAATATCTGGCCCAACTTAATAAAAGTGGGGCCCAGCTCCTCGAATAAAAATCGGACGCGCCGTGGCAGCGTCATTTCCCCCTCATATTCCGACAGTACCGCCGGCTTGGGATAATGGGGCAGCACCTTTTGTTTCCAATAGCCGATACTACGAAAACCACGACGCTGCAGCAGAAACCTAAACCCATGTCGACCTAAAATATGTAGAATTTCCCGATAACGATCCCTATTTTGATATTTATGATAAAGATTTTTAAATTCCATTATTTTACCCCTTGTGCGTTTATTTCCAAAGTCATTGCTAGTATGTCGACTTTACTGCCGATTTTATACGCCGTCAACGGGAAGTAGGGATTATGTATTTATAGAAAACCATCATTAGCGCAGTCCATTTTTTGTATTACCCTTAAAGGAATTTTTTCACAAATGTAGAAGTAAAACTTGTTAGAAATAATTTGGCGAGCGCTGAATATTTATAAATTGAAAGGGGGCGGTGAAATGCGGTATTGGTTAACCTTACTTATTACCAGCACGGTGATATTTGCGCTCACGTTTTTGTTAGGGCTTTCCATTATTGGTGTGGATATTTTCGGCCCGGAAGAAACGGGCCATGGTCATGAACAAACCATCGACGTGACAACTCATGCGGATGACGATAACACCGACTCCCAACATAAAGATAATGTGGAAGTTCCGGCAAATGAGGCGGAAGCAACAGAACAGCCGGTTCAAGCCGAAACGGCTGTAGAGCCCGATGCACCGGATAAACCGGAAATTGATGAAGAAAAACATGAAACTAGCAGCAATGATGAAATTACAGCAAAGGACGATGGCACAGAAAATACATCGTCGAAGTCCGAAGAAGAGAAAGAAGTAACTTCACAAGAAGTTTCATTTGATTTTAACATGGATACCAGCGCATTTATTACTATCAAGGTATTAGATGCAGGCGGCAAAACTGTGGCCGTACCGTTTGAAAATTACCCGGTGTCAAAAGGTAGTCAGCAAATTACCTGGCAGGCCAAAGTAGACAGCAAACCGCTGGCACCGGCAAGGTATCATTATGTAGTAGAGCAGCACAATAGAGGGGTCCCCGTCTTGCTTTACCACGAGATTAGTGCCTCAAAAGAGGTCAACCTATATACGGAAAGTCTTGCTGACTTTCGCAAGCAGATGCAGTACCTGAGCAGCAACGGTTACCAAGCCATTCGCCTTGAACAGCTGACAAATTATATGTCCACAGGGCAAAAACTGCCGGAGAAATCCGTACTTATTACTTTTGGCGATGGCTATAAAAGTACCTACACCAGGGCACTACCCATTTTGAAAGAGCTTAATTTTAAAGCTGCTTTATTTACTCTAGGAAACTTCCTGGACAATTCAACAGGGCCTTCTGCCCTGGCCATGAACTGGCAGGAATTAGAGAAGCTGGCTGACTCGGGATTGTTCACTATCGCCAGTCACAGCTACAACCTGCACAGTAAAGAGCTGCTCTACCAGAATTCTCAGGAAAGCGATACAGCGTATAGAGAGAGATTGAAGCAAGATTTTGTAAAGCTTAATGCTAAAATTAAGGAGATAACAGGCGCGAAACCAACGGCCCTTTCATGGCCGGCTCCACAAACACCCACCGCATTCATTGCAGCCAAAGAAAGCGGTTATCGGTACTTTTTCCGCATAAACAGCAGCTCGGAAGAAAATTTCTACGGCAGTCCGCTTACCGATATCAAATGGAGTTTGGTACCCAGCAATGCCACGATGGATAATTTCAAAAAGATGGTAGAAATTGAAACTACCGCCAAAAAAGTAGCAGAACACTATTTTACCATTCAGTAATTATTATAGGACTGTACAGCAACCACCCTGCGGGGTGGTTTTTTTAATTTTCATTGAAGTACACTAAACAGGAAAGCGGTACATCTTGTCGAATTAGACAAGGCAATCTTTTATTTTGAATTAATGGGAGCGATAATAGTGACACTATCAAAAATACTCACATTAGCCGCATTAACTGCGCTTCTGGCCGTACCAAGCCCCGCCTTAGCTGCGGGACCCGCTGCCCCAAGAGTGCTGGCGGAAGTGAACAATTATAAATTAGGGAAGTTTGAACCCGTTCAGGGCACATACCTGGGTGCGTATGTATTACAGGATACTTTAATTAACGGCAGCATGTCGGAATTTAACCGATTGACCGGTAAAAAGCATGCTTCCTTTTTTCTTTACTCAGGATATGGGCATCAATTCCCTCAGCAATGGTTTGACGACGTTGAAGAGGCAGGTGCAGTACCCCACCTGGCCTGGGAACCAAACAGGGGTTTAGATGAGATCAAGGATAATGCATACCTAAGAGATTTCGCTAAAAAGTTGTCTTCCACCGGGGTGCCCGTCTTTCTGCGCTTCGCATCCGAGATGAATGGAACTTGGGCCCCTTATAGCGGCAACCCGAAAGAATACATTGAAAAATGGCGGTTGGTGCATGATGTAATGGCGGAAGAGGCGCCTAATGTTATCATGGTGTGGACTGTCTTTACTTTCCCCACAGCTACAGTAACGGATTATTATCCCGGGGATGATTATGTAGACTGGGTAGGAGTTAATATCTACAATGTAATCTATCATAATAATGACATAAACTCTCCTGCAGCCCACGAGGATCCGCTGGAGCTTCTCGATTTCGTCTACAACACTTTTAGTCGAAAAAAACCCATTCAAATATCGGAATTCGGAGTCACTCATTATACCATCACCGATAGCAAACATTATCAATCCTTTGCCATCGATAAGCTTTCCCGGATGTACACGGGTATCCGTTCAAAGTACCCCCGAGTGAAATCTATCTTCTATTTCGATGTCAATAACCTAATCAACGCCCCCATCGATAGGCGTATCAACAATTATGCCTTGACTGATAATATGGATATTTTAAGCAACTATTCAAACCTGATAGACGACGAGAATTTTCTCAGTGACATATCAAAAAACCTGGAAGGGGAAAAAGATAAAGAACTCTTCAACATCACTGACAGGGTCTACCTGATAAATGGTACTACCTACGTCTCGACCGCATCCTTACGGGACCTTCTGGGAGCATCTTTAATGTGGCAGCCTGGGGAACGCAGTATCCAGCTCTCTCATAAAGATACAGAAATTGTTTTTCCGGTGCGTCCATTAAAAAATGTGGGCAATCAAAGTGCTTTTATTATTAATGGCAGGTCCTATCTCCCTTTACGCACTGCAGCTGCTGCTTTAGGGTACAAGCTGGCTTGGGATGCTGACAATAACCTGATAAAGGTGCTGCTCCCGGAAAGAAGTAACTAGTTTTAAATAGAATAAATAATCCCTCCCGGGGCAGATTATAATTACAAATTGCCCAACTATGGAGGGATTATTTTGTCAGAACGAACTATTCTCGCCTCATTTCCCAGTGATACCAAGGCAATGGAAGCAGAAAAAGAATTAAATGACCAGGGTATAAACACCACCCAAGTAGACCGGGTCAGCAAATATCCGGGTAAACCCAACAGTCATTACAATAACCCCATCGCCGGTGAAGCTACAAGTCTTGCGGCTCTCACCGAAAACTCCGGCGGCGGCCTCCCCGGTGATGTAGGTCCGCTCCTGGCAGTGGATAATGCAGCCAGCGGCAATTCCACTGAGGCAGGATTGGTGGGGGGCAAGGGTTTTTTGCTAACGGTAGTTGTAGAAGAAGATAAACTGGAGAAGGCCCGTGACATCATCCAGAAGCATGATGGCGAGGCTTAACCGTTTCCTTCTTTATAATACCTGATGGTATCAAGTATCAATGTATAAATCTGCCCGCGGGTGAGGGGCTTTTGTGGGTCATAATGCCGCTGAAATTCATAACTGAGCATGCCCACATCCTTCATCAAGCGGTAAAGGTCTTTACTATCGTATTCCCGATAGTATTCCGGCAGACGATGCACCACGGTGAGCAGCTCCAGCATCTTAGGACCGGCCAACAGTTCATCGCCGGCCAATGCTTTTATTTCTTCAAGCTTGGGAGTATACTCCGGGATGGCTATAGTCAGTGCTTGGAACAATATGCGCACAAATTGAGCTTCGGTAAACGTATCCTCCAAGGACAGTTCGTTTTCATAGCCGACCATTACCAACCCCATGGGGCGTAATCCCCGGACTGAATCATAGGCCCAGTGTTTGCGCTGGGGATTTTTTATTTCAAAAGGTTCCAGATAAGCGCCTTGTTGAACTAGTCTTTGGCGTATTCGTTTTACATGTAGAGCATTTGCAGCCGCTGTAGCCACTATTAACCCCTCTTTTGCGGCATAAGCTGCGGTAACTCCTGCGGCCTGCCCGGTCACCATCCCTACCGGAATGACCCTGGCACTTCCCGCTGCCAGAGAAGTATAACTGGCTGACCGGCCTGCCACCAGCAAATTATTCACTTCCTTTACTACCAGACACCTGATGGGAATAGCATACTGAACCGGATTACCCACAACATTGCCCCAGTCGTCCGGCGACATGGCCTGAATATCTACCGGATACGATGCTATGGCAATACCATCGGTAAAATCTCTATTTTCCATCACATCATTTATATCCAATCGGTATTCGCCGATTACATGGCGGGTCTCCCTAACATAGAGTTCCGGTGCCGCAGCAACCAGACGTGCTTCGGCAAAACCGGGCACATTATCCCGCAGATAGGGTATAATTCTTTCTAACTCTTTTTCTGCTTTTATTTTAGCTTCATTGCGGGACCCATCATTAAGGCCGTTGACGCCAAAAATCTGCAAGGCATTAATCATTACTGTACCGTCTCTCTGTCGGCCCATGTTTAGACCACGCAGACGAAATTTATTACTGCTTGGTAGATAACCCTTTATTTCTTTTTCAAAACCCCAGGCAGAATTTCCTCTACTCCCGGTCATCGCGGATGCGTCAGTATTTAATGCGCGGCTCGCCACATCCCAATCCACCCCGGCTAACTTAAAAATCAAGGTAGCAGCCATGGTTCTATCCCAGCCGATGTCTTCAGCTCCCACCGTATATCTAACCCCCGCTGCCGCCGCCAAGTCAGCGTCCTGGGTAGCATCTACCAACCGTTTGCCGAAGTACTTTTCCACCTTGTCACCATTTTTAACCTTAATGCCTACCAGGGTGCCCCGATCCCAACCAATGATGGGTTCGGAAAATATTCTTTCAAAAACCACCTTCAGTTTTTTCCCTTCATCACGAGTCATCCTGTCAAACACTGCTTGCGCTTCATCAATATCAAAGGACGTATCGCCTACCGCCTCGTAAAATTCCGAAAATATCCCCCGAGTAAGCAGTTGTTTATCCTTGCCGTAATTCATGTCCAGCATATTCAGCCAGCTGTATGTAATTATGCCGCCAAGCTGAGGACGTTGTACAATTAATAAGGTATCAGCCCCTGCACGGGCTGCAGCCACGGCGGCAGCAATGCCCTCAGGCTCTCCCCCCAAAACAACCACATCATACGCAGGACTACCTCCTCGTTGAAAAAGAAGCCCTAATTGCCTCACCTTATCCTTTGCACCCTGCACCGCCGGTCCTATTCCAACAATACCAAACCACCCGGCGACAACAAAAACCAGGGCAATAACGATAACGAAAGTTGTGCTAAAAACTCGCCGCCGAAAGCCCAGCTTATATTTGGGGTTTAAAAGGTAGTTCGCCGTCAAAATCACCAGCAAAAAGAATACCGTAGCGAGCATAATACCGAAAACTATCAGAAGCTGTACCATATAATACTACCCCGCAGTAAGAGTTGAAATATTAATCAATGGCCTGCCAAAATGCGACACCATTTCCTTTAATATTCTTTCTCGAGAGGCTCAACTCCTCCAAAAAACATTACCCCTGCCGGACAACAAGGATCTAATCCGGGTCATTATTTGCTAATTACCTTTTCGCTGAATCTTCTATAAAACATTGCAGTTTAATCCACATCCAAGACCCGTCTGCAGAAAAAGTGGAGTTATTTCACTGGCAGCCCTTTAAATTACTTGCTTGATCTCCCTCACGAATCTTTCTATCAGCTTTGGCATTTCAGACCCTAGGCTGTTTTCGATTAATTCCACCAATGCACTACCCATGATAATACCGTCTGCAAACGCCGCTGCCTGCCGCGCCTGTTGACTGTTACTGATACCAAAGCCTAGTAATACGGGCAGGTTTGTAAGCTGTTTTAACTGCTTAATTTCACCCATCAACTCTTGACGAAGCCCTTCCCGTATGCCAGTAACACCGGTGACCGCGGTATAATAAATAAACCCTTCAGCATTATCTGTAATCATCTTTATTCTATCTACGGAGGTAGTTGGAGTAACGATAGCAATCATGGTTAATCCCGTTTTATTACACATACTCCGCAGTGAACCTCCCGCTTCCAACGGCAGGTCGGGTATAACTACACCATCTACGCCGGCTGCTGCTGCGTCTCGGGCGAACCTCTCCTCACCATAGACATAAACAGTGTTATAGTAAAGCAAAAGTACCAGCGGCGTCGCTCCCAATGTCCCATTACCCCGCATCCGTCCTGCCAAATCCAGTATCTGCCGCATAGTTGTACCATTTTTTAACGCTCTGCTGGATGCTCGCTGAATAACAGGACCGTCTGCCAAAGGGTCAGAAAAAGGGACACCCAACTCAATAATGTCTGCCCCACCCCGCCGCATAGCAGCAACTAATTCTTCTGTACGATCAAGGTGCGGGTCCCCTGCGGTAATAAAAGGCATAAAGACTCTCCGATCCCTCCTCCGGGCACCATCCAGCGCAGTTTCCAAACGACTATGCTCCATTATGCTGCTCATGACCTGCCTCCTCCCTGACTGTATCAATATCTTTGTCCCCTCGGCCGGACAAATTGATGACGACAATCGTCTCCTTTTCTGCGTCTCGGGGAATAAAACTTTTCAGTTCTTCTAAAAAAGCCAAGGCATGGGCACTCTCCAAAGCAGGAATTATTCCTTCTAGTTTAGTTAGCTGGTGAAATGCCGCTAATGCAGCTTGGTCCTGGACCCCCAAATACTTCACTCGACCGGAATCCTTCAGCATGGAATGTTCCGGCCCCACTCCCGGGTAATCCAACCCTGCGGAAATGGAGTGAGCTTCTTCAATTTGACCGTCATCGTTTTGCAGTAAGTAACTGAACGCCCCATGCAGCACTCCTTGCCTCCCTCGGCTTAAAGACGCTGCATGCCGCCCGCTTTCCAAGCCCTCTCCCGCTGCTTCTAAACCTACCAGCTTTACTTCTTCTTCCTGAAGAAAAGGATAAAACATGCCCATGGCGTTGCTTCCACCGCCGACGCAGGCAGCAATGATATCCGGCAGTCGGCCTTCCTTAGTAATAATCTGATCTTTTGTCTCTTCGCCAATCACCCGCTGAAAGTCTCGTACCATAACTGGATACGGATGCGGGCCTACCACAGACCCAATAATGTAATGGGTATCTAATGAATTCGCCACCCAATCCCTGATGGCCTCATTACAGGCATCCTTTAAAGTCTGGGTGCCGCCGGTTGCCGGAATTACCTCAGCACCCAATAATCTCATCTTATATACATTCAGTGCTTGGCGCTGCATATCCACCGCCCCCATGTAAATACAGCATTTCATGTCAAAATGGGCGGCTACCGTGGCAGTGGCAACACCATGCTGGCCCGCACCCGTCTCCGCAATGATGCGCTGCTTGCCCATCCTTTTAGCCAACAGTACCTGACCCAAAGCGTTGTTTATCTTGTGCGCACCCGTATGGTTTAGATCCTCACGTTTGAGATAGATTTTTAACTTGAGGTCCTCAGCGGAATAATGCTCTGATAGGCGGGGCGCAAGAAACAACGGTGTAGGCCGACCGCTATAGTCCCGGTAATAGCTGTTAAGCTCCGCCCAAAATTCTTTTTGGGCAGTGTAATACTCATATGCTTTTTCCAACTCCGTAAGGGCGGAAACCAAAGTTTCCGGCACATACTGCCCGCCATAATGACCAAAGTAACCCTTAAGCGGTTTATCCATTAGTAAGTCTTTAGTTAACACTGTCCTTCCCCCTCATCTATGCCCTTTTTTACCTGCTTGATAAAAGCCGAAACCTTTTCCGGGCTTTTTTGCCCGGGATACGCCTCCACTCCGGAAGACACATCTACCCCCCAAGGGTTAATTCTGGCAAGCAAAGTCCCCACATTTACACCATTCAAACCTCCGGCAATCAAGAGTGTTTTTTCCGGCCACAGGCGGTTAAACTCAACCGCCACATGCCAATCAAACTGCATTCCCGTCCCCCCCAACCGCCCCCGGTGATAGGTATCTAACATTATCGCATCTACTAAATGCAAATAAGGCTTAACCTGTTCCAAGGTTTCGACTCCGCGCACGGGAACAGCCTTAACCAGCATTGGCCAGCAGCCCTTTTCAACCAGATGCATCTTTTCACGCAACCGACGACAGTAATCCGGGGACTCATTTCCATGAAGTTGAACAGCACTCAATGATACAAAGTCTGCTGCTGCCGCCACCACTTCTTCCGAATCATTGCAAAAAACGCCAACAACCGAAGTGTCATTGTCTACCATTTGGCTGATTGTACTAGCCTGCTGCCGAGAAACAAAGCGGGTACTTTGCTTTGCAAAAACCAACCCTATAGCGTCGGCCCCGGCCGTTGAAACCATTTTAGCCTGAGCCGCCGTAGTGATACCGCAGATTTTTACAACTGGCTTAACCATTACCTAACCTGCCTTAACTTTTTTAGCAGCTGCTTTGGTTGTACATTGGTCACCAAAGCCTCTCCCATCAGCACTCCGTTGTAACCAGCGTCGGCCAATCTCTGGGCTTCGCAGAAGGTTTTTATACCACTTTCTGCGATGCTAACAGCAGTTTGTGGCAGCTCGGCCGCTAAACTAACTGCGGTATCAATGTTTACAGTAAGGGTTTTTAGATTGCGGTTATTCACTCCAATAACCTCTGGCTGTAGACCAAGAATACGGTCCAATTCATTTCGGTCATGTACTTCCAGCAGACAGTCCATACCCAAATTCTTAGCCGTTAAATAAAGTTCCTTTAACATAACATCATCAACCAGAGCAGCAATTAACAATACCGCCGAGGCACCGGCTGCCCTCCCTCTCAAAATCTGCCAAGGGTCAATAATAAATTCCTTATGAAGTACCGGCAGAATAGTTCGATCCACCACTTTACCTAACAGGCGATAACTCCCTTGAAAATACTTTTCATCGGTAATCACGGAAATGGCAGCTGCACCACCCTGTTGATACTGATTAATTAGTTCGTTTTTCTCCCACCGGTGTTCAAAACTTCCCCGGGACGGGGAAGCTTGTTTTACTTCGGCAATTACCTTGAAACCGTCGCTGCGCAGGGCATGGACAAAAGCTCCGGGCTGGTAATCTCTTGAAGTAATTATTGTCTTTAGGTCTGTAATAGGCAGTTCCCTGCATCCCCGAGTAACTTCTTCCTTTTTTATCTTCACTATCTCACTGAGAAACCCACTCATTTTAACCCACCTCGTGCCCCAGGGCTTTGGATTCCCGCCCAGGGTTTGGCAGAGTAATGCTTAATGCAGTCAACCGATCAAGAACGGCCAGCGCCTTACCACCTTCAATGACCTCTGCCGCTAAGCGAATTCCATCATGCAAATCCTTTGCCTTACCGCAGACATAAAGAGCTGCGGCCGCATTTAACAGCACTATTTGCCGCCGGGCGAGGTTTCCCTCGCCGGAAAATATTTGCCTAATGATTATGGCATTATCCTTAGCGGTTCCCCCGCTTACCTCCTCGGGTAGACATCGAGTCAAACCAAACATCTCCGGTGTAACTTGATAATTTATAATGTCACCGTCATGTGTCTCACTGATATAAGTGGCGCCGGTAAGAGTAAGTTCATCCATACCATCCTCCCCGTGGACCACCATAGCCCGTTGAGAACCCATATTCAGCAGCACCTGGGCCAGTATCGGTGCCACATCACGGCGGTAAACACCTACCACCTGATAACCGGCGGCAGCAGGATTGGTAAGCGGCCCTAATAAATTGAATATGGACCGAAAACCCAATTCCCGGCGCGGCCCGGCAGCAAACTTCATGGCATGGTGGAAGGTAGGTGCAAAGAAAAATCCAATGCCTACTTCTGCCAAACATTTTTCCACCTGCTTAGGGATCAAATCTACCCTTACCCCTAGCGCCTCCAGCACGTCCGCACTACCACACTTACTCGATACGGATCGGTTACCGTGTTTGGCCACTGTTACACCCGCACCTGCTACTACAAAAGCAGCGGCTGTAGAAATATTAAATGTGCCCAATCGATCCCCACCGGTACCGCAAGTGTCAAGAACTACCGGCGATTTGGCGGAGATAGCAATAGCGGCGTCACGCATTGCCAGAGCGCACCCGGTAATTTCAGCGGCAGTTTCCCCTTTCATTCTTAACGCAGTAATAAAAGCAGCCACCTGAACAGGGGTAACCCTATTTGTCATAATCAAACTCATAGCCTCTTGGGCCTCTTCTTTATCCAGATGCTGCCCATCCACTAATTTGTTTATCGTCCTTTGCATACTGGTCTCTCCTCTCCTCCGCTTAGCTAAAAAACTCCGTTCCCATTACTGGGACTAATCTCATTGCACCACTGCCAAGAAGTTTTTAATCAGCATTTTACCAACTGCGGTTGAAAATGATTCTGGGTGAAATTGCAGGCCCCACAGGGGGTAATGCAGATGCCTTATCGCCATCACCTCACCCAGTTCAGCCCTGGCAACAATGCTTAATTCTGGCGATAGTCCTTCTTCCAACACTACCAATGAATGATATCTGGTTGCAGAAAAGGGATTGGGCAGCCCCTTAAAAATCCCCTCCCCTGAATGGACTACTGAGGAGACTTTGCCATGTACCGGCCCTCTACCGCGCTCCACCCTTCCCCCTATAGCTGCGGCAATGCACTGATGCCCTAAACATACCCCCATGATAGGCATGGTTTTGTAAAATTCCTTAATGATATTGATGGATATACCCGCATCTTCAGGTCGCCCCGGTCCGGGTGAAACCACCGTACATTGAGGCTGAATCCTTCTTATTTCTGTAATAGTCACCCGGTCATTACGCCTTACCTCTACCGCAGCGCCCAATTCTCCAAACATCTGCACAAGGTTATAAGTAAAGGAATCATAATTATCGATTATCAGGACCCTCACCTTGCTTTCACACCCCTGGCCATGCTTATTGCCTCGAACATTCCCCGGGCCTTATTTAAGGTCTCCTGAAATTCCGAATCCGGACGGGAGTCCGCCACAATCCCCGCCCCCGACTGCACCAATGCCTTACCTCCGGATAAGGTGACCGAACGAATATTGATGCAGGTGTCCATCTGTCCGGTGAAGGAAATATACCCCACCAAACCCGCATAAGGCCCTCGACATCCTTTTTCAAGTCGGTTGATAATTTCCACTGCTTTAATTTTTGGCGCACCGGACACAGTACCCGCCGGAAATGCAGCTGCCAACACATCCAACGGCTTTACCCCAGGCATAACTTTCCCCTTTACCCTTGATACCAGATGCATTACATGAGAAAAATACTCTACTTTAGCGAATTCTTTCACCACAACCGAACCAAAAGTGCACACTCGCCCCAGGTCATTGCGACCTAAATCGACCAGCATCAAATGTTCTGCCTGTTCTTTTTCGTCTTCAACCAATTGTTTGCTCAATGACCTATCTTCATCCCCATCCTTTCCCCGCCGCCTGGTACCCGCAATAGGTCTAACACTTCCCTCTCCCCCCTCCAAGCGTACCAGCATTTCCGGGGAAGCCCCTGTAAGAGCCGTCCCGCCACAATTCAAGTAAAACATGTAGGGCGAAGGGTTAACTACGCGCAGACAACGAAAAAGCACCAATGGGTCAAAGTCTGCCGCTAGGGTGAATTTCTGAGACAAAACCACTTGGAACACATCCCCGTTGTTGATATATTCCTTTGCCTGGGCCACTACCCGGTAGAATTCCTCTCTGGTAAAATTACTTTTATATTCAATGGGTTCGGCATGTTTCTGTGTTTCCACCGCGGGCAGGTTAACGCTCTTTTTTAATCTGAGTAAAACTTTCTTAATCAGCTCCCGGGCACGCCTGTATGTTTGCTGGGGAACTGCACCGGGCAGCGTATTGATCACTATTTTTACGGTACCTTTTAAGTGGTCAAAAACCAAAACAGACCTAGTAAAAACCATATGCACATCAGCAAATTCCGTTTGCCCCGAAAGGCCTGCCAGTGCCTCTTCAAAATGACCCACCGCATTGAAGCCGAAATAACCAACCGCGCCGCCAAAAAAACGCGGTAAGTCGGGAGAAGGTTCGGCAGTATAGCTATTAAGCAACTGCTGCAATTCTTGTCTCGGTTCCGCATTTTCCTTTTTCTTCCAGCTGAAATCACGGTTAGGAAAACTGTCCCTTGCTTCCGCCGTACCTATAGACACATTTCCGCCCGAAGCGCTAAATATCAGATACGGGTCATTGCTGATAAATGAATAACGGGCAATCTGTTCATTTCCTTCCACACTTTCCAAAATAAATGAATGGTCCGACTGCCCCAGCTTCATCAGAACGGTTACCGGGGTTAGTTCATCCTGGCTAATTTCCGTATAAACAGGAACAACTTGCTGCCTGCCAGCCTGCCGCACATATTCCTCTATATCAGGAAAACATTTGGGCGCGCAGTCAAATTCCAACGGGTACGTGCTTCCTGCACATGGGTAAAAATTTGAAACACCTTCTAAATCTTTCAAAAAATCCTCTCCCTTCGCCTTTCATTCACCTTTTGGAATAATTAGAAAAAGCCGGCAAGTCAATTAAGACCTACCGGCTTTAACAGCCAAAAGAATTTTTAACAAAAGCCAGAGTGCCCCAGCTGCCATTACCAAGTGGCTCCTGGGGAAAATCGATATAGTCCATTTACCTTTCACTCAACTCTGCTTTGCTAAACATTCTCAACTAGGCTCAACTCAAACTCCACTAAACTCTCTAAGCTCAACTTCAAATTTTTTGTAATTATACCCTGCCTCATACTTTATTGTCAATACAAAAATATTTATCTAACCAATAACCTATTATCTGGGGAAAAACAGCGGCGGCGTACCAGTAAAGTAACTAGGATGCTGCCCATGGCAGTAGCGCCAACCACCATCATCATTATCACAATCTGGTATTTTATCGCAAACAGCGGGTCCGCACCCGCTAGTATCTGACCGGTCATCATTCCGGGCAAAAAGACCAAACCCATACCCATTAACGAATTAATGGCCGGTATCATCCCCGCAGAAATTGCCTCACGGGTAATATCCGCTGACGCCTCCTTATAATCAGCCCCTACAGTAAGATACATCTCCACCAAATCTCTTTTATCCCGTAATTGAGAAAAAAGCCGCTCTAAAGAAATAGAAATTGCATTCATCGAATTGCCTACAACCATCCCGCCCAATGGTATAAAGTACTGTGGCTGATACCACGGTTCGACATTAATTACTATCGCAGTAATAAAATAAGTCACTATTATGTAACTTAAAAACATAGAAATGAGGGTAGGGTAATAGTACGCAATTTTACCTCCTTTGACACGTCCTTTAATGATATTTGCCGCAAAAAATATCATCACGCCAAACACCAGCAGTACTAACCAGGGAGAATTCAACTGAAAAACATAGGTCAAGACATAACCCATCAGCACCAGCTGGGATATCATCCGAATTGAGCCCCAAAGTATATCCCGATGCAAACCCAAATTTAGCAAAAATGAGCTTAACGCTGCAGCAAAAATAAACACTAACGCAAACATCATTTGATAAATACTTAAATCAATCGCTGTCATATTTTCTTTCCTCCACTTTCTTCCCTTCAACGTAAATATGCCTCGCCGGCACAGACCGAGGAACAAAATCATTATGGCTGACCATAATGATACCTATGCCACGCTCCATGTTCAACTTTTCTACCAGCTGTTCCACCAGTTCCCGAGCTTGAGGGTCAAGAGAAGCCGTAGGTTCATCCAATAACAGCATCTCCGGCTCCAGCATTAAAGAACGAATTAATGTTAACCTCTGCCTCTGCCCCACAGAAAGCTTATCTGCCCTACTATCCAAGCTGACACCATCCAGCAGGAAATAGTCCAACCACTCCCGCAATCGATCATCGTCGGGCCGCGGCGCGCTGCGCAGCTGATTGAACTTGAAAGGCAGCATTAAATTTTCCTTTACCGTGCCGGGCAAGACAACAGGCATCTGCTGCACGTAACTCAGCTTAGTGCGCAGCAAACCGGTATCCCACCGACTGTACGGTACACCTTGGTAAAGGATTTCGCCTGCTACAGGGATATCTAATTTACAAAGCAGCCGCAGCAATGTAGATTTTCCTGCACCGGACGGGCCTTTGATTAAATAAAAACCCCGGCTAAAAGAAAGGTCGACCTGTTCCAATACCGGGGGCGCATTATCGTAACTAAAAGTAACGCCTTTAAGACAAACATTAGCTGCTAAATCAATCACCATGATGCCACATCCTTAATATGAAAAATATACCTTTTCATTATAGAACACTCACTCCGCAATGCTCAAGCTTTTTAAATCAGCCACCCACTTTTTATCTAAAAATATCCAAATTAGTGCAAATCCAAGCTCTGATATGTTATGATGAATTATCAAAACATTATAAAGGAGTTAAGTTATAAATGCCCGTACCATACATAATTTTAATTCTAATAACAGGAATAGCCGCAGGATTTATAAACACTTTAGCCGGCGGCGGTTCACTTCTTACTATGCCGATGTTGATCTTTTTAGGGCTTCCTTCCGCGATGGCCAACGGTACCAATCGCATTGCCCTAATGGTGCAAAATATCGTTGCCATTACCAATTTCCGCCGTAAGGGTTTCTTTGATTGGAGATTGAGTCTGATGCTGGGCATTCCGGCAGTACTGGGGTCCGTCTTAGGTGCAAATTTAGCTATCTCTCTACCGGACAATGTCTTTAACAAAATTCTTGCCGTGGTTATGCTGCTGGTGCTGGTGCTTATCCTGTGGCAGCCGCAAAAACGACTAGAGGCATCTGAAGAGAACCTGTCAAAGAAAAGTAAGATAATCGCAGTGATAACTTTTTTCTTTGTCGGCATCTACGGGGGCTTTATTCAAGCGGGGGTAGGCTTTATCATAATCGCCAGCCTAACATTAATCACCGGCATGTCCTTAGTACGTGTCAACAGCATTAAGGTCTTTGTAGTGGCAATTTACATGGTTTCGTCATTGGCTATATTCATCATCAGCGGCCAGGTCAACTGGGTACTGGGCTTGACGCTGGCAGTGGGTCACGGGTTGGGCGGCTGGCTGGGTAGTAATTTTGCCGTCGCCAAGGGCGATAAATGGATACGAGTGTTTCTGGTCATTGCAGTGGTAATGATGGCCGCTAAACTGCTGGGAGTATTCGAACTGTTTGCCTGAGCGGCCAGAAGGTAATTTCTTGGATATCCTTTGCCAAACATTGGCTCAAATTTTTTCGTCGGACCTCAGACCAGTACAAATTCGACCACACTCCAAGGTACTTTAAAAAACCCCCGAAATGTTTCGGGGGTTTTTCGTTTAGCGATTATTCAATTGGATTTTCTCGAAACTTTTCCTCATCAGGATGCCAAAACAGCTCTCGGTCATAAACAAAGCGGGACTGAGGTATAACCCCTTGGCTTGGTTTCGTTTCTCGACGGTAAATAATTAGTCTGTCCCCTCCCGCCTGTATCGCTTGATTTTCCCAAAAACCTTCCTCTGTAGGCCAGATTTTTTCCCAACCAGCCGCAGCGGCCTTGAACAGCCCTCCATTCCATTCGCTCCAACCTTGAAAGGTGACATTCCCTGAAAAAAATAAGTAATCTTGTTTATCACCGTGAAAGATTCTTATATCACCCTCATCAGCAGTGAATTGCTGAACGGAAGTAAGTATATCACTGTTAGCGCCGTTGAAAACTGCCGCATAAGCGTTATAAAAACCTGCTGCGTGAGCCAACTCGCTTTTGGGCCTTTTTACTACGACCAAAAATTCTTTGCCCCTGCCGGTGAAATCACCCCAGTATACCCGCTCTAAATAATAATTCTCTTCGTTGTTATTGACTATGCTGTTACCATCCGCCACGCGATATATCATATCGGGGAACATTTGCGAAAAAACAGTGTCAAACCTTATTCCAAACCCACTGCCACTAACCTGACTCTCAGTACCTGCCACTGGATGGCTGTCAAGCGCTTCTGGTTTTTCCGCGGCACAGGCCGTTAGCCACAAAGAACCAATTAAAATGGTCAACAACACAACTCTTTTCACGAGACCCAAACCACTCTCTCCTTCTTCCACCCTTTTGTGTTAGGACGCTTCGTCATGTCAATCTGAAATTCTTCTTTATTAATTTAGACGCCTCTTGATCATTGTTGTTCCTTTAAAAGAAAAAATAATTTCACCTTCCACGGCCCAATTACAGTCGCAGGTATTTTCATTATACTTTGTGAAACGGGCTTATCATGGTATTTCCTATTTAAAAAAGGAAGCCCGCAGTTAGGCTTCCCGGTCATCTTAACGTTATTTCTTTCCTTTTTGCATTTTTGCCCAAGTGTCTTTTAAAGAAACAACTCTATTGAACACCAAATTGTCGTTATCGGAGTCCGGATCTACACAGAAATAACCTTTGCGTAAAAATTGGAATCTCTCTCCAGGTTTGGCATTCGCTAAACTTGGCTCTACCCTGCAGTCCTTTAATAATTCTAAAGAGTCAGGGTTGATATTAGTTTTAAAATCCTCCCCTTCCTCTTCCGGGTTCTCTTTGGTGAACAGGTGATCATATATTCTTACTTCGGCCTTATGGGCATGTTTTGCGGAAACCCAGTGCAAGGTGCCCTTTACTTTTTTGCCGCTGGTATCCTCACCGCTTTTGCTGCTGGGGTCATAGGTGCAGCGTAGTTCAATAATGTCACCCTTTTCATTCTTAACTACTTCTTCGCACTTAATAATATAGGCATGCTTTAAACGCACTTCTTTACCCGGCTTTAAGCGAAAAAACTTCTTGGGTGCCTCTTCGCGAAAATCCTCTTGTTCAATGAAGATTTCACGGCAAAAAGGCATTTTTCTGGAGCCCATTTCCGGTTTCTCAGGATTATTTTCTGCATCTAGCTCTTCTACATTATCTTCGGGATAGTTTTCTATCACTACCTTAAGCGGTTGCAGCACTGCCATCACCCGGGGGGCATTGGCATTTAAATCCTGCCGAATACAATGCTCAAGAAAAGCGATATCCACCTCACTGTTGGCCTTGGCCACCCCAATCCGATTACAAAAGTCTTTGATGGATTCAGGAGTATAACCGCGGCGGCGTAATCCGGAAATAGTTGGCATACGGGGGTCGTCCCAGCCATTAACGTGCCCTTCTTCCACCAACTGCCGCAGTTTACGTTTACTCATCACCGTATGAGTTAAATTCAGCCGGGCGAACTCTATTTGTCGAGGCTGCGCGGGCAAGTCTATGTTTTCCACTACCCAATCATATAGTGGCCGATGGTCCGCGAATTCAAGAGTGCAGATGGAGTGTGTTATCCCTTCTAGCGCATCTGAGACAGGATGGGCATAGTCATACATGGGATAAATACACCACTCATCCCCGGTGCGGTGATGACTCGCCCGTTGAATACGGTAAAGCACCGGATCCCTCATGTTTAAATTGGGCGAGCTCATATCTATCTTTCCCCGCAGTACCCGTGACCCATCGGGAAATTCTCCGGCGCGCATCTTTTCAAAAAGGGCCAGATTTTCTTCTGCTGAACGGTCACGATACGGACTGTTCTTGCCTGGTTCCGTGAGGGTGCCTCGGTAAGCCCTGATTTCCTCCGGGTTTAAATCACAAACGTAAGCCTTACCGTTCCTAATTAGCTGCTCAGCAAATTGATATAGCTTCTCGAAGTAATCGGAAGCATAAAACAACCGCTCATCCCAATCATAACCCAACCACTTAACATCTGTTCGGATAGAATCCACATATTCCGTATCCTCTTTTGATGGGTTAGTATCATCAAAACGCAAATTACAAAGGCCGTTATACTGCAGCGCCAGACCAAAATTCAAGCAGATGGATTTGGCATGACCGATATGTAAATATCCGTTGGGCTCGGGAGGAAAGCGGGTGTGTATGCGACTGTCATTTTTCCCTTCTTTCAAATCATCACTAATTAAGTGTTCAATAAAATTAGCAGGGGTCTTCCCCTCCCGTTCTTCAATGCTGTCATTCATCGAAATGCCTCCTGTTCGAATAAATATTAATATTAAAAGGGCTTCGGCACCCCATCTACATGGGGTTTGTTCATATTTCCATATGATATCCGAAATTCCTTCTGCCTATGTAAATTCTTTAGCGCCGTCGCTTGTCATCTGTTCCAATGTGCGGATTGCCTGGTAGAGCGCTTCATTTATCGGAGTGTCCACCCCGTGTTCATGCCCCAGTTCGATTAAAGCACCCGCCAACATCTCTACTTCAGTTTTACGTCCTGCTTCAATATCCTGTAGCATAGAAGTCTTTCCGCGAGGCTCCGCCGCCTGAAGCACCTCCCGATAATCCCTGATATCATCTTCCGTGAGGTAAACGCCGGTCTGCTGCGATACACGGACTACCTCCCGCATGGCAGACTCCATCAATTCATTGGGCTCCTCAAAACGTTGAAAAACTCCGTACGGAGCTCTCAACACCGCAGACACCTGATTGATGCCTACATTGACCATGAATTTCCACCATAATGTACGCAGCATGTTCTGCGGTATTATATATGGAATAGCTGCCCGGTCAAAAAGTGCTTTCACCGCACGTACCTTTTCCGAGTAAACCTCATTATCTTTTTCACCGAAATAAACCTTGCCGGTTTTAACAAAACTAATCTCTTCATCTTCTCTTACCGCATCAATACCCAAACACATTGAGTACAGTATCTTATCCATTCCATACCTTTGGCCCACTATGTCTTCGCTGGAAATACCATTAAGCAGTGACAAAATGATAGTGTTCGACCCAATATGCTGCCTGATATCCTCAGTTACTTGCTCTAAATGATGGTACTTGGATGCAATAAGCAGCAAATCTGCCGGTAGCACCTTCTCATCTGGGGCGATATAGTTAAAACGATATCTCTTACCGTTAATGATAAATCCTTCCTTAGAGTAGCGTTGGCTTCTATCATTGTCGGCAATGACGCGCAAACAATCAGGGTCCATATCGTGTAATCTCGCCGCATAAGCCGCTCCAACCGCGCCAAGCCCGATAATTGAAACAGTGTTAATTTCCCTCATTGACTATTTTCCCCTCCTTACGTGACTTTCTCCCTTAAAGAACAAAGGCGATTTCATCACCTTCCGCGGACTGAAGGTAATCAACCCCAGTATAGGAAATGCCGACAACCCATAATTTCCTATACAATATAAAAAGGTTCTCCGCAATAATGGGAAAACCTTCATTTAAAACTATCCGCCTCTCTTGAGACTGCTATGGTCTGCTTATTTCCATTTGTTAGAAGAAGAACGGTTAGAACGACCCTTCCCTTTACCGCCTCCAGGCTTACCCCAATTCTTACCGCCTTTGTTTTGAGGACGGCCCTTGGAGTATCTTTGGTTATTACTCTTTTTAGCCCTAAGGGGTGGTTCTGCCGTTAGCTTTATCGCATCTTCTTTTATGGTCTCTTTGGTAAGCATCTTCAATGCTGCTGCCACTAATATCGCTGAATCGTGTTCACCTAGCAGCTCTTCAGCCAACACCTTAAAACCTTGTAAATTACCCTGCTGCACTACCTCAAGCAAACCATCAACCGCCAGTCTCTGCTGACCCTCTATGGCATCACCTATGCTGGGTACCGGCTTACGTTCCATCTTACGCTTGGTAAGAGCTTCAATGGTGTGTAAATGGTCTATTTCTCGCGGGGTGACAAAAGTAAGTGCCAACCCTTCCTTACCTGCCCTGCCCGTTCGACCTATCCGATGAACATACCCTTCAGCATCTTGCGGAATATCAAAGTTATATACATGAGTAACTCCACTGATATCCAAGCCTCGCGCAGCTACATCAGTCGCTATTAAAAAGTCGATAGCACCTCTTCTAAATTTACCTAAGACACTATCCCTTTTGGCCTGGTTCAAATCACCGTGGATTCCTTCGGCAGCATAACCGCGTTTGTTTAATGCCTCGCCCAGCTCATCAACTCTGCGCTTGGTTCTGCCAAATACAATAGCCGATTTAGGAGATTGAACATCGAATAAACGACACAGCACATCAAATTTCTTTTTTTCTTGAACCTCCATATACTGCTGAGTAATGTTAGGCACTGTCATTTCCTTGGCCTTTACCGAAAACACCTGGGGGTCCCGCATGAATTTTTTCGCCAGTCTCTGAATAGGTATGGGCATGGTAGCCGAAAACAAAAGGGTCTGACGCTCACTTGGGGTTTCTGCTAATATGTTCTCAATATCTTCAATAAAACCCATATTAAGCATCTCGTCTGCTTCATCCAGTACTACTGCCTCCAAAGACTGCAGCCGAATGGTCCGCCTGCGCATATGGTCCATTAAGCGACCAGGCGTTGCAACAATAATATTTGGATGCTTCTTTAATGACTTGATTTGCCTGCCGATATCTTGACCGCCGTAAATCGGCAGCGCCCGTATCTTTTTAAACTGTCCAATTCTGTTTAGTTCTTCAGCAACCTGCACAGCTAACTCCCTGGTGGGAGTCAAAACCAATGCCTGAATATCCGATGCATCTGTTTCTAATCGTTGAATGATTGGTATGCCGAATGCAGCTGTTTTCCCTGTACCTGTTTGTGCTTGGGCTATTAGATCTTTACCCTGCAGCCCATATGGGATTGTTTTCTCCTGAATAGGAGTTGTCTCCTCAAAACCCATATTGCCAACTGCATCAAGTATAGCCGGTTGTAGCCCAAATTCTTTAAATGTAGCCAAATTTTAAATCTCCTTCGAATAAATATTTACTATAAGATTTCCCATAAAAAAGGGCATTATTCCTAATTCGGAAAATGCCCTTCCGGATTTGCTGTTTTGTCAACAAACAAACTCCTACGCCCGAGTCACATTTGCAGCTTGCGGTCCTTTTTGACCTTCTACAACTTCAAATTCAACTCGCTGACCCTCTTCGAGAGTTTTAAAGCCGGATCCCTGAATAGCGGAGAAATGAACGAATACGTCGTCGCCATCTTCGCGCTCAATAAATCCAAAGCCTTTTTCAGAGTTGAACCATTTTACTGTACCTTCCATGTTTTGAGCCTCCTTTTTACTAAATATTGATTTGATTAAAAAGCTAAAACCAAAAACTTAATTTCCCAAGCTCAAAACAGAGGCTGTCAAATCGTTTTTGCGTTTTTATCTTTTTAACCATTATATCATACCATGTAACTTGAAAAAGTCAAAATTTATTTCGTGAAATTTGATGATTCTCCTGTTTTTTTCCATGTTTTTTATAATAATTGACCAATTTTTATGTTATTTTTGCGCCTATCACCACACTTATAAGTACGTCTGCCATTTGTTAACATATGGCAGGGGTTTACTTGGCTCAGTGTCACTTCATCAATGTTCTCTATAAGGCATCTCAGCAACAAATAATACCCTTCTTTTACTATAATGCCCCAAAAGCATAATAATTAAAATAAATTTTAATTATTTTTTAAAGTTATCGTCAAACAAGTAAAGAAACTCTCCATACCCTTCCTTATCCATATCTTCCTTGGGAATGAAGCGTAAGGCTGCGGAATTGATACAATACCGCAAACCGTCGGGTGCCGGACCATCCTTAAAGACATGGCCAAGGTGGGAATCTGATTCCCTGCTGCGCACTTCGGTTCGCACCATGAAGTGGCTAATGTCCCTTTTTTCTTCTATCTTTTCCGGTATCAGAGGCTTGGTGAAGCTGGGCCACCCGCAGCCGGAATCAAATTTATCCAGGGAACTAAAAAGAGGCTTACCGGATATAACATCCACATAAATGCCTTGTCGATTATTATCCCAATACTCATTTTTAAAAGGCGGTTCCGTACTGTTTTTCTGGGTAACTTCATACTGGAGCGGAGTTAACTTATTCAATTCTACCTTATCATAATTTCTTTTAGTCCCCATTACCACACCTCAATTAAAAGTTTTTTTAATATAGTACCCCAAACATTTAATGAATAACTGCAGCATTAGATTTATCTATTTTGGGGGATTGCAAATTTTACGTTTTTTGGTTTTGTGAAAACGTAAAGAACAACTAGGGACTGTTCCCTAACTTTTGGAGGCAGTTACTGACTATTTGCTTTATGATATAATTAGCATGAGAAAATCCAGGGGTGAGTAAAGTGGAATTTAAACAGTTAGAAACATTCATTAGTGTGGCCCGGTTAAAAAGCTTTTCTAAAGCAGCTAAAGCATTATACTTGACCCAGCCCACAGTAAGCAACCATATCCAATGGTTGGAGCAGGAGCTACAAACCATTCTTTTTAATAGAAATAATAACAAAGATGTGACGTTAACCAAAGCCGGTGAAGTCTTTTTTCAACACGCATTGGAATTATTGAATAAGAAGGAAAGTGCACTTTTTTCCCTGCGCGAATACAAGGGAAAAATAGAAGGTACTTTGGAGATATCCGCCAGCACCATACCAGGCCAGCACCTCCTGCCGGGAATCTTGTCAAAGTTTAATAAAAAGTATCCCCATGTGGCCTTCAAATTGATGAAATACGACTCTCAACAGGTAATTGATAAATTATTGAGCGGGGAAATAGATTTTGGTTTCGTAGGATTTAAAAAAGAATCTTCCCAATTAGATTATATAGAGGTTATGAAAGACCGCATTATTCTGACGGCGCCCAACCACGGCAAATATTCAGCTATAAATGAAATATCTCTCGATGAACTACATAGTCTTGCTTTAATATTTAGGGAAACAGGGTCCGGAACCCGAAAAGTTGTTGAGGCCGCCTTGCAGCAACGACAGTTTGTAGCAAAACAATTAAAACCGGTAGCAATAATTGAAAATACCCAAACCATTAAGGAATGTGTTAAAGGTGGTTTGGGCTTGACGTTTATTTCTGCGAAAGCAGTGGTAGATGAAATTGAGCAGGGGATTTTTAAGGAAATATCCGTGGACGGCTTGGAAATCACCCGAAGTTTTTACTTTGTTTATCATAAAAGCAGGGCATTATCTCCTCTAGCAACAGCGTTTAAAGATTTTGTTTTAAGATCTTAAAATATTACCTATATTTACCACGGTACAGCTTTGTAGCAATCTGTGCCAGAAGTTTTTCCTTTTTTAAGTCTACTGCTTTATGCATACATAGCTCATGGCAGCACATACATTCAATGCATATATTATAGGCTATCTTCTTGGTTTCCTGGTCTATTGCCTCCATAGGACAGCTTTCAACGCAGACATTGCAGTTTTGGCATTTCTTAAGATTTATCTCCGGGCGGGTCTTAAAGAAGTCAATAACCTTGACCAAAGCTTTATGGTTACGCTTTTTGGTACTTCGAAAGCGTTTTGGCAGTTGGAAGTCTGGTAAATTGGGAACTGATTGATAATCACCATTCAAAGTAATATCTTCTATTTTGCTTTCTCCCAACCCTCTCTTTTTGGCTGCAATTAAGATGGGGATATCATCGATTTCCATGGCAAGCATCTTAGCGGCCACTGTATCAAGAGCCAATGGATCTTCACTGATCAAGATTTTATTCGCCCGATAGACTTCCCCGGCGGTAGGACCCTCTCCCTGCATTGCGGTAATTCCATCCATGATATGCAAATGGAATCTGGCCCCCTGATGAATGTCGGCAATAGTTTCACCAAAATCTTCGGGATCCGGCGACATCTTATGATAATTGGCTTTTTTAAGACCCGGTATGCACCCAAAGACGTTCTTTACTGCTCCGGTAAAAATACCCGCTGTATGGGTCTTTAGCTTAGGCAGGTTAATGACCACATCCGCATCAAACAAGGGTTTAGCAAGATACATTTGTTCCTCGTTGTTGCTTTCGGGACGCACTCCCACTACACCCTCGCGATCAAAATTTTTGATAACTGCCCCTTCCTCTTGAGCCACTGATTCGTACCCTGCGACACGGAAACTCCGAGCGGTAGGTGCCATACCGGCAATTGCCCCGCCCGAACTGTCTCCTATCCATACCGTACACCCTTCTTGTTTTAATATCCTAGTCATAGCACGTACAAATTCGCTGTGTGTGACCGCTGCCGTTTCGGAAGTCTTGGGACCAATAAGGTTGACTTTCAATAAAACTTTATCCCCTGCTTTTACAAACTTATTCCATCCGCCAATCTCTTTTATACCATCGTTTATCTTTTCTATTACGTCGCTTACTACATAGCTTTTGCACTCTTTAATAATTACCTTACTCATTAACCGCACTCCTTTCCGAAAAAATCGGGGAGTCTTACTTAAACCAAGGAGTCAACAGCGTTTTTGATCCTTGTCAGCCCTTCTTGCAAAATAGGTTTTGGACAGGCAATATTTATTCTCATAAAGCCTGCTCCAGCCAGCCCGAAACCATAGCCGCTGTTTAAGGCTACCTTAGCTTCATTGATAAAGAAGCTATCTAGCTGGTGTCTATCCATGCCTAATTCGCGGCAGTCAAGCCAAACAAGATATGTACCTTCCGGTTTTATAACCTTTATTCCAGGAATGTTTTGCTTAATAAAATCAGTTAAATAATTCAGGTTATCTGACAGGTAATCTATCAATTGTTCTAGGTACTCCTCCCCTTCAGTGTAGGCCATTTCTGTAGCCAGCATACCAAAGACATTCATACCTACCCGATGCTTGGCGGACATATTATCAAATTCTGAAAGAATTTTTTTATTAGGAATAATAATTATAGAATTCTTTAAGCCGGCAAGATTAAAAGTTTTGCTGGTTGCTATCGTGGTTATGGAGTTAGCTGCGAATTTCTCTGAGATTGAGGCAAACGGAATATGCTTAGCATCGCGATAAATGACATCACAGTGAATTTCGTCAGAAACTACCATGACATCGTTATTAATACATATATCCCCCAGTTCCTGCAGTTCCGCTTTCGTCCACACCCGGCCCACCGGATTATGGGGACTACAGAGAATTAAAAGCTTCACTTCAGGATCTTTCGCCTTCTTCTTTAAGTCCTCAAAGTCCATTAAATACCGATTGTGCTCAAGTTTTAACGGGTTTTCCACCACCTGACAGCCGTTATCCTTAATAACTTGATAAAAAGGATAATAAACCGGTGTCTGAATGATAACCTTATCACCAGGATGAGTAAAGGCGCGAATACTTATTGTCAATCCGGTAACAACGCCGGGGCTAAAACTCAGCCATTCCTTTTGTATTCGCCAGTTAAATCGCCTGTCGAACCAGCTTATCACAGCATCATCATATGAATCCGGTTGGGCTGTATACCCAAACACTCCGTGCTGCACGCGTTGGGACAATGCCTCTATTACTGCCGGAGGAGCTTTGAAATCCATATCTGCAACCCACATGGGCAGAACATCATCACGACCGTAAAAGGGCTTTAAACTGTCCCATTTCAAGCAACTAGTACCCCGCCTATCAAGAACATTATCCAAATTAGACCCCATTAACTACACCTTCCCCACTTTTATATGATCTTTTTATCTAAATAGATAATTCAATATCAGCAGGGCTAAACCCTGTAAAAGAACAAAAGCATTTCATGCCTTCGGCCGACATAATTGCCTATACATAATTAAGAGCCCTTGTTTAATTTGGGCAGCAGGTAAAAATGGCCATAAAGTGAAAGGGATCAATCGGGTTTCTTTCGGTTGTAGCCACGTTCGCCAAACGGTTGTACTTTGTTTAACCACTTTTCCTCCAGTTTCTTTAATGCATCTTTTGCGTCCAAATATCCAGTTTCCTTCTTTTCTAAAGTCTCTAAAACCTCAAAAGCAAATGCCTCTTTGCCAAACTCTTTCCATTCGTCTTGGAGTTCCATGTTTTTATGAGAACCTAATTCCAATTCAAAGCGTTTACCATTCATGGTCTTCAAATTCATACTGGTTCCCACAAAAACCTTATTATTGTTAATATTTTTAATCTGATAGACCCCTGCTACTGATTTTTGTTTTTCTTTATATATTTGTTTCAGTTCCGCTTTTTTCTGCATGTTATTAACCTTCCTTCACTATAAATTTATCCCTTTAACCAGTATTGACTCCCATCTGGTTTTCTGTCCAAAAAACCGTATTCTACTAAATACCGCCTCAAAGTAACATGGTCGTCAAAAGCAGTTTTCAGTATTCGGTTGACTTCCTTTTCGTCATAGCTTCTCCCGCGTTCAAACCTTTTAACAATTTCCCCAAGAAGAACGAGTTTGTGTTTTTCTTTCGCGGGGAATATCTCTAATCGCCCAGCCGTACCTTCGGGAAAATACTTTTTCAATATTTTTTCGCTCTCTTCCTGTGTAACGTTATACCTGTCATCTAACATTCGGGCCGTTTTTCTAGGATTTATAAAAGTCGGTGCATGTTTATCCTGTTCTTTTAATAACTCCATCAGCACTAAAAATACTTTTGACTGACGTTCTTTCTCTTTTAATGCAAAGCGATGATTGCGTATTGTAGATGCACTGCCAATGCCCATTTCTTTTTGTACTTCTGCATCGCTCTTTCCCTGATAAAATAACTGCAGTAGATTATTCTGATGCTCTGTCATACCGGTAAACTTTTTATTAAGCTTAATCAGATAATCAAATACCGACTGGTGTTCCCTTTGAATATGAACACGAACATACCTCTCCGCCTCATAGAGAACACCTTGGTCTGAATAAATAATTCCTTTTTCAAAGTCCTTGCCGCAGAGCAGACAGACAAAGTGATTGTCCTGTCGGACATAGCCGGATTTAAGCTCCTCCAATGATGCATTCCAAAACAGTTCTGAAACATTCACTTTCGAACACCTCCATGTATTGTCTGTATTATACTAGACATTATTGTTATTTGTCTATAGTTATTTAATTATCCGCTAAAGTTTTTGGTCCTGCAGCAGTCAAACAATAATAATGCCGTCGACGATTTACAGCATTAATGCTCTGACCAGTTGTTGCCAGTCCTTGATAGATTTATTGTATGTTTACGCAGGTTAAGCTTAAAAGGTAATCTTGACATTAAAAAAGACGGTCCTGCATAATACAGAAAACCGCCTTGCTTTTTTTCACCGCGAACTTAATACGATTCCGCTTAGGACATTAAGTAAATACTTCTGTATACTCTAATGGAAACTTATAAATCAAACCTGATTGTACCTGAAGCAGCGCGTTACATGGTCATTGACCAATCCCACTGCTTGCAAATGGGCATATATTATAGTACTGCCGATAAATTTGAAACCACGTTTTTTAAGGTCCGTACTTACCTCATCAGATAATTCGGTTTTGGCCGGTAATTCCGATACATCTTCCCACGAGTTTTTTAGCGAAAGATTATTAACAAATGACCATATGTATTTGTCAAAACTACCGAACTCTTCTTGTATCTCTATAAACCTATTGGCGTTGTTAATGGACGCCTCAATTTTTCTACGATTTCTGACTATACCAGAATTACTTAGCAGCTCAGCAACTTTCTTCTCATCATACGCAGCTACTTTGACTGGATCAAAGTTATCATAAGCACTTCGATAGTTGTCTCTTTTCTTTAAAATGGTTACCCAGCTCAATCCTGCCTGAGCAGACTCCAACACCAAAAATTCAAAATGAGTACGGTCATCGTGAACCGGGACACCCCACTCTTCATCATGGTATTTTAGATAGAGCTCATTATCACCGCACCATGAACACCTTTGTACAATAATTTACACCACCCTATAGGTTTACCGCTCATTGTCCTCTACACAACTCTTTACTCACCAAAGATAAATTTTCACGACCGCAATGCCGCCAAATCTACTTTTGGCACTAATCCCTCGTCCGAAGCCCGCTTAAGCAGGGTGGACACCGCATTATATCCCGCTTCGCCTAAGTCAGCGGAAAAATTGTTTACGTAGAGATTGATATGCGCTCTGGCAACTTCTGGCGAAAGTTCCTGGGCGTACTGCATTATAAACTGCTGTGAGGCCTCCGGGTGTTCCCAAGCATATTTGAGCGATGCTCGAATCCAACCGGCTATGGCAGACAGGTCAAGTGAGCGCCTTGCGATAATTGCCCCCAAAGGAATTGGCAGCTTGGTATCCGCTTCCCACCAACTACCTAAATCCGCCAAGAGAGTCAGACCATAGGCCGGATAAGTAAAACGCGCCTCATGAATTACCAGCCCGGCATCAACTTCACCATCGCGCACGGCAGGCATAATTTCATGAAACGGCAGAACGATAATCTCCCCTATACCACCGGGCACCTGCTGAGCTGCCCATAATCGAAACAATAGGTAAGCGGTTGACCGTTCACTAGGCACCGCCACCTTCCGGCCGGCTAACGCCGCAGGCCCTTCGGTGTCAGCCAACTTACCTGGGGTCAATACCAGCGGGCCACAGCCTCGACCTAATGCACCGCCACAGGGTAACAGCGCGTACTCCGATAGGACCCAAGGTAAAGCAGCATATGAAATTTTTACAACATCAGGCCCCTTACCGCTGGCAGCCAGACTATTTGTAATATCGATATCCGCATAGGTAACATCAATCTTGGGTGCGCCGGGTATTAGCCCATGTACCCAGGCATGAAAAATAAATGTATCGTTAGGACATGGTGAAAAAGCAACTTTCACACCAACACCCCCAATAGTACTGAACTTGCTGCTTCCAATGTGGCCAGTGCCTCTTTGATGCGCCACGCGCCTCGGTCACGCGCGCCAACCGGGTTTGAGATAGCACGGATTTCCAAAATTGGCACACCGAATTCATGAGCCGCAAGAGCCGTACCATACCCTTCCATTGCCTCAGCAGCTGCCCCCGGCACTCTCTTGGCTAATTCTATGGCACTCTTGGTCGTGCCTGTCACAGTAGACACAGTAAGTACCGCTCCGGTATCGACCGAAATCCCGGCGGAACGTAATGCTTCAGTGACCTTTTTCACCAAACTATTATCAACCTGCATGCGACTTGAGTCAAAGCCCAATTCATCCAAGCTGCTAAAACCCTCAGGGGTCTCCGCTCCCAGGTCAGCAGCAACAATCTCATTCGCCACTACGATAGAACCGACTTCAGTTCGTCCGGAAAATCCCCCGCCAATACCGGCGCTGACAACCAAACCGTATTTGCTTGCAGCCAGCACCTTCGTGGTACTGACTGCGGCAGCTGCCGAACCAACGCCCGCCGCTAAAACTTCAAAGCGCTTATCTTTACCTAACCCCCGCAACACCGCATCCCTCTCCGCCGCGACGGCAGTTATTACAAGAATACGCTTCTTCAGCTTCGTGTCCGGCTTTTTCCCTTGATTCCTGATGTTCATTTTAGCTTCCCCTTTTGGCATAATTACTTCTATTACATGTTACTTGCATTAGTTACTAATTAATCCCAACTGATTCCCAGCAAGCTCGTGTCTTTACTTAAAAAATTCTAGATAAATGTCCCCAGCCCTTTTTTATCCTTTGAGAAAATTAACTCAATAAAAAAGGCCCTCCGGTGTGGATGAGGGCGGCGGCATGGGAATGTAGGTAGCAAATAACGGCCTATTGATAAGCCCGCACTTCATTTCTCAATGAGGTGTGGGCTTATTGGATTTTATTGTGCTTTGTGCAAAGCAGTTTTTATAGTTTCTTCTACTTCCCGGGCAAAGTCCTGCAGCCCTTCACTTTCTAGCATTTCCATAAAAACCGTGGGCCTTACCATACCCAACCTGACTTCTCCTTGATCTTCATACACTACCACTTTGCAAGGCAAGAAATAAATTACATTCATGTCCTTTTCCAACACTGCTTTGGCCTTATGCGGGTTGCATACTTCTAAAATCCTGGCTTTTCCCTTGAAGTCTACGCCCTTCTCCTTCAACTTCGAAGGTACGTCTAGTTCCCACAGAGTGCCAAACTTAAGTTCCTTCAATGCCTCTTTTACATCATCAACCGCTTGTTCCAGTGACTTTTTAGTAACCAAAGCATAGTCAAAATTCATATTTGAACCTCCTAATAAACTTTGGTCCTAGTATACCAAAATTAAGTGTCTAAAATGTGTAAATCTAATATAGAATCTGTGAAGTGTCAGCCTGCGCAGTACAAAGCCAATAAGTGACACTTGTGGTGTCAGGCACCATAAGTGTCACTTATTGTGCTTTCATTGAGGATCGGTTCCTGAGCAATATAAATTAAATGGTCACCGGCTTTTATCACCAATTCATCATTTGGGTTGGTAAGAACCTCATTATTACGATTAATACCAATCAATATACCGCTTTGCTGTCTGACCAATCGGGCAGCCGATGCGAAAGTCTCACCTTTCAGGTTGCTGGGCACTATGCTTTCGTAAACCTCATTACCAAACTTATTGGTAACCAACTCACGAATAAGCCTGCTGCCGCCGCTGTAAAGACCTGCCCGTACAATCAAGCTGCTGGCCAATTCACCGGAAGAAATAATTTCATCCGCACCGGCTCGTTGGAAATGAGAAATATTCTTCGGGTCCAGTACCTCCGCAATTATTTTCGCCTTAGGGTTGAGATGACGTACTGCCAAGGTAGTTAGGACAGAATGGGAATCTGCCAAAGACTCGTCCACAGAACTTTCTGCCAACACAATTACCAGCCGCGCCTGCTGAATATTGGCTTTTTTAAGTGCATTTTCGTCAGTGCTTGACCCCTTAACGAAATGTATCTCGTGACCGGGCATAGGGTTTTCGTCTCGGTCTGCCAACAATACAATTTTAGCTGCCGAGTCATCTTTCAAGAGTTCCTCCACAATGGCATTGGTTTTATGACTATAATCACAGACCACGAAATGGTTACAATAGTTTACCGGCATTAAGCCGCGCCCCCTTTTTAAAATATCTTCCAATAGCGACCCCGCCAAATAACCAAAGGTACCAATACCTGCGATCATCACTACTAGGGCTACAGCCCTGCCGCCAATGCTTAACGGAAATTTATCACCATAACCCACTGTAGTGATAGTCACTAACGCCCACCAGACACCGTCACCAAAGGTATGAAACTGGTCATTGACACCCCGTTCAAAGTATATAACTAAAGAAGCACCTACTAGGACTACGGTTAACAGCAATATTACTGAAATGCCATAGCGTGTACGCCAGCGACCAAAAATATTTAAGCGTCGAAATAACGTAAAAAAGAACGGCAAAACTAATTCACCCCTTACCCATCTGCCCTACCAGTTTTCCCAGGCCTGCTGATAAAGATCTATTATCACAGGATGTATCAAGGTATTAACAGCTTCATTAGTGCTTTCGCTTTCATCCCCGGGGAAGACAAACATACCGGGCAGCATGTCCTGTTTTAAATACCTTGTAGATACCTCGACCTTTATCCTGCTTTTATTTATAGCAGTATCAGAGGCCAAGGTAAAGCCCCACTCCCCAAAGCTTGGTACATAGGTATGATAAGGTGCCACATCCAGTCCCGCTGCTTCTACTGTATTAACTATGCTCCAAAAGGCCTCATTCGCATAGTAGGGTGAGGTAGACTGAATTGCTACAGCGCCACCTTTGGCTAAATGCCGTCTTACCATTGTATAAAATTCGCGAGTATAAAGCTTAGCCAAGGCCTCGTTGTTGGGGTCGGGCAAATCAACAATAATCACACCATATAAACCGCTGCCCTGCTCCAAAAACTTATAGCCGTCCTGATTAACAATTTGTACCCTAGGGTCGTCCAAACTGCCTCGGTTAAGCCGGGTAATGACCGGGTGGGTACGTGCTAATCCTACCACAGCAGGGTCTAGATCCACTAAAGTCACTTCTTTCACTTCAGGATATTTAAACACTTCCCGCAACGCCAAGCCGTCGCCGCCGCCCAATATCAGTACCTTCTCACGGTTAGCAGCCAAATCCATGGCCGGATGTACCAATGCTTCATGATAGCGGTATTCGTCTAGCGAAGAAAATTGAATATTACCATTGAGAAACAGCCGCAAATCTTCCCCGCGCTTGGTAAGAATAATGCGCTGAAAGTCACTCTGCTCCTGGTATACTATCCGGTCATTATATAACTGCCGCTCCAATCCCATCACTGCTCTTTCACCAAAGGTAAGTCCCAGCAGCAGTAATAAAACAATGGCTACAACCAATATCTTTGCAACCCGGCGAAAGCGGGTGGACAGCTCAGGTTCAAAAAGTTTTATACCAAGCAGCACTACGCTTACATTAATCAAGCCCAGCAGCATTGTACCTTGTACCAAGCCTACGCCTTTCACTAGGTAAATATAAAGAATTACGGCCGGTACGGCACCCAAAAAATCAAATAGGGTGACCCTGGCCACCAAATCACCAAAAGACTCTCCTGCTTTCCGTAAGATATGCATAAAAAGGGGTACCTGAAACCCCAGGATAAAACCGTTTATAGAAATATAACCCAAGGTAACCACCTGAGCAGATCCGATGTATACATTGAAAGCATAAAGAAAAAGGGTAGAAAAACCACCGGCAAATGCAATCGCCAGCTCATTAATCACCACCATTTTCTCGTGGCTTTTAACATAACGGGAGCTATAGCCACCGAACCCCATGGAAACCATCATGGCCGTAATAGTCAATGCCCACTGGATTCTCCCGTCTCCCAGCAGGTAGCTGGACATAGCACCCAGAAAATATTCGTAACTCATGGCACAGGTAGAAACAATCAACAAAGAGAAAATTATCAGCGTTGGGTTGTTTTTCTGTATATAGTTCTGCATCTTATGATTAAGGACCGGCAAGTCAATTCCTCCTCACCCAGATATGACTATCATCACATCAATTGTAACAGTAAAATGACAATATTCCACTACCCAACAACTGCCAACGAAAAAAGCATTTCATCGCCTTCGACGTATAAGGTAACCACTTTTCCCGCCCGCCAGGGGCTGCGTCCCTTATGATAAATTAAAAGAAGGGCTGTATCCTGTTTCCTGCGTAGTCAGTAAAAAACCCTTCAAAAGAAGGGTTAGAAAGAATCATGTAATAGCGCCGCTGACCACTAAGGCTACAGCAATAAACAGCCCGGCAATTTTATATCCTACCAACAAATTATGATCATCAATTTCCTGACTGATTTTTTCCGGAGTGATCAAATCATAAAGGAAATAAGACGCCAACATAAGTACAAATCCCAAAGCACTGTAAATTAAGGCATTTACCAAGCCATCACTGTGCACCATGGCATTATAGATAATAATACCAATACCAATGAGCAGCCCACCTAGCACCGCCCCCAAGGCACCATTTTTTTCTTTAGTCTCCTGACTCAGCTTATAAGGGGTTACCAAATCAAACACTTTAATGGCCACAAACATTACTACAAAAAATATGGCCCACCAGAGTATCGTATCTACAAAAGGGTTTATTAAAACCATACTTACACTCCTCTCCTAACTCTTACTTCCCGCCGAAAATCCCGCCGCCGCGGACAGTACGCGAGCCAACCGAACCCTCCCTAACAGTTTTACCGTAAGAGGGTACACTGCTCCGGCCGGTATAGGGCGAAAAACCTCCATCCCTCACGCTGCGAGGTCCGTTAAAAATATTTCCAATTACTGCAGCAGTCAAATACCCCCGAAAGAAGCCACCGGAAGAGTAATGATCGCGTATATACTGCCGGGATGCTACCTCAGCCATTGTCTGCCCGTCTTGGGAGTAAATGTCAACCACCAGTTTCGGATAAACCAATACCCTGCGGTCTTCAGCAGTTCCCGGCGGAGTCATGGACTTAGGTGGATACTTGCCCGCTATAAACTTCGCTGCATTGTCCACTGAATCAGGTATCTGGTAAACCCGAGCCGCATCATTAGTTCCATAACGACTCTGCTGCACGTCCACCAACGAATAATTTTTGTCTAAATAACTTTCCACCGTTGCAGCAGTACACCCTACTACTAGAAAAGTGGTAACCGCAAATAATAATGCCAACCAACGCTTCATAATAAAGTCCTCCTAGAGAAAAGAGGAGTACTACTCCTCTTTGTTACTCTTAAGCTTCGCCTTTAATTCTGCCAATTCACGATCTACATCGGACCCGCCCAAGCTTCCCAGTTCCTTGTCTAGGCTGCTTGAACCGGAGCGCATTTCGTTAGAAGCTTCTGCTTCGCTTTCAAGCGTCATTACCTTTTCTTCCATCTTATCAAAACCCTTGCGGGCACTGCCGCTGCCCATACCACTAAAAGCCTGGTTGATGTTTTTCTGGGCTTTAGCTGCCTCTGCCCGGGCCTGCAATGTCTGCTTCTTACCCTTGAGTGTCTCATATTCATCCTTCATCTGCTGTAGCTGGTCTTTCAACTTATCGGCATTCTCCTTAGCCACCTGCCACTGGCCCTGCATGTCGTCTGCCTTGGACTGGTGCCGCTTCTTGTCCTCTAATGCTTTACGGGCTAAGTCTTCCTTTTCCTGTTCCAAAGCCTGCAGCGCTTGGGTCTGCCTTTTTTCGGCCATTTCCTGCGCCTCAGTCAACTGGTGGTGCAGCTTTTTTTCCAGAGCAATCTGCTTAGCTACCGACTTCTCTGCATCCGCAATATCCTCTTCCATATCTCTCATGTACTGATCCAACATTTTCACCGGGTCCTCAGCCTTATCCAGTAGGTGATTAAGCTGCGACGTACTGATGTCTCTCATTCGTGAAAACAATCCCATTAAAAAACCTCCTAATCAATTAGTATTTGTATTCCCTTTAGCTTCCCGCCATAAAGCTTACTTCGTGTGGATCTATTTCAAACCCGTAGCTGCACTCAAAATCTCCATCCCAATTCTCTATGGAAATAAATTTTTCTTCTTCATCATCACAGTAGTCCCAATAGCGGACCTCATTCCCTACTCTAGCACCAACCTGACCTTCTACCACAGTGATACGGGCAGTGCTGGCTTCATCCAATTCAAAATGGACACCATCATAGGTAATACGCTTCTCAGGCTTTTCCAACGGCATCTTAATTTTTTCGAAAATACCCAGATACAGCTCGTCATCCTGTTCTGCAGAAAGCCAGATATGCTTACCCTCTGACTCCAGGTGGTAATCTCTCCAGACCCACCCTTCATCATTGTATTCCAAGACGCCTATAACGACATAATCCTCCAGGTCATAAGAGACAATATCGCCTACCTTTAAATTCAGGGCATTTCGCTGCACCACCGGCTTACCCTTATCGCCGCCGCCAAAAACTTTTTTAAAAAAACCCATGGGCATCTCCCCTTACTCCGATCATTGATACCTACATCTTACTATACCTATCTGGAAAAATAAACAGGTAATAACAGTCATGAAAACAAATTCGCACCCAGGCAACCAAGAATGTCATCCATAAACAGGAGGCAGGCTTATAGATACCTTATACTTGTTACCGGGTGCGTGGTAAATTACATATGTTTATGATGCTGTTTGGCGTCATGCTCCTGGTGGCAATCTTCTGTTCCATGATTCTTATTGTCACCTTGCTGATGGTGACCGCCGCCGCAACAACCCCCACCTTTACCATGCATACGCATCATAAAAAACATTAGTCCCCCGAACAGAAACCAATCCCCATACTGATAGAAAAAATCGGACATAATAAATTCCTCCCTGTTTTAGGAATATCAAACATTTACTAACTAGCGTAGTAGCTTCGGCTAAATCTAAGCAGTTCTTTTCCCTGCTCAATACCCTACCCTAACGGGGTAGTGGCATACTCTTATTGTATCAGTCTGCTTCAAAAAGTCAATAAAAAAGGACCCTCCGGATAAGGATTTATCACTTTAATTTAAACTTAAGCTTGTTAAAATTGCTTCAGCTAAAGTATAATATTAAAAAGTTTTTAAAAGAAGATTATTGTAGAAGGAGGCTGCTAATGGAACATAACTTAACAATTGGATCATTAGTGATTGTTGTTGCGATTGCTTTTATTACTCCGATATTTAGAATATATAGAAATGCTATTCCAATAACACCTCATGGCGATACTAGTATCTTGGTTAATGATAGGATCTTAGTTAGTGGCAGTTTAGAGTCTATTAAATCATTACAAAATAGATTGAGTTAATAGTAGGCAGACTGCTGCTTTCCCAGGCTGCTGAACCAGCAGAATTTGGTAGATAAATATTGTGTCATGCTGGCCAATTCGAACAGTAACATAGTCCGTGTTTAAAGAATAGTGGTCAGGAGGCCTGCCTGCTTCAGTAAGGTTTAGTCCCATGTGCAACAAAAAAAGAGTTCTGCCCCAATTGTTTAGGGCAGCCCCCACTTAACACTACTGGAAATGCTTTCTTTTACATTTACCCCGTTGTGGGATAAAACCGTTTTGTTCAAGCCTCTCATAGCGTTTTTCCAACCGAGACATAATCTTATCTGCTTTTTCTTGGGGAATGACTCCATACTCAACATATTTGGATATCACTTGTTTCTTCTTATCAAGAATCTCTCTGTGAAGAGTCGCTAACTCTTTCTTTTGGGTTTCAGTTAACTGTACAGTCACCTTTCCTGGATCCGCTGTTACATCTGCTGCTAGCGCCGGGAATGCTCCCAATACTGCTACAAACATAAACATAGAAACCGCCAAAGTTATCCAAAATTTTTGCATGAAAATTCACTCACTCCTTTCTCAGTTGGTATTGTTATTTTCCGCAGTTTTTTTTATTTTCATGTAAAATCGCAGTCAAATTTAACTTCCCAATAAATAAGCATTATCCCTAAAGTTAGCATATTAAATAACAAGAAAATCTTTTAAAGAACTTCCCAATCGCAAATTTTTGAATAATCTATTTTTCCCAGTTCCATAACTTTACTTCACCCAGATGTATTCCAGCAATCCATGGCTCTTCCTGTAACTTCAATATTTCTTTCGTGGGGCCCGTAACCACTATTCCATAGATTTAATGCCATTTGTTTTTAAATAATCAATACGCTGTGAAATTTTTAAATCACCTGTTGTAGCAATGCGGTTTGCTATTTCTTTGTAATTCTGTAACAGTTTGAGGGTATTGATAAATCTGTCGCTTTTTTTGTATTAAAAAAGCGACCCCTTACTTCTGGGTTAAAAGAATCCTCTGTGGTGTGCGTTGTCAGCATTCTCCTCCTGTCCATACAATTCCTCTAATTTTTTACGGTCATCACCTCTTAGTTTTAACCCTAAACTAGCTGCGATTTTTTTGGTATAATTTATTAGGGTGATTTATATGCAAATATTAGAAAATGATTGGCATTTTTTATTGGAAGAGGAGTTTGAAAGAGATTACTACTTAAAACTTAGAAAGTTTCTGATAAATGAATACAGAACAAAAACTGTATATCCAGATATGTATGATATATTCAACGCTTTACACTTTTCAGAGTTTAAGGATGTAAAAGTAGTTATATTAGGTCAGGACCCGTATCATGGTCCCAGTCAGGCCCATGGTTTGAGCTTTTCTGTAAAACCAGAGGTGTCAGCGCCCCCTTCTCTTATGAATATCTACAAAGAACTGCATAGTGATTTGGGCTGTTATATCCCTAATAACGGTTACTTAAAGAAATGGGCTGACCAAGGGGTTATGCTTCTTAATACTGTATTAACAGTTAGAGCAGGACAAGCAAATTCTCACAAAAATAAAGGCTGGGAAAATTTCACTGATAAGATAATTCATTTATTAAATGACCGGGAAGAACCTACCGTTTTCATATTATGGGGAAAGAATGCTCAATCTAAATTAGGTATAATAAGAAACTCCAGACATTATATAATAAAATCCGTTCATCCAAGTCCACTATCTGCACACCGAGGTTTCTTTGGAAGCAAGCCTTTTTCTAAGGCTAATAAATTTCTTAATACAATAGGCAAGGAACCTATTGACTGGCAAATTGAAAATATATAAAGAAGTATAACAATCACCCAATTACACATAGACGCCTCTGGCATATGCTATATTATTGGGGCTATGCCAAATTAGTAAAAAAATTTCTTAATTTAAAAAGAATTATAACCCTAATGGGTAAGAATTAAAGCGATAACCCAGGTGGTTACATGCATATAGAAAAAACCAGAAGACTGAGATAATGTATCTCATCTTCTGGTTTTTTTATTACATTGCTTTAGCCAAAACACCATGTTTTTCAGTGCCCTCCTATTTTAGCCTCTGGTTTTATTAATTTCCTGTTTAATTTCTTTCCACTGCGAAAGGGTTTCAGCTAAATGATTGTCAAAAATTCGTCGAGCATCGTCTAATAGCTGAAAAATAAGCGGATCTTTTACAGAATAGGTAACCTTAGTCCCTTCCTTAATACCGACTACTATATTTTTCGCCCGTAACTGGGCTAATTGCTGACTGACTGCTGAGCCTTCTAAATTTAATATCTGGCTTAGCTCATTGACATTCTTATCCGCTGAACGTAGGTTTTCTAAAATACCAATGCGAGCAGGATGAGATAATGCTTTAAAGAAATCCGCTTCAAATTGAAATAGTTCTTTTTGCAAGTCATTAACCTCCTTGATAATGATTTGCTACTTTCCATCTTACCATATTTTTTCAAATCAAACTACTGATTTTCTTAGGTTGCGCGTTAAAACATCCAATATTTCCTGTGGGGATGGTGGACAACCGGCAATTTTTATATTAACCGGAACAACCTGTTCTACTCCACCCAAAGTAGCATAGCTATTTTTAAAAATGCCTCCATTACACGCACAGTCTCCCACAGCAACGACTTGTTTAGGGGCAGGGGTAGCCTCAAACGTCTTTACCAGGGCAACTTGTAAATGTTTGGTCATAGATCCTGTTACCATCAGAATATCGGCATGCCGGGGTGATGCTACAAAATCCAAACCATAACGTTGCAGGTCATAAACGGGATTTAATAGGGCATTCATCTCCCAATCACAACCATTACAAGATCCGCAATCGACATGACGAATATGCCAAGAACGACCAAAGTTTTTATTTTTCTTCTGTTTAGGTCTAGTAACTATTCCAACCCGCCATGACTTCATAAAAATCCCAAACATATCTTCACCCCTTTTAGCTTACTTACTTCTACCGATCTGTACAAGCATAGCACAACTCAAAGCTTTTATTAATTAGAGGAAAATCTGGCACAAGATTTCCTTGGACAGCTAAAGGTACTGCCGGCCAATTACAGTAAGAAGCGGAACGAATGCGATAGCGATAAACGGTATTATTTGGGCCAATCATTACCCAATGCAGGTTGCTGCCACGAGCTGATTCGCTCCAACCCAGAGCCGCTTGGTAAGGAAGTAACTCTCCCACAGGATGTACTACCGGGCCGGTAGGTATCTGACAAATCAACTGGGATATTATTTTAAAAGAAGTTACCGCCTCATTGATACGTACTTTAAATCGAGCCAATACATCTCCCGCTTCTTCTCTAGCCACCTCAAAGTCCAGCTGCCCATAAATGCCATAAGGGAAATCTTTTCTCCAATCCTTGGTACAGCCAGAGGCTCTAGCCGCAGGTCCAACTACCCCCAGATCCTGCACAGCTACCAAAGATAGCCTCCCGGTACCCCTCAACCGCTGGATCAAAGAGTCGTGATCTAGTAAAACCTCAGCCAAGTCAATAAAATCTTCTGTTAATTGCTTCAATTGAGTATCTAAAGAAGCAAGCTGCTGATCAGCAATGTCCTTCTTCAAACCACCAATAGTATTAATTCCTCTTAAGAACCGGCTGCCGGTCAACCCCTGGTTTAACTGCAAAATCGCCTCCTTGATGCGGTTACCATGACTGGTTCCTAACGCTAGTCCTACTCCAGCGCAAATATTACCCACATCGCCAATGTGATTGTATAATCGTTCCATTTCTAATAATATTGCCCTGATAGATAATGCTCTATCGGGTATTTGGACATTCCCTATGCGTTCAATAGCGTGACAAAAAGAAACACTATGGGAAAAAGCGCATGCACCGCAAGTTCGCTCTGCCAAAGCTAAGACACCGGCTAAAGTACTGCCTTCTGCTAGCTTTTCTACTCCCCGGTGAGTATAAAATAACCTGGCTTCCAAATTGAGAACAGTTTCCCCGGCCACGCTGAACCTAAAATGCCCTGGCTCAATTATACCGGCATGAATCGGCCCAACCGGTAGATAGAAAGGTCCACTTCCCTTTATTTCACCAAAATGGTAATCAGGAGACGGCATCTTTTCTAAGGAATCTGAATCAAAATCCTTGCGGAGGGGATGGGTTCCTTGTGACCAATCATGATGAAGAACCAAGCTCCTTGGGTCGGGATGGCCAACAGGTTTTAATCCAAACATATCCTGCACTTCCCGCTCATACCAGTGGGCAGCAGGTACTGATGGCGTGATAGAAGGAAAAGCCGGTTCAGTAGGGTTTATGGCAATAGTCATAACAATAAAGATTTCTTCAAAGTTAACAGCAAAGTAATAGTACAAACGAAAACTGCCATTAATACCACGTTCATCATTGCCAATCATAGTAGCCAAAGAAGCTCGCAAGTGCTTAATCAAATAGCTGCTCACTTCCGGCAGAGCCTCTTTCGCCACCTCTAAATAATATTCATTACCAGCTTTAACTCCCACAAATTTAGTCTTCTGTCTAAATTCTTGTAATAACAACCCAATAACAGCCGGGTTCTTTGCTGCCATTTTATCTGCCTCCCCCTAATATTACCAGAACTTCACTCAACATATTGTCAAGCAAGGACGGAATATATAACCCCAATACCACGATTAATACTATAGGAATTCCCATAGCCGTCACAGTCAACCAACTTTCTCGCCTCACCTTTACTCTATCAGGTTTTAAACCCAAGACCATTTGCAAAATGTGATACATAAAACCGGCGAACACCAAAGCTATAAAAAGCAAAAATAAACCACTGGCAAGATATTTGCCTTGAGCAAAACCACCAGTAATAATACTAAACTCACTGACAAAAATACTGAATGGAGGAACCCCGGTAATTGCTAAACTTCCAAGCAACAGCAACACCCCTGAAAAAGGCAAAGCTGTTATGGCTCCTCTGATACGAGCCATTTGCCGCGTACCATAATGTTGAGTGACTGAGCCTGCCGAAAAAAATAACAGGGATTTAGCTACGGCATGGTTTAAGAAGTGCAAACTAGCCCCGTACAAGGCCAATTTTCCACCCAAACCAATCCCAGCCGCAATGATACCCATATGTTCAACGCTAGAATAAGCTAATAACCTTTTGAGATCATGTTGGAGTGAAATAAAAGGTACCGCAATGGCCATCGAGATAAGACCAAAAATCAGCAGTAAATTCCCCGAAAATTGACTGCCTACTATTTGGGATAATAGTAGGTGATACCTAATTACACCATAGAGTGCACAGTTTAAAAGGACTCCCGACAAGACCGCACTGACAGGAGAAGGGGCCTGACTATGGGCATCCGGCAGCCAATGGTGTAAAGGTGCTAGTCCGGCCTTTGTGCCAAATCCAATTAGAATAAAGACAAAAGCCAGTTTGAGTACCTGGGGATCTAACTGTTGCTTGTTGGCCATTAAAAAAGTCCATTGTAAACTGCGTACACTTTCACTCTCAATTTGACTTGCGGCATAGTAAGTTAAGATAACTCCCAATAGTGCAAAAGCAATTCCGACCGTACATAGAATAATATATTTCCAGGCTGCCTCCAAAGAACCTTTCTGCTTGTAAAAACCTACTAGCATTGCTGAGGCTAACGTAGTAGCCTCGATAGCTATCCATAACAGTCCCAGGTTATTAGCCATCACAGTCAGAACCATTGTAAAGATGAAAATGTTGAACAATAAGTAATAGGTAGCTAATTGGGATACTCCAATCATCCCTATTTCAACCTCATGTTGCATATAGTCGATTGAGTAAAGGGTGGCTATTAGCCCAATTAAACCAATAATAACCAACAAATATGCACTAAAGGCATCAATATATAGCCAACTGTCCATTGCCGTTAACGCTTCCCCAGTTAGTACTTGCCAAGTCAATATTAAGCTGGAGACGAAAGTGGTCAATGCCCCTATGCCGGTAACCCAATTCCGCAATGCCGGCTTACCTATCAAATAACCGCTGATGGCCGTAACCAAAGGAGCAAATAATGTTAAAATGACCATCTGCCTCATCCCTTCAAGCTTTTCAATTTATCAGTATTAATGCTGCCAAATGTCTTATCGATACGAAAAAGAAATAGCCCCATAATTAAAACCGCAACAAGCAAATCAAAAAATATTCCCAATTCCACCATCAATGGCATCCCATGACTGACAGCCATTGCCGCCATCGATAAACCGTTTTCCATAATCAGTAGTCCTATTAACTGACTGAGAGCCACTTTCCGGGTAATCATAATTAAAAGGCCGATTAACAACAATGATAGGGCCACCGGCAACCCGCTCTTGGCTGCTAGACCGCTGGGCAAAATTTGCGGCGATACTACCCAGTATGACAATAATACCAATCCAGCCGCTAGTAAAAATAGAACATTGGGGCTAAAAACCAAGTCTATCTCCCTGCGAATCTGGATCTTTCTCACAATGTAAAACAAGGCCGCGGGAACTAATATTCCTTTCACAATCAACAACAAAAAAGCGCTAGCATATAAATAGCCATTTCCTGCTTGTAAACCTAAAACAGTGCCGATTAGTGCCAATAAAAACCCTTGGAGTGACATCAGCCAGATGGCGTAATCGATGCGCTTACCTGCCACCATCAAAAAAGCGCTAATTACAATTAGCGAAAATAGGACATTCATTTGCTTACCCCCTTAAAATCAGCTGAGATACTATTGCTAAAAAAGCCAGTACTAAACTGGTTGCCAACAAGCCCGGTACTTTAAAAAGCCGCATTTTGGCATAACCACTTTCAATTAAGGCTAGAAGTACCGATAAAACCAAAATTTTTAATAGATATAGTATTACTGCTATTGGAATCTGTGCCCATCCCCAGCCAGTAGCCATTCCCCATGGAAAAAACAGATTAGAGAATAAAGTGAGCATTATTAATTGTTTTACAGCGGCAGCCCAGATCAACAGCGCCAGTTCCTTACCTGAATACTCCAACAGCATCCCTTCATGAATCATGGTCAACTCTAAATGGGTGTCCGGGTTGTCTACAGGAATTCTACCTATTTCGGCAAACACTACTATTAATAGTGCTGCAGCGGACAAAAAATGCGCCGGGTTTAGTAGGCCTGCTCCCTGATCAGATAAATTGGCCATAATAGTACTAAGATTTGTAGAACCGCCACTAATTGCCAAACTAATTGATGCCAATACTAAGCTGGGTTCAATTAAAGCTGATAAAGATACTTCACGGCTGCTAGCCATGCCGCCAAAGGCACTGCCACTTTCTAAGGCAGCCAGAGTCATCATTAGACGCCCTAAAGCTAGTAAGTAGATTAGAACAAATATATTCCCGGTAAAACTTAAAGGTGCCTTTGCAATTACCGGTAGCAGCATAGCAGCAGTAATTAAAGCGGAAAAGACGAGGTAGGGCGAAACAATGTAGATCCATGAAGCAGAGTTAGCAATAACCGTTTCCTTTTTCATGTGTTTGCCAATATCATAGTAAACCTGAAAAATTCCTGCTCCCATACGGCATTGCAAATGTGCCTTGATTTTTTTTATAACACCTGTAACCAAAGGGGCTAAAACCACCAATAAGATAACCTGCAAAACCGCAGTCAATACTATATTCATCAGCTACATCCTCCTATCTGGTAAACAACAAAACTAATACAAGAGTAATAAACATATAAGTCAAATAAGTATGAAGATTACCTGTTTGCATCCACTGTACATATTTACATGTTTGATAGAAAATACTCATCACAGGACGGTATAAGTAAATTTCAACGACTGAAACTACTTTTTCCCGGTAACATAGACCGCTGGAAAAATAGGGTGCCTGATCAGCATTAGGCAAAACCTCTCGATGGGGTTGTAACACCCGCGCAAAAATTATCCTGAGGGGTTCGGCAAAAGCAGCACCTGTATATTCCATATAGTGATTTGCTGAAACTCCGCCAGACCAAGTCTCCGCTCTGCGCCTGGTTGTTTTACCGCCAAGCAATCTAGTGACCATTACGATGACCGGAACAAGCAAAATGAGTGAAGTCCATATTATAAGTGGATAAATCTGCCCGGTGGTCATGGTCAACTGTTCAAGTAAGTCTCCTGAAGTCACCTTTTGGTCTCCGATTAAAGCTAAACTAATTCCCGATAGTATACTCACTACTACACCAGGAAATATTCCTAGCAATATGCACAGTGCTGCGCAAACCCCCATACTTGAACTCATAGTTCCGGGTACTTCAACAGCATCTTGCGCCTGGGAACTTCGCGGTAACGCCAGAAAGGTAATGCCATACATCCTTACAAAGCTGGCCAAAACCAACCCCCCAGTCAAAGCAATAATTGTGATTAAAATTGGGCCACCGACATAACTAATGGTACCTAGCTGATTCCAGCTTAACCCTAGTAAAGCTTGGAAGAGCAACCACTCACCCATGAAACCATTGAGAGGCGGCAGCGCCATTACTGCCATTACCCCTATCAACATGAAAAACGATGTATAAGGCATCTTATGAATTAAGCCACCCAGCTTTTCCATATCCTTAGTATGGGTGACATGTAAAACAGAACCTGCACCCATAAAAAGCAGTCCTTTAAAAACAGCGTGATTTATGGCATGATAAAGAACTGCTATCATGGCAAAAGCTGCCCAACTTGGCAGCCCCTGGGCCCTAAAAACAAGGGCTAGTCCAATTCCGGTAAATAATATCCCCATATTCTCCACCGTACTGTAGGCCAAAAGTTTTTTAATATCCTGTTGGACAACTGTATAAATTACTCCTAACAGAGCTGAAACAACCCCTATAGAGATCAAGCTTATTCCCCACCAAGGCGGGCCACTAGGTAACAGGTCAAAGTAAAATCGCAGCATCCCATAGATAGCCGTTTTAACCATGACTCCGGACATTAAAGCTGAAATATTACTGGGTGCAGCCGGATGGGCCCGGGGCAGCCAGACATGCAGAGGGATTACACCAGCTTTTGTACTAAAGCCAATTGTACTAGCCATAAAGACCATTCCGGCTAATCGCAGGTCAATATTCTGGCTAATCGCTTTAAAGCCTGAAAAGTCAAAGGTTCCTGCCTGGATAAAGAGAATCATAAAAGCGGCAATGATAAAGGCTGTACCAAAATGAGTCATTACTCCATAGATAAAACCCGCTTGGCGCACTTCCTTAAGCTGGTGTTCAACCAACACCAGCAGCAAAGATGTTACCGACATGACCTCCCAAACCACTAAAAACCAAAAACCATTAGCCACAGTAACCACCAAAAACATAGATAAAAGAAATAAATTATACAAAAAACCTATGTAACCTAAATTATGTTTTTCACGTAACCCCTCCATATACCCCCAAGAAAAGAGGCTAACCAATAAACCCATTATCGAGGTCAAGAGTACAAAAAAAGCTGCTAGTTTATCAATTACTAAACTAAAAGATCCGAAAGGAAGTCCTGTTGGCAGTAGTAACTCCACCTGTACTCCTAGCAGTAAATTTTCCAAAGCTAAAACCAAAAAAAAACCACTGCCCAGTCCCGCCATTATTAGAGGCAGTTCTTTATTAAGCCTACTTTTTCTACCCAGTAATAAACCGCTAAAGGCACCAATTCCAAAAACACTTATAGCAATTAACATCATCTGTGCTGACTCCACCACAAGAAGCCTCCCTTTAGTAATTGCAAATATTAAAAGTTTTACATATTTGAATTAAAGCATACTAGCTATTGTATCATACTGTTTATACTTTACAATAGGTCTGATCAACTTAAATTTAAGTATCTCTCCGGCTGCACTGGCTACTTGTTTTTAGCACCTCAAAAGGGCACCCCTGCTGAACAGGAGTGCCCTTTTGTTACACTATTTTATTTTAGTTTTTCACCTGCCAAGTTTTTCTAAGCCTTAATATTTTCATCCATTATTGTTTTCTTAGTACTGCTATAGACAAAAATCGCCTCAATAATTACCCAAATCTCCAAAGCTATCATCAATACACTGAGCACCAACAGCAGCGTATTTCCGCTGGCAATGAAATTACGTACATTGATGAGCATGGCCCAGGATGTCATAAAGATAATAAATATCATGGGCACCATGGCGATTGCCGTGGGCTTTTTCAATTTCAGCAGCCATACGGTAACTACCAATAAAGCCAAGCCCGCCATTAACTGGTTGGTAGCACCAAATAACGGCCACAGGATTAAGCCTCCTTTACCACCGTTAATGGAAGCAAGAATAAAGGCGCTTACTACCGCCAACAGTGTGGCCGGGTGCCTCTTAGTAAATACCTTAATATTGAGGTCTTCCGCCAACTCGGCAATAATATACCGCTGAATTCTGGTGGCAGAATCCAGGGTGGTAGAGGCAAAGCTGACTACCAGCACCGCTAGAACGCCCGTGGCGATATCCAAGGGGATACCCAACCCGTTTACGAAAGTTGCTCCACCTTCCACAAAAGCACCTACCTTTGCCCCAAGACCGGAGGCAGCTGCCCAACTGGCATAATGCCCATTCCAGGCCTCCAACGACTTAAACCCGGCAGTCGCTGCCAAAATAGCCATAACAGCCAGGGCACCTTCCATCAGCATAGCACCATAACCAATAGCTTTGGCATCGGTTTCGTTGTCTAGCTGCTTAACCGTGGTACCTGATGCCGCCATGCTGTGAAATCCGGACAGGGCCCCGCAGGCGATGGTGATGAATAAAAATGGTAAAAATGCCGGCCCGTCGGCCACATTCATATTAACTGCAGGTGCCACAATTGGCGGGTGACTGACCACCAGTCCTAAGAACATCAATCCCAAACCGACATATAATTGGTGGGAATTGATATAATCGCGGGGTTGAAGCAGCACCCACACCGGCAGGGTTGAAGCGATATATGCGTATATTAATAAGATAACTACCCAAGTATAAATAATATTTCCGCCAATAAATGCCGGTATTTCGATGGGAAAATATACCCCAATAATCACAAATACGTACATTAAGACAACAGCCACCAATCCGGCCAAAGTGCTGTTACCCGACTTCTTATAAAGATAATAGCCTACAGCAATGGCAATTGGTATCTCAAACCAGATAGGCAGTACACTCTGAGGATAAGAAGTAAAGAGAACAGCGATTACCAATCCAAATACCGCAATAACTATCAAAAGGGCAAACATTGTAAGCAGTAAGAAGAGCGTTCTGGCCCGAGGGCCGATTAAATCTTTTGTAATATCGCTGACTGATCGTCCCTGGTGTCTGGCTGATAATACCAATGCACCAAAATCATGCACTGCACCCATAAAAATTGAACCAAAGACAACCCATAATAGCGCCGGCACCCACCCCCACATTACGGCAATAGCCGGCCCGACAATGGGCGCAGCCCCGGCAATACTAGTAAAATGATGACCAAATAAGATTTCCTTTTTGGTGGGTACAAAGTCCATACCGTCTTCAAACTCGTGGGCCGGAGTCTGCCTATTTGGATCTAGATTGAAAATGCGTTTGCTTAAATACGTACCATATGTGCGGTAAGCAATGATAAAACCTACATAAGCCAGTACAGCAATAATAAGAGAGTTCAATATAGTTCCTCCTTTCTAAATTAACCCTTAATAAACCACCAATTAAAGTATAATTACATCTAATATTTACATGATATCTCCCCCCGCCAATTACTCAACAGAGTCAACCCTATTATGGTTATGGCAAATGGTATTTTTGCTTCAACATAATAGAAAGTAAAAGTATCAACTATTCCTAAGAACTCTCCCGAATAAACTGAATTTATAGAAAATTATATACAAAATTTGCCCTTAGCAGGAACAATTGCCGCCAAAATACACAAAAAAAGGGCTAAGCTGCACTTTTGGCAGCCTAACCTACAGATTAAAAAGCTTCTTTAGTTCTTTACCATAAGTCCTGCTAACCGGTACTTTTGTCTTGTTTGTATCTTTCATTACCAGTTTAAAGGTACAGTTAAACCAGGGAATTATTTCATCAATCTGATCTAAATTTACCACGCAGGCTTTGTGTGTACGAAAAAAACCTTTGTCCGCAAACTCTTCCTCTAAAGACTGAAGTGAGCGATTAACAAAAAATTCGCCTTTTTGGGTAACTAATTTAGTTTCTTTATTTTCCACATAAGCAAAATATATTTCGTCTGTATCAAGGGGAAATATTTTCCCGTCTCTTTCCACAGTAAACTTGAAATATTTATTACATGAGGGCACTAGCAAATTTTCTTTTGATAAATTACTTTTTGCTTCAATTAGAGAAGTAACCCGTTTTAAAAAATCTACCTTCTCGTTATTAGCAATAATGGTTCGTACTTTGTCAACTGAATCATAAAGACGTTTTCTTGAAAAAGGCTTTAAAACGTAATCAATAGCATTAACTTCAAAGGCACGTACAGCGTACTCTTCATAGGCGGTTATAAAAATAATTAAAGGGGGATTTTCCATTCGCAACAGCATTTCAGCTACTGTAAAACCATTTAAGTCATACATCTGTATATCAAGAAATATAACATCCGGTTTAATTTCCCTAATAATATCCAAGGCTGATTTACCATTATCCGCCTGCCCACATATTATTATATCCGGTAACTCAGCCAATAAATATTGAATTTCATCCCGAGCGGGAGCCTCGTCATCGACCAACACCACTCGTAACACCGGTGGTTCCAACATCCGTTTCCACCTCCCGTATGGTTTTAAATGGTATAGTAAAACTCATAACAGTGCCCTCGCCGGGTGAACTTCTAATAATTAGTGCAAAATCTACTCCGTATATACTTTTTAAACGTTCATTTACATTAGTTAAACCGATACCGATGCCGATGCCGGAAGCTGAAGAACACTTCTTTTCAAATAGTGTACTAATGGTGTTACTATTCATACCGACACCGTTGTCTTCCACAGATACCTGCATCTCTTGATCGTCCTCTTTAGCTGTTATAATGATTTTACCACCACCCTTTTGCGGAAGAATACCATGTTTAACTGCATTTTCCACCAATGGCTGTAGTAATAAGGCAGGAAACCTCCTGTCAAAGCAACTTTCATCCATATCATATTGAACCTGGATTTTTTCACCAAACCTGGCCACTTCAATTGCCAGATACGACTGAACATGCTGCAGTTCCTGCTTCAATGATACAAAATCCTCTCCATATTTTAAATTATTCCGGAAAAAATCTCCTAATTCTATTAATAGTTCCCTTGCTGTTTCAGGTTTTGTCCTTACCAGGGAAACGATAGTATTTAGCGCATTAAATAGGAAGTGAGGGTTAATCTGAGCCTGAAGGGCCTTTAGTTTAACACTATCTAACATCCTCGATTGTTCTTCCAATGCTGCCAATTCCAACTGGGTGGAAAACAGGTGTGCCAATCCCTTAGCAAACTCAAGGTCAATGGTGTTAACGGAACCCTCCGAAACATGATATAATTTCAAAGTTCCAAGTATGGCCTCTTTACGCCGAAGCGGAACAAGTACCGCCGAGCCAAGGGGACAATTAGAGTTTTGGCAGTTTATATCCTTTTTGCTTCTAGCTAATGTAATTTGCCCACCGGCTAAACATTTTCTTGTGGCACCCGTAAAGTTAGTTGCGCCAGGGCGGTGGTGGTCACCTCCCGCACCAATATGAGCAAGGATTTGCTCTTGATTAGTTATGGCCACCGCTTTAAAATCACAATTATCATAAATAATTCTTGCCACCTTCGCAGCCGACTCCATGTTTAAGCCCTTCCGCAAGTGCGAAAGTGTTTTACCGGCAATTTCCAAAGACTTTTGAGCTTGTACAGCACCAGCTTTTTCCTGATCTTGAAAGATACTAAGAATTATCATAATAAATAATGCGGCACCGGCAGAATTTACAAGAATCATTGGAATACCGATAACTTTTACTAGTTCCAAGGCCATAGAAAAAGGTTTAGCAACTATCAAGATTATTATCATTTGAACAATTTCCGCCGCAAAACCAGCCCAAAGAGCAACCTGCCAGTTAAGTTTTTCAAGGCCAACATGACGGTAAACCAGCCCGCCCACAGCTCCTTCAACGACGGTTGCCAGGGCACAGGACAGAGCAGTAAACCCGCCCGCAAAATAACGGTGAATACCGGCAATTAGACCAGCAGCTATTCCCACTACAGGTCCCCCCAGCAGACCCCCGGTCATGACTCCTACCACACGGGAATTGGCAATAGCACCGCCTTCCATCTGGATACCATTGTAGGTACCCAACACTCCCATGCCGCCAAAAATTAGAATAAGGGGTACTTTATCCTTCCATGTAAGTTGTCTTTTAATAAGCTTCCTGGACAACCTTGTCCTCGTGAATATAAATGCTAAAGTCGCCACTACGCTCATTCGCAGTCCCAGAGCTATTATCAGCTGCCACATGGGCCTCACCTTTCCTATACCAGCTAGTATAGTCTTATTTTATCATAATAGCACTCTATAGTTAACGCTTATTAGAAGACATATCCTCTTCTGCATATCAGAATTTCGCCTAAACTAATCGGCAAAGCCATTATAACTTATGAAAACCGCGCCCTATGCTGAGGGGCCTGAAACCTGTCATGTACGTACATTCCGGCGCAAGTTTTTCTAAAAACCTTTCCTCCAAAAATAATTAAAAAGGGGTTTGCAATATTGCAAACCCCTTTTAGCAACCATCCCTATAGTTTAACCGAACAACTTAACATACTTAATTTGAACTTACCTAGATTTGTAACCATACAGATACTTAATACACTTCCTAACTTATACTTCAACTAATCAAACCCTAACAAAATTGAAACAACTTTGGTAAAGAAAAAAACACTATCCTTAGACTGATTAAACTACCTGCAAAAACCAAAATGGTCTTTCAAGAACATTTGAACCAGATTTCTATAGGGATGGTGCTTGATGCCATTATAGCAGATAACCTTATGCTGCGCAAGTAATCCAACATAAAAAATCTATAGTTTTTCGGTATGCATAAAGCAATATTTACAATGCCTGTATTTTTTCTGCACACGCTCTCATTATGCAGCGTACTATATAGCATCTATAGGTAATTGCGAAATTCAAAATTTAACGTAGGCAGCTAATCAGAAAGTTTAATAAAGAGGACAGAAAATTTTAAGCAGAGGTTGGACACCGTTGTTTTACACCAACTACATATAAAAAACCGCTCTGAAGCCCGAGAAGTCGGGCTTTTCTTTTGTCAATCTTTATGCATTTATATGTTGTATATCGTCGTGTATTGTGATATTATGGGATTAGAGGTGAATTTATGTATGTAAAGAAAAGTATCAGTAATGGTAAGGTCTATTTGTCTTTTGTCCAAGGTTATAGACAGAATGGAAAGGTAAAACAAAAAACAGTTGAGAAACTTGGCTATCTTGAAGATCTGGAAAAGGAATATCCTGATCCTATTGCACATTTCAAGCGGGTTGCAAAGGAACGTACCAAGAACGAAGTTCCGCAAAAAAAACTAGAACTTGACCTGTTAGCTAAGCTTCCGGATCAAGCAGCATTGCGCAAAAATCTTGGTTATACTGTGCCAAAATCAGTATACTCTCTACTTGGTCTTAGAGAATATTTCCAGAACAAGCAAAGGCATTTAATCGTAGATTATAACCTAAACAGCATATTCAGTCTGCTCATTTTCAACCGCTTTTTATTTCCTTCATCAAAAAGACACGCCTTTGAAACCAAGGATTATTTCTTTGAATCCTTTGACTTTTCACTGGCTGACATTTACCGTGCTCTGGATTACTTTGCCGGATATTCAAATGAGATCCAACGGCATCTCCATAGTAGAATATCGGAACTTATAGCAAGAGATAACCAGCTTGGATATTATGATGTCACCAACTACTACTTCGAGATCCCTTATGAGGATGAAGATGAATACGATGAAGACGGGAATATGATTAAAAAGGGTCAAAAAAAACGTGGCCCATCTAAAGAGCACCGTAAAGATCCCATCATTCAAATGGGACTCCTGATGGATACTAATGGAATCCCCATGGCCTTCAATACTTTTTCTGGTGGCGAAAGTGAAAAACTCTCTCTACTTCCAACAATTCGCCGTGTAAAGAGAGATTTCGCCTTGGAACGTATTATCGTTGTAGCAGACAGGGGGCTTAACACTAGTGATAATACCACTTTTCTTTCGGGAAAGAACCATGATGACATGGCAGGTAATGACGGCTATGTTTATGGACAGAGTGTTCTCGGTGCTGACAAAGAATTTAAAGAATGGGTATTAAATCAGGAAGATTATTTAATAGACAAAGAAGAAGATAAGGATGGAAATACCGTCTTTTTTAAGCACAAATTCCGCATTCATGCAAAGAAAATACAGTTAAAGGGAACAGATGGCAAGCGTGCCCAAAAGATGGAAATATTTCAGAAACAGATGGTCTACTATTCCGATAAATACGCCAAAAAACAGAAAAAAGACAGAGATAAGGCTATTGCGAAGGCAAAGGAACTGATTGCCAAACCCGGAAAATATACAAGAGCTACCAGCATTGGAGCTGCCGGCTATGTAAGCAATATCAAATTCTTAAAACAAACAGGTGAAATACCTGACGGGCTTGTTCTTTCCCTGAATGAAGCAAGAATTCAGAAGGAAGAAAAATATGATGGATACTATTCCATTGTTACCAGTGAAAAGCATTTATCAGATAGAGAAATTCGTGATATTTACAAGGGACTTTGGGAAATCGAAGAATCCTTTAAAGTAATCAAGAGTGAATTCAAGGCGAGACCTGTATATGTAAAAAAAGATGCACATGTAGAAGCACATTTTCTGGTATGTTTTGTAGCACTCGTAATCATGCGGGTTCTTGAACAGATGCTAGAGAAAAAACATACTGTGAAGCAGATTCGCAATTCTTTGATTAGCTATTCCTGCTCCTATTTGGAACAAAACTATTACCTGTTTGATTATCGAGATGATGTAATAGAATCCATTGAGTCTGTCTTTGGCTTTGACTTAAGTAAAAAGATTATGTCTCAGGCAGCGATCAAAAAAATTTTGCAATACAAAAAATAAGTGTCAATACACTACAAGTTTTTGACAAAATACAAAACCCGCTAGCCCTTGGTAATACTGGGGCAACGGGTTTTTTTAATCGTTTTTGCTGTAAAACTCAGGATTATAGCAGATAACCTTATGCTGCGCAAGTAATCCAACATAAAAAATCTATAGTTTTTCGGTATGCATAAAGCAATATTTACAATGCCTGTATTTTTTCTGCACACGCTCTCATTATGCAGCGTACTATATAGCATCTATAGGTAATTGCGAAATTCAAAATTTAACGTAGGCAGCTAATCAGAAAGTTTAATAAAGAGGACAGAAAATTTTAAGCAGAGGTTGGACAGAAAAAATTCGGCACAAATAACCGCAAGTATTTTGCGGGTTGAAAGAGCAAGTATAAAGGATTTGCTAAGCCAAAAGAGGTTTAAGGCTTCTGATGAGTTCGTGTTTATGGAGTTTGTCTGCAAGAATAACGGTAAGCAGTTGAGTAATTCCTGCAAGGAGTAAGTCAGCCTTAATGGTTAAAGCATTTGTAGTTTTTCTGTTGGCGACGCCAAAATTGGATTTAAAGTGTTGAATGGTTTGCTCAATAACGCAACGATTTTTGTAGATATCAATCCATTCAGGGGTGTCTCTAATAATGCCAGGATAAAGTCTTAAGTCTTTTTCAGGATAGGTATAAAACATTCTACCAGAAGGAGAGTCGGAGCAAGGATGTTCACATAAAGTAATGCGTTTAGAACCTTTCCACTTCATTTTTGGGCAAACCCATTTATCTCTAACAACGCCACTCCTTAAGGGCGCTTTACCTTCATATTTCATGGGTAAAGAAGAATCTAACGGACACAGAGGTTGTCCAGATTCGTTGAACCCGGGTTCAGGGAGGTTCTTAGAACCTCGTTCGTTCAGAGGAATGACTGTTTTTAAAAAGTGACAATCCTTCAATAAAAAGTTATAGGAATCGTTTGTATCAAAAGCAGCATCGCCAATAAACGTGCTGGGTTTAAAATGAGTATGTGTTTTAAAAAAGTCGCGCAGAACAGGTTTAAGTGCTTTAGAATCGGATAAGGATTTATCTTCATCAGGGGAATCAGACTTTTTCTCTATTGGGATTTCAGGGTGTGCATTTATAAAGTCTTCATCAAAAAAGGAAATATTTCTGACTATACCAAGGCCATTTGTGAGCATACCAAATTTATAGACATAGCAAAAATGGCCATTGATGTAAAGCTGTTTGACATTTGGATTTGATGATGCGCAGGAAGGCATAATGCCGTATGCCATTTTGTATGGGTCAACAGAAGAGTTGCCTTTGTATTGAGACTTAAGCTGCTTGATTAAGCGATTGATAAACTTAGGATTATTCTCAGTAACGTAAGCTTCAACGCCAGAGGTATCAAAGACGAGATATGAAGCAAGTTCTGAGTTAATTTGCTCACAAATAGGTTCAGTTTGATCAACAAGGTTATCAAAAAGTGTTTGAAGATGTTTAGAAAAATCTTGCTTAAATCGTGTAAATTTTGATGCATCAGGTACTTTAGAAAAACCACAGAATTCACGGATTTCCTTGGAAAAATTCAAAAAAATAATCAGAAGCGCATCTGTAGGAATAGAAAAGATTCTCTGAATGATGAGTGCATAAAGAAAAGACTCAAGCTTAAATTTTCGTTTGCGACCAAAGTGCTTGTAAAAAGCCTGATAGAAACTCAGCGAAATATACTCTGAAAGTTGAATATGCTCTTCAAGAAGCGCTAGAAACCGAGGTTTATCCTTATCAACGAAATCAAGACAACCGTCATAAATATCAGATAGGGATAATTGTTTAAATTTCACAGAATAGATCTCCTTTCTTGTTGAATGTAGATATTGCCTGTTAACTATATTTTACACAAGACAAGTGAGGAGTTCTATATAACTAAGCAAGAAAAAAGATAGAATTTGCAAGGGTTGCGGCGTTTTGCAAACGCCTATATAGCATCTAAGAGAAGAGGAGGTGTATACTATGGCAGACGCTGATAATAATTGGACTAAAAAAAATATTACTGAAAATCAAAACAATAACGACACGGGACAACTATTTATTGAAACTAACCCTTTGTACCCCACGGAACATGCTGAGGACCTCTTTATAGCAGGAGCTTCGGTCTTTGAAATAACAACATTTACCCCACCACTTCAGCGAGTTACAATCTTGGGAATCAACCTGCCTGACCCAGATACCTTCGGTCCATATGACAGCTACGTGGCTACTCTCACAGTTCCAGATTCCCTTGAACCATTAGCCACAATACCGTTAATACCCACAAAGGATAAAGAGAACTGGGTGGGCACAACCTTATTGGAATTTGGTGGAACATTACCTACTATAATAGCTGAAGTCAGGCCTCAATTAGGATCTGACCGCATAGGTGAGGTAATACTTCAAGGTCAAGTGTTTTCTTAAGGTTTAGTCTACTAGCATTAATTTGCCTTGCCTACTCCAAGACCTACCCCTAAATTTTTGGAGCAGGCATTTTTCATTTGTTACTTAGATTAGGGGCAAGAAAAAAATTTAACATCCATGCCATTTGTTCTCCCGGAAATCCGCCTAGCGCCCAGGCATATTCAAGCGGGGTGTTAAATACTCTTTTCAAAAACTTCTCCCACCTTGTTTGAAAATCTACTTCAATTCCTAAAAAAGGTAAAGAACCCCTAGTTCGGGGACTTCCCCACTTTTGTTCATTCCATGCTAATCTAACGTCACATCCCCGGTACTATATAAGAACTTTGACAATCACTACATATATAACTACTTATAAGGAAAAAGTATTAATATTATTGCATGGTAGGTGTGGTTATGTTGTTAGATAAGTATTTAAAAAAATCCAATAAAGCACCGCAATCTGATAGAGTACATTCCAGCGTCATTGAACATCAGAATATAAGTGAAGAAATTGCCACTAACTTAGAAACAATTGAACGATCGATAGGAAAGCCGGACGACCTAGTTGTTAAGCAAATTAACAATAACGGTCAAGCAATAGCTGCAGTGGTGTACTTAGCTTCCTTAGCTGATGGTCATTTAATCGCGTCCAATGTGGTAAAACCTATCAGTAAATTTACTCAGGTTAATGATGGCGGTCTGGATGTGAGAATTACTGAACTTTTATTATTATCAGCTAAGATAGAAAGATATAGTAATCTTCACAAAGCCATTGAAGGTTTGTTAAGCGGCGAGACCTTAATTTTCCTGGCTGCCGCTAATGAAGTGTTGACCGTCTCTTTTCCCGGTTATCCTCGTCGGATGATTGAAGAACCCAAAGAAAGAGTTGTACGAGGACCACGGGAAGGATTCATTGAAGACCTAACAGACAATCTCTCTTTGGTTAGACGATACATTAAAGACCCTAACCTAAGGATAGATGCAAAACATATTGGTGAACGCACTAAAACAAAGGTTGCGATAGTGTATCTTAATGATGTGGTGAACCCGGACATTGTCGGGGAAGTACATAAAAGGCTTGAGCAGATTAACATAGATGGAATCTTAGACAGCAGCTATATTATGGAACTAATAGCGGACAATAAATTAACACCCTTTCCTTTACTTCAATCAACAGAGCGCCCCGATAAAGTTGCCAGTGCTTTGTTAGAGGGGCGAGTAGCACTAATTGTGGACAGGTCACCTTTTGCCTTAATCGCACCGGTCACTGCTACAGAATTATATCAAAGCCCTGAAGATTTCTATTTTAACTATTGGGTAGGCACATTTTTACGTATTATCCGTGCCATCGGCACTCTCATATCAATAGTTCTACCCGGCTTGTATGTCTCAGCAGTTGCCATAAACCCGGAAATCTTACCGGCAAGCGTTGTCCTAGTACTGGCTTCAGGCAGAACTACCGTACCTTTCTCGGTAATTGTGGAAATGCTTGTTGTGCTGATAACGTTTGAAGTATTTAGGGAAGCAATCCTCCGTGTTCCAAAAGGAGTAGACATTATTTTGGGTGTAGCGGGAGGAATTCTTCTAGGTTGGTCAGCAACCCAAGCCGGCGTAGTTTCTGGAGCAACTCTTGCAGTGATGGTTATTACTGTCTTGGCTACATTTGCAACTGCAGACCAAGAAATAGAGCAGGCATGGCGATTGGTGCGCTACTTCCTGCTCCTGGGAGGGGCCGCTTTAGGGGTGCCGGGCTTGGTGTTGACCGGAACTATTGTATTAGCCCATCTGTCCGGCTTAAAATCGTTTGGGGTTTCATATTTAGCGCCATGGAGCCCTCCCTTGCCGGTAGATATGATCGATGCCTATTTTAGAATTCCTTGGTGGGCTAGCTTTAGAAGACCACCTATGTACCGGCCTCAACAGGAAGACCGCCTTAACTCAGATCAAGGAGATGAAGAATAATGCTGCCAGAGAAAACAGGTATTGGTCCGGGCCTGATGTTTATGTTACTCTACACCGCAATCCTCAGTTTTGGATTAACGGATGCGTCACATATTGAAGCAAAATATATCGGCCATAATGGGTATTTAGGCATCCTCTTAGCCTTTATCCTGATGCTTCCGATTATCTTAATAGCAGTTGATTTAGGAAAAAAGTTTCCTGATAAATCTATTATTGAATACCTGCCGCATATCTTTGGTAACGCCTTCGGTAAAATCCTTGGTTTTATCTTCTTATTGTTTTTATTCGCCATTACCGCCTGGTCTTTAAAATCAGTTGTTGATGTAAGTAATATATATTTTTTGCAACGAACTCCGGACTCTGTTATCTTATTTGCCGTACTTCTAACAAGTGTGTACATATCTCTAAAAGGCATTGAGACCATTAGCCGGCTAGCAGCTTTTGTTTTTCCGCTTGCGTTAATATTTACGGTGCTAGTGATTGCCTTATCTTATAAAAACGTTGATTTGGATCAGATCAGACCTGTGTTTTATTTTGACGGTTTTAAACTTCCGATGGGTAGTTTGCATTCAGCCAATATGTTTTTTCCTTTGGCCCTGGTTTTTATGACCTATCAATACCTTACCGAAAAAACCAAAGGCAGGCAGATAATCATTTGGGCATCCGCACTAGCCAGCCTTTTGATGTTTTCAATTGTATTTGGTACACTAGGTGTTTTTGGTGCTGAAGGTACATTGCGTTACCATTGGTCGCTTATAGAGTTGACATGGCAAGCTGACATCCCCTTTATACTGCAGACTTTTGGGATGTTTCTTTTTATAGTGTGGATGACTCAACTATTGATTACAATCAGTGCCCTGAACTATGTTATAGCCCAAGGTTTGACAGAGTTATTTAGCACATTGAACTACAAGTGGTTTATTTTGATATTATTTCTTCCGATGTTCTTCCTGTTAACGTCTGTTACCGGGGGCCCGCTTGTCCTACAACTATTTACATATTTACGGATTAGCGGCTTAGCTGTCATTGTGCTGATACCATTGGTTTCATGGCTCTTGGTTAGGTTTTTGGGAAGAGGTGAACCGACCGATGCGTAGAATGCTTTTTGTTTCATTATTGCTCTTTGGGATGTTGTTCTTATCCGGTTGTTGGGATGTTGAAGAGATTAACCGGCGGGGGACAGTTAATGCCGTTTTTTTCGATAAGGGCGATCAGCACGCCTTTAGAATTGGTGTAGCAATACACGTGCCCGGGAGCTTAATGCCCTCCGTAGTCGGAACCAGCCAAGAGTTTGAAAAGCGGCACTATGCATTTTCGGCGGAAGGAAACAGCTTAATGGACGCTTGGAATGAGCTGCAATCCAATATTATGAGAAATCTTTTTTTAGGTCAAACCCATGCCATAATGTTATCAGATGAAGCTGCCGAGGATAATATTAATAACTTATTAGATTTTATTGGCCGTAGGTTTACAGTTCCTCCGGATGCGAATGTCATGATTACTAAATCAGACCCAAAAGGAGTACTTGATCGAAAAATCAAAAACAATTTTATTCCCGGTGAATATATTATGACCTTTTTTCGGTCAAAATCTAAAAGCAATCTTGCATTACCCATTAGCCTTTGGGAAGTCTATAAAATTTTGGACAATGGAACCAGCGACCTTGTAATTCCGCTAATTGAACCTTCCCAAGGCCAATATAGAATTGCCGGAGTCGCTCTTTTTTCGCAGGGTCAAATGGTGGGAGAACTTACATTAGATGAGACTAGGATGCTGGCCTTATTAAAAGACACCGCCTCAGGAAATCTAACAGTGCCTCAAGATGATAAATATATTTCATTTTCCAATGTCAGTTCTAAGACTAAAATTGAACCACGTTTTGTTAACAATGTACTAATTTTTGATGTAAAGACAGATATTTTAGCAAAGGTTGCGGATATTAATCCCCGGCAGAAGGAAGTCAGTATAGCTAACCAAAAACATTTTGAAAAGCTGGCTGAACAGTACACCAAAAGGAAATTTGAGGAATTATTGGTCAAACTACAGGCCTTAAATGCTGATGCGGTAGGTTTTGGACAAGAGTTCAGATTGAATTACCCCTATAAATGGGATAAAAATGATTGGCACAAGGTTTACCCCACAGTTAAATTTAACGTAAGTACAAAGTTCACAACCCAGAGGACAGGGTTGTTTAGATAGTTAGGGATGTGAAACATTAGCTGATGGATTTTGGGATTCATTAAATTCTTATCATATAAAGCAAAAGTGGTAAATTCACTTTGACTGGACCCACTTCTAGCCATTTCATGTTTGGTCCCATTGATTGCTCCAATTTGAATACAAAATTGATTCCCCTGCTGAAAGGGAGTGATTACCCCCTATTAACCCCTTGGGAGAATTTAAAATAAGCTCATTTTTTGTTTAGTTACCTCAAAGCCGGATTTTTTCAGGTATATGATGTACATATACATCAATAAATCCTTGTTTTCACTGTGTTTTGCTCTACATTGGACACACCACTTCCCTGCCTTTTGGTTTAGGCTTATTCATTGCTCGGGAAAATTGTTTGAAGTTATGACCAATTACCTTGAGGCCAATTTGTAACTGACATTTGATCAGGCCTCTTACTCTAAGTTTGTTAGCACCTTGGCCCCTTTTAATTGCAGAGTTGGTACCCTCTATGGCAGCCCTTTTACTGGTGTTTTCACGTCGTATTTCCTTTTTTGAAATTTCTTGGCGGGTGTTGGCTGCTAGTATTGCTTTTTTACTGGCTCTCAGTACCATTGATTTTTTCTGCGGCTTTACGGGACAATGCTCTCTTATGGGGCAATAAAGGCATTCTGACTTCTCAAAATGGGTCGTTGTACTTTTAGATTTCTTACTATAGTCGCTTCGAAGTGGTATTTTACCTGCAGGACATTTTTCCACCTCATGTTCTTCATTGAAGTTGAAGTTTGTCAGAGGTAATTTGTTACTGGTACTTTTCCTGCCGGTCATGTCTGTAAAATGCAGTTTGACTTCTGCTTCATCAGCTTTGTTAATTGTTTCTTCGCCGTAATAGCCGCCATCTACGTAGAGGTCAGTAACATCAGTATTTTTCTTGATAGTATCTACACGTTTTCGTGCCAGTTCTGTATCGCTTTTTATATTGACATCCAGATCGTAATCTGTAATTAGCTGCACCGGATTATCTTTCGAACATGTTTCAGCTAGATTAACAACATAGCCTTGGTTCGTCTTACCGTTTTTATTTCTAAAGGTAGCGTCCGTATCATGGGCAGACTGCATGGATGCGGAAGAAATTTCTTTATTATCTTCGGGCACCCAGACTTTCTTTTCTGTATCATAATGTGCTTGTTCATTGAGAAAACGAGCTAACAGTTTGATTTCCTCTTTTGAAGTTAGTTGTTTTGCTTTAGCGAGGTCATAAATTTCTGTACAAAGTATGAGTACTGTCTCAAGCTTGGCATTTATCTTACTGGCCTTGGTTTTAAACAGCAGTTTGGTCTTGAAGGAAGGCTCCAGTACTTCTTTTAGTGAGTTGCTTAAATGTTTTTGAGGTATTGCTTTCACGGCTTTTTCTAAAAAATCATAAGCAAGGGATAACCTTCCAGCTCTTTTAATATTAGGGGTAACATAGGTTGAGTCCATTCTTTGTTCGTCTGTTTTAATATTGGCTTTATCGATGAAATGCCGAGTTAAGATTTCAAACTGCTTAAACATGATTTCTTCTTCATCGGGGTGTTCCTTAACGTAGTTGACGAGGCGTTCTCTAAATTCATACAGGGTGCGTTCAGCAAAGTATATTTCGCCAATATTTTTGATACCTAAAGCGTAGATTACCTGATAATTGAAATAGAATTGTTCTAAGATTTCTTCATCTGTGTAGTCGAACATATTCTTTATTAATTCCAATGATAAAAGGATATTTACCGGGAAATTAGGCCTGCCGTTATCAAAACAGTAAAGTGGAGCAAACACTTCTTCATCTATTTTACAAAAGACATGCTCATAAAAAATCGGTGCCCAGGTATCTTTCAGCATTTTAGCTATTTTAGGGTTCATGGTTTGATAGTGACTGAACAATTCTTCCTGCAAATGACCATCGTTTTTTCTAAACATTCTTTGCACGCCCCTTCGCCTCAAGTGTAGACCTACCAATGGTTTCTACCATTATTACTTCGACGCGAAGGGGGTAAAATCTTCCTTTTTAAGACCTTTTTTTAGGGGTTTTTGCAGGGGAATCAAAATTAAGTTTTTGCGTCCAGAACTTCTTAGCTTCCTCTTGGTTGTTCACAAATGTTTTTAGTCCTCTGTAACCGTTAATGGTAACGGTTGATAATTAAAGCCTGAATGCCAATGGGTAAAAATTACCGTTACTTGTGATACGGTTCTGCGTAACGGGTGAAACGGTTAAAGTTTGGAAACGTTTAGTTAACCCGAAAAATATTCCATAGTAGCATTATAGGCTACATTCCAAATTCTTCTAGCTCTTTTCGGTCCAATGTTTACAGCCTTTTGCAAGTTATCCTCGCTGCCCTCTAGTATATCGCCCAATGTTTTAAATCCAGCTTCTTTAATTCGTTGACATTGAAATTCTGTTATATCCAGTCCCTCAACCGATATTCGTAACACGTGTTCAATAACATCATTAAAATTAACCTGATCTTCCGAAAAATGGGTAATGCCTTGGTAGTGCGGCGAATTCATTCCATAATCTGTATATAGCTTTACTGATAACCCCTGTATTAAGTTTCTGGCTAATAAAGTAGGAGTCTTAACTGTACTTAATATGATTCCAATATTTATTTGATATCTATCAAAAACTTTCCCTCTTACTCTTGTTCCTTCAGTCTCAATTGATACAATCCCGGAATACTCAAGAATTCTAATTGCATGTTTTACTGCTTCGGGAGCATCACGATGTATAGCAAAATAAATCGTTTGTTGTGTTCGTCCTTCATTGATTCTTGATTCATTTTTTTCATTTGTATCGACTAATACAACCTTCTCAATAAAGTCCCTTCCCCAGTCAACTAAACTTTTGTGCCCTCTGTAGATCTCACCCAATTTAGTATGTTCGTTCCATATGTTTGTTCTATAGAACTCTTTTAAAGTATTATTCACATTGTTGGAGTTAAAACTTTTGCTAGTAGATAAATAGATGCTCTTTAACAATAATCTTGGGTTACCAGTAGCAGCATATATCAAACAATCAAAGAGTTCCCCTTGTTGCTCTAACTTTTTATATATCTCATCACTCACCTGGTTTCTAACAATTTCCCTCATTAATGGCACAAAACCTGGTTCTTGAAGGTCACGTTCCACTTTTCTAACTGAAGCGTCATGAAATTGTTGAAACGTTCCATAAGAGGTTATTCCAGGGTAAACTGCTGCCTTACATGAAATAAGTGATGACCTTAGATCCCTAAATAACGTAAAGAATTGCCTTTGTTGTGAAGGAATAAAGTTGTGGCAGGCTTCATCAAACAAAAAAATGAGTCTATCAATATTTAGTACTTGGCAAAGGTCTTCAACTAAAGCATGCAAATAGTCAACTTCATTCAATATCTCTATATCTTCCGTATCATAATTCATGATTTTCCGTATTTCATTTTTTACGTCAAAGTCTCTTTTCCGTGATGATTGTTCTAATACTTTAATAAATCCCCCTAGTCTATCAGTAAGGGTCTCGTCCTGGCCTGCACCAATGTCGAAATAACGCGCAAAGATGCCCGGTTCAGAGAGCATAAGACCTTTTTTTTCAATTTTTCTTTTTAATGTAAAAAGTATTTTCGCTATCATCCACTGTCTAAAGTATTGAGGGTCTTCTACTGCTTCCAAAAAAATAGCTTTTTTGAAGCTAACCAAAACACAAAGAACCCTTTCTTGCTCAAAAGAATCGTCTAATTCCTTTTCCGCTACCCTTAATAGCATCGTTTTTCCAGTACCTCGGCTTCCGACTAATAAAAGCGGAGCTTTTGTTTTGATAAAGTTTATATTCTCTCTGTCCATCTTTGACTCTACGTACAAATCAAGAAGTTCTTCTTCTTTAATATCCTCTGTTCTAAAAATGAAATCATCTAGCATAACATTACTCATTATTTATTTCCAACTCCCCAAATCCCAAATTTTTATAAATTTCATTCATGGTTTCCTTATGGTCTTGGTTTAAGTCATTAATTTTTTCGGTAAACCTTACTGAAAGTAATATTAGTAGGAGTTCCACTGTCCTCAAAAATATAGTACTCCATTGCATGAACTTTGCTTTATCATAGGTAATCCTTTGAGTACCTATAGAATGCATATATTCATATTTTCCATGGACATATTCCGAACAATTTCTATATATTTCTTTTACTGTTTCTATGAATAATTCGGTGTTAAAAGCCTCATTAAATAAAGACAGATATTTATTAGATAAAACTCCCTTATCTACGTCAACTAACCTGCTCCATGTCATGTCAAATACATTTCTTTTCCATTGCAAAAAATGGTAGTTATGGTCGGTAAAATAGAAAAAGCTTATGCCTAGCTCTACTGCACTTCTCAAACTTATGTAAGCATTTCTATACATGCCATTAGTACTTATATATATTGATGACAATAGGTCATACCCTATTTCCTTCAGAATTATGTTCGTTGAAAGGTCTGTTAAAATATCAGACCAATAATCTAATAAATTTGGACGGGATATCATTAATGATATTCTTGCCGGGCAATCATGGACGTGCAATTCTATGTTTTTAGTTAAGTCTTGCGAGGTCAGCTTCATCAATTTTTCTGCTGTTAGAACAGTCATATATTTTTACCTCCGAAAATGAGTTCATTTCATGATTCCAATTTTTTTTGTTAAAATATGTCTTTTGTTTAATTCCGTTCTGCTTTGCACAATATTAGAGACACGATGAATACTCGTTTTGCAACCCCAGATTACATAAAACAAAGATTGAAGTTTTAGGACTAAAAGGACCTTTTTGGCCAACAAGACGTAGAAGGGATAGGTGAATTTGGTTTAACGATTTTCTATTTATACCTAAAATGTTTCTCAATAAACAATTTAGGGTTCCAGCCATTAATGACTCGATTACCCCAGAACGCGTCCGCTACTGAAATTGAAACACTTATTGCCGTTCCAATAGGCCCCAACAGGCCCAGGAAAGCAGGAATTCCGAAACGTAATGTTTTAACCGGAAGATTATCACCTTTAATTTTTGAAAAGCTTTCATAATACGCTTTTAGCAAATCTTTATCAGGATAAGACGGCAAATCCCTTAACCATTCTCTAAATTTCTCGACATTGCCGTCAGTCCTCATACTTACTATTTCCGAGGCAAACCATCCCCGCTTGACTTTGGTATATCTTCAAACTCTAATATCCTATTTATTTTGGATAAATCTTCTTTGCTCCCTGAAACAGCTTTACCAAAAATTTGCCAGGTTAACTCATTGCCATAAACAGATTGACAATCTAAATAGGATGCACAAGAAAGATCTAGGTTAGCTTTTGCAATATCTAGAAGTAGCCTAACTTTATCTTTATCCTTTTTATTGTCAAGGTTCTTTAGGACACTCAGGTCATTGAAATTGGTTGTTTGGGCGATAATAGGTAGTGCAGTCTCATACGTGGATATCTCAATACCTTCATATATTTCTTTATGAGGTATAAAGGAAGTAAATTTTTCAACCTTTCGGGCAAATCTACGTGCTTTGCCAAAAGGATAATTCAATTGCTTTATTAACGCGAACTTGACCGCTTCAATTGGTTCCTCCCATTCTTTTCCTTTACCCTTAACCCACGTAATACCAGGTCCATTTTTTAGTGACAAGGCTCTTCTATTTGCATTGGGAAATATATGCAAACGTCCCAGGGTGAAAACTAAAAGTTAAGGCCCCTACGTCGAAAATTGCTTCAAGCCCATTTTGACCTAACAATCTTATCAAAGCCACTATTTCTAAAGCAGGACCGCCAATAGGGATATTGACTGCATCGTTTAGCAATAGTGCTTCAGCAAAACGCCCACTTACACCGATTGATTGTTCAGTGTTAAAGTCAACTAGCTCTTTTGCAGACTGTGGAGTAACTAAATGCTTCAGTTCACTATAAAATAAGCTCAAAAATTTCACCTCAAACTGCGAAAAACATGACTTTACTTTTCTTTAACTCTGGGTTAACTCTTCTGCAATCATTTCAGCCTGCCTCAACACTGTCTCTGTTGCAAGTTTCTGCATATCTGGAGGGTAACCATATTGCCTTAAAGTCCTTTTTACAATCACCTTTAACTTGGCTTTCACGCTTTCCTTTATTGTCCAGTCTATCGAGGCGTTTGCCTTCACTTTACCAAAGAGGACTACAGCCAATTCTCGCAGCTGTTCTTTTTGCATTAGTTCTCTGGCACTATCATTGTTTGCAATAGCTGTATAAAAAGCATACTCGTATTCTGACAACCCCATTTCATGAGGTTCCTTGTCCATCTTTTGAATATTCTTACCGAGTTCAATCAATTCCTCGATAACTTCTGCCGCTGTTATTATCTTGTTGTGGTATTTCTTGATGGATTTTTCAAGCATCTCCATTAAGGCCTTACTTTGTATCAGGTTCTTTTTGGTCCTTGCTTTTATTTCATCATTTAGCAGTTTCTTAAGCACTTCTAGAGCAACGTTTTTATGCTCCATGTTTTTTACTTCCAAAAGAAAATCTTCTGAAAGTATGGAAATATCCGGTTTCTTAATACCTGCAGCATCAAAGACATCAATTACTTGCTCTGATACTAAGGCTTTATCAACAACCTGCCTGATGGCGGTTTCAATTTCTTCGTCAGTTTTACCTGTACCGGTGCTATCAAACTTCACCAACCTGGCCTTCACAGCCTGAAAAAACGAAACTTCCTCTTTGACATCCATTGCTTGTTCATGGGGAATCGCAATTGCAAAAGCACTAGATAATGCAGTTACTTCGTCTATGTATCTTTTTTTGCCATCTTCAAGGCCTAAAATATGTTCCTCGGCTGCAAGAATAAGCGATAGTTTCTTTGACGTATCTGCACCAAAGTAGTCCTCATAGGAAAATCCATGGTACATCTGCGAAATAACTTCCAGCTTTTCTAGCATCAATTGAACAGCTTTTTCCTGAGCAATGGCGGGGTCACCTTTCCCCCCACTGTCAGAGTAAAATGATAAGGCTTTTTTCAGGTCTGATGCAATGCCAATGTAGTCAACTATTAAACCACCAGGCTTGTCTTTATATACTCTGTTAACTCTTGCAATAGCCTGCATTAGGTTATGACCCTTCATAGGCTTGTCGATGTACATGGTATGTAGCGGAGGAGCATCAAAACCAGTAAGCCACATATCCCGAACAATTACCAGTTGCAATTCGTCTTCCGGATCTCTCATCCTGTCTGCTAACATTCTTTTTTGTTGTTTTGTTGAATGATGTTTTGACATTTTCGGTCCGTCGGATGATGAAGAGGTCATGATTACCTTGATGACGCCCCTTTTCAAGTCATCGCTATGCCACTCTGGTCTAATTTTATTAATTTCCCCATATAGATCGGCAGCGATTCTTCTTGACATCGCCACAATCATTCCCTTACCTTCAAAAACTTCTTGTCTTAGTTCAAAATGATTGACAATGTCCTGTGCAACTTGCCTTACCCGGTCTTCACTGCCAATCAAAGCTTCAAGTTGTGTCCATTTTGTCTTGGCTTTTTGGGTTTCTGCCAAATCATTCTCACCTAGTTCTTCATCTAAATCAGCCACCAGCTTTTTACCTTCCCCGCTGAGGCTAATCTTTGCCAATCTACTTTCATAGTAAATCCTTACGGTTGCCTCATCATCAACCGCCTGTGATATATCGTAAACATCAACATAATTCCCAAAAACAGCAGGTGTGTTTACATCCGTTTTCTCTATTGGCGTTCCAGTAAAACCAAGGTAAGTTGCATTGGGCAGGGCATCCCGCATATATTTAGCAAATCCATAAACAATCTTTTTACCGATTATATTCCCATGATCATCCTTAGCATCCACTGTTTTTGCTTTAAAACCATATTGGGTCCTGTGGGCTTCATCAGCTATTACTATGATGTTCTTTCTATCTGACAGCTCTTCATAGACATTACCTTCACCCGGTTGGAACTTCTGTATGGTAGTAAAAACTACGCCTCCTGATGTGACTTTTAGCAGTTTTTTTAATTGTCCTCTGTCTTCAGCCTGCATAGGGTCTTGCCTAAGAAGTTGTTTTGAAGCAGCAAACGTATCAAACAACTGATCGTCCAAATCGTTACGATCTGTTATAACCACTATAGTCGGATTGTCCATTGCAAGCACAATTTTCCCAGTATAAAACACCATGGATAATGATTTTCCGCTTCCCTGGGTATGCCAGACCACGCCCCCTTTGCGGTCTCCTGTTGGTTGTTGGTTCACACCATTCAGCCCATAGCTCTCTGGTGATTCCATTGCGATATCTAAGCCACTCCAACAATGGGATAGATAGCCTGCGGCTCTCAAGGTAGATTCTACAGCTCTGTTTACTGCATAATATTGATGGTAGGCCGCTAATTTTTTTACCGTTTGAATGGTTATGACACCGGTTTCCTTATCTTCTTTTTTGGACTTTTCAAATACAATGAAATGGCTAATTAGGTCTAGTAATGTTTCCTTGTTGAGCATTCCTTTAATCAGAGTTTCCAGTTGTCCAATTAGTGGGGATGCTTCTGTTTTACCATCAGAGGATTTCCAGGTCAAAAAGCGGCTTAACCCAGCTGAAAGCGAACCTGCTTTTGCTTCCAGACCGTCGGAAATAACCATGATACTATTGTAAGTAAAGAGACTCGGGATAGTTTCCATGTAGGTTTGAAATTGCTTGAAAGCTGATTTAACTGTGGCATTTTCATCTGCTGGGTTTTTAAGCTCAATGACTACTAAAGGTAAGCCATTTACAAAAAGAATAATATCCGGACGCTTATTGACGCCGTTTTCGATTACTGTAAATTGGTTAGTAATAATAAACTCGTTATTTTCTGGTTGATTAAAGTCTACTAGCCAGACTAAATCACCTCTATCATTTCCGTTTTTCTGAACGCTTACGTTTATGCCCTCGGTAAGCATCCGGTGAAAAGCTTCATTATTGGCAATAAGTTCAGGTGAACTTAGACGCTGTATTTCTTTGATTGCATCTAACCTTACATCTACCGGAATTTTCGGATTTATTCTGCCAACGGCTTTTTGTAGACGTTCCAGCAGTAATACATCTTCAAAGGATTTCCTTTCAGGCGAAACGCTGTCAGGTGCTACATCTGGGGCATAAATATATTGGTAGCCAACTTTTTCTAACAACTGAATGGCAAATTTCTCTATTGAATTTTCAGTTATTCTATTTGTCACCCTGTTCACCTTCTTATCCCCGGATACCACCCGTACTCTTGTTTACATTTTAACTCTAGCCTCGCCCCTCATAAGCTTTGGCAATAGAGTATCCCGAACTTTTTCTAAAGTAGTCATTTGTTTACTATTAGAATCAATTTTTTTCAACAAAAACTTAACACTGTTATCAAAAGATCTTATAAGTCTCTCTGTAGGTATATCTATTTCAATAGATTTTAGAAGAGATTGAGTTAGCAAAGGGTGGCCCGATCCTTCAGCCATTTTATTCAAGTTTAAAGTCTTTAGGAGATAAAATAGATATGTGGTATGTTCTTGTTTATTTAAAGTGTCCCCCTTGTCAAGACAGAAATTTTAATTTTCTAAGTGAACCAGATATTCCCATTTAGTAGCAGCAATAACGATGCTATTAGTTGCCTCTTTTGAAATGATTTTATCGTCGTCGTAAACTTTAGACCAGTCGCCGAGGCTGTGGAGAGTGTGGACAACACGGTTTTTGTTGTCCAAGCCTTGTGCGTCAACCTGGAGCGTAGCGGAGGGTTGTCCACATGGCGGCACTATCCATCAGCCTACTTGACTTTGATATACGATATGTCTTGCTATTATTAAGCTGCCTTGCTTATCCCCAGATAGACTTCTTGAGGAGTTAGGTAGTCATGGGTTTGATGTGGCCGTTCTATATTATATTCTTGGATATATTCTCTAATACCGATCCTTAGGTCTCTAGGTGTTAGATATTCATGTGTGTAGATTTGTTCGGTTTTTAGACTTCTAAACCATCGCTCTATGATAACATTATCAATCCAACGGGCCTTGCCGTCCATGCTTTGTCTGATGTTCACGCTCTTTAAATATTCTGTGTAATCAGCGCTTGTGAACTGAGACCCCTGATCGCTGTTGATAATTTCCGGCGTGCCGTATCTGTTGATAGCTTCTTTAACTGCTGCTAACACCGGTGCGGTGTCCAAAGTATCTGATAGTTCCCAGCCTACTATGTAACGACTATACCAGTCGATGACGGCTGTTAGATACATATGACTTCTGCCCATCTTAATGTAGGTAATGTCAATGGCCCAAACCTGGTTTGCCCGATTAATATCTAGGTTTCTTAACAGGTAAGGATAGATTTTGTGCTGCTTATTACGCTTTGACAGGTTGGGTTTAGGATAGACCGCATATATTCCCATTTCGTCCATATAGCGTTTAATTAACTTACGGCCAACCTTAATGTGGTCTTCATTCTGTAGCTTTTTGCGAAGCTTCCTAACCCCTAGATATGGCATCTTGGTATGCCAGTAATCAAGCCTGTTTTTAATCATATTTTCGCGCTCTCTGTCAGGTTCTTTAGGTGTGTAATAAAAACTGGTTCTATTGATCTCAAGTAACTGGCATTGCCGATTAACCGGCAGTTTGTTATTTTTTGAAACCAGACTTATTCTCCCAGTCGACCCCAAGAACTTCTTTAGATTTTTTTTTGAGCCAGTCATTCTCAATAGTGAGTTGACCGACTTTTGCCATTAATTCGGTTCTTTCTTCGTCCAAAGCTTTTTCTTGGGCACGAAGCTCTTTTTCTTGCTTGCTTTGTGAGAACACCTGTGGTGCATTCTCTAAAAAATCTTTTTTCCAGTTGCGCAGTTGATTGGGGCTTAACTCATGTTCGGCTGCTAGTTCGCCGATCTGTTTTTCTTCTTTGAGTAGCTCCAGTACGATTTTAGTTTTGAATTCGGCTGTAAATTTTCGTCTTCCCATTTTGTATGAACCTTCTTTCTGACAGTTTTCCTGCCGTTTATTATATCAGGTTCACTTAGTTTGTCGAAAATTTTGTCTGAATTCATGGGTACATTATAATTTGGCTTTGCATATAAGGCATTATCACTAATCCAAATAGGTCTATGTTCTATGTAAAGACTTCCACAATATGCACCAACCCGACCAATTATTATTGAAATCCCTTCATGGTTTGATTGATCTGTATATCCTAATATCCCATTCCCACCGTAGATGGGAACTAAGCCACCTAAAGATTCTTGTGGCCTTGACTTCCCATTATTGAAAGAAGCTATTTCCCCCAGCGTTCCTTTTTCCCAGTTTTTTTCTGTTTCCTCCACAAACCACTGCCTGAAGAGCGTTTCCGCCATTGCTTCAAGGGTTTTATTTTCCCTATGAAGCAGGTCTATTTTATCGTCAAGACTGCTCAACACAGAAGCTATGGTTTTTTGTTCTTCTATATTAACGCATATATCAATGTCAATTGAACTAAGAAGAGTTTGCGTGATCAAAGGATGACTGGACCCTTCAGCATATTGGTTCAAGCCAAGATTCCCTAGAAAATAGTATAAAAATTTGGTGCTGTTATTTGATTTTGCTTTAGCTGCTAATGCATTATCAGAAATCCATATAGGATTGTTTTCATAATATATTGAGCCACAGTTAGCTCCCACTCTCCCAATAATAATTGTTTCCCCCTCATAATTTGTACAGTCAGAAGACCCTAGAATACCATTCCCGCCATAAACAGGAAAACAACCTTGGGACTTGGGACGCGATTTTCCATTTCCAAACTTTAAAACTTCGCCTAACTTACATTCCTTCCAATCACTCATGTTTTTTCACTTCCAGCCTGTGAATTCTCCGCCTTATTCTTTATCTTTACTAACAACAATCTTGGCAAGATTTTCAATGATTGACTCATTCAGTCTTTCCTCTTCTTTAAGCTGCTCTTTAAATTCCGCTTTCAGCTTGGTAAATCGTTCATTAAAATCAAAATCATCCTCTTCGACAGGCAAGCCGACATACCTTCCTGGAGTAAGTACATAGTCCAGTTTTCTAACCCTATCAATAGATGCAGAGTTACAAAAACCCTTTATATCTTCATAGTTCGCATCAGGATTACGCCAATTATGATAGGTATCCGCTATCTTTTGAATATCCTCTTTAGACAGTTCCCTAGTCCTTCTATTTATCAAGTGCCCCATATTTCTGGCATCGATAAACAGAATTTCGTTCTTTCTATTACGGAATTTACCGTTTTCTTTATCCCTACTTACAAACCACAAGCAGGCAGGAATCTGCGTATTCAAAAAGAGCTTTGCAGGCAGATTTACAATACAATCAATCAACGGGGCTTCGACAAGCTCTTTTCTAATATCGCCCTCACCGGAACTTTTGGAAGTCAACGATCCCTTCGCTAGGACAAATCCGGCTTGTCCGCTTGGACTAAGATGATAGATAAAGTGCTGTATCCAGGCATAGTTTGCGTTACCGATGGGAGGTGTGCCATATTTCCATCTGCCATCTTTGCTGAGCAAATCACCGCTCCAGTCGCTGTCGTTAAAAGGCGGATTGGCAATGACATAATCAGTCTTTAAATCTTTATGACTGTCGTTTAGGAATGAACCTTCGTTGTTCCACTTTACCTGTGAACTGTCGATCCCTCGAATGGCAAGGTTCATCTTCGCTAAACGCCAGGTGGTTTGGTTGCTCTCCTGTCCGTAAATGGAGATATCGTTTACATTTCCCTGATGATCCTGCACAAATTTTTCCGACTGAACGAACATCCCACCTGAGCCACAGCATGGGTCGAATACCCTACCTTTATATGGCTCTAACATTTCTACAAGCAACTCAACGACGCTTCTAGGGGTGTAGAACTGCCCGCCCTTTTTACCTTCAGCCAAAGCAAATTCTCCAAGGAAATATTCAAAAACATGACCAAGAATATCAGCACTTCTAGCTTTGGCGTCACCAAGAGCGATATTCCCAACCAAGTCAATTAATCCACCTAAATTTGTAGGGTCTAGATTTCCTCTTGCATAAACCTTAGGCAGAACGCCCCTGAGAGAGGGATTCTCTTTTTCTATTGCATCCATTGCACTATCCATGTCTTTGCCGATTTCCGGTAGTTTTGCTCTAGACTGCAGATAAGACCAGCGGGCCTTTTCAGGAACAAAGAAGACATTTTCTGCCTTGTACTCATCTTTGTCTTCAGGGTCAGCACCGACATATTCACGTTCACCTTTTTCCAGCTTACGGTATAAATCTTCAAAAGCATCAGAGATATATCTCAAAAAAATCAAGCCTAATACAATATGCTTATATTCGGCTGCATCAATGTTTTTTCTAAGTTTATCTGCTGCTTTCCATAGCAGTTTTTCAATTGGTTCTTCCTTGTTGACATTTTTTTTGCTCTTCGCCATTTTGTACATCCTCTTCGGTTTTTGGAATTGCATTGCCACTTACTCTTCTATATTCTAATTAGAATTTCCTTCCATATTAGCAATCAAAAATGGAAATTGCCGGAGCGGCTCGGGAAAAAAGTACTACTATTGTTGTATGCCCAATGATACTTCAGAGTTATCAAAAATGATTGACCATAGGAGTATCCGAAATTTCTTATAGACCAACTCATATGTTTATGGCCGCGCAGCGTAGGAAAACCACAATGTCAGTCAAAATTCCTACAACATTTTTACAAAACTTAGCAGACCATAGGACCTGATATCTTGAGAGACTTCCGGATCTAAAGGAAGTCTCTTTTATTCAACAAAATTATCCGTTACTTATGGTACGTTTTGCGTAACGGGTCATAAGTAACGGATAATTTATATTAACATATAACAGAAAAGAGAAGGTTTATCTTTACTAAACCTTCTCTTTTACTCCAGTTTAATTGGAGTAGGTAGCCCTACCCTCATGAAGAACTTCGCAAAAGATTGGGATAAATGTTCTCTATAAGGTGGTAACAACCGAACTCTATGCCCTTGGTCTTCCGCAAATTGCATTAAAAATTCTATAGGCACGCTAAATATTTTACTAAAATCTACAACAGATATTGGTATGGGCACTTCATCATCTTCATATTTGTGTAATAAGTGTTGGTGATGTATTTGACCTTTCTTAATTGCTTCTTTTCTTTTTCGCCGCTCTTTGCTATTACCCCCATAGTAATCAATAATCTCATCTAACGAAAAAATAGGGCAAAGCAAAACTAATTCCACCTTACGCTGTTGTAAATCGCAAGACTGAGACATTACAACTACATCGTATTCTTCAGCAGTAACTTTAGTATTCTCACCCGATAATACTTCTATGTTCGGTTTTATCACAGGGCAGTCCCTGATAATATCACCTTGCTCAATACTCGACCCTTTAACCATCATATACCAAGGATATTCTATAGCAACCATATGAATTACTCCCCAAAGTCATCTAAATATATTTCGTTTATATCCTCACAAAACCTTGAAGTAAATTTACCTTTTTTCCTTTTAACACTAACCTCAATTGTTGATACTCTTTTAGGTGGCATAGGCTTCCATTCTTCAATTAATTCAGGATCTATGATTTCTTTTTTTCCTCTAATAGGTTCCATTGCCTCTAAATAAGATGCTGCATCTTGAGCTAAAACTTCATAATCCACAAATAATACGCTATTTATAATTGGATCCTTTTTCCGAGAAAAATACTGTTGGTTGTCGATACTTTGCATAACACTATTATTAATAGCCCCTTTGAATTCCGCGTATATATCATTATAAGTAGCCCTTATTGTCAAGGAACACACCTCCTTTTGTTTACTCAATGATTTCCCTTAAATTACTTGTTAAGCAGGCTTCAAAAGCTTCCTCAATATTATAATGTGCCTCCTCAATCCATTGGGTAGCATTATCTAAATTCATTTGATCTGTTGTAAAATTAAAATCTAAAATAATAGATTTATCATCTGGTTTCTTAGCCATAATTAAATTCAAAACAGATTTACACTCTTCGTAAAGCAAGTCATTTCGCATTAAAAATGATTTGCTTTCTCTTGATAATGGATAACTTGGTTTTATATTAAAGTATTCAGAAATGGTAATATCCTCATCAAAAGAAAAATTATTAATATATCGCACCCCTATTTTATTTATCCCCTCCGGACTAGCAACGCTTTCATACAATGACAACATCTTATCGATTTGCTCTTTAAAAACTTTCCATCCTGGATAAGGCTTTAGTTGGTTTATTACCAAAACATTAGGTGCAATCTGTACTAAAGAACTTTCATCCTCTTTAAAGAACTGCATCTTCGAAATCCCAATTTCAACAGGGCTAGGGTTTTTCATCCCGTCTTCATTAATATTCAATTCAACCGTATGCTGTTGAACTTGCTTCTTTTTAGGGTAATCTACTTTAATTCTCTCATAAATTAGGCCAGGAATAGTCCAGTCCCAATCTTGTTGTGAAGCAAAGGAGAACTCGCATAATGCCTCTGTTATAGGCGCATTATTATATTTCTTAATCATTTTAGCAACCCTCTCTTATAAGGCATACTAACACTTACTAGAATCTATACTATATATACTAAATAGTGTATTACAACTTCAAAATAATGTTTTTCATTACTTTGACAGAAGGTGCTTAAAATCCTCCATTCCCTAATAACAAAATTAGGATATATATTTGTAGTATTGGAAAAATACTTGTTTTTAGTCAAATTTTTAAATTATCCGCTAAAAATATAATAAAACTATGCATAATCCATTATAGGCCATGCTCCTGACAATAGATAACTTCTTTTTCAAAAATCATGATCCATAATTATCCGTTACTTATGGTACGTTTCCCCCCTATTAATCTTAAAACTCCGATACAACTGTTCTAATAATATCAGCCGCATGAGTTGGTGGGGGAAGGTAAAATCAGAAAAGGACAGGCGCCAGTGGGACCTGTCTATTACTTTAGCACTTAGGCCTAGGCTGCCGCCGATGATAAATGTTAGGTGACTGTTACCGCGGAGGGCTAGGTTCTCTATTCGCCGGGCAAGGCCTGGCGAGTCTGTCTTATCCCCGGTCACATCTAAGGCGATGACCTGGCTGTCTTTGGGAAGGGAAGCCAGTATCTTGTTTCCTTCCTTGTGGCGCACCTGTTCTTCTTCCGCTGCCGAGGCATTGGCCGGGCAGGGTTCATCGGTAAGCTCCACCACGGTGAAATTACCATACCTGCCTAAACGTTTTAGATATTCTTTACACCCATTCACCAGATATTTTTCCTTCAGCTTTCCTACTGCAATTATTGTGACGCGCATGGTATCTCCCCGTTATACTATCAAATACTTTGGCGTATGGTCACAAAAATCACAGGTATGGGGGCTGATCCAATCGGTGAATGTGACTTTTTCCAAAAAATAAATATCCGGCGGGCTTTCATAGACCTCCACAAACTCGTCCACAGCCCGGTCAAGGTGTTCAATACACGTTACATACATATATATTCGCTCCCATTATCTCGGCATCTCGCCCAGAGTTACTTCTACTTTTATTTTTTTCCCGTTACGGATAACAGCAGCAGTCACCTTATCCCCCGGGGAATGATTATTCAAGAAGTCATATAGATCTGCCGTGGTCTCCAATTTTTTATCGTCCAAGGAAACCATTACATCCCGCTCCTGCATGCCTGCTTTAGCCGCCGGGCCATTTTCCACTACACCGCCTATGTATATCCCTACAGGCATTTCATACCACTTGGACATCTGTTCCGATATTTCACTGAAGCCAAAAATACCGATAAAGGGTCTGCTGACGTATCCTTTGCTTATTAGATCCTTTATTATCGGCCGAGCGTCGTCGATGGGGATGGCAAAACCTAAGCCCTCAATATCCTGTCGGGCAATCTTCGCGCTGTTAATTCCCACCAGCTCTCCCCTGGTATTCACCAAGGCACCGCCGCTATTACCAGGGTTAATGGCTGCGTCGGTCTGTATTAATTGCAGGGTTACTTCTTCACCCGCAGCAGATTGTACTATAAGCTCACGATCTAGAGCACTGATGACACCTACCGTGACCGAACGGGCAAAACGTCCCAGAGGGTTACCGATAGCGATGGCAGTTTCGCCTACTTTAAGCTGCGCGGAATTACCAAACCTTGCTTCGGGAAGGTCAGGTGCATCAATTTGAATAACGGCCAAGTCGGTACGGCTGTCTCCGGCCACAAGCTTTGCCTCATACTGACGCTCTTCATCAAGATAGACTATCAAGCGATTCGCATCAGCGACCACGTGGAAATTAGTAACGATATACCCTTTTTGGGCATCAAATATCACGCCGGAACCCGAGGAAACTGCCCCGTGGGGACTGGAAAAGAAACCACCGCGGTTTTCCTGAATATTATTAATGGCAACCACTGCCGGGCCTACCGTCTCTGCGATAGTGACTACCGGGTTATCACCGGGTTGAACGACCACTGGCGGATTGGCGGGCTGCTGAAGATAACTATTATCCTGTCCTGGCGACGGCTGGGGCAGTGCACCTTGGGAACTGAAATATGGAAAAAAAGTCAACGCCACCAACCCGCCCACAACTGCGCTGATTATTGCTACCACGATAGTACGAAGAAAGCCAAAACGCCGAGGCCTGTAATCGTCATAGAACTGTTGCATCATATTTCCCTCCACTGTTTATTTATCCCAAAAACTGGCTTTCTATTCTTCACCCACAGCCGCTAACGGCAGCGGTTGATAGCGCGGCGCAACCGAGACGGAAACACTCCGGCGACCCAATTGTTCCATAATACCTACTGCTGCTGCCATGGCCAGCTCGGGCAGGTTATTCTCTGCACTCAAATGAGCCAGTACCACCCGACAGGTATCTGCGGTTACAAAGCGACTCAACGCTTCCCCGGCAGCATCATTGGATAGGTGTCCCCGGTTCCCTCTAATACGCTGTTTAAGGTGCCACGGATAGGGACCATTTATCAGCATCTCCATATCGTGGTTTGCTTCCAGTACCAAACATTGGCACCCAGTAAGTGCCTCATCCATGTGCTCATGAAGGCACCCTGTATCGGTAAGCAGGCCCATCCTCTCATGTCCATGGCTAAATACATAGCCGCAAGGGTCAACTGCGTCATGGGATGTAGCAAAGAAATCGATACCAATGTCCTGAACTGCCTTTCTTTCGCCAGGGCCCAAACAAATTTTATTTTTATCGGTTATCTTTCCCACGGTACTTTTCATAGCTGTCCAGGTGTCTTTGGTTGCAAGTACTGGTATATCAAAACGCCGGGACAACACCCCCACCCCGCAGATATGGTCCCTATGCTCGTGGGTGACTAGGATGGCATCCAGCTGAGAAGCACTGCGACCGATTGTTTCCAATGCTGTCTGTATTCTAACTCCGCTCAATCCTGCATCCACCAGTATGCTGCTTTCATCGCTTTCTATGTAAATGGCGTTACCGGAGCTGCCGCTGAATAAAGTACTGAAACGCATGTGTGAGTTTATTCTCCTCTCCCGTACTCCTGAATATTCTGTCCAACAAAAAGGGCCCTCTGTTGCAGAAGGCCGGCTTTCATTATTTCACCAATTCTACATCCGCTCCAAGAGACCGCAGTTTTTCATCAAGTCGCTGGTATCCTCTCTCAATGACCTTGGCGTGGCAAACTTCTGTCTCGCCCGAGGCAACCAAACCACTCAACACCAAGGCTGCGCCTGCACGCAGGTCAAGTGCTCTTACCTTCGCTCCTGTCAAATGCGACACACCTTGAATAATGGCGGTATGTCCTTCAATCTTAATGGAAGCACCCAGTCGTTTTAATTCAGACGCCAAGCCCAGACGGTTCTCAAAGATGTTTTCCACAATGATACTAGTGCCCTCAGCCATGGTAAGCAAGGCCATCATTGGGCTCTGCAGGTCTGTAGGAAATCCCGGATAGGGAAGCGTTTTTATGTCAGCGGGCATAAGATACTTACTGCCCCGTACTGTCAGCAGTCCGTTGTTATCAGTTATATTTACCCCCACTTCCTTTAGCTTCGCTATCAATGGCTGAAGGTGGGTAGAAATTACATTGGTCAATTGAATTTCCCCGCACGTAATAGCAGCAGCTACCATAAAAGTCCCCGCTTCGATGCGGTCCGGAATTACTGAATAATTGACTGGTTTTAACGGTCCCATGCCGGTAATGCGAATAATGTCTGTACCGGCTCCCCGCACCTTGGCACCCAGGGCGTTTAAAAAATTGGCCAAATCAACTATTTCCGGCTCCTTAGCAGCGTTTTCTATGGTTGTTTTGCCTTCTGCAAAGCAGGCAGCCATCATAATATTTTCCGTGGCACCCACACTGGGAAAATCCAGATATACTTTAGCACCATACAGTTGTTTAGCTTCCACAACCACGGCGCCTTGGGATAAGGTAACCTCCGCACCCATAGCTTGAAATCCTTTCAAGTGAAGGTCTATCGGGCGAGCACCAATATCACAGCCCCCAGGCATGGGTACTGCGGCTCTGCCGCACCTGGCCAGAAGCGCCCCCAACAAAAGGTTGGAAGCACGAATAGTTTTCGCTAAAGGATACGGGACAGTTGTTTCCGGTTTATCCGGAATATCCAGGTGTAAGGTATCCCCCGTGCGATTGATATCCACCCCTAGGCTCTTTAATATCTCCACCATCACCTGGGTATCTTCTATATCAGGTACATTCTCTAAAGTCGCCCTTCCCGGCGCCATCAAAGCTGCAGGAAGGATAGCTAATGCTGCATTTTTTGCACCACTGATATTTACTTTTCCTTTTAAAGGCCCGTTAGGCCTGACAATAAACTTGCTCAATGTAAGTACCTCTCTCTAATTAGGGTCAATACTATCAGTATTCGCAATAAATTGTAGTATTCCTGTATTAAAGATGAAAAAATCCCATACTTCCGGGGATTTTTCCAAGGTAACGTTAGATAAATCGAAATGCTTCTACTGGATCCAGTTTCGCCGCCTGGTACGCGGGATAAGCACTTGACAGCAACCCTACCAGTGCCGAGACCAAAATGGCAGCCAAGCCTATCCCTAAGCTCCACCCTACCTGTACATCTATCTGAGCAATAAACGGTGCGGTCACTTTAGCTAAGACTACTCCAGCTATATAGCCGATAACGCCGCCGCAAGAGCTTATTATCAGTGCTTCGGTTAGAATAATCTTAATAATGTGCTGCTGACGAAAACCAATGGCTCGAAAAATTCCTATTTCCCGCGTACGTTCTTTTACCGAAGCCATCATAGTAGTCAAAACAATAAGGCAGCCGATAAACAACACCACGATAGAAACAAGTAAAGAGAACTTGGCGAAGCGTTCAACTACTTCTCGCCGTGCTTCTGTCTGATCCTTGATGACTTTAACATTTACCTGGGGAAACTCTTCCTGAATGCTTTTTACCACCGGATTGATTTCTGATTCGTTTTCTATGGGTACATTCTTTACATTCAACTCTACAAAAGAAACCGCCCCGGGCTCTTTAAAAATTTCTTGGGCTTTGGATAATTCCATCTGTACTAATTTATCTTCGGCAGCACCAGTTTCCTGAAGCACACCGGCCACAGTAAAAGGTTGCCCTGCTATTTCCACGGTGTCGTTTACCTTTAGTGCCAGCTTTTGAGCAGCCACCGCACCTAACATAATTTCGTCGGCACCTGGAACCCTACCATCTATTTTCCAATATGGCTTAAGGCGTGTCTCACCGTCAAAGCGAACACCGGCCACCAGCACCCTGGTAGAATTAATCTCAGCAGGCCGTACCAGCTTAGGCGAGATAATCCCTACACCCCGCTGGCTATAGCTGTCTAAGCCAGTCAATGTTCCATCGGGGATTCCAGCACTCTGATAGGAAGTTGCTGATGCCACACTCACTCCGTTATAGGAAAGAGATAGTGACTTGGATATGGGGGTAATTAAAACCTTGGTGCCCATTGCTTTAAAGTTGCTCTCTAATTGTTCCTCCATAGCAACGGTAATACTAGTGAGGGCCACCACGGTGGTAATGCCTAAAACAATACCCAATATCAAAAAAAGCATCTTTGATTTTCTTACCCTAAGGTTACTGATAGCTATATCCCTGAGATACATGTCACCCTCCTGGTTTCAGTAGCTTACTTTTAGATGCTACAATGCTTGGCTGTCTGATACTAAGTTTGTTTGGGAATTATGCCCACCCAACACTTCAGTTCGCCTCTCAGTGTCCACAACTCCATCACGAACAGAAACTGCATGTTTGACATAGTTTAAATTTTCTTCGTTATGGGTAACCATAACGATGGTTAATCCCTCATTATTCAGCGATTGAAATAGACCCATAATTTCCTCACCGGTCTTGGTATCTAAGCTGCCTGTCGGTTCATCAGCAAATACGATTGGTGGTTGGTTGACTATGGCCCGGGCAATTGCCACTCGCTCCTGCTCACCGCCAGAAAGCTGACTGGGCAGGCGGTTACGCTTTTGGGCCAGGCCTACCTTTTCCAGTACGCTATTGGCCAAATCCAATTGTTCTTTTTGGGAATAGCGCAAGATTGCCAAAGGCAGCATTACATTTTCCACCGCAGTTAAGTATGAAATCAGTTGAAACTGTTGAAAAACAAAGCCGATATAATTACTGCGAAAATCTGCCCGCCGCTCAACCGCTAATTGGTAAACATCAATATCGTCAATTATTACCTTACCTTCGCTGGGTGGATTTAAAGCACCCATAACGGTGAGCAAAGTGCTTTTCCCGGAACCGGAAGGACCCATTAAAGCGGTAAAGTCGCCTTCTCTTATTTCCAGGTTAACCCCGTCCAAGGCCCGTACTTGCTCACCACCGCTCTGGTAGATTTTCATGACGTCTTTTACTTGGATTAAGCTCATCCTATCATCTCCTGCTAGATATACTGTAGTGCTTCCACGGGATCAAGCTTAGCTGCCTGAATTGCAGGATACGCACTGGCCAAGATACCTACTGCTGTGGCAATTAGTACCACTGTCACCCCTATTAAAGGGTTCCAGGGGATACTGATCTGCATCTGAGCAATTCCCGGGGCTAAGAGCTTCGCTGCTAGTATGCCAACCACATAGCCAAGCACGCCGCCGACGATACCGATAACCCCGGCCTCAGTAAGAATAATTTCAAAAATATTACTTTTACGAAAACCCATGGCTCTATAAATACCGATTTCAGCCGTTCGCTCACTAACTGATGACATCATTGTAAGCATAACTACCAATGCACCGATAAGCACTACCACCAGGGACACAGCGAAAGAAAAATTGGTGAATCGATCTATCACCTGCTGCCTAGCCCTGACGGATTCTGCCAGAGCAGTTGCCCTAGCGCCGGGGACACTTTTTTCAATGTCAGTGGTAATTTGGTCGATAGGGCAGGTGGTACAATATGCTGCCACCTCGATAAAACTTAATTTATTTTTCTTTCCCAGTAGGTCTTGGGCAGTGAGCAGGTGCATAAATACCAGTCCGTCTTCCTCTGTCCCTTGAGGCTCTAGCACTGCGGCCACCTTAAACTTCCTGCCTTTAATCTCCATGCTGTCACCGGGGTCTTTACCATACTTTTTGGCCACCGTACTGCCCAGCAGCAAATGGTCAACCGCCACCGGTTTTTCACCCCGGTACTGCCACCATTTCTTTAATTTAAGCTCATAGGGGAAGTCTACTCCCACCAGCATCAGGTCCTGACCATTAAATTCAGCCAAACCTAATATCTTGGGTGCCACAAAGGCAATGTTATCTCGGTTGGGTATAGTATTAATCTTAATAATGTCGTTATTTGTCAGCATAGACCCTTCGCCATTCCCCGCCGGAATGTTCACCCCGCCGTAAGACAAGGAAAGGTCATCATTTTTAGGCATTACCATAATATTAGCGCCAATTTCGTCAAAAGTATTGGCCAACTCTTGATTCATGGCAGTAGTAATACTGTACATTGTTACCACTGTACCCATGGCCACTACCATGCCCAAAAGCAGGAATGCCATTTTTACTTTTCGTCTTTTTAAGCTGTTAATGGCGATACTGTCTAACCGCATGCGTCATACCTCCGGTTATATTCTTGGCTGCCATTCCTCTACGATATCTGCAGGAATCAAAACCTGGCCGTCTTTTACTTCATATGGTAGGTCCTCGGGAGGGTATTTCACGCACCCACCGGATATCCCATTAAGATCGTTCAAATACCACCTTGTACCACAGGTATCGCATACTAATACATTATCCTGGATATGGAATCTTTCTGAGCGGCACGGCTCACACATGGCCATATTTGCAGAAAGATGCCCAGACGGAGTAATAAAAGCTGTAATTGCTTTCGCTTCGCCACCAGCATTATACTGTGTATAAATAATATTACTTTCTATGATCTTGTCTAATGGTATGACAATTTTACCATCCTTGACTTCACTTGTAATGTCAGTCATACTAATGGTCTGCCCTTTATATTGGGGTGTCTCCCCGATATTATAGTTGCCGCCTTCATATCGCTTCGGTAACTGGGCACTATCCCTGGCCATAAAAGCAAACCAACCCACTCCGACTACTGCAACTATTAAAAAAACTAAAAAAACCACCCTATTGGGTCCGCGGTATCTTTGTTTCCCACTCAAAAATTCTTCTTTGGTCTTTTTCCTATCAGACATAAATGCCCTCCTCCGTATTCTAGCAGATAAATGACAGTAAATTTATAATGACTAGTCCCATCACCAAAAAAGTAATTTTGGGCAATGCCGTCATTCTCCCCGGGTTAACTAATCTTTCCACCCTGCGAGTTAAATTGCCCTGGGTCATGCCCATCGCCGGATAAACATTATGATTAACCGACCCGTTACCACCGTTAAATAGTTTCCATACTTTGATTAAAGTTGATCCGTATTGAAGCCGGTCGCCAACCAGTTTTGACGCGATATCGTCAGCCATCTCCTCTTTGGCCGTCATCAATCCGTTAAAGGCCCAGTGACTAATCGGACTAAAGAACATCAAATCCCGCATGAAAGCAGCAATCACACTTAGCAGCGCATCCTTGCGATAAATATGTGCTAGTTCGTGTGCAATCACAGCTCGCAGGTCCTGATCATCCAACCCAAGCATGTCCTCCCCAAACACTACCGCAGGACGAAAAATACCAAATGTAAAGGTATCCGGCCATCCCGCTAACACAAATACCTCAGGGCTTTTTATACCTAACCTTGCAGCTCCCTCATCTATCATAGAGAACAACTGATGGTAATCTTCCTTCCTGGCCGTTCGATTGATTTGGCGGAATTTATGCCCTGACAAAAACACATAGAATATCCTTATTCCAATTACCGCTACCCAAGCAAAGACTAAAGGTGTAAGTATTAATGATGTCCAATAGCCCACCTGGCAGGCAAGGTCAAAAAGGGTAAACCAGAATGTGCCAGAAATAAGATTATCGTGGTAATTTCCAATTCGCGGGAAGAGTACCTTCAATGCAAAATAAGTAATAAAAGGAATCAGCAGTGCAAACCACATAAAGCCGCTGCGCAGCTTGCTGCAACGATTGCTCAATAATTTAGAACATACCAAGTAAGTAAGATAGACAAACATCCCGCCGAATAGGACGTATGATGCAAATGTATGAGTAAATGCATAAATTAAGGACATGACTACTCTCCTTTATTTTGATGCCGCTTTATTAACCGTTCCAATTCGGATATTTTGTCTTCGTCCTCTTCTACCCGATGAATGAAATGTGAAAAAGCAGCGTCTGCATAGTCCTCGAATAAGCCATTGAGTATTTCATCCACTATAGACTGAGTGAACTCCTCCCTACCCAAGGCAGGCCGGTAAAGATAGGCAATTCCATCCTTATGTTTGTTCAGCATTCCCTTGTCCGCCAAGCGGCTCATAATGGTCATCACTGTAGTATAAGCAATATCCCTTGACAAAGAAAGGGTTTCAAAAACATCTCGGACCGTAGCCTCCTGCTTATCCCAGATAATTTCCATGATAGACGCTTCCAAATGCCCCATTACCTTACCCAGACCTTTTTTCTTCGGTTTAAATTCACCGATCAAAGACTTAAAAGACACTTTGTACACCCCTTTCACAAACCCTACATCAATTATAATACAACCCCTTACTACACGCAATAGTAAGGGGCGGAAATAATAATTAACTTATTTAAAAGAATGTGTAAACCTGTTTTGAAACCCTTCCAGTGTCATGCCGTACGTTTCCTTAAAAGTATTAGCAAAAGTTCTCCCTTCGCCTAACCGAGCCAACAGATGCTGCACTCCATCCATGCCCTTTAGATCAACCATATCCTCAACCATGGCCAACGACTGCCAATAAGCCACACTTTGGCTGGATAACAGATCAAATTGACCATCCATTTGGGCGATTGAATAAAGCTCCTCCGGACTGTTTATGGCTGGCACCTTAAATTGAAATCCCGTCAGCTCTCGTTCAACATATTGAGCAATTCCCTCAGTAAGCCACCGGGGGTAATTACCCCCAGTCTTGTAATCAACTATCATATGGGTGTATTCGTGAGCCATAGGCCCGTTACTGACGAAATATTCTTCTCTTTCTTGGTAAGTTTCTCCCCGAACCCATTCAGTGGGCGACAGAATCCGTATTACTCCGGCCCAGTAGACGCCCATGGCACTTTGGTCAGCATCCCAGCCAAAACTTCTATTCAATGCACCCTTATCGGGGTAAAGAATGATAGGAATTTTATCATCCGGTACTGCCCCTAGGATGCCGTTGGCCGGACCGAAAGCCTTTTCCGCTGTATCTAAAACCATCTGCGCTACTAGGGCATCTTGAGCCTTATAACGCAGATAGAAGTGGTCGCCGGAAAGCTGCATCCAATTACGTGTTTTAATATCGGTTTGCAGACGAACCACTTGACGCACCAGTTTATAGGCCGCAGATTTAGGTAAATTCGGATTGTTGCTGAACATGCTAAATACCACCAGCATGACAGCTACCAGCATATTGCGCAGCACCAAACCCCAGGACCTGGGCTCGAAAGCCATTTCCCGCAGGTATAGCATATAAAACCCTCCCCCTAAATAAAACAACTCCGTTTTCTCCCCGTCTCGCTCCTCTCTTAAATTATACAATACTTATTCGTCTATCTCATTGGTAATTACTCTCTTCAATCACGTAGGTAATGACGCCCCATTGTTCTCGGGCGCATTTTGATGCGGGATTTTATCGCACTAATGCGCTCAAAGGTGTTATCACCCAGCGATAGACAAATAAAAAAAACAGCCCTAATTAGGACTGTCCGCTTAAAACCTATCTACGATATTTAGCAAAACGGTTTCTGGATCCTTATCTTTAATAGCGACCCAATACAATCTTTTCCCTTTTTGGTAGTAATAGTTATCCATGCCGATTCCGGTAACATAATAATACGTGCGGCCGTTTAATATCTTAACTTGGTAGTTAGAAAAGGCGCTGCTATTAGGCATCATGTTATCCATAATAGTCAAAAGCTTCGTTGCTTCCTGCTTGTTCCTAGATTCCGATACCCAGACAATCATTTGTCGGTCTTCCTTAGCAGTGCTGTAGATAGCGACCAAACCTTCAACAATCTCGATATCCGTACCGTGCAGGCCGCTAATATTTTTCACCGCGTCAGGCCCCACAGAAAGCTCAACCCGCGGCATCCCGGCAAGCTCGGCTGGAAATTCTTCAGCATTGAGGGTAGGCAGCGCCTCCGACTTAGTAAGATTCCAGGACACCACCAGTGCTACCACCAGCACGAAGGCAAATAATATAAATCTTTTCTTATTCATTGTCTCCTCCTCTTACCGGTCCCTTACCGCTTCTTGTAACATCTCCACTTCCTTGGCCAGCTTGTTCTGCCGACCTCCCAGTATTAATGTATACATAAATATCAGTGCAAAAATCACTCCATACGCAGCAGCAACATAACTCATTTGCCAACCTCCTTAGTAATCGCCGATTTATTTCGCCCTCTAGACCTAATGAGTTTTAGCCCTTAACTTTTCTTTAATCTTTTTCACTTTTTCAGCCGTATGTTCAACGTAAATCCCTTTTTGTAGCAGATAAAAATAAAGAAAGGTAAACGCTATAACGCTTACAATCAATGCCTGCAGCATAGTTGGCGCCAATCCCCCTCCACCGGCTCCTTCCAACACTACTGGATGATAGCGGGACCCCCACCACTTGATTGCAAAAAATACAATAGGCACATCAAGAAAACCAATAATGCCGAATACGGCAGCCATCGTCGCTTTTTTCTCGCCTTCAAGGCTGGATGATCTAATTAAAACATAAGCCAGATAAATAAACCAAAGTATCATGGTAGTGGTAAGTCTCGGTTCCCAGTCCCACCAGCGATTCCAAGCTGCCCGAGCCCAGATAGGCCCGGTAGCCAATACTATGGTGGTAAATACCACTCCGATTTCCGCGGATACTTTGGCTACAATATCCCATTTAGGGTTCCGATTCTTTAAGTAACCAATACTGGCGATGAATACTACAAAAAACGCAAGAAAGGCATTCCATGCCGACGCCACATGAAAGTAAAATATTTTCTGAGAGATAAATGCTTTGCCGGTACTCGGGTTAACCGCAACGGGAGCATAGATAAACGCCATATAAAGCCCAACTGATATGGCAATGAATGATATCCATCCCAATATACTATGGGTTTTTGAGGACTTCAGCATAGTTAAACCTCCAGTACATAATCAAATAATATAAAGGGAACTACCAGAAAAACCACATCGTATACCCCAATCAACTTCACCCATCCGGAGAAATCAGCAAAAGCATGCCCTGCTAAAATTAAACCTGTGGATTCGACCGCGGCGATAATCACCGGAACCAATATGGGAAAAAGGATGATTGGTAGTAAAATTTCACTAGTTCTGGTATTGGCCGCCAATGCCGCTAAAAAAGTTCCGACCGCAATAAAACCAAGCGTCCCAAGAAATATTACTAATAATAACTGCAGCAAAGAACCGCTAAAACGATAATCGAATAATACAAAAAACAACGGTAAAGAAATGATTTCCATAATCAACATCATGGCCAAATTAGAGATAACTTTGCCAAAATAGATGGCAGTTCGGTCCACTGGCGCCAACATCAGACCCAATAAAGTTTCATTTTGCTTTTCATTAAGAAAGGACCGATTCAACCCCAATATACCGGAAAAAGTAAACGCTACCCAGATAATGCCCGGAAATACCTTACTAGTTAAGTCCCGGGTAGGGGTAAAGGCAAAGGCGAAAATTACAATTACCAATACCGAAAAAATCAGCATAGCACTAAGCATCTCTTTGGTTCGAAACTCGGTAACCAAATCCTTCCACACAATGTTGCCAACCTTAGCGAAAAAGCCCATTAGTTTTCCTCCACGCAGTGCAAATACTTTTCCTTCAACTTTTCCAAAGCCATTTCTTTTCCGGGAGCTTCGAAAACTATCCTTCCACTCACCAGAATAATTACCCGATCACTAAGATTGAGTCCTTGTTCAAAGTTATGTGTGATCATATAGATGGTACGCTGTTGGTTAGCAAGGTTAAGCAGTACTTTATTCAGTATTTCAATAGCATGCTGGTCCAACCCGGTATACGGCTCATCAAGAAACAAAATATCGGGATTATGGATGATTGCCCTGGCAATGGCCAATCGCTGCTGCATGCCTCTAGAGAAAGTCCGTACCGGATCATTCAAGCTGTATCGAAGCCCTACTTCATTGATTACTTCCTTGATGCGCTGCTTCAGATTATCCACATCATATAGGCGCCCATAAAACATCAGGTTCTCATAAGCAGTAAGATTGCCATACAGAAAAGTGCTGTGAGAAATAACGCCCATCTTTTTCCGCTCTGCCAGGCTATTCCCAGATACCTTTCTGCCAGCTATATGAATTTCCCCGCTGCTAGTTGGAGTTAGTAAAGTTAAAACTTTCAGCAGAGTGGTCTTGCCTGCCCCATTTGGTCCCAAGACACTGACAAATTCTCCTGGGCGGATATGAAGGTTTATTCCTTTTAAAATATCTTTTGAACCAATGGTCTTTACTATATTTTCAGCTCTAATGATGGGAAAAACCCCCTAGCCGACAAATTCCTTCAGCTTTGCCCTTACCTTGATAAGACGTTTTTTGTATGTGTCCTTTAACTTATTGTAGGTTTCGTCATCTATTTCCTTATTCTTTCGCTGCATTTCTAACTCTTTTAACTTACTCATTAAGCTATCTTGCTTTTTTAGAAGCTTTTGGAATTGTTCTTCTTCCTCATCTTCGCTATTAGCCCTCGCCATTTCCGCAGCATCCTGACTGCGCCTATAGAAATAGTAGCCGGTAGCAGCAATAGGTACTACGATTACAAGAAACAGAAACAAGTGTGCATTCATACCAGCGAATGGTGACTGCTGCCAAAAGCGGATGTGACCGGCACTATGAAATTCAGGAGCTGCTTGAGTTACCGCACCCGTACCACCTTCATTATGAGGGTCTGTCCCCCCTGAAGCGGCAGGCCCGCTCCCGGAAAAAGCAACTTGAAAGTTTAATTCCGTACCCTGCTCCAACTGAGACTTGCTGAAAACCTTATATTGAGTGTTCTCATCAAATTGCTGCACACCGTCATCAGTGAAATCCTCGTTGGTGACCGCCATACCATGAGGAGGAAGGATAACAGAAACGAAGGATGTACTAAAATTTACGGTCTCTTTAAATGGAAAGGTAGTATCGTCCGACTTTATTGTATAGCCAAAAGCGATGACATTCTGACCCTGGGTTATTTCTTGGGAAAGAACCAAATTGCCTTCATCTAACTGATACGCTCCCTCTTCTAATCCTCTATAAGGTATAATTTCGGTAACACCCTCAGGAACTGCTAATTCTATCGTCTTGTCCCCGGTTACCGCCTCACCGGGGTTATTAATAACATAGGTTTCGGATACTTCTATTCCTGTTTCATTGGGTGTAATAAAAAAGTGATGTGCTTCAAAGATAATCCCCCCAGGGGACTCGCCCTGTGCGGTATTCCCTTCGCTATCGGACATTCCTGGATAAGCCATGGCCGGCAAGGATGCGGCAAATATTAAAATCCCCACCATCAGAAAAAGCGCCAGTAACTTTCTATTCATATCAAGTCACTCCAAACCTTGGGCAAGATTTATATTTCTTTTTCTTCCTCTTCCATTAATTGCTGTACTTCTCTTTCAATCTCTTGTTCTATTTCCCGCTCCAATTCTTTCTCGAGCTCTGCCATTTCACGGTCGCCCGTAAGGTCAAGTTCCTTTTCCTCCGCCTTTAAAACGGCCACTGCCTGGCGCTTGTACTTTGCCTTTAAACGGTCATAGTCTTCGGTGGATAGCTTCTTCATACGGTAGTCGAATTCTATTTCTCCTAAGGTAGTAAAGGCAGATTCTTTCTGGCGTTCTAATGAATCCTCCGCATCAAAATCTAAAGTTCTATCTAATGCTTTATAATCATCATCTTTCTTTATCAGCGGGTAGCCCACTAAAAATACGGAAGCCACCACCAATATCAACCCAATTACTAATTCCAACTGCTCCCCCTCCTGTCCGGGCCAACCCTAGTAATATTTCTTCATTTCTTCTTCAACGATCTCATCGTACTCGGCCAAGTCAGTTTCATCAACACCACTGTTTTCTTTCTCATTATTATTATAAAAAACCCACTTGTCCAATGCTGTGTAAATCACTAACCCCCCGCCTAGAATAGCGAGGAAAGGTGTAACCCATGCAGTAATATTAAAAGGAACGCTTGGCGGTGGTGCAGCCATTACTTCTTCACCGTAAACACTAATCATATACCCGTAAATCTGTTCAGGTGTCATTCCTTGTGACAGTCTTTCTCTAATTTCTTTACGCATCTGCTGTGCAGTGGCATTATCACATGCCTTGAGGTACATACCACAGCCATCCGTACACATTAAATCGGCTTCTACTTCCTTAAAAACTTCTTCATCCACCACAAAGTTTTGCGCAGATACCGGTGCCGCAAATATTAGAATAAACACCACAACTGCCAAAACCCAACGGACATCCTTGTATTTCATCTGCTCAACTCCCTTATTGGGTATATTTAGGGCCTAACTGGCTGCCCTTTCCAGGCCAGACAGCGAAAATAGTGCCTAGAACCAAAATATAACCGCCTATCCACATCCAACTCATCAATGGGTTAACATGAACCTTAAATGTCGCCGTCTGACCACTGTTTTCCCATGTAGCCAGAATTACATATAAGTCTTCTACTAAAGTGCCCTTAATTGCAACTTCTGTAGACGGTTGCTCCCATGTGGCATAAAAGACTTTTTCTGGAGTGATCGTGCCTATTACCTGGCCGTCTTTCATGACCGGCATTTCAGCGTATACTACATCATTTTCGCCTTCCTGACGCTGGCGGAGACCGTTAAAGGTAATGGCATAATCGTCAATAGTAATAGTCTCCCCTACGGATACCTGTTTGGTAACTTCCTGCTTATATGCACCGCTGCCAATAATTGCTAGAGAGATCAAAATAATGCCAAGGTGAATAGTATAACCACCATAACGTCTGCGGTTTCGTGTCATTAATCTCCCAAACGCTGTCAAGAACCCTTCCTCTGTCATACGCCGGCGCACACGCACGCCCCGGTAAAATTCCTGGAGGATAGTCAACATTACAAATGTGGCTACCAAAAAGGCAAGCGCTCCATATAATTCATGTCCGGGCAGATACAAATACAGCCCAACGCCAATCAGCACTGACAGAATCAAGGGCCACAAGAAGCTATTTGCTATATTCTTCAAAGACGCCCTTTGCCAAGCAATCAAGGGACAAACACCCATCACAAATATCGTAGCTAATAGGATTGGCCCGTTTACCTGGTTGAAAAAAGGTACACTTACCGTAACTCTAACCCCTCTTACCGCTTCAGAAATCAATGGGAAAATAGTACCCCAGAAGGTTGCAAAGGCAGCACCCACAAGCAATAGGTTATTCACCAAAAAACTGCTCTCTTTAGAAATGTATGACTCAAATTTATTTCCTTGTTTCAAAAGGTTAATCCGGTCCACCAACAGGTAGAGGGATACTACCGCTGCCAGACACATAAATGCCAAGAACCAGGTACCTAACCCTGAATTACTAAAAGCATGTACTGATTGCAGCACACCGCTTCGCACCAAAAAGGTGCCAAAGAGTGTTAATATAAATGTAATGATAATCAATGACATGTTCCATATTTTTAACATGTCCTTTCTTTCTTGAATCATCACTGAATGTAGAAATGCCGTACCCGTTAGCCAGGGAATAAAGGATGCGTTTTCCACCGGGTCCCAAGCCCAGAAACCGCCCCAACCAAGTTCCACGTATGCCCACTGGGCTCCATATAGGTTGCCTAGGCTTAAAAACATCCAGGCAATAATTGTCCACCGTCGGGTAACTTTAATCCAACTATCGTCCACCTTCTTAGTTAACAATGCCGCCATAGCAAATGCATATGGAACCGCAAAGCCGACATAACCTAGATAAAGTGTCACCGGATGAAAGACCATACCCGGGTTTTGCAGCATGGGATTTAATCCCTGTCCATCCATAGGAACTGCCACACCACTGGGAATCCTTTCAAAAGGACTGCTGTTTAAAGTCATTACCAAAAGAAAGAAAATATTAATTACTAATAGAATAGCGGAAACATAAGGTATTTTTTCATCCTGTTCATGTTTTTTAGAAAAAGTAACAATAGTTGTGTAAATAGCCAGCACCCACGACCACAACAGCAACGACCCGGCATTACCGGCCCAGAAAGCTGAAAGCTTATAAAAAAGCGGTAAGTTCGTACTGGTATACTCGAACACATATTTTACCGAAAAGTCGCCTACTAACAGTAAGTAAATAAGAATAAACGAAGCCGCCGTAGTAAGTAGGCCGATAGCAGCAACCCCGCCCTTTGCGCTGGCCTTAAGTTTTTCATTATCCGTGACAATTGAAATAATGAATGCCGCAAGGGAATAAACTCCGATTGCTACTGCAATAACAAGCGCTAAATAACCAATATCAGCCATTAGTAAACCTCCTTGTCAAGCTTGACGAAATGAATACCGGGACGGGTAGACAAGTTACTCTACCCGTCTCATGGATGTTAATTTTCCCCTTGTGGCGGGGTCTCCGCGCCTTCTTCTACACCTTCATACTTTGACGGGCATTTGGTAGTAACCTTCTCCGCCTTAAAAAGATTATCTTCTTTGTCATAATACCCCTCTAATATTACATCGGCACCATCGTCAAAGTTGTCCGGCTTAACATCATTGTAAACCACCGGTAGTTGATAACCTTCACCCTTGATGTCCGTAAGTGTAAATACCAGCTCCACCTTATCACCGTTAAAGTTCACACTATCCCCGATTAATTTCCCCGGCACCAACAGATATTCATCATTGTAATCCTTTTGACCGGTGAGTAGTTCTGATATTCCCACCTCATATCCGGAAAAACTTGAAAAACCCGTAAACATCAAATAACCCACCGCAGCAATGATAATAAGAACCCCAATAAAAATTTTTGTAGTCTGGTTCACCTGTGGCACCTCCACCAACTAATTAGTCATCAATCTCTTCCAACAACTGATGATAAGTTTCTTCACTTATTTTACCGTCAATAAGCATCTTACGCAATTTCCGCTTTTCCTCGGCAGAAGTCTTGCCGGAGCTTTTCTTGGCACTGGCCCCTTTACCGCCGCCTTTACCCTGATTACCTTTGTTACCTTTCTTACCCTTGCCCTTATTTTGATTCTGTTTATTGTTATTATTGATTGCAATAAACAAGAACACCGACAGCAGTGCCACAAAAACTAATAACAGTACAATAACCATTGTATTTGTTGAACCCGCCTGGGAAGAGCTATCCTCTTGGGGTGCCCCCTGGCCAGTGCCAGGGTCCACGGAAGGTTCGTTGCTTTCGCGAACATAACTTACATCAAAAGTGAATGCATCTTCATTGGTCAAATTAGTGTATTGATAGTAATAACTGGTAAAACCTTCTGCGTCAGACTCAGTCTGCTGGGCCTCAGGTGTCAAAGCAATTTCAGAGGCACCAGTGGGAGCTTTGATATCCACAGCAAGTGTTTCTACCGGGAAAGCCGGTCTGAAAGTCTCAGTGAATGCCTTGGGACTACTTCCCGCAGCAAACGGTTGGTGATAATACTCCATCATTACCGGAAATTCAGCTCCTGGCTCAACCGGGTGAGATGGTTTCCATACAATCACATCATAATCCGGGTTATCCTTGTCCACTACATACTTCTGACAAAGCATTCCCTTTTCAGTCTCACAGACCATGTTGATATTCGCATTTTTGGGAACCTTATAACGAAGTTCTCCCTGAAAAGGGGCACCCGTATCGTTAACAAAGACCCCTGAATAAATCACCAATACATCGGGAGCTTTGTCATATTCTGGCCAAACAGAATAATAAAGCTGTTTCATTGTCATAGTCTCGCCTTCGGCAAATGCCGGCATAGTCGGTATTAGCGTTAACATCAAGGCGAAAACTAAAGTTACCATAAGTAGTTTCTGACTTCTGCTTTTTAGCATGTTCTTCCTCCTCGCAATTTATCTTGTATTGTAACCATTTTCACATGGTGACAAATAAAAAATATAAAATGCCCATAAAAATGTACTATAACTTATTCTCTGACTGCGCTAATAATCCTGCACTTTCTGCAATTTTTTATATTCCATTTCTTAACTGTGCAAATATTAAACCTTAAAACTAGGACTCCTTGGAAACAGCTATACTACATGCGTTAGTATTGATTGTGCCTTCTCTCCCCCTTTAGATGGTTTTACCTGCACTTGGAGCTGTACTATATTTTTAACTAACATTAATAATATCTGCAACTGCTACTACAGTCAATAGTAACCAGTAATAAAATAAAGGATGCCTGAAGCAGTTAGCTCCGCGCACCCTCCATAAAACTTATTGTACCTCGTAACCAGCTTCCTCAATCGCGCTTTTTAATTGATCGAAAGAGGTTTTGGCTTCGTCAAAGTTTACAGCGACTTTATTAGCCGCTAAATCTACCTCAGCGGAAGTCACCCCATCCAAAGTCTTTAACGCATTCTCAACAGCCATTTTGCAGTGGCCGCAGGACATCCCGGCCACGCTGATATCCATTGTCTTTTCAGCCATACTAAATCACCTCCTTATAAAGGTTTGCTTTTCTTAGTTTGTTTTAAATTTCCACCGTTTCAAACGTAAAGAGTTGCTTACTACCGATACGGAACTAAAGGCCATGGCCGCCCCAGCTATGATAGGAGACAGCAGTCCCATAGCTGCTACCGGGATTCCCACTGAATTATAAACCAGTGCCCAGAATAAATTTTGGCGGATATTACGCATCGTCGCCCTGCTTAATTGGATGCTGGCAGGGATCCCCATTAGATCCCCTCTGATTAAGGTGAGATCTGCGGCCTCCATGGCGACATCAGTGCCTGTGCCGATGGCAATACCAACATCTGCGGTTGCCAGAGCAGGAGCATCATTAATACCGTCACCTACCATAGCAACCACTTTACCTTGGTCGCGCAGCTTTTGTACCTCATTTGCCTTATCTTCTGGAAGCACTTCAGCAAGTACCTTTTCAATACCCACCTGCTTAGCGATAGCTTGAGCGGTCCTCTGGTTATCTCCGGTTATCATAATTACTTCGATACCCATCTTCCGGATAGCACTAACCGCTTCAGCGGAACTTGCTTTTACTGTATCCGCCACTGCCACAACCCCAGCAGCCTTGCCATCCACTGCAATTAACATTGCTGTTTTTCCGTGCTCCTCCAGGTCTTCCTTTTTATCAATAAGCTGTTTGACGTCAATCTTATTTTTGTCCATTAGCTTTCGATTGCCTAAAAGCACATGCCGGCCGTCAATATCCGCCTCGATACCATGTCCCGGAACGGCATTAAAGTTTTGCGGCTGCGCTAAGGCTATGCCCTTTGCCTTCGCGCCATCTAATATTGCTTGGCCCAAAGGATGTTCCGAAGCCCTTTCGGCAGAAGCCGCGAGTTTTAACAGGTCATCCTTGTTAAATCCACCCACGGTGACTACATCAGTAAGTTCAGGTTCTCCCTTGGTAATTGTGCCGGTCTTATCAAGCACCACCGCATTAACCTTATGGGTATGTTCCAAATGCTCTCCGCCTTTAAAGAGTATGCCGTTTTCCGCCCCTCGACCGGTGCCTACCATAATGGAAGTAGGTGTGGCCAGCCCCAGTGCACAAGGGCAGGCAATTACCAATACCGCAGTGAAGGTTACCAACGCCCAGGTAAACGCATCTAACCCCGCGGGCGGCGTTAAGAAAAAGTACCAAACTAAAAATGTAACTACCGCAATACCCACCACTACTGGTACGAAATACCCGGAAATTATATCTGCCATCCGCTGGATGGGTGCTTTCGAGCCCTGGGCATCCTCCACAACTCTGATAATCTGAGCCAGGGCAGTGTCCTTTCCAACTTTAGTAGCCTCAAAAGTAAAGGAACCATGCTTATTAATGGTTGCACCTATGACCTCATCATCCGGATGCTTATCTACAGGAATACTTTCGCCGGTGAGCATAGATTCATCAACTGCAGAATTCCCTTCTACAATCACTCCATCCACAGGAATTTTCTCTCCTGGCCGAACTAATACTTTGTCTCCGGGGGTCACTTCTTCAATAAGTATATCCACTTCTTCTCCGTCACGAATAACCCGAGCCGTTTTAGCCTGTAACCCCATAAGCGTTTTAATCGCTTCTGAAGTGCGGCCCTTAGCATTGGCCTCCAATAGTTTACCCAATAAGATTAATGTAATTAATACTGATGCGGTCTCATAATAAAGCATCCCGTCCGCAAAGAATGTGTTTACAACACTGTAAAAATATGCTGCAGATGTTCCTAATGCAACCAGTACATCCATGTTGGCACTGCCGTTTCTTAATGCATGATAAGCTCCTTTATAAAACTGAGAGCCGGGAATGAATTGTACAGGCGTCGCTAGCAAAAATTGAAAAATCGGTGACATAAAAAACTCATTTAAATGCAGAGAAAACATCTCTGCAAACATGATGAAAAGTAAAGGAAGCGACAAAGCTGCCGATAAGATAAACATGTTACGCTGCCTTGTGATTTCTTGTTGACGCTCCGCTTTCTCCCTGTCATTATCAAGACCGCTATCTGCTTCTTTTGCACCATATCCCATACCATCCACCGCTTTTACCATATCTCTTACTGAGATTTCTGCGTGATTATATTCCACGGTGGCCTTTTCCGTTGCAAAGTTCAATACTGCCTTAGTGACTCCGGACAAACTATTTAGTTTTTTTTCAATTCGATTAGCACAGGCCGCGCAAGTCATGCCCGACAATTTTAACTCAACCTTATCAGTCTGCACATGATAACCCAGCTTTTCAACGGTTTTGACCAAGTCTTCAGCCTGAACTACTTGGGGGTCATAAGATACAGTGGCTTTTTCTACAGCGAAATTCACTGCCGCGGTATCAACACCCTCTGCCTTACTTAGTCCCTTCTCAATTCGAGCAGCACAGGCCGCACAAGTCATGCCGCTGATGGGCAGAGTAACTTTTTTTAACTGTTTGCCTTCTGCAGCTTCCATGAGCTTTCCCTCCTAATGTTGTCTTCATAGTCTTGCCATAAAACTATGATATATCTCATATACCTTACTGGGGTATGCTATCTAGTACCAATTGTATGCAACAACGTCAACTTTGTCAACGGCAATTATCAAGCTGCTCCTGTTAAATCACCCCCTTGAGCCACCAATCATTAAGATAAGCAATTTTCACTAATTCAGGCCCGGTTTTTAATTTACATCATTAAGTCTTGCCGTTACAGAAAGAAATCTTACGCAGATATTTTCATTATAATTGTGAAACCACGCTTTCCATGGGTGTTTCCTATACATATAAAAAGGAGCTCCCGCCGATACGGAAAGCCCCCCTTGGTATTAATTTCTATTATAGTACTCCACCCAGATATCTCTCAGCGGCCATAGCTGCATGAGCACCGTCGCCCACTGCAGTGCTAACCTGACGCAAGAATTTCTCTCGCACATCCCCGGCGACAAATATTCCCGCTGCAGAGGTAGCCAAAAAGTCATTAGCTACTACATACCCTTTTTCATTTAGCTGTACCGTTCCATTCAAAAAATCTGTATTTGGCTCTGTGCCTACAAAGATAAATACGCCGTCAAAATCATGGTCCGCCACTTCGCCTGTTTTGACATTTTTAATAGCAACCTTCTCTATCTTTTGCTTACCCTTAATTTCTTCCACGGTACTGTCCCAAATAAAATCCATTTTTTCATGGTTTAAAGCTTTTTCCTGAAGTGCTTTTACCGCCCTTAATTCATCTCTTCGGTGGATTAGTACCACCTGAGACGCATATTTTGTTAAGAAAAGGGCTTCCTCTACGGCTGAATCTCCGCCACCCACTACCGCCACTCTCTTGTCTTTAAAAAATGCCCCGTCACAAGTAGCACAGTAAGAAACACCGCGCCCTTGAAACTTTAATTCCCCGGGGGCACCTAATTGGCGAGCTTTAGCGCCGGTGGCGATAACGATAGTCTTAGCCTCTATCTCTTCTTCACCGGTCTTTATAATTTTTACTTCATTCCTGTCTTCCAAGCCGGTGACATTCTTCATCTTCAGCTCAGCGCCGTGTTCAACCGCCTGCTGGTGGAATTTGGTCATCAGTTCAACACCGCTTACTCCCGAAGGAAACCCCGGGTAGTTTGCGATCATATCGGTCAGGGCGGCCTGGCCGCCGGGCACCGATTTTTCCAAAACTACTGTCTTCATCCCGCCCCGGGCACCATAAAGTGCCGCTGTCAATCCAGCCGGCCCACCGCCGATTATTGCCAAATCATAGAGCATTATCCAACATCCTTTCTATGTTCTTTCATGATACACTTGTCCATAATAACTTCCATCCCCGCTGCCTCCGCCTTCTTAGCTGCATCATTATTGATAACGCCTTCCTGTAGCCATAGCACCGAAGCTCCCCGGTCAATGGCCTGCTCCGCTATTTCCGGAACTACAGTTGACTTTCGAAAGACATCCACTACATCTACAACAATTTCTTTAGGAATCTCCGCCACGGATGGATAGCTGGTTTCGCCCAATATATTGGCAGCTGTTGGATTTACCGGTATCACTTTGTAACCCTGCTCTTGCAAATACTTCGCAACCCGATTACTGGCACGCTCAGGTTTATCTGATAAACCTACAACTGCAATATTCTTGATTTCTTTCCAGTTCATACAATACCTCCCCAGTTTAATTACCCCCTAAGGGTATGTGTTTTGCTTATATTATAAACACTTTTTCGCTCATATTTCAACCCCTATTTATTTTACCCAAAAAAAATGCCCTTCATGTGAAGGACATTTGTTAATGAATTAGTTTAAATATCGCATAGGCGTGCGTGTTTCGCCATTAACAAGCACCTCAAAGTGTAAGTGCGAGCCTGTACTGCGGCCGGTGCTTCCCACCTGGGAAATCGGGTCGCCGCGAGACACTTTATCTCCTACTTTGACCAATAGTTTTGAATTATGGGCGTACCGAGTCTGCAGACCATCACCGTGGTCAATAGTCACCATATAGCCATAACTGCCGTTCCATCCTGCAAACATCACGGTGCCTGCCTCAGCAGCGTATACCGGGTCCCCAGTCTGACCGTCAATATCAATGCCTGTATGATACTCACTACCGCGGTAACCGTAGCCGGATGTAATCACGCCCCGCAGCGGCCAGGCCAATTCGCCATTGCCGCCTCCCCGGGAGGCCACCATCACCTTGGTGCCCCGCTTGACTATCTTTTTGCGGGGGTCTTTGATAACTTTCTCTTCAAGCACTTCTTTTGAAAGCTCATGGCCGTTACGCTGGACAATGCGGTACAACATTTCCTTTTCTCCATACTGCCCCGATTGTTGTACCCTTTCCTGTCCCCGCCAGAGATTGTCATCTTTATTAACTTCCACAGCGTAGGGCGTCTTTTCTTTCTCTTCCGCCTTATAAGTAACTACCACATCCAGCATGGGTTCAGCCTTAATCAATTTTAGCTCCATCCCAAGTTTCAACCTGGTACCTTCCGTAATACCAGGATTAGCCTGCACAATGTCAGCTATGTCTAAGTCGTTAGCCCTGGCAATGGTCCAGAGGGAGTCCCCCTCCTTAACAATATGTGTCTTAATTACTTTATTCCCGGTGGTAAGCAAATTAAATGCCTCAGCAGCACCGACAACTTCACCTTGTCGGCCCTCCACCGGCGTTAACTCCGGCTTCTGCTCGAATACCACACTTTCCACCTTTGTTCCTTCTTCGTCCGGCAGAAACTGATTCTTTACCCGTTCCAACACTCCTTCTGCAACATCCTTATCCTGCAGCACCAGTAAGCGCTCCTCGCCAAGCTGAATAGCGGTAGCCATCAGCTCAAAGCTCAGTTCCCTTTTCAGCATAGCATACAGTTCATCCTGACTGATAAGGTCACTATCTTCCGGAACTTGAACGGACTTAACCTCAAAATTATTCTGCCAAACCGGTTCGCCGGCTAAATATTTTCTGACGTCTACCTTTGCTTGGGAAAATGCTGCTTCTGCCATAGCTGCTTCGGGAACTAAAGCGATCTGTTTATCGTCTAATATAACTGCAACGGCAGGTTTGCTCTGGGGTACGAACATAGCTGCAACACCAGCTACCAGCAGCAGCAAGACTACCCAAAGTATCGGCTGCTTTACGGCTCTGCGCAGTTTTGCCTTAACGGTTTGACTGCAAATAGGGATTTTGCTGTCCGGTGCAAGCACCTCTTCTTTTTTGAAGGAATACATTACATTCCCCCTTTCCATACTACTCCTATTTCATTCTATGTCCAATAGGACTGGTTACTGCTTGGAAAAAATTTCCTCTCGTTTGAGAGGAATTGGTATCAGGCCAGCACGTCGAAGATTCTACGTTCTCATTAGCAGCTGGCCACCATCGCTGCTTTTATTTTCTAGTTAATATTAATACGCCATAGACAATCAAAATTCCTCCCAAGATAATAATAAAAGTGATTCTTTCGTTGAGCAGAAGCGCAGCCATCAACGCCGTAATCAGCGGTTGAATGTATAGGAAAACCGCCGTAGTGCTAGTGCTGAGCTTTGAAAGGGCATAATTCCATCCTAGATATCCGCCCACAGAACAAAATACTCCCAGAAAGACTATTGCAGCCCAACCATCGACTCCAATACCACTTAGCTGTCCCGGTAACCCGTCGCGTACGGCTAGGGGGATAAACAACGCAGTGCCTACAATGGTAATGTAACCGGTTAATAGCACCGGATCATACTTCTTCATCAACTGTTTCCCGGCAATTGTAAAAAGAGCCCAGCAAAAGGCATTGAAAACCATCAGCCCGTTACCAATAAGATATTGGTGATTCAGTAGAGACAGACTCTTACCCCCGGTAATAATTAGTGTCGACCCGGAAAATGCAATGGCTATGCCCAGAAAGACCTTTAGGGTAATTTTTTCCCGGTAAATTACAGCGGAAAGAATTGTCACAAAGACCGGCGCGGTAGTGATTAACAATGAAGCATTGGTGGCCGTGGTACGACTTACCCCGGCATACTGAACCCAAAAATACGAGGTAATGCCTAAAAATGCCAACCCCACCATTTTGGGTACATCCTTGGCATCTACCTGCTTCCACCGCCCACCCGAAGCCAAGAGAGGCATAAAAAAGACGCTTGCCAAAAGAAAACGTAAAGTAGCCAGACTGATTGGCGTCAGTTGATTCATGGCATATTTTGCCACGGCAAATGAACTGCCCCATGAAAAGACCGTGAAAAGCAATGCTGCCCAAACCAGCGGACCTGGCCCGGGCAGCATTTTACTATTTTGCTCAATTTTTACCTGTCCTGTACTCATGTTCACACCTCGGTGATTCGTCTTACACTGCAACGGCAGTCATAATATACCGCAGTCCCACCCAAGTCGGAAACCCTATCCGGCGTGAGAAAATTTACGCCGCCGCCATACTTAATCCACCAGCCGGACTCTATCACAACTACCCCTGCTAAGACATGTTCAGTAAGTTTGACGGTACCCTTCGCCTGTCCCCGAGGACTTTCTAACAGTACCAATCCACCATCCACCGCTCCATAATCAATGGCCGTCTGAGGATGCATCAGCACGCTCATGTGCATACTGCCGTCATCTTGTAAATCATGAAATTGAGAATGAATCCTTCCACCTGAATGGGGAGTTAGCATAATTAACGGGTATTGTTCCTGATCTATCAAGTCACCGCCGGCTTCAGCACTGGGGCGATAATGCCCCACTGCCGAACTCTCATCAGCCGCGGTCCCTAAATAAAGTTCCACTTTACCGGACGCTGTGGTGAATTTCTTATCCTGCCAGGCCACCGGCACAATTAATGGATTATCCATTACGCTCTGCCTTTTTAAGGCATCCAGGTTAATTCCATAGCCATTAAGGGGTGCCAAGGCCTCTTCCAGCCACTGAGCTTCAGTGTATCTGCCAAACGTCTCTTCCAGACCCATCCGCTTAGCTAACTCGGTAAATATCCAGGCATCGGAACGGACTTCGCCTCTTGGCTCAACAAGCTGGGGCGAATAACCAAAGTGTTGGTTCATCCCATTGGTAATAATATTTTCGGCTTCAAAAGATGTGGCACATGGCAGCACCAAGTCACTTTCTGCCGCTGTATCATTAAGGACAAAGTCTACGGTGACTTTAAATTCCGTCCGTCTGAACGCCTCAAGTACCTTCTTGGTATTAGGCAGTTGGCAAACGGGATTAGAGCGGGTAACAAATATCGCTCGTATCGGTGGGTCTGTCAGAGATAACACCTCATCCCCCCAGCACGGATACTTGATATACCGTTTTTGATGCGATAATTCCTTGCCGGTAATATCCGCAAAAATTGGTTTCTTGTATCCGGAATAGGAATAGTTGACACCACCACCTGACTTGCCCACATTACCACTGACTGCAGCAAGCGCATCTATCGCTCTAACGCTGCTGCCTCCGTTAGTGTACCGCTGCATTCCATAGCCCAGGAAAATACTGGCCGCCCCGGCCCGCCCGTAACCGGCAGCAAATTCCTCTATGCTTTCCACAGATAGGCCAGTAATCTCTGCTGCCCTTTCCGGCGGATATTCTTTTACTGTTTCCAGATATTTTTCAAAGCCCGATACATGATTAGAAATAAAGGATAGATCTAACCACCTCTCCCGGCAGAGGATGTGCCCTACCGCCAGGGCCAAGGCCCCGTCAGTTCCGGGCTTTACCGGGAGAAAAATATCCGCGGCAAAGGGCAGCTTAATATTTATTGGATTGATTACTGCCACCTGCCCGCCATGCTCTTTCAACTGCTTTAAAAAAGGCAGCAGGTGCCGGTTGGTATCGGCAACATTCCTTCCCCACAGCACCACCAAATTACTGTTAAGGACATCCTCCCATTGGTTTGACCGACATTCGCCAAAATCCAGCTTTTGGGCTGCAGACCCGGCACCCCAGCAAAGACTGCCCTGAGTTTCGGTACCACCGCCAAAAGCATTAAAGAAGCGCCTGTCAAGGTTATTAAGCAGGCCATTACTGCCGGAATCATAATTATGCAGTACTGCCGTAGTCCCGCTTTCCTCAGCAATTTCAGTCAACCTTTCAGCTATCTCACTAAGGGCCTCATCCCAGGAAACCCGCCGCCAACCCGAACCTGCTTTTCGTAAAGGATGCAGCACCCGGTCGGGGCTGTATAGCCGTTCTACCTGCCTCTTTGCCTTAGGACAGACCTTTCCCCGGGTAAAGGGGTGGTTCGCATCGCCTTTTACCCCTGTTATCTTGCCATCGTTAACTTCTACCCGCCAGACACAAGCGTCAAAACAATCCAAAGGGCACATAGTTTTAAACGTCGCCATAAGTATCACCTACCTAACTGCTAAACTAAGATAATAAACCCCTAAAACAATCAAAATTAAGCCGCTGATAATATTAATCCACTGACCCCATTTTTGTAGGGCAGTAAGTTTTTTTACCAGCCCTGTAAATGTCCCTACCACCAAAAGCGGAACCCCTTGACCCAAACCATAAACAAATAATAGGGCCGCTCCGTCGGCCATCTGCCCATTGGTGGCGACAAAGGCCAGAATGACTGCCAAAATAGGGGTGGAGCAAGCGGTAGCAACTGTACCAAAAAACAGGCCCACCAGGTATGCCCCGCCAATACCACGTTTTTTAGGGGCAACTATATTCAAAGCCGGCCATTTTATCTGATAAAATCCCATCAAGTTTAATCCCATAGCAATCGCCACCACTGCCATGAAATAATACCACCCGTCCCCAACTCTGCCAAAAATAGTGCCCATGGTTCCGGCAATCAGACCAAATATACTGAAGGTAGTGGCTAACCCTACAGTAAATGCCAGAGCTAAGACAAACCCCCTGGCTTTTGATGCTTCCCCATAGCCGCCGATATAAGCCACTAATACAGGCATCATGGAAATGATACAGGGACTGATACTGGTAAGCACACCACCGATATAAATCAAAATAAAAGTAGCCAATGATATCTGGTCAATGCTGTTCATAGCTAACTGCGGGTCAAAAGCTATGTTCAAATCATTCCCCTCCCCCGGTATCAATCAATTTCTTGGTCTCCAAATAGATGGCGCATTCAAGCCGTTTCCGCTGTACCAAACATCCAACTTTATAAGGTTCAAAAAGGTCTCCACTCTGCTGGTAAGCATTGGCGTTGCAGCCGCCGCCGCAGTAGAACCTCGCCCAACAGCGTCGGCACTCCTCTTTGTTATAAACATGAGTTTGTTTAAAGGTTTCTCCTACACTGGTATTGATAATACCTTCTGTCACAGTACCAATGCGAAACTTCTCATCGCCGACAAACTGATGACAAGGGTAGAGTTCACCACCAGGCGTAACCGCCAAGTATTCAAAACCCGCACCACAGCCGCGAAGGCGTTTCGCAAGACATGGTCCCTGCTCCAAATTCACATTAAAATGAAAAAAGTTAAACGGGTCACCATTATCCCAGTACTCCAGATAAAGGTCCACCAAGCGGTCATACTCTGAAGCGATAAAGGGATAATCTTCTTCAGTCAGGGCATACCCCGCTTCCGAAGATGCCACCACCGGTTCTATTGACAGCTCACGGAAGCCGCAAGTCAGCATATGCGCTATATCAGCGGCAAAATCGCGGTTATGCTTGGTATATGTGCCGCGGATGTAGTAATTCTTCCCACCCAGTTCATTTACCATCGCCTTAAATTTGGGTACTATTTCCCGATAGCTGCCTTTACCCCCGGCACCCGGGCGTATGTAATCATTGATTTCCGGACGCCCATCAAGGCTAAGAACAAGCTTGATTTCGTTTTTTACTAAAAACCTTCGCACATCCTCATCCAACAACATCCCATTGGTTGTAAGGGTAAGATTAATCTTTTTGCCCTTAATAGCGGCCGCTTTCTGCGCGTATTTTACCGTTTCCATAACCACCGAAAAATTCATCAGCGGCTCACCGCCAAAGAAATCTATTTCGCAAAACTGCCGCGGTCCCGAGGCAGCCAAGAGAAAGTCTACTGCCTGTTTGGCGGTGTCCGCGGTCATCAATTCTCTATCGCCGCCAAAACGACCAGTGCCGGCAAAACAATAGCGGCACCGGAGATTGCAATCGTGGGAAACATGAAGACAGAGCGATTTTATATATGAAACTTCTTCCTGTGGCAATCTATTGTCCTCAACAGGAGACGCCAGCACTCCCTGCTGCTGCAGACCTCTCAGCTCAGTCATAACCTGGCTTACCGCATCATTACCGAACTTATCTTGCAGCAGATCAGCGGAGGCCCCTTTAATGGCAGCAGCTACGATTGCTGCTGCCGTATCGGTAAGCAGGTGAACAGCACCACTATTTACATCCAATAATATATTAAGTTCTCTATAGCTAAAAATATGGATATTATCTGCTTGATTAACTAAGTTCATGATTTGTCACTCCTAGAAGAACAACTTAACAACACTTGCGCTTTGCCATTCCAAGCACAAAAAGGTTCCATGTTTATAAAAAAATAAGACCCACCGCAGTGGGCTTATCTTATTTCTTTTCACACACCTGATTTCCGACGGTACAGGAAGTCTTGCAAGCGGACTGGCAGGAAGACTGGCAGGTACCGCATCCGCCGGTTTTCAACGTTGACTGTAGGTTGGGATTAACCACTGTTTTAATATGTACCTTATTACTCATGCAAACGCCTCCTTAAACACTTCTGCCCACATTATATCACAAGTGCAAAAAGGCGAAAAGGCTTTCGCCTGCAACCCTAGCTTTTTCTCGCAGCAGCAATCCTCATCATCTGCTCTTTTTTATCCTTGGGCGGGACATAAAGTACATCACGTTGACGCAAATGTATCGCTTCCTGCTTACATCCCTTGATACAAACCCCGCAGCCGATGCAGCGCTCTTCGTCGATAACCGCCTTGGCCGATGTTTTATCGCCGGCGATTTCCTCCACTATTTTAATGGCGTCAATTTGGCAGCGCTTGGCACAGACACCACAGCCCTTGCATTCATCCTTAGTTATTGCGGGGACAAAATTACTGGAATGCACAGCATCAATATCGTGCTGGTTGATACTGCTCAACACGCCGCAGCAGCAGCCGCAGCAGTTACAGATATATGCCGGGTTGTTCTGTACATTATCGCCCAGATGGACCAAACCATGCTGTTCTGCTTTTTCCAAGGCCCGCAGCATTTCATCAGTGGTAGCCGGTTTGGCAAAGCCCCGGGCTATCAACCACTGCGCCGCGCCGCCCAAAGACATACAAATATCATCGATGGGTGCATCACAATTTGTACCCAAATGCAATGCCTGATGTCGGCAGTAGCACATGGTCAGCGAACCGCCGCCTGAATCTCGAATAATCTCCTCCGCCTTTTCATAACTTAGTACTTCTGTCTTAACATCGTCAGGCATCAATCCCTGGTAAGCCAGCGTTTGAAACAATTTAGTGTCAGCTCCGAAAAATTTCTCAGGTACGCCCTTATCATGATGATACTGATTGAAAAGAACCGCTAAATCTTTCATAGGCAGCTCATCAGTAACCCTCATGAAAGTATATTCAAAAAATCCGATGACCAACGGCGAAAGCATATAATATACCTGCCCCTTTCGCGGCACATCAATTACCAGTCCTTTGTTAGCCATATTATCTAAATGCTTCACCAACTGCTGCTCCGGCACACCCGTTGCTTTAGCAATTACATCCAATGGTGCCGGGCGCAAAGGAAATTTGCTGCCAATTTCCGCTTCTTCCCCGGAATACATAATATAAAGAATTTTGAACAAAGTTTCGTTAATTACCGCACCCACCGGGTTTTTGTCTAACCTCTCCGCAAGACTTTGGTAAACTTTCTGTTTGGCAATGGTCATGTGACCCACAACTATCCCCTCGCTTTTGAGTGAATTTTCATTCATTTTTTTATATTCCATTTACCACGGGATATTCCTGCCAAAAACTAAAAATTTGCAATACTCCCTTCGATGTCTTTACGATCTCGCATGACAAGCCGTAAGAGAGCACGCCCCTACCCGCAACCCATAATTTCCTGTCCTGAAAATACCTATTTTCATTCAACTGATGGTGCCGCGCCAGCGGCATGGAAGTCTATACACTATAAGAAAATGCCGGGGAGTCACCCGGCATTTTAGGTATTATATTTTTGTTAGAACTCACTACTAAGCGTCCATTTCTACCATATTTATTTTAAATTTATCCCCTACCCGTTGGATATAGAAGTTCTCCTGATATTGGCTATCCGTACGGGAGTCTTCCAGCCGGACAAATGTTAGATATTGATTATCCATTTTAACGGTATTGGTGACAATGATAAAACTTAGCGACGTAGTCTGGTCGTAAGTTGGCACCAGGCCCGGGTCATTCTGCATCATTATGGCAAAATCTTCGGTTGCCAGAGCGAGCATCTTCTGGCGGTCTCCCTCATACTGAGCTTTCACAAAGCTTAGCACCGTATTCTGCACTTCAAACTTTTCCTGGTCAGTGATTTCCTGTACCTCATCCAAACCATTGTCCTTTTGGGAATATACTTCCAGCTTACCCTTCAGGTCGGCATTATCTGCTTTTAACTGCAGCATTTCCCTGACCAAAGGAAAGTCCGGTAAAATCTTGGCAGCTGCAGCTGGCGACATAAACATCGTACCGATAAATGCAGCCAATACTAATACCGCCACCCACGAACCATACTGAAACCAACGGGCCACCCCGCTTCGTCTTTTATCCACAGCAAACATAAATTTTAGTTCCTCCTTCTCTTGGGGCTTTAGCTCCAATTCATCCTTGGCATCCGTCAACATGCCTATTATATTCGTCAAATCCTCGTATTCCTGTCGACAATTGGGGCACTTTTGAATATGACTTTCTACCTTATCAAATTCCCTATGGTCAAGTTCGCCGGTAATATACTGTTCCATTAAGCTCTGCACATCAATACATTTCATTTTACCACCTCCCGGCCATACTTCAGTTCCTGCTTCAATTTCATCAATGCATAATGCAGTCGGGATTTAACAGTGCCCTCGGGGCACTCCAGCACATGGGCTATTTCGCTGATTGATAAGTCCTGAAAGTAACGCAGACTCAATATCAGTCGATATTTGTCGCCTAGCTTCGCCAAGGCAGCCGCCATATCGATACTTAACTCGATGTCGTTTCCGGGTTGTGACAATTGGGAAAAATCCTCACACACTACCACACGCTTATTCTTCCTAAGTAGGTCCATACATTTGTTCACCAGTATCCTTGTCAACCAACTGCGAAAAACCACCGGGTCTGACAATCGAGAAATAGATTTTAAACCCTGCCAAAAAGCATCCTGAACTGCATCGAGAGCATCTTCCCGGTTGCCAAGAATGCCATAGGCGGTGCGAAACAACTGGGTATCGTAAATCTCCACCAATTTCTCATAAGCCTGCCTATCGCCTCGCTGCGCAGCTTTTATAATTTTTATCTCATTCATTTAACCCCCACCTCCTGACCGGTCACACTATATAGACGCGGTACCGCCCATTGCAGTTCGGAACTATTTTTTGGTATTTTATATTTTATTACCCATATTCATATTTTTGGTCTGCTTGACCCTATTTAAGGCTTGTCCGATTTTACAACAAAGAGAAAGCCCAAGCCACTGGGCTTAGCGCCTTCAGCATCCCTCAGTCCCCTGGATAATGTGCCTTTACCTTTACCATATTTATCTCAAACCTTAGCTTTTCATTTATCTTATTCTGATGAGCACCGGTATCCTTCTACCCCGTAGTTCCCGGGCAACGTTTTCCGCTAAAATACGATAAACTCCCGGTGTGACCTGCCTGCCTTCATTGGTTTCCTGATTCCATGTAGCTCTAAATATCTGGGATTCACCAGGTTGAAGGGTAATCCTTTGGACAACTTGGGTAAAAACTCTATCTTCAGACCATTGCCAGATAATAGGACCGCTTAGCCCTCGCCGCACAAAAAAGTCAAACCTTTGTGAGGTATTGTAGGTTAACGTTATCGGCCTGCTAGTTATATTAATCTTAACCAAAAGAAGCCGCACCGATTGACCCCGAAAGTAGAACATCCTGTCAGTTGAGAAAATATACAGAATCCCATTGATTACACGCGAACTAATATTTTGTATAGGTCTCGGTGAGGGTATCGTCGGTGGAATGATCGGAACGGGAATCCTTATTATTACCCGGGTTCTGATTACTTGCGGATTAGAAATTTCGTTTATTTCCGTTATTTCTGGTACGGAAACACTATAATGTCTAGCAATAGTTTCCAATGTCTCTCCGGGCTGCACTTCGTGAGTGATAAACATAAAAACCCATCCTTTATAAGTTGTTTAATACAATATATGCATAAAATATATGGGCAGTGTCCGGGAATCGTAAACTTATTCTTTCTGACTGGTATAAAAAAGACCAGGAAAGAAAATCCCAGTCTTTAAAGCCTAGACAAATATAGCGATGTATTAAATTTCGGCTTTTTTAGCTAAAAGGACATAGTGGCTGCGCCTTCTGAGAGAAACTCTACCACTTTAGCTGCACCAGCTAGAATAGCGCCCTCACGCAGATCCTGTTCCTGATAACCTCTTTTTGCAAAGCAGGGGGTGCAAACTATCATCTTACCGCCGCCCTCGAAAAATGTATCCATCAATTCAACCAATGGAGGCATCTTGTCCACAGTAATGCCTTCAGCGGCACCATTGTTAATTCCCAGCTCCACTCCTTCAGCACTACAGGCTACTATGACTTCCATTCCTGATACAACAGCGGTAGCAGCCATGTTAAAGGCTACAGTAGCTTTCTCGGGGTCATTTTCCCCTACGGTTACAGTAACTAATAATTTGTTGGTCATTTAAAACCACCCTTTCGATTATACTTTAGTTATTATTTTCTATTATTACAAACGAAACTCCTGCTTTCATCTTTAAAAAAGTTTAGTAGTTGAGCCAAGGACAATACCGCAGACAGCTTTTGGCCGAAAGCTACCCGTGTATTCATACATGCCCCCTTGATTTTATGATTTAACTCCCTATTTATTCTTATGTTATACTAGATTTTGTAAACACAAATATAATGCGGAGGATAATTCCATGCTTAAAGGATTTACACTTATTCTTGTTTTTCAGTTAGCTGGCGAAGCCTTAGTTTATATCCTTAATCTGCCCATTCCTGGACCGGTAATGGGACTGCTTCTGCTGTGGCTATCATTAGTAAAGGGCTGGCTAAGTCTTGAATCTGTAGAAGAAACAGCGAATCTTCTATTAAATAACCTTGTATTACTTTTTGTGCCTATCGTAGTCGGAGCCATGGTTTATGCCGATATACTCATTGAATACTGGCTGGCCTTAGGACTGGGGATAATAGTGAGCACTTTAGCTGGTATGCTGGCAACCGGCATGATCGCTACTCACTGGAAAAGGAAGGGTACAGATGCTTGATCTTATAATAAGTACATTAACAGGCCTGACAGAAACCATCGCAGCTAAGCCCGCTTTTGGGGTTGCCCTTACATTAGGTTTCTTTTTAGCTGCCAAAAAGCTTTATAGACGGTACCCCTCACCCATAACCCATCCCCTTCTTATCAGCAGCGCTGCAATCATTTTCTTTTTAACACTACTGGGAATTGATTATCATACATATCAGCAGGGTGGCCAACTGATCTCTTTCTTATTGGGACCTGCAACAGTGGCGCTGGCTATTCCTTTATATAAAAACTCACAGCGCATCAGTCAGCAGCTAACCCTCATCATAACTAGTGTCGCGGCGGGAACACTTACTGCCATGCTAATTGCGGTATTTACCGTAAAATTATTAGGGGGAACCACAGAATTAATTTTATCTATGGTACCCAAATCGGTTACTACACCCATCGCTATAGAAATATCCCACATAGTAGGCGGAGTACCTTCTCTCACCAGCGTCTTTGTTGTTATTACCGGTTTAGTAGGGGCCATACTTGGTCCAGCTTTGCTCAGTTATACCGGCCTGGCCTCCCCTATTTCAACAGGCTTGGCGCTGGGGACTGCAGCCCATGGCATTGGTACAGGCCGCGCATTACAGGAGGGGGAAATCCAGGGAGCATATAGTGGTCTTGCTATGGGATTAGCGGGTTTAATCACTGCCTTTGCAGCACCGTTGGCAGTAAAGCTGTTTCATATTATCGGGTTGTTTTAAATTGTCCATTATTTCCCGTCAAACATACTTTCTGTCTTTATAATTCCAAGTTTTGAAAAAGTCATTCTCCTGAATGATTGATGTATAGGGATGTAGCGTAAAATCAATAATCACCTTAACTACCTCATCAAAGCTCAAATCATATTTTAGCACTTTTTTACAAAAATTATTCCACCTTTTCTGGATATCTACATCCTTAGCTAATCTAGCAATTATAGCAACAGAATCTTTTTCATACGGTCTGCCGCGATTAGAGAGGGTCTCATAAATTGCTTCTTGAAGCTTTCTACCCTCAAAATTAAAGGTTATAGCTATATAATATATATCATAGAAATCCTTCATACGCCCCGTGGCCTCCATTAGGGCTATAATTGCATCTAATTTTTCTGCCACCGTAGACTCCAAAGAATAGGTTAAGACTTTAGGTTGCTCAAACTCCGGAAGCATTGCTGGTAATGTTCTTTCAACTGGTGAAGGAACAATAATATCCCCCACTCCAAAATCGATACTCAAAGGAGTCTTTGTATTTCGGATAAAACCGGTAAGATTAACTCTAATGCCGTGGTACTCTTTAATTTCACTTATTACCTCTAGACCTCTAATTTCAAATTTTATATAGTCATTTACGCTAGGTAAAGAAATCACTTCCCTAACTAGACTTTCGATAGCATCTTTGTTATTTGCATAATTTTTTAAAAGGTAATCCGCATCAACAGTCGGCCTAGCTGTAAAATTGCTCATTGAATATAATAAAAAACCTCCTTTAAGGATGAGGTTATCTCTGTAGCGCGATTGAGAAAGCCTGCGAATAAACTCTTCCTGACAAAAGAGGTTTAGCAGTTGTTGTAGTTGAATGCCCTGTTTTTTTGACTCATTTTTTAACTTAGCTAAAACTGATGTTGCCTTATCTGCCATTACAACCACACTCCTACATAGGTCTGCACTTTTTTCTTTATATTAAATATTTCAGCGTACTCAAATAATCTTCTCACATTTTTCTTTGTGTCTCGTGCATACCGCCTGATTGCACAGCTAAACACTTCTTTTTCTAGCTTATTCTCATAACGAAGAACATCGCAAATCGTTCGGTCACGATTATATATCCTCACCTTTACCCCTTCTACTTCCATTGTACCTACACCAACTTCAATGAACTTAGGTAGCAAATAATAAGGCTCTATTGCAGGGTAATTAATATCATATTGATTCTTCTTACTATTTTTATCCACTGCTATTTGCAATGCCAATGGTATTCTATCTGTATATCCATAGTGCATCAAAGCACTTTCAAGAAATATTACTGCTTGGGGAAATAGTCGTGCTATAATAACTTCTTCCTGGGGCATCTCATCTGTTAATTCATAAAAACCACATTTAATTCTTGAAAGCACATCATCCTCAAGTAATTTTTTTATTTGTCGGCTTGATAGCCCCATTGCGTTAAGTTCTGATGTCTTAAGTACACCGCCATGCTGTCTAAATTCCTTTTTAATTTTTTCAATTATGATCATGTTGCACCTCATGGACCGCTTTACTTTTTATAAGCGGTCTTTTTAGTGCATTTTACCATATTTTTACTAATTAAGCAAGGATTTATGTAGCAAAGCGATATCCAGGCTGTAAAGACATAAAAATAAATAAAAAAATCAAATACAAAAAGGCAAAATCAACATAGTAAAGTAAGTCTAATAGAGGCGCGACTCCATTTTTCTGGGTCAATCAAAAATCTTGCGCAGAGTTAGTAAAAGGCCCAAGCTTCATTGTAAAGCCTCGAAATTTTTTTACATGCCACCGGTAGTCATCAATCGTACGTTCTGCTTTTCCTTCAGCTTAAAACAAAATCTTCCAACGCATCATCCCATGTTGCATAATTATCCGCCTGAATTTTTAAAATCCGACCCACAAAAAAGACACCTCCATCTAAATTTTTTAGAAAAAGAGGTGTCCTTTAAAAATTTAATAGCGATTTTTAGGAGCATTGGCCTCTAACATCCAAATAGGCTTTCTTGATGTCCAAAAATCCCACAACGGCGGTATTGGAGCGGGAAACGGGATTCGAACCCGCGACCCTCGGCTTGGGAAGCCGATGCTCTACCACTGAGCTATTCCCGCATATGAATATATTATATCCATAATTGGTCTGTTATGCAATAAAAAGACGAGCCAATGAGGACTCGCTTTTTAAAAAAATGGCGGAGCTGACGGGGGTCGAACCCGCGATCTCCGGCGTGACAGGCCGGCATGTTAGCCTCTACACCACAGCTCCATATGTTGCGAGACAAGTTTAGTCTCATCTCGCTTTTGGTGGGCGATGACGGGATCGAACCGCCGACCCCCTGCTTGTAAGGCAGGTGCTCTCCCAGCTGAGCTAATCGCCCTAATGGTGACCCGTAGGGGATTCGAACCCCTGTTACCGGCGTGAAAGGCCGGTGTCTTAGACCCCTTGACCAACGGGCCATGCTTTGGTGAGCCATGAAGGATTCGAACCTTCGACACCCTGATTAAAAGTCAGGTGCTCTGCCAGCTGAGCTAATGGCTCATGTCCTCACAATGCTATATATTACAGCATTTTTTTGCCGCTGTCAACATTATTTTTAACTTCCCTTTTGTTACCATTTGAGCCGCCTTCATTATTTAAAATCTTTTTATGTTCTGGCCTTTAAAAGGTCTAATTTAGCCAACTCCTCTTCCACCGATTTCAAATGGTCATACATAAGCTTGCGTGCTTTCGGGCTATCGCCCTTCTTAACCGCAAGAAACATTGCCTTATGTTCCTCCAGCAGTCTGTCCGGGGTTTCCTTCCTACGGGACATCCATAATTCCCTGGAGGTTCGCAGTGTTTGATTCATAGTATCATAGATAGTATTCATAAGACGAATGAGCATTGAATTTTTCGTTGCTTCGGCAATGGCAAAATGAAACTTAAGGTCTGCTTTTTCAGCTCGCTCCTCACTGCCCAGCCCGTCTTCCATCTCATTTAGTGCCTTTTCAACCTTTAAAAAATCTTCCTTTTCACCTCGCTCTGTGGCCAACCCAATGGCTTCAACTTCTAAAGCCTTACGTACCTCAAGCAGTTCTCGTATTTTATCCCTTTCAAGCAAGAACATCAGCGCCAAAGGCTCGATAATTGTATCGAGATCCGCACAGCGCATAAAAGTACCTTCTCCAGGACGTATTTCCACTAGTCCGGCAATCTCTAATGCACTCAATGCTTCTCTTACCGAAGCCCTGCTGACCTTTAAGCTGTCTGCCAGTTCTCGCTCGGATAAAAGTTTATCACCGGGATTGAGGCTTCCTTCTACGATTAGTTCTTTAATCTGGCCAACTATTTCCTCATAAATTCTTTTATGCTTAATTGGTTTAAACTGCATAATCCACACCCTCTTAACAGTAATAGGGCGACCTTTAATCGCCCTATTATTATAATACAGTTTGCCGCTAGTGCAAATTTTAAGAAACAACTACCCCTTGGGGCACATCTGATGCTTTCGCTGTACCGGTTAATATCATCGCTTGAAGCAGTTGCTTGGTATAAGTCTCTATTGTTAGTTTAACGCCTTCTCTATCGCCGCCAAAGGCCCCGATTATCAGCGGTCTTCCCACCAATACGGCATCTGCTCCAAGTGCTAACAGCTTCAGCACATCGGTACCAGCGCGCACGCCACCATCTGCAAAGATTGTCAGCTTTCCATCTAACCTGTCCGCAATAGCAGGGAGCACCCGGGCGGCACCTTGGGCATAGTCCAGCACACGACCGCCGTGATTAGATATCACAATGGCAGAAACACCTGCTGCAGCTACTGTTTCTGCCTCATCTGCAGTCATGATGCCTTTAATGATAAATGGAAGTTCAGTAAAAGAGACTAATTCTTTAATGTCCTTAAAGGATTTGGGGCCAACCGGTTGTCCGTTTAAGGCCATGGTGATGAGACCGGCACCGTCAACGTCCACACCAACTGCCAGTGCACCGGCTTCTTCAGCTTTTTCTATTCGTTTTTTAATTTCATCATTGCTACGCGGTTTGATAAACGGTATACCTCTACCATTAACCGCCCGAATGCCCGCTAGGCCATCATCATACATACTGGGCACACCGGTATCCCCGGTCATACCCAGACTGCCTGCTGCCAATGTACCCTGCAGCATAGCATCAACCATTTCCCGTTCGCTAATGGCTCCGCCCATGTTTATTGATGCTCCTGTGATAGGCGCAGCGAGAATCGGAGTATTTAGTTTCTCACCAAATACCGCTATTGATAAGTCAGGATTTACTGCTTCATGAATGGTCCTTAAATTTAGTTTTACCTTGGCCAAGGCATTCAGGTTTGCGGAAAAAGCACTGCCAGTACCTGTACCGCCGATACCAGGGACTTGACCGGCGCATGCTCTACCGTCACAGACCGGGCAGACACGACAGTAGCCCTTCATCCTATCTTTGGCAATTTCCCTCACTTTATTTAAATCCACTAGTCATCTCCCCTTATGCTAATTTTTATGAGATCATATTTAATATAATACTGATTGTCTTTTTGCTCCAGAACAAGTCCTATTTATCGCCCTCGGCCAACAATTCAGCACTATGCTTTACTTTCACTTTACTGCCTGCCTTTTCTAGGCCGCCCTTCAGCTGAATCATACAACCGGGACAGTCCATGGCGACAATAGCCGCACCGCTGTCATCAATGTTTTTAACTTTTCGCTTCATAATTTCGGCAGATATCTGCGGGAATTTAACGGTGTATGATCCACCAAAGCCGCAGCAGCGGTCACATTCTTTTATCTCTACCAAATTATAGCCTTCCCTAAGCAAATTCCTGGGTTTATCCGACAGACCCAGTTTGCGATTATAATGGCAGGAATCATGATAGGTAACTTTGGTACCCTTTGCTTTACCGGCGTATTTCCCTGGCAGATCATTCATTAATTCAGAGTAATCCTTCACCTTTACTGCCAACTTTTCTGCCCGCTGCTTCCACTGTTTATCATCCTCCAAGAGATGAACGAAATCATGTTTCAAGGAATCTATACATGTAGGGCACGCGGCCACAATATAATCTACATCTGCTTTTTCCAAGGCAGAGATGTTTTGTTTAGCCATTTCTTTGGCAGTTTCCCGATCCCCCATATAACTGGCCGGTGCACCACAGCAGCTCTGCTCATCGGGAAATACCATCTCAATACCGCGGTCCTGCAAAGTCTTGAAAACAGCCTGCCCAACCTCCGGATAACAAAAATCAATTACACAACCAGCGTAAAATGCAGCTCTTGCTTTGGGTTTTTTAATATTCCGTTTTAGCTCCGGTATCATGTCCCGCAGCGGCTTATCAGCAATGACCGGTAAACTGCGGTGCTCGGTATGCTTAGAAAAAGCCAGCGGCAGGTGCCTGATATAGCCATCCTTAGCCCACGGCTTCTGTAAATGTTTTGCCCGACGGAGCCATTTGTGAAAGGTGCGAGGATCTGAAAGAATTTTCTTTAAGACAAACCCTTCAGTAAAAGATAACCCTTTCTTCTCCGTCAAGCGCTGACGCAACTCTTTAATTAAATCAGGAATATTTATTTTACCGGGACAGATGGTGGCGCATTTACCACAGCTAATACACAGATTCTGTGGGTCAAATGCCTCATTTTCCCCGTTAAAGAATGCTGTCAAAATGCTGCCGATTCCACCGGCATAGATATGGCCATACACGTGACCACCCACAAGCTGGTAAACGGGACATACATTTAGACAGGAGGCACATCGAATGCACTGAGCTGCTTCTAGAAATACCGGGTCATTAATTAATTCACTGCGCCCATTATCCAGAATGACTATGTTCAGCTCTTTATCCTGAATCTTCCCGTCCTTCCAAGTGGGGGTACTGCCCTTAATCATAGTGACATAACTGGTAATAGTTTGACCGGTGGCACTCCGGGGCAATGCTTCCAGCACCTTAGTAACGGTCTCCATATTCTCCACAAACTTCTCTATACCCACCAAAGCCACATGAACCGGTGGTAAAGTGGTGGTAAGTCTGGCGTTACCCTCGTTAGTCATGATTACCATGGAGCCGTTGTCAGCCACCGCCATATTAGCACCTGAAATACCCATATCAGCGCCGAGGAATTTTTTGCGTAGTTCCCGGCGGGCCACCTTGGTTAAAGTGTCGGGGTCAGCTGGAAGCTTTTCATTAAGATGTTTGGAGAATGTATCAGCCACCTCCTGACGGGTGAGGTGTATTGCAGGCATCACCATATGAGATGGTTTCTGCCCCATCAGTTGGATAATCCACTCCCCCAAATCCGTCTCAGTGACTTCTATGCCCTTTCCTTCAAGATAACTGTTGAGGTGTATCTCTTCGGAGGCCATAGATTTTGATTTAACCACAGTTTTAACTGCGTTTTGTGCGGCAACTTGGGCAATATAGCGGTTGGCATCTTCCCCCGTAGGGGCGAAATATACCTTGGCACCGCGCTTTTCGGCCTCTTGCGTAAATTTCTCCACCAATAGATCCACCTTTTGGGCGGCTTCTCTTTTGGCGGTAGAAATATAATCTCTTAGGCCCTCGATATCCTTCCCTATATATGCCTTTTCCCTTGACGCGGGGTAATCGTTGCCAAACTTAGTAAGGGCACGGCGCAGGTTATCATTATTCAAAGCATCCTTTACTTTACCTTGAAATTCCTTACTCACTGCCATCTAACATTCCCCCCCATCTATTAAAATGATACATAAACGTTCGGGGCCATGCACACCGATGGTAAGCACTCTTTCGATATCTGCCGTACGGCTTGGACCGGTGATAAAGGCCGTATAACCAGGCTGCACACCGTCATTTTCAAGGTCCTTAATTGCCTCATCCATTGTTCCCTTAATTTGGGCTGCGCTGAGCAGCACTATATTGGTAGAGCAGAGCATGGAAAAGTAGCGGCTAAATAGCTCACTGGCATCATGGGCCACTGTACCAGTCTCCGCGATACCCACCTGCCCTGGAGTAATCCCAATTTCCAGCTCCGCCGCTTCCTGCGGTGAGCATTGGCTAACGCTAACAATGCCATTTTCCTTAAGGACAGTCCCCAGTCCTTTAGATAAGGCCGCGGGGCAACCCACCTTAGTTACTTTGGCTTCATTGATAATCTGCACCACTGTATCATAAGCCTGCCGGCAGTCTTTCACTCGGGTTACTTCCGCGGATACTGCCTTGGCCTTCTCCATAAATTGGCTAACCAGTTTTTTGCCCACTATCTCTGCCTCCCCCCTTTACATAGGCCTCGGCTAACAGTTCTACCACGTGTTTAACCGGTACGTCTGAACCGGCCTGAAATAATCCATCCTCCAACTGCATACGGCAAGCGCCGCAGCTGGTCAATACCATATCAGGTTTAACAGATAAAGCATCTGCAATCTTTTTATCCCTTATTTGGGAAGAAAGCGGGTAATGGGTCAGACTGAAAGATCCGGCTCCACCGCAGCAGCGGTCCGGCTTTTGCATTTCCGTCAAGGTTACGCCGGGAATACTTTCTATCACTTGTCGAGGTTGTGCCGCAATTCCGGCGCCACGAACCATATGACAGGGGTCATGATAGGTTGCATTAGCTGCGACCTGCCCGGTTGGTTCCTTCAATCCTACTTTATCGATAAGATATTGGCTGACATCGTATGCCTTAGCAGCCATTTGCTCGGCCAATTTAGAATATTTAGCATCATCTAACAGCAGTTCAGGATAATGCTGTACCCAGGCGCCGATACAGGTGCCGCAGTGGGTAATAACGGCATCGTAATTTCCGGCTGCAAATATATCGAGGTTATATTTGGCAATAGCCTTGGCCGTTTTGACATCTCCGTGGACAAAAACAGGAATACCGCAGCAGTGCTGGCTTTTAGGTGTAATAACCTCCACATCGTTTGCATTAAGCACTTCCACCACGGCCTTACCCGCTTCGGTGTACATATAGTTAAGCATACAACCGGTAAAAAAAGCTGCTCGCTGCTTGGGCTTAGAGACTTTACTAACTTCCGGCAGTCGGGACAGCAAACTCTGCTTGGCCAAGGGACGCACAATACGCCGGGTGTCTATGCCAATGGGAAAACGAGGATGAGCAGCATTACTGGATGGTATCTTTTTCAGCCCAAAACCCTGGAGTTTCGCAGCCATACCCATGCCAAGCTTAAAACGCTGCGGTTTCCCTAATACGCCAAATATCTGCCGTTTTAAACCGGGTAATCCTTTCTTCCTTACCAGCTCTGCTCTGGCAGCCAAAATAATTTTATCCGGCTGTACCCCACAAGGGCAGTTAGCGGCACATGCCTTACAGGTAAGACAAAGACTGAAAATATCCTGCATTTTATCCGTTAACTCAAGTTCCCCTTCAAGCAGGTCTTTCGCTATTTGAATTTTACCCCGAGCAACACCAGACTCCCCCAATACCTCTTTATAGATGGGGCAGACAGCCTGGCAATTACCGCACTTCATGCATCTGGTGATTTCTGCTCTGACATTGTCTAAAGAGTCGTAATATGCCATTAATAACGCCCCCTAAGGTTGGACAATTTTTCCCGGATTAAGCAGGTTCTCCGGGTCCAACGCCCGCTTGATGGCCCTTAAAGCTTCAATACCTGCTTCGCCAAATTCTTGTTCCAAGTATTTTTGTTTGGCAATACCAATACCATGCTCTCCGGATAAGGTGCCGCCCAGTTCCAGCGCGACAGCGAAAATATCATCCACCGCTTGGTGCACTCGTTTCATTTCCTCGATATCAGTCTCATCAGTAATAATGCTAGGGTGCAGGTTTCCGTCTCCGGCATGTCCAAAAGTGCCAATGGTCAATTGGTATTTTTGAGCAATATCTCTTAATGCCTTGAGCATCTCCGGTATCTTGCTGCGAGGTACAGTGGCATCCTCCAGCACAGTGGTGGGGCTTAGCTGCGCCAATGCCGGCAGTGCGTCTCTGCGAGCCTGCCAAATTTCGTCTCTCTCGGCAGCAGTTTGGGCAATTTTTAGCTGCCCGTTATTCTCTTTACATACTTTAATAACAGCTTCAGCCTCTTTCTCCACTACTTCTGGTATGCCGTCCACCTCTATCAACAAAATCGCTTCTGCATCGGTGGGAAGCCCCACATGGGCATAATTTTCTACAGTTTTAATGGTTACATTATCCATAATCTCTAAAGTTGCCGGGATAACCTTGTTATTGATAATACCAGTAATTGCCTTCGCTGCGTCATCCAAGGAGCGGAAAATCGCCAAAGCACTTTTTCTGGCTTCCGGGGCGGGAATAAGTTTAACTATAATCTCAGTAATGACACCCAATGTACCCTCGGACCCCACAAAAAGCTTGACCATATCGTAAGCTGTCACATTTTTAACCGTTTTACCGCCGCAATGCATAATTTTACCGTTGGCTAATATAACTTCAAGCCCCATGACATAATCCTTGGTAACGCCATACTTAAGCCCTCTTAACCCGCCGGAGCATTCAGCGACACTGCCGCCCATGGTTGCCGTAGCTATAGTACCGGGATCAGGTGGGTAAATAAGCCCATGTCCGGCCACGGCATCATTCAAGTCCTGGATAATTACACCAGGCTGAACAGTGGCAGTTAGATTTTCTGCATCTACTTCCAAAATCTTATTCATCTTGACCATCACCATCACAATTCCCTTATTAATAGGAATTGTGCCGCCGCTCAGATTGGTTCCTGACCCGCGGGTATATAGTGGCACCTTATGTTGCGCCGCCAGTTTTACAATTTCCTGAGCTTCCCGGGTTGAGGTGGGAGTCACCACCACTTCCGGAACAACCTTGGGCATGTCCGCTGTGGCATCAAAACTATATGCAGCAAGATCCTCTTTATCAGTAAACACCTTTTCTTTACCTAATGCACCAACTAGCTGCTCTATCACTTTACTGGTCAGCATCGTAATACTTCCTCCTCTGCCAAACTCTATGTTTATAATGTATAGTTGTGCAGGGGGAGAATAATTCCTCCTGCGGTAACAGTGGTATGTTGAAATGACGGCTCACCCAGTCAGGCTGTCCTAGCCAGAAAAACCGGTATATGACGGACCTGACAGGTGGTCAGGCCACCTGTCCGAAATTTTTAGCGCTTGTTTCAAGCGCTAAAATTAGCCTACCATGGATTTTAAGACAATTCAATATCTTTTATCAGAATTATTAGTATTGTTTATAGCCCGCCAATCTTTTTTACATTTCGGAAAAACTCAAAAATTAACCCCCACTTTTTAGCGGGGGTAACTACAAACTTCTATTATTTTGCAAACATATCCTTTGTCTGAATGGTCTCGGTACGTTTGGGCCCTACTGCCACAATTGCCGCGGGAACACCGGCAATCTCTTCAAGACGTTTGATGTATTTCTGGGCATTTAGGGGTAATTCGTTAAATTGCCGGGCGTTAGAAGTATTCTCCTGCCAACCGGGCAGTTCCTCGTAAATCGGCTCACACAAAGATAGCTGTTTGAGACTATGAGGGAATTCACTAATTTCCTTCCCATTCAACTTATATCCTGTGCAAACTTTAATTCGCTCAAGACTGTCCAGCACATCCAATTTGGTCAGCGCCAGCGAGCTCAAGCCGCTTACTCGTACAGCATACCGTAGTATTACAGCATCAAACCAACCACAGCGGCGAGGTCTACCTGTAGTAGTGCCGAATTCAGCACCGTTTTTACGTATTTCCTCGCCTATTTGGTCATCTAATTCCGTCGGAAAGGGCCCCTCACCCACTCGAGTGGTATATGCTTTACAAACACCGATAACCTGGTCAATCTTCGTAGGACCGATACCGGCACCGATGCAAGCACCTCCGGCAGTTGGGTTAGACGATGTAACAAACGGGTATGTGCCATGGTCCAAATCCAGCAAGGTACCCTGTGCTCCCTCAAACAGCACATCCCGGCCCTCATTAATCGCGTCATTTACCAGCAAAGATGTATCGGTAATAAAGTGACGGATGCGTTCTGTATAAGCTACATATTCTTCAAAGATTTCCTCGATTTTAAACCCTTCTGCCTGATAAACCTTTTCCAGCAGATAATTTTTCTCTGCTAGCACCCGGGTTAACTTTGCCTTAAATTCTTCCTCATCTAACAGGTCAACCATCCGCATACCTGCCCTAGCAGCCTTATCCATATAAGCAGGGCCGATGCCTCTTTTAGTAGTACCAATTCTGTGCTCGCCGCGGCGTTCTTCCTCTACCTCATCAAGCTTTCGATGGTAGGGCATAATCAAATGAGCATTAGAGCTTATTCTCAACCCCGAAGTATCGATCCCTTCTTGAGCCAAATACGCCAATTCTTCAAGCAGCACCGCCGGGTCTACCACCACTCCATTACCAATAACACAAATCTTACCGGGATAAAGTATCCCCGAAGGTATTAAGTGTAGTTTAAATTCCCGGTCATCCACCTTGACAGTATGACCGGCATTGTTACCTCCTTGGTAACGAACAACATATTCTGCTTTTTTAGCAAGAAAATCTGTAATCTTACCTTTTCCTTCGTCCCCCCACTGCGCACCTACTAAAACCACTGCCGGCAAGGAGTCCACCTCCATTATTGACTTCCTTTTAGTATTTACCAACGGGATAACCCTTATGACAGGTAAAACCCGAACATTAGGATGTTTTATACTCCCATCGTTCAACAAAACCACTAATATCATATCATGTTTTCGCTGGTAATTAAAGTATATTTTAAAGCTTTTTATGTTATAAGTATCTCATTGTCTGATAAATTAAGACAAACCGCCGGGTATTTCCCAACGGTTTGTCTGCACTGATTTATTTTCTTCTTGCTTAGCAGGCAGTTAAGATAAGATATCTCCTTTAATACCAATCTTAACTCGCTTCACTGGAATATCCTTTCCCGCGGCTTTTATGGCCTGCTCCACTGCCATAACGATCCCGCCGCAGCACGGCACCTCCATGAATGCTACGGTAACACTATTAATACTATTGTGGGCAAATATCTTCACCATTTTTTCGGTATAAAATTTTAAGTTGTCCAGTTTCGGGCAGCCGATTACCGCTTTTTTACCTTTTAGCAAATTAAGATGGTAGTTTGGGTAAGCCACCGGCACACAAGAAGCGGTGATTAGCACATCAGCATCCTTCCATAAATCCCCCTGAATGGGGACCAATGCTAGTTGTACCGGCCATTGGCCCAACTGAGATTTAATGGAGAGGGAAATATCGCCACTATCAATACCCGCCTCTTCAGACGGAGCAGGTTTTGCCTTGGTGGGGCTTAAGTCCCGCAGCATACTTCCGGGGCAGCCATGATCAGGAGCCGGTTTTACCGCAGCGGCTTGCTTTTCTTTCTTTTGTTGAGCCAACAGGTCTTCTACCGCCTGTTCATCAAATTCTACTGTCTCCCTTTCAACAATCTTTAAAGCATCTTCAGGACAGTGACCCAGACAGGCCCCCAATCCATCGCAATATTTATCATCAATAACCTTTGCCTTGCCATCAATGATTTTGATAGCCCCTTCTGCACAGTTAGGCACGCACTGGCCGCATCCGTTACATTTCTCTTCATCAATAAAAATAATCTCTCTTTTAACCATCTTATGGCCCCCTTCTATTTATCTCCTAAAATTCTCATCACTAATTCAATCGGTCAGGATTCGGTGCTGACCTTTCTGCTCTTACATACATTATAAAAGCTTTACTCCATCGAGACCGTGACTCCCTGCATCCATATATGTGATTTTCGTCACATTTATCTGAATAAAACCATTACTTTATTTGAACTACATATTATAATAGTAATAGAAATAACTTTCCGGCAAAGGGGTGTTTCTTCTGTGTCCATCACTTCCAAAGGTTTCTCCGTAATCCTTGATTCCATACATGAAGGCATTATTGCTATCAATGGTGACGGTCTTATTACCGTTTTTAACAGGGCCGCGGAGCGGATTATGAAATTACCGACGGCAAAGGTAATGGGCCAACCCATCGCTCAGGTGATCCCCAACACCCGTTTACACTTAGTTCTTAAAAAGGGACAGCCTGAGTTAAACAGCCAGCAGAAAATTCATAATACCACCATCGTTACTAATAGGGCACCCATACGCGATGAGGTTGGTGACCTTATAGGTGCTGCCGCAGTATTTCGAGATATCAGTGAAATCGTAATTCTTGCAGAAGAAATTACCAAGCTGAAAGAAACCCAGGCCCTGCTAAAGGCCATAATAAATTCCACCCATGATGCTATTTCAGTAGTAGACGAAAACGGTCTGGGCCTGATGATCAACCCCGCTTATACGCGGCTAACCGGCCTTACGGAAGAAGCAGTTTTAGATAAACCTGCCACTGTTGATATTGCCGAGGGGGAAAGCATGCACCTTCAGGTATTGCGTACGGGCAGGCCAGTGACAGGTGTGCCTATGAAAGTAGGCCCAAGCAAACGAGAAGTGATTGTCAATTGCGCCCCTTTAAAAGTTCAAAACAAGTCAAAAGGCAGTGTCGGTGTAATTCACGACGTGAGCGAGATTCACCGCTTATCGGAAGAATTAGAACATGCCAAGCAGCTCATCCGTCACCTTGAAGCGAAATATACCTTTCAAGACATTACAGGTAAAAGTACCGCGGTGAGGCAGGCGGTAGAACTAGCGAAAAGGGCATCTGCTACCCCGGCTACAGTCCTGTTACGTGGTGAAAGCGGTACCGGCAAGGAACTATTTGCCCACGCTATCCACCACTCCAGCCAAAGGGCGCGGGAAAAGTTTGTGCGGGTAAACTGCGCTGCTATCCCGGATAGCCTGATGGAAAGTGAATTATTTGGCTATGTCGCAGGAGCATTTACCGGCGCTTTAAGGGGGGGGAAACAGGGCTTCTTCCAAGAAGGGCACGGCGGCACTTTATTTCTTGACGAAGTTGCGGAAATTGGCCTGCATGTCCAGGCCAAATTGCTGCGGGTACTTCAGGAAAAAGAGGTGCTGCCCGTAGGCTCCACAACCCCCACGCCGATAAATGTACGAATAATAACTGCTACCAATGCTAACCTTGAAGAACTTATCCACGCGGGTAAATTCCGTGAAGATCTTTATTACCGGCTTAATGTGATACCCATCCGTATTCCGGCTTTAAGGCGCCGTAAAGAAGACATACCGTATCTCAGCAAACGGATAATCGAGAAGTATAATCAAGAATACGGGCGCAATGTAGCAAGTATTTCCCGACAGGTAATTTCCCGCCTGCAGGAGCACCATTGGCCCGGAAATGTCCGGGAATTAGAAAACGTTCTCGGTCGTGCGATTATCAATATGAAACTCAGCGATACTGAAATCACCTTGGCCCACTTGCCGCAGTTGGAGCACCAATCACCAAACAACAGGGCTCAAGCTAGCACCGTAGCGGGTTTGGACTCCGGCAAAGACTACAATCAACTCAAATATCACTGGGAGAAAGAACTTTTTCAGCAGGTACTGCAGCAAAGCGGTGGCAGCAAAACTCAAGCGGCAAGGCTTTTAAACATTTCTGTTCGCACCCTTTACAATAAATTAAAAAACTTAGATCTGGATTGAAATTTTTTGCCTGCAGAAATTTTCATAATCGGCAAGATATTACCTGTACATCCTTTTAAAGGCCGCCCCGGAAATACACGGGGCGGCCTTTATTAGCAGTACTATTCAGATGATTTAGTCAATTGGCACAACTATTGCTCCTAGTTAGTTAATAATTGCTAATATTGTTTTCCCGGGAGGTGCCATTCTTTCTATTTTCGGGGGTGTTACGCCCTTAAACTGTTCAAGGTAGGTGTTTATCTTGATTATTAAAGAAATCGTTGTTCCGGGTTACGAAAAAGTGGTTCACGGACAGGACTCGAAAAGTGGCCTAAATGCAATTATAGCCATCCATAATACCTCTTTGGGGCCGGCGCTAGGGGGCACTAGGATGTGGCCTTATCAGAGTAAAGAAGAAGCCCTCACTGACGTTCTTCGCCTGGCCAAGGGCATGACTTTTAAAGCTGCAGCCGCCGGTTTAAATCTGGGGGGCGGTAAGGCCGTAATTATCGGTAACTCCAAGCTAGACAAAAACCCTGGCCTGCTGGCAGCTTATGGTAAGCTCGTCCAATCGCTTCAGGGAAGATACATTACCGCAGAAGATGTGGGAATGACTCAAGCAGACATGGATGTGATCAGCCAGGAAACAAAATCCGTAGTAGGTGTCACCGGCGGCAGCGGTGACCCCTCCCCCGCTACCGCTTACGGCGTCTATCTGGGAATAAAGGCTGCTGCTGAAGCCGCTTACGGCAGTGACAATTTAACAGGTAAGACAGTGGCAGTCCAAGGCCTGGGAAGTGTCGGCTACCACTTGTGCCAGCTGCTCCATCAAAATGGAGTCAAATTGACAGTTACGGATCTGGATCCGGCTAAAGTAAAAAGGGCAGAACTAGAATTTAATGCCCTAGCGGCATCGCCAGAAAAGATATTAGCATCTGACTGCAACATACTTGCACCATGCGCCTTAGGCGCGGTAGTTAACCAACGGACCCTATCCCAGCTAAGATGTGACATTATTGCCGGTTCTGCCAATAACGTGCTGGAAAAGCCGGCGGATGGAATGGAATTGCACCAATTAGGCATTCTCTATATTCCTGATTTTGTGATCAATGCCGGCGGCCTTATCAATGTATCAGAGGAACTTAATGGCTATAACGCCGAAAAGGCCCACGCTCGCATCCAACAAATTCCCAAGTCAATAAGCAAAATTATTTCCATATCCCAGGCACAAAAAATCCCCACCAGCGAAGCAGCGGAATTAATGGCATTAGAACTATTAGCAGCGGCTACTTGCCAAGGAGGTTTCAGAAATGGCAGTTAATTTAATTTCCACCAATGAAAAAATTACAACTATTCACAAGGAATACTGCAAAGCATGTGAGCTTTGCATCCATCACTGTCCCCAAAAAATTTTGTATTTGGACTCGTCCATTAATACACTTGGGCATCACCCGGTAGCAGTCAAAAATCCGGACAAGTGTACTGCCTGCGGCAATTGTGCCCTGATGTGCCCGGATATGGCTATAACGCTGGAAGAGGTGAACAGTAATGACCGCAAAATTGATGAAGGGTAATACCGCATTGGGGGAGGCCGCTATTCAGGCCGGGTGCAGGTATTTCTTTGGTTATCCCATCACCCCCCAGACAGAACTGCCCGAATACCTTGCAAAGAGACTGCCCGAGACGGGTGGTGTCTTCCTGCAGGCCGAAAGCGAGATAGCTGCCATCAACATGGTATACGGCGCTGCAGCCGCCGGAGGGAGGGTAATGACCTCTTCTTCCAGTCCGGGTATCAGCTTAAAGCAGGAGGGAATTTCTTATATTGCGGCAGCGGAACTCCCTTGCGTTATCGCAAACGTAATGCGCTGCGGCCCCGGCCTTGGCGGTATTCAACCGGCCCAGTCGGATTATTTCCAGGCCACAAAAGGCGGCGGACATGGTGACTATCGTTTAATCGTACTGGCACCTGACTCTGTCCAGGAAATTTATGATCTGACATTAACTGCATTCCAGTTAGCGCATGATTATCGGAATCCGGTAATGCTGTTAGGAGATGGGCTCCTTGGACAGATGATGGAACCGGTACGGACCTACCAGCCGACAGAAACTATGCCAACAGATAGCCCTGCTTGGGCAACCACGGGCTGCGAAGGTAGGAAAAAGCGCATCGTCAATACGCTCTATTTAGACCCGCCCAAGCTCGAAGAGCATAACTGCCGCCTGCAGGAAAAATATGCCACAATCAACGATAGAGAACAACGCGCAGAAGCGTATCGGGCAGAAGATGCCAGCGTTATTCTAGTAGCGTTCGGCATGGCGGCACGAATCGCCAAAGAAGCCGTAGACATGGCTCGGTCCAAAGGAATAAAGGCGGGTCTGATAAGACCGATAACACTTTGGCCGTTTCCCCAACGTATACTTCAGCAGCATCTCGATACTGCAAAAGCACTGCTCACCGTAGAGATGAATACCGGCCAAATGCTTGAGGATGTAAAGCTCTCTGTTAACGGAGAGGTCCCCGTTCATTTCTATGGCAGAAGCGGCGGCATGCTGCCTTCATCTCAAGCAATTTTAGAAAAAATCGTCCAACTTTGGGAGGTGCAACCCAATGGTTAATAAAATAACTCGTCCCGTGTCGCTAACCGAAAAACCATTTCATTACTGCCCGGGCTGTACTCACGGCATTATCCACCGACTTGTCGGCGAAGCCATAGACAGCTTGGACATCCGCGAACGCACCATTGGCGTCGCATCGGTAGGGTGTTCCGTACTAACCTACGAATATTTTAATACTGATATGCAGCAGGCAGCCCACGGCCGTGCTCCCGCAGTTGCAACCGGAATAAAGAGGGTTTTACCCGACCGAATAGTTTTCACTTATCAAGGGGACGGTGATTTGGCAGCCATCGGTACGGCGGAGATTATTCATGCGGCTGCCCGAGGAGAAAACATTACCGTGATCTTCATAAATAATGCCAATTTTGGCATGACCGGCGGGCAGATGGCCCCGACTACTCTGCCGGGACAAATTACCACTACCTCTCCCGCAGGACGAAACACCGATACAGCAGGGTACCCTATCAGGATACCGGAGATGCTGGCCACCTTAACAGGGCCCGCATACCTCAGCCGGGTTTCCGTTCATAGCCCCGGACAGGTAAAAAAAGCTGCCAGAAGTATTGAAAAGGCATTTGCTTACCAATTGGCAGGTAAGGGATTTTCTCTCGTTGAAGTGCTTTCCACATGCCCTACTAACTGGAAGTTAAAGCCCGAAAAGGCCCTAGACTGGCTTAAACAAAATATGCTGCCCTACTATCCTCTAGGAGAATTTATGGACATTGGTGAGGAGGTATTATAATGGCAAAGCTTCTTTTCGCCGGTTTTGGCGGCCAAGGGGTATTATTCACTGGTCAGCTGTTGGCCCGGTGCGCCCTGCGTGAAGGTTATCAAGTATCATGGGTACCTTCTTACGGTCCGGAAATGCGCGGCGGCACTGCACACTGTGGAGTTATTATTTCCCGAGACAAAATTTCTTCGCCGGTAATAGATTGCCCGGACATCTTACTGGCATTTAATCAGCCTTCCCTGGATAAGTTCGCAGCCGAAGTTGCTCCTGAAGGGGCCATCATTCTCAACAGTTCGCTGGTAACGAGCTTATCCCCCAGAGCGGACATCAGGCAGTACCTTATCGAAGCTAACCAATGGGCGGAAAAACTAGGCGCAATTAAAGCGGCGAACATGGTAATGCTGGGCGCTTTAGTTAAGCTGAGTGAACTGGTGAAGAAAGAAACTATTTTAACTGAATTGGCGACATTATTTCCGACAGACGAGAAACTCATAGCACTGAATAACCAAGCGCTTACCACAGGTTATCGCCTACTATCTGACAAAAAATAACCATCTTCAATGGGCTCAAAAACAAGGCCTGCCGCTTATTGCCGGCAGGCTTTGTTTCCTGTTGCTCATTCCTTGCTGCTTGTTCCTCTATTGTTAATTTTGCTTTATAATACTTCTTTGGTGTTTTTATAAGCGATGATGGCCTCAACAATTACCCAGACTTCCAATAAAATCATCAATACGCTCAATACCAACAATAGATTACTGCCGCTGGTATAGTAGTTCATGACATTGATGCCCATGGCCCAAGAAGTCATAAATATAATAAATAACATAGGCAGCATGGTAATATATGCTGGTTTTTTCATTCTTAACAGCCACACCGTCACAACCAACAAAGCCAACCCTGCCATCAATTGGTTAGTAGCGCCAAATAGAGGCCATAGGATCAATCCCCCTTGACCACCGTTGATAGAAGCCAAGAGAAAGGCTGCTACTACCGCCAATAATGTAGCTGAGTATCTTCCCGTCAACACTTTGATATTTAAGTCTTCTGCCAATTCGCTGATGATATAACGCTGAATCCGGGTGGCCGAATCCAAAGTAGTGGCTGCAAAGCTCACTACCAATACCGCCAAAATTCCAGCAGCAATGTTTCCAGGGATACCCAGCGCGGAAACGAAACTAGATCCACCCTCTACGAAAGCACCTACTTTAGCACCTAACCCTGATGCAGCTGCCCAACTGGCATAGTGACCGTTCCAGGCATCGAGAGACTTAAAGCCCGCAGTGGCCGCCAAAATGGCCATAGTGGCCAATGCCCCTTCCATCAGCATACCGCCGTACCCAATGGCTTTGGCATCAGTTTCCCTGTTGAGCTGCTTTACGGTGGTGCCTGATGCGGCCATACTATGAAAGCCGGATAGTGCACCGCAGGCGATGGTGATAAATAAAAATGGGAAGAATGCCGGTGCATCACTCACATTAACATTTACCGCCGGTGCTACTATGGTTGGATGACTGACCAAAAGGCCTAAGAACATCAAACCTAGACCAACAAATAACTGGTGGGAGTTGATGTAATCCCGGGGCTGTAGCAGCACCCAAACCGGTAAAGTAGACGCGATGTAGGCATATACTAGTAAAATTACCACCCAAGTATAAATGATATTTCCGCCGATGAAGGCTGGAATTTCGATAGGTAGGAATACGCCGATAATTACAAAAATATACATCAGGATAATGGCCACTAAACCAGCCAAAGTTGAATTGCCCGACTTTTTGTAAATATAATATCCAACAGCAATAGCGATGGGCACTTCTACCCAAATAGGCAGCACGCTTTGCGGGTATGTGGTAAAGAGAATAGCAATTACCAAAGCAAAGACGGCAATCACTATCAACAGAGCGAACATAGTTAGCAGCAGGAATAATGTTCTTGCCCTTGGCCCAACTAAATCTTCGGTAATATCACTGACCGAACGTCCCTGATGACGAGCAGATAGAACCAAGGCACCCAAATCATGCACCGCACCCATGAAGATTGAACCAAAGACTACCCATAAAAGAGCGGGTACCCAGCCCCAAATCACCGCAATTGCCGGTCCAACTATAGGTGCTGCTCCGGCGATGGTAGTAAAGTGGTGCCCAAAAAGAATTTCCTTCTTAGTAGGTACATAGTCAATACCGTCCTCAAATTCGTGCGCTGGAGTTTTGCTGTCAGGGTTTAGATTGAATATTTTGCTGCTGAGGTAAGTTCCGTAAAGCCGATAAGCGATTATAAAACCAACAAAAGAAATTATGGCAACAACTAAAGAATTCACCAGATTACCTCCTTTCGAAATCCGTTAATCGAGTTCCATTCTGTCTGCCTATTCTACATAGGATCACCTCCCGAAAAGCAAACAGCGAAAAACAGCTCTTAAAATCCATTTATTCAGGAAAGCGGAAAAAAGAACGAAAATATTGAGTATATCCTGAAAGCAAATTGGGAGGCCGGTTACCCATTATTTGAGCAGTTGACCGCCCACACCACCGTGAAAGCCCCCATAGTAGACTTACACCACCAGTTATTAGCGCAAAAAGAATAGCCCTGAAAGAAGATGTCTCCTTCAAGGCTATGCCTAAAAATGTGATAGTCTACTTATAACTTATCATAGAGAAATTAAACAAATGTTTCATTGGTCAGCTAAATTCCGGGCCACCACAATACCGGTAACCGATGCCTGCATCAACCCGCGGGTGATACCGGCCCCGTCACCAATGGTATAAAGACCTTTAATGGAAGTTTCAAAATTATCACCGGTTCTGACCTTGGAAGAATAGAATTTTACTTCCACACCGTAAAGCAGTGTGTTACGGGCATAAAGTCCCGGGGCAATATTGTCAAATGCTTTTAGCGCTTCCACTATGGAAGTAAGGTAGCGTTCAGGGAGCACATAGGATAAGTCTCCGGGAACTGCACTTTTCATGGTAGGAACGGTAGTAGACTTTTTCAAGCGGTCCTCATCCGTCCGTCTTCCGCGCAACAAATCACCTAAGCGCTGTACCATTATACCCCCGCCGGTAAGCATATTAGCCAAGCCGGCAATATACTTTCCGTATTCAATAGGTTGGTCAAACGGTTCGGTAAATCTGGTTGAAACTAAAAGTGCAAAGTTGGTATTGGTAGTACGCAAACTGTTGTCGGCATAGCTGTGCCCATTAACCACTGCTACCCGCCCGTCATAGTGCTCTTCAGACACGATACCGCCGGGGTTCATGCAAAAGGAACGCACACGGTTATCGAAAGTGTCCGAGAAATAAACCATCTTCGCCTCGTAGAGATGTTCAGTAAGATGGTCCATAATAGCGTTAGGCACCTCCACCCGTACCCCAATATCTATTTCATTGTTTTCCGTATTAATTCCCAGTCTTCGAGTCTGCTGAGACAACCACTCTGCACCCCCCCGCCCAGGGGCAGCCACTACTGAAGGGGCATATACTTCTTCTGTTTCTTTTGTCCGAGTAGTAAGTCGTACTCCCACTACCCGATTATCTTCCACCAAAATATCTTCCACCCGAGTTAATTCCCGAAATTCAAAGTTAGGTTTTTCAATAAGGTATTCATACATGGCTTTCAACACATAGTAGGCCTTTTCAGTGCCTAGATGTCTTACCGGACAGGGTATCAATTGAATAGCATATTTTATGGCCTCATAGGTCAAATCATCAATAACTTGATTGTTTAAACCGTAAACCATATCCTGCGCGCCAAATTTAAGGTAAAAATTATCGGCATAATCTATCAGTTCTTGGGCTTTTTCCTCCCCCATGTACTCGGTGATACGTCCGCCTACTTGTGGCGATTGACTAAGTTTCCCGTCGGAGAAACTCCCGGCACCGCTCCAACCTGAAGTAATACCGCAAGGATTGCACTGGCGGCAAACACCGGTCTTGCGGGCCGGGCAGGTCCTCTTTTCAATAGTCAGGCCCTTATCAACCATCAATATCCTTGCACCCGGACGCAAATCAACCAGTTCCAGAGCCGTAAAAATTCCAGCGGGTCCGGCCCCAACAATAATCACATCATATTTTGACTTTGACATGGCTCTCATCCTCCAAAGTTAAATTCCCCTAAAAAAATTCATTTTCAACTTAATTAAATGAGATAATGGTTTTCACATTACCCTGTACACCAGCAGTAATTTTACCACCCTCCTGGATTTCCGTCAAGAAAAACTGAACGATAGGGCTATGAAAGCGCCTAATATTCGTATATTCTAGACCGTAATACTTAATCCAGCTTCTTTTGAAAACGAATAATTGCAATAGCGAGGATTGCTGTGCCAATACAGGCCAAAGTCAGCACCTGGGGCCATAAATAGGCCGCACCAACCCCCTTTAAAATTATCCCTCGAAGGATGGTCAGAAAGTAGGTCAAGGGGATGACATAGCCCAACCAATTAATCGGTAAAGGCATGGCCTCTCTGGGAAAAACAAAACCGCTCAACAAGACAGACGGGAGAATGACTAGTACCGTCATCTGCATTGCCTGAAGCTGAGTTCTGGCTATGGTAGAAATAAATAAACCCAAACCCAGGGCAGTCAGTAAAAAAACTGCGGATAGAGCCAATAGTAACGTGACGCTGCCTGCCACCGGTACCTTGAACCAAAATACCCCCGCAGCCAAAACAAGAATAATATCAAAAAACCCAATAAATACATATGGAATAAGTTTTCCCAAAATAAGTTCCCCGGGTCGCACCGGTGTTACCATCAGCTGCTCCATAGTACCGCGTTCCCTTTCCCTGACCATGGCGAAGGCGGTAAGCATGACGGTAATATTCTGCATAATCAACCCAATTAGCCCGGGGATGTTGAATCTGACGCTGTCCAAATCGGGATTATACCTGACTCTGGGGCGCATATCCACCGCCACCAAGGGAATACCATCTCCTTTGGCTCTGGCTGCCTCTACCTTTAGCTGCAAGCTTTCACGCTGGGCTAACAATCGGACAGAATTGAGGGCAGTGCGGGCCACCGTTGGGTCCGAACCGTCGATAACAGCCTGCACTTGGGCCGATTGCCCCCGCCTTAATTCAGTCATGTACCCGGCGGGGATAATAATCCCTACTTTTACGGTTCCACCGTCAAGCAGACGGTCAACCTCATTACTATTACTGGTAGCAGTAACCACATCAAAGTAACCAGAATGCTGAAAGTCTGCAATCAGGCGACGGCTGTCCGGGGTACGGTCCATGTCAACCACTACGGTGTTAATATGGTCCACATCGGTTGTAACTGCATAACCAAATAAAAAAAGCATCAACAACGGCATCACAATAACTATGCCTAAACTGGCAGGGTCGCGGCGTATCTGCAGGATTTCTTTACGAACCACCGAAGCCAGGCGCTGCCTATTCATTACCACCGCCCCCTCCTTGCGCAAACTGAATAAATACTTCTTCTAAGCTGTTAAGACCACTGTCCGCTTTCAAGTCTGCGGGGCTATCAAGAGCAATTAAATCACCTTGATGCATAAATGCCAGACGGCCACATTGTTCCGCTTCATCCATGTAATGAGTGGTAACAAAAATAGTAGTACCCCGGTCAGACAATTCTTTTAAGATATCCCAAAACTGTCTTCGCGATGCCGGATCCACCCCAGCGGTGGGTTCATCTAAAAATAACAGCGGTGGTTGGTGCACCAGAGCGCAAGCCAGTGCTAAGCGCTGTTTCCAACCGCCGGAAAGGTGTTGGGCTCGAGTACGCATCTTGTCACCTAATTCCAGCCAGTCAGCCAAAGCAGCAATCCTTTCTTTCACCCTGCGATAAGGAACTGCATAAATGCCTGCATAGAAATCCATATTTTCTTTTACTGTCAGTTCCTCATAAAGACTAAAGTGCTGAGACAGATAGCCAATATTTTGGCGAATGCTCTCCGCCTCGCGATAAACGTCATAGCCCAATACCCTTGCTTCCCCTTCGCTTGGAGTTAATAAACCGCAAAGCATACGAATGGTAGTGGATTTTCCTGACCCGTTAGGGCCAAGAAATCCGAATATTTCCCCTTTAGATACGGTAAAGGAAATATTATTTACTGCCCTAAGGGAACCAAAACTTTTACTGAGGTTTTTTACCATCACCGTCATATACTGTCAGCATCCTTTTTATCCCGTGGATGTATATATACATCCACGGGCATGCCCGGCTTCAGTACCCGCTTCCCTTGTTCTACTTTCACTTTCGCCGCATAGACCGTATCCGCCCTTTTTTCCTTGGTTTGCACATTTTGGGGCGTGAATTCGGCCTCTGAAGCGATATGAGTTAGTTTGCCGCTTATTTCTTCCCCTAAACCGTCTACACCAAGAGTAACCGCCTGCCCTAACTCCACCCTGGAAAGCCAGGGCTCAGGAATATAGGTTTCCACATAAAGCGTATCCATTCTGCCTAGGGTGAATAAGGGAATCCCCGGCCGGGCCAATTCCCCTTCTCTAATGTTGACGGATAGAATAACTCCATCCTTAGGGGCAGTTATTTCGGTCTTTGCCAACTCCCATTCTACACTTTCCAAAGCGGCCTCGGCATTTTCCACCTGAGCTGCTGCGGACCTAAGCGCGTCGGCAGCAGCTCCCTCTTTAACCAGACTGTACTGGGCCTCAGCAGCCTGTCTCTGCGAAACAGCGGCTCGGTAACTACTTTGAGCTTGATTATATGAAAGCTCGGCCTGATTTAATTTTTGCTGCGACACCGCACCTGCTGAATAAAGTTTACGAATTCTATTGAGCTCAGTCTCGGCCGTGGCTAGGACATCATTAGCCGCCTCAACGCCGGCAGCAGCCTGGTTCACCTGGGCGGCGGCTTGGGCCAGCTGCTGTTTTCTACTACCTGATTTTAGCTCAGCATATTGTGCTTCCAAAGTATTAAGGACAGCCTGGGCCTGGCGCTTGCGTAGGGCCAGCCCTGTTTCATCGAGTTTCGTGAGCAGGTCCCCTTTTTTGACCTGTGTCCCTTCTTCTACCTTTACAGCCACTACTTCCCCTGACACCTGGCTGCTTAGGTCTACCTCCAGCGCTTCGACCGTCCCTGATACTTCCAGCAAATCCTGTTCCCCGGTACAGCCGGCAAGCAGCAAAACTATAGCTAGTATTATCAGCCCGAATATCTTCTTTGACATATCCACACTCCCCTATCCCAATTTGATCAAACGTTTATAAGCCAACGTAAAATTATAAAACTACTCTATCTACCTTTATTGTAATGCCACCACTCCTAAATACAAGTCCAAATACAAGAAAGCGATTGCACTCCTTCGCAATCTGGGCTTTTTTTCACCTGTAAGGCCACATTTTATAATAAAAAAACCACCATCTAGGTGGTTTTTTTATTTGCTTTAATAAATTTGTTCTTATTCATAGTGCAGCGCGTCAATGGGATCGAGCTTAGATGCCTTATTAGCCGGGTAAATACCAAAGAATATCCCCACCATGGCTGAAAACAGAAACGCTATCATTACGGTCACCCATGAAACCATGGGCGGCCATTTGGCAATCATGGCGATAAGGAAGGCGCCGCCAATACCTACAATCATACCGATGCTTCCGCCAAGCAGGCAAATTGTAATGGCCTCAATTAAAAACTGTGTCAATATATCCCTGCGTCGGGCGCCTAGGGCCTTACGTATCCCTATTTCCCTGGTCCGTTCTGTAACGGAAACCAACATAATGTTCATGACACCAATACCCCCAACCAGAAGGGATATGGCAGCGATGGCGCTAATGATTAACGCCATTACACCGGTTATCTGATTAGCCATCTGCATTTCCTGTTCAAGAGTGACACCTGTATACTTTCCTTCCGCTGCATCGTGACGCCGCTCCATCAGGTTCACTGCCTTATCCACCGTCGCATATACATTGGTTCTCTCCGTGGACTGACCTTCCAGTTGGTTAACCCAGCGCCCGTAGAAATTATGTGCTAAGCTGATTGGGATAAAAACATTATTGCCCTGGTCACCGCTTAGAAAAGATTCGTGAGGCCGGTACACACCAATAACCCACAAAGCATTGTTACGTAAATGAATACGCTTACCCACTGCCTCGTTGCTGCCAAACATTTCCCGAGCGAAGGCTTCATCAATAACCGCTACTCGGCGAGTAGACTGGACATCATCCTCTGACATAAACCTTCCCGAAATAATATTGACATTACGTACCACGCTATAATCGGCATTGGTACCCTGAATACTTACTTGTTTATTTATCCTCCCGCCCCGGATTTCATCCCGGGTATAGTAAGAAGGTGCCATCAACTTTATTTCGGGAATTAGTTCTTTCAGCACCTGAACATCTCTCAGAGTTATATCATCTGCTTGGCGCGGATGGTCACTATCCCATGGTACATAAATTACAAATAAATTGGAGCCAAAGCTCTCCATTTCCTGCATCAGCAATGCTCTGCCGCCCTGCCCCACTGCAACGACTGTAATAACCGCAGCAATACCAATAATTATACCCAGCATAGTAAGCAGGGAACGCATCTTATTGCTCCATACCCCTTCTAGCGCAATACGAATGCTTTCTAGAATATTCATGCGCTGTTCACCTCCAGGCTCGCCAATATATCTGCCGCCTGAATCGGGCTTTTAATCCATTCATCGCTGGTTAAACAACCGTCCCGAAAGCTAATGACTCTTTGGCTATGTTCTGCTATTTCTCGTTCATGGGTAACGAGTAGGATAGTTGCCCCTTCCCGGTGAAGCTGCTGAAATATGGCCATAATTTCCTCGCCGGAACGAGTGTCCAGGTTCCCGGTAGGCTCATCGGCAAGTATTACAGCCGGTTGGTTTACTAACGCTCGGGCAATGGCCACCCTTTGTCTCTGTCCTCCGGAAAGTTCATTGGGACGATGGTGAACCCGTTCTGCCAGCCCCACCTTTTCAAGGGCCTCCATTGCTTTAGCTCTGCGATAATCCCTATCCCTCCCGGCATACTGAAGGGGAAGCTCCACATTACGCAGGGCCGACATGCGCGGCAGCAAATTAAATGTCTGAAAGACAAATCCTATTTTAATGTTTCTGATTGCCGCAAGTTGGTCATCATCTAGCTGCTGAACACTATCGCCGGCAAGAACATAGCTCCCGCTGCTCGGCCGGTCTAAACACCCTAATATATTCATTAATGTAGATTTACCGGACCCTGAAGGCCCCATGATGGAGACAAATTCGTTGTCCTTAATGTGCAGGGTTATGTCTTTTAGTGCCGTTACCGATAGTGTACCGGTACTATAGACTTTTCCTAGCGCTTGAAGCTTAATCATTTTCTTTCACCTGCTGTACTTGCACCATTAATCCATCTTCAACCTTGTCATCGGGGTTAACAATAACCTCTTCTCCCTCTTCTAATCCGGAAGTTATCTCAACCACCATATCATTGCTAATCCCTTTTTGAACTTTTCGTTCCTGGGCTTTACCCTCTATAACTACGTAAAGATAATCCTGATTTTCACGATTTATCACTGCTTCATAAGGCACCACCAGTGCATCCTCTTTTTGAGCCGTAGTTATACTCAGGTCAACAGTGTTACCCGGCCGAAGTACCTCGCCGCCGGCAGTTATCTCTACTTCAATATCCACTGTTATATCAGTTCCTCTGCTGGTATTTTCCGAAGTTGCCACCGGCGCCACCTGGGTTAATTTTCCGGATATTTCATCATGAGAACCCGCTCCGTACTGAAGAGTTACCATTTGCCCCGGAATCAGATCACGGCTGTCCGCCTCGGTAACAGCAGCCTTTACCAGTAAACTATCCGGGTCTCCTGCCGTTAGCAGCGGGGTGCCCACTGATACAAACTGTCCTTCCTCCACCGGCAGGGTGAAAACTGTCCCATCGCTTTTAGACGTCACTGTGGCCGCTGCCAACTTTTCTTGGGCCGCTGCTAAAGCTGTCTTGGCTTGAATAACTCTGGCCCCGGTAGAACTGTTTTTTTCTGAACGCAAATTATCCTTTTCAATCTTGGCCTGCTGATATTCCAACTGCAGCCCGGCAAAACTCGACTGGGCCTCTTCCATATCCTGAGCCGAAATAACTCCTTGGTCATGTAATTGCTTCTTTCTTAAATAATTTCTCTCCGCTTCTTCCAGAGCAATCTTCTTTAATCGTAATCGGCTGTCTATCGACATTTCTTCTTCAGCCAGTGACGCCTCTGCCATAGCTAGCCCTGCTTCTGCTTCCGTTACTTGTCTGTTGAGTTCATCGTCATCCATCCGCAACAATATCTTCCCGGGCCCCACTACATCCCCAGGAGATACCAATACTTCTTCCACCACCCCGGCAACCTTGGCATAAAACCGTACCTTGTCCTTTGTCTCTATCCGACCCGTAGCGTAAACCAGCTTTTTCAACTGCTGTACTTTAGCTTTTTCCGTACTGACGGTTACAGTCTGCCCCTTGGTGCCGGCATACATTTTAAAGCCAACAGTTAGCATTAATAACACCGCCAGTATTCCCGCTGCAATGACTTTCTTTTTCCTCTTAACTTTTTCCATTTTAAAAACCCCCCCGGTATCCCCGTTTTCTCGCCCTTCAATGACTATGTTCACACCTGCTGCGCCATGACCACGTAAAACCAAGGCAGCTTGAACCAGTGCTATAAAACATTAGGCAGGCCAAAGGCCAAACCAATTATATAACTAGCAAATCCTAGTTTCAATAATTTTCCTGAGGAAATCCTCCCAAATAAGATATTTATCATATTTATCTTTAGCACCCCTGTTCAAGCATGATGAATAAAAGCATTTCAGGTCTTCTGAGCACTCCGCAATCGCAAGGGGGCATACCCCCTCACCAACCCCCATGTATAGGAAATTATCGAACACCAAATTCCTCCTATACATTCAAAAAACCGACCTAAACAGGTCGGTTCGTTATCTATTTATAGAACAAGTTCCAGCAGTTCTCGAACGTGGTCCACCGGCACTATCTCAATCCCTTTTATGCCTGCCGGCACGTCGTTTTTATTCTTCCCGGGAATAATCACCATACTTACCCCGGCTTGTTTTGCACCGTAGATCTTTTCCGCAATACCACCCACGGGCTTTACGCTGCCCTGGATGGATAATTCCCCGGTGACGCCTATATCTTGGCGCAAGGGTTTCTCCTCCAAGGCACTATACATGGCAAGGAAAATAGCCGCCCCTGCTGAAGGGCCGTCAATGTTCCCGCCGCCAACTACATTGATATGCATATCATAGTCGTATACATCCCGCCCGGTAACTTTACGTATTACCGAAGCTGCATTAAAAACAGAGTCTTTAGCCATAGAGCCCGCGGTATCATTAAAGCGAACCTTTCCCTTTCCCTTTTGCCCAGCCGGGAAGGAGACACTCTCAATTTCAAGGACGGAGCCGATAAATCCGTTCACCCCCATCCCCAATATCTTGCCCACCTCCCGGCCTTCCCCGGCATAGACATTGGCATAAGGCGTTAGACGAGCACTTTGAATGACACTATAGATGATATCCGGCGTTATTAGGATCGGCGCATTCGCCTTAGCGTTTTTCTGCCGTTGGTACAATGCCAATCCGTAAGCATCAACTAGAATGCTATTTGCCTTACGTCCTTCCACAGTATATTCAGAGATAACTTCCGGAACTGACGGGTCCATATCCACTTCCAATTTTTCCGCAGCTTTTTCCACTATGATGCGGATATCCCCCGGTGTCAAAGGTTCAAAGAAAACCTCGGCGCAGCGAGAACGAAGGGCCGGGTGCAAATCTTGAGGACTGCGAGTGGTGGCTCCGATAAGCACAAAATCCGCAGGTGCCCCTTCTTCAAAAATCTTCTTAATGTATTGGGGAACACTTTCATCATCGGGGTCATAGTAAGAGGACTCAAATTCCACCTTTTTATCTTCTAGTACCTTCAGCAGTTTATTTAACAGCACCGGATCCATCTCAAGAATTTCATCAATAAACAATACGCCCCCATGACTATGACTGACTAAGCCTAACTTAGGCTCAGGAATTCCCGTATCAGCCAAGTCCCGCCGGGCCCCTTGATAAATTGGATCATGGACAGACCCCATCAAAGGATTGGTAACATCCCGGGGGTCCCAACGCAGCGTCGTGCCATCCACCTCTGTAAACGGCGCACCTTCAGCAAAGGGTGTGCCGGATATTCGTTTAGCCTGCTCCAGTGCAAGTCTAGCCGCCGAAGTTTTACCAACACCAGGGGGGCCATAAATAATTATATGCTGGGGGAAGGGGGAGGCTATCTTAGAAATCAATGCCTGGATTGCCAGTTCCTGCCCTATTATTTCTTCAAAACATCCTGGGCGTAAGATCTCCTGCGCAGAACGAGCCAAGCCGATAGTATCCATTTTTTCCAATTCAGCTAATTTCTTTAAAGTTTTAGCATTTTCTGGGTCGGTCTTTTCCTTCAATATTTGCATCTTAATTTCTTTAAGATATTCCTCCTGACGCTGCTGCATGCGTTGACTAATATTTTCCTCCAGTTGTTCTTCAACGCTGCGGCGGGCCATCTGTTCGGCAATCTTTTCCTCTACCCGGTCCAGTACCTGGCCATAATCTTCTTCTTCCGGCTGTATATCAAGTGCTGGGTTGTTATCAACCAGTTTAACTAGCGCAATGATGCGCTGAGAAACATCCTTTGAACGCATCTCCTGCAGCGCCTCCAGTTTACTTGCGCGCATCACCAGTTTATCCTTACCCCATAAATCACCTAATATGGCATAGATTGCCGCTATCCTTTTCTCCACTTCACTTCGTCTTTTGTCAGAAGAAGTCCCCAGATGCATATCGTCTATTCCGTCATTACTCCTTGCCATAAAGTACCCCTTTCAGTCCGCTTATTATTGGGCTACCACTTTAACAGTTAACTGCCCGTGAACCTCCGGGTGAATTTTCACTCGTACGTTATAATCCCCTAAGGCTTTTATTGATTCAGTCAGGTCAAGCTTCCGTTTATCAATTTTAATACCATGCTTACTTTGCAGGGTCGCAGCAATGTCTTTACTGGTTACGGAACCAAACAGTTTACCGTTCTCCCCTGCCTTAGTAGGAATAGTTACTGTCAGCTCACCAAGTTTTTTCTTCAACTGTTCTGCCTTATCTAACGCCTGCTGCTCACGTTTCTCTTCTTTTTCCTTTAACCTTTTTACTTCCTTAAGGTTGCCGCTACTGGCTTGCACTCCCAACCCCTTTGGAATAAGATAGTTTCTTGCATAACCATCGGAGACATTAACTACGTCCCCTTTCGCGCCCAGTTTTTTCACATCCTGCTCTAAAATTACCTTCATTCTTTCATCTCCCTTCCAAGTTTCCGATAATTAAATAACGGATCAAATAACCCAATCGAAGTAAGTATTAAGACCGCAACGGGCCAATAAAACAGTACAAAAATAATAATCATCACCCGCAGCACCGGCGACCAATTCCGTTCTTTAAAAAAGTACACTATTACGCTTAGGCCGCCGATAAACAAAAACGGCACGTATACGTACATAATGTTTTGACCTATGGTACGCAGTGCTGGTAACTGATTAGCATCGCCAAAGAGTACTAAACCGAGCCCCACAATTACGCCCCATGCTGCATACCACGGCAACTGCCAGCGTCTAAATGGCGGCACATATGGCACCTTAAAACCCAATTTTTTAACAATGGCCCTCGCCACTAAGAAGTTAAGAGCCGCAGAAACTATGGCGCTTAGTATTAAAATCCCCGGCACTAAAATTTGCAGCCAGCTGATAACCTGCTCCAATGTCTGCCGCAGTTGGGCTTCACTGATACCATTCTCTGCCATACGATCCAGCATACCCATCTGCCGATACATTTCTATAACTGGATTGATAGTGGCGGAAAACTGTTCAGTCCACTGGGCGAAATCCACTCCTATCACCCACGACGAAAGCACAATCATCAGCACCATGGATACTGCTGCTACCAAACTACCGATAATCACGGTCTTACCTGGCGGAGTTTGCTTCTTAAAGAGGACACCGTAAACAATCCCCACACCGCCAAACTGCAGAATTAGGAAAAAAGCCCTAACGGGGTCGGAAAACAAAAGCACAAGTATGGCTGCAACTAAGGTAGCAAGGATACCCACCTTTAAATCCTGCCTTAAGATAACCACCACTATCGGTACGGTCCACACCAAGTTGGTAATAAACTGAAGCGGTGGGACCCATAGACCTATTAACGCCAGGATAGCAGTAATGGCGGCCAACAAGGCTCCCTCAACCAATGCATTAACCGTTATCTGCTTTGACAACAGGCATCACCCCTAACTTTTTGTAAGATATTCCAATAACTGGTTTAATTCTGCATTAAGATTCTGTCCTTCAAGGGTTACTGCTAAAGTCTGGTGCAGTTTCTCAACCACTTGTTTATCTAAATGCTCAAAGTCCACATTTAGTTTTTTGCTTAGCAGATAGGTACTGATTAGCGTGCCCGCTAAAGAATCCAATACAGCATTTGGATCATCTTTCGCCATTGATTGCAGCACCGCTGCGGTATTGGTGACTAATTCCGCTTTCAGTTCCTCAATCACACGAATATTCCTGGCGATGGCCGCCTTATGTGCGTGGCTCATAAAAATCCCCTTACCTTTTAAAATTATATCTATAAAATATCTTCTCCCTTTTAGCCTTATCTCCTGCTGCCCGCTATCGGCTGGACTCTCAATAATCCCCGTTATGCCGAACATATGCCATTTTGTCTATAATAAACCCCCATGCCGCTAAAAGCATCATCTTCAGGGGTTTGCCACCCCTTCGGCGCCCCTGCAGGACTGAGCACCGCCCGCAACCGTAAGGGGGCATCCCCCCCTTACCAGCCCATTAAATTAATCAGCAAATACCTATACTTTGATTAAAAAATAAAGGGAGCTCCCGCTCCCCCTAGTGTAGTATATCCTATTCCATTGTGTAAGGCATCAATGCCATTACCCGAGCCCGCTTGATTGCCCTGGTTAACTGACGTTGATGGTGCGCGCAATTACCGGAAATTCTTCTGGGAAGAATTTTACCACGTTCAGTAACGTGCCGGCGCAGGCGATTAGTATCTTTATAGTCAATATAATCAACCTTATCAACACAGAAATTGCAGACCCGTTTCCGACCCCGCCTTTTATCTCTGGCCACAGTATTCCCTCCTTAGCATTAACCACTGTGTTTAGCACTGTCTTGGCATTAAAAGTTATTTTTCTTCTTCTCTACGAGTAACCATAAATCTCAGCACATCGTCACTAATCCTCATGAGACGCTCCATTTCATGGGAAACCTCATGGTTGCTGCTAAATTGCACCAAGATATACTTACCGTCACGGTAATCACGCACCTCGTATGCCAAGCGGCGCTTGCCCCATTCATCTACGCTTTCAATTTCACCACCGCCGCTGGTAATAACACCATTAAACTTTTCTACCAGAGCAGTATACGCTTCGTCTTCAATATCAGGACGAACCAGATATAAACATTCATAAGCCCGCATTGGACTTCACCTCCTCCCTTTGGACTATGGCTCCGCCACGATAGCGGAGCAGGGAATTAAACGCTCCAGTATTATAGCATAATCATACGGATATCACAAGTTCAACTGCGAAAATGAATGTAAACCACATCACCGTCCGCCAGTTCATATTCCTTGCCTTCTGACTTGAGCAGCCCTTTCTGCCTTGCTGCGACAAAATCGCCACAATCAAGAAGTAACTGCCAATTGATAACATCCGCTCGGATAAACCCTGTTTCCATGTCTTTATGTATCTTCCCCGCAGCCTGGGGCACAGGTGTCCCCACCGAAATTTCCCAAGCCCTTACTTCAGTTTCGTTATACGTAAAAAAAGTATTAAGACCCAGTAACCGATAGACTGACTTTATCAAGCGGTGAAGCCCGGAACTGTCCAGGCCAAAATCTTTCAGAAATTCCTGCCGTTCAATATCGTCTAGTTCCGCTACCTCTGCTTCTAATTGAGCGGAAATGGGTGCTGCCGCCACCCCTTTCTTTCCAGCGTAGGTTTCTAAATCTGCCAAGACATCGTTAGTATCACTAAGTAATTGTTCTTCCGATATGTTGGCTGCATAAATGATAGGCTTCGCCGTAAGGAGATTAAGTTCAGCTAACAGTGCCATCTGCTCTCCATCCATTTCCTCCCTGACCAGCCCGCCGGCATTGAGGATTTCTTCGACTTTATTCAATAGTTCTTTCTCTTTTTGTGCCCCTTTTTCTTTTGCTTTAATAAGTTTCTCAACCTTTTCCTTTCGTCTGACTACTGTCTCAATATCTGCTAAAGCCAATTCTGTCTCAATGATGGAAATGTCCTCTAAAGGATTAACATTACCCGTGACATGAGTCACATCACTTTCTTGGAAACAGCGCACTACATGCACCAACATATCTACTTCCCGAATATGAGCCAAAAATTGATTACCCAAACCTTCTCCGGAACTGGCACCCTTGACTAGCCCGGCGATATCTACAAATTTGACTGTGGAGGGAATCTTTCGCTCCCTACCCAGCATATCCGCCAATTGTTCAAGCCGTTCATCCGGTACGGCCACAATTCCAATGTTCGGGTCAATGGTACAAAAAGGGTAATTTGCAGTCTCAGCTTGCTGTTTCGTTAAAGCATTAAATAAAGTTGACTTGCCTACATTAGGTAATCCTATAATGCCAACCGATAACGACATAGATAATTTACCTCCAAGTTATTGGGCGGGCTAGTCCGCCCGTCCGACAATCTCGCGTACACTCTTTTCGAATTTCCGGCGCGGAAGCATCACTTGTCTGCCGCAGCCCAAACATTTAATGCGAAAATCCATCCCGGTACGCATTACTTCCCACTGGTCACTGCCACAAGGGTGCTGCTTTTTCATCTTCACAATATCGCCCAGTAGATATTTAACCATACCTATCCCCCTTCGCCAACTCGAGGTTTATCCGTCTCCTCCGGGGTAATGACAACCCGGCGCGGATAAGGAATTTCAATGCCGTTGGCATCCAGCGCCTGTTTAAACAGCTTACGCAGTTCTCTTTCGACTGCCCATTGTTCCCCGGGGACTGTTTGAGCTACAGTCCGAATCACCACCGCTGAATCCGCCAACTCCACAACACCCTGAACCACCGGCACATCCACAATAGTGGCCATATCCTGATAGGCTTGTTCCGAAGTTTTACGCAACACCTCAATAGCCCAGTCCACATCCGCTTCATAAGCAATACCTATACTCACTAATGCAGCCATCTTGCCGCGATTATAATTAGTTACCTTACCAATCTCTCCATTGGGAATAGTGTGCAGCTGTCCTGTCCACTCCCGTACTTTAGTGGTCCGCAGCCCCATCTCATCCACAATACCTGTCACTTCTGCCACCGACACGAACTCACCAACAGAAAACTGATCTTCAAAAATAATAAAAAATCCGGTAATTATATCCTTAACTAGGTTTTGTGCCCCAAAACCCACAGCCAGACCGGCAATTCCGGCGGATGCCAAGATTGAACCAGTGGGAATAGTAAAAATCTCTAACACCATCAATCCAGCAATGAAATAAACTGTGTACATTAAAATACTGCGTAACAGTACACTTAAAGTATGGGCCCTTCTTTCTTCCAAAAAGAGCCCTTCCTTGTCCTCTCTGTTGAAAATATGGTCAATTGCTAAGCCACCAAAACGCAACACCAGGCGGGCTGCAATAAAAATTAATATCGCTTTAAAGGCCCGACTGCCTAAAGTTTTTAAAAATACTACATCGATGATAGGGATTTGGAAAATCTCCAATGTGATAAGTGCTGCAGCAAAGTAAACACCGTAGATGAGAAAAGTCTTGGCCAAGACTTTCACCGTATGAGCAAGCTTTTCATCCATTGCCAGACGGCCGGTTTCTGCCTTAGCAAAAATTTTCTCTATTATTTTATTGCCCACGAATATAACCAGCCGGGCAGCAACGAATAGTAAGACTACCTTAATTAAGGCAAATAAGTTCCCATACGTGATATACCTGACTACATAGCTTTCTAAAAAAGAAAAAAAATAATTAAAGTCCATCTTTAGCACCTCCTAGCATTGACAGCGCTTCTTTGGCATGAGTACTGACTTCCCAGCGGGGGTCAACGCTTAGTGCTTCCAAAGCTGGCGCCGCTTCCACGATTCCCATCAGACCGGCGACCCGAGCTGCCTGTGCCCTAACCTGCCAGCTCTCATCGTCCAACGTTTTCACCAGTGCCTCAGAGACTTCCGCTTTTTCCGCCAATTTACCCAATGCTATTACTGCCTCACGACGAACGTCCTCATGGTCATGCAGGAGGCACTTTGTTAGGTCAGGTACCGCCCTTACTGACTCCGATTCCCCTAATAGCTGAATAACAAACTTCTTTTCCACTGCTTTTTGAACTTCCTTAAGGTGAGAAAGCAGTGGCTGTACTGCTTTCTCACCCATGGAAAGCACCACTTCGGCGGCCCTGGTGGGCAGTCCTGCTTTTGCGCTATGCAGCAAAGGTAATATTTGGGTCAATGTAGTCTGATTAACAGTTTCAGCTAAAGCTCTGGATACGGCTAGTTGTAGCCCCGGATTACTTTGCTGCCAAGCCCACATCAACCACTCTTGCCCGGGATCGCCGCCAAATTTAGCCGCTGCCATGGCAAAATCCGCCTGAGTATCGGGGTCTGCCGTGGCAACCTTCTTCTGCCAACGCCCCCATTCGGGCCTATTAAAAATCGCCTCAAACTGCTGAGCTAATACTACCTGCTCCTCGCTGTCACTGTGTAAAAGCAGCAAAGCAGCCTCTTTTGGCTCAAGTTCGTTTAGACTGATCTTTGCCTTCTTCAAGCCTTTTCTGTGCCGAATAAAAAGGTATAGTGCTACCACCGAGATTAAAGGTAAAATAAGTGTTAACTTCATAGACCCCATAATGCTCTCCCTTTCTAACTTTCGGACCTAATAATAAAAGAGAGGCCTAAAATGTTATGGCCCGCTCTGCATTCATCAGATTTTCAAGAATCGTGTACATATTTGTTACGGTCCCTACACAAAGCTTTTCTTTTAGTTGATAAAAATCTAGGCAGGTCCCGCAGGATAAAACCTCTACCCCAGCTTTTTCCAAAGCCAACAGGTGAGACAATACCGGTGAACTCTCACAAGTAAGATAGACCCCCTGATTAATAAACATCAATACCCTGGGTTTAGTATCATTCTCCACTAAAGTGTAAAAATAGCTCTTAATTAGCACCTCACCTAATTCTCTTTCACCGGAACCGAGTACATTATCGCCAAATAGCATAACAGCCGTCTTTTCATCTGCAGATCGAGACAGGCCCTGGATATCCTCTCTATAAATATGCACATGATACCTATCCTCCTGCTGTTCCACCTGGACATCCATGGCCAGACTCTTAGCCAACTTCACCACATTGTCACGCGCCGCCTCATTATCGACAATGGTCACCAGCTTCCCACCGGTCAGCTGCTCCAAAGCTTTCTTGGTAACAACCACCGGCTGCGGGCAGGAAAGGCCCGTGGCATCCACAATATTATCCATCATGCTCCCTCCGTTATCTCCTTATTTCAATCATGCTTTCGCCCGTAGTCACTTCACCAATTACCGCAGCTGCCTCACCAACCGCTTTGAGCCGGGTCACCAGTTCCTCCACATTTTCTCTTTCGACAACTAACAAAAGTCCCCCTGAAGTTTGCGGGTCTGATAAAATTGCCTTCCAGTAATCCGGTAAGTCTGCAGTAAAGTTCACTTTATCCTGAAGGTATTTCAAGTTTGTATACGCACCTCCGGGAATAACCCCCATATTAGCATATTCCACTGTACCTTCCAGTAATGGCAGCGCATCTATATTAAGCTGCATACTCACCTTACTGCCGTGGCAGACCTCCCAAGCATGTCCTAGTAAGCCGAAGCCGGTAATATCCGTGGCTGCCAAAACACCTACCTGACGCATAACGGCTGCTGCCTCATTGTTCAGCCTGGCCATTGTGGCGATCAGCTTTTCTTCTGCCTCAGTACTGAGCAGCTCACCTTTCACGGCAGTACTGAGAATGCCGCTGCCCAAAGGTTTTGTCAAAACCACAGCAGCTCCGGGCTTGGCCCCGCTGTTAGTTATAATTTGCCCCGGGTGCACTATCCCTGTAACTGCCAAACCATATTTGGGCTCCTTATCTTCTACAGTATGACCACCTACCAATGTACAGCGAGCCTCTTGCATCTTATCCGCCCCGCCGGCAAGAATCTTCCGTAAGATGTCCAAATCCATCTTTTTGGTATCAAAGCAAGTAACATTTAAAGCGGTAAGCGGCGTACCACCCATGGCATAAATATCACTTAACGCATTTGCTGCTGCAATCTGTCCGAAAGCATAAGGGTCATCTACCATAGGCGTAAAAAAATCTACTGTCTGTACTAAAGCCTGTTCTTCATTTATTTTAAATACTCCAGCATCATCCATCGTTGCGCCGCCGACCAGCAGCCTAGGGTCCGAAAATTGCGGTAAGTCCGCTAATATATCCTGAAGCGTTCCGGGCCCTACTTTGGCTGCTCAACCTGCAGCGCAAGCATATTGGGTGAGTCTGACTTTCTTATCCAACATCCTCACCTCTTTCTATGTCCCATTATTTCGCCAAATTTTCCGCGTATCCTGCTAGTTTTCTGCCAAGAATGCCCGATAGGCGCGCACAGTATGATAGAAATCTACTTTACTAGCTATTTCCAGCGGTGCATGCATATTAAGAATGGACGGCCCGCAGTCTATGGTCTGAATACCTTTGTTGGCAAGAAATTGCGCAATTGTGCCACCGCCTCCCTTGTCCACTTTACCCAGTTCCCCGGTTTGCCACAGAATGTCGTGACTATTAAAAATGTTACGAATTTCTCCTACATATTCGGCAGCTGCATCATTTGCATTAAATTTCCCTCCGGAGCCCGTATACTTTGTCAACACTACACCGTACCCCAATCTGGCAGCGTTATGTTTATCCATGACATCAGCATAACTTGGGTCAACCGCGGCGTTAACGTCTGCAGATATGGCTTGAGATTCAGCCATCAGTTGGTAGATGCCCATCTGTTCTGCGGACCAAGTCAGCAGCTGCTCCAATAAATATTCAAGCATGTTGGACCTCATCCCAGTGATGCCCATACTGCCTACCTCTTCCTTGTCTGCAAAAAGCCCCAAAACCAAACGCTCCGGCTGCTCAATCTCAGCCATTGCTTCCATGGTGGCATAGGCACAGATACGATCATCCTGACCGTAGGAAGCGATAAGACTGCGGTCCAGTCCTAAATCCCGGGCATTAGCCGCAGGCACCAATTCCAAATCAGCACTGATAAAATCTTCTTCAACCATCCCATATTCACGGTTCAGATACTCAAGAAGAGCTAGCTTTACCGGTTCTTTAACCTCCTCATCCTCCACCGGGATACTGCCAAAAATTATGTTTAAACTTTCCCCCGCAATAGCCTGGCCAAGCTTTTTCTGCATCTGGTCCTTAGCTAGGTGGGGCAGCAGGTCAGTGATAGTAAAAATAGGGTCATTATCATCCTCACCAATGACGATAACTTTCTTTTCTCCAGTTGCAGTCACTACCACTCCGTGCAGCGCAAGCGGCACCGCTGTCCACTGGTATTTTTTTATGCCGCCGTAATAATGAGTTTTACACATGCCTAATCCTTCCGCTTCATACAACGGCTGAGGTTTTAAGTCTAACCGCGGAGAGTCTAGATGACTGCCCACCAGTTTAAACCCGCGCTTTAGACCCGCCTTACCCCAAATACCAATTACCACAGAACGTTCCTGCCAAACCCAGTAAAATTTATCCCCGGTTTTTTGCCCCCCTTTCATCGCTTCTTCCAGCGGTATGAACCCCTGTTTCTGACACCAAGCCACAGTTTCTGTTACCGCTTCGCGTTCTGTCTTGGCAGCACTTAAATAAGCCATATACCTTCTCGCCAGTGAAAAGACCTCTTGACGCTCTTGAGGTTCTGACTTCAGCCATCCATTCTTCTTCGTTGCCGCCAGCTTGTCCGCCAGTTCTTTAAACTTATTGTTTTCTCCCATAAAATATCGCCTCCTGTATGGTTAAAGTTACCATGCTTACTATAGGATTACCCGAAAAATAAGATTTATGAACTAAATGATAGTATTCCCTTTTACTCCGTAACAATCACTTCTTCCATGACTGGCAGCAATTGCCACCCTTCACTGGTAATATCAATGCTGCCTTGGTATTGCATGGGCAGATATTGACAAAATATCTGCCTATAGCTGCTGCCGCGCGTACCCTGTACCTCCAGTTCGAAACGAAAATTAACTGAAATGCTCCCCCCTTTAGAGGCGGTGAAAAATGGGAGTCCTACCACCCGTGCATAGTCAGGCATTGCCGTGCTTTCAAGCCCCAAAGAGCGAAACCAATCTCCCGCATAGCGTGGTTGCAGCGCTATCGGTACCGCACTAGCACCGGCCAACCAATTTAATGGTGCTTTATCATCCCAAAATATCCTCAATGGCTCTTTAATTTCCCTTATTTTGACCTGGCCCATGCGTCCATAGGGAGTGAGCACCACAGCTAATTGTGCCTCATCTCTGTTTTTACCTATTGACCGAGTGCGCCGCAAAAAAGCCGGCGGCACTTTACCATTCTTTAAAGGCAGGGGAAACTGCACCACCAGTTGAGAAACATTTTTCTTCGGTACCAACTCTATCACGTAGCTGGCATAAGCTCGGGGAGTGGTACGGGAAAACACAGTAAACAGTATCCCGGCAGATACCAACACCCCGGCTAAGTAGCAAACTAGGATAACATACGCAGCGCTTCGTTTCTCTGACTTAACCCCGAAACGGATAAACAAGAGCAAGAGGAGTACCAACAGATAACTAAACACGCCGCCAAAGCGGGCAATCCCCTCCAAAATTACATGCTGCTGCCAAAAAGAACTCAATGCCTGAGGGGCTGCCCATAAGGCACAAAACTGAAATAATTCCCACGTTAGCAAAGGATATGCTGCTAGTAACAACAACCACCAAAGCGGACTTCTTTCAACACGTTCCGCCAACACGGCTACGACTATTAACGCTAAAGCCGAAGCAGGTATGTTTGTCACTACAGTAATAACACTTACCATGGCCTGTACCGGCGGATGCATGAACACCCCGGGTATTGCCGCTACACTAAGCCAAAAAGCAGCACCTTTAGCGCCATTTCGACGGAAAAGTGAAAAAGCTACTCCGGCGGCCCCGGCCAAATATAACCCCTGATACAAAAACAAATATGCTTTTAACAGCATTCCTGCCTGTAAGGGAATAACCCGATCCACTAACGCTGCTGTTATCAAGCCAAAAAACAGCAGTATCGGTACCATTAATATGCCCGTGAGGGCGTATTCCAACGTGTCTATATGTCGACTACTCATCACCAGTCACCGCCACAAAGGTATTTCTAAAAAGTTATGGGACGATGAGATGATGTATACCGAAATTTAATGAAAAAAGCCCCCAAAGGGGACCGATTGTTACCACCCCGGTATGGAGGTAACATTTAAGTGAAATAACCCATTTAACTACCAAGCAGTTTTGCTATCACTACCTGAAAAAGAAACATCAGTTTAGGAGCCAAGACCGATTCCTGAATTCTCATGCCAATTCCGCTGATTTGATTGCCATCGGGAATGTAATTTCCTACTCCAAATAACGGAGTAACCAGAGTAAGTAAAAGCCCTAAGCCAACCCCGGCGGTAAAAAATGCTACTAGAAGTCCGCCAAGCCGATTAATACTACCAAAAACCGTTCGGTTAATACCGGCAGTAACGATATAAGCGAGCAGTCGAAGTACGATATTGATAGTTATCAGCAGCGTAATAAAAACTAATACAAAACAAATAGCTTCGCCAAAAAACTTAACAGCTGCTACAGGATTATCTGGCGTTTGCCCCATCAAGATGGATAGCAAACTCCGATATAAACTGTTAACCATACCGGCATCACCCGTCTGGGCCGGCAGCGCCAGCCCGGGAAACTTGTCCACCAACCAAAGGCTAATTTTCCCTGCCAAATGATACTTAGTATTGACGAAGTCTGCCACCGTTCCCGTCATTGACCATGCCACTGCAAAGCCCAGCACCAAACCCAAAAGCCCGGTGATGGCATAAAGTAATCCGCGCCGGTAGCCACGAAAACCAGCTAACAATATAAAAACCAGCAAAATCCAGTCTATATAATTCATCCTCTGCTCCTTAGTACAAATTTACTTCCTCTGTGAACGGGATCCCTGACCGGCCTTTTTTCCTAAAAGTTCATACAGGGCGTTGGAACCTCGAGAGACAATAATTCCAGAAAGTATATAGTCTACTATCGGATATGGTGTCTCAAGTTCCATGGCAGCAAATATGCCTACCTGATAGATAGTACATAAAAACATCCCAATGGCCATGGATACCAGCTGACTATACCGGTCGGAAACCAATTTCTTGAATACCGTAGTAAGAAATTCCACCACCAGAGCCATAAAGATTAATGCTTCTATAACTTGCATTATTCTTCCCCCTTTAAACGGACTTGCTAAAATATATGTACCGTTTAAAGAAGTTAGAATATATTCCCCTTATTTAAAGGTATGTTCTTCCGCCGGGAAGCTCCCTGTCTGCACTTCCTCTTTATATTCCGTCAGGGCTTCGGTAATCTCCTGGGAAAGATCACGGTACCGCTTTACAAAACGCGGCTGAAAACGGTCAAATAAGCCCAGTAGGTCATGGTAAACTAACACCTGTCCATCGCACCCCGGTCCGGCTCCTATGCCGATGGTAGGTACTTGTGCCGAACTGGTAACCATATCTGCCAGGGTAACAGGTACACATTCCAAAACGATTCCAAAGACACCTGCTTCCTGTAAAGCACGGGCATCGGAAAGCATTTTGTCTGCAGCAGTATCGGAACGTCCCTGTACTTTAAATCCGCCCAACTTGGTGGCGGTCTGAGGAGTAAGACCCAAATGACCCAGTACCGGAATGCCCGCATCTACAATGGCTTTCACTACCGGGGCCATCTCCACTCCTCCTTCTAATTTAACTGCATGAGCGCCCGCCTCCTTGACCAAACGACCGGCGTTTCTAATGGCTTCTTCTCGGGAAATGTTATAGGACATAAATGGCATGTCCGCCACAACAAAACAGCGGCTGACTGCACGGGTAACCGCACGGGTGTGATGAATCATATCTTCCATAGTCACCGGCACTGTATCCTCCAAACCTAAAACAGTCATACCCAGCGAATCCCCCACCAATATCATATCAATTCCGGCTCGATCCACCAACAATGCCGTTGGGTAGTCATAGGCCGTCAGCATAGTTATTTTTTCTTTGCCCGCCTTCATCTGCCTCAGTATATTTATGGTCACTTTTTTGGTCATATCTTCGCCCCCTATTTGCTAGTATATAATTTATTATATTACCTTTGGCATTATTTAACAAGAAAAGTGATTGAATCGCCTTCGGCATCTTAAGGTAATCGCTTTGGCAGTTCCTGAACCAAGGGCCGCACCCAAGTCCATCACTATCTATAAAGTCTTTAGTGTTTGGGGACATTAAGAACGCCTTAAGCAGATAGTACTATGTCAATATAAACTAAAAAAAGATAATTCTCATGGAGGTTAATACGATGGACACATTTAGCCATGGCTTTTGGCTGTACCTGCTATTTAATAAATGCCTGCATAAGGATATTATCCCTTTTATATTCGGTTCAGTAGTCCCGGATCTAGGACTTTTTACGGCAGCAGCCTACCTTTTTTTAACCGGAAAGAAGCAGCCTGGAGCCGGATGGTTAGAGGCCATTTATAGTAACCCCGCCTGGCGTTTAACTGACGAGGTGATGCATTCATTATTTATCTGGGCAGCCATACTTATTCTGGGAATAGTAATAAAAAATACCGCCCTTAAGTTCTTCGGCTTAGCAGCGGCAATACATATTCTTATTGATATCCTTACCCATACCAAATTCACTCTTACCTATCTTTTCCCGCTCCCGGTACACCGGATAAGCGGCTGGGTCAATTATCTCGATCCCTGGTTTTTAGGCGTAAATTTTTCTTTGGTGTCTATAGTTATTCTTTATTATCTAGCTAAACACCATAACAATCCGGCCAGCTAAACTACTAGGGCCACTGCCCCAACAGCCGCATTAATAGTGCAGCGATCCCTCCCGCCATCAGCGGCCCCACCGGAATGCCTTTCAAAAATATAATGCCCAGGATAGAACCAAAGACCAGCGCAATCATCAACTCGGGTCTCTGCTGCAGCATATGCAGTCCCTGCCCATTGAGGCTGGTTGCCACAGCACCACCAATCAGTGCCAGCAGGCCGGGCAGGGAAAAGAAAGAGTTAAGAATCACTCTACCATCCACTTTATTGGCTGCAAAAGGCACCAGCACTGAGATTACCAAAAATAAGAGCCCCAATTCCAGCCCCCGTCGCTCCAGGGTAGGCAAAAATCGCTCCAAATTCACGTAGTCAATAACCAGTAAAATGGCCGCAGCCGCAGCTATGATATCTGACTTTCCCAATATCCCTAATATTAAAACCAAAATTATAATCCAATTAATCTGTGGCACAGTAACCCCTCCGCTTAAATCCTATTCACCAAGGTATGGGACTAGAATAAATGCGGTCATCCTTTTTCCCGCAAGCAACGTCTGCCGGTAAAACTGTACCCAAAAATATCCGGGTCAAAGCCGCGATACTACCTTTTGTCACCGTCATGAGCACGTCGTTTAGCATCAAGTAATCGGGAAGTATATGAATTATCGTTGGTTGATTTATTATCTGCTGTCTCATTAACTCGTCTCGGGTGCTCAGGTGGCCTTTTGCCCGTTGGAATTTCAGTCTCCGCTTTAGTATCCTTCATCGGTCTAACGGCACCGTCGGGGGCGTTATCCTCCGACCACCTTTTCTGCTCCTCTCGAACGCGGTCCTTATTCATTTTTAATCGACTAAGTATTTCTATATTCCCCGTTTCCGGTACCCCGGCAGGTTTGGCTTTAAAAAATCCTACCAGTCTTTTCAGCAGCCCATCTAAAGTCAACCTTCTTACTGCTATATCGATTGGCCATAGTACGGCAGCTACAGCTAGAAGGTATGGCCAAAGCGGGTACCGTCCGGAGACAGGCGGTAGATTGTCTGCGAATGCTGCTTCTGGTAAACTCAGCAAAGTCCCACCCCCTGCCGAGGCCACTGCCTCCAAAATGCCGCGGCCATCCGTCGTCTGTCCATATTCCGGAGAGTATGGAACCACTAGTCCTACCGTGGAGAGGGCCTGACCGTCATCCGACTTATCCACCACCTTCAGCAGATAAACACCGGACTGACTTACGGGAAAATTGCCACGATATTGACCTGGACCAACTTGATTTAATTCTACCTCTCCCTCGTCCCCCCGAGGCCCTATGAAATTCGCACTAAACGCCTTTGAAGTCAGCAGCTGACGGGGCGTGTCCACGCTGACCATGCCTTCTTCCCCGCTAAAATCAGTGTTAACCAGCAGATCGCTTTCGTGGTGCCTTGGCAGAGTCCAGGCCACCATTTTTGCTAAAATGTTATCAAAGTCTGACCATGCTTTACTCCAAGGCCCGCCAGCATCACTAGTCCAAGCGAGTGATCGGCCTAAGCCAAACTGCCAGGTAGCCAGTACCGGGTCCTGTTTATGACTGCTAAGTACAACCGTAGCAGTTTGTTTGGCACTGGCAGCTACATAACCACCTAATTCAGGCAGGCCTTCTATCCCCTCCATAATGGGGCTGAGCGCGGTAACCCTCGGGGTAAATCTCTCTTCTATCAAATAACTGCGGCTTACCAGCATGGTTTCCTTAGTAAAAATCTTTGGTATGGAAGCTGCGTCAGCAGTAAAGTAATAACGGCCCTGGCCCCATTCGGCCAACGTGCTTAGCAGCTGAGCATCCGCATCATTACCCACTGCAACGGTGGTTAAAGTGATATTCTTTTCTTTCATCCTGTCAGTTAAGGCCTGATACGACCCACCGGTTGCTGAACGACCATCAGTTAGTAAAATAATATGTTTTAACTTGGTTTCCGCTTCTGCTAATTTTTCCATTGCCAGTGCCAAAGCGGGATAGATATTGGTCCCGCCGTTGGCACCGATAGATGCAATGCGCTGTTGTATCTTTCTGGCATCAGTCACCGGACCCAACTCGACCACCGGGTAGACGGAATCATCAAATGCGTATACCCCTACCTGGTCTTTGGGCATTAGTATCTGGGTAGAACGAATGGCCGCTTCTTTAGCCAGCTCCATTTTGGCGTTACCGTATTGGTCTCCGCCCATACTGCCTGATTTATCAATAACCAACATTAATCCCAAACTGGGAAGTTCTTTTTTACCCCGTAAATCCATGTGTACCGGCAGCGCTTCCTCTATCGGCGTACGGTAGTAACCGCCTACTCCAAAGCTATTCTTACCGCCTAGCATCACCAATCCCGTACCTAAATCGCGCACGGACACCTTGATAGCATCAAGAAAAGCAGCCGGCAGGTCAAAAGCAGGTATATTGTCCAAAATTATACCGTCATACCCCGCTAGTCCGGCCTCGGTTTGGGGCACCGCCCCCGGTAAACGGATATCCACCTGAAATTGTTGAGACAAAGCTGCCATCAACGCAGATTCACCCGACTGACTACTTACCATCAACACTCGAGGCGGACCCGTAACCCGGGTCAAAGCATAACCTGAATTATTACGGGACTCTTTATCCCCCGCGGCGTGTACTTCTACCCGAAAGGGGTAAAATCCGGATTCTTCAGCAACCCGGGAGAACAGAAACTGATTCTCCCCCTTATCTAACTGCACTGTTTCCTTACCCGCCAGCGTACGGTCGCGGTAAATATATATTTCTGCCGCACCCTCAAAGTTACTACCTATCGACACCGTCAGCGGAATCCTTTCGCCGGCACGAACCACTTCCGGTACTGTCAATTTATCTATCCTGGCATCTTGAACTTCACCTGTCTGCACCGGAACTATATCTACACGAATGCCGCGCTTTTTTAGCAAGGATGCCGCCTCCACAGCATCACCCAGGTTTTCCTTTCCATCGCTCAAAAGTACCACCCGCTTACGAAAACCCTCCGAAGATAAGGCCGCTGCCAGCTGCAGGGCCTGCCCAATATTGGTATAGTTACTATCGGGTATGGCCTGTATTGTATCAAATAGAGGTTCCGAGGACATAGGGATATCCACCAATGGAACCTCCCCAAATGTTGCTACCGCCGTTTGATCATCAGTATCCTTCGCGTCCGTGGCATCACGGATAAATTGCTCCATCCGGGGTACAGCACCTTTATTGCTGTCTGACAAGTCCGCTAAAAAGGTAACCGCCTGGCGAGAAACAATAAAGTTCCAAGATACTCCTGCTAACGCCAGTACTATCAAAGAAACTATTATATACCTAAGTATCAAACTTAATTTGGCGGAGCCCATATTAACCTGAGATTTTTTCCATAGATAATATAGCACCGCCCAAACGAGCGGCAAAAGCGGCAGCACCCAGACATGATCAAAACTAATAGCCATTGGTAAACACCCACCATTCAGCGGCAATAACCAGTAACAGCATAAAGGCAAGCCATCTCCATAATTCGTACTTACCTGCCCCGTTTTGGGTGCCTCCTGATGTTCCATCGTAGTCCGAGGATACTTCTTGAGGTAAAATACCATTATCACCTAACGGTGGAATACTAACTGAGAAGTAAGCAATATCTTCCTTACCGCCTGAGTAAGTTTGTCTTAGAGAGTACAAGCCGGGATATTCGCCGGTAAAAAGCGTCTGGCCGAGCCCTGTCCGGAGCGGCCATTCCCCTCCATTGGGGCCCGAGACCGTCGCATCAATAGCTTTGGGGTTTAATAATATTGATACCGACTCCCCTGCCGTTACCGCTGGAGTCAGCACTGCACCGGGGGGAACAAGCCAATCCAGAAGATTATTTATTAGAATAGGAAACCCTGGCTTTAAGGCCAAATCAGTATCATGCAAATCAAACGCAAATACTGCCTGCCGCGAATTATTAATCGTAAAAGTGGCAGCAATAGTGCTACCAGCGGCAGTCAGCAATTTGGAATTCGGTGTGGCGTGCAGTGTTCGAGCCTCAGCTAACAATACATCTTTAAACTGCACAAATTCCAGCAGCGCGCTACCAGTGGCACTTTCAATAAAAGCAGGGCCTACACTGCCTTCCAGCGGAAAGACCGTTTGGTCACCCGGGGGGTTCACCACCAGTGCCGGTGCCAGCGGAAGATTTTTAGGCATCCAGCCATCAAAGACATAAAAGTCGAATTCGCCGGGGCGGAAATCCTCAGGCGTGGTCTTGTATAAGGTAATTTGGGGTGAAAGAGTCAACGCCCTCTCCAAAAAAATGTTACCGCGAGTTACCAATACTCCCTCAGATTTCGCACGGGACTTAACAACCGCTGCAGCGGTATTATCTAAGATAAAGTCATCCTTCACCACTAGGCGGGCCTCAAGCACTTTGGTACCGGAGCCTTTATTCTGCCAGAATACGTTTTGGCTTTCATTGGGGCCAAGAGTAATGCTGCGTACATCCATAAGATTCCCGTCAGCAGCCAGCTCCATATCCGCGCTAACACTCTTTTCGGAATAGTTTTTTACTTTAATTAACCCAACCAGCCCATTATCCCCATACCGGGTAGACAAATTCTCTATCCCTATATCATTGTTCCGTTCACCAACATGGTTAAAGCTTACCGGGAAATTAAATTTTACCTCGGTCGGTAGATTGACTCCGTCTGAGATAATTACAATCAACGGGTCTGTGCTTTTCCGGGCCATCGCCTCTGCCAGCGCAAACGCAGCCGGAAAATTAGCTTTACCATAACCCGGCCGTAACTTCTTTGATGTCTGCCTAAGCATGGATTGGTTCCCTGATAATGCAGAAACAACCTCCGGCTGCTGACCGACACGGATTACGGCCAACCGTCCTTGACCCAGCCGGGCGATCATATCATCCAACCTTCTTTTGGCTTCTTCGAATCTACTGGTATCCGTATCTGTGGCCTGCATCGTCGCCGATGCATCTACCAAAACGATAGTATCACCGGCTAAAGGTACCACTTGGGGGAGATAAGGACGAAGCAGTACTAGCACCAATAACAATGCCGCTAAAAGCTGTAATAGCAGCAGTAAGTTAGACTTTAACCGCTGCCATGGGGTATTGGCATCCATATCTTTTAGTAATTTGTCCCACAGCATAGTACTGGACACCGTCAGCGTCTGCCGCCTTTTTTTTAAAAGGTACATTAAGATAATTATTGGTATGATTGCCGCAAACCAGATGCTGGCCGGTGATAAAAAACCCATGGGAACCTCCTAACTAAAATATAAAGGTAAACCGGATCGAAACCTTATTTAACCCAAAAAGCCTAATTTTCTCAATCTTTTTAAGGTCAGTTCTTCTAAAGATGCATTACTGGCAGTATCCACCAGGTTAACAGAATACTTATGACAAAGCTTTTTAATGCCTCCCCGCCAATCTTCTAATCGTTCCTGATAATGGCCGCGCACTGAACTATTAAAGGAAATCTCCTTCTCATTTCCAGTTTCACAATCAAGCAACTGTAAGTCTCCTTGATAGTCAGGGTTTAACTCTAAGGGGTGCAAGATTTGTATCAATCCGATTTCCTGTCTTTGATGCTTTAATGCAGCCAAAGCCTTATCCAACACCGGAAAAAACAAGTCGCTGATTACCAAGGTGATACCGGGGCCCTTAAAATGAGGCCGCAGCTGTTCTAGCAAAGTAAATAGATCTCCTCTTTGTTGTTGGGGCAGTCCTTCAATAAAATTAAATAGCTTCCGCGCCGCCCCTTTCCCCCGTAAAGGACCACAGAGATAATTTTCATCACCAAAGCCAATCACCGTTACTCGGTCATAATTCGCCAGACTAAGATACCCTAATGCCCCGGCAAGCTGCTTAGCCATACGAAATTTGCTGCCATCTTTCCAGGCCATTGATGCACTGCAATCCAGTAATATACGTACAGATGTATCCTGTTCTGCCAAAAACAGCTTTAAAAAGAGCTTTTCCATCCGGGCATATGCATTCCAATCCACATGACGGAAGTCATCACCCGGCGCATATGCTTTAAAATCGGCAAACTCAACGGAATCGCCTCGCCGGGCGGAACGGCGTTGGCCGCTATAACGCCCGGGCGATGTCCTGTGGCCCATCAGCATCAACTTTTCTAATGCTCTTAAAAAATTCTTATCAAAGATAACATCAGCCACACGGCTCACCCCCCTAAACTAGACGTAGTTTCTCGGAAAGTCTCAAGTCAGTTATACCGGGTTACAACAAGCTGGTAATAACTGGTTCACCCCCACTCAACCCAACAACTTCACATAGCAAAAATAAGCGGCATAGCAAGATATGATGAGGTATTGTGACACAATTATCTGTATTTCTAAAAAAACAGTCTAAATGCTACTTGACAAACGTAATTTCGTCCCACAATCGAGATAGAGGTAATTTTTTCCTCTAATCGACTAATGTTGGAGGCGATTTTTTGTTAGGTTATTGGCGTACACATGTCGAGTACCAGGATTGGCTGAAATCTGAACTTGTTTCTTTAACGGTGACGCATGAAGCTAATATTCGTTTTTATGCTCCGCTCATTGAGAAGGTCTATATATTTAACCTTGACCCGGTTAAAAAGGTCATTGCTAAGCTTTATTCTCCTCTGGGAAGACCAGCTAAAAATCAACCTGAACTTCTTAGGGCTTTGGTGGTAATGCTTCATTGCCAGATTCATGACCCTACTAAGTTTGTTGATAAGTTGAGGGCTTCTCCTGTTCTTAGGGCCATTTGCGGGTTTGAAAAGGGCGAAACCCCTGGTGTTGGTACTTTTTATGACTTGTTGGAACGTTTATGGCTTCTAGATAATCCGCAAAAGGCTATCCGAAAACCAAAATCCAAAGGGAGAAAACGTCCTAAGTCTGGGAAAAAGTTACCTGCTAAGCATCCTGGTATTGTTAAAAGATTAGTTGATAGGGCTCTTAAAGGGCAGGTCATTGAGAAAAGGCCAGAAAGTATCTTGCAGAAAATTTTAAAAGAGTGTGCCGTTTTACCATCATCCAAGTTAGGTCTTCTTGGTAATCCCAACAAACTGGCTATTGCCGGTGACGGAGCCCCACTCCTTACCGGTGCCACTCCCTACGGTAAAAGAATCTGTGATTGCCCCTCTAAAGGCATTTACCGCTGCAAGTGCAAACGTGTCTTTACTGACCCGGATGCTAATTGGGGTTGGGATAGTTACCATGACCAATGGTTTTACGGTCACACCCTGTACTCTATTACTTCAGCGGATAGTAAAAATGACCTGCCGCTTTATCTGCGTTTGGTACAGGGGTCTAGAAATGATAGTGTTACTTTTGTTGTTTCTTGGGCTGAATTGCTTCACCTCTATCCTGATTTTAAGTTTTCTAAAGCCCTTTTGGATGCTGCTCATGATGTTTATGATATTTACCGTCTGCTGCATGCTAATGAAACCGAACCTTTTATTGACCTTAACAATAGGGCTAAAGGAAACAATACATTTCCTGGGCCTATTAACGTTGATGAAAATGGTGTCCCTATCTGCCTTGAAGGTTTACCGATGCTTAACTGGGGTTTTAGCAACGATAGATGCCGCATTAAGTGGCGCTGCCCTCATCACAAGGATAGTAGCAAGTGTTCTAAAAAACATGAATGTTCTCCTAGTGCGTACGGCCGGGTGGTTTACACTAAACCCATTTGGGATTTGCGTCTTTTTACGCCAACTCCTCGTAACTCTAAGGCATGGAAACATGTTTATGCTAGACGAACTACCGTAGAGCGCACCTTTAAACGTATACTTGTCGATTACAAAATTGAGTTGGCTAATGCCCGGACTAAAAAACGTTGGTTTTGGCAGGCAACTTTGGCGGCCATTAATCAACACTTGGATGCTCAAGTTGCTGTTGTTAAACCAAATATTTTAGAAAAGATTGGCTTAGAAACCTTCTCTAAATCGGCTTAAACCTACACTCTTAATTTCATCCTACCCTAGTTATTGGCTGGTCTATTAACTCTAAGGACACCGGCTTAGTTTTCTATTGCCTTTTTTCCACCAAGCTAACCTTCTTTGCTTACCTTTGCTATGTGAAGTTGTCAAAGAGCTATCTTCTTGGGAAAACCTTTTCTTGTTCCCGATTTATTTACCTAGTTTCCGAGATGCTACTAGACATCCCTTTCTTTTTGCAGCCCACATTTTATCCCTCTGTGGTGGGTACCCCGGCGATAATTTCCTCCAGAAGCTGCTCTGGAGCAATCCCCTCAGCCTCACCTTCAAAATTTAGAAAGAAACGATGGCACAATGCGGGAATCGCTATATCCTTAATATCGTTATAAGAGATGTTTAAACGCCCTTTCAGCAAAGCATGGGCCTTAGCGGCTATCACCAAGGCCTGCGCACCCCGGGGACTGCTGCCATAGCGTACAAAACGTTTAACACTTTCCGGTGCATAATCAGTCTCTGGGTGGGTAGCAAGTACCAATCTCACCGCATAATCCGTCACCGCCTTTGCTGCCATCACCTGTCGCACGGTAGACATCATCTCAATCACCTGGTCACCGCTTGCAACTGGGGCCGCAGCCTCTTCCTTCTTCCCGGTAGTCCTGCTCATAATTTCCAGCAGTTCCTCTCGCTGAGGGAAGGGCACCTTCACCTTGAATAAAAATCTGTCCATTTGTGCCTCGGGCAGTGGATACGTACCTTCCATCTCCAAAGGGTTCTGAGTAGCGAGGACAAAAAATGGTGCCGGCAGCTGCCTGGTTTCACCGCTTACCGTCACCGTATTCTCCTGCATGGCTTCCAGCAAAGCACTCTGAGTTTTGGGCGTAGCCCGGTTAATTTCATCAGCTAATAAGACATTAGTAAATACGGGACCGGGTTGAAAACGAAATTCCCTCCCGCCGTTGGGGTTATCTGCGATAATTTTCGTGCCCATGATATCTGCGGGCATTAAGTCGGGGGTAAACTGGATTCTTTTAAAATTCAATTGCAGCACCTGCCCCACCGTACGCACCAGCATGGTTTTCCCCAAGCCGGGAACCCCCTCCAGCAGTACGTGACCACCACTAAAAAGGGCCAGCATCACCTGATTCACTATCTTTTCCTGCCCCACAATCACCTTGCTAATTTCATCCTTTATTACTTTGGCGGTTGTTTGAAATTGAGTGACCTTTGCTTCTATTTCCTTCATTTTTCACTCCCCTATTACCATAGGCCTGTCTGATGGTCTGGTTTATCTAACAAATCGAAAGGCCAAGGCTGCTTTATTCTAACGAGGAAAAATAATCCCTTACCATTCCTTCTAATCGGAGTGGGATCTGCTCCCGCTCTATACTTTGACGAGCATTCGAAGCGTACATCTCCAACACCTGAGAGTACGGTACCACTGCCTCCTCTACCTGCTGGGGAGTCAACCGAATGTCCAGATAATCACTGTTTGAGCTCCCATCCTGCTGCCCTGACACCTGAGTTGGCGTGCCGTTATCCCCCAAACGGGAAGGAGCAAGAATCGGCTCAAATCCCCGCATCTTTAACTGCGGTTCTGCTAGTGTTCCCGAACCCGATTGTCCAACAGAAGTATTACTGGAACCATTGGTCCCATTTCCACTTCCTAATCCGGCCCCGGAGCCGGACCCTGAGCCGCTACCCGAGCCACTCCCAGCACCTGAACCAGAACCCGAGTCGCCTCCATTATCCGCAAAGCCATTGCCACCCTGGGATGCAGAACCACCTGCCGTTCCAGCTGGTTCTCCTTGGCCCTGCTGCCCCCCGGTTTGAGAACCCCCCTGGGGCAGCCCCTCTTGACCAGTTCCCATAGCCACCTGCTGGTCCGCTAGTCCTTGTTTAATCTGTGCTAATTGGGCCATGCTTTGCATTTTGGTGCCTTGCTGTACTGACGCGTTGAGAGCAGAGGCTAAGGCAGCGGCACCCCCATCACCCTGCTGCATGGCCTCTACCGCCTGCAGCAATTGATCGGCAGCTGTGGGGGAACTGGTATTGGCCAAGGCATGCAGTTGTTTCATCACCCGCTGCTGCTCTCCCGGGTCCATACCCCCAAAGTTATTGGCTAAGTTAGCCGCTGCGGCCTGAATTTCCTTTCCCCCGCCATTTTTGATAGCACCACTTAACTCATTCAATTGCGCATTATCTGATAATGCAGCGGTCAGCTGCTCCAATTGCTGCTGTTTTTTTTCAGCCGCAAGTTTCTTCAAATCATCCTGAGCCGCGGATACTTCTTTCAGAGCTTCTCGTGTAGACGTACTTTTCGCCAACTCTTTTTCTAATTTTTTTAAACGGTCTAATACTTCCTTATCCATTGCATCGGGCTGCTTCTCCATCTGCTCCACCAATTCCGCAACCTTCTCCTTTTGGTCAGCAATTTTTTTAGCTTCCGCCTCATTTCTGGCCAACACCGAAGCCGTAGGGTGAGGAAGCAGCGGTACTATTGTCAGCATAAGCAGCAGAACCAACGCAACACCCAAAGGCCGCCGCTCCAATCGCAATGGTATCTTTTTTTCATTTAAACCCTGCCCGTAACTAATCGCATCTTCCTGCTGCATTTTAGCCCAAGGGCTGCGCGCATCGGCAAATTGCAGAGCAGTAACTAAACGTTCCTCCAACCCAAGAGAGTCACCAACTTTAGCCGCTTCATGGTAGCCCGGTGCCGTCAACCACGCGGCCAGCAACGCACCCAATAACGGGATGGCGGCCACCATACCCCACAGTGATAATGTCAGTGGGTAAATAAATCGGGATATTGCTATAAGAATTATTAGTACCAACATCCCGCCCAATATCCCCCAGCTTAAACACTTAAGCAGGTGAATTGCAAAAAGCCGCCTTTTTATAGGCAGCAATGTATTTTTTATTCTTTCATCCTTCGGCTCAGTTGACCTTTTCATATCTGCTCCTTCTTTCGCCCCCGCCACGACCACCGCTTCACCGGCTTGACTAAATTAATAGTAAGCAGCAGCAAGAGCACAATGATAATGCCCTCTACCGCCAAATTACCGTAAAGTATTTCGTTAAGAGTAGCACTATGACTGTTGCTCAGCTCTCTGATAATTTGCATCCCAACATCCCCCGGCAGAGCGTATAATAGAGATGTAACAGGACTAAAATAAATTATCGTGGGTACGCCGGAAAAGGCATTCGCTCCCAAATACGCACGAATAAACGCGGCAATAAGGTAAGTACCACCGCCAAGAAATAGAGTTATTAGGTAAGTCGCTACCGTGGCAATCTGCGTACGCCGAAATATGGCAGAGAAAAACATCCCCCAAGCGGCGATATAAACTGTCGTGACTAAGTAAATCAAAAAAGTACCCAGTAAATCACCTAAAGTTACCCCGCCGAGCAGGAAGACCAGACTAAAAAGAGGCAGCGAAACGATAATCAGTAGAAATACATAACTTAAAGATGCTGCCAGCTTTCCAAGTACAACACCGGCAGCGGAAAGCTTAGTGGATATGAGAATATCGAAAGTTTGCCGTTCCTTTTCCCCGCTAATAGTTCCGGCTGTCAGTGCCGGCGTGACAAAGGCCAGTAAAGCAAACTGAACCACTGCCAGCAGGACATACATTTCCATCCCCATCTGGTAATTAAACATATACCGATTGCGGGTGTTCAGGTAAAAAAAAGCAAAGCCAATGGCAGCCAGCACCCCGGCGTAGATAGTTAAGGCCAAGGGTGAACGCCAGCTGCGCATGCGCGAGCGCAGTTCCCGTTCTAATACTGCATTTAACTTCATTAGTTAACCTCCCCCTTAGTGACCCGCATGAATATCTCCTCAAGATTATTGCTGCTTTCGCCAAAGCTTATCACCGGTAATTTCGCATTCACCAATGTGGCCAGCACCTTCGCCAACGCCGCATCGTCACCGTCAAACCCGGCCTGCACCTGTCCCTCACTCACCACCACTTGGTCAACCGCGGGCTGCTGCGACAGAATTTTCGCGGCCTCTTCTTCCCTGGACAACAGGCGCACCTTTACCACTTTGCGGTAATGCCCCTGCTGCATAATTTCTTCAACTGTACCCGAAGCCACCAGGCGGCCTTTTTCAATAATACCTACATGCTGACAGAGCTCCGCAAGCTCCGGCAATATGTGGGAGCTGATCAAAATGGTCTTACCCATCTGCTGCAATTCACGCAAAAGCGCCCTCATTTCCACTCGTGCCCGAGGGTCCAGTCCCGATGCCGGTTCATCTAGCAGCAGTATTTTGGGGTCATGTACGAGGCAGCGGGCCAAACAAAGCCGCTGCTTCATCCCCCGCGAAAGATTATCCACGTAACTTTCTGCTTTATGGCTTAGGTCTACCAGTTCAAGCAAATCAGGAATTACTGCCCGGCGCCGGGCCGGGGCTAGTCCGTAGCTCGCTCCGTAGAAGTCCAGATATTCTGTCACTTTAAGGTCATCGTAAACACCGAAAAAATCCGGCATGTATCCCAGTAATCCTCTCACAGCCCGAGGGTTTTTCACCACATCAATACCGTCTAACCACGCTGTACCGGACGACGGTTCCATCAGGGTGGCTAATATCTTAATGGTGGTGCTCTTGCCGGCACCATTAGGACCAACAAAACCGAAAATACTTCCCTCAGGCACCTTAAAACTGATGTTCTCAATGGCGGCAAAATCGCCATAAAACTTGGTAAGTTTATCAACCTGCAACATTATTTATCCACCCCATCGATAGAAATGGTCATACCTTGAAAAAAGCTATGGTTTTTGGAGGAGTTTGTGATTTTTACTTTAACCTGGCCGTTGCTAAGATATGGTTTAATATCCTCCAAAATAATTTCTGTGCCTTTAAGACCATGTTCCTCCCATTTTTCTGACTGCGCATTATACACAGAGACGGTAAGCCCCGGTTCTCCCTGCAAATAAAGCACGGCTTTTTCGGCACCGGCGCTGATAGCCTGTGGCAGGTTCAGGCGGTAATAAACCGACCCTGCCTGAAAATGGACCCCGTCAGGATTGACATCAATGTTATTTCCCTCCGTAGCATACATTTCGCCGTTAACCAGTCCCGCCGGTAATGAATAATCCTGGCTAACCAAGTCAAAAGAAACCGGCGCATAATACATGTTTAAATCCTTTCTCTGCTCAGGCACCGCACCATTGATCTCTACCTCGTGCAGCGGGCTTTCATTCCACGACAGGAAGTTCAATCCTGAAGGTTCCAAAGAACCCTCATACCCAAACATCCCGTCTAAAATCATCCTGTACTGTCCCGCTTTGGAATTCTGAGTACGCCCAAAAGCCCATATCTTATCTGCCAGCTCATAAGAAATTGCCGGCCCTCGTTGTCCACTGAATGGAGATGTTGTTATCTTTACCTTTACTGTTTGACCGGGGGCTAATTTCCCCAGCTTAACTACATCCGCCTGTGCGGTAAATAGCACTGCCTCCGTAAATGTCTCATCGGTGTTATTAGTAACAGTACCCTCTATATTGCCTCCGCTGATAGCCAGCTGGCTATCTATACCGCCATTAATATTTAATGGCTGCTCGTACATCATGGAGCGCATTGACCAGATAGGCATGTGCTCAAAAGAAACCGTTGTTTTGCCTTGCTGCCAACTAACGGCAGTTGTCCTGCCTTCCCCGGGCCCATAGTATCCGGGACCTTCAATCAAAGGCAGAACCGTATCAGAGACACTGATATTATAATCCGCCCTGCTGGGCGCAAATACCCCGGTATAAAACTGACCCCAAGCAGTGTTATTATCCTCCAAGGCAATGACACTGACATTACTGGAAATTACATCACCTCGGCCCTTGGAACCCACTAAATATATTCCGGATGTAAAAAACACTACCAACAAAGGGATGGTCACCCAAGCCCAATCCCGCCGATCTAAACGCCTTAATACCCAGTAATTAACAACGCCAATAAGCAATAAGTATAGAACCATCACCGCCAATACCAGCATCACACCTGGCAGTTCCAGGGCAGACAACTGCTGCAGTGCTCTAAATATACTACTATTAACATCCGCCGACCCCATAGACATGGCTCTGCCTTTTGCAGACACGGGAACGGAAACTCCTGCTTTAAGAATTTCCTGCCACATCTTACCACTGCCGCGCCAAGACAACAGCGGTTCCAATGCCAAATCGAGAGAGGAGAAGATGACGGTTCCCCGACCTACATCTTTTGCTGCTAATAATGGTACCCCCCCCTCCGACGCCAGTACTCGGGCGTCAGTACGGAGATTTCCTTTTGCCGCCGGTATAGGTTGATTTACCGCGGGGTTCTCATCCCCATAGACCGCCAAAGAAGACAATTGGGTCAACATCACCGTTTCCAGCGGCTCCACAGGAAGCCATTCTTGAGGCATTCCTGACATAACATTGCGCCAGTTGGGCCCGCCGCCCAAGATCAAAGTACCGCCTTTTGTCAACCAATGCTTAAGAGCAGACAACTGTTCACCCTTGAAAACACTTGTATCTGCATCGTTAATGACAATTACCTTGAAATTGCCCAACACTTGGCTGTACGAATAAATTTGATCAGGCATCATGTATGCTACTTGTGTTTTGCCGGGGTCAATGAGATTAATTCCGTTCAAGTAATTAAGTGAATTCTGCCGAGCCACCGCAGCGATATTAACTGTATTAGGTGAGGTAATAAAGAGTTCAACCTCTTCAACTAATTCCCCGGCATTACTTTGGAATACGGCAGTTGTCCCATTGTTTGAGGCCACCCCACTGGTGGTCGTGGGAATATTGCGCCCAAGAGGGATAAAAAAGTCTAATTTTTTCTTTGCGCCGGCAGCGATTACCACCGAACGGGTATAACTAACGGGTAATCGCTGAGCCTGCTTTAATATTACCTGTCCCTTTAAATTCTTTTCACCATTATTCTCCAAGTAAACGGTTATCGGTACCCAACTACCTACTTGAGCTTCCTTTTGAAAACCAGCCTCCACCCTCATAGTTAAATCGTTTTCGACATCAGCATGTGCGGTATTTATAAACAACAGTACCAATAGTACCGCGATTATTACTGAATAAATCTTGCGCATTTTTTGGACCCCCTGATAGAGATATAACGACTCGTTTACAATTAGACTGCATATTCCTGAAAAAGTTCCCGATACCTTCTTCTTAATCCTGCCCGGGGCATAAAGAACTTTCTTCCTTTAATGGAAAGAACCGCCTACTAGAGGCGGTTTCAATACTTTCTCATTTTTTTAAGAGGTTGTTGCTCCTCAAATTAAATGTATGCTGACTCCATCAAACTCGGCTATTAAGTCCATCGTTGCTAATTGGGAGCAATAATCTACATCTTTTTCAAAACCCAGTTCCACCAAGCGCTGACCGTGCAATGATTGATTAAATATACTTCGAAGGTTATGCTGCTCCGTTAATAGCAGTGCTGCTTGAGCCGAATCGGCCAACGACACTTTACACATTTTCGTCAGATACTTTATTATCGCCCCGGCGGCGGCAAAGTCGTCAAGAGAGAAATTACCTTTTGTACCGGCGCAGACTAGAGCCGCCGATTTGTCTATTTCCTTAATCCTTTTTGCAACAGCGTGGGCGTTAAGGGTACTGCCGATAAGCACTTCTTCTGCTGCCTCACAGCCGCGTATGGCCCTAGTGCCATTGGTGGTGGTCATGAGTAATGTTTTCCCGGCTATAACATCCCTCCTATATTCAAGCGGAGAGTTACCCAGGTGAAAGCCCGGTAGCTTCACCCCACCCCGCTCACCGCACATAAGATAATCGCCGTCATGGCTTTGGAAAAATGCCCGGGCATCTTCAGGTGATAAGAATGGTACAACCGCTTCAGCACCATTTCTTAATGCCGTGACCATGGTCGATGTTGCTCTTAAAACATCAATGACCACCGCCACACGCCCTTTTAAGTTATTAATATCCTCCGACCTCATAATTAATGTTATATCCATCTATCCACCTCTGGCTGGGCTTCAACACCATTTTACTTCTTCCTCTGCCGTGGCCGAGTCGTTTTCATCGTCTTTAAATAAGGGCGGCAGTACAGCTTTTGCCTTGAGACAAGCTCTTAACGTATCCCCTCTAAGTCCCACCCGCAAGGCCTCCAGTGCCAATATTTCATTTGGTTGAACATTACCAAGGTTTACGTTAGGACCAAACTGCATTATTAACGCCTGCTGCTGCGCTTTTAAAGGTGCCTCCCATAGTATTCTATCCGGATCCTTAATGTTATCCAGCAGTTTCCGCAAATCTTCGTCTTTTATGGCGCCCTGACTGTCATAAATAACCACGCCCTTACCGGATTCACGGCCTTCCACTATTACCTTAAATGCTCCATCTTCCAAATCCTTCTCTATTTGTTCGCAAATACGATCGGTTTCCAGCATATCCCGAGGGTCTTTTTTACCTACCTCGGCCACTACCTTAAATCCTCTTTTTAGAGCCTCTTTAATTGCTGCAGTACGAAAACGCTGTGGCATATTGATGGTGCCGTCAGACACTTCCACGGCGGTGAACCCCAAATCCTTAGCGGTATCAAGAAAGTGTGGCAGCTTACCCTGTAGCACAGCTACCTCAAGGAAAGTACCGCCAGGGAAAATATCCACACCATATGACGTCACCAGGCGAATTTTTTCAGCCAGCAAAGCGTGGGAGTAAAAAGCCGAGGTACCGAACCCCAGTTTAATAGAGTCAATATAATCTGCAGCCAGGTCAAGCAGTTCTCTGGTTTCTGTAAGCCCCAAGCCCTTATCAATGATCATGGTAAGACCATTATCTCTCGGCTTCCCCTGTCGCCCCAGCAGGGGAAATTCAAATAACTCTTTCCAGGCTTTAATTTCATTAAACTTCTTCACCGAACGAACATCTCCTTCAACACAGTTTTATGTCACATTATTCAGAGAAACATTGTCCGGTGACAGCGTAAATAATTCCCCGTTAGTAGCAAAAATGCGGGCTTAAGCATATATAGGGAGCAGGTATATTTGTGTCCTTTAGGTAATTGCGAAATTCAAAATTTAACGTAGGCAGCTAATCAGAAAGTTTAATAAAGAGGACAGAAAATTTTAAGCAGAGGTTGGACAGAAAAAATTCGGCACAAATAACCGCAAGTATTTTGCGGGTTGAAAGAGCAAGTATAAAGGATTTGCTAAGCCAAAAGAGGTTTAAGGCTTCTGATGAGTTCGTGTTTATGGAGTTTGTCTGCAAGAATAACGGTAAGCAGTTGAGTAATTCCTGCAAGGAGTAAGTCAGCCTTAATGGTTAAAGCATTTGTAGTTTTTCTGTTGGCGACGCCAAAATTGGATTTAAAGTGTTGAATGGTTTGCTCAATAACGCAACGATTTTTGTAGATATCAATCCATTCAGGGGTGTCTCTAATAATGCCAGGATAAAGTCTTAAGTCTTTTTCAGGATAGGTATAAAACATTCTACCAGAAGGAGAGTCGGAGCAAGGATGTTCACATAAAGTAATGCGTTTAGAACCTTTCCACTTCATTTTTGGGCAAACCCATTTATCTCTAACAACGCCACTCCTTAAGGGCGCTTTACCTTCATATTTCATGGGTAAAGAAGAATCTAACGGACACAGAGGTTGTCCAGATTCGTTGAACCCGGGTTCAGGGAGGTTCTTAGAACCTCGTTCGTTCAGAGGAATGACTGTTTTTAAAAAGTGACAATCCTTCAATAAAAAGTTATAGGAATCGTTTGTATCAAAAGCAGCATCGCCAATAAACGTGCTGGGTTTAAAATGAGTATGTGTTTTAAAAAAGTCGCGCAGAACAGGTTTAAGTGCTTTAGAATCGGATAAGGATTTATCTTCATCAGGGGAATCAGACTTTTTCTCTATTGGGATTTCAGGGTGTGCATTTATAAAGTCTTCATCAAAAAAGGAAATATTTCTGACTATACCAAGGCCATTTGTGAGCATACCAAATTTATAGACATAGCAAAAATGGCCATTGATGTAAAGCTGTTTGACATTTGGATTTGATGATGCGCAGGAAGGCATAATGCCGTATGCCATTTTGTATGGGTCAACAGAAGAGTTGCCTTTGTATTGAGACTTAAGCTGCTTGATTAAGCGATTGATAAACTTAGGATTATTCTCAGTAACGTAAGCTTCAACGCCAGAGGTATCAAAGACGAGATATGAAGCAAGTTCTGAGTTAATTTGCTCACAAATAGGTTCAGTTTGATCAACAAGGTTATCAAAAAGTGTTTGAAGATGTTTAGAAAAATCTTGCTTAAATCGTGTAAATTTTGATGCATCAGGTACTTTAGAAAAACCACAGAATTCACGGATTTCCTTGGAAAAATTCAAAAAAATAATCAGAAGCGCATCTGTAGGAATAGAAAAGATTCTCTGAATGATGAGTGCATAAAGAAAAGACTCAAGCTTAAATTTTCGTTTGCGACCAAAGTGCTTGTAAAAAGCCTGATAGAAACTCAGCGAAATATACTCTGAAAGTTGAATATGCTCTTCAAGAAGCGCTAGAAACCGAGGTTTATCCTTATCAACGAAATCAAGACAACCGTCATAAATATCAGATAGGGATAATTGTTTAAATTTCACAGAATAGATCTCCTTTCTTGTTGAATGTAGATATTGCCTGTTAACTATATTTTACACAAGACAAGTGAGGAGTTCTATATAACTAAGCAAGAAAAAAGATAGAATTTGCAAGGGTTGCGGCGTTTTGCAAACGCCTATTTGTGTCCTTAAAAGAGAGGAGGAAAAGCCATGAAAATATCCACCGATTGGTTCGCCGTAATTCTCGCCAGTGTTGTGGCGCTGGTAGTAAAATTCGGTATCATTAGCAATGTTCCCTGGTAAACAAATTTAATTAAGGAGTGGTACATTTGTCTGTTAAGCAGAGTGTAATAATTAGCCAACCCCAATCCCTGTTCATGCGGTTTTTTGAGAAAATCCCGGGAATACTGCTGCTGCTTGCAGTGGGCTATGCGGCGAAAATAATTGCTGGCTATATTCCTCATATGGATTATGTCCTAATAGCCATCCTGTTGGGCATGATAATAAGCAACGCCGTGACAATTCCCCAGGTGTTCGTCCCCGGAATAAATACTTATGAACTGTGGCTTAAAACCGGCATTGTCTTTTTGGGCGCGCGACTTTTATTGCAGCATGTGGCGCAATTGGGCGGCACCGGTTTCCTATTGGTGCTCATCGAAATATCCGTATCCATTGCAACTGTCAAATTACTGGAAAGAATATTCAAAATTCCTGACAAAATGGGTAGTCTCATCGCTATCGGCGTGGGTATCTGCGGCGTATCCGCTATTATCGGAGCCACCGGAGCCATCGAAGCAGATGAGGAGGATGCCAGCTATGCCATCGCCACCATTTTAATCTTTGGCGCTGTGGCAGTATTCCTTTACCCACTGCTGGGCCACCTCATGGGTCTATCTGACACAGTATTTGGGTTCTGGGCGGGCCTTGCCGTAGATAATACCGCCGAAGCTGTGGCAACGGGCTTTGCCTTTTCCGACCAAGCCGGGCAGTTTGCAACTATAGCAAAGCTGACCCGTAATGCCCTAATGGGTGTAGTAATCTTAGCATTCGCTTTAGTCTACGCCCGTAAAGGAATGACAGGCCAAGTGGAAAACAAAGGGCAGTTTATTTGGAGCCGCTTCCCTAAATTTCTGCTAGGGTTTTTAGCCTTTTCTTTACTGGGAACAGTTGGCTTTTTCTCCAGTGATAATATCACTTCTCTGAAACACTTATCCAGCTGGGCTTTCATGCTTTCTTTTGCCGGTATTGGCTTCCGTACGGAATTTGCCCGAATGCGTGTATCCGGTTTCAAACCAGTTATCGTCGGTTTCGGGGCCATGCTGGCTGTAAGTGTAGTAACCCTGGTCATGGTCTATCTGGTGTACGCATAATAACACAAAAAAATTTTTAGTTATTTTTATAATTCTTTTTCTCGGTGCCGCAGCACCGTTTATTTTTTATCATACGATGGGGCACACTATTTCTTAGCCGAGAAAAGGAGGCATAAAATGAAAAAAGATTCCATTATCAAATTAACGGCACTGGGTGGCGTGCCGTTATTAATGGTGTTAGGTAATTCCATGCTTATTCCGGTTTTCCCCCAGATGAAAAGTGCCTTAGGCATCTCTCAATTTCAAGTTGGCTTAATAATTACCTTGTTTTCCATACCCGCAGGGTTAAGTATACCTATTTTAGGTTTTTTATCCGATAAGATCAGTCGGAAACTAATTATTGTCCCTTCCCTATTGATTTACGGAATTGGCGGCCTAGTTTCGGGAATTGCCCCTATATTTTTTCAGTCTAATGCTTATACGGTACTGCTTGCAGGCCGAATTATCCAAGGTGTCGGCGCCGCAGGCACAGGACCAATTGCGATGGCTCTGGTAAGTGATATCTTCACTAGTAACGAAAGGAGTCAAGCCCAAGGAGCTATAGAGTCCGCCAACGGACTGGGCAAAGTTGTCAGCCCGATTCTTGGCTCTCTGATAGCTTTAATTACCTGGTACACACTCTTCTTTGTCTATTCGTTCCTCGCCATTCCGGTCGCGTTGGGCGTCTGGTTTCTGGTAAAGGAACCAAAATCGGAAAAAGAGAGCAGTTCCTTTAAACAGTACATCGCAGGTATAGGCAATATCTTTGCTAAAACCGGCAAATCTCTTATCGGTTCGTATCTTGCTGCCAGCGTGGTTCTTTTTACCCTGTTTGGTATTTTAGCATACCTGTCCGATGTCTTGGAAGTTGAATATGGGCTTAATGGGGTAATCAAGGGTTTCGCTCTGGCCGGACCAGTACTGGCCATGTCCACCACTTCCTTTATATCCGGCAGGGTGCTAAAAAATAATGCCAACCTGATGAAACTCTTTATCGTCGGGGGGTTAGCGATACTGACTTTCTCCTTGATTGTATTATCCATATTTAAGGCCAATATCATCTTCTTTATTGCCATTCTAATTATGGGCATCGGCACCGGTTCCGTACTACCCGCAGTTAATACTGTAGTTACCAGTGCTGCACCTTTAGAAGAACGTGGCGGTGTTACCGCCCTTTATGGCACAGTCCGTTTCTTCGGTGTGGCCGCTGGTCCGCCAACCTATAGTAAACTGCTGGAAATTAGTAAGCCGGTGATGTTTTGGGGAGCAAGCGGCATCGCCTTGCTGGCCTTTGGCTTGAGCTTCCTATTGATTACTAAAAAAGAATTGGCTCAGCCAGCGGATAACTCGGGCGATTCAAAAACTGGTAAACAGGAAGCAGGAGAACAGCAATCTTCTATTGAGCAAGAAAGCGACCAAAATCCGGACCAAACAAGAGGTTCTAAGCCGCTGGATAACCAAAAACAAGATAGCATCCCACGCCGCACCTCGTCACTAACCTTTCGTAAGGTTTGGAAGCCCGCTTTAGGGGTTGCCGGCAGCCTGCTTATTTTGTTTCCTTTCATAAAAAGAAAACAACGTTAACCGAGCTTTCAATCAGCCCTTGTTAACGCCGTAAAATATCAATGCCACTCCCAACAACACATAGACCATTTTACTGATCGGCAGCTTTCCTGCCAACCCCAGCAAGCCAAGAGACATAACTAAAAACAAGATTATCGGTCCCACCAATGCCAGCCCCGCATTAATTTTAACAGCTGTTTCCACCCGGTTAAAGTAGAGCATCAGCAGGGCTGCGCTAATTTCGATACAACCTGAGAATACACGCATAAAAGCCATGCCGAATACATATTTATCCTTGATTAAGAACCACAATAGCCCAGCCTCCCCTGCTTTTTCTTAATGCTTATGCTTTCGAACTGTGGTTCATACTTTCTTTCGGTGAAACAAATATAATCCGAATAACACCATAGAACTGCCATAGACAGTATAAATCCCCGGTAGTTCTCCCAAAAAAATATAAGCCAACGCTGCCGCTCCTACCGGTTCACCCAAGATACTTACAGAGATAAATCTGGTTTCCAAATATTCCAGCGCCCAGTTAAACAAGCTATGTCCAAGCAATGTAGGTACTAACGCCAGCAGTAAAAATATCGCCCATGTGCTTTGGGGATATGGGTAAAAAGACTTGTCAGTTATTACTGCCATAAGGGCCAAAACCGCTGCACTGGTAAAGTATACAATAAAGGTATATTCCAAAGTTGGCACATGAGATCTTACCCGTCTTCCCACCAGAAGATACAGCGCCACTAACAGTGCTCCTAACAAAGCCAGGGCATCCCCGGCAAAGGCATTGGCAGCGTCCCAGTCACCCATCGCAATTATAGCGCTTCCTATCAGCGCTATAACTGCTGCCGAAATCTCAGCAAAGGTCACCCTTTTGCTGGAAAATAAATATGCGCCAGCAAAAATAAACAACGGCTGCATGGTGACTAATACTGTGGAACTGGCTACTGATGTAAGCTCTAAGGAGGTAAACCAGCTATAAAAATGCATCGCTAAAAAAAAGCCGGCCAACAGTGCCCAACCAATGTCAGCAACCGCCACTTTTTTGAAACGCCCATTCTTAAAAACTATTATAGCCAGCGTCAAAGCCGCAGCAAATAGCAATCTATACATAGCAATAATTACAGGCGGCGCCTCGGCCCAGCGCACAAAGATAGCCGCGAAGGAAACCGCCAGCACCCCGATAAACACCGCGGCCTTTGCAGCTGTTATTCTTTCTTGCTCCAATTCTCTCGCTCCCATTTGCTACCTGTTATAGGCAGGAATTGTTTACTCTTTGACGAAATAAACTATTACTAGAATGTTTTACAAACGCAAACCTACCAAGGAGGGATAAACATGGCAGGCGAAAAACCCGCTTCATTAATGCAGACTTATTATAAACCGGAAACGGAGCATCAAGAACATGCCTCCACATTTATGGCATGGCTTATTTTCAGCGGCTTGTTATTATTCGTCTTTATACTGCTTTACCAATTTGGCTAAGGCCGTAAATCAGGTGTGCTTTCAGCCTAAATGCACACCTGATTTTTTTTTATAGAATTCTACACCGATAAATATTTCTCTTCTTTTGACTCTAGTTTCAGCGCATCGTTAGTTGCCTCAACTAAGCGTTTCTTCGTCTGTTCCAGCTTTTCATTTCGAACCCAGAAATTTAATAATACTTTTTCGCGGAAAAGGTGTTTCCCTCTTCTAGCCCCCGCATCAGCAGCTTCTCTCTCTATAATTCCCATCAAACTGTAATCCGCTTCTACTACCAGCTTGACAAAAACCTCCATTCGTACCATTCCGGCACTTTCAATTCCCTGCCGGGCAGCTCGCCCGTAAGCTCGAATTAGTCCGCCCGCTCCCAACTTAATGCCACCAAAATAGCGAGTTACAACCACCACCGTGTTGGTAATATTATTACGCCTCAATACTTCTAAAACAGGTAATCCCGCTGTACCCTTCGGTTCCCCGTCATCACTGCACCGCTGCTCCTTATGATCAATACCGGCCACGAAGGCCGAGACATTATGGGCTGCTTCCCGATGTTTGAGTTTTATGGTATCAATGAATCCTGCTGCTTCCTCGGCATCTGCCACCTGCTTAACATGGGCAATAAAACGGGATTTCTTAATTTCAATTTCTACTCTCGCTCCTCGAGCAATAGTCAGATAGCCCTGCAAGTCAGTCACCTCTCATTTTATTACACTATAGATACATTCCAGCGAATCTGAAACATACCACTGCCTTAGCCACGGGGCAAGCGGTACATTTCCTGCAGTGCTTGAGGGTTTATCTCTTCAGTTAGGAACCCACTGGTGGTGGAAAGAATATATCCCCTGCCCCCTGGGCTAAGCTGGGAAATAAGTTGACTAGTTTCATCCCTAACTTGGACCAGCTCATCCGAATAAAGTGCCGCTAATGGCATTCCTCCCATTAGAATTAGCTTATTACCATAATGATTTTTAATAGCAGCCATATCCATACCTGGACACCGATCTAGAGAATGTACACCCAATACGCTACCAGATAACCAATCCATAAGAGACATAATGTTTCCGTCAGAATGAAAAAAAACCGGTTTGCCCTGCTTAGCAATATGGCGAAATAACATTTCTTCCCATGGGGCAATCCATCTCATAAATGTCTGCTCTGAGCAAAAAAGACCACCGTAATGAGCCACATCATCTGCCACCAAGATAGCATCAACCCCCAAACTGCTAAGCTGCGAGGCAAGCGCACAAGCATACTCTGTCGCCTGCTCAATAAGCAATGCCGCCCTTTTCGGTCGCTCAGCCAATATGCCCAAAAAGTCCAATAAATCCATGGTGCGGGCTGCTGTCTGGAAAACACCGTCCACCACACCGAAAGTAAAGATATCCCTATTTTTCAACAGCTTGCTATGGTTAAATGAAACTTCTTTCACACTGGGAAATTGGTAGCCTTTTAACTGATTGAAATCCACCACCGGATATTCCACCAGTTGTTCCCTGCCTTGAGGCAGCCGCCAGAAAATTCGCCCCCAATAATCCCGGAAAACCTTTCTTCCTTTGCTGTCTGTACTCAAATACTTCTTATCAGGATATTCAGCAATAACGCCAAAGAAATCGAACCCCAACTGCTTCACGGCGGGCAAATAATTATCCTCCCCGGAATTACCAGTTAGAATAGTACATAGTTCATGACTTAAAGAAAATTCCCCGCGTAATATATGTCGGGGGGTCTTGCCATTCAAAACAAAATTAAATTCGCTAGCGCCGTCGGTCATTTTCATCACCCTTTTACTATATGATGCACTCCATGATAGCGCACGCCTTGTTCTAGAAGAATTGCAATAATGCTTTCCTTATCCTCCCAGAGAAACTTTACCGCCATGCCGCAGCTGGCTGAGATACTCCTTGGCGTAGGTATCAACAGAAATCTGGCTTGTTGTTCTTTCAAAATTACTTCGCTTTTGACGGCATCATGGGTAGTATCAAAGGTTATAACCCCATAATCCTTAATATTTAATAATTCCGGAAAGATTTGATCCACAGAGTATGCTCCTTTTAAATCAGTTTTTATCATGCTATCTACCTAGCTCATCTGTATTTGCGTCAACTAAGCCCAAATAGTATAATTAGTAGAAAACCAGGAGGGAAATATGGATAACATGGTCCCTATTACTATCAGCAAAGATGGCGAATGGTATTACGGAAATAGCAGGATGTTTCGCTTAGATATAGTGACACTTCTGGCTAATCATCTGGAAAAAGACGAAAATGGCAACTACCATATCATCTACCAAGAACAAGTCTACCCAGTTACCGTGGAAGAAACTCCATTCTTCGCAAGAAGATTATTATCAGTAAACGCAGAATCCTTAATCCTGCAATTAGCGGATGGGCGTACAGAAACCATTTCGGCACAATCGTTAGTCGTCAATAATAACATTCCCTACGGAGAGTTTAAATGGGCCCACGACACCAAGTTCTCCCGGCAGGCACTTTGGGACCTCAGTGACTACATGGAAGAAGGAACGGACGGACAGGTAATGCTTAAGTTAAAGGATAAGGCCTACCGCCTGTAGCCTAGTGATAAACTATACCTCCCTTGCATATGCTACCATTAAGCAAACGCAGGGGAGGCATTTTTGTGGTTAGGAACATTCGGCTTGTTAAAGGCGAGCAAGCAGTAGCGCTCAGCCGAGAAGCAGGCAAGTCCTGCAGCACATCGTTAAACCAATTGGCATCACCCCAAAGAATAGTGAATGCAGTGCTCTGTCATTTCAATACACCTTCATTTATTATCACCGGAACCATTGACGGGCCGATATGGGTCTGGATAATGCACTCAGGTCAATCTGATACGGTCTACCATCTAGAATATTGGCCTGAAACTTCACCCAGCCGCATTTATCTTTTTACCAACGCTAATCCTTATTGGTCAGTGATTCAATTGCAGCGATGCCTGGGAATTAGATCCTATGGCCTGTCCGTCATAAAAGGCGGTCTGTAATTTAAGCTCAACCTTACTTCTTTTGCCCGCAGTTTTCAATAACCTCTAGTTTACCGCTCGAAGCTAAGTATACTCTGTTTTTACCGCCCTTCTTTGCTCCGTACATTGCCGCGTCAGCTTCTTGAAGCAACTGCTCGCTGTTAACATATTCTTCTGTATTCTCTGCTATCCCCACTGATACCGTAACTTGAGGTGTTGTCTGTCTTTCAACTTCCCTGCGGATTTTTTTTGCGGCCTTTAGGGCCCCTAGGCGGTCAGTATCCGGGAGAATGATTACAAATTCTTCTCCGCCGTAGCGGGATACAACGTCACTGCGCCGCACATTTTCCTTAACAATTTTGACTAGCTGCTTTAAAACCTTATCCCCATTTAAATGTCCATATTTGTCATTTACTACCTTGAAGTCGTCAATATCAATCATTAATAATGACAGTGAAGCATTTTCCCGCTGACACCGGACCCATTCCTCTTCAAAACGAGTATTCAGATACTGCCGAGTATAAGCCCCTGTTAGGCCGTCAGTAACTGCCAGAGCTGCCATTCTTTGATAGAGTCGGGCATTCTCCAACGCCACACCGGCATGGTCAGCTGCTGCTTCCACCAACTCTATTTCCCATTTTCTAAATTCGTGGCTGTCTCTATCATTTAGATGTATCACACCATTTACCCTTCCGCGGTAAATAATAGGAATAATGGCCAAGTTTTTAATATTAAGCTCTGTAACGTTTTCTTTGCCTTGAGCACTTAGTACTTCTGCACTCATATCGGAAATTATTAACGCTTTCCCCTTCCTCACTGCCTTTCCAGTCAATGAGCCATCAATCGGCATATTCCATTTTTCCATGGTTCCCTCGGAGAGAAATGTAGAAACTTCCGGGACAATAACACCGTTGTCGTAATCGACGCTAAATAAGGTGCACCGGCGCAATCCGGTAGCAGCTACGATTTCATCAAGCAGATTTTTAAAGATTTTGTCTGTATGCAGGCTGCTATTAAGTACCCTAGATACTTTATTTACCAATTCTAATTCTTTGTTGGTCTCCTTCAGTAAATAGTAAAGGCGGGACTGATCAATAAAAGACGCTGCATTGTTAGCAATGGTAGCCAACAACTGCGTATCTACATCACCAAAGGTACGCACTTCCCGAGCACGAATAGCCAGTACGCCGATAATCTTATCTTTGACTCGCAACGGCACACTTAGAAACGAACTGAAACCTTCCTGTAAATTCTCCTCTACAAAAAGGGCTTGAGGATGACTATGAAGGTCATCGGCACGGATTACTTCACCCAAAGCAGATCGTCCAATTAAACCTTCACCAATGCGAAAGTGAACCTTTTGGACATACGCATCAGTTAAACCACGCCACGCACGATATTTCAGTTCATCACCTTCAAGAAGCAGCAGCTCGCCGGCCGGTGCATGGAAAACATTACAGGTGTGTTCCAATAGTGACTGCAAAAATGAATCTAGGTCGTTGGCCGAATAATCAAGTTCGCTTACTTTATAGAGTACACTGAGTTCATTAACCCTTTGGGCCAGCTCTTCGCGCTGAAGCTTAAGCAGCCGATTGCGCAGTACCCTAACTCGGGTGTATTTGACCAATATTATTTCAAAAGAAACGAAAAATAAGGCCGAAAGCAGTAATAACAGCGTTCCTTTTCCTTTGGAAAGGGAATAAACGCCCAAACCAAAAAAAGCAAGACTTAAAATTACGCATGCTTGCATCGCGAAATATGCTTTTTTTCTCCTTACCAGCCTCATGGAATTCTCCTTTTATCATTTTTTCTTAATTATAGCAGTACCCGGCAAATATTACCATTAAATTTAGCTAAATTAAATTGAATTAAAAGGGTACAGTTATTGCCATACTATGTACAGTCTCTATTTATACAGGAGGTGAGAAATTTTGCAGCTTACTTCAAAAGAACAAGGACTAATTAAAGACGCCCTAGAGCATGAACAAATTTGCGCAAAAAAATACGCCAGCTATGCTGCCCAACTGCAGGACCAAGAGTTAAAAAATTTGTTTACCCAGTTACAACAAAAGGAAGAACAACATATTAATACGTTGAACCAGCTTAAGAACAGTTAACTACATTAATCAAAATTCAAAGGAGTGATACCGTTGGTTCAAAACCAAGCACTTCAGGACAAGGAAGTCCTTACAGATATGCTGATGACGGAAAAATTTGTATCTAGTAGTTATGATACCGCCGTGCTGGAATCTGCCACACCCCAAGTACGTCAGGCCTTTCAGCACATTCAAAAGGACGAACAGTCCCATGCTGAACAAATCTTTCAAGCTATGCAGCAGCGTGGCTGGTATCAGGTCCAAAGCTAATAAAAGTTTCATCAGGGCCCTTGATACCCATACCCCTCAATGGTATAATTTACTCAGATAATTAAAAAGGGGGGGGATTTTAAAATGTTGGCGAAAAGATTTTTTATTCCGCGTGTCGCTCACTGCAGTGACGGCTGCTCAATTAAGTCCCGGGCATGACACTAAACGGCCCAACAAAAAAAGGGAGCTCAGCCTTAGAGCTCCCCTTTTTATTTCCTATTCTTCCATATCCCGTGCTGCCTCAGGCCCGCGGCCTAGTGCAATCTTCCCTGTTCGCACAATTTCAATGATCCCATGCTCCTGCAAGACTTCTAACAAAGCGTCAATCTTATCCGTCTCCCCGGTTAACTCTATCACCATGGTCTCCCTGTTAACATCAACAATCTTGGCACGAAAAATGTTAACTATATCAACAATGTCTGTTCTTTTTTCTGCTGCTGCTTTTACTTTAATCATGGTCAGTTCTCGGTTAATTGATTTGTTAGATGTAAGGTTGGTAATTTTAATAATATCTACCAACTTTGCCAACTGCTTAATTACCTGCTCAATCTCCTCAGGACCACATTCAACAACCAAAGTTATTCTGGTAACCTTGGGATCCTCAGTAGGTCCGGCGGCAATACTAACAATGTTAAAGGCCCTACGACTGATTAATCCCGCTATATGCGATAAAACAGTTGGACGGTTTACCACTAACAAGGCCAAGGTGTGTTTCATATTTACACCTCCAAGTTTTCTTCTATTTTATTGGTCTGTCACGGCGTTGTCAATGGCTGATGCGCCTATATAGCCAATAAGAATATCCCACGGCAAAAAAGGGCGGTCCCAATATTAAAGGAAAGAATACCATCCAAATCAAATCTTGGGGTAACATCAAAGCTGCTACCAACGCAGTCAAAGATGTACCTGTCCATAGGTAACCGGTAAGCCGATGAGTTTTACGCCATACTTCCTCATTAGCTAAAGTCCAGGGCGTCCTAATACCAAGGAAATAATTATGACGCACTCGCCCCAAATAATTACCAATAACCAGCAGCAAAAGCGCCACGCCGGCGGGCACAATCCGCCCTATTGGCAGCGGATTACCCAGGGCAGTAGCAATTGTCACCAGATAGAGGCCCGTAAAGAATAAATGCATTGCGTACCGAAAAATACGGTAAACCTCAGAAAATTTACGGTAATTATCATATTTGGGGTCTAGCCGAGGCAAGAAGATAAATAAGAAGTAAATTGCCACGTTTAGTAAGGGTATCGCAAACGCCCCTGTTAATCGACTGCCATAGTCATCTACTTCACCTTGAACATTCCAATGCATCGGTACCTGGTCCGGCAATTGTGGATAAGCCCAAATCCCTACCGCCAGGGTACCTATGACCAGCAGCAGCAACGGCCATTCCCAGTTAATTTTAATGTCCTTATTCATGTTCATTACCTCCCTCTTCACCGGTCAGATCCATAATCCAGCCCAACAAATCTTGTATCACAGTCGTATTTAAGGAATAATAAATATGCTGACCCTGTTTTTCCGCACTTACCAAGTTCGCCTGCTTTAGGATATTTAAGTGATGTGAAATACTGGGTTTAGAAATAGAAAATTCTTTCGCAATTTCCCCGGCAGTCATGTCTCCATTGTGCAATATTCGGATAATGTGGCGCCTGCTCTTGTCAGCTAGCGCTTTAAAGGTATCATTGACTGGACTCATAACATTCCTCCTAGCCCTTTACCTTAATAAAAGGCATTTAGATATTTAGATAATGTTCTAACCATTTAAATTATACTCCGTGTTTTTAATCTGTCAATACTATTTCAAAGGATTTTAAATAATATTACAGAATATAATTCCTAAATATTAACGGGAGGACCGCAACATCAAAACATCCATACTCAACTTTTTGCAGCTTGATGACACCGTAAGGAATTCTAAAATATTCCAGAACATAGTTCATGATCGCTAAAAGGGGGGTCCCAACATTATGATACACCTGCAAAACTTCCCCGGGCTTGACGACACGGTAAAATTAAAGAAAGTGCTGAAAACAGATTCCCTTAACCAAGTGGTGGGGAGTATCTTGTTGGAAAAAAATATTTCTGTGGCTACCGCTGAATCCTGTACCGGCGGTCTCCTTGCCCATAAACTCACCTTGGTGCCAGGTAGTTCCGCCTATTTCCCCTTAGGATTGGTCACGTATGATAATCTTTGGAAAGAAAGATTGTTGAGCATTTCCAATCATTTGCTATCGGCGCGCGGCGCAGTAAGCCCGGAGGTCGCGGCTGCCATGGCAGAGGGTGTGCGTTTCAGGGCGGAGACGGACCTAGGCGTTGGTATCACCGGCATTGCCGGTCCCGGCGGAGGCAGCATGGATAAGCCGGTGGGGCTGGTATACATCGCCGTAGCAAACAATACTCAAACAACGGTAAAGAGATTTCATTTTCATGGCAAGCGACAAGAAATAAAGGAAAACTCCGCTAGGGCAGCATTGGCATTGATGCTAGATTTTTTGGGAGAAAATATATAAAAGTTGCTTGCCGCCTTAGACGGACGGCGTATCCATCGCTAATAGATATCTTCATCCCTCGAAAGGTATTATGCAACTACATGGGCGTCTAGGTATAAATAATGCAGGGGGATATACCCCCTGCTGATGTTTTTTGCTAATCAGTACCTAAATATGTTTGGTGTAATCTGTCATAGCGCGCATCATAGAATGCTTTACCTACTTTTTCACCGCTATCATACACGGCAAATACCGTCACTGAGATTTTACGGCTTTTTACATCAATCCCTGTCATAAAACGATCCCTAATCTGGGCCGCGATATCCGCAATCTGCTGTTTATTCAAGTAGGAATAAATCGTAGTTGTGATTTCGTATTCCTTCTTCCCCGGGTCAAATGTCACCCCTATTTTCTTAACATCTTTTAAGTCTTCGTCAATTCTTGCCGCCAAATCCCGGGCACGCTGCAGCTCTTCTTGGGACACACCACTGCCGCCGCAGCCTACTGCGGCAACCATCATAACCACTAACACCAACCATAGCATACCGTTCCTCAATTTCATGGTACCCCACCCCACCCTTTGCAAATAGTTTTTCGCCAGCATATGGTTGTGAAAATATGCACATGCGTGCGAAAACTCTTCTTATATAGTATATTTTACCTACCCTAGAAAAAACCTGCTGACAAGCTATATTTTTTCCAAAAATCAGCCAAATAAAACCAATGCAAGTCCGCCTGCAATAAACGGAAGGAGCACTACTAAGCTCAAACGGAGCAGCATGAAGCGCGGACCAACGATGGCCAGTTCAAATGGCATCTGGCCAATACCCAGCATTGCCCAGCCGGAAACAAATGCCACCGCGGTACCGATACCTGCTCCCGCCTTAAATATCGAAGCAATAATAGGAAAAGATACGTAAGGGCCGCCGGGAATAAGCGCTCCTCCTAGGCCGCCAACCAAAATACCCGTATACCCCGCTTCTTCGCCGAGCCAGGACTGTATTAACTCAGGAGGCAACGCCACCTGAAGCATACCCGCCACCACAAAAGCCACCAGCAGCAGCGGCAGGAGATTTATCAGCATTTTGCCACCAATATTCACTGCCTTGATGTGACTGCCATCCTTACGCCTATATGCCATCGCAAATAGCACCACCGCCAAGACAGATAACAGTCCGAAAGCGAATATCATTTTGTCTCACCTTCCTTACTGAGTTCAGTTATTTGTGCCCTTATCCTGTCAGTCGCTCCTGAGTAAAATAAATTGGCCATTAAACCTACCAGTACTGGGAATACTAATGTAACCAAATAACGCACCCAGGTAAGACGCGGACCGATAAGAGCTATCTCCATGGGCAAGCGACTCAATGTCCAAAGGTTTTTTGCAGTGACAAAGGCCATCACGGTACCTATTTCGGCGCCGCCCATCAGAAAAGAAGCGGCGATTGGGTAAAATACATAGGGGCCGCCGGGCACCAATGCACCAGCAATGCCACCCAACATCAGGCCTTTAAATCCAGATTCTTTCCCCAACCACTTGCTGATTACTTCCTTTGATACCATGATTTGTATCAATCCCGCCACTAGAAAAGCTGCCAGCAAAAGCGGAAAGACCTGCAACAACATTTTTCCCCCAAGGATAATTCCCTCAAAAATCAACGCACTGCCGCCGCGATAAAAGGCGATTATTGTCAGCAGCACCGCGGCAACTGCCATACCGATAGTAGTATTACGCATTTTCTCCCTCCCATTTAATTCTTTTCGCATCTTTTGATACCCATATTAAATATCTGACTTATCGTTTGGACAGTTGGAATCATATTTTACCTAGTATAAGTTGAACCAATATGCTTGTCACTGCCACACTAAACCAAACTATCATTCCCAACAACATTGGTTTAATCCCGGTAGAAAGCATCTTACGAAAATCTGCCTTCAGCCCCACTGCAGCCAGCGCCGTGACAATCATGAATTTCGCCAGCTTATGGGCAAAAGGCACTGTTTTCGCAGGAATAATGCCAAAGGTATTTAGCATTGATGCCGCCAAAAACCAGATAATAAACCACGGGAACACCTGCTTCCAGGGTACTTTTACCCCGCTGCCTTTTCTACCCGCCGCGCCAATGACGGCAAAAATAAGGGCAATGGGAATAATCATGGTAGTTCGAGTGAGTTTAACCACCGTAGCGTAGTCGCCGGCAGCCTTACTAAACGCATAGCCCGCCGCAACCACAGAGGATGTGTCATTAATGGCTGTACCCGCCCATAAGCCAAAGGCACTGGCTGACAGGCCCATCAGATGCCCCAGGGAGGGAAAAATCAACACTGCAATAATATTGAAGAAAAAAATTGTAGAAACACTATATGCAATCTCATCGTCTTTAGCTTTAATAATTGGAGAAATTGCCGCAATAGCCGACCCGCCGCAAATTGCGGTGCCCACCCCGATTAAACTTGTAAGGTTTGGGGAAACATTTAAAAAACGCCCCAATACCAATGCTACAATAAATGCAGTAATTAATGTAATTAACATTACGGAAACAGAATCGCGCCCGGTTCGCCAAACCTGCTGCACACTTAAGGACGCCCCCAATACAATTATGGACCACTGCAGAATTTTTTTCGCTGCAAAGTTGACCCCCGGCCCATATTTTTCCTTAAGCACCCAAATATTACTATAAAGCATCCCCAATATTATGGCAAAAACCGGGCCGCCAATAATCTCATAATTACTACCTAAAATATACGCAATTACAGCTACAATTAAAGTCAAGCTTAGTCCCTTTAAAGTGTCGTCCTTTGCCTTATCTTCTGTCATTTTACCTTCCTCCAAATTCTATCTCTACAAATCTACCTGCTGTCAATCTTCAAACCGCCGCAGTGCCGCACCGTTAAGATAGTCACACTTTGCTCCTTGGAAGGTATCCAAGTCCTCCAACCGTTTTTCAATCATCTGTTTTATTTTCCACCAGCTAGTGTCCCAGTTACTAAATAATTGCTTCTCTTTAGGCCCCTTTCCTACTAGGCGTTGGATTACCGTTTCCGGATGTAAGTACTCTAAAAACGTTACTACTCGGCTGACATAATCATCTAAAGTAATCATTTCAATTTCACCATGCTGGTACTGCCTGCCCAATTCAGTCCCTTTGACCACATACAGTGAGTGAAGCTTGACATAATCTACCCTCATAGCGGATAGTATCTTCGCATTCTCTATCACATCATCTATATTCTCTCCTGGAAGGTTTAAAATTACATGGGCACATACCGAAAAGCCCCGTTTTTTAACGCGTAAAACTGCATCAAGGAATTCAGCCAACGTATGACCGCGGTTTACCCTCCTTAAAGTATGATAATTTACTGTTTGCAGGCCCAACTCCACATCAATATCTAAACCCTTCTCTGCCAATGAAAGAAGTACATCAAGGTAGGGGTCACTGACACAATCAGGTCGAGTGGATACGGAAATTCCCACCAATTCCGCCTCTGCTGCGGCCTCCATATACTCTCTAAATTGAGCCAACGGGAAATAGGTGTTGGTAAAGGCTTGAAAATAGGCGATAAATCTCTCTGCATTAAAACGTTTGCGGAAAAAGGCTCTGTTTCGCTCTAATTGCTGCCTGACTGACCAAGCTGATGGCAAGCATTCAAAGCCCGCACCCTGTTCATCACAAAAGATACACCCGCCCCTTCCCATTGTTCCATCCCTGTTAGGGCAGGAACCGGGCAGATTTACCGGAAGCTTATATACCTTTTCCCCATACTTCTGTCGCAAAAAGGCAGAATACTGGCGATAACGCGGGTTAGTCAAAGAGAAAACCTCTTTTCGAGAAGATCATTAGTCCTACTTAATTCTATTTTTGCCCAAATCTTTCCTGCCTAATAGCGCCTGATTCCCAACTCGCACCATTTAAGCGTGAAGATTTGCAAAAGATAATTCTTCCCCGTAAAATGTACTCACTACAAACTTTCAGGGGGGGTATTAAAAAATGTTCCAAATTGCAGGTATCCAAATGACACCAATAATGAATGATGTAGATGCTAATCTCAAACGCGGCATTCAATCCATCCGTCAGGCAGGCCAGGAAGCCGACCTGATAGTACTCCCTGAACTCTGGACCACCGGCTATTATTTGTCTAAAGAGGCGTTTAACCTACTTGCCGAAGAAAGGGACGGAAAGACCGTCTCCACCATGCAGGCTGAGGCACACAGAACTGAATCATCTATAATCTGCCCTTTCGTAGAAAAAAATGATAAAGATGACATCTTTATTGCCGCTGCGATAATTGACAGCGACGGTGAATTGCGGGCAGTTGCAAGAAAAAGCTTACTCTGGGGTAGGGAACAAAACATATTTCAAAAAGGAGAAATACGCTACCCGATTTTTGATACGAAAATCGGCAAAGTCGGAGTATTGATTTGCTACGAGATGGAATTTCCTGAAACCAGCCGGCTTTTGGCACTTCAGGGTGCGGAAATTATTGTCTGTCCATCTGTTTGGAGCGTTGCCGCGTCCCGCCGTTGGGACATTCAGCTTCCTGCCCGGGCATTGGACAATACAGTTTATGTCTTCGGGGTAAATACCGTAGGTAATAATAGCTGCGGCAAAAGCAAGCTAGTGAGCCCATTAGGAGATACCCTGGCTGAAGCATCAGAGCATCGGGAAGAAATCCTAATTCGTGCGGTTGATAAAGAGGCGCTTTATTGGGCAAGAGAAGAAGTATCTTATCTAAATGACTATCGGACCAAGCTGACACCAGGTGGTACCACGGTGCCTATCCCCACACCCACTTATTAAATTGTAACTTGTGTTTTAAAATGCCGTTACACCATTAGAAGACTAGAATGAGTAATATCAGCCATAATATAGTATGATAAAAGGTAATCTTAAAAGGAGCTATGCATTATGGAATTAACTGGTCTTCTTTTCGCTTTATTGACGGCGTTTTGTTTTGCTTGGAGCAGTCTTTTTATGAAGAAAGGCATGTATCAGGCGTCTACTGAAAGCGGGGTTATTTATACCCTAATGGCCAATACGGCCATGTTCTTACTGGCCCTGCCGGTGTTGTTTCTAGTCAGTGAACCCATACTAAACTTGCAAGGGGTCGGCTACTTCGCTTTATCTGGCCTCTTAGGACCAGTTTTTGGACGTTTTTCTCTATACGGAAGCATTCGCCGGATCGGCGCTACTCGCTCATCTGCCATCAAAATCACTGCTCCAGTATTTTCGGCAATAATGGCTTGGGTTATTTTAGGGGAATTCCTGTCGCTGCAAATGATTACCGCCATCATTATCATAATTGGCGGTGTCTACATGGTCATAGCCACCCCCACAGGAGCGTCCACTGCCCCGGATGCCAAAAGTGGGTTTTTCTTAGGCTTTCTAGCAGCCTTTTTCTTTGCCGCAACAAACGTTTCCCGCAAGGCGGGACTGGCATTTGTCACTTCGGCACTGCTTGGGTCTGCTATCAGCACCGTGTCTGCCCTGATAGTATTTTCAGGTTACTACCTCATCAAGGGACAGCTAAAGACCCTTTTAGTTGTTGATAAAAGCAGCGCCCGTTATTTTTGGTTTGGTGGCTTTCTATCGGGAATAGCTTTGTTCAGCTATTTTATGGCTTTAAAATTTATCCCTGTATCGGTGGGTATGGCAGTGGCAAACATAGAACCCTTATTTACCATATTACTGGCACATCTTTACCGATTAGACGATGAACCCATTAGCTTAAAATTCCTTGGCGGCGCAGCCGTAGTACTTCTTGGAGTTTCATTATTAGTAATGCAATAGGAGAGGAGTTTGTTGGCCGTTGATTAATGCAATCGCAGCAGAATTTAATCTGCCGGAAAAAAAGATTGACACAGTAGTAAAGCTCTTAAAAGAAGGTAATACCATTCCTTTTATCGCTCGATATCGCAAAGAAATGACCGGTGGTCTCGATGATAAAACTCTAAGAGATATCGAACAGCGGGTAAGCTACCTTGAAAAACTGACACAACGGAAGGAAGAAATAGCTAAAAATATTGAAGAACAGGGCAAACTTACTGCCCAGCTGACCAAAGAGATTCAAGCAGCCACAACTCTTGCGCGACTGGAGGACCTCTATCGTCCTTATAAGCAGAAAAAAAGCACCAGAGCGGCAAAGGCCCGGGAAAAAGGTCTTGAACCCCTGGCCCAACATATCTACCAACAGGATCAACCCCTTAACCAAGAAATACTTGCCCAATACATAAATCCGGAAATGGACTTGAATAATGGTGAAGACTGCCTTGCCGGTTCTCTGGATATTATTGCAGAATGGATATCAGATAATGCTGAACTGCGCAGCATTTTAAGACAGCTTTCTCACAAAGAAACTCTTCTTACTGCTTCAGCCAAAGAAGAGGTTCATGACACTCCATATCGTGATTACGCTGATTACAAAGAAACTGTCATGTCCATCCCTGCGCACCGAATTTTAGCCATTAACCGTGGTGAACGGGATGGGTTTTTATCAGTAAATGTGGACTTCCCTCGGGAAAAAATCTCTTCTTTTTATGCTCGGAAAATTATCAAGCCACACTCACCCACAACCGCTGTCATAGAAGATGCCATTACGGACGCTTTAAAACGTCTAATACTTCCGTCCATGGAACGAGAAATCCGTTCTGAGCTAAAAGACAAGGCAGAAGCCCAAGCCATCAAAATATTTGGTGAAAACCTTGATAAACTCTTGCTGCAATCGCCGGTAATGGATAAAAAAATAGTGGCTATTGACCCAGGCTTTCGCACCGGATGCAAAGTAGCAGCAATAAACGAATCCGGCGACGTGCTGGCCACCGATACCATTTACCCCACCGCCCCCCATAATAAAACCGCACAGGCAGAAGAGGTATTATTGAAACTTATCAATAAGCACAGCATTAACCTACTCGCAATAGGCAACGGCACCGCCTCCCGGGAAACAGAACTATTTGTCAGCGAGTTAATCAAAAAGCATCATTTGCCGGTAAACTATACCATAGTCAGTGAAGCCGGTGCCAGCGTTTATTCCGCTTCGAAAATTGCTCAAGAAGAGTTTCCACAACTGGATGTATCCTTACGCAGTGCGGTAAGCATCGCCCGGCGCCTGCAGGACCCCCTGGCGGAGTTGGTAAAGATAGAGCCCAAGGCCATCGGTGTGGGCCAATACCAGCATGATGTCAATCAAAAGGCTCTTAACGAAAAATTGGGCGGCGTGGTAGAAGATTGTGTCAACAGCGTCGGGGTCAATCTTAACACTGCATCGTCACAGCTTCTATCCTACGTCGCAGGCCTGACCCCTTCTTTGACAAAAAAAATTGCCGCTTGGCGAGAAAAAGAAGGGTCATTTACCACCAGAAAACAGTTAAAAAAGGTAAGCGGTCTTGGTCCTAAGGCATTTGAACAATGCGCCGGTTTTTTACGAATCCCCGACAGCGCGAACCCATTAGATAATACCGCAGTGCACCCGGAAAGCTACGCCGTAGTGGAGTCTTTGACTAAGCAGCTTGGCAAACCCCTTGAGAAAATCTTAGGTGATAGTTCTCTGAAACAGCTATCCCCAAAACAATGGGCCGCTGAATTAAATGTAGGACTACCTACCCTCCAGGATATTTTTGAAGAATTAATGAAACCGGGTCGTGACCCAAGAGAAGATAACTTTCCGCCGTTGTTCCGTCAAGATGTAATGGAGCTTGAGGAAATTAACCCCGGCATGAGCCTGCAGGGAGTAGTTCGTAACGTAGTGGATTTTGGTGCTTTTGTAGATATTGGTGTCCATCAGGACGGCCTCATCCATATATCTCAACTGAGTCATAACTACGTAAAACACCCCCTGGATGTGCTGGCTGTCGGCGACATCGTCACTGTAACAGTGCTGGATGTAGATGTTTCTAGGAAGAGAATTGGTCTCTCTCTTATAAAAAATAGCAATTAGGGCTGATAGTGACATTTTAAGACGGTAACGATAATTATGAAGCTACACGCTGTATTCCCCGTTCATCAGAACTAATGACCTTGACCACTAAACAGATGGAATTTTAATTATAAAACTTTTTTGGAAAGCTATTTTTTTAGCTTTTAATTACGCAAATAGTATACGCCATCCCTCTTTTTCCAATAATACAATAAAGGAGGGATGTGCTTTGCCAAAAAAACATTATGATAAGCTTAAGTCTGAGGCAAGCAAGGAACTAACTGAAGAACTGGTCCAAGACATCCAAAAGGACAGCCAAGCTCATAGTAAGGAACTAGGCAATGTAAACAGCAAAATACCGTATGATCAATACCTTAATCAACTTTCAGGCAACCACAAGACATCTAGACAGCAACTAAGCGGCCAATCCCAAGAAAATAATTTTTTAGCTGAAGAAATGGAGCAATTTGGTCTTAACAGCGCAATCGAACAAGATGAAGACAGGGGACAATCTTCCTTGTTGGAAAACCTGAAAACAAATAAAACTACGAAATAAAGAGATAAGGCTGGCACGACGCCAGCCTTATCTCTTTACTAATTTTTTAGTCCCAGATGCTCTCTTCTTTCCTTAATGTATTGTTCGATACCATCTGCCACTTTATCAGGTTCATCCCCCAAAGCCACACGACCCCCGGTAATCTCAACCAAATCTTCTGTTAGAAGCTTAACCAGCTCGGGCCCCCCTGCAATCGGCGGGGTCGGCGAAAGATGGGTGTATAGACCAAAGGCCAACGAAAATATCCCATCGATAGTTGCCTTCTGCTCCATATATTGCGGTGCAGTTACAGCCACGGGCAAATCCGCACTATCCACATTAAGGGCCTTAGCCAGTTCGCTGACAAGCACAGCAATTCTACCAGTGTCAGTACAGGTACCAAAACTCAGCACCGGCGGAATATTTAAGGACTTACATACTTCCTGCAGTCCTGGGCCAGCCCATTCAATTGCATCAAGACTGGTAAAACCGGCTACCTCCAAAGCTTGGTTGCCGCAGCCGCCGGAAAGTACAATGATATCACGTTTTATCAGCTCGCGGGTAAGTTCTGTTGTCATATAGTCATGAGGTCCATTAGCCAAAGTAGTACAGTTAACTAATCCTACCGCACCTTTGATTTTATTCGCGGCAATTACATCAATTAGCGGTTGCACTGACCCGCCCAATGCCTGCAATAACGCCTCCACGCCGAAGCCGGAGTATCCTTTTTGAATTCTTTGCGGCACCCGAGATTTCACTTTGCCTTTCCGCTTTTTAAAATTTTCTACACCTACCATAATCATGTCCTTAGCCTGGCCTTCTATCTCCTGGGGTTTATAATCATAATGTTTCTCTACCCCAGGTACTCGCACCAATCTAGTAGTGGATGCCAGCGTGACCTGATATTTTTCTTGATAAGGTGCCAAATAAGGGGGTGAGCAGTTTTCGCTCATACCAAAGAAGTCTACTGCACCGGTTGCCAGCATTGGCTCAATAAATAGCCAATTACCAATCAAACCGCGAAAAACATCATCCAGTTCAAATCGCTGAACAATTTCCTGACCGCTTTCGATTGAACCAATCACTCTTAATCCCTTGGCCCCAGCTTTTTTTGCCAGCTCCTGCATTTCCGCTTCCCTGGCTTTCAATACCAATGCGGCACCATCAAAGGGCTCGTGGCCGTTGAAAACTACGTTGACATATTCGGGGTCCAAAATACCCATGTCATATTGAACTTCGTGAGGATAAGGAGTCCCCAGTACGATATCTATCGCCCACTGCCCGGCAACTTGCGCACCATAAATACAGGATATACTCAGGCGCAGCGCCTTGCGTGCCAGGGAGACATAATCTCCATCAATATTGGTCAAACAACTGGCGGTAGCATCCTTAATTTCATGAAGCGGTCCGGAGGGGTAAAGAGCAAGCTTACGCCAGAGCTCAACCCTTTGAGGCGGGGCGAATATATCAATAATTTTAGATGGTTCGTCATACCCCCGATGAAGCTCCCACTGCAGATAGTCTGCCAATCTAATAGCTACATCTTTCTCGGAACCGGAAGTATCTACCCCTAACTGCTTAGAGAAATCATAAAGCTTGTCCTTGGACTTGATCTCATATGGGGTCTGTCCCAAGGCGGTGGCCTTTAATGTACGGAATGCTTCGTAAGCCTGGTAAGAATAAGTAGCAGTCCCCATGACATTTCTTAGCAGCATATCCCGCATGGCCATGGCATTGCGGTCAATGCCGCAAACTCCTAACACCGCTCCTGTCTTGTCGGATATTCGACATGGCCCATTAGTACACAATTGGCAACTCAGTCCTGCGGAGCAAAAATTACAACGGATTTTTTCCTGTGCAGGAAAGCGGTCAAAGGTGTTTGACATATTATCCGCTTTTAGATGTTGGTACATTTCCTGAACCGAAGGATGGACACTTACATTGTCCGTGGAAAATTTACTTTTGGCCATCATATCACTCCTTTTGAAAATCTATCATTACTTTTCCCAAATTATTGTCTTTAAATCAACCGCCTAAAAAAACACAAAAAAATCCAACCCCAAAACGGAGTTGGATGGCTAAAATTATAAGATTACTGCTTCATTTTTATCGCACCGTGCGGACAATACCGCGTGCAAATAGCACAACCTTCACAAGCATCCTCATCGACACTAACTTTTCCCCCGGCAAACAAACGTCCCTTTTCTTGGACAATAGCCCCGGTAGGACAGGCCCGCTTGACAACACAGCTAGGGGCGCGGTCGCACCGCTGCTGATCAATGTACGCCTTCATGGTAACCCCCCACTCCTTAGATTTATACCCCCTCAGGGTAATTATTTACGTAAATAATATTACCTTTTTTCGCTGCGCCTGTCAAGCGGTTAGCTGCCTATTTTATAAAATTGGGGGATTTGTTTGGAAAAACCGGCCAGGTATTTAAACTTAGCACCTTGTAAAAGCTCCACTGCTTGAATGTTTTTATAGCCAATATCCATAGGTTTATGAGCATCAGACCCGATAGTGATTATTTCGCCACCCAATTCTCGGTACAATTTCAGAGTGTTAAAATCAGGGTGGCTGGTATTGATGCCGTATCGGTAACCTGACATATTTAACTCTATTCCGCGGCCGGAATAAATAAGCTCCTTTAATGTATCTTCTACGATGTCATAATAATTGTGCCAATTTATATCCCCACATTTACAGTCAAGAAACTTTAGATATCTTTTAACCAAATCCAAATGGCCGAGGACATTAAAATAGGGGTAGGCTTTAACTAAGCTGTTGACTGTGAGAAAATATTCTTCCAATGCTTCATTGACTGACTTATTCCGGAAAAACTCCCCTTCATGCATATCTTTATCTCCTACCACATGGATCGACCCAATAATAAAATCAAATTCGCCCCGGTCAGTAAAGTCCTTACTCTTTTCCAAGCCGGAAGGATGCAGCCCTACTTCAACCCCTTTAACTATCTTTAAGGCAGGATAAGCTTGGCTCATATGCTGTATCGTCTGGCTATACTTTTGAATATCAAAGTCCCAGTCAAGGTTACTGTCAGGATAAATAACATCCAAGTGCTCAGTAAAGGCAATCTCTGTTACGCCTTTGTTTAGACCTGCTTGACAGGCTTCTTTCATAGACATTTTTGCGTCCGATGAAAAATTCGTATGTACATGGTAATCTAACACTTTAATCAGTCCCTTTAAGTTTTCTAGCTCTCAAATACCTAATTTCTGCCCCTGCCATCATATTCCTGCATTCACAGACTGAAGCAAATCCTAACAACCCCCTGCACGAGCTAAAGGACCCGCTACTTAAAGCAGGTCCTTTTTTATACCGTTTTTTTTGGCGGCCGCTCACCATAATACTGATAATAATCTACTTTGATGCGCCCGTTAAATAGCTTTCGCCGCCTATCCGCCTTACCGTAAATCTGTTCAAAGCGCTCATCGGCAGTAATGACATACAATGACCAGGTTTCTTGATTTTTAAATAAGTTTTTTAAGGTTAGGTACACGTCTGCTAATTCAGATTTATTACCAATTCTTTCCCCATAAGGGGGATTGGTAATCATCACTCCGTATTTATCCTTAATCTTCACTTGAGATACCGGGGCACAGCTAAAGGTTATACAATCAGCCACCCCAGCTTCAATTGCATTTTCCTGAGCGAGTTCTATGGCCCTCGCATCAATGTCTGATGCGAGGATGTCTAGCTCAGCATCGTGATCGATAGCTTTAAATGCTTCAACTTTTGCTGGCTTCCAAAGTTTCCTTAATTGGGGCCACCCCTCTGAAGCAAAGCTTCTGTTTAAGCCCGGGGCAATGTTTTTACCTATCAAAGCAGCTTCAATTGCAATAGTGCCCGAACCGCAAAACGGATCATGTAGCACTCTACCTTTGTTCCAAAAACTTAGGCTTACCAATGCAGCAGCCAAAGTCTCTTTTAAAGGGGCCTCAACTGCTTCCAACCGATAACCTCGTTTATGTAGTCCCGGACCGCTGGTGTCAATAGTTAGCGTAGCTTCATCTTTTAAGAGGGCAACTTCAATGTTATATTCCGGCCCTGTCTCTTGAAACCAATCGGTATGATATTTTTCTTTAAGTTTTTCAACCACTGCCTTTTTAACTATTGCTTGGCAATCGGGAACGCTGTACAATCGAGACTTAATTGATTTGCCGTTGACGGTAAATTTGCCGTCCTTGGTAATCCATTGATCCCAAGGCAAGGCTTTGGTCTTTTCAAAAAGATCTTCAAAGGAAACCGCCCTAAATTGGCCCATTTTCAAAAGTAACCTGTCCGCAGAGCGCAGCCACAAATTGCAATGAGGAATAGCCTTTTCATCTGCTTTAAAAGTCACTTTGCCGTTTTCTACTTCATGTCGATCGTATCCCAGATGCTCCAACTCTCTCTTTACTACGCTTTCAAGACCGAATGTAGCAGTAGCAATAAATTCACAATACATAAAATCCCCCATCCCCATAATTTTTTATTAGGTTCTATTTTAGTATCCATTAGAGCACATTTTTTTATGACTGGCAAGTTACCTCTAAAAAGGATTTACCTACTATTTTAGCTTAATAGCATTGACTTGAATGATAAAAACTGAAATACTGAACTTGTATAATATCATCCTAGAGAGAGCTTAAATAATTCCATTGCAGATACATATTAACTGGTTATTGCCAAAAAATACAACTATACTAAATTAATTAGGGGTGAACAATATGGCTTCTGACACACTAAATTCTAAAACCGGCGGGAAGCTGCCGAAAAGGTATTCCCTCAAAGAAGAACTCTTTAACAGTATCAGCCATGGAATCGGCGCATTGCTCAGCATTGCCGCTCTGGTCATCCTAGTTGCCTATGCTAGCATTCAAGGAGATGTCTGGCGTATAGTAAGCTTTAGTATTTACGGCTTCACTTTGTTTTTTCTTTATCTGTCCTCAACATTGTACCATAGTATTTTCCATGAAAAAATAAAACAGGTTTTTAGAGTGTTTGACCATGCCTCCATTTTTTTATTGATTGCCGGCAGTTATACCCCCATAACAATCTTAGCAATTAAAGGCATTTGGGGCTGGACTCTCTTTGGCCTTGTCTGGGGCCTGGCAATAACGGGTATTGTTCTTAAGGTTGTTCGTATGGATAGAATTAAGCATGCATCTTTAGCACTATACCTTATTATGGGTTGGTTACTAGTAGTTGCCATAAAACCGATGCTGGCCCAAGCTCCCCATGGGCTGTTGGTCTGGTTAGTGATAGGTGGTTTGATTTATACCTTAGGTGTTGTGTTTTATGCCTGCAAAAAGATACCATTTAACCACGGCATTTGGCACCTTTTCGTACTTGGTGGCAGTGCCGCTCATTACTTTGGTATCCTTTTTTACCTTGCAATCTAGGATGTGAATGACTGCACCATAAAGCAACTATCCAAATAAAGACCGTGTTGCTTACTTAGCCGCGGTCTTTATTAAATTCTTATCATCTCCCAGCTCTACGCTTTCCAAAATAAAGGCTTTATTCCTCCCGCTGCAAATACTTCCAAAGCTTACTTCGATAAATTACTCTCCTTGTAATATCGCCCTGCTGCTCTGATTTGTCACCCACCCTTGAATCATGTCCACCTTCAATACATCGCCTTCTCTTACTAATCGCCGGATAAACGAGAAGGAGTATTTTTATATTTTTTCCATTTATTGGTTTTGGTAAAAGGCATTAACCATTTTCCGAAGAATATAATACCACGACAAAGATTTACATCAACAAGTACAATCGCTAATTTAAGGGAGGGGCAAACAAAGGCTACAGGCGTATAACGAAATTGCTGGGGAGGAATAAAAACATGGTTAAAAATTTTTCTGTTTTATTGGTAATGTTACTGATTTTGACTTTGCCGGTGGCTGCAATGGCTGCAGAAAAAGATGATGGGTTGTTAACTCGGGGGGAATTTGCTGCCATGCTGGTGGAGGCTGCCAATATTACTGGTGATGCAGCACCGGTTGACTTGTTGATAAACAAAGGCATTCTAAAGGGCTACCCCAACGGGGAAATGGGGCTGGAAGAAGCGACAACCCTTGTTGAAGCAGTTACACTCAGTGCAAGGACACTTGGACTTCAGGATGGCATTAGCCCCATCGTTGGTATTGAAGTCCCCTTAGGGGAAGAACATTGGGGTTATGCCCTATATTCTTGGTTTGAAAGGCAGGGGCTTGTATCTACCGAGGCTGACCCGAAATCCTTTTTAACAAACGAACAAGGCTCGGCTTTCTTGAACACAGTATTCTCCATAGACCCTAAAGCAACAGAAATTGTAAACAAAGCACAGAAAAATGAAAGTGAGTTAAAAACATTGCGCATGCAGATGGAAGGCAGTTTCACAGTAATTGCCCGGGCTGATGCACCTGATGCAAAGAGCCTTACTGGAAGCTCTATCTCCATGGTTCAAGAAATGGAGTTTCCTGCACGTCTCCATCAAACTGCGACTTTAACCGTACAAGTGCCCGAGCAAGGCCAGCAGGAAATCAATACGGAGCTTTACCTGGTTAACGGCAAGTTTTACCAACAGACCAGCAACCCCGAAACCGGCGAAACGGTCTGGTACCGGTTCCCCGATGACCTGATGCCTAACTTGGATAAATTGTTAGAAAAGCAAACGCAGCAACTGGAAGCAGTACCGCCGGAGCTACAGGAGTACATGCATTACCAACTACTGGGCACCAAAGACCTCAATGGAACAGAGGTCTACGAAATTGCATTTTATGGGCGGATAGATGACTTTAATAAATTCATGGAAGCGGCCAGCGGTCAGTTTGGCGACATGAATAACCCAGGTCTGAGCAAGAGTGCATCTATGCTCAAGTCAATGTCCTATTGGGGTATTGAATATATTGGGGTAGAAGACCTTCTGACCTACGGATCTGATTATGCTTCCTTCATGAACTATGCAGAGGAATTTAATGGCGAGCCTATACCCATTCAATCCATGGAAATGGTGGCCACGATTACAGAAGTTAGTTTTAATGAAGACTTTTCCATTGAAGTGCCCCAGGAAGCCCTGGATGCACCAGAACTAGAAATACCTACTAGCAAATCCTCAGAAAACTAATATCCTGATAAATAGCATAGGCAGAAAATACCTTTTTTCTGCCTATGCTATACTAATCAGCAGTATCATGTAATCTTATCTTCATTAGCCTTTTCCCTTCCCTGAGCCTCGCTCTCTTCTCGCAAGAAGCATCTGCAGCTGCTGTCAACCCTTGAGACACCTGGAAATCATCTGTTTCCTATGATAGACTATTATTTATAGTACTCCTTATCCGTCATCATAAAAAACTCATCACTGAAAAGTGGTTTTATTTATTTACACTAGCGTTTAACGGTAGGGATTAAAGTAAATAACAACTTTAGGGGAGGTAGTTAGCTTGATTTTTCATTTGCCCCACGACAAACGGAAGATTGCAATTATTGCGGGCATTATCGGCAATGTTATCGAATGGTACGATTTCGCGTTGTACGGATACATGGCACCAATTATATCTCAGCTATTTTTTCCAAATGAATCTCAGGTTGCCTCATTAATTGCTACTTATGGTATTTTTGCCGCCGGCTTTGTAATGCGCCCCCTTGGGTCCGGGGTATTTGGCTGGCTGGGTGATACAATCGGGCGCAGTCGCACCATGCTTATATCAGTTGCAATGATGATGATTCCCACTTTTTTGCTGGGATTACTGCCAACTTATAACACCGCGGGGCTGCTGGCACCAGCACTTTTGGTTATTATTCGCTTGACCCAAGGGCTGTCTGTTGGGGGTGAATTCTCCAGTTCCGTAACTTACCTGGTTGAAACTTCACCTGCTTCGAGAAGGGGCTTATCGGGAAGTTGGGCCAATGCGGGCAGTGGTGCAGGCATGTTGCTTGGCTCATTAATGGCAGCGGCTGTGACCAGTTTGCTTAGTCATGATAATGTTATGGCCTGGGGATGGCGGTTACCATTTCTACTAGGCGGAGTATTAGGCAGTACCGCAATTCTGCTGCGAAGACACCTGCCCAAATCGGAACATTTTGTGGAACATACTAAAAGACGCGAGCAATCTTCACCTATTAAAGAAGCTTTTTCCAGTAATCTTAAGGAAACATTACAAGGTATGGTTTTTGCTTCAGGATATGGCGCCATATTTTATATCTCTTTGGTTTACCTGCCTACCTGGTTGAGTGAATATACCGGCGTTATGCTGAAAAGAGCCATGCAGATAAACACCGTGGCCATGGTTATTGTAATGCTGCTTATTCCAGTTATGGGTTGGCTCTCAGACCGTTACATAAGGCGTACCCACTTTATTTCATTAAGTATGCTAGTAATAGCTGCATCTGCGATTCCTTTAACTTTGTGGATGCAATCAGGCAGCATTGAAGCGGCAGTGGTCGGCCAGCTATTTTTCGCTGTTGCAGTGGCTGTCCCTGGAGGAGTCGCCCCTGCCATGTTTGTGGAATTATTCCCTACCCGTGACCGCCTATCCGGCTATTCTGTTTCATTTAACATCGGGATGGGTATAGTGGGCGGCTCCACGCCAATGGTCCTCACTTGGCTGATTTCAAAAACAGGTGTCAATTTTATTCCCGCGCTTTACATGCTTCTGTGGGCAGCAGTTAGTTTGGGCGCCCTAATTTGGATGAAAGATAGAAGCCGTGAGCCACTTCTATAACTATTGAAACTTGCTAATCGAGTAGCTAGAAAACAGGATAATTAGTCCTGTTTTCTTTGCTCTCACAGAACCGGACTTACGTTTGCCGTATCCGGCTCCTGAAATTTCTCACCGAATTAATAATGATTCGACAACAACCCAACTTCGTATTGGTGCATATCGATAAGACCTAGATTCTCAAAGTATTGATTTGGCAGTATCTGATGTATGATGTGAACATTAGAATTTTTCCATTTTGTCACAGCCATTTTTAATCCATTTCCTTTGATACCTAGCTTTCTCATCTCTTTATCCATTGCCTTGCAGGTTTTCCATTGCTTCATTTTCACCATTCTTAATCTTCTGCGTAGCCAACCCATAAAGTTTCGTGTAAATTCCTTAATGTTCGCTACTCGATAGTAATTCATCCATCCTCTTAACACTGGATTTAGCTCTTTGATTATGTTTTCAAGCTTTCTCCCTGAATTTCTCCTTGTAATTCTTCTCACTTTATCTTTGAAGCGTTTTATCCTTTTCGGATTGACTCCAAGTGTTTTCCTCCGAATTACAAATCCTAAAAATTCAACACCTTCATGCACGCTTGTAAGTTTGGTTTTCTCTTTGTTTATCTTTAGCTTCAGTTCTTCTTCTAAGACTTTTGTGGCATAGGCTCTATAGTCACCTGCTGTTTTCTTATCTTTTGCAAAGATAAGAATATCGTCAGCGTAACGTACTATCCTTATGCCCTTTTTCATCATCTTTTGGTCAAACTGATTGAGGTAGATATTACTAAGTAATGGTGAACAGACGCCGCCTTGCGGGCTTCCGACTTCTGTCTTTGAGAAGTTATCACTGTGCATTACGCCTGATTTTAGAAAGTTTCTAATCAGGTCTAATACTTGCCCGTCACTTATTTGTTCTGATACTGCTTTTATCATGATTTCATGGTCAAGGGTATCAAAACATTTACTTAGGTCCATATCTACCACATGCTCTAAACCATACTTATTCATAAAGCGTTCTGCTTTGGCTACTGCTTGGTGTTGTGAATGATTAGGTCGATATCCATAGCTTGATGGATGAAATGTTTTATCAAAGATTGGCTCTATAATATTTACAATGGCCTGCTGCACCACCCTGTCCTTTACGGTAGGAATGCCTAGTAATCTTACGCCACCTTCTGGCTTCTCGATTTCTACTCTCCTAACTGGACTGGGTTCGAAGCTTTTGGTTTTCAGTCTTTCATGAAGAAACTCAATATTTAGCTCTAGTTTAGCCGCAAAATCAGAAACGGTTTCCCCATCTATCCCAGGGGCTCCTTTGTTTCTCTTTACGTGCTTAAAGGCTAGTTCTAAATTTTCTTTTCGATATATTTTATCGATAAGGCTGTACCATTTCTTCATGACTTTCCTCCATTGTTGCTGTATCTTTCAGCATCTTTTGTTTGAGCTATATGTTCTTCATTAGGGTTACTTGACGTCTCTAGCTCTATGGCAATCTTATCTTCGTTCCCCTAATTATTCATATCCGTGTGGTCGAGGTAGTTCGCAAGTTTTCTTATGCCAACTATTCGTACCTTCTAGCGTTTCAGCTTTCTTTTAACTCCTTCACTCTTACAAAAGACCTTTCGGATACACTTTGAAATCTCTTCTGCCCTTCGCATCTGTCATAGGCTTTTGACCTAAAACAGTCACATCAACTTTGTGATGTGTCACTTAAGTTTTCTCCTCCTTGCGATTACTCGCTTTCATTGGCTTAAGTTTAATCACTACTACGGCTTCATCTGCATACTGCACCCTAATTTCACTTCTTGCTTTCGCTTGAAGTAAAGCCTACAGCTACGAGTACAGTACTTCCAAGGTTAAGTTGCTCTGCCTGTCGTTAAAACGACCATCATAACACATGTAGCTAAGCTAATTTTTGGGACGTTCCCACTTAATGGAGGGTTATCCGCTACATATGCCAACGTTGGTTCACTGACGTTCCGTTCCAACCACCGCCATCAGCTTCCTTCAGACCCTTTCGTCGCCGAAAACGCCCTTGCTTACAGCTTGTCTTCCCTTTAGCTAGGTGACAGGTTTTCTTTCAAACCATTGGCTCGGCAACATGCCTCGCAAACATTAAAAGACTTCCGCCCATTAAGGCGGAAGTCTTTTTTTAACCTCCTGATGTACCAGATGTTCCCGCTGTATTTGATGTATTAGGTGCTCCAGTTGATCCGGGTGTTCCTGCTGTTCCTATCCTTTCACTTGGTGCTATCATACCTGGAATTGGAACAGTCTTGGGCACTCCCTTCTCGTTAGTCTCAACCTTCTGGCTTAATAGGTTAAAGACACCTTGGTTATCCACTTCGTGGCAGGTAAAACAATTGCCCGAATAGTTCGCCACAAAGTGCTCACTATACAAGTGCGCCGGATGAACAATTGTTCTCAATGCTAGCGGCGCAGATTTACCCCGTCCGTTGTTCCCGGGAGCATGGCACTCTAGACAAGTTTCCACTGTTGTGTTTTCATCCATAGTTGTTCCATCAGGTGCCTTGGTAGGATGCCCTTCCGCCCGAGATTTTGCCTCTGCGGTTAAGGAGTAATCATTATCCGCGGTCTTGACATGGCAGGCAGCACATCCGCGGCGGGGCGGCTCTGATTGTTGCTCTTCCCCAGCCCCTTCATCCCCTTCTTTTTGAGCTTGTTCGTTCTCCGCAGCTTGCTTCTGTTCACTATCATTCTTGGTATTGGTGTTATTAGTATTTGCGCAGGCGGATACTGCAACGGCCAATACCAACATCAATACGATTACTATTAATGTTGACCAGTTATTTCTTGACATCTGTTCACCTCCTTTTTTGCTAATTTTTTCCCTTTCTAACCGTTTTTATGTTTTAAATTAAAATTACTGAAATACACCAACATAAGATCATATAAATACGACAGGTTTTAAAGCAGGCTTCATGACCGCACTTTTGAGGTTCTAAGAGGTTAAAAGCGGTCGGTTTAGCGGCGCCACTTCAATCCATCCTTTTAGCTTTAAATATTTCAAGTATTTCTCTTCTTGCTTAATTGTTTTGATGGTCATTTTTTTGATAGTGTCTCGAACCTGTTCATTGGTAACAGCGGTCCGAAAAGATTTAAGTAAATTCTCAATATGTTCTTGTAAGTATACGAAGACGTTTGCTGATATGAATTCATCAGTTACTATTTTGTTATTAGCAATAAATTTAGTAATTTCCTTGTTCCGGTCACGGGATTTTATCACATAGTCGCTCATGGCCGCTTCTAAAATCTTAATGTTGGTTTTGAAGCTTTTAACAATAAGTTGGTTTAGGGCTTTTAAATCAGCATCATGAGTGTATTGCTCCCATATACCGATTTGCTCAACGATTAAATATTTTGACTTTAATATATCCCATAAATTAAACGCTTCTCTGGCTTATCTGTCCTGGTTAATCGCATTAGCGCATGCCCCTCAAAAGTTGATACTCTTAGCTTTCCAAGGATGGACAAATTCTATGTCCCGTATAAAAAATCACAATATATTGCACTCGCCTCTGTTGGCGGGTATTTCTTTTTACTAGGATGGATATTTGTTGAATAAACTTTATTAGCTCAAGTTTTGCTGACTACGGATTACTTCCACTGAACCCTTACCATGACTAGCAACACAAACCTTAATAGTAGAGTTCACGATTAATGTTAAAACATACTAAGTTTCTGTTATAACGCATAATTATGACCTAAACCCGAAACTGTGAATAAATTAAAATATGGGTAGTTTTTCTTACCTCAAACAAACATGTCCCCTTAATGCAGCTTCAATAAACAATTGGGAGGTGGTAAATGCGGCTTGTCCTCAATTTTTATAATAAAAAAACAAATAGGTAAAGGGAGGGAAATCAGTGCGTAAATTTACTGTGGTCACTTTGTTTTTGATGTTTGTTTTGAGTGTTGGTTTGATACTTTCTGGCTGCGGAGGCAGCGTCAGCGATAAACAAGTGGACAAAAATTCGAAGGTACAGGAACAGCAGGAAACACCCCAGCAAAAAACGAGGGATACCGTTAGGATAGCAATCCCCAGTGAGCCCAGCACTATGGATGTCCAATACCCGGATGATGGTAATATGCGTGCGGTGACGGAGAATGTAGCGGAGGGTTTGCTTGCTATGGATGGACAGTCATTAAAACCCATTCCAGCATTGGCTACGGAAGTCACCCCCACCAATGAGACAACATGGCGAATAAAGCTGCGTCAGGGCGTAAAATTTCATAATGGCAGCCCCTTCAACGCCGATGATGTGGTATTCAGTGTTCGGCGTCAGATCAGTGATGAGCTGAATTCCGACATTAGGGGATATTGGGAAAGCTTTGACGCAATAGAAAAGATTTCAGATGAAGAGGTGCAAATCACAACCAAAGGAGCCGACCCTAATTTCAAGGTAAGATTAACATTGCTTAAAATTATGAATAAGGAATGGGTAGAGGCAAACCCGGACCAAGTGCCCCTACAATTAATCGGTACCGGACCCTATAAACTTACGGAATGGAAGCGTGGCCAATCCATAACTATTGAGGCCAATGAGAATTACTGGGGCCCTCAGCCGGCAGTAAAAACAGCCATCTATCGTTTTATTGAAGAAGATGCCACCAGAGCGCAGGCCTTGAAGGCGGGCGAAATTGATGTAGCAACAAATATGCTTCCGGAATATGTATCCGACCTTCCTAAAGTAAAAACAGTGGATGGTCTGGAGTTCAGCCTCTTACGGCTTAACGCCATTAAAGGCGTAATGAAAGATGTCCGCCTCCGTCAGGCAGCAAGCTACGCAGTGGATAAAAGAGCTCTGGCCGAGGCCCTTTATCAAGGTTATGCCACTGTAGCCCAGGGGCAAGTCTTTAAGCCCGGCTATATTGGTTATAACCCAGATTTAGCACCTTATCCGTATGACCCTGAAAAAGCTAAAGAATTAATGGCTGAAGCGGGTTACAATGGGGAGAAATTAGAGTTTGTTGGCGAACGCGGCCGCTGGTTAAAAGATGGTGAACAAATTGAAGCTATTGCCCAGATGCTTAGGGCGGTAGGATTTAATGTTGAAGTAAAGATGCTTAGTTTTCAACAATGGTTAAGGGTGTTATTTGACCGCGAGCGCTCTCCGGACATGATTTTTACCTTCCACAGTAACGATATCTTCGATGCGGACAGAACATTCGGCACATATGTATATACCAAGGGCCCAGGATCATCCTACCCCGACACATTGGATGCAAAAATCGAGTCAGCACGAAAAGAAATGGATTTAGAGAAACGAAGTCAGCTTTACCGGGAAATAGGTCAGGCAATTTATGACGACCCCGCCTGGATCTCTCTGATCAACATTCAAGATATTTATGGTATGCATGATTACGTAGAGTATGAGCCCAGACAGGATATGAGGCTTGCGGTATATGAAATGAAGTTAAAATAATCCAGCAGGGCAGGGAACAAGTCGTGAAACCCTTGAGGCAGATTGACCCACTCCTTGCCCAGTTTCTATACCTGCTGGCCCCCAGGGGGGGAGAATTTGTGTATAAATACATTTTTATTAGGCTGATTAACGCTATCATAGTTGTTTGCGGGGTATCGCTGCTGGTGTTTGTCTTAACTCGGACAATAGGTAATCCGGTGGATGTGATGCTTCCAATAGAAGCCAGCATAGCGGAACGAGTAAAATTGACCCATCAGTTAGGTCTAGATAAACCCTTTTTGATACAGCTGTGGGCCTATTTCTCCGGTGTAGCACAAGGTGATTTCGGTCTGTCCTGGTGGCAGCGCCAACCGGCTTTAACAGTGGCTTTGGAGCGTTTGCCGGCCACTTTTCTACTGTTGGTGACTTCTTTTTTACTTGCTTTTACTTTGGCTGTCCCATTGGGAGTACTGGCGGCAATTAAACCAAAATCTCTATTAGACAAAATATGCTCTACCGGGTCACTACTGGGTGTATGCTTGCCAAACTTTTGGCTGGGTCTGATGCTGATAATAGTTTTTGCAGTAAAGCTTGGGTGGTTCTATACTTCGGGTTATGGTACGTGGAGGCACCTGGTATTACCCGCAGTTACTCTTTCGGTACTTCCTCTGGGAAGGATTACCCAAATGGTAAGGTCGGCTATGCTAGACCAACTGCAGCAACAATATATAGTTACTGCCCGGTCAAAAGGATTGGCGGAATGGGTGGTAGTGGTACGCCATGCGTTAAAAAATGCCGGCGTCACGATTGTAACAATCTCCGGTTGGGAATTGGGTCGGATGATGGCCGGTTATACTGTAGTGATTGAAGTTGTTTTTGGGTGGCCGGGTTTGGGCCAGTTGGTGGTTGAAAGTATCAACCAGCAGGACTTTCCATTGTTACAAGCCCTAACTTTTGTTATCGCCTCAATTATTAGTTTACTTAATTTGGTGATTGACCTGACCTATCCCTTCTTTGACCCGCGCATTAAATATGATTAAAGGGAGGTAACACCATGGACAGTAACTCGGTAGCAGCTGATACAAACGGTGAAATTAGAACCTCTCGCCCCCGTTTCTATATGGCAAAGTCCATGGGAAAAAAATTACTTAAGGATAAACTAGTGCTTACTGCGCTGGCATTTATTACAGTAGTAATTTTGACGAGCGTCATGGCACCAATTTTCTCACCATTCGACCCGGGCCAGGGAACTATTTGGGAGAGGCTCACCCCCCCTGTTTGGCTAGAAGGAGGTTCCTCTCAACACCTTTTGGGAACTGACCAACAAGGAAGAGATGTATTGAGCCGGCTAATGTGGGGAGGACGGGTTTCCTTAAGAGTTGGTTTCTTAGTTATGTTGGTATCTGGTACTGTTGGAACTATATTAGGGCTTACGGCCGGTTATTTTGGCGGTAGAATAGATGGCTTGATTATGCGGCTTGTCGATATCCAGTTTTGTTTTCCAGGAATGCTGATTGCGCTGGTGTTTGTTATGGTGCTGGGCCCCGGGGAATTCAATTTGGTCTTGGCTCTGGCATTTAACGGCTGGATGGTCTATGCACGTATGGCCCGGGGCCTGGTACTTTCCCTCCGGGACGGGCCCCTTGTGGAAGCAGCTAAAGCAATTGGCACACCCCCCGGAAAGATAATGTATCGGCACATTTTTCCAAACATTTTTTCCCCTTTGCTGACACTTTATGTGCTGGAAGTCGCGAGAATCATCCTGGCTGAAGCAACAATGAGCTTTTTAGGCTACGGGATCCAACCGCCAAAGGCCTCGTGGGGCTTAATTATTGGTGAAGGTAGAAAATACATCACCGCAGGCGGTTGGTGGTTAGTTGTTTTCCCCGGTGTATTAATCGCCCTTTCAGTCTTATCTCTCAACATTATATCCGGCTGGATGAGAACGGAATTGGACCCTTTGCAAAGAGGAAAATCACTGCGTTAAAAAGCGAGGAATTTATATGGCTGCCCAGCAAGATAAGGTTAATCGTGAAGATGTTTTATTATCTGTCAGGGATTTGCGCACTTATTTCAACACTGAAGACGGCTTGGTTAAAGCCGTGGACGGAGTGAACTTTCATGTTCGCCGTGGGGAAATCCTGGGCATAGTCGGGGAATCAGGCAGCGGTAAAAGCGTCACTGCCCGGTCTATCATGCAGCTTGTGCCCTGTCCCCCTGGAAAAATTCAAGGTGAAATAGTTTTTGAAGGCTCAGATTTGTTATCCAAGCGTCCCGGAGAAATGCGCCTTATGCGAGGAAAAGAAATATCTATGGTATTCCAGGAACCGATGACCTCTTTAAACCCTGCCTATACTATCGGCTTTCAAATCAACGAAAGCATCAGGATGCACCAGGGGTTGTCTAAAAAGGATGGTTTAGCTAAGGCCGTAGAAATGTTGCGTTTGGTTGGCATTCCTTCCCCGGAAAAAAGAATAGGCGAATACCCGTTTCAACTTTCCGGCGGCATGAGACAGCGGGTAATGATAGCGATGGCACTTTCTTGTAACCCGAAACTATTAATAGCTGACGAACCTACTACAGCACTTGACGTCACCATCCAAGCACAAATTTTGGACCTGATAGTTAAAAGCAGTAGTGAATTAGGAAGTTCGGTAATATTGATTACGCATGATTTAGGGGTGGTGGCAGAAACTGCCCATCGTGTAGTGGTAATGTATGCCGGCCAGGTTGTGGAGGTAGCGCCGGTAAAAGACCTTTTTAGGGACCCGGGGCACCCTTATACCCAGGGACTGCTATTAGCAATTCCTCGGCTGGATGAAAACAAAGTGCGGCTTAATATCATTCCCGGGCATAGTCCTAACCCATCTTCTTTCCCGCAAGGGTGCCGTTTCCACCCGCGATGTGAAGCAAGAATATCCAACTGCAGCATTGAACAGCCCCCTTTGATTTGCAAGGAATCGGGGCGTTGGGTACGCTGCTGGCATACTATTAAATAAGGGGGGGCATGGCTAATGCCAATTACAATAGCTAGCTCCACAGGAGCCAAATCGCTGATAGATGTTCAAGACTTGTGCAAATACTTCCCTATTAGTAAAGGGATTTTTTCAGGCGTTAGGGGACAGGTGCATGCAGTAGACAAGGTTTCCTTCTCAATTGAAGCCGGGGAGACCTTTGGGCTAGTTGGGGAAAGCGGCTGCGGCAAGACCACCGTGGCTAGATTAATACTACGCTTGTTAAAACCCTCTTCCGGAAACATATATTTCCAAGGTAACGATATCACCGCCTTTAAAGAACGTAGGCTACGCTATTTGAGGCGCGAGATGCAAATAATCTTTCAAGACCCGATGGCCTCGCTTAACCCTCGCCTAACTATTGGTGAGTTGATTGGCGAACCGTTGGAAATCCACGGTGTCGGTAATAAAAAGGAAAGAAAGCAAAACGTTAAAGAATTATTGGATGCGGTGGGTCTGCAGCAGAACCATTATTATCATTTCCCCCATGAACTGAGCGGCGGGCAGCGACAGCGAGTAGGAATAGCCCGAGCACTGGCTTTAAGACCCAAATTAATTATTGCTGACGAGCCGGTATCAGCATTGGATGTCTCGATAAGGTCCCAGATAATCAACTTACTGCGTGACTTGCAGGAAGAGTTTAACCTTACTTACCTATTTATTACCCATGATATGAGTGTAATTAAACACATCAGCAATAGAGTCGGGGTAATGTATTTAGGAAAAATATTGGAACTCGCCCCAAAGGAAACACTTTTCAGACAGCCGCGTCATCCATATACACAAGCCTTATTAAGTGCAATTCCCATTCCAAACCCCGAAATTGAAAGGACTAGAATATTGTTACAGGGGGATATCCCAAATCCCATCAACCCTCCTTTAGGATGCCCGTTTCATACCCGCTGCTTATATGCATCAAATCGATGTAAGGAGGAAGAACCTTTGCTGCGTCAAGTTGAGGGCGGCCATTTTGTTGCGTGCCATCTGTAATTGTTTGCTTAGGGTATCTTGCTATTGTTTAAGTAGATTATGTCGCTGCCCATGGACCAAAGGCCTTAGCCTTGGAATTACCTCCTTGCCTATTTCGACTTGTCGCTTCGCTAATGCAGCCCCCAACGCACCGACAAGCTGTAGCTGTCGCGGAATATATACTGTCCCGCAGCCAAGGGCTTTCTAACTTTCATGAAATAATATTCTGGGCTAGATATTCAACTAGCCTTTAGCAGACTGTTTGACTAAATATTTTTCCGCCTCAATGCCTGCGATTGCCCCATCAGCAGCAGCCAGAACTGCCTGCCGATATACTTTATCTCTAATGTCACCGGCGGCAAAGACACCCGGTACATTAGTTGCCATTAGTTTATCTGTCTTGATATAATGCCATTGGTTCATTTCCACTTTACCTTCGAATTTGTTTATAATTTCGCGCAGTGCCGATATATACGAAGACTCCATCAGCTCCAATCTTAGATGTTTTACTCGTCTTAACATTTTCAATAGTTACACTCGTCAAGTGATCTTCCCCGTGCATTTCTCTAACCTCGGAGTCCCATATTACCTTATCTTTTCATTGTTTAGGGCTTCCTGCTGTGCGCCCTCACTGGCCTGAAAATGGTCAAACTGATGTACTACAGTAACCTGATTTGCATACCTAGTCGCAACTTAAATTTTCATTTTCTTTTTCTCTCGAATATCTTTTGATGATATTGCCAATGGGACTTTGCATCTGCATCATCTTCTTTCACATTCTTTATACTTTTCTATCTTTCACTATTTTTTGACAAAACATGAGTCTTTTTTTGGATAAGTAATTACTCTGATTGTATTAAAAAAACACCCCCTGAATAGAGAGTGCCGTTAAAACTACGTAGGAAGTTAGCCAAGTGTCTTAACCAACTCTAACGCTTTTACCCTAATTTCATTTAATTTTTTTTCATCAGGAAGTCCCCTAATATCACCCATTCGCCCTTTAGTGCTATTTTCTTCGGACCCGTGGAATTCACTTAAGATATACCATTCATCCAGCAAATTAAAACCTATATGTTCCAAAAACTGACCGACATACTTGCCCACTGGCTCTGCCTCATTTTTCCCCGTATGTGGCCCAGAATAGGTACAGAAAATCAGAGCATTTTTTCCACCAATCTTTGGTGACCCAAGTTTTACTTTGCCTTCCTTCTGATACTTCTTAAATGCGGTTTTTAAAAAATCGTTCATAGGCTTTGGCGGGTGCCAATGATAAGACGGAGTCCCGATACAGATAAGGTCGTAGTCAAAAAAGTCAATATCTACCGTCTTTTTAACATCTATAATATCGACTGACGCATCACCTTCTTTTAGCCCTTCTGCTACCTTTTGAGCTACTTTTTGTGTATTACCGGTATTACTCCAGTATATTACGGCTGCTCTGAACACTCTGCTTTATCCCTCCCGAAGATTTAAGACGAGCCTACAGAAATTCCGTGCGGCTTTATACTACTATGTTCGTCTTTATATCTTGCTATTCTTTAATTGAGTCATTTTCACCTGCTATGTATCCATTTTTACCTTTACTCTTTTACTGTAGTTCTAAGGCAAACTGAGTAATCGTGAAAAATACTAAAGATCCCAGAACGCAGCTTGGAAAGTCTATGAAACATGATACGGTCCTGATTTTCAGGTGAAATCAGTAAATCAGGCATGATTATAACACTTCAGACCGCAGCAGATATAATAAACGCTTATTAAAACCCGGCGGCATATTACTTTTATCTGTTGTCTCAGCGAAAAATATATTAATAATAATTTGAAAAAAGGTTGACTCTCTAATTTCTCAGCGTTATTATTTTCAATGTACAAAACTTATTACGCCTGAATTTCTTTCCGGGCTGAGGCGTTCCCGCAGTTTGATGGCAATTGTTGGTTTGAATTCTATGACCGTCTTGTCCACTATGACCATAGTACCGGTAATGTGGGAACAGTGGAACCGGCCCACTTTTGAAAATGCCGGTCTGCTTTCAGTCTTATTTATTGCGGGTACCTTTGGCAATATTGCCGGCGGTTACTTATCCGATACTTTTGGGCCTAAGCCAATCATAATAGGGTCTGCTCTTCTATCTAGTACTTGGATGGTACTCTTTTTAAAGACACAAAACATCTTCGCTGCTTTTGTTTTGATCGCTTTACTAGGCGCCTCATTAAATTCTTCTGGACCGGTTACGATGGTAATTAGCCATCGCCTTTTTCCGAAAAATAAAGGTATGGCTTCCGGTTTGGTAATGGGCATAGGTGGTACCCTAGGATCCTTGGGTGTAGGTCTTATTGGTTACATTGGAGATTTATATACACCTGTCACCGGTCTTTATGTTGCTTCCTTGGTAGTGTTGTTCATTATTCCATTGGTCTTTACCTTAAACACCGGCGAAGAAAAAGCTATCTAAACCAAATGCTTTATTTAGATAAACTTTAGTATTTGTTCTACCTGCTACTTTCCTAATCCCACGAAACAGCCATTTTTATAATATCCGACCCAAAGCTTAAGAGTAATTATGATAAGTGGACAAATACTATAAGCCATATATTATTTTGGCGGATAAATATTCCGTCAATTTTGAGGAGTATTGTAAAAATTATTCCTTAGGAACATTTACTCTCTATGGAATACTGGTTGCTAAAGAAATACGAGATATGTATTTATCTATCCAAGCGAACACAATCGCAGATAAGCATGGTATGGCGGCCATCACTGATAATGACGAACAGAATATATTTAGACTGCTGGCAGGTTTAGATAATGGCGGCCAAAAGGAAATAAAAGTGGCCCAAAATATCATTCATTTAAAGCTACCTGCCAACCTAAGCGAAATTAGCCTATTTGAAATTATCAAGCTACGTAATAGAGCAGGATTTAGCAAAAAACTTGCGGCTTTCCACGGAGAATTTGACGGCTTTTGTAACAGGTTCGAAGACAACTCTGTTGAAGAAGACTTTATCAGGTCCCTAGACAGTGCCTTAAGGGACTTATCATGGGAAGTTGTACGTATAGGTTTTGGATCAGTAGGAGTTGGTTTAGCAATGTGGTTAGGGCTAAATACCGTTTCTCCGGAAAACGTACGTATGTTACAGGGTACTTTGGCAATTGGTTCGTTTATGACGCAGGTATACGGTGTGCAGTTTAAGTGGAAAAACAATTTGACTAAGCGGTTTGCGAGGAAATACCTCGCAGATCTGCAGCATCTAAATATATAACCACTTGGATATAGCCTTTTTAGTAAAGCTTTAACTTTTGTAAGCACAATCTTAGACTTTATGTGTTTATATAACAAAAGCAGCGACTCTTATTTGTCGCTGCTTTTGTTATATTTTATTCTCTTTCAAACTCATTAGTAACAGGAGTATCCAGGTCTTCTAAGTCTATTAATTCGCACCTTTGTCTGGGAGAGGCGGGTTTTCAATGACTCTCTTATCACTTATAGGGGCGTCCTCAGTGTTATCATTCATGACAGGTTCAGCCACCTCTAAAGTGTTTAAAGTTCTTTTTAAGGCAGTTGCTAGTTCTGCTCTAGTTATCGGCTTATCAGGTGCAAAAGTATTATTGTCTAGACCCTTCATTATGCCGGTATTAAAGACAAAACTTAAAGCAGAATTTTCATCTGAACTCAAATCTTCGGCATCATCATAAATTGGAATATTTGGGTCATCATCACACCTAAATTTTTAGCTGCAAAAGATTGCTTAATAGCTTTTGCAGCTTCAATTCTTGTAATATCCAGGTTTGGTTTAAACATTCTATCATCAGTATTTAAAAGACCAAAGAAAGTTGTTTCCAGAAGGGAAGTGCTATACCATTTACCATCATATACATCATCAAACTTTAACTGCACTAAAATTGAAATCAAAAGTTCGGTCCAAGGTGATTGCCATTTCTATTCTACTTACGTTTTTATCTGGTCTGAAAGAATTGTCGGGATAACCATTCATTAACCCACGCTCGGTAACGTTGTAAATATTAGACAAGGCCCAGTGGTCATCAACGTCAGAGTAACCACTCTTTAATTTGGTCTCAGCAAATGCCAAGCCATTAATGGAAAAAAGAAATGCTGCTAAAAGCAAGAAACTAATTGTTTTTTTCATAAAGATCAACTCCTATTTTTTCATCTTTATTAATTTAGACGAAAAGAAGTTATGTTCCAAATCCTCCATGCTGAAGGATCATTTTTATATGAAAACTTTTTACTGTTAAAAAATTACATATTTATCATCATCTAAGCAGGCGTGGTTGAGGGAAGAAGCATCTGCAATAATCGTCCCCTATTAAAAGACCTTACCCACCAAGCTATTGCCAAGTTATCCGTTACAGCAATTTCAAGTCATAACATTGAGAACTATTTTATACCTTTAAAGAGACAATACCCCAGTTTGCCATCCAATATTGCTCTATAAAATATCTTCCTATTTTCAAATCCCTTTTTTAAGCCTTTAAGGCCATATAAAGAAACAATTCTCCCAGCCGTAATCAACTGCTCAACTGGAGATAGTATTCTGGAGTAATGGTTAACATTACGTTCTTTTCGCACTTCCCAAAACATATGAGGTTTAGACCACTCATCAAATTCACTGATTATATTCGCTACCCCGGCTTGCTTTAACATATTAACCCATTCTTCATAATCAAGCGGGGTCGTTCCTTACCTCTCTGAAAGGTCTTCTTTTTCCTCCGGATTTAATTTCTTGCGCCAGATGGATTCATGCATTACTAAAGTTCCTTGTCGCTTTAAGACTCTTGCCATCTCATCAAGCACCTTTTGAGAGTTATCAGGTATACCGACTGCACATTCATTGATTACTACATCAAATGAGTTGTCTTGAAAGAGCAGTTCTTGGGAGTCTCCTTTTACGAAGGAGACTTTGTCTTGTACATTTGCTATTTTAGCATTTTCTATGGCAGTAGTTACCATTTCATTTGATAAGTCTACTCCGGTCACATTTACACCAAAATTTTTTGCATAATAGATGGCCTGTGTACCTCTACCGCTGGATACATCCAAAACTTTCATGCCCTTTTTCAGAGCGGCAACTTCCGCAACTCGCTTGGTAAGCGCAAAACCACCAGGGTGCAGTGTTTCTATACCACTTAATTCAACTATATCCTCTATGGTCGGCTTGTGAATCCCTTTACGTTTCATTTCTGCATCTACTTCGGCCTTTTAGCGCGGACAAAGGCACTAACCACTGCTCCGTTATATTCCCTTCTTTCTGCTGTTGTTAGTTTAGGAAGAAATTCTTGTGCTTCAGGGCTATCTAGGTCATACTCCCGGGTAACTTCGACACTTATATTTTGAAACCCTATCCCTTTTAATAGCGCCTTGTATTCATCCATTTGTAGGGCCCCGGCCACACACCCCGTCCATACGACAAGGTCCTGCTGAATTGTCTCAGACAGCGGTTTGGTCAATACTATGTCTGATATGGCAAAACGTCCGCCTTCTTTTAAAACTCGAAAAGCTTCTCCCAAAACCTTCTTTTTATCTGTAGAGAGATTTATTACACAGTTAGATATTATGATATCTACACTTCTGTCCGGGAGAGGAATCTCTTCAATATAACCTTTTAAAAACTCTACATTATCTATATTTAGTTTTCGCTGATTTTCCTTTGCTGCGTTTAACATTTCGTCAGTCATATCTAAACCATACGCTTTTCCTGTAGGCCCTACTCGTTTAGCCGATAAAAAAACATCTATCCCGGAACCGCTACCCAAATCTAATACCGTTTCACCGGGATTTAATTGTGCTAAGGCAGTAGGATTTCCACAGCCGAAGGATGCTTTAAATATCTCCTCAGGTAATCCCTCTTCTCCCTTATCATAAAGATTAGCAGTAATAATATCATCTTGATTCCCCGATAAACTGCTACAACAACTACTGTTCCCGCAGCATTCTGATTTTTCGGATATTGCCGCTCCATATTTCTGCTTCACAACGTCTCTAATTTTTGACATGATAACCGTCTCCTTATATATAGTATTAAACGCATAATGAAAATTTCTTTAATCCTAAGTATTATTGTACTTTCGTCTACCAACTAAGCTTTATACATAAAATCGGTAGTTTCTTGTACTCCAGACAAAGCTGATATGTTCTTCTTGTCTGTCTTGTTTTTGCAGGCCTTTTCTCTTCTGAAAATGACGTGATATTTGTTCCTATTCGTTTTTGTGCTCATTCATTTCCTGTTCATGGAAGTAGTGTTTCAGCATGAAATAAACACTCCTTTCATTGTTTATTTGTAAAGTACAAGTATGTTTTCTAATAAGACCTCCCTTAAAAGGGAGGCATACAGCATGTATCCGATTTAAGCATCGCCCTGTTTAAAAGCTCAATTGCTTCAATTACCTTTTCTCTTTCTTCATGAGACAGATGAGAAAATATTTCGTCTAGGTAGGTGTTTAAAGAATCATCAATTTTTTCATCGATTGATTTGCCTTTGTCAGTTAAAGACAGTAGGTAAATACGCTTATCTTCAGGAGCCTGGACTTTATCCACCATTCCTTTTCGTATCAGGGTTTGCACCTGGCGGCTAAAGGTTGTTATGTCAAAGCCCAGTGCTTCGGCTACCTGCTGCATTGATGGGGAATCCAAACGCCTAATTTCATATAAAATATGGCTTTGGACTAAAGAAATATCCAGCGACTTATAATCACAGCAGTTTTTATTTAATAAGCCTAAACGACGTGTAAAGATATGAAACAATTCTCGTTTATTCATTCTAGATACCACCTTTAGCTAGTTTATATCACGTATATTTGCAAATTGCAAGTATTATTTGGAATTATTTAATTTTGATGTATTAAATAATATTAATACTACCAACTTTGCAGTAGCATTTAACGGAGAGATGGTACCTTATGAATATTTTAGTTGCCAAAAATAATTAAAAGCATAAGCTTGCCATCTGGCAAACTTATGCTTCCGGTCAAATTAATAAAGTTATCATGATATATATGGCGGGAGTGCATGGGAATCGAACCCACCGAACGCAGGATCGCTGCGTCCCACTGGATTTGAAATCCAGGCCGCACACCAGAGCGAATCCACTCCCATAAAAGTTGTCACAAAAGATATTATAACAGATTTAAACTTTTTTTCAAGTTTCGCCAAGAATACTTGACCTATGCTTCGCTTATTCTTGATTTTTACTGCTACATGTGGGACGAAGTAAAAGCAGCTAGCTAACGCTAGCCGCCTAAGTATGCTTTTTTGACTTCTTCACTCTCCCGCAACTCGCTGGCTGTTCCTTGCAGGACAATCTTGCCAGTTTCGATTACGTATGCCTTTTGAGCCACAGAAAGCGCCATATGAGCATTTTGTTCCACCAAAAGAATTGTAGTCCCTGCTTCATTAATTTCCTTAATAATATCAAATATCTCTTGCACCAGAATTGGTGCCAACCCCATAGATGGTTCGTCAAGCAGCAAAAGTTTCGGCCGAGACATCAACGCTCTGCCCATTGCTAGCATCTGCTGCTCGCCGCCGCTTAATGTGCCTGCTAATTGATTTTTTCTTTCCTCCAGCCGGGGAAATTTATTAAATACTTTTACAAAGTTATCTTTGATAACTGCTTTATCTTTTTCCAGATAGGCGCCGAGGTCCAGGTTTTCTGCTACAGTAAGGTTGGCAAATACCCGTCTTCCCTCGGGAACTTGGGATATACCCCTGCGCACGATTTCCTGAGCCGGTATTCCTGCTATATTATTCCCCTGGTATTCGATACTGCCTTCTGACGGCTGCATTAACCCGGAAATTGCTTTCAAAGTAGTGCTTTTGCCTGCCCCGTTAGCACCAATTAAAGTAACGACTGCTCCCTCATCAACAGACAAAGAAATCCCTTTTAAGGCGTGAATGGCACCATATTTTACATTAAGATTTTCTATTTTAAGCATATGATACCTCCTCGCCCAGGTATGCTTCGATAACCTTGGGATTGGCCTTAATTTCATCCGGCAACCCTTCTGCGATAATTTTACCATAATCAAGCACATAAATTCTTTCACATACACCCATGACTAGAGACATGTCGTGTTCAATTAAAAGAACGGTTAAATTGAATTCGTTACGAATCCAACGGATCAAGTCCATTAGGTCCCTTGTTTCTAAAGGATTCATACCTGCCGCAGGTTCATCTAAAAGTAACAGCTTGGGCCCTGCAGCCAGCGCACGAGCAATCTCTAAACGCCGCTGCAGCCCATAGGGCAAGTTTTTGGCAATCTCATCCTTCTTATCTGCCAAGTTAAATATATCCAACAATTCCACTGCATCTTCTGTCATCTTTTTCTCCCCGGCGAAATAGCCCGGTAAGCGTAGCAGCGAACTGGCTAGATTGTATTTCCCATGCCAGTGATAGGCAATTTTGACATTATCCAATACAGATAAATCTGCAAACAAACGAATATTTTGGAAAGTCCGGGCTACTCCTTCAGCAGTAACCTGATACGGCTTCTTCCCACTAATTGACTTGCCCATAAACAAAATGTCACCCTTAGAAGGTACGTAAACACCCGTAAGCAAATTAAAGATTGTTGTCTTGCCCGCACCGTTTGGGCCGATAAGACCGATTAACTCACCCTTATTTAAGGTCATATCAACCTGAGATACTGCAGTCAAGCCGCCAAAAAGCTTAGTTAACTGATTTAGCTTTAGTACTTCCGTCATCGGCCTCACCCCTCTCCTTTTTTAACATAGACAACGAAAACTCTCTGCTACCCATCAGGCCCTGAGGTCGGTACACCATAACCACGATTAGTACTGCCGCATAGATAACCATGCGCAGGCCCGCTAGGTCCTGAAGCGCAGCGCTTAGCCCGGTAACCAACAAAGCCGCAATTATCGAACCGGTTATACTACCCAACCCGCCGAGCACCACCATTACCAGTGCGTCAAATGACTTCAAAAAAGAAAACGTTATGGGTTGAATCAAGAAAAAATAGTGGGCATAAAGCGCACCAGCAACGCCAGCAAAGAATGCACCCATAGAAAATGCTAATGTTTTATATTTAGTGGTGTTTATCCCCATGGTTTCAGCTGCAATTTCATTTTCCCGTACGGAAATACAAGCCCTGCCATGGGTGGAGTTGATAAAGTTCTTAATCAATATAATTGTTGCAACCGTCAGAAAGTATAACCATGTCCAGTTAGTAAGCTGTGGTATGCCAATCATCCCTGCAGCACCACCAACATATTCAGTGTTAACAAAAACAACTCGAATAATTTCCGCAAACCCTAAAGTGGCTATCGCCAGATAATCTCCTCTTAACCTCAAAGTAGGAAGGCCAATAATTACACCGCTAATTGCCGCGGCTAAAGCTCCAGCAATTACGCCCAATCCAAAACCCAAACCGAGCTTAACGGTAAATATTGCAGATACATAGGCACCGATAGCCATAAATCCCGCGTGCCCTAGGGCTAACTGCCCGGTAAAACCTACGATTAGATTAAGACTTACCGCCATGATAATGTTTATGCCCATCAAAAATAGGTTTACCTGCTGGAAAGGATTAATGATTTCTCCTTTAATTAGAAATCCCACAGCAAAGTACACGGCAAATATTAATAAAATCGTGCCGATAATATTTTTGCTCAACTTCATCCTTTTCACCTACACTTTCTCCGTGGTGTCCTTGCCCAGCAATCCGGATGGTTTAACCACCAAGATTATAATTAATATACCAAAGGCAATGGCGTCCTTCCATTGGGAATCCCAGTATCCGCTGACCATGGCTTCTACAGTTCCGAGCAGAAAACCTCCGGTCATGGCACCGGGAATAATGCCAATACCACCCAACACTGCAGCTACAAAAGCCTTAAGTCCTGGCATAAGCCCCATAAGCGGATGTACTGTTTGGTAATACATGGCCAAAAGAATGCCCGCAACTGCGGCCAATGCAGATCCTATAGCAAAAGTTGCGGAAATGGTCGTATCCACATTAATGCCCATTAGTTTGGCTGCTTCTTTATCGTAAGAAACCGCCCGCATGGCTTTACCAATCTTAGTCCGTTTAACCACATATTGTAAGCCAACCATCATAACAATCGTAACCGCTAAAATTAAAATTTGCTGGTTGGTAACTGGCACTCGTCCGCCCAATATCCAATAAGTCTCTTTGACCATGGTTTGCGGAAAAGCTTTAAAATCAGTTCCCAGTACCACCAAACCACCGTTCTGTAACAACAGTGACATTCCAATGGCAGTGATAAGCGCTGCCAAACGAGTGGAATTTCTTAATGGTCTATAAGCAATTCTTTCAATAGCTACACCTAACACGGCAGCAGCAAACATTGACAATATTAATGCTGTAAAAAAGTTCAGGTGCAGGCTAGATATGGCGAAGAAACCCACATACGCCCCAACCATAAGAATTTCACCGTGAGCAAAATTTATAAGTAGTATAATACCGTAAACCATCGTATACCCCAAGGCGATTAATGCGTAGATACTGCCCAGCGTTATACCGTTCAGAAGTTGTTGAATAAAAAAGATTATTGAGTCGATCTTTATCACCCCGATCCTATAAAAAGTAAAAAAAGGTTAAAAAGGGGGGTTCCCCCCCCTTTTTTTATATCCAGTTCTTCATTTACCTATTTAGGAGCTTTCTTAGTCTTCAGCTCTTGGTTGCCATCTAACATTTCGATGATAGCAATTTCTTTAATCGGGTTATGATTTTCATCGAAAGTCAGCTTACCGGTAACTGCATCAAAATCTTTGGTTGCAGCCAAAGCGTCTTTGATAGCATCGGGGTCAGCGCTGCCTGCCCGTTCGATGGCATCAACAATCAACTTAGCAGCATCGTACCCTAATGCGGCAAAAGAGCTAGGTACTTCACCATATTCAGCCTTATAAGCTTCAACGAATTTTTGAACCTTTTCGCTGGGGTCGCTGGAAGCATAGTGGTTAGTGAAGAATGTATTGTTTAATGCTTCCGCACCTGCAATTTCAACTAACTTCGGAGAATCCCACCCGTCAGCACCCAAGAACGGTGCATCCAGACCAATTTCACGCGCCTGGTTGATGATCAAACCAACTTGCTGATAATAGCCGGGGACATACACTACGTCAGCGCCGGCCTGCTTAAACTTAGTCACTACTGGACGGAAGTCATTATCCTGCGGGCTAAACGCTTCCTTAGAAACAATCTCTCCGCCTAGCTTAACAAATTCTTCCTCAAATACTTCTGCTAAACCTTTGCTGTAGTCATTGGTATTATCAAAGTAGATAGCTGCCTTTTTCCCGCCCAGATCGTTATATGCAAATTCTGCACCGACGATGGCCTGAGGGGGGTCAATAAAGCAGGTACGGAAAATGTATTCACGTACATTACCACTGTCATCCACAGTCACCTTAGGGTTGGTTGCAGAAGTGGTCAACAAAGGAACTTTATACTGAGTAGCGATAGGAACAGCTGCCAAAGTATTACCGGTGGTAGCAGCACCTAAATGAGCAACAACTTTTTCGGAAGTAATTAATTTGGTAGCAACACTAGTGGATTCTGCGCCTTCTGATTTGTTGTCCAAAATGATTGGCTCAATTTGACTACCATCCAACACTCCGCCAGCATCGTTAACTTCTGCAAGAGCAAGCTTAATACCATTAACGGTATGCTGACCAAAAGTTGCCACCGCACCTGATAATTCGTAGTTGACACCAATCTTAATCGGCTCTGCTGCAGCTTCCTTCTGGCCCTCTTCTTGTTCCTGCTTGGGCTCTTCTTTCTTACCTTCTTCCTGCTTAGGGGCGCCACAACCTACAGCAAGCGCCATCACCAATGCCAACGCTAAAAACAATAGCAATCTTTTTTTTAATTTCACTTAATGTAACCTCCTTTTATAAAAGAACATTTCTATACGTTAAAAAAGGAATGTCGCAACTGCCACCTCCTTCAAATAGGTTTGTATAAATATTCACAAATGCGAATATTTATCCCATCACCACGGACATTGTCTTTATACGGCAAACATAAAATTGGGCATACTCCACCGTTTTTCGGGCAGAAGTATGCACACAAATTTGTTATTGTACCCTAGTCGTGCACAAAATATGCAGTCAGTCACGTTTAAGTTATTATATAATGTTAAGACAAGTCTGTCAATTGCATAGCCAAATTTGTTATCGACAAAAACTACCAAATATCGTCGCTGACAAACATCTACAAAACCGCCGAAATTTTGCGGCGGTAATTAAAACAAAATTCTTTTGTCTTGTACCCTTTTTGTAAATTTAATTTGATCGAAGTATTCTAATAAAGGCAATACATACTTGCGACTGCTGTCCAGTAAATCCCGTACTTCTCCCAAGGAGATAGTCCCTTTTTCCTCAATATATTGTCCAATACGTCTTTTTGCCTCATCGACCGCTTTTCTGCTAAACACCAACTGGTCACTTATACGTTCTAAGCTACCTATCCTTATCATGTATGACAGTATTTCCACCGCTTCATCGTTTAACCCTACCTGCCGTACCACTTCAGGCCAAAGGGGAGGTTGAAAGGGGTTCTCTTCCAACTGCTTTAATATTTGCCCCATCTGCTTCTGTAATTCAGGGTTAGCTTGCACTTGGAAACTGCTTAGTGCCACTTCGTTCGCAATTACCTTAATCCAACCCGAGTCAGCAGCCGCTTGTAAAAAACTGTTGAATTGTTTTCCCTTCCACAGGGGAAACATCCTACTACGCAATTCTTCCTTGGGCATACCCACCCTAAGAGGGTAATGCTGATGGAAGTCCTGTAGCAACTTTTTTGCATCATCAGAAAGTTTTTGGAACACATTCACTGCCATAATAACTTCTGTTCCTTCATTGACTTGTAGTAAGACCCTGTTTTTAGCGTCTAATTTCGCTATTCCTTGCTGAATATCAGCTTGAGAAAGGCCCAGTTCCTCTTCGATTTGCGGGATAGAAACCATTTGTTTACCTTGTATCAGTGTCTGCATTATTAGTTCTGCCGGCGTTCCCTGCAGCCTAGTAGCCAAGGACTCCAAAACCCGAGGACGATATCGTTTGTGTTTCGGCGCTGCAGCATCAATTACCACACCACCACCGATTGTATGCATTGGCGAATATGTTCGTACAACAAATCGGTCTTGCCTAGCCCCCACTAGCGGTTCTTCTATCATAAATTGACAAAAACAACTCTCGCCCGGCTTAATTTCCTCTCTATCAAGAAGATTAACACGTGCAAATGTCTCCGCCGTACCCAAATATAGCCTAACTCTTGCTCGCTGTTTTAATGGCTTCGCAGCCGATGTGAGTAATTTCAGTTGCACATCCATCCGGTGCGAAGGGGTAAGTAAGCCTGGCACTGTGATCATCTGCCCTCGATGGAGTTCCTCAAGCTCCACATCTGCCAGATTGACAGCAACCCGTTGACCGGCAGAAGCGCTATTGACAGTATCTCCATGCACCTGCAGGTTTCTTACCCGAGAGGACAGTCCTTCAGGCATTATTTCTACCTGGTCGCCAACCTTTATTTCGCCACCCCACAATGTCCCTGTGACAACAGTACCAAATCCCGTCACGGAAAATTTCCTATCAATGGGCAAACGCAGTTTGCCCGATGTGCTTTTGGGCGGAGTATAGGCAATTTTTTCTGCCAACAAACTTTTGAGCTCGTCCATGCCTTCTCCCGTAACCGCTGATACGGCGATTATTGGCGCATCGACTAAAACTGTCTCCGCAATTACATCCTTCACTTCCTCCTGCACCAAATCCAGCCATTCCTCTTCCACAAGGTCTTTTTTTGTAATTACCACTATTCCGCTCTTTACCTGCAGCAGATCAATAATATCGAGGTGTTCCTGTGTTTGGGGCATGACACTTTCGTCCGCCGCTATTACCAGCATAACCAGGTCCATACCCGCAACTCCTGCTAGCATTTGGCGTATGAAACGCTCATGGCCGGGCACATCCACAATACCTACATTTGTGCCATCATGGAGCTGCAACGGCGCAAATCCCAATTCAATTGATATACCCCGTTCCTTTTCTTCCTTGAGTCTATCTGTATCTTTTCCTGTTAAGGCCTTTACCAGCACGGTCTTACCATGATCTACATGCCCGGCAGTACCCACAATTACATAATCCATACGGTCACCCCATTATACACTGACTAAACGCTTGCGATAATTTTTCATCTTCTCCCGGCAGCAACGTTCTAGGGTCCAATATGATACTATCCTGCTGGATACGTACCAGCACCGCCGGTTCCCCTTGGCGCAATCTGCCGGCTAATTGGGACGAAGAAACGCCCCCTTTAATCTCCACTAGCCAAGTATCCAGCTCCGTGGTGGGTAAAGCCCCGCCTCCTGGGCGAGATTTCCCGGGAATTATATTAAACAAATACCGGGGTGCTTCCCTTTTTAATCTATCCGCCAATGATTGGGCCCGGTGCTTAATCTTTTCCGGGCTTTCCATCAGCATTTTCAATGTGGGTATCTGTCTTTGGGCCTGGTCCGGGTCTAAATAAGCTCTTAATGTTGCTTCCAATGCAGCAATAGTCATTTTATCTACCCTTATCGCCCGAGCCAATGGATGCCTTTTCAAAAACTGCACCAAATCATGGCGCCCTACAATAAAGCCGGCTTGCGGTCCTCCTAAAAGTTTGTCCCCGCTGAAGGTAACTAAATCTATTCCCGCTTTTAGACAATCCTGTACTGTCGGCTCAACATCAATACCTAAACTCTGTAAAGCGATCAAGCTGCCACTGCCCAAATCTTCCACCACCGGAATGGCATGCTTTCGCCCCAATTCAACCAGTTCCCGCCGAGAGGTCTCGTGGGTAAATCCCACCACCTTGTAATTGCTAGTATGTACTTTTAATAATAATCCTGTTTGGTCAGTAATCGCAGCCTGATAATCCCTTAAATATGTTTTGTTTGTGGCTCCTACCTCTCGCAGGATAGCACCGCTTTGTTCCATTACTTCCGGTACCCGAAAGGCACCACCGATTTCCACTAATTCTCCCCGGGAGACAATAACCTCCTTGCTCTTGGCCAACGCCGACAGCACCAATAATACTGCAGCAGCATTATTATTCACTACCATAGCGGCCGGGGCGCCGGTTACTTGGGTTAGCAAATTTTCCACATGACTATGACGCGACCCCCGTTGCCCTGCGTCCAAATCAAATTCTAAGTTGCTATAACCAGCAGCAGTATCGGCCACCGCCTTTATAGCCTGTTCCGAGAGCACCGCCCTGCCAAGATTTGTATGCAGCACAACCCCTGTGGCGTTGATAACTTTACGGAGCTTGGGGCGGGTTTTATGTTCTATTAATGCCAGCACTTGTCGTTCAATTTCTTCAACGGCAGGCAGGGCATCCCCGCCGGAAAGAATTTGTTGCCTCATTTTTTCCAACACTTCTCTTACCACATCCACTAAAAAATCTCGGGAAATGCGCTGTAACTCAGCCACAAGTTTTGGCCGCGTCAGCAGGTCATTTACGGCGGGTAATTCTTTGAGTAGTTCTTTATTATTCATGCCTGCCACCCTTCTACATATCCTTAAAAAGGCAATCTAACTAATGCCTACATTATTTCCAAGCACTGCCTGTCCCTAGTCTATTCTATTTTTTGCCAAGCAATTCCTCCGTTCTCTCTACCAGCAGAAATTAACCAGAAGGCAAATAACCTGACAGTTAAGTGATTTATGGTAAGCAATGAACCAGCACCTTACTAACAAAAAAGAACCGCAAAGCGGCCCTTTATATTACAATAATTTCGTCGTTTGAGGCCGTTAGTTTTTCCAAGCCATGTTCAGTTACAAGAAAAGTATTTTCTATTCCCACTGCACCTTGACCAGGGAAAAGAAATTTTGGTTCTATAGCAATTACTGAACTATCCACCAACGGCTGGTCATATCCCCGTGCTAATAGCGGCAATTCATTTAGCTCAAGCCCCACTCCATGCCCGACAAAGGGCAGAGTATAGTTGTATCCTAAGAAATATCTCTTCAGGCCGGCTTTTTCGGCATAATCTAAGGCCTGAAAGTAGAGTTTCTCACAGGACATACCGGGTCTAGCCTTTTCAGCAATCATATCCTGAATATCCACTGCAACCCGGTGCGCTTTTACCAAAGTTTCGGGCAGCGAGCCGATACTGTACACCCTAGTCATATCCACTATATAGCCGTTATAACAGCCAGTATAATCAACAATTACCGGTTCATGAGCACGAATTTTTCTCAATCCAGCGCTTTGAGGCATTGCCGGTCCTAATCCCTTTCCACCGGTCGGCCCTTCAAAACTACTGGGGACGGCTCCATTTTCCCCGGACATGATATGTCCATAAAAGATGGCCAGATTAAATCCTCGCAAGGGGGTAATGCCATAATGACCAAGTTTTCTAGCTTTTGCCTCTACCTCCGCCGCCAACTCAATTTCCGCCATACCTTCCCTCAAGATATCAGGAATTTGCCGATACACCTCTAACTGACGGGCTGCACTTTCCCTGATGATATTCACCTCTGCCACTGACTTAACTATCCGCTGTGCACGGATAAGGCCGGATACATCAACCAATTCTGCACCATCAAAAAGTCGCTGGTAATATAGGTAGTTTTTAGCGGGTAAAACATCCATCTCTAACCCAATTCTAGCTGGTGTCCTACAATGATCGTTGACAATGTCCGGCAGCTTTTTTATGCTTTCCAACTGTCGCACATTCTGCAAATCGGTTTCCTCTCGCGCGCGACCAAAGTCTTTCTTTACCAGGAGCAACGGGTCTCCCTGCGAGGGCACTATCAAGTGTGCATTCTGTGCTGTTCCCGTGTAATAAAATAAAGCTTTACTTTGTAGTACTATAGCACAATCAATACCCTGGTATTGAAGCTTTCTTTGCAAAGTACTGATACGTCGAGTAATTTCTCCAGCCAGCTAAAACACCCCATTTACCAAATATCTAAAATATACTTCTTTTTCACTCCTGGCCTTATACTTAGCTTTTTAGGGAGTAAATATAGGGTTGATTGGTCGTTTGAGCGGTGCGGAGACGTCAGTGCCTTCCGGAAGGGTGCTAACTGCTTTTCCTTCAATTAATAGCTGTACTTCATTTATTTCTTCAAATTGTATCATCGTCGCTACTAAAGAATCCACCAACATGTTTTCTGAAGCAGAACCGCCGCCGTAACCAATTACTTCTTGACTTAAATCTACAATTAATGTTTTGCCATTGACCCGAATATCTCTTATCTTAGTTCCTGGCCATATCGTAGGAATTAACTCCTCTTTTACCTCCGCCGGGGGCCCTGCCAACAATGCTTCTAAGGCCGATTTAATCGGGTCATCATCGCGAATCGGAGCCGAATAAGGCACAAGTAAACTAGCGTTATAGTTACCATAATAAACTGTCACAGCATCTTTATATTCAGGTCCGTTAACAGCCCCTGGTCTTGTTAATGCCTTATCAAGATTCACACCATGTAAGTCCTTCACTACCTGGCCATCTACCAATATCTGCACCGTTTCAACCATGGGAAATTCTGTCAAAGTCAAAACCACGGCCTTCACTGCCTTATTGACTTCATTTGTGGACCCAACACTTAAAAATTCCTGAGTAAGACTAACAAATGCTATGTTATCTTTTAAATACAGTTCCCTTAACTTAGTACCTTTGGGAATGACGGGTTTTACTTGTTCCGTCTCGGGGCCGGATAATAATTTTTCCAGTGCCACATTAGCAGCCCTATCTGTAGGTTCTATCGGCATCGTAACCGGCAATAAATATTTCCCGCTGCTGTCCTGATAGTAGACAACGACAGCGGATCTGGTTTCGCCAAGAAGTTCTTTTGTTTGCGAAGAATTTGTGGCCACTTGAGGGGCGTTTTGTGTCCCTTTATCGTTGTTATTTTCTTGGCCCCTACAACCAGCAAGCATGATGCTGACCATTAAAATAACAACTACTAAAGCTATCAACCTTTTCATTATGCTCTTCCTCTCCGAGCTATAAGTATGTTTGTCCATTAACCATTTTCAAATGCCTCATATAGTCAGTATTCGATTATATTCTTGCAATATCCTGCCCATCACCCACTGAACAGCCATTTTTTGTTTCTAGCATTGTAAATACCTTAAAATATTTAAGCATTAATTACAGCTGCTTCAGGTATTTAATAAAGCCACTTACAAATATTAGTAAGATTACAAATAAACCAATATAGCCAAATAGTGGGTATATATTGGTAACCATCTGGGCAAAACTCAGCCCGGCAAAAGGTAAAGCAAGGGCCAGTATTACAAGTACCGTCCGGTGGTAGTCCCGTCCCCCACCAGACATCCTTTGGGCTAAGCTGAAGGCATTGGCCAAGGCTGTGGTCAGCATAGCAAACCATAGAGCCATGGTATAAGGAAGTTTTAGCAGCGGGTTCACCTGACCGGCAACGAACAACATGGGTATTTCATAAGCAAGAACCTGAGGATAATAATAACCCAATGCCCAGGCCATCACTAACCCTAAGAAACCCAATGCAAGGCCGCCCAACATCCCTCCCCACAAGCTATTTCGCCGCAATTCTAACGGAATAGAAGTGAGCACGACCACCCCTATAATCATATTGTATGATACATAAAGGACACTGGCCAAAAGCCAACTTTCGCCCAATAAACCAGTATTAACTGCATCCATAGCCAAGAATTCTCCATTAACCGCGGCTTCCTGCCCCACCGCCGAAAAACTTACAATAAGTGTAATTATTAGTAATAGTGGCATTAAGCAGGTATTAAAAAGCAAAATACCCTCGCCGCCTGCCAACAGGGCAGATAATAAACAAACTACTGTAAGAAGCAAACCCACCCAAAAAGGTGCTTTGAGATGTTCCACAAATACTGCAGCGCTTCCCGCTAACATAATGCACAAACCCACGAAGAGGAAAATGGTTAACCAAATATCTAGCGCTCTACCGACGCCCCGTCCCATGGTCTTGGTAATTAACTCTGTGTAAGAGCCAACTTCAAAGTGATTGACCATTTTTATCGTAAGCATTCCCAATAATGCAAATAATACCCCAGTCAACCCGAGCCCCAAAAATCCAGCATTCTTGTACCGAACAAAAAAGTATACTAATTCCTGGCCCGATGCAAAACCAGCACCTATTACCGCTCCCATATATGTTGCTGCTACCTGCAATGTAACATATTTCTGACGCACAATTTTCCCCCCTCCGCCTAATGTTTATGCAGTCAAGTTGTGACTTTGCCCAATTTTATTTTCGGGACCAAAACTGTCCCTTGAATAAAGTAAGGTAAAAAAGCATATACTCTAGGCAACAAAGGCAAAAGGAGACAAATATGAACGGTTATTCATTCTTTAACAGATTGGCCTACAAAGCAAATACATTGCCGCCCAAACTAAAGCTGGACCACCAAGACCCTTTAGCCAGTCAAAAGTTAAGCAGCAACCTAGGTAAACACCTGCTGCATCTAAATAGTAACAATGTCAGACCAGTAGCAGTGGTAGCCATCGGCACAGACCGGTCTACCGGTGATAGTTTAGGTCCGCTCACAGGCAGCAAACTAAAAGAGTTCGCCATTCCCGACCTGAGTATTTACGGTACACTTGATGATCCTGTCCATGCCAGTAACATGATTGATAAACTTCGACAGTTGGAAAAGGATTTGAATAATCCCATCATAATTGCCATAGATGCCTGTCTGGGACAAAGTGAAAGCGTGGGCAGTATCACATTATCCGCTGGGCCTGTTCGACCTGGAGCCGGGGTAAATAAAAGCCTCCCGACTATCGGGCATGTTCATTATACCGGCATCGTTAATGTAAGCGGTTATATGGAGTATTTTGTCTTGCAAAATACAAGGCTTAGCATCGTCATGCGCATGGCCACTCTGATTTCCACTAGCATAATGCTGGGAATTAGAAAGGTAAGAACCTCCTCAAACGCTTACTTAGTACAATAAGAAGAACCCACCGTATAAGGGGCGGTGGGTTCTTCTTATAAAAGTTTATCTCCGTTTATTACTAACTCAAAACGACATTCCAGTTTTTCAGCAGCCCTGCGGCAAAGGACCATCTTTGTCATAAATATTTCAAAGTACTCCATTACTGAGCAAACCTTCGTATCAATCTCCAATTTCATCCTGATGACTCGGTCTGCACCGTCTTCTATCTCCAATTCAGAATGTTTTGCCGCATAGTTTACCCGGTCTCGGGTAGTAAAACTAGAGATATCCCTTTTCCTGACACGAGATCCATGCACATCAACTTTATCGGCAATTATTACCGCAGCAGTTATGGGAGTGACTGCCACCCCGGTTTGTTCTTCATGGTTTCCTATAGCAGGTAAAATCATTGTGATTTCATCAAGACTCATGTTCATCCGTTGTAATATTAATCTAACTACCAATGCACCATTGCGACCATGGTTATATCTATTTATAAAGTTGCCTAAATCATGAAGATATCCCGCAATGGCACCCAACTCTGCGGTGCGCGGGTGGAAACCCAGGGTGGAAAGTATCTTTTTGCTGTTTATTGCAACCCGGTCAATATGTCTATAACTATGTTCAATCGCTCCCATGGTGCCAAGGTATTCGTGCCCTTTTTCCATATAGGCCTTAATTTCGTGGTACTCTTTCACTTCTGCTAAACTTATCATTTCATACAAATCCTTCCTGCCTAATTATCCCCTACACGTGAAACAATCAAATCTGCCGCCTCATCGGCAGTCATGCCGACAGCATTAATCAAAAGCGGCGTCTCACTTCCTTGGACCCAATCATTTGTTACCGTCGGCGTCCCTTCCCAATCACAACTTACACCACTATAAATAACCGCGGCAGCATCAACATTACCTTCGCCGCTTATAGTTTCAAAACCCCTGTTATCAAGTTCTGCTTTAATTTCCTCGAGCCCTTCTTGCACAATTATCCGCTTCAATTTAACCCTACACTCCTTTTTAAACAGTAGGGTCTCCATTATCCATATTCTTTATCCTTACCTACATATTGACTGGCATCAAAAGCGATAGTGCGCCCGGTTGCACACTATAACTTAACGGCAGCCCGCCGTTGATTTCCCCGTCTATATGTGCTTTAAGTACTTCATTCCCTTTAACCACAATTCTTCTTCCTTGTAGCAAGGATACTTTTGGATGCTTAACATGTTCCCCTGAGTATATACTGGGGAAATTCTTAACAAATTGCGGCCGGGATAGGTCCTCAACAATACAAATATCCAGCAACCCGTCATCCACTTCGGCCCGAGGTGAGATTTTTATGCCCCCGCCATAATAGCGGCCATTGGTAACCGCTACCAAAACGATCTTCTTTTCAATTATCTTTCCATCTACCTCTATAAGCACCGGTTGAGGGCGAAATGATAAAAAAACCTTTACCGCTGCCAGTAAATAAGCGGTTTTTCCAGTGATTTTTTTAAACCCTTCGTTAATCAAATTCGCAACCTGAGCATCAAAACCAATTCCGCAAGCATTAAGAAAATACCTTTCTCCCACCCAACCTAAATCAATTCTTTGCTCTTTTCCAGTGTACATTTGTACTATTGCTTGCAGTGGGTCCGCTGAAATTCCGACCGATCTAGCAAAATCATTTCCAGTACCTGTAGGAATAACCCCCAGGGCCACCCTACTACCTGCCAAACCGTTTACTGCTTCATTTAGTGTGCCATCCCCTCCGACCGCAATCAACCTTTTTGCTCCCTGTTTGACTGCTTCCTGAGCTAAAACGGTAGCGTGCCCTGGGTAACGGGTTTCATGTTCTACCAAATACCAACCAGTCTTTCGCAGGTCCTCCCGCACCTGGTGCCACAGTTGCTTCGTCTTATGTCTACCTGCATGAAAGTTTACTATCACATGATTTTCCATGTCTCGGCCCTCTTTTAATATTATTTATTCTTTCTGAGCTTTGTCTATGGCAGATTGCTCTTCCTCAGTTAATTGATAAGTGGATAAGCCTTTTTCCACAGGTTTTGCATAAATCCGGGTCTCGTCGCGAGCATATAAACTGCTCAAAATAAAACCATCTCCATGTTCGTTCAAAAGTGCCAAGGCAAAACTTAGGTCACTACCCACATCATCAAAGGCATTGTATCTTATCAACCCTGTTTTCTGCATATAACCGGGCTGCATTTGCTCTACGAAAGCTAGCCTCCTTGAAATATCCCCCAACTGTGTTCTTATATCTGACATTTCCTCCTGATACTCGATCAGTCGCTGCTCTAAACTGGTTCTGCTGCTTCCCTTCATAAATAGGTAATATTTGTTTCCTATCGCGTTGATTTTCAACCATAAAAGAAAGACTATAAGCAGTAAAACTGCAGTTAGTCCCGACAGCACTATGGCCGTAGTGCCACCGATTTGCTGTAACAGTTGCTCCATAGCTTTACATTCACTCCTTTGTCTAATGCCTTGGGTTGTATTCAACACGGAAACGAAAAATTCCTTTCAGTACCTGATAATTCCGGTTTGATTGACAGGGTAGTCGCGGTATATTAAAATCAGTTAAAATAGACTTCGCCTGAATAAGCGGGTTTTATGCCTTAAGAGCTTTATATGGGGAGAGGATACAATGTTAAAAGCAAAGCTGCATAATTTGCAGCTCATTCTGCAGGAAATGGGCAGCGTTTGCATTGCCTTTTCGGGAGGGGTGGACAGCACCTTTTTAGCCAAAGTTGCCTATGACCAATTGGGAACAAAAGCTTTAGCTGTGACATCTATGTCCGAGACTATGCCCGAAAGTGAATACCAAGAAGCCCTTGCCCTGGTCAAACAAATCGGTATCAACCATGTTTCTATTAAAACAGAGGAACTGACGAAGGATAACTTTACAAACAATTCGCCGTCCCGCTGCTACTACTGTAAGAAAGAACTTTTTACGAAACTTAAGAATCTTGCTATCAGTAAAAATGTTTTGAATGTTGCAGACGGGGCCAATGCTGATGATGCCGGTGATTTTCGGCCCGGTCTAAAAGCGAGGGACGAACTAGGTGTACGCAGTCCGCTGCAGGAAGCTGGGCTAACCAAAAATGATATTAGAGAGCTTTCGAAAATGTTGGGGCTCCCCACTTGGGATAAGCCCGCTATGGCCTGTCTTTCTTCCCGATTTCCATATGGTCACCAAATTACACCAGAAAAACTATTACAGGTGGAAAAAGCGGAGGCCTTTTTGCAAAACAGGGGGTTATCTCATTTACGCGTCAGACACCATGATAATTTAGCTCGCATTGAGATACCCACAGATTCTTTTTCTAAATTTATGGATATTTCCCAAGAAACTGTCTCTTATTTTGAGGACCTGGGTTTTGCCTATGTTACATTAGATCTAAAGGGCTTTAGAAGCGGTAGTATGAACGAAATACTAACTGGAGGACTGCCTCATGAACCACAGTTACCTTGAACAACTATTGAAGCAGGTGGCAGGAGGTTCATTAGCGCCTGCAGATGCATTAAAAAAGTTAAAGCATCTACATTATGAAGACCTAGGTTTTGCGAAAATCGATCATCATCGCGCCTTGCGCAACGGCTTCCCTGAGGTGATTTTTTGCCAAGGTAAAACAGCTGAACAGGTGGCTGTAATTTTCGCGGCTTTGGCCAAAAATAATCACCGCATTATTGCTACCAGAGCTAATGAGGAAATGTACGCCGCTGTAGCGGCCCAAGTTTCTGACGCCAGATACCATTCTATGTCCAAATTAATTACCAGAGATAGCGGGCAACCGTCAAATAAAAAAGGGTCTGTTTCAATAATCAGTGCTGGCACTGCCGACCAGCCGGTTGCTGAAGAGGCCGCCATCTGCTGTGAATTGATGGGGCACCAAGTTATTCGGCTTTATGATGTAGGTGTTGCTGGTATTCACCGTCTTTTAGATAAGCAAGACCAATTTGAAAAGAGTATTGCTTTAATTGTTGTGGCGGGAATGGAAGGGGCGCTGGCATCTGTCGTGGCCGGACTGGTTGATAAGCCCGTAATAGCAGTTCCTACCAGCGTCGGTTATGGAGCCAGTTTTAATGGACTTTCTGCACTGTTGGCCATGCTTAACAGTTGTGCCACCGGTATCGGCGTTGTTAACATCGATAACGGGTTCGGTGCCGCCGCTTTGGCCAGCAGCATTGTTCGAGCGAAGGAGTGATTTAGTGAAAACTGCTATTTTTCAATGTCCCACCGGTATAAGCGGTAATATGTTTTTAGGTGCCTTGGCAGACGCAGGACTAGATTGGCCCCTCTTTTTAGATACCTTACAGAATAATCTTCCCCTGGAGGGATACTCGCTCCAAAAGAGCGCCGTAGTCAAAAACGGTTTGGCAACTACACTGGTCAATGTCACTTTTCAGTCTCAGGACGAGCATCGTCATTTATGGCATATTAAGGACATAATCTTCAACAGCACCCTGCCCATCATCGTGAAAGAACGAAGTTTTGAAGTTTTTAAGCGTCTTGCTGCAGCTGAAGCGGCTGCACACAACTGTTCTGTGGAAGATGTTCATTTCCATGAAGTCGGAGCCATAGATGCCATTGTAGATATTGTTGGCACAGTATTAGCACTACATCTCCTGGGTATCAAAAAGATATATTGTTCGCCTTTACCGTTTGGAAGTGGCTTTGTCAAATGTGAGCACGGCACTTTGCCCGTACCGGGCCCGGCTGTATTAAGATTAATGGAAGGTTTCCCCATAGGAGAACCCCCGCCCGGTTGTCACGGCGAATTAACTACCCCCACCGGCGCCGCTCTAATGACAACACTGGCTAACTTTAGTGAGTCGGCTAACTTTATATTAGAAAAGACTGGCTTTGGGGCAGGCTCTAGAGATTTACCTATTCCAAATGCTGCTAGGGTTTTAATTGGCCAAAGCGGCAGCCACAGCACCTACTGGGAACGCATTTCCATTATTGAAACCAACATTGACGACATGAATCCTGAGTTTTTTGGCTATCTCATGCAAAATCTATTCCAGGCCGGCGCACTAGATGTTTTTTATACGCCGGTATACATGAAAGGTAATAGACCCGGCACATTGGTAACTGCTCTTTGTAACCCGGGAGACCTTCAGAAATTGATGAATGTTTTCCAAACTGAAACCACATCCCTTGGCTTTAGATTTCGCGAGGAGACCAGAGTTACTGCTCAAAGGAAGTTCATTGCGGTAAACACTATTCATGGCCCAGTCAACGTAAAAATTTCAACCTTTGGTACTTCCATAATCATAGCTCCAGAATACCAGGATTGCCTAGACCTAGCCGTTAGCTCAAGGGTACCACTAAAAGAAGTATATGACGAAGCAAAGGTATTAGCATGGCAGTCCACCACCAATAATAAATAGGCTAAATAAATAAGCAGAAGTTACGCTACTTTGAAACGTAACTTCTGCTTACTTACCCATCATTGAACTTTTCCCCGCGCATCTATCACCCAACTTTCCTTAACCCTGCCTTTTTCTTTGATGAAGACCCTGTCAGCCAAATTAATTACAGGACATGCGTGGTTGGGTATTATTTCCAATTGGTCGCCCACTTGAGGTATATCGCCGTCACTTAGGACACTTATTATGCCATGCTCTTCGGAAAGTCGCTCCAATAAAAGATGCGGAAAACCCTTAATTATACCGAAACCCTTGACCTGCTCCACCCCATGGGCCCCTTTATCTAAAGCTAGTGTCTTACTGCCGGCATCAATAACTAGTCGTCGGTCATTATGAGCCCTACTAATCACCGTGGCGCAAACAATTAAGGCACACCTTTCTGGCGGCACTACCCCTAAACCTACCTGCATAGCATCATAAAAAACATAATTTCCAGGCCTTATCTCCGTCACCCCATCAATACTACCAGATATTTTTGCAGTGGGCGTTGACCCTACCGAAATAACATCCGAACAGTATCCTTTCGAATCAAGGTAGTCGGCTAATTCCACCATAGTCTTTCCTTCTTGCTCACCAATTTGAAGTACCTGCTCATAAGAACGGGCAGCATACACATGTCCAGCATGAGTCATTATCCCTTTAAACAGTACTCCATCCCGCTGTTTGATCAATTTGACTAAGCCCAACGCTTCTTCAGCCGTAGCTACCCCGCAGCGTTGCAAACCAGTATCCACCTCCACTAATACTTCGACCTGTCTATGTCGTTGGTTTGCTATCTCACTTAATATATCGATGTGGATAGGATTGTCTATCGCCACTCGGATCATCGCATCGTATGTGATTTCAAGCATTCTCTGAATTTTTTGCCGAGAGACCAGTTGGTAAGCCAAGAAGATATTCTTTATTCCACCGGATAAAAAGACTTCCATTTCAGCTAATTTTGATACAGTCAATCCTACTGCCCCCGCGCGCATTTGCATATCCGCAATAGGGCGCAGCTTATGAGCCTTTACATGGGGGCGCAGCACAACTCCTTCTTTTTCTGAAAAAAGAGCCATATCTTTAATATTTGCCTTTAATTTATCTTTATCTAAGGCCAAATATGGTGTTTCTGCGGACATACTATCAACCCCTTGGACACTTCTTACCAAAAAGCAGTCATTTATCAGGTAATTAACATCTGTAGTCCTTGATCAAATCAGCTGGCACGAATCTTTATGTTAAAAAGACTTGCCCCAGAATAAAAGCAAAAACAACTGCCGGTAATAAGTTACCTACATTTATCTTACGTATTTCTAAAATACCAAGAGCAATACCAATAATCAGAACCCCGCCAGTAGCGGTCATTTCTGCTATTACCGCTTCGTTTAATAACATCCCTATCCATCGAGCCAATAAGGTTATACTCCCTTGATAAACAAATACCGGCAGGGCAGAAAATGCTACTCCCAACCCCAATGTTGAACTGAGCATGATTGACATAACACCGTCCAAAAGTGATTTAGCATATAATGTACGATGTTGCCCCGTCAACCCTGATTCCAATGCCCCCATTATAGCCATTGCGCCGACACAATATATCAAGCTGGCCGTAACAAAACCCTGGGCGAAAGTACTTTGCCGCCCATTCTCTTTATTGACTCTACTTTCAAGATAACGCCCTAAATTATCCAGATGCCACTCTAACCGCAACAATTCCCCGGTGATGCCGCCAAGCACTAAGCTAAAGATTACAATCAATACATTATTTGTCTGCATTGCCATCTGTATCCCTACCAGTAATACGCCCAAGCCTAATCCCTGCATTACCGTAATCTTTAGATTATCAGCAAATGACCTGCCTAATATTTTGCCCAATATTGCCCCACTAACTATGGCTAAAGCATTAACAACCGTCCCCCACAAAAACAATTCCTCCTCTCAAGTCAGCTTTATAGATCATGAGTTATTTGTTCAATAGCTTCAATAAAATTGTCTACCTCTACGAGTGTATTAAAATATGATAGACTTGCCCTAACAGTTCCTTGCGGGTATGTAGCCAATGCCTTATGTGCTAGAGGCGCACAATGGAGTCCCGGTCTTACAGCCATATCGTAAATCCGATCTAGGGCAAAGCTGACTTCCGCAGGATCGCAATTATGAATGTTAAATGAGACTACAGGCACATGGGATACCCCTGCCTGATGTCCATAAACGATGACCCCTTCAATATTCCTTAACATAGTCACCAACCTGCTTAACAGCAGCTGTTCATGTTCCATGATCTCGTTTAGTCCGGTCTCTTCTAAAAATTCCAGCGCTGCTGCCAGTCCTGCTAAGCCCGGTCCGTTAAGTGTGCCGCTTTCCAGGTAATCAGGAAATCCTTCGGGTTGTTGTTCTAATTCCGAAAAACTTCCAGTACCGCCTACCTTCAAAGGTAACAAAGCCGTACCGGGAGAGACATACAATGCCCCTGTGCCCTGGGGTCCAGAAAAAGCTTTATGTCCCGTCATAGCTAGCATATCTATGCCAAGAGCACTTACATCCAGTGGATACGCACCGGCGGTCTGCGCGGCATCTACTAGCAACAAAACTCCTCTGCGTCTAGCAATTTCAGCAATGGCAGCTATTGGTTGTATGGTTCCGGTTACATTAGATGCATGGGTTAACGCCACGAGTTTGGTATTAAGCTTGATATGGTGCTCGATTTGGTCCGGTCGGATTTTTCCGGATGCGTCACATGACACTATGCTCACATCAACGCCTTTCTTTTTTAGTAAATACAACGGCCTCAACATGGAATTATGCTCCAAAACAGTAGTGACCACATGGTCCCCCTGTTTAAGAACACCATTTATCGCAGTGTTTAACGCCTCTGTTGCATTAGCGGTGAATACTACTCGTTCTTCTTTTTCGGCGCCGATGAACCGTGCCAACCTTTTGCGCGCCTCGTATACATGACCCGCGGCCTTGCGCGCCAACCTATGCCCCGATCGTCCTGGATTGGCACCGCTATCCTCCAGTGCTTCCCGCACTGCATCGATTACTTGCGGGGGTTTAGGCCACGAACTAGCAGCATTATCAAAATATATCATCTGACCTCTCCTCGGTAAAAAATCAAGCAGGGCAAAGCCCCGCTTTATTTCGATCTTCCATCTTTACCTATTTAAATAGTTACGAGCCTCTACTGATTTTCGGGCAAGCAACTAAATGAGCTCTATACCACTTAGCCCCTGTCATTAAGTTAAACTTAGATTACCCAAACACCAACTTGAAATATACGGGATTTAAAGTTAGTATATCTGAAGCTTATCTGCTACATGTTTCATGTGAAACATTATTCTCCGATGTTTCACATGAAACAATTAGTCGCTCACCCCTATAAGCATCAGAATGCGATTTAGGTCTTGATTATCGTAGTAATCGATCAGTATTCTTCCTTTATTGTCACCATGTTTAATGACTACCTTTGTGCTGAGTTGCTCCTCTAACTTTTCCTGGAGAGAAATTATTTCTGGTAAAACTTTTTGATCGGCTGTCTTTCTAGCAGTGCGGCCTTCCGCAGTGTTTTTTACTAATCGTTCTGTCTCCCGTACTGAAAGACCTTTATCCGCCACCTGTCTCGCCAATGCCACTTGTTTTTCCGCATCTGAAATAGATAATAATGCCCGGGCATGTCCCATGGAAATAACCCCTAAGGTTAAGAGATCTTGTACATCACACTCCAGGTTTAATAGGCGTAATGCATTAGTAATAGCTGACCTGCTTTTACCAATCCGTCCAGCTAATTTTTCCTGAGTTAAGCCGAACTCTTCCAATAGAGTTTTATAGGCCCATGCCTCTTCGATAGCGTTGAGGTCCTCTCGCTGGATGTTTTCAATTAATGCCAACTCCGTAACCTGCCTGTCACCCAAATCTTTGATAACCGCCGGAATTTTTTCCTGCTCTAACAGATTACATGCTCGCCAGCGCCTTTCTCCAGCAATTAATTGGTATTTATCAGCACCTATTTTTCTTACAACTATTGGTTGAATGACACCGTTCTCCTTGATAGATTGAGCTAATTCCTTTAATTTATCCTCAGAAAATATTCGCCGCGGCTGATATGTATTTGGTTTAATGTCTTTAATCGGAATTTCTCTAATTGTTCCTTCCACCGCCATAGTGTCACCATTAGGGATTAGGGCTTGCAGTCCCTTGCCCAACCCTCTCTTATTGGCCATTTTCCATCACTTCCTTTGCCAGTTCGAAATAAACTTCCGCACCCCGGGACTTCGGGTCATACGTAATAACCGGTTTTCCATGGCTAGGTGCCTCACTTAAGCGTACATTTCGCGGTACAATGGAAGAAAAAACCTTCCCCTTAAAATGATTCTTCACTTCATCCACCACCTGTATTGACAAGTTTGTCCTCGCATCAAACATAGTCAACACCACCCCTTCTAACTCTAATTGGGGATTTAGGTGCTTTTGAACTAACTGAACAGTATTGAGTAATTGTCCCAATCCTTCTAATGCGTAATACTCGCACTGAATAGGGATTATCAGTGTATCCGCCGCTGTAAGAGCGTTTAATGTTAATAGACCAAGAGATGGGGGACAATCAATAAGAATAAAATCATAATCTTGTCTTATTTCTTTTATCGCTTTTTTTAACTTCATCTCCCTGGATATGGCCGATACCAATTCTATCTCTGCCCCTGCCAACTGAATAGTAGCAGGTATGATAGTTAAACCCTTTATTTCAGTGTCTTTAGCTACGCTGGCCGGCGGCATATTGTTGATCAATACATCGTAGATGCAATGTTCCAATTCCACTCTACTGATACCCAAACCACTGCTGGCGTTCCCTTGGGGGTCAATATCCACGAGAAGAACTTTTTTACCCAATTCTGCCATGCAGGCACCAAGATTTACTGCTGTAGTGGTCTTGGCCACTCCACCTTTTTGATTTGCAATTGCTATTACCTTTGCCACTATTGTTGCACCACCTAACCACACCTAAATCTTACTATTTTATTCCACAATTCATTCCAGTTCCCTGCAGAGAGAAGTGAATTTGCATTAAAAAAACCGGACTCTCATCCGGTTGGCTGACTATAATGGCCTTTTGGAAGGTATTCCGGGGCGCCGAGGGTATCCCCTTGGCGTAGACTTTACTTTTTTAATGATTACCAAGCATCTCTGATGCAGTATTTGGGGCAACACAACTTTCTCTATCCGGACCTCACCCCCACCTAGGGTTTCAATTGCGCTGCCGGCTAAAGTCACTTCCTCTTGTGCCCCGGGGCCTTTCATAAATATACAGTTACCACCGACTGCTGCTAGAGGTAAGCAGTATTCAGCTAATACATTAATGGGGGCTACAGCTCTGGCAGTAACTACATCAAACTGTTCCCGCAAATTGTCATCCTGACCTAGCTCTTCCGCTCTTCCCCAAATGACAGACGTGCCGCTCAAATCAAGTTGGTCAATAACCGTTTTTAAAAAACCTACCCTTTTCTTTAATGAGTCAACTAAGGTAACATTCCATTGCTCGCAGAAAATTTTTAGGGGGATTCCCGGAAAACCTGCTCCCGATCCTATATCTATCAGTTTAATTGTTCTATCTATTCTAATTCCACTATCCAATGCCACCGTCAGAGAATCATACAAGTGCTTAATCGCACTATCCTGTGGGTCTTCAATGGCTGTAAGGTTCATTTTTTTATTCCACTGTTTCAACAAATCCAAAAACATTTCGATTTGTCTTTCCTGGTCCATACCTAGACAAATATTTCGATTGTCTAAGCATTGTTTAAAAATGTTTATAGCTTTATTCATTATTTAAAGCCCCTCTTTTGTTGTTCCAAGTAAATAAGAAGGACATTTATGTCCGCTGGGTTTACCCCGGAAATACGTGAAGCATGTCCAATTGATACTGGTCGTACCTCATTAAGCTTTTGCTGTGCCTCTCTAGATAGACCTTTTATGTCATCGTAATTTACGTCGGTGGGTAGTCGTCGTTGTTCCAGCTTGATAAATCGTTTTACCTGCTCCTCCTGTTTCCTGATATAACCCTCATATTTTATTTGAATCTCTACCTGTTCGGCGGCATCATCATGTAAAGGATCGGGTGTGGGTGCAAAAGTTTTTACTAAATCATAATCCAATTCAGGCCGTCGTATCAACTCTGCCATACTGTGACTTTTTTTTAAGGGACTGCTATTGAGGGAGAAAAGATACGCTTCTAATTCTTTGTCTCCAGGGGTTACATGGTGCAGCCCTAAACGTTTAATCTCTTCCTCTACCTGCTGTCTTTTAAATTCAAATTTTTTCCATCTATGATCATCAACTAGTCCTAGCTTACGCCCCTTGGGAGTAAGCCGTAAATCAGCATTATCCTGTCTTAAGAGCAAGCGATATTCCGCCCTGGATGTAAGCATTCTGTATGGTTCTTGAGTTCCTTTAGTAATCAAATCGTCAATTAGCACACCAATATAGGCATCTGACCGTTTAAGCAGGAACGGCGCCTCACCTTTGACCAATAACGCAGCGTTAATCCCCGCCATAATACCCTGGGCTGCAGCTTCCTCATAACCAGATGTCCCATTTATCTGACCCGCGGTGAAAAGTCCTTGAATGGTCTTGGTTTCCAAACTAATTTCTAATTGTTTGGGCTCTACATAATCATATTCAATGGCATAGCCAGGTCGCATCATCTTAACATTCTCAAACCCTTTGATAGATTGAAGCATTTCAATTTGCACGTCTTCCGGTAAACTGGTGGACATGCCTTGTACATACATCTCATAAGTAAACATTCCTTCAGGTTCAACGAAAATTTGGTGACTGTCCTTATCAGCAAAACGAACTACCTTATCTTCAATTGAGGGACAATAGCGAGGCCCTACACCTTCTATAATGCCGCTGTACAAAGGCGAACGGTGTAAATTATTATGTATCACTTGATGGGTCTTTACATTGGTATAAGTCAACCAGCATGGAACATGCGGCCTCACCGGCTGCTCCGTCAGAAAAGAAAATGCCAATGGACCATCGTCACCAGGTTGTTCATTCATAACAGAAAAGTCCAAACTACGCCGATCAACTCGTGCTGGTGTACCGGTCTTAAACCGCCCCATTTTTATACCTAATTCCTTCAAGCTATAATAAAGGTCGTTAGCAGGAAATTGGCCGTTAGGTCCACCAGGGAACTGAACATCACCAACAATAACTTTTCCTCTAAGGTAAGTACCGGTAGTAACTACCACGGTGGGCGCAAAAAACTGCGCTCCCGTATGAGTTTGAACCCCGGATACTTGATTCCCCTGATTGAGAATTTTATGAACGATCGCTTGTTTAACATCCAGATTATCTTGGGTTTCCAAAGTCAATGTCATTTCCTGTTGGTAAAGTTGTTTATCGGCCTGAGCTCTCAACGCATGAACTGCAGGTCCTTTACCAGTATTGAGCATCCTTATTTGAATAAAAGTTTTATCGGTGTTAAGCCCAATCTGTCCCCCCAACGCATCAACTTCTCTTACCAAATGACCTTTAGCCGGCCCGCCGACTGCAGGATTACACGGCATAAGGGCGACATTATCCAAACTAATAGTTAAAAGTAGCGTACGACATTTTAATCTTGCCGCAGCTAAAGCAGCTTCGCACCCAGCATGACCGGCACCAATAACGATTACATCATATGATCCTGCACTATAGGTCATTACAACACCTCATTTACCAATACAGAATTCCTTGAAGATAGTATTTAAAACATCTTCAGCAATAGTTTCTCCCGTGATTTCCCCGAGACTGTCCCATGCCCCTCTTATATCAATAGTTAAAAGGTCAACCATATTGCCGTTTTCCAGCCCGTTAATAGCTTCATTTAAATAGTTTACCGCTTTATTCAAAGCAGATAAATGACGGCTCCTAGTAACAATATTTCTATCCTTGGCAACAATATTGTTGCCAAATACCTTATCTCTAATTAATATAGGTAACTTGTCAAGTCCCCATTTTTCCTTCGCCGAAATCTTTAATGATTGGAACTCTGGCAAGGTCTCATTAATAAATCTTTCGGTCATTTCAATATTCTTTAAGTCATGTTTGTTCAATAATACTATAGTATTATCTTTATTAAGTTCGCGGGCAATCAACTTATCATCTTCTGTAAGCATCGTGGCAGCATCAACAACAAACAAAACCAAGTCTGCTTCGGCTAATAATTTTTTGGCACGGTCAACTCCAATTTTTTCTACAACATCTCCGGTCTCCCTAATGCCAGCAGTATCCACGATCCTTAAAGGCAGTCCATCCAGATTAATTACCTCTTCAATCGCATCCCGAGTGGTACCAGGAAATTCGGTAACAATAGCACGATTTTCCTTGACCAATGCGTTGAGCAGGCTGGATTTACCTACATTGGGCTTCCCAATAATTACAGTGGTTAGGCCTTCTCTTAATATTTTTCCCCGCTGTCCCTCTGCTATCATCGAATGAATAGTTTCTTTTATATTTAATAAAATACGGCGTGTTTCACTACAATCAATTTCACCGACATCTTCAGGAAAATCGATACTAGCTTCCATTTGAGCTAACACGCTAACTAAGCGCTTTTGAAGATATCCAATTCTCTCCGATATATTTCCATGAAGTTGATTTACTGCAACACCCAACGCCAAATCTGTCTTTGCTTCAATAACATCAATTACCGCTTCAGCCTGAGCCAAGTCAATTCGCCCATTTAAAAATGCTCTTTTGGTAAATTCACCTGCTTCAGCCATCCTAGCCCCAAGTTCTAAAGTTAAGCGTAGAATCTTTTCCATTACAATAGGCCCGCCATGACAGTTAATTTCTACTACATCCTCACCCGTAAAACTTTTCGGGGCCCTCATTACCGAAAGTAACACTTCATCAAATACTTCCCCGTCCCCCGGATCAATGACATATCCTAATCTTAAATTAAAAGACGGTATTTCATGGACTTTAACTTCATTCCATGAATTAAACATTTTGTCGGCAATAGCCAAAGAATTAGAGCCACTCAATCTAATAATTCCTATTCCACCAGTACCTATAGGGGTAGCAATGGCTGTAATCGTATCTTCAATCACACAATCACTCCCATTACAGATAGTATCTCCTTTAAGTTTCTCCTAAATTAATAAATTGTATAAAGCCCAGTAATGTGGCCATTACTGGGCTTAGGTTACTTCTTGAGGTTTATAACTACTTTTCTATACGGTTCTTCTCCCTCGCTGAAGGTGTGCACCGTATTATCCTGTTGTAGTGCGGTATGAATGATGCGCCTTTCGTGAGGGTTCATCGGCTCCAGTATCACTTTCTTACCAGTATTCTTTACCTTATCTGATAACTTAAGGGCCAAATTTTGCAGAGTTTGTTCTCTTCTTTTCCGATACCCTTCAACATCCAAAATAAACCGTACTCTTTCTTCTATTTTTCGGTTCACTACGAGGTTCGTTAAATATTGAAGGGCATCCAAGGTTTCACCCCTTCTACCGATAAGAATACCTAAGTCTTTACCGGCAAACGAAAAATATACATAGTCCTCTGTTATTGTTTCCTCAATGACCACAGTAACATTAATGTTTTTAAAAACCTTCTCCAAAAACTCCCGGGCCATTTTTGCTGGGGTATCACTTATAGTCACTTTAACCCGGGCCATTTTTACACCTAATAACCCAAATAATCCTTTTTGTGCTTCTTCCAATACTTCAATTTGAACTCTGTCCTTGTCCACCTGTAATTCGTGCAAGGCCTGACTAACAGCATCATCCACTGTTTTTGCAGAAACTTCAATACTTCTCATTTACCTTTTGCCTCCTCCCGCACGCCAGTAGACTGCTTATTAATATAAATCTGTTGAACAGTACCCAAAATGCTGAATACCACCCAATAAAGAGCTAATCCTCCCGGAAAATTTCTACTTACCCAAGCCAAAAAAATCGGCATTACATATAACATTGTTTTCTGGGTTTGGTCCGTTCCAGTAGTAGTAACTTTTTGCTGTAAAAAAGTAGTAATACCAACTAAAACAGGTAGAATAAATGGGTCGGCGTTCCCGAGATTTTTTACCCAAAAAAATGACGCATGAGTAAGGTTTACATACACAGGGTGTTGCACTGGATCAAAAAATACTCGCAAAGACCTAAATAAAGCAAAAAGAATAGGCATTTGAATTAATAACGGCCAACATCCCGACAAAGGATTAGCACCATGTTCACGGTATAATTCCATCATAGCCTGTTGAGACTTTTGAGAGTCGTTCTTGTGTTTTTTTTGGACCTCTTTAATTTTAGGCTGCAATTCCTGCATTTTGCGCATTGCATCCATTTGCTTATGTGTTAATGGGTATAAAATTACTTTAATTACTATGGTGAAGAGAATAATCGCTAATCCATAGTTAGGTATTCCGAGCTTTAAGGTGAGTATGTAAAAAAACTGAATCGATTGGGATATAAAATCCACTAAACTAGCCCACAAATTTGTCCCCTCTAAAACCACAAGATTTTAGTGGGTTCACCTCCCTTTTTCATTTTTAATTACAGGGTCATAACCACCGTCATTCCAGGGATGACACCTGATTATTCTCTTACCACTTAAGATTAAGCCCTTCACAAAACCATAGTGCTCCAAGGCCTCTACAGAATATTGAGAACATGTAGGATAAAAGCGACAATGTCTACCTATAATTGCGGAAATATATTTTTGATACATTTTTATAATGTATATAAAGACTCTTGTCATTTAAAAGCACCACTTTTTTTTCCTGCCTTTTCCAATAACTGCAATAGTTTTACTTCTATCAAGTGTTGATTAATTCCTTTTATTTTCTGCCGAGCAATGAAAATAATATCATAGCCACTAGGAAACTGGTCTAAATTTTCTCGGCACATTTCTCTAAGAACACGCTTAATACGATTTCTCAGAACCGCTTTGCCCACTTTTTTAGATACCGAAAATCCAATTCTAGTTGGGCTTAAGTTATTAGCAAAAACATAAATAACCAAAATATCGTTAGCATAAGACTTTCCGTATCTATAAACTCTGTTAAAATCTTTTTTTCTTTTTAAACGATTCTCACCAGCTAGCATTTATTTCACCTTAAATCTAGCGAACTTTTTATTGTACCCAAAAATAATAATAATAAACATTTCCTCATTAAATGGTAAAAGGCCACCTGAACGCGGCCTTAAGCTGAAAGTCTTTTTCTCCCTTTACGACGACGACTACTAACTACCTTGCGCCCGGCTTTACTATTCATCCGGCTTCTAAAACCGTGAACCCTTTTATGTTTCCTTCTTTTTGGCTTGTACGTTCGTTTCATTGTTACTTACCCCCTTTATTTACCTTTAGACATAAAGCAATTATATACGAATCCATAGCGGCAGTCAAGAAAATAGAAGCAATACAATAATGTTATCCACAAAAACCCACATAGAACACGATATTCCGTGTTGATATTGTGGATAAATTTTGCTATGATTAATATGCAAATTTTAGTAAATCCTTTAGAAAATCCTTTAGAAAGGGAATTATCCTCCATTCTTACCTTATTCACCATCAATCTATCTTAAAGTTGTGGATAACCTCATTATTAATCATTGTTTCCAAATTTACCCTGCTTTAATTCATTGATTCTATTAAAACATAAGTATTTTTTCTTATCCACAGAAGTTTTCCTTTCGTGTGGATGTTTTATGTTAACTCGAGGAGGTTTATTATGACGCAATCCGACCAAATAATAGACTTATGGCAGCAAGCTTTAGATATTTTAGAAACCGAATTAAGCAAACCGAGCTTTGAAACCTGGCTTAAAAATACCAGCTTGGCTTCCTTCTCTGGTAACACTGCAATTATTTCCGTTCCTAATGAATTTGCAAAAGATTGGTTAGAAAACCGCTACTACCATCTTATTAAAAGTACCGTCGAATTAATTTTAAAGGAAACCATTACTTTACGTTTTGTACTACCTGGAGAAACTTTATCCACTACGCCTGAAAAACAAAAAACGCAAAGCCTCCACTATAAGGACACCGAAGATGCTGAAAACAATGCTCATTCCTTTCATCTTAATCAAAAATATACTTTTGATACTTTTGTCATTGGCAATAATAATCGCTTTGCCCATGCAGCATCCCTAGCCGTTGCGGAAGCTCCCGCAAAAGCGTATAACCCTTTATTTATTTATGGGGGAGTGGGGTTAGGAAAAACTCATCTGATGCATGCAATCGGTCATTATGTTTTATCCCAACTACCCACTCATAACGTAGTTTATGTAACTTCCGAAAAATTCACTAACGAATTAATTAACGCCATTCGATTTGATAAGACCGTGGAATTTAGAAACAAATACCGAAATATTGATGTACTGTTAGTAGATGATATTCAATTCTTAGAAGGTAAAGAACGTACTCAGGAAGAATTCTTTCATACCTTTAATTCTCTCTATGAAGCTAATAAACAAATTATAATTTCTAGTGACCGCCCTCCAAAAGAAATTCCAACTCTTGAAGACCGTTTAAGGTCAAGGTTCGAATGGGGTTTAATTACTGATATGCAGGCGCCAGACTACGAAACCCGGATTGCTATCTTACGTAAAAAAGCTACCTTGGAAGGATTAAATCTTCCTAATGATGTTATGGCTTTTATTGCCAATAAGATTCAATCAAACATTCGGGAATTAGAGGGGGCTTTGGTTAGGGTAGTGGCTTATGCATCGCTAATAAATCGAGAAATATCTTTGGAGTTAGCCGAAGAAGCACTTAAAGCTATAGTACAAATGAATAACCCAAAACCAATTACCATAAAAGCAATTCAAAAAGCTGTATCCCAGCACTTTGGCTTAAAGATGGAAGATTTTAAATCAAAAAGACGTACCAGAAATATTGCTTATCCGCGCCAAATTGCCATGTACCTCTCAAGAGAATTAACTAATTCTTCCTTACCTAAAGTTGGTGAAGAATTTGGAGGTAGAGATCATACTACAGTTATTCATGCATATGATAAAATTTCTACAGCTTTAAAAAATGACTCTTCGTTAGCAGACCTTATTAATGAAATAAGCGGTACCTTAAAAACAATGTAGCTCAACTTGTTGATAACATAAAATATTATCAACAAATAAGTAACAGGGTATTCTGCTTAACAAGAGTGACAAAAATAGTCTTTTCCACATTATCAACAAGCCCTACTACTATTACTAAAATATAATAATAATACGGCGGGAGGCATAACTATGAAATTTCAGTGTGACAAATCAAATCTTGTACAAGGCGTACAAATTGTTCAAAGAGCCGTTTCAACAAAAAATACTATGCCCATTTTAGGTGGCATTCTCTTAGAAACAACCGATAATGATGAGATAGTTCTCAAGGCCACTGATTTGGAAATGGGTATAAAATGTTCAATAAAAGCTGATATCATTGAACCAGGCAGCATAGTACTACCTTCAAAATACTTTTCTGAATTAGTAAGAAAATTACCGGACTTACCTATTACCTTTGAGACTAATCAAAATGCAGCAAATATAATTTATGGGGATTCTCAAGTAGTTATAAATGGTTTCGATCCAGAAGAGTTCCCCATATTACCATCTTTATCTGATACTGATGCTGTTAACGTACCAGGAGATCTTTTAAAACATATGATTCGCCAAGTATCCGTTGCCGTATCAAAAGATGAATCCCGCCCCGTATTCACAGGTATACTCACAGAAATAAATGAAAACCAATTACGATTAGTATCGACTGATACTCACCGTTTATCATGTAGAACCGGTGTCTTAGAAAAAGGGCTGTCATCTAGATTGGAAATTATCCCCGGTAAGACACTTACTGAAGTTAGCCGCCTTATTAATGATGAAGAGTCCATAACTATTTCCTTTGATAAAAACCAGGTATTATTTAAAATAGATAATATTTCCTTAATTTCCCGATTAATTGAAGGGCAATTTCCTGATTATAAGCAGGTTATTCCAAAAGAATATTCTACAAAAGTTAGACTAGAAACTAAAACATTTCTTCAAGTGGTAGAAAGAGCATCATTATTAGCAGGTGATGAAGGTGGCAATAAGGCAAATGTAATTAAAATCTCTTTTTCAGAAAACAGTTTAATAATTAATATGAATAGTCCCGATGTGGGTAAACTACATGAGAAAGTACCTGCTTATATTGAAGGTGAAGAAATTAAAATTGCTTTTAATTCAAAATATTTGATAGATGTACTCAAAGTTGTAGATGACGAGGAAGTTTATTTAGAGCTAAGCGGGACATTGAGTCCCGGAATTATTAAACCAGTTACTAAGGATAACTATCTATATCTAATTCTACCAATAAGAACAGTATAGACTAAGATTCGGAGGGGCATTATGCGCGAGGTTTATATAAAGAGTGAATTAATTAGACTCGACCAACTCCTTAAATGGGCAGACATCACTTCTAGCGGTGGAGAAGCAAAAACGATTATCCAGCAAGGGTTGGTAAAAGTTAACGGTGAAAATTCTACCCAACGCACTAGAAAAATATTTCCAGGCGATGTCGTGACGGTTGAAAATGATTCAATTTTGATTTGCTTCCATGGCTAGGAGTGTACCATTTGTTAGTTAAAGACTTATTATTAAAAAACTTTCGTAATTATAATTTAATAAAGCTGGAATGGCATAACAAAATCAATATTATAGTTGGGAATAATGCCCAGGGCAAGAGTAATATTTTGGAAGCTATTAATATTCTTGGAACGGGAAAGTCCCATAGAACAAACAAAGATATTGACCTTATTCGCTGGGATCAAAGCGATGCCCTTATTAAAGCAATGATTCACAATAATAATATTGATTATGAAGCAGAAGTAATCTTAAAAGAAGGTAAAAAAGAATTTTTTATTAATAACAATAAACTACAAAAAAATAACATGGTTAGCACTTATTTTAATACGGTTTTATTTTGCCCGGAAGACTTAATGCTAGTCAAGGGAGGTCCCAGAGAACGGCGCCAATTTCTTGATAATGAAATTTCTCAAGTAAGTCCTCAATATAATAGCATCTTGGCGGATTTTAAGCGTGTTCTTCTTCAAAGGAATAATAACCTTAAAAGGGGTTTGAAAGGTGAACAATTTGATGTATGGACGAATCAACTAATTCACTTAGGAAGCCAGTTAATAAAAAAGAGACTAGACACTATAGAAAAGCTTAAACCACTATCTAGATTGGTATGCAGAAAAATCACTAATGGATTTGAAAACCTTGAACTAAAATATGTTTCTAGTGTTAAAAATATTGGGTTTGATGTTTCTCTTTCAGTGTTGAAAGAGATGTATATTCAGTCTTTAAAAGAAAAAAATAATGAAGAATATTACCAAGGAATTACATTAGTGGGACCGCATAGAGATGATATGATAATTACGATAAATGGGATTGATATTAGGTCCTTCGGTTCCCAAGGACAACAACGAACTGCTGCATTAGCCTTAAAACTTTCGGAATTAGAATATATAAAAAGTGAAATAGGTGAGTATCCTATACTTTTACTAGATGATGTATTTTCCGAATTAGACAATCATAGGAAAACATTTTTAATGGATAAGGTTATAGACAGAATACAAACATTTATTACTGGAACAGATTTGAGCGGGCTTACGAAGGAATTGACTGACCAAGGGATAATATATAAAGTAGATAATGGGTCAGTAAATTTTTAGGAGGGAAAAGTAGTGTATCTCCATATTGGCGGCGATGTTTTAATTAATAAAAAAGAAATTGTAGCTATTATTGATTACGATAATGTAGATAAATCTCTAATAACAGACGAATTTGTCGAATTAGCTTCTGTAGAAGGATTATTGGAAAAACTTGAAAATGAAATGGAGCCAAAATCATTTATTATTACAGAAAAGAAGGTTTATCTTTCTTCAATTTCCTCTCTTACTTTGCAAAAAAGGTCTACTGTAAAAAATCAACCCGTCTAACCGTGGCTAAACCACGGTTTTTTTCGTTAGAAATTTAATTAAATGGAAAAAATAGAACATTAATGGACTAATAGGAAAACCCAAAATAAGATTTTTTAGAGATGTCATCCATTAGACATTTTACTATCGTTTAGAATATTTCATAAGAAATCTAAGGAGGAAAATTGTGGGAACATATGTTTTTATGGTATAATATTTTATTGATGAATTAAGTATTGGAGGTTTTAAAATGGCTGAAAAATTAAATAATCAGGATTACAATGCCAACCAAATTCAAGTTTTGGAAGGGCTGGAGGCAGTTAGAAAACGTCCTGGAATGTATATTGGTAGTACCAGTTCCAGAGGTTTACATCATTTAGTATATGAATTAGTAGATAATAGCATTGACGAAGCAATGGCAGGGTATTGTGATAAAATCCAAGTTACCATACATCATGATAATACTATTACTGTGAAAGATAATGGCCGGGGTATTCCCGTAGATATTCACAAAAAAACTGGAAAACCCGCTGTAGAAGTGGCACTAACTATTTTACATGCCGGTGGCAAATTTGGTGGTAATGGGTATAAGGTGGCAGGCGGCTTACATGGTGTAGGTATGTCAGTTGTTAATGCGTTATCGACTTGGCTGGAAGTAAAGGTTAAGCGGGACGGAAGTATTCATCATCAACGCTTTGAAAGGGGAAAACCCGCTTCCAAACTTTCGATAGTTGGACAGTCTAAAGGAACTGGTACTGAAATATCTTTTAAACCAGATGACGAAATATTTGAGGAATTAGACTTTAAATTCGATACTTTGGTTAATAGACTCCGTGAGTTATCTTTCTTGAATAAAGGCGTAAGGATAACATTAACGGATGAAATCAGTGGCAAAGAAGAGATATTTTTACATAATGGCGGCATCATAGATTTCGTAAATCATTTAAACAAAAACAAAAATGTTGTCCATTCCAAACCACTTTATTTTGAAGCTGAAAGAGACGATGTACAATTAGAAGTATCCTTACAATATCATGATGGGTACACTGAAAATATTTTCTCCTTTGCAAATAATATTAACACTCATGAGGGTGGTACTCATGAAGTAGGTTTTAAAACATCACTTACAAGAGTTGTCAATGATTATGCACGTAGACATAATATACTTAAAGAAAATAATAGCAATCTTAGTGGTGAGGATATAAGAGAAGGTCTGACCGCGGTTATTAGTGTAAAAGTTAAAGATCCGCAATTTGAGGGCCAGACTAAAACAAAATTGGGTAATAGCGAAGTGCGCGGTATAATGGATTCGTTTTTGGGATCAAACATGTCGGCCTTTTTAGAAGAAAATCCTGCAATAGCCAAAAAAATAGTTGAAAAGAGTGTTCATGCAGCACGGGCTAGAGAAGCAGCCCGGAAGGCCAAAGAACTTACTCGAAGAAAAAATGCGTTGGAAATTACTGCACTTCCGGGAAAACTTGCGGACTGTTCGGTTAAAGATGCATCCATGTCAGAGTTGTATTTGGTCGAGGGGGATTCCGCAGGAGGTTCGGCAAAACAAGGGCGGGATAGAAGATTTCAAGCTATACTACCATTGAGAGGTAAAATTATTAATGTAGAAAAAGCACGTTTGGATAAAATATTGAACAATGCTGAGATAAGAACCATGATAACTGCATTGGGTACCGGCATAGATGAGGATTTTGACATCGAAAAAGCAAGGTATCATAAGTTAATTATTATGACAGATGCTGATGTGGACGGTGCCCATATTAGAACATTGTTATTAACATTCTTTTATCGATATATGAGGCCACTAGTGGAAGCAGGCTATGTATACATTGCCCAGCCACCTCTCTATAAATTGAAGAGAGGTAAAGAAGAACATTATTTTTATAGTGATAAAGAGTTAAATAAATTTTTCAAAGAAACTGGGCGGACTAATTTTAGTATTCAAAGGTACAAAGGCCTTGGTGAGATGAACCCGGAACAACTATGGGAAACAACCATGAATCCGGAATCCAGGACAATATTGCAAGTATCCTTAGAGGACGTAGTTAAAGCTGACGCAATTTTTACTATTCTGATGGGGGATAAGGTAGAACCTAGAAAAGAATTCATCCAGGTCAATGCTCAACAGGTACGTAACTTGGATATTTAATAGTAATTTTTTTAAAGAATGCAGTTAATTTTAGGAGGTACCACTTATGAATGAATATACTCACGGTAAAATTGTACCGATAAATATTGAAGAGGAAATGAAAAATTCCTACCTTGATTATGCCATGAGTGTAATAGTCGGTAGAGCTTTGCCAGATGTCAGGGATGGGTTAAAACCTGTCCATCGCCGGATTCTTTATGCTATGTATGATTCAGGAATTACGCCTGATAAACCTCATAAAAAGTCTGCTAGGGTTGTTGGGGATGTTATGGCCCGTTATCATCCTCATGGTGATTCTGCCATCTATGACACTATGGTTCGGATGGCCCAAGATTTTTCTACTCGTTATCAATTGATAGACGGTCATGGTAACTTTGGTTCTGTAGATGGTGATGCCGCTGCAGCTATGCGTTATACTGAGGCTCGCATGTCTAAGATTGCTATGGAATTATTGAAAGATATAGACAAAGATACAGTAAACTTTGCACCAAATTATGACGAAACAATGGAAGAACCGGTTGTTCTACCTTCAAAGTATCCAAATTTGTTAGTAAATGGGTCTTCTGGAATTGCAGTAGGTATGTCTACAAATATTCCTCCTCATAATCTTAGAGAGGTTATTGATTCATTGGTTATGATGATTGAAAATCCAGACATTACAGCTCAGGAGTTAATGATGGTTGTGAAAGGACCGGATTTTCCTACCGGCGGCATAATTATGGGGCGAAAAGGAATTAAGTCGGCTTATACCACCGGTAGGGGTATTATTAAAATTAGAGCAAAAACTCTAATTGAAAAAATGGCTAATGGAAAAATGAGGATTATGGTTTCTGAATTACCCTATCAGGTTAATAAAGCGAGATTAGTTGAGAAAATTGCTGGGTTAGTTAGAGATAAAAAAATTGAAGGTATTACAGATTTGAGAGATGAGTCAGACCGTACTGGGATGCGTGTCATTATTGAATTGCGTAAAGATATAAATCCCAATATAATGCTTAATCAACTATACAAACATACTCAACTTCAGGAGACTTTCGGTATAATCATGCTTGCCTTAGTAGATGGGCAACCAAAGGTTTTAAACCTACGGGAAGTTCTTTTTCATTATTTAGAACATCAAAAAGAAATAATCATTCGTAGAACCAAGTACCTATTGAAGAAGGCTGAAGCCAGAGCACATATTGTAGAAGGCTTAAAGATTGCATTAAATAAACTAGACGAAGTGATAAATACTATTAAAACATCTGATAATCCGGACATTGCGAAGAAAGCTCTAATGAGTAAGTTCGACTTTAGTGAAAAACAAGCTCAAGCAATTTTGGATATGCGTTTGCAGCGATTAACTGGACTTGAAAGAGAAAAAATAGAAGAAGAATATAAAGAATTAATTAAAAAGATTGCTTATTATACAGAAATACTTAATAATCCTAGACTAGTAATGAGTTTGATCAAAGAAGAATTAGAGCAAATAAAACAAAAATATGCTGATAAAAGAAGAACTCAGTTTGATGCTGAAGAAGATTCCTTAGATGTAGAAGATTTAATTGCCGAGGAAGATATAGTTATTACCATGACACATCGTGGTTATATCAAAAGATTACCGGTTACGACTTATCGTAGTCAAAGAAGGGGAGGCCGCGGTATTTCCGGTATTACAACCCGTGATGAGGATTTTGTTGAACGATTATTTATTACTACTACCCATCATCATTTGTTATTCTTTACTAACCAAGGTAAAGTGTATCGCCTGAAGGGTCACGAAATTCCGGAAGCCAGCAGACAGGCAAAAGGAACTGCATTGATTAATCTACTCTATCTTAATAAAGATGAATGGGTTAGTGCAGTAATTCCAGTTAAAGATTTTCAAGCAAATCATTACCTGCTTATGGCTACCAAACATGGGCTTGTTAAAAAAACTTTATTAGAAGAATATGATTCAATTCGTCGGGATGGACTGATTGCTTTAAATTTAGTGGACGACGATGAGTTAATTGGGGTTAGGATGACAACAGGCAAAGAGGATATACTCTTAGGTACTAAGGAAGGAATGTCCATTCGATTTAATGAAGAAGAAGTTCGTAGTACTGGTCGCGCTACGAGAGGTGTTAAGGGTATTAATTTATCCGGCGATGATCAGGTAGTAGGTATGGAAATTGTCAAAGAAGATGCTGACGTGATGGTAATTACTGAAAAGGGGTTCGGTAAACGAACTGATATTAAAGAATATCGTGTTCAGTCCCGAGGTGGAAAAGGACTATTAGCCTATCGACGCAGTGAACGCAACGGCAGACTGGCTACTATCAAGTTGGTTACAGTGGGAGAAGAGTTGATGATGATTAATACCGATGGTGTAGTTATACGTATTGCAGTGGAAGGAGTATCAAAATTAAGCAGAACTACGCAAGGGGTAACCTTGATGAGGTTAGATGAAGGCGATAAAATCGTTTCTGTAGCTAAAGTAGTGATAAAAGAAACAAAAGATGACTGATAAGTTCCCCTTTGGAATATCTCCAAAAGGAAAGGTTTTCCATCTGGTTTATATTTGTTGTTTTAGTTAAAATGTAGTACAATGGTTTAAAAATTTAAGTTGGAATTACTTATATTAGTCGACAATCACCAAAATGTAATATACATAAGGAGGAGTTAATATTGTCTAAAAAGGGCACATGGAAAGTTAAAAAAGGATTAGCGGAGATGTTAAAAGGTGGAGTGATTATGGATGTTACTACGCCAGAACAAGCAAAAATCGCGGAAAAAGCCGGTGCTTGTGCTGTTATGGCGCTGGAAAGAGTACCCGCAGATATTCGCGCTGCGGGAGGCGTGGCTCGGATGGCAGACCCCACAGTGATCCTGCGTATTATGGACGTGGCTACTATTCCGGTAATGGCTAAAGCTCGTATTGGTCATTTTGTAGAAGCACAAATACTTGAAGAATTGGGAGCAGATTATATAGATGAAAGTGAGGTACTCACCCCGGCAGATGAAGATTTCCATATAGATAAAAGTCAATTTAAGGTTCCATTTGTATGCGGCTGCAGAAACCTCGGTGAGGCTTTACGCAGAATTGGAGAAGGATCAGCAATGATCCGTACCAAGGGAGAACCGGGCACCGGAAATGTGGTAGAAGCAGTTAGGCATATGCGTAAAGTCATGTCTGAGATTCGGCGTGTTCAAGGTATGCCAAAAGATGAATTAATGGCTACAGCTAAAGAAATGAATGCACCTTATGAACTACTGTTACAAGTTAAAGAATTAGGCAGAATGCCTGTTGTTAACTTTGCGGCAGGAGGCATTGCTTCCCCGGCAGATGCGGCTTTAATGATGCAGCTAGGTTGTGACGGTGTTTTCGTTGGTTCCGGTATATTTAAGTCAAATGATCCGGCAGCCAGGGCAGAAGCTATTGTAGCAGCAACAACACATTATAACGAACCAAAAGTTCTAGCAGAGGTATCTCGCGGTTTAGGTGAGGCTATGCCCGGCTTAGAAATATCCTCAATTCAACCTAACGAAAGAATGCAGGAGCGCGGTTGGTAAAACGGGTATTTCGATGGAAAGGAAGAGTAACGTAAATGAGAATAGGCGTCTTAGCAATGCAAGGAGCATTTCGTGAACACAAATGGGCAATTGAAAGATTGGGAGAGGAAGCCGTAGAAGTGCGCCTTCCGCACCATTTGAAAGATGTTGATGGAATAATAATTCCAGGTGGAGAAAGTACGACTATTGGGAAGCTGCTTAATCGCTATAAATTAATGGAACCTATTAAGGAATTAGCCGCTAAGGGAATCCCTATAATGGGAACTTGTGCGGGCATGATTTTACTTGCCAAGGATATTATTGGTTCTGAACAACCACGTTTGGGATTTATGGATATATCGGTAGTGCGCAATGGTTTTGGTCGCCAGGTAGAGAGTTTCGAAGTGGATTTAGACATAAATGCGATTGGTAGAGTTCCCTTTCATGCTGTTTTTATTCGAGCACCATATGTTAAGAATATGGAACCGCAGGTTGGCATTTTGGCTCAGGTGGAGGAAAAAGTTGTCATGGCTAGACAAGGGAATTTTTTAGCTTGTGCTTTTCACCCAGAGCTTACAGAAGATGATCGTGTTCATAGTTATTTTTTGAAAATGGTAAAGGAAAATTTGTAAGAAAAAACATCAGTGACCCTGTACATTATTTTAATGTGCGGGGTTTAATTTTTTAACAGGATTAAGGGAAAGATTTTAAAGGAGGGAATTTTGATGATTGATGCTGAGATTAGCAAAAAAGTTCTTTTAACACATCAAGATAAATCAGGAGCGTTTCCAGCAGCGCCAAATTTTCCGCCTTATCAATACTGCTGGCTCAGGGATGGTTCGTTTATTGCCTATGCTCTGATATTGGCCGGCGAAGAGAAAGCAGCAGCAGATTTCTTTAATTGGACAGGTATGGTAGTGAAGCGTTATCAGGACAAGGTGTTTAAAAGTATTTCTTTGTATAACCAAGGAGTAAAATTACATCCGGACCAACTGCTACACACTCGTTTTACAATGGACGGATATGAAGGGACAGAACCCTGGGGGAATTTTCAGTTAGATGGGTACGGCACTTATCTCTGGGCGTTAGGTCAGTTTCGGAAAAAATACGTAAATTCTCCATATTTAGAAGATAGCGAATGGGCAGTTAAAGTGGTAATTGAATATCTAATCCGCTTTTGGCATACCAGCTGCTTAGATTGTTGGGAAGAGTGTGAAGGAGTACATGCAGTGACTTTGGCAGCTTTGTACGGAGGCCTGAAATCACAAACTGAGCAGGGATTTTTAAATAAAATTCAGAAAAAAAACATTGAAGCTATACTTGATTTAATTTTAAAAGAGATAGAACATAGCTACATTGATAATGGGCATTTTGTAAAAGATAGATGGAACAAAACAATTGACTCTAGTTTAATATGGCTGGCTTTACCTTTTGAGGTTGTAACCTTGGACAATCGGGTGATGAGACACACCATAGAGGAAATTGAAAGAAGTTTATTATTTAAAGGCGGGATAAAACGTTATATTAGTGATGAATATTACGGAGGTGGTGCGTGGCTGCCTCTGACCGCTTGGCTAGGTTGGTACTATGCTCGTATAGGTAAACTTAGCAAAGCGAAGGTTTATCAAGAATGGATTGAGGGACATTCCAGGGAACAGAACTTACCTGAACAGGTGACTGATACTGATTGCCCTGAATGCCAAAGCTGGGTTAAAAAATGGGGGCCTGTGGCAGAACCTCTTTTATGGTCGCACGCTATGCACATTATTCTTGATCATGAAATGAAAAAACTAAATTAATGCTTGAATTTTTCTTTAGTCTAAGGTATTATATCTATTAATATTTCTTGTACATGTCAGAAATTATAATTTTTGACTCATAAGTGTGACTAAGCCAACAAGTTGGCAAGCCTTTCTAATTAAATAAGCACAAATACGATGACGAGGAGAAGTAATTGTCCCAACGGTTCTCAGAGAGTTGGTGTTGGCTGTGAACCAACCCGTTAAGGCAATGAAAGGCACCTCGGAGTGACAGGCAATAAAAATAGCTTCTGCTATTAAACCTGTCCGGTTCATGGCCGTTAACATGCGTACGAGCGGGTCGAATTTTATTTGGCCAATAAGGGTGGTACCGCGGGAAACTCTCGTCCCTCCATTTCGGAAGGGGTGAGAGTTTTTTAGTTATAAAGGTACCTGTGATTACTGTCCCGTATAGGCCATCTGGGATATGTACAACCTATGGAAATAAATGACGCAGTGGTTCTTTAGAACTGTTAAAGTAAGGAATTTTAAATTAAAGGGATAGATTTTGTTAAGATGATGTCGTCGCAGTATAAAAGGTATTTAAGAGAGGAGAGTTTAGTATGAGAGTATTGATTAGTGATCCGATTGCAGACAAAGGTGTGGCTATGCTAGAAGAGGCGGGTTTCCACGTTGATGTAAGAACAAAGAAATCAGAGGAAGAAATATGCGGCTTCATTGATGAATATCATGCCATGATTGTACGTAGTCAAACAAAGGTGACTCGTAATATTATTGAAAAAGCGCGTAACTTAAAAATTATTGGTAGAGCGGGTGTGGGAATTGATAACATAGATGTAGATGCAGCTACGGAAAAGGGAATTGTGGTGGTTAATGCGCCGGAAGGGAATACGATAGCCGCTACAGAACATACTCTAGCGATGATGTTGGCCTTTGCTCGGAACATACCCAAAGCTAATGAATTGCTCAAACAAGGCCTCTGGGAACGCAAGAAGTTTACCGGCGTTGAGCTTAGAAATAAGGTATTGGGAATCATCGGTTTAGGAAAAATCGGCAGCGGCGTGGCTAGTAGGGCCCGGGCCTTTGAAATGAATGTGCTGGCGTATGACCCATATATTTCCGAGGAGCGGGCAAAACAAATGGGTGTGGAACTATCTGATTTTAATGGTGTGATTGAAAATGCTGATTTTCTAACCATTCATCTTCCTCTGACCGAAGAAACTTATCATTTGATTGGTGGGGAACAGATTAAAAAAATGAAGCCTGGGGTTAAAATTGTTAATGTCGCCCGGGGTGGTATTATTGACGAACAGGCATTGTACGAGGCGCTAAAGGAAGGAAAAATAGCCGGAGCAGCGGTAGATGTTTTTGAAAACGAACCAGAAACCAAAAGCCCTTTATTTGATTTAGAAAATGTAGTAGTAACGCCTCATTTGGGTGCGTCCACAGAAGAAGCACAACTTAATGTAGCAATTGATGTAGTGGAGGAAATAATTCAGGCATTAAAAGGGGAATTAGTAAAGAATGCGGTTAACATACCGTCTATTAAACCAGAGTTACAGCATATTTTAAATCCTTATCGTGAGCTAGTAGAAAAGTTGGGAAAACTTATTTCCCAATTAGTAGATAGCCATATCAAAAAAGTGGAGATTAAGTATAATGGTGATATTGCCCAATATAATGTGACATCGTTAACCAACACATTTTTAAAAGGCTTATTGCGGCCAATTTTAAAGGACGCTGTTAATTATGTGAATGCACCGCTGATAGCGCAGAGCAGAGGAATTTCCGTATCGGAAAATAAATCTGTTGAATTGGATGATTATGCAAATCTGATTACTGTCAGTGTAGAGACTGAGAAATGTACCAAAACAATCAGCGGGTCACTTTTTGGTAAACACGACGCCCGGATTGTACGCATAGACGGATTTACAGTTGATGCTGTGCCCCAGGGCCATATGCTGGTCGTTCCTCATATTGATAAACCCAAAATTATTGGCCCGGTGGGGCATCTTATCGGTCAGCATGATATAAATATTGCCGGTATGCAGGTTGGTAGAAAAAATATTGGCGGCAGGGCCGTAATGTTTTTAAACGTAGATTCCGAGGTGCCTGTTAAGACAATAAAAGAACTTGCAAAAATAGACGGAGTGTTAGACGTTAAATATGTTCGTTTGTAAAGGATTTGCTTAGGAAGGTTATCTGTTATATAATCATTGTAACAATTTTACAAACTAAAGTGATGATGGAGAATAGTAGGCTATGCTGGAATTTCAGAGAATCGTTGGCTGGTGTGAAACGATATTCTTTGCTGGTCGAATCCCCTCCGGAGTGAACTGCCGAATTTAGTAGGCGTTCCGGTAATTTGCCGTTATGATGTTTAAGTGAACTACAGTATTATCTGTGGTTAAACAGGGTGGCAACGCGGGAAAACTCTCGTCCCTTTACAGGGATGGGGGTTTATTTTTATTAAGGGGTGATTAACTATGTTGGATTTAAAATTTGTACGTTCTAATCCTGATGCGGTCAATGCGGGATTAAGTAAAAGAGGAGCAAAGTTATCACTAGATAAGTTTTTGCTGTTAGATGAAAAAAGACGGTCATTGCTCGGCGAGGTGGAAGAGTTAAAACACAATAGAAATAAGGTATCAGAGGAGATTGGGCGAAGAAAAAAAGCCGGGGACGACGCAGAAGAAATGATTGTGCAAATGCGGCAGGTGTCAGAACGCATCAAGGCAATTGACGAAGCTGTTAAAGAGACCGAGGAAAAACTGCAAAACGAATTGCTATCGATACCTAATATTCCCCATCAGTCGGTTCCGTCGGGTGTCAGTGAAGATGATAATGAAGAAATACGTGTCTGGGGAAAAATAAGGGAATTTACATTTATACCCAAGGCTCATTGGGATATAGGGGAAGCTTTAGATATTATTGATTTTGAGAGAGGAACTAAAGTTTCCGGAGCCAGGTTTACCTTTTTGAAAGGAATGGGTGCGAGATTAGAGAGAGCGTTGATTAATCTAATGTTGGATACCCATACTAAAGAACATGGTTATATTGAAATTTTCCCACCGTTTATTGTAAATCGTGACTCCATGGTGGGAACGGGACAACTGCCAAAATTTGCGGAAGATATGTTCAAATTGGAAAATAAAGAGCAGTACTTAATTCCTACTGCTGAAGTCCCAGTGACTAATCTTTATCGAGAAGAAATAATTGATGAGGAAAAACTGCCCATTTATCATACGGCATATAGTGGTTGTTTTCGGGCGGAAGCTGGTGCTCACGGAAGAGATACCAGGGGATTAATTAGACAACATCAGTTTAATAAAGTAGAATTAGTCAAGTTTAGCAAACCTGAAAATTCTTATGAAGAATTGGAAAGGCTGTTAAATAATGCAGAAACAATTTTACAAAAGCTGAATTTACCTTATCGAGTGGTAAATCTTTGTGGCGGAGACCTGGGTTTTTCAGCTGCAAAAACTTATGACATAGAAGTATGGCTACCTAGTTATGATACTTATCGGGAGATATCCTCTTGCAGTAATTTTGAAGACTTTCAAGCCAGGCGAGCAGATATAAAATACAGACCGGCAAAGGGTAAGTCGCAATATATACACACTTTAAACGGATCTGGTTTAGCTGTCGGCAGAACGCTCGCTGCTATTGTAGAGAATTATCAACAGGAAGATGGAACAGTATCAGTACCTGAGGCGTTACAGCCTTATATGGGTATAGATAAAATTGGCTAAAAGCAAACATTCATCCAGATTGACAAATAAAAAATGCATATGTTATACTCTTATTTAGTCTGTCGCTACTTTTCGGCAGGCTTTTGCGGAGGGGTGTCCGAGCGGTTTAAGGAGCTGGTCTTGAAAACCAGTGACTCCTCCGGGAGCCGTGGGTTCGAATCCCACCCCCTCCGCCAGCTAATTTTACCAAAACAAAGAAATTGATTTTTTCAAATGAGTATAGTATAATAACAATTGCGCTTTGGCGCACTGAAGATAAAAACCATCTAATTTGGAGAGGTGGCCGAGTTGGCTGAAGGCGGTCGCCTGCTAAGCGATTGTACGGGTAAAGACCTGTACCGAGGGTTCGAATCCCTCCCTCTCCGCCATTATGCGCCCGTAGCTCAATCGGATAGAGTAACTGACTACGAATCAGGAGGTTGGAGGTTCGAGTCCTCCCGGGCGCGCCATTACTATTTTAATATTTTTTCAAGATGTGCCCGTAGCTCAGGCGGATAGAGCAGTGGTTTCCTAAACCGCGTGTCGGGGGTTCGAGTCCTCCCGGGCGCACCATATGGCAGACCTTGGTTGGTGACATTATGGATCATCACCACTTTTTTATGGGCGAGGCATTAAATGAGGCTCAAAAAGCCTATAGTAAAGGTGAAGTGCCCATAGGTGCAGTGGTAGTTAGAGATAACAAGGTTATTTCCATGGCACATAATCTAAGAGAAACTAATAAGGACCCTACTGCTCATGCTGAAGTTTTGGCTTTGAAGCAAGCTGCAGAGGTGCTGGGTGGGTGGCGTTTGGCTGATACTAGTATTTATGTAACACTAGAACCATGTCCCATGTGTGCAGGAGCATTGGTAATGGCCAGAATTAGTTGTTTGATTTACGGTGCTCAAGATACAAAGGCCGGAGCTGTAGAGTCTTTAATGAATATTGTCCAATTTCCTGCACTTAACCATCAGTTAGATGTAATAGCTGGTGTCAGAAAGAGGGAGTGCAGCGATATCTTGAAGCAGTTCTTCCGTGAATTAAGGGAGAAAAAATAGGTGGCACACTGCGGAGAGATGGCTGAGTCCGGCTGAAGGCGCTCGACTCGAAATCGAGTAGGCGGGGTAAGACTTGCCTCGTGGGTTCGAATCCCACTCTCTCCGCCAACAAAAGTTATTGGTGGACAGAGATAAAATAGGATATTTAGGTTTCAAGCGGTAAGATGCAGGATACCATTAATTTATTTTGCTGGCATAATGCCTCTTGCTTCTTGATACGGAGAGGTGGCCGAGTTTGGCTTATGGCGCACGCCTGGAAAGCGTGTAGGTGTAACAGCCTCGCTGGTTCGAATCCAGTCCTCTCCGCCATTTTTCATTTTTAAAGACTAAAAATTTGGCCGTGCTAGATGGGGAGGTAGCGGTGCCCTGTTACCCGCAATCCGCTATAGCGGGATTGAATTCCCATTTACGGGTTTTGCTTTGTGGGGTCTGCCTCTTGTAAGTGGTGTTGAAAACCGGGTCCTACGCAACGGAAACTTGCCAATCCCGTCAGGTCCGGAAGGAAGCAGCGGTAAGTAAGTATTTTCGTGTGCCGTAGGGGAGCCTGGTTGGAGCTAACTGCAAGGGTTACGCCCGGAAGGTAATTCCCAAGGATGGGTGCACGGCCATAAAGTTTTAATATACCCCGCAGCAATGCGGGGTTTTGTTTTATACCGTGCTGGAAACAGGCATCCTAAACTAGTTGAAAGCATTTGAGTAAAAAATAAAGGAAATATTTTGACCATAGCGAAAAAATATTTAGAGGTGGTCTGGGTATGGATTACAAAGCTTTATACCGGCAGTGGCGCCCCCAGTCTTTTAGTGATGTGGTGGGCCAAGAACACATTACAAAAACTTTAACAAATGCTATTATCAGTAATCGGATTGCCCATGCGTACCTTTTTTGCGGTCCAAGGGGGACAGGTAAGACCAGTACTGCTAAAATAATTGGTAAAAGCGTAAACTGTACCGAGCGCAATGCTGCGGAGCCTTGCAATAGTTGTCAATCATGTGTTCGTATCAATAATGGGTCATCCATGGATGTACAGGAAATAGATGCCGCATCTAACAGGGGTATAGAGGAAATTCGGGATTTACGGGAAAAAGTGAAATATGCGCCTTCCGAGGGAACATATAAGGTTTATATTATTGATGAGGTCCACATGTTGACCACGGAGGCATTTAATGCTTTACTAAAAACTTTAGAAGAACCACCGGCGCATGTTATTTTCATATTGGCAACCACTGAACCTCATAAAATACCGGCAACAATTCTTTCTCGCTGTCAGCGCTTCGATTTTCGGCGTATTGGCAGCACTGCTATCGAAGGCAGGCTATTGCAGGTTGTTGATTCTTTAGACATAAAAATTGAAGAGAAAGCTTTAACCCTGCTCGCCAAGGCTGCTAATGGCGGTTTAAGGGACGCATTATCGACATTGGATCAGTGTACTTCATATGCAGTTAATAAAATTACAGTCAAAGAAGTTACAGATGTATTAGGGACGGTAACTCAAGATGTAGTAGTGGAGATTACTCAGTTAATACTAGACAAAAATGTAACTTCTTTATTACAGCTTTTAGGCAAAATATTGGATGAAGGTAAGGACCCTCAGATTTTATTGCAGGATTTATTAGAACACTTACGAAATATCTTATTGGTACAGGTGTGCAAAGACCCTGCGTTACTTATAGCATTGCCGGACGAAATAATAGACCGCATACGCAAACAATCCCAGGGATTACATAGGGTTTACTTGGATTTCGCTATTGATATACTAACTAACGCTGAAAATTCCATGAAATGGAGTGGCAACCCTCGATTAATGTTAGAATTGGCAATGTTAAAGGTAGTAAATTTTCGACCTGATTTAAATATTGAAATATTGTCAGACCGAATTGCTGCCCTAGAAAACAAAAGTACGCTTGCCCCTGGGGTGCCCAGTACTCATAGAAAGGTTACTGATGCTGAACCTAATCAAACTTCGTCCGTTAGTAGCAAAGGGATTAAGGACCAGTGGCAAAAGATTATCAAAGCGGTCAAGAAGGTTAACATTTCTACTTATGCATTTTTGGTTGAGGCAGAAGTTCTGGATTTAAAACAAGGGGTGTTGACTCTAGGTTACTCGCCAGAATACAGTTTTCATAGGGAAAGACTTGGGCAAAAGGAACACCGGTCATTGGTGGAAGAAATGTTGAAGACTATATTTGGACAAAATATACGGGTAGAGTGCCAAATGAAAGAGAATGTCAAAAATGATGCTCAAGAGGATGTGTTAAAAAAGGCACAACAGATTTTTGGGCATGATAAGATAGAAGAAGAAAACAACTAAGGAGGAATTTTTATGGGATTTGGAAATATGGGAAAGATGATGAAACAAGCACAGGCCATGCAAAAAAAGATGGCTAAGCTTCAGGAAGAGATGGCAGAGAAAGAGGTTACTGCCAGCACCGGCGGTGGAGCGGTGACAGTTACCGTTAACGGTAAGCAGGAAGTTTTAAGTGTTAAAATTGAGAAAGATGTTGTGGACCCCGAGGATGTGGAAATGCTGCAGGACCTGGTATTGTCTGCTGTTAATGAAGCGATGAATAAGGCGCAAGAAATGATGTCAGAAGAAATGAACAAAATTACCGGGGGCATGAACATACCCGGGCTAGTATAATGTACTGAGGAGAAATTTTAATGATGCATCATGCCCAGTCAATTGCAAGATTAATTACAGAATTGGGTAAACTCCCCGGCGTGGGACCCAAAACTGCCCAACGTTTGACATATCATTTATTGAATTCACCTAGGGAAAATTCCCTTGCCTTATCCAAGGCTATCCGTGAAGCGGTGGATAAAGTGACCTATTGCTCCGTATGTAGTAATTTTACTGACATAGATCCATGCTTTATATGCAGGGATGAAAAAAGAGACAAAAGTATTATTTGCGTGGTAGAAGAACCGGGTGATATCGTGGCGATAGAAAAAACCAGGGAGTATAAGGGACATTATCACGTGCTACAGGGGATTATTTCCCCTATTGATGGGATAGGACCCGAACAACTTAAGGTCAAAGAACTGTTAGCCCGAATAACGCACCAGCCTAAAGACAACTTAGAGGTAATTATAGCTCTAGGGTCATCTGTAGAAGGAGAGGCTACTTCTATGTACTTGGCAAAAATTTTAAGACCCTTGGGGATAAAAGTAACTCGCATAGCTCACGGCCTCCCGGTGGGTGGTGCTTTGGAATATGCTGATGAAGTGACATTAGCAAAGGCATTCGAAGGACGAATAGAACTTTTTTAAATTAATTGAACCCAAAGAGGGTTCTTTTTTTATACCAGGCAAATTATTAATTGAGGAAATTGCATAATTAACTTTTTGCAACTTCTCAAAAATAGTTCAAAAAATGCAATAAATACTAAACCCACTTTTAATCTGTGGATAACTAAAATATTTTCTTTTTTAAAGTACTGAATTATCCACAGGTAGTGCTAAGCAACTTTTAGTTTGCTTTGGCCTGAGTTTGCTGCTATTGTCCCAGCAACTAAAGCAATTGAGTTTAAGAGGCAGTGGGTTAGAGCTTTTTTAATCCCTTTAGCCCTGATATTTCCTAGATTGAGATATTCTTTAAGTCTACTGTTACATCGTTCAACTGCTGTTCTTTGATTGTAGATGCTTTGCCATTTTTCTGTACCTCTGAACGGATAGCTATAAAACCTGGGTTCCTTTTTATAGTTGACCTTTCTAACATAACCGTAGTTAGAGTTGGAACACCAGTTAGATCCGTGGACACAATCGACTTTCCCGCATACATGAGGACATCTTAGTTTGATATAGTCACCATCTGTACCCCAGTAAACCATCTTATAGCCTGCGGAACAAATGGGTTGCAAATCATTATCTAACCCTTCGGGGGCGCTTTTGCTTCCTCGTGGATTATAAGCTATAACTGGTTTAGCCTGATAGTCATTTACTATAGCATCATAGATGTAATTAAAGTCATATCCAGAGTCCATGGCATAGTATCGGGGTTTAAAGAGGTCTCCAAAACTCTCAAATAATTTTTCAATCAGCGGCAAGGCAACAGTTCCGTCATATACGTTTGCCGGAGTAACGGATATTTCTAGTGGCAGCTCACTTTTGGTATCACTCAGGATATGAAGTTTCCAGCCAAACCATTTTACTTGATTGCCGTTTGTATCTCGCTTGGCGCCCCAGTTAGGCGTTAAACCGTTATCCGTAAGTTTACTATGAGGTTTAGGGCTCTCAAAAGCATCCATTTTGGTTGAATCAATGGCTACAGTTTCACCGTCGATAATATTCAGTTCCTTTGCGCGGATAACTAATTTATGAAATAGCTTTTGCAGATCCTCACTTTCTGAAATCTTAGTTAGAAACCGGCTGAATGTGGCCTCTGAAGGTACCTGGCCACATACTTCAAAACAGCAGCAGTAACGAAAAACAGGGTCTTGCTTTAACCTTTGCACTAAAGCTTTAACAGTTCTTATTTGCTCTAGCTGCGCAGCAATTAAAGCATATAGCATTGGTGTTGGGTCATAGCCTTTGGGACCAAACCTACTTCTCTTAAAGGCTATTTCAAAATCACTTAGGTCAATTTGTGACAAAACCAATTCCAACTTTGTTTGGGGCTGAAGATTTAAAATTTCTTCAAAGGATAATAAGCATTCTTGGCGAATATACATTAGTGATTTCACCTACCTTGTGGATAATTTTGGTTTGGTCACTAAAGATATTCAACAAGGATGGGGTGAAATCTTTTTTATTGCACGAATTTTTACTGATATACCAATGGTTTAGAGTTATGAAATTTACTCAATTATAATCGCTTTATTTTTTAATTAAGACTAGTTTTTCAATAAAGAAAGTAAAGTTTTACCATCTGCGAGCATATAGATGTGGAAAATGGTATTTTTGACAGGTGGTAACCTATGAAATTGGTAAAAAAAATTATTGAAACGATAACCGGTGAAAATCTACCTCTAAATCCACCCCAAGGGCAAATTACCAAGGAACAGATTCTTGACCAGGCTAAGCGGGAGTGGGAGGCGGCTCAGAATATCTTTAATGAAGCAACAGAGAAAGATTTAGTAGACTATGCTATTTTTGAAATGCAAGCAACAGAACGGCGCTATATGCATCTATTAAAAAAGAATGCTGAAGAAAGTGAAAGGAATTAAGGAGGTAAAAAAATGGATATTCAATTCTTATTTATGATAGCTGTAGTCGCAATAGTTTTGCTAGTGATCTTTTTTATCTTTTATTTCTTGGCCAAGCCTTTAAGGTGGTTATTTAAATTACTTTACAATTCTTTAATCGGTCTATTATTACTTTGGATATTGAATACCGCCGGCCAGATAATTGATTTTCAAGTCCCTATCAATCTTTTAACTGTGGTAATAGTTGGATTTTTAGGAATACCGGGGTTAATTGTAGTGGTGCTATTTAAACTAATGCTAGGTTCTTAAAAAATATCGGACTATATTAACTAGACTATTTGCGAAAGTGGGGATAACCCACTTTTTTCTTTTATTTTTAGTAAATAAACATAAAATTCTAGTTTTCGAAAAAACTAATGCAAGAGGTGGGGACAATTAACAAACGGGTACTGGAAGCATACATCGGGGAATACGCCAGCGGCAAAAGTGAAATGGCCATTAATCGTGCAGTGGAACTAAAGCAATCTGGTAAGAATGTTACTCTAGTAGACCTCGATTTGGTCGAACCCTTTTATACCCTTCGCCCTATTAAATTGGAACTGGAGAGCCTAGGGATTGATGTAATTGCATGGGAGACTCGAGAAACAATGGGGCTTGGTGAAGCAGGGTCAATCCTGAAACCGGAAATGCGCTGGGCGTTAAGAAGAGAGACGGATGTTATTTTGGATATCGGTTATGGAGTCGAAGGAGCTAGAACTTTAAATCTTGTAGAGGGGGCACGGGAAGAGAGCCTAAAATTATTTGCCGTAATAAATATTTCTCGCCCTATGACTGCATCGGTGGAGGATATTGTGGAATATGTGCTTTCGTTAGGTACTGTTCACGGATTGATTAACAATACTCATTTAGGCGACGAAACAGATTGGGAGGTAATTGAAGAGGGTGCGAAAATTTTGCGCCAAGTTTCCAAAGAAATTGGTATTTCAGTGATTTTCACTGCTGTAGACAAAAAGCTGAAGACGACGGGTAAAAACAAAGATAGCTGCGGCAACCCCATAAAGTATATTCATAGATATATGCCCCGTTCATTTTGGTAAAGGGGTGATATATCCACAGAATGTGGTAAAAAACCCTAGGAGGTGTTCTTAAACATATGGCAGGAAAGCCGATTGAAGGAGAAAAAAGAGCTTTTATGACTGGTAATGAGGTGGTGGCATGGGCGGCAGTGGCAGCTGATGTGGACATTATGTACGGCTATCCCATTACACCGCAAAATGAGATTATGCACTACTGGACCCGTATGGCACCAAAGTACGGCAGAGAGTTTTTGCAAACCGAAGATGAAATATCAGCTGGGTTTACAACTATCGGTGGCGTATTAGCAGGAAGAAGATCTTTTACAGCTACAGCGGGTCCCGGTAATACTTTGATGCAGGAAGCTATGTCTATGGCGGAAATGATGCGTATTCCTATCGTTCAGGTAGTAACCCAAAGAGGGGGCCCATCTACCGCAACCGTTATTTATTCTCAGCAGGAAGTGACTATGACCTGCTTTGGCGGTAATGGAGAGGGGGCACGAATAGTTTACTCCACATCTACTCATCAAGAACTGTTTGATTATACTATCAAAGCTTTCAATATTGCGTGGAAATATCGTTTCCCTACCTTTGTTTTGGGTGATGGTTATCAATCAAAAATGCGTGAATCACTTACCATTTATGATCCCGAGTCCAGAGGAATAAAAATGGTGCCCACTGAACCATATATGGGAAATGAAGGCTTGCCAGGGACAGACAGAGACCCTCATCATCTCCGTAATACATATAATACGGAAGATGAACTATATGGTGTTGTGACGGACATTATGAAAAATTGGGAAAAAGTTGCTCCAGAAGTTGCTGAATACCAAGAATATGATGTTGAGGGTGCCGATGTATTAATAGTAGCACACGGTGTGGTAACAAGGGCTGTACAAGGAGCACTAAAACAGTTAAAAGAGGAAGGTAAGAATGTTGGTCATTTCAGGCCGATAACATTACGTCCAATTGCAGAAGACCAGTTGCGTAAGCGTGCTGAAAAAGCTAAGGTTGTATTGGTCGTAGAATCATCTTATGGGCAGTTAAAAAAACTTATAACTGATGCAATATACGGCTTGAGTACACCAATTAAGACTTTTCTTAAGCCGGGCGAAGGCATAACTGCTGAAGAGGTCGTGGAAGAAGTAAACAAACTGCTTTAAATATAAAAGTAGCGGAAGGAGGTAATTTTATGTCAGTAGCACCACAAATGCCAAAGTGCTGGCGTCTAGAAACCAAGGTCCACAAATTTTGCCCCGGCTGCGGTCACGGGTTGGTGTTGAAAGCATTGGGAGAAGCGATAGACGAGTTGGACATCCAGGGTAAGACCGTTTTTGGTTGTGATATAGGTTGCTCGCTGTTGGCGTGGGATTTTTTTAATATTGATTCGGTACAAACACATCATGGTCGGACTACACCGGTTATTACAGGAGTCAAACGAGCTAACCCTGAATTAATAGGCATAGCATACATGGGGGATGGCGGTGGTTATGCCATCGGATCTCAGCATCTGGTAAACGCAGCAAGCCGAAACGAAAAAATTACAGTTGTCTTGGTAAATAATACAAATTATGGTATGACAGGCGGCCAGATGGCCCCTACGACTCTTCCTGGCCAAAAAACAGAAACCAGTCCCTATGGAAGAGATGTTGACTCAACGGGTAATCCTACTCAGGGGCCGGAAATGGTTGCTGCCATTACCCCTGAAAGCGCGTATGTGGCCCGGGGCACGGTATCTAATGTGAGGCAGTTGAAGAAATTTTTAAAGCGGGCGTTAGAAAACCAGATAAGCGGTAACGGCTTTTCCTTTGTAGAAGCGTTATCCGGTTGTCCTACCAACTGGCGAACTAATGCTGCAGAAACGTGGAAATTTATTGAGGAAGCGATGCCGCAGTACTTTAAAATTGGTGAACTTAAGGTACCTGGCGATAAGAAGGAGGGTTAGGCAATGGCTAAAGGTGCAAAGATAGCTCTCGCAGGAGAAGGTGGCCAGGGAGTTCAATCAGTAGCAATGATTATTACTGAAGCAGCATACGAGGATGGCCGTGAGGCCCTATACATTCCTAACTTTGGAGTGGAGCAGCGTGGCGGCGTTTCTGTGGCTTATGTCCAGATTTCTGACGAACCCATTGGTTCACCAAAATTTAAGACAGCGGATATAGTGGTAGCACTGAGTGACCGAGCGGTAAGGCGTACTCAAAAATATGTAGGTGAAAAGACTGTTTTTGTTTATGATGCTGACATTGATGGGGTGGAAGACGACTTGCCTAAAAATGCTGCCAAGGTCTTGGGTATACCGGCAATCCGTGTGGCAAAAGATGAATTGCACCCCCGCGTGTTTAACATCATTATTATGGGAGCAGTTATTGGTGCTACAGGAGTTGTTAATTTAGAAAAGGCTAAAGAAGCCATTGAAAAGAAGTTGGGCTATAAATTTGAAAAGGACCCGAAATTGCGGGATTTAAATTATACGGCGATTGAACGGGGAATAGAGTTGGTTAAGGAAAAATTATAACCGAAGGAGGTAACGGGATGAGCAGTCCTTGGAAACCTGAAACGCACGAAAACGGTACGGGTATCTTTCATTTGTTCCCCAATCTTTGCAAGGGTTGTGGGTTATGCGTAGAGAAATGCCCCGTAGATACGATTGGCTGGTCAAAAAAGTTAGGCGTATATGGCACACCTTCGGTGGAACCCGGTCATGGCGAAAAAGATTGTATTGCTTGTGGTATATGCGAACTGGTATGCCCAGATTGTGCCATATTGATACAAAAAATGCCAAAAAAGAAAGAAGCTTAGCCAAGAAGGCCGGCCGTTCTTATTCGGTCGGCCTTTTAAATGGATAGGCAGCACGCACATTTTTACGGCACCAGGCTAATAGATATGTCTCCTGAACTGTAAAGCCAGTGCCAAAAAATGATTGACAGTGGACAAGTAATATGATATATTCTATATCGCCGCATCGATAGTAATTGAAGGAAATATCAGTTGCAGTTCGGCATAGGATGTGGTAATATACTTTTGTCGCTCGATGCAGCAGTAAGTCGAAAGAAGACGAGGCAAAAACTACCAGTTGTAAAGTAAGGCGAGAGATGATAGGATAGATTTTGTCGCTTTTAGAGGCGGCGGAAGAAGCGGAGAGACGAGGTAGAAAATACCAGTTGAAACGCGGGAAGAAATATGATAAGATAGTATTTGTCGCCGAAAGCGGCGGCGAGAGAGGTCTTTGAAAACTGAACAGCGGAAAGAAAGTTTTAAAGCCTAAATTTTAAAGCAGCGGCAACCAAGCGTGATAAGCGTTTGAAGTACCGAGGCAAAAGATTTAAGCGGACCCTTTTTGTAAGAAAATAAAGCAAAGAGGAGCCGGAGAGAACTTCAAGTTAAGATAATTAAGCTCAAATGAGCTTAAGATAATTAACAGGAGAGTTTGATCCTGGCTCAGGACGAACGCTGGCGGCGTGCTTAACACATGCAAGTCGAACGGTTCTAACCGTAAAGACACTTCGGTAGACTTACGGGGACGGATAGTGGCGGACGGGTGAGTAACGCGTGGGCAATCTGCCCTTTAGACCGGGATAACAGGTGGAAACAGCTGCTAATACCGGATACATTCAAGATATCGCATGATATTTTGAGTAAAGGAGGCCTTAGTGCTCCCGCTAAAGGATGAGCCCGCGTTCCATTAGCTAGTTGGCAGGGTAACGGCCTACCAAGGCGACGATGGATAGCCGGCCTGAGAGGGTGAACGGCCACACTGGGACTGAGACACGGCCCAGACTCCTACGGGAGGCAGCAGTGGGGAATATTGCGCAATGGGGGAAACCCTGACGCAGCAACGCCGCGTGAGCGACGAAGGCCTTCGGGTCGTAAAGCTCTGTCATTGGGGAAGAAGTCTTGCACGTCAATAGCGTGTAAGGTGACGGTACCCGAGGAGGAAGCCCCGGCTAACTACGTGCCAGCAGCCGCGGTAACACGTAGGGGGCAAGCGTTGTCCGGAATTACTGGGCGTAAAGGGCGTGTAGGCGGCCGATCAAGTCTAGTGTGAAATACCTGGGCTCAACCCAGGATTGGCACTGGAAACTGGTTGGCTTGAGGGCAGGAGAGGCAAGTGGAATTCCTAGTGTAGCGGTGAAATGCGTAGATATTAGGAGGAACACCAGTGGCGAAGGCGACTTGCTGGCCTGACCCTGACGCTGAGGCGCGAAAGCGTGGGGAGCGAACAGGATTAGATACCCTGGTAGTCCACGCCGTAAACGATGGGTACTAGGTGTTGGAGGTATCGACCCCTTCAGTGCCGCAGCTAACGCATTAAGTACCCCGCCTGGGGAGTACGGTCGCAAGACTGAAACTCAAAGGAATTGACGGGGGCCCGCACAAGCGGTGGAGCATGTGGTTTAATTCGACGCAACGCGAAGAACCTTACCAGGGCTTGACATCCTCCGCTATCCCTAGAGATAGGGAGTTCCCTTCGGGGACGGAGAGACAGGTGGTGCATGGTTGTCGTCAGCTCGTGTCGTGAGATGTTGGGTTAAGTCCCGCAACGAGCGCAACCCCTGTACTTAGTTGCCATCATTAAGTTGGGCACTCTAAGTAGACTGCCGGTGACAAACCGGAGGAAGGTGGGGATGACGTCAAATCATCATGCCCCTTATGTCCTGGGCTACACACGTGCTACAATGGACTGTACAGAGGGTAGCGAAGCCGCGAGGTGGAGCCAATCCCAAAAAGCAGTTCTTAGTTCGGATTGCAGGCTGAAACTCGCCTGCATGAAGTCGGAATCGCTAGTAATCGCAGGTCAGCATACTGCGGTGAATACGTTCCCGGGCCTTGTACACACCGCCCGTCACACCACGAAAGCTGGCAACACCCGAAGTCGGTGACCTAACCTTCTCGAAGTTGGAAGTTCGAAGTGAGAAGTGCGAGTTCAAGCTGGTCTTGAGGGTCAAGGATAAAGAAAAGAAAAAAGCAAGAGAAGACCCAAGAGACCCTAAAGGAAGACAGGAGAAATCGCACCTCGAAAGTCGGACCTCGAACTTCGAGAAGGATGGAGCCGCCGAAGGTGGGGCTAGTGATTGGGGTGAAGTCGTAACAAGGTAGCCGTATCGGAAGGTGCGGCTGGATCACCTCCTTTCTAAGGAGAAAAGAAATACTCCTAGGTCGATTTAGGCTTTAAGAGAGAAAATCCGCTGTTTAGTTTTGAAGGACTTCTTGAATTAAGAGTCAAGAAGTTTCTTTTAACAAAGGGAAGAAAAGTTCTTTGAAAACTGCACAGTAAAGGAAAAGAAACAATTCATTGAGTAAGAATTGAGTTGTTTTAGGATCCAAAAACCTAAGGCGAAGAAGTAAAGTAAGAAGGTCAAGCTACGAAGGGCATACGGTGGATGCCTAGGCGCTAAGAGGCGAAGAAGGACGTGGTAAGCTGCGAAAAGCTCCGGGGAGCTGCAAGCGAGTGTAGATCCGGAGATGTCCGAATGGGGAAACCCGGCAGAGCAAACCTCTGTCACCCTATGCTGAATATATAGGCATAGCGGGGCGAACCGGGGGAACTGAAACATCTAAGTACCCCGAGGAAGAGAAAGAAAACTCGATTTTCCTAGTAGCGGCGAGCGAACGGGAAACAGCCTAAACCCGTTGGGAGGTGAGAGGTGAGAAGCGAGAAGTGAGAGCTTTTGCAGATCTTTGGGGTCAAAAGGCCCAAAAGAGAAGGCCCTAAAAGGGTCAAAAAGGACTGCAGAATAATCGCACCTCCAACATCCCACTTCTCACATCCCAACGGGGGTTGCGGGACTCTCATTTAGCAGGAAAGAACTAGCCGAAGAGGTCTGGAAAGGCCCACCATAGGAGGTAATAGTCCTGTAGGCGAAAGTTTTTGAATGTGAGAGAGCATCCCAAGTACCACGAGACACGTGAAACCTCGTGGGAATCCGGGGGGACCACCCCCCAAGGCTAAATACTCCTTAGCGACCGATAGAGAAGAGTACCGTGAGGGAAAGGTGAAAAGCACCCCGGGAGGGGAGTGAAATAGAACCTGAAACCGTATGCTTACAAGCAGTCAGAGCACGTTAAAAGTGTGATGGCGTACTTTTTGTAGAACGGGCCAGCGAGTTACGTTAATAGGCGAGGTTAAGTACCATAAGGTACGGAGCCGAAGCGAAAGCGAGTCTGAATAGGGCGAATTAGTCTATTGACGTAGACCCGAAACCGGGTGATCTACCCATGGGCAGGGTGAAGCGGAAGTAATGTTTCGTGGAGGCCCGAACCAACCAACGTTGAAAAGTTGGTGGATGACCTGTGGGTAGGGGTGAAATGCCAATCGAACCCGGAGATAGCTGGTTCTCCCCGAAATAGCTTTAGGGCTAGCCTCTGGTTAGATTTGTGGAGGTAGAGCACTGAAAAGGCTAGGGGCCCTACCAGGTTACCGAACCTTTTCAAACTCCGAATGCCACAAATTGATGCCAGGGAGTCAGACTATGGGTGATAAGGTTCATAGTCGAGAGGGAAACAGCCCAGACCGACAGCTAAGGTCCCAAAGTACGGACTAAGTGGAGAAGGATGTAGAATTGCAGAGACAACCAGGATGTTGGCTTAGAAGCAGCCACCATTTAAAGAGTGCGTAATAGCTCACTGGTCAAGTGGCTCTGCGCCGAAAATGTAACGGGGCTAAAGTCCGTCACCGAAGCTTCGGCTCAGTCGAGGTGTGAAGTTGGAAGTTCGAGGTGTGAGAATGGAGGTTTAGGAAATTGATAAAAAGCTTTCGAGACCTCAAGGTATATCAGAAAGCTTACCAATTAAGTATTACGGTAAACAAATTAAGCCTAAGCCTTTTACCAAGACACGAACTGTATGAGTTAGGAAGTCAATTAAGAAGAGCAGCCATATCCATACCGTTAAATATAGCAGAAGGATATGGACGTAAGGACTCAAATAAAGAGTTCAAGCACTTTTTAAGAAACGCATTAGGTTCTTGCAATGAGATTCAAGTATTGCTAGAAATGCTCAGAGATTTAGAGTATCTAGAAAAAGGAGCATATGAAGAACTTAATGAAGCTTACGACCATGTCGGAAGGCAGTTGTATAAACTTATACAAACGTGGAAGTAAATCGCACATCGAAATTCGAACTTCGCACTTCGATTGGGGGTAGGGGAGCGTTCTGTATGCAGCGAAGCTGTACCGTAAGGAGCAGTGGAGCGTACAGAAGTGAGAATGCTGGCATGAGTAGCGATAAAAGAGGTGAGAATCCTCTTCGCCGAAAGCCTAAGGTTTCCTGGGGAAGGTTCGTCCGCCCAGGGTAAGCCGGGACCTAAGCCGAGGCCTAAAGGCGTAGGCGATGGACAATCGGTTGAGATTCCGATGCCACCTGGTGGCCGTTTGAGGAAGTGGTGACACAGTAGGGTAAGTAAAGCGCACCGTTGGTTGTGTGCGTCCAAGCCCGTAGGGTGATGTGTAGGCAAATCCGCACATCGAGAAGCCTGAGAGGTGATGGGGAGCGAAATTCAAGTAGCGAACTTGCCGAGCCCACACTGTCAAGAAAAGCCACTAACGAGGACAACAGGTGCCCGTACCGTAAACCGACACAGGTAGGCGGGGTGAGGATCCTAAGGCGCGCGAGAGAACCCTCGTTAAGGAACTCGGCAAAATGACCCCGTAACTTCGGGATAAGGGGTACCTCAGTAGTGTGACGAATTAACTTTCTAAGCACGAAGAGGTCGCAGAGAAATGGTCCAGGCGACTGTTTAGCAAAAACACAGGTGTCTGCTAAAGCGAAAGCTGAAGTATAGATGCTGACGCCTGCCCGGTGCCGGAAGGTTAAGGGGACGTGTTAGCCCTTGGGCGAAGCACTGAGCTGAAGCCCCGGTAAACGGCGGCCGTAACTATAACGGTCCTAAGGTAGCGAAATTCCTTGTCGGGTAAGTTCCGACCCGCACGAAAGGCGTAACGATCTGGACGCTGTCTCAACGAGGGACTCGGTGAAATTGTAGTACCGGTAAAGATGCCGGTTACCTGCGACAGGACGGAAAGACCCCGTGGAGCTTTACTGTAACCTGATATTGGGTTTTGGCACATGATGTACAGGATAGGTGGGAGACTTAGAAGGATATGCGCCAGTGTATCTGGAGTCGCTGGTGGGATACCACCCTTGATGTGTTGGAATTCTAACCTGGCACCATAAACTGGTGTGGGGACAGTGTCAGGTGGGCAGTTTGACTGGGGCGGTCGCCTCCCAAAGAGTAACGGAGGCGCCCAAAGGTTCGTTCAGAATGGTTGGAAATCATTCGAAGAGTGTAAAGGCAGAAACGAGCTTGACTGCGAGAGAGACATCTCGAGCAGGGACGAAAGTCGGGCTTAGTGATCCGGCGGTACCGAGTGGAAGGGCCGTCGCTCAACGGATAAAAGCTACCCCGGGGATAACAGGCTTATCTCCCCCAAGAGTCCATATCGACGGGGAGGTTTGGCACCTCGATGTCGGCTCATCGCATCCTGGGGCTGAAGTAGGTCCCAAGGGTTGGGCTGTTCGCCCATTAAAGCGGTACGCGAGCTGGGTTCAGAACGTCGTGAGACAGTTCGGTCCCTATCCGTCGCAGGCGCAGGAAACTTGAGAGGAGCTGTCCCTAGTACGAGAGGACCGGGATGGACAGACCGATGGTGTACCAGTTGTCGTGCCAACGGCATAGCTGGGTAGCTAAGTCTGGCAGGGATAAGCGCTGAAAGCATCTAAGCACGAAGCCCCCCTCAAGATGAGGTTTCCCATGGAGTTAATCCAGTAAGACCCCTGAAAGATGATCAGGTTGATAGGCCAGGAGTGTACAGATAGTGATATCTTTAGCTGACTGGTACTAATAGGTCGAGGGTTTGACCTCACATTCACATCCTTAGGTTTGGATCCTTCCTTTACTGTGCTGTTTTGAGAGAACTTTTTATACAAGTTTACAAGTTTGTGGTGACCATAGCGGAGGGGACACACCCGTTCCCATTCCGAACACGGAAGTTAAGTCCTCCAGCGCCGATGGTACTCGGGCTTTTGCCCCGGGAGAGTAGGCCGTTGCCACAAATTTAATTTTTAAGCGGAGACAATGACAATTGTCTCCGCTTTACATTATGGGCATGGGCCCGCCATGCCACAGTCTAACGGCGGGTGCAAGTTAGCTGATTTGCCAGTCGGGTTCTTTACGGCAGTTGTAAAAATAGCTTAAAGACGACTATTAATATTGCAAAACCGTGGTGGTATTTTTAAACCCCCTCGGTTTTATTTTTCTTTGCGGATAGCAGGGATTTATCTGGTTTTTTTAGTGTTAATAGAAAAACCGCGAACATAACCATTAGAAAGCCGACCACTTGGGGCCAAACCAAGGTTTCTTTGAGAATGAGCATAGCTAAAAGTACAGCTACTACCGGTTCTAATGTTGCTATCATGCTCGCCTTGCTGGCCTCTAATAAAGTTAGTCCCAACACATAGAGAATGTTTGCCAGCAAAGTGGTACCTAAGGCCAGGAATAAAATGTTTAACCAAATAATGCCTGGGTATAGACCAAAGTCACCAGGTGGTGCAATTATTGCCAGTAAGGCTGTGCCACATCCTAACCCGTATAACATAACAGTCCAGTGACTGTAAAAGTGAACGCATTTTTTTCCCAAGACACTATATAAGGAGTAGGTAAACCCGGCGGCTAAACCAGCGCCAAGTCCTGACCAATCAAGCGCAGACCAATCTATAGCATAGCCCTTTACCACCAAGAAGCACCCCGATAATGTGGAAATGAGCGCAAAAAGTTTTGCTGTTGAGAAGTGCTCACCCAGGAATAGGGCCGAAAAAATCGAAACAAAAGCCGGAGCCGTATATATTAAGGTAATTGCAGTAGATACGGTATTAAGTTTTACAGATAGAAGTAAAAAGAGATTAAATAATCCAACGCCCGTAATACCGTAAGCAATTAACAAGGGTAAGTGTTTAAGTTTTATCTTAAAATAACTTGGCCTAAATATTAAAATCCCAAGCATCAGCCCCAAAAAAGCAAAACCAACTTTATAAGTGGCTAATGAAAACGGGCTCATTGTAGTGGCGAAAACGGATTTACTCAGCACCCCCTGCATGCCCCAAAGAATGGCCGCACCAACAACGCTGAAAACACCTTTATTTTCTAATTTCATTTGCACCGCTCCTTAAATTACGAAACAATCTTAACACACCTGTTCCTTTGTACTCAACCCATTTGGGTGTAATAACAGTCAAAGCTAAGGAATAAAATTTGTTAAGGGTTAAGGGCTAGGAGGGAATTTAGATGATATTTATTTTAGGGGGAAGAAAGGGCAAGCTGGCGGGAGTATTGTTGTTTGCTTGTGTAATGCTACTATTCACTATATTTTTTACCGATTTTTCAGGTTTCATAGCCGCTACTGGTTCCAATGAACTTAGACCGATATATAAGGTGGGTATTACTGAAAAGAAGGTAGCCATTTCTTTTGATGCATGCTGGGGTGCCGAATATACTGATGATATTTTAGCCAAGCTAGATGAGTATAATATCAAGACGACTTTTTTTCTGGTAAACATTTGGCTTAAGGATTATCCTGACGTTGCTAAAGAAATAGTAAAGCAAGGGCATGAGATCGGGTTACATTCCACCACACATCCACATTTTTCTAAACTAAGTGAGGAGGATATTAAAAAGGAACTTAAAGATAATCATGAAATGATTGCGGAGATAACGGGGTTTCAACCCACAGTATTTAGGCCGCCCTTTGGTGATTATAATAGCAGGTTGATTGAAATCAGCAATTCGCTAGGTTACGATGTGATTCAGTGGGATGTAGATTCCCTAGATTGGAAAGACCTAAGTGCAGAAGAAATCTATGATAGAGTCATTAAAAGAGTTGAACCTGGCTCCATTGTGCTTTTTCACAACAACGGGAAACACACAGCAGAAGCGTTGGAGCCTATTATTAAAACGTTGAAGGCACAAGATTTTGAAATTGTACCGGTGTCTAAATTGTTATTGCCAGGAGAATACTATGTGGACCATCAAGGAACTCAGAAGGCCAAATAATTGGGGTAGATTTAATTACTGTAGGTATATGAACGTTTTTCGGTGGCAATGCTTATAATAGTATTATGTAAAAAGAGGCTGGTGATGTAAATGGCACAAGTATTGCCCCATTGTATAGTTTGTGGCGAGACGCCAATTTATGGATTTAAGGATGGTATTTTTATAAAGAGGCGCTTTATTTGCAGTAGCTGCGAAACTATAATAATAGGCATGCATAGTGGTGACCAATATTATAATGATGTAATAAACAGCATAAAGAAGATTTGGGCATGAAATTTTGGGGGTCTGGTAAATCCAGGCCTTTATTTATGTATAGGAAATTATGGGTTGTGGATAATTTCCTATACATGGGGGTTATTAAGGGGGTGTGCCCCCTTATGTTAATGTTTGCGAGGCATGTTGCCGAGCCAATGGTTTGAAAGAAAACCTGTCACCTAGCTAAAGGGAAGACAAGCTGTAAGCAAGGGCGTTTTCGGCGACGAAAGGGTCTGAAGGAAGCTGATGGCGGTGGTTGGAACGGAACGTCAGTGAACCAACGTTGGCATATGTAGCGGATAACCCTCCATTAAGTGGGAACGTCCCAAAAATTAGCTTAGCTACATGTGTTATGATGGTCGTTTTAACGACAGGCAGAGCAACTTAACCTTGGAAGTACTGTACTCGTAGCTGTAGGCTTTACTTCAAGCGAAAGCAAGAAGTGAAATTAGGGTGCAGTATGCAGATGAAGCCGTAGTAGTGATTAAACTTAAGCCAATGAAAGCGAGTAATCGCAAGGAGGAGAAAACTTAAGTGACACATCACAAAGTTGATGTGACTGTTTTAGGTCAAAAGCCTATGACAGATGCGAAGGGCAGAAGAGATTTCAAAGTGTATCCGAAAGGTCTTTTGTAAGAGTGAAGGAGTTAAAAGAAAGCTGAAACGCTAGAAGGTACGAATAGTTGGCATAAGAAAACTTGCGAACTACCTCGACCACACGGATATGAATAATTAGGGGAACGAAGATAAGATTGCCATAGAGCTAGAGACGTCAAGTAACCCTAATGAAGAACATATAGCTCAAACAAAAGATGCTGAAAGATACAGCAACAATGGAGGAAAGTCATGAAGAAATGGTACAGCCTTATCGATAAAATATATCGAAAAGAAAATTTAGAACTAGCCTTTAAGCACGTAAAGAGAAACAAAGGAGCCCCTGGGATAGATGGGGAAACCGTTTCTGATTTTGCGGCTAAACTAGAGCTAAATATTGAGTTTCTTCATGAAAGACTGAAAACCAAAAGCTTCGAACCCAGTCCAGTTAGGAGAGTAGAAATCGAGAAGCCAGAAGGTGGCGTAAGATTACTAGGCATTCCTACCGTAAAGGACAGGGTGGTGCAGCAGGCCATTGTAAATATTATAGAGCCAATCTTTGATAAAACATTTCATCCATCAAGCTATGGATATCGACCTAATCATTCACAACACCAAGCAGTAGCCAAAGCAGAACGCTTTATGAATAAGTATGGTTTAGAGCATGTGGTAGATATGGACCTAAGTAAATGTTTTGATACCCTTGACCATGAAATCATGATAAAAGCAGTATCAGAACAAATAAGTGACGGGCAAGTATTAGACCTGATTAGAAACTTTCTAAAATCAGGCGTAATGCACAGTGATAACTTCTCAAAGACAGAAGTCGGAAGCCCGCAAGGCGGCGTCTGTTCACCATTACTTAGTAATATCTACCTCAATCAGTTTGACCAAAAGATGATGAAAAAGGGCATAAGGATAGTACGTTACGCTGACGATATTCTTATCTTTGCAAAAGATAAGAAAACAGCAGGTGACTATAGAGCCTATGCCACAAAAGTCTTAGAAGAAGAACTGAAGCTAAAGATAAACAAAGAGAAAACCAAACTTACAAGCGTGCATGAAGGTGTTGAATTTTTAGGATTTGTAATTCGGAGGAAAACACTTGGAGTCAATCCGAAAAGGATAAAACGCTTCAAAGATAAAGTGAGAAGAATTACAAGGAGAAATTCAGGGAGAAAGCTTGAAAACATAATCAAAGAGCTAAATCCAGTGTTAAGAGGATGGATGAATTACTATCGAGTAGCGAACATTAAGGAATTTACACGAAACTTTATGGGTTGGCTACGCAGAAGATTAAGAATGGTGAAAATGAAGCAATGGAAAACCTGCAAGGCAATGGATAAAGAGATGAGAAAGCTAGGTATCAAAGGAAATGGATTAAAAATGGCTGTGACAAAATGGAAAAATTCTAATGTTCACATCATACATCAGATACTGCCAAATCAATACTTTGAGAATCTAGGTCTTATCGATATGCACCAATACGAAGTTGGGTTGTTGTCGAATCATTATTAATTCGGTGAGAAATTTCAGGAGCCGGATACGGCAAACGTAAGTCCGGTTCTGTGAGAGCAAAGAAAACAGGACTAATTATCCTGTTTTCTAGCTACTCGATTTTAGGAGGGTCTACCCGCAAGGGGCATGCCAAAACTCTACAGCAACAAGTTGCTAAGAGTTTTGCAATAGTGAAGCGACCTAGGGCGAGTGGCGTCACGGATAAGTGACGCCAAGGTACGAGCGCCGCCGAGTCGGTGAGTCGGCCGGGTGCGTAGCACCCAGGGGTTGCCTAGTCGATCTTAATGCCCTTGGGTGCAAAAGCATTACCTTTTGAGGCCGAAGGCATGAAATCCTTTTGTTCTTGCCTTTAGTGCTTTTTAGCCTGAAGACGATAACGGGTGTGCGCTTTCTGGAGGTCGTTTCGCAGTTGATTCAATTTCCAAAGGTCCACCCCCATAGCGCTGCTGATTTCTTGGTCTGAACGCCCATTTTTCCAGGCCCTAATAACGGGTGCTATTTCCAAGCGATATTTCTTTGATAGCTTTTTTTGGTCCACATAGGGTGGTACTCGGGTTTGCACCAATTTATCACCTCAAGCTTATTTTTTGCGGTATGCGTACTTACTATGTAGCCGTAACGATGCTAGTTTCTAGCAGTTTTTCATAACTTATGTTAAAATTACAATCAATGGATTAAAGTATAATCGGCCAGAAATGGAGAAAAAGGGGTGGTGTTATGGCAGAAACGAATAATACACCGCTGCTGCAGGCATTGGCGCAATATTTGAGCAAGGATATGTATCCACTCCATACACCTGGGCATAAACAGGGTCGATATGTTTGGCCGATAATAAAAGAATTAACAAAAGATTTGTTGGCAATAGATTTAACGGAACTTCCTGGATTGGACGATCTACACAATCCCCAGCAGGCAATAGCTGCAAGTCAACAACAGGCAGCTGTGTTATTCGGCGCTGACCGTACTTTTTATTTGGTACAGGGTGCTACCAGTGGAATTCAAGCTGGGATGCTGGCTCTGGGCTCACCCGGAAAGGAGTTTGTTTTACCCAGAAATGCCCATCGTAGTGCTTATGCAGGAATGGTGATGGGGAATTTTAAGCCACGCTATCTAAGTCCTGTGATGGATGAGGAATGGGGTTTTCCTCTGGGCGTACCCACAGCTCAATATGAAGTATTGGACAAGCCAACACCAGTTTTGTTGCTTAACCCTAGCTACGAGGGAGTAGCACCGCCAATGGAACAGCAGGTAAAAATGCTGCATGGGAAAGGGATGTCAGTACTAGTGGACGAGGCACACGGCAGTCACTTTATTTTCAATGGCTTGCTTCCGCCCTCGGCAGTTGCTATGGGAGCGGATATTGTCATTCATGGAAGCCATAAGACTTTACCAACAATGACTCAGACCGCTATGGCCCATGTCAAGCAACCGATAGCAGAAAGACTAAGGATGTTTCTAGATATACTGCAAACCACCAGTCCTTCTTATGTATTATTGGCGTCTTTAGACGGGGTTCAAGGATATTTAGCTAAGGATGGTTGTGAGGATTGGGCACGGGCTGTAACTTTGGCGGAGATTTTGAGGCGGGATATTTCGAATTTAAAGGAATTTCAGCTGTTGGAAGATGAATATGTCAGGAATAAGGGCATGGGCGAATTGGATAAAACCCGGGTTGTGTTTCGTGCCGGCAATAAAATTGATGGTTTCACTTTGGCCCGAATGTTGCGAGAGGAAAAATTGGAAGCGGAAATGTGTGGTTGGCGGCATGTGGTTTTGATTATAAATCCGGCAGAGGACGAAACCACCATAGCATTTATTAGTCAGAGATTACGCCGCGTAGCAAACCGGATAGGAATAAATAGCGCAAGGGATGCTTCATTCAATGTACCTTTAATTGGTCAAACGGCGGCTTTTTCTGATTGGGATGTGGTGCTTAATCCCAGACAAGCGGCTTTCGCCAGCAGCAGGATGGCAGCACTGAAGGAGACTGTGGGGGAAATCACCGCGGAAGCAGTGGTCCCTTATCCACCGGGGATACCTTTGCTGTGGCCTGGTGAGCGCATCACCCAAGAGGTGCTGGAACGGATAGTAACTTTAAAAAGGTTGGGGGCACATTTTCAAGGTATACATGACTGTGATTTAAATAAAATCGCCATTATAAGTGAGGTTAAGGAGTGCTGATGAAAGGCATATTTATTTCTTTTGAAGGACCTGATGGTGGGGGTAAAACTACCCAAATAACAAAGACGGCGGCTAAGCTAAGGGAAATGGGCCGGGATGTGGTTGTTACTAGAGAACCTGGGGGGACTGACTTGGGAGAATCAATACGGGAGATTCTGTTGGATCCCGGCCAGAAAGATGTGTCCGACCGTGCTGAGGTACTGTTATACGCTGCTTCCAGGGCACAGCATGTTTTCCAGGTCATTGGCCCGGCAATTAAAGCTGGAAAGGTAGTATTATGCGACCGGTTTGTGGATTCTAGCATTGCCTATCAAGGATTTGGGCGGGGATTAGACTTGGATTTTATTAGTTCAGTTAACTTACAGGCAACTGAGGGGACTGTGCCCCAGCTAACACTACTGCTGGATATTCCGGCAGAACAAGGATTAGTGAGGGCTAAGGGTACAGGGCGACCGGACCGAATGGAAAAAGAGGCCATAAAATTTCATCGGGAAGTACGTCAGGGATATTTATGGCTGAAAGAACAACATCCCCATCGTTTTCGCTTAATTGATGCTACCAATGCACCGGAACAAGTTTTTAATAAAGTCTGGGCGGAAGTTGCTAAGGTATTGGGAGGTTTCAACCATGAAGTTAGCAGTGGCGGTGGCGCAGGATAACGTGGAGGTACCCGGTAGTGGTGCTATCAAAATTGTTTTGGAAGTGAAGCAGTATGTCAATATTTGAACCGATAGATACTCATATAGATGTGTGGAATAAGCTTAAAAAGGCGATAACGGCTGGGAGAATGGCCCATGCATATATTTTTCAAGGGGCTGAAGGGTCCGGCCGGGAGTCAGTGGCCAGGGCCTTTGCGGCTACAGTTAATTGCTTAAATCCTGATCATGACGGAACAGCGTGTGGGCAATGCGTATCATGTAGAAAAATACATCACAATAATCACCCAAACATTTATTATATCGAACCTGATGGTGCTTCGATTAAACTGCATCAGTTTAAAGAGCTAAAACGGGAATTATCACTCCGTCAGGTTGAAAACGGGTGCCAAGTAATTATAATCCGACAAGCTGAAAAGATGACTGGCGAGGCGGCAAACAGTATTCTAAAGATTTTAGAGGAACCACCAGCCCAAACGGTATTTATTTTGATTGTGAAGAATATTTCCGCCATAAAGACAACAATTCTATCACGTTGCCAAAAGGTTTCTTTTCAAACGGCCTCCTTGGAAGATACGTATAAACTGTTGATTGAAGAGACTGGTTATAGTATGTCAGAGGTAAAACTGGCGATGCAAATTGGCGGAGAGGGCGTAGAAAGGGCACGGCAGCTTTTAGAGGGAAAATTGTTTGAGCTTCGGGGCAAGGTATTGGACAAGGTTAAGCGGGTTGACTCTATGCACCAGGCTGAACTAATGACGGTGGCAGAGGAGTGGTCGGGCGAATTTGCCTGGGAGATAATACAGGTTTTGATATTGTGGTATCGAGACCTATTGGTATGGCGTGAAGCGGGAACGGATAACCTAATAATTAATATGGATAGAATGGAACAGATAAAGCAAGATACTACTCCGGACGGAGATATGCGAGGAATTATTGATATTATCTTAGAAGCTCAATGGGCACTAAGCGTTAATGCAAATAAAAAATTAACCATGCAGGACATGTTGCTAAAATGGTCAAAGGTTTATAGATAAAGACTATAGGTAATTGCGAAATTCAAAATTTAACGTAGGCAGCTAATCAGAAAGTTTAATAAAGAGGACAGAAAATTTTAAGCAGAGGTTGGACAGAAAAAATTCGGCACAAATAACCGCAAGTATTTTGCGGGTTGAAAGAGCAAGTATAAAGGATTTGCTAAGCCAAAAGAGGTTTAAGGCTTCTGATGAGTTCGTGTTTATGGAGTTTGTCTGCAAGAATAACGGTAAGCAGTTGAGTAATTCCTGCAAGGAGTAAGTCAGCCTTAATGGTTAAAGCATTTGTAGTTTTTCTGTTGGCGACGCCAAAATTGGATTTAAAGTGTTGAATGGTTTGCTCAATAACGCAACGATTTTTGTAGATATCAATCCATTCAGGGGTGTCTCTAATAATGCCAGGATAAAGTCTTAAGTCTTTTTCAGGATAGGTATAAAACATTCTACCAGAAGGAGAGTCGGAGCAAGGATGTTCACATAAAGTAATGCGTTTAGAACCTTTCCACTTCATTTTTGGGCAAACCCATTTATCTCTAACAACGCCACTCCTTAAGGGCGCTTTACCTTCATATTTCATGGGTAAAGAAGAATCTAACGGACACAGAGGTTGTCCAGATTCGTTGAACCCGGGTTCAGGGAGGTTCTTAGAACCTCGTTCGTTCAGAGGAATGACTGTTTTTAAAAAGTGACAATCCTTCAATAAAAAGTTATAGGAATCGTTTGTATCAAAAGCAGCATCGCCAATAAACGTGCTGGGTTTAAAATGAGTATGTGTTTTAAAAAAGTCGCGCAGAACAGGTTTAAGTGCTTTAGAATCGGATAAGGATTTATCTTCATCAGGGGAATCAGACTTTTTCTCTATTGGGATTTCAGGGTGTGCATTTATAAAGTCTTCATCAAAAAAGGAAATATTTCTGACTATACCAAGGCCATTTGTGAGCATACCAAATTTATAGACATAGCAAAAATGGCCATTGATGTAAAGCTGTTTGACATTTGGATTTGATGATGCGCAGGAAGGCATAATGCCGTATGCCATTTTGTATGGGTCAACAGAAGAGTTGCCTTTGTATTGAGACTTAAGCTGCTTGATTAAGCGATTGATAAACTTAGGATTATTCTCAGTAACGTAAGCTTCAACGCCAGAGGTATCAAAGACGAGATATGAAGCAAGTTCTGAGTTAATTTGCTCACAAATAGGTTCAGTTTGATCAACAAGGTTATCAAAAAGTGTTTGAAGATGTTTAGAAAAATCTTGCTTAAATCGTGTAAATTTTGATGCATCAGGTACTTTAGAAAAACCACAGAATTCACGGATTTCCTTGGAAAAATTCAAAAAAATAATCAGAAGCGCATCTGTAGGAATAGAAAAGATTCTCTGAATGATGAGTGCATAAAGAAAAGACTCAAGCTTAAATTTTCGTTTGCGACCAAAGTGCTTGTAAAAAGCCTGATAGAAACTCAGCGAAATATACTCTGAAAGTTGAATATGCTCTTCAAGAAGCGCTAGAAACCGAGGTTTATCCTTATCAACGAAATCAAGACAACCGTCATAAATATCAGATAGGGATAATTGTTTAAATTTCACAGAATAGATCTCCTTTCTTGTTGAATGTAGATATTGCCTGTTAACTATATTTTACACAAGACAAGTGAGGAGTTCTATATAACTAAGCAAGAAAAAAGATAGAATTTGCAAGGGTTGCGGCGTTTTGCAAACGCCTAGATAAAGACTAAGTGACGAGGAGGAACTCTTTGTGATAAATGTGGTGGGAGTTCGCTTTAAAAATGCGGGTAAAATATATTACTTTGATCCGGGTGAGACCACCCCTAACCTGGGTGATAATGTAATAGTGGAAACCTCCAGAGGTGTGGAATTCGGTGAGGTAGTGGTGGCACCAAAACAGGTGAGTGAAGATGAAATAGTCAGCCCTCTTAAAAGAGTAGTGCGTATGGCTACTATTGAAGACCAGAACAAAGTGGGGGAAAACCTAGAAAAAGAGACAGAGGCATTTAATATTTGTTTGCAAAAGATTGAGAAACATGGCTTACCGATGAAGCTGGTGGATGTAGAGTATACATTTGATGTAAGCAAGATTATTTTTTATTTTACCGCGGATGGCAGGGTGGATTTTCGTGAATTGGTAAGGGACTTGGCGTCTGTTTTTCGTACCCGTATTGAATTGAGGCAAATTGGGGTTCGGGATGAGGCTAAGCTAATTGGCGGTATTGGCTCATGTGGGCGAGTGCTATGCTGCAAGGCCTTTTTGGGTGACTTTGACCCGGTATCTATTCGTATGGCTAAAGATCAGAATTTATCCCTTAACCCCAATAAAATATCCGGGATTTGCGGTCGGTTGATGTGCTGTCTGAAATATGAAGCGGACACTTACAAAAAGGCGCGTCATCTTTTCCCTGACCAAGGAGACACCGTATCTACTCCTGAAGGAAAAGGAAGGGTAATTAATACAAATGTTCTCAAGGAAACGGTTTTGGTACAGTTGGAAGACGGTAGTGAAATCATGGAGTACACCTTAGAAGATGTAAAAAAAGAAAAGAAGAAGTAAATGCTCCGGATTAGGGGGCGGTATAAATGAAACTAACAGAACAACTATTGGCAGCGGAAGAAAAATTAAAAGAGTTGTTAGATGATGTGCAAAATCTTAAAATGCAGGTTTATGCCATGGAAGAACAGAATGAAAGCTTGCGTCGTAAGCTCTACCAGCGTAAAGACACCGGCGAGGGCTTTGATAATTTGGTGCGCCTTTATGAAGAAAGTTTTCATGTTTGCCCGGCACACTTTGGCAGCTACCGAAGTGCCGGCGAAGACTGTTTATTTTGTTTGAGCTTTCTTAAAAGGGCAGGAGATGGCGGACAGAGTCATGGGTAAGAGTGATTTGACTCTCGATGATCTAATTTTAAAAAAGCGCAAGCTGTGGCAGCCGCGAAAAGGATACCGTATGGGACTGGACGCGGTGCTTTTATCTGCATTTGCAGCACCGGAACCCGGAGATTTAGTGGCAGATCTTGGCTGTGGCGTTGGGGCTGTCCCCTTGCTATTGACGGCAAGGGTTCCTGAAACAAAAGTCTACGGGGTGGAAATTCAAGCGGAAATGGCCGACCTGGCCAAGAAGAATGTCCGATTAAATAATCTTTCCTCCCAGGTGTTTATTGAACAGGGAGACCTCACCGCAATTGAGGAAAAATGGGGTTTAGGGCACTTTGATATAGTTGTTAGTAATCCACCATATAGAATTGTTGGCACTGGTGGCCGCAGCCCTTCTATGCAAAGAAGCATTGCAACTGAAGAAATAAGCTGTGCATTACCTCAGGTGGTTCGTGCGGCGGCGCGGTTAGTAAAACCCGCCGGACGGGTTGCACTGGTGTATAAACAGGAGAGATTATCGGAACTCATTTCAGAATTTGTTAATAATCGGCTGCGGCCGGTGCGATTGCGTTTTGTTCATTCTCAGCTGGAGAAACCGGCTGAGCTTTTGCTATTAGAAGGTGAGAAACAGGTAAATAAAAGATTGGTAGTAGAAAAGCCATTAATAGTATATAACGACGATGGTCAATATACTGCTGAAATGGTAGAAATATTTTATGGTGGTGATTAATGTGCCCGAGGGAACCCTTTATTTGGTGGGCACCCCGATTGGTAACTTGGGGGATATTTCATTTAGGGCGCTGGAAACATTAAAAGATGCAGCAATAATTGCAGCGGAAGACACCAGACATACCAAAAAACTGCTAAATCATTTTGAAATCAACACTCAACTAATAAGTTATCACCAACACAACGCCCGGGAGCGATCCCAACAACTGCTGGAGAAACTGCGGGCCGGGCAGGATGTAGCGTTGGTTTCGGATGCAGGCATGCCAGCTATCTCTGACCCTGGATTTGTAATAGTTGCTGAGGCAGTAGCAAATGGGCTGCGCGTTGCTCCTATACCTGGGCCCAGTGCGTCACTGGCAGCCTTAGTAGTATCGGGACTGCCTACAGATAGGTTTGTATTTGAAGGATTTCTCCCAAGAAAAAAGGAAGAGGTCAAGAAACGTTTACAGGCCTTACTGGATGAGGACCGGACTATTATTATCTACGAGGCACCACATCGAATCATAAAGACACTAGCATTATGTGTGGAATATTTAGGGGCTGAACGAAGGGCCGTTATTGCCCGGGAATTGACGAAAAAATTCGAGGAGATACTGCGAGGGACACTGGGCGAGTTAGAGGACATATTGGCAAAACGGGACATAAAAGGGGAATTTTGCCTGATTATTGGCGGAAATTTAGCAGCGGCGGATAAAAGGGAAACAGCATGGTGGGAGAATATAACCACTGATGAACAAATAAAACTCCTTATTAATAGGGGGTATACTACTAATAATGCCATAAAAGAAACCGCCCGGGAGAGAGGTTTGCCTAAGAGGGAGGTATATGCCCAGTATCATCAACAAAATGATAAGGAATAATGAATAAAATTGTTATGAGCCCTCCAGCTCAAAGCTAAGATAGGAAGAACAAAAAAGGTTGGCTGAAGAAGCCAACCTTAACAAAATATAATGCTAATGCTACAAAAGCTTTTAACCAGCTTTATTTGCCATAGAAGCGGCGCAGTTGCGGCAGACATTCTTGCCCTTGAAGATTTCTACATCTTCGGCATTGCCACAAAAAACACAGGCTGGCTCATATTTCCGAAGAATAATCTTTTCGGCATCAACATAAATTTCTAGGGCATCTTTTTCCTCTATACCCAATGTACGGCGCAGTTCAATGGGAATAACCACTCTACCCAGCTCGTCCACTTTTCTTACTATGCCTGTTGATTTGATCATGGGTTTCACCTCTCTTATCTACAATATTCGACACGTTATTACAAGTAAATGATACCAGTTGTTCCAGTTAAAGTCAACAGACAAATTGTAAAAAATTATAAATTGAGTAAGAGTTTGAAAATTAGGGAAAACTTGACATGAAGGAAGGGGAAATTTATAATACAAAGCAGTAAAAGAAACAGCTATAGAAAATTAAAGGCATTGATGGGGAAGAGTAGGCAAAGCCTAGGTTATCAGCGAGCGGGGTTGGTGTGAGCCCGTACCAATGGATTGCTAAAAATGGCCCCGGAGTTGTTCACTGAAAGGCGTCACGTCTAGTAGGTAGAACCGTTCTACCGCGTTAAGGTAGGAAGCCAAGCTTTCATGAGACCCAAAGTTTAATGGGTGAATTAGGGTGGTACCGCGAACCTCTCGTCCCTAAAGGGATGGGAGTTTTATTATATGTATAGGAAATTATGGGTTGTGGATAATTTCCTATACATGGGGGTTGTTAAGGGGGCTTGCCCCCTTATGTTAAATGCAGGAGGGTCACAGCGAAGCGACCTAGGGAACCAGGGGTTCCCTGGGTAAGAACAAAAGCATTACCTTTAAGTGCCGAAAGGCATGAAATGCTTTTGTTCATTTTAAGGGGGTATTATTGTGAGTAAGAAGAGTTATTATATCACCACACCAATTTATTATCCTAGTGATAATTTGCACATTGGTCATGCGTACACCACTGTGGCGGCCGATACAATGGCTAGGTATAAACGGATGCGCGGTTACGACGTCATGTTCCTCACGGGGTCGGATGAACACGGCCAAAAGATTGAGCGTAAGGCGAAAAGCGAGGGAATGACACCTATTCAATATGTAGATGGTATAGTCGCTAACTTTAAGCATCTATGGGATAAACTGCTGATAACTAATGATGACTTTATTCGTACCTCTGAGGAAAGACACATCAAAGTAGTCCAGCATATATTTAAAGCAATTTACCAAAGGGGTGACATTTATAAATCTGAATATGAAGGATGGTATTGCACCCCTTGCGAAACTTTCTGGATGGATCGACAGTTAGAAGAGGGGAAATGCCCTGATTGTGGGCGAGAGGTGGAATTGCTGAAAGAAGAGAGTTACTTCTTCCGGATGAGTAAATATGCTGATCAACTGTTAGCATACATTGATCAACACCCGGGATTTATTCAACCGGTGTCCCGCCGAAATGAAATGGTAAGCTTTATTAATCAGGGTTTGGAAGACCTTTGTGTGTCTCGTACCACTTTTGATTGGGGTATCCCAGTACCAATTGATTCCAACCATGTAATTTATGTCTGGTTTGATGCATTGACTAACTATATCTCCGCAATCGGCTATTTGGACAAACCCAACAAGTTTAATAATTATTGGCCGGCGGATATACACTTAGTCGGTAAGGACATAGTGCGATTCCATACTATTATTTGGCCTATTATCTTATTGGCTGCAGGTATTCCTTTGCCTAAACAGGTATTCGGACATGGCTGGTTGTTGCTCTCGGGTGGCAAGATGTCAAAATCCAAAGGCAATGTAGTGGACCCACTAGTGTTAATTGAAAAGTACGGAGTAGATGCGGTGCGTTATTTTCTTCTTAGAGAAATGCCTTATGGCAATGATGGCAGCTATTCGGAAGATGCGCTTATCCATCGAATTAATATGGATTTAGCTAATGATTTAGGAAACTTGCTTAGTCGCACCACGGCCATGGTGGATAAGTTTTGCGGAGGGTTAGTTCCTAAGCCCGGCACCCAACTACCAGAAGACCAAGAATTAATTGAACTGGCCGCTGTACTGCCAGCAAGAGTAGAGGCACTGATAGAAAAGATGGAACTGGCTAATTCTCTTGCGGTTATTTGGGAACTGGTAAACAAAGCGAATAAATACATTGAAAACACGGCACCTTGGAGTTTGGCCAAAGATGAAGCCAAAGCCGATAGATTGGCTTCGGTGATGTATAATCTTGTGGAAGCGATAAGGATAGTGACGGTGTTATGCAGCCCATTCATGCCGAATCTGCTTGATAAGATATGGCAGCAGTTGGGTGTGCAAGGCACGGAGGAACTGCAGGCATGGGAAAGCAGTAAACAATGGGGGTTATTTCCCAGCGGGACCAAGGTTGACCGTGGGGAGCCGATCTTTCCGCGCATTCAGGTAAACGAAGAGGAGATGGGTAAGGATAAAGACAAACCTGCCCCCCCACTAAAAGAGAAAAAGCCGCAGAAGAAGGAAAACCAAGAGGAGAAAAAAATGATTGATATTAGTGATTTCGCCAATGTTGAATTAAGGGTAGCCGAAGTATTAGCTGCTGAAAAAGTTGAGAAAACGGACAAGCTGCTAAAGTTAAGAGTTTCCTTAGGTGACGAAGAGCGAACCTTGGTGGCCGGTGTGGCAAAACATTATCAACCGGAACAGCTTATAGGCCGAAAAATAGTGGTGGTGGCAAATCTAAAGCCGGCTAAACTTAGAGGGATTACATCTCAGGGCATGGTCCTTGCAGCCTCTCAGGATGATGAGTTATCGCTGCTCACTGTAAGTGAGGATGTCCCAGTGGGGAGTAAGGTGAAATAGATGCTTTTTGATAGTCACGCACATCTAGGGGATAAACGGTTTCAGTCCGATTTAGAGGAAGTTATTTCACGTGCCAAGGAAAATGGTGTTACTCGAATACTTAATGTGGGCTACGATCTTGAGGCAAGCAGGACTTCGGTACAGCTGGCCGAAAAGTATGATAACATTTATGCGGCTGTAGGAATACATCCGCATGATGCAGATTCTGTAACCCAGGAAACGTTGGCTCAATTGAGGGACTTAGCTAAGAGGGAAAAGGTCTTGGCCCTCGGCGAAATGGGGTTAGATTATTATCGCAATCTATCACCTAAAAATGTCCAACAGCAAGTGTTCTCTCAACAGATTAACTTGGCCAAGGAGCTAAAGATGCCCATTATTGTTCATGACCGGGATGCCCACCAGGATACTATTGATATGTTAAAAAAAGAGGGCGCTGACCAGGTGGGAGGCATATTACACTGTTTTTCTGGTAGTTGGCAGATGGCAAAGCAATGTTTGGAATTGGGTTTTTATATATCTTTGGCTGGCCCGGTGACGTTTAAAAATGCTCATAGGCCTCAAGAGATAGCTAAGATGGTGCCGGTGAACCGGCTATTAGTGGAGACGGACTGTCCTTATCTGGCACCTGAACCCAAGCGTGGGAAACGTAATGAGCCTGGATACGTATGCTATATTGCGGAAAAAATTGCTGAAATAAAGCACATTTCATTGGCAGAGCTGGCTTTTATCACCTACAATAATACTAATACTATTCTAGGTCTTGATTGAAGAAGTTTGCGGTAGTGCTATTGTCGGCAAATTTAGGCAAATTGTACCAAAGGATATTTCCCAGCGGTGGCGAATACGAATGTTTTAGAGAGGGTGATACCATGCTGGAAAATAAGAGCAACAAAACCAGGCGATGGAAACGCTTCATCCTAGTGACCTCAGCTTTATTGGTACTGATGGTCGGTTTTGCATATGGTATTGCTGTAAAATCGGTCACCATGGTTGACGGTGAAAGAACTATCACAATAAAGACACTTCATAAGACTGTAGGGGAAGTATTGGCTCAAGCTGGAATTAGATTAAATAGAGCGGATAAGGTTATTCCCGGACTTAATGCCGAAGCAGTTAACGGAATGAATATTGAAGTGGTGCGGGCATACCGTGTTAAGGTGATTTCAGACGGTGAGGAGAAAAATGTTATTACTGTACCAGACACGGTAGAGCAGGTTTTGGCTAAAGCCGGAGTGCGACTGGGACAACAGGATAAGGTTTTCCCTAATTTATCTGAAATAGTGCGCCCTGATGATGCCATACGGGTGGTCAGGGTGGAAAGTAAAGAAATTAGTCGGGAGAAGGAAATACCATTTAGCATTGTGCGTAAGGATGACAGAAGTTTAGAACGGGGACTGCGGCGAATTATCCAGCAGGGTGAACCGGGCAAGGAAAAAGTTATTACGAAAATTACTTATGAAGACGGTGTTGAAATCAAGAGAGAGATTGCGGCTACGGAGACCCTTAAGGAACCCCGTAATCAGGTGGTTGCGTTAGGAACAATTGCGAATTATTCTAGGGGGTCGCGAAATTTTCGCTTTGACAGGGCAGTGGAGGTGGCAGCTACCGGTTACACGCATACCGGTAATCGTACCTACACCGGTGTTTACCCTGAGGTAGGCACCGTAGCGGTTGACCCCAGGGTTATTCCGTTAGGTACCAAGCTTTACGTAGAAGGATACGGTTACGCTAAAGCCGAAGATATTGGCAGCGCCATCAAAGGGCAAAGGATAGATTTGTTTTTTGATACCAAAAAAGACGCCCTTTCCTGGGGCAGGCGTAGAACAAAGGTATATGTGTTGGAATAGAGCAGACAATAGTGTCTGCTCTATTTTTGTCAGGTGCAAGCAAAGCCGTTACCTTAATATAGTGTGCCGAAGGCGGTGGGAGAAGGTTTAAGTTTTGGGAGGCATAAATTAACGCAACATGCCAAAAGCAGGCAACGCTTTGTTGGGGCAAACTGAAAGTATTGTAATTAGGTTAGCTTGGAGAATAAATGTTAATGTAGTATAATTGAAGCGCATGGAGGAGGAATTTTCTTGAAATCAATTTCCCCTAACTACGCCAAAGAAGTTATGGCCCGATACGGCCTTTCTACTAAAAAGCATCTAGGGCAGAATTTTTTGATAGATAACAATACAATTAAAAAAATAGTGTCTGTGGGAGATTTAAAAGAAGATGAAACTGTGGTGGAAATAGGTCCGGGGTTGGGCGCTATGACCGGATACTTGGCAGAACAGGCAGGGCAAGTAGTGTGCGTAGAACTGGATCGGGAATTAGTACCGGTTTTGAATGAGGTTTTGGCAGAGTTTGAGAATGTGACCATTGTTCAAGGCGATGCCCTTAAGACAGACTTTGACCGATTGGTTCAGGACTTTGGTACTGTTCCATATAAAGTAGTAGCCAATCTACCTTATTACATCAGTACCCCCTTGGTAATGCATCTGCTCACCACCGGGTTCGACGTTAAGAAATTGGTGCTGATGGTACAGAAGGAAGTTGCCCAGCGTATGGCCGCTCAACCTGGTACCCCCGAGTATGGCTCTTTGACGGTGGCGGTTCAATACTTCTGTGACTGCAAAGTTAAGTTTATTGTGCCGCCGACGGTTTTTGTCCCCAAACCAGCAGTGGAATCTGCGGTAGTGGAATTAAATCTCCAGCCTCAACCTACAGTGGAAGTTGCGGACAGGGAATTTTTTTTCCAAGTAGTACGTGCCGCTTTTAATAAACGACGAAAAACCCTGTCAAATGCCTTGGCTAATTCACCGCTTAAGCTTGACAAGACTGATGTACAGGATATTCTTGTGGGTATGGGCTTAGACAATCAGGTGCGGGGAGAAAGATTATCCATCCATCAGTTTGCGGCTTTGACCAATCAGCTGGAGAGATAAGGCTCATTATTTTCTTTCTTTAGCTATAAACTATATATTGAATGAAGTACGTGATGAAGAAGGTGTCCCTCTATGAACTTTGTAAGCCCCTCTAAAGGAAGGCTTTCCTTAGAAGAAGTCTTTAATGATATTATGGCTTTTATGGAAGAGATTCCTGGCGATTGCTACAAAATTATTATTGGTACGGATTCCCATGTGAAAAATGACACTTGTTTTGTGACGGCCATTATTGTTCATCGGGTGGGTAGGGGTGCCCGTTATTATTATCGGAAGAAAAGGCAGCGAAAAATTGAGAGCTTAAGACAGAAAATTTTTTATGAGACAGCACTTAGCCTTGATACCGCCGGTAAGGTTGCGGAACATCTGGCAAAAAGTGGTCACGGGGACATGGATTTGGAGATACACTTGGATATCGGGCCGCATGGGGATACCAAGGAGCTTATTCGTGAAGTGGTTGGCATGGTAATAGGAAGCGGTTTTGATGCTAAAATCAAGCCCAATTCCAGCGGCGCATCCACGGTAGCGGATAAGTATACTAAATAATTTACAATTAAGCAAACACTATGTTTAGGGATAGGTAGGTCCGGGAAGAATAATAGATAGGAAAAAATCCCGGAGGTTTATCTTATGAAGCAAACACCTGAACAAGAGGTAAAGCGGCGTCTGGAAATGTTGGGTTTAACCAGAAATGTGGTCAAAAGTATTAAGGCTGAGGTTAAAAAAGGTAATAGAGATAAAAAACAAGTACAATAGATACTATTGACGCCGGGTGTAGTCCGGTGTTTTTTATATTAAGAAGACTGCGGCAGCTGCCACAGTCTTTGTCTGTGTGTAGGAAATTATGGGGTGTGGATAATTTCTTGTTATAAGAGGATGTTCGAAAAGTCACTCAAGAATAAGCTGCGAATTCCGGCGTTGCTCCCATTTTGCCATGCTCAACGTACTTTTCAGTACGCCTGCGCTGTCTTCAACGAAACTTGGCTTGTGGCGAGCCGAAGGCGAAGGCGGAAGCCTTTAGTTGAGTTAATACCCGAAGGGTGCAAATGCTCGCGGCCTTGGACTTCTTGCTTCTTGCATAAGCGCCTTTTCGAACACGCACTATAAGGTATTTTATATCGCAAAAAGATGCTGACCTATTTTCCCAGTTATTTGTCTAGTCCAGACCCAGGTATTGGTGGCTGTTGCCGGATTCCAGTAGTACAAAGCTCCGTTGGTGGGGTCAGACCCGTTTAAAGCATCCGTAGCGGCCTTGATAGCGGTGGAATTTGGCTCCATATAGAATTGGCCGTCATGTACTGCAGTAAATGCCCACGGCTCGAAGATAACGCCGCGAAGGGTATTGGGGAAGAGCGGACTATCCACACGGTTTAGGGTAACGGCAGCAATTGCTAACTGACCTTGATAGCTCTCCCCTCTAGCTTCACCATAAATCAATTTGGCCAGCAGCATTACCTGATCTCGGTCATAACTGCTTCTGGATAGGTTGGTTCTTGATGCTGAAGTGTTCGTACCGGTTGGTATTAATAGTTGTTGACCAACCAAGATCAAATCGGATGTGAGGTTGTTTGCCGAACGAATTTGAGAGTACTTGACGCCAAATTTCATGGCAATGGAAGATAAACTATCCCCCGCCTTGACAGTATAGGTATTACTAGATGCAGTTTGCGCTTTTTCCGGTATTTCCAATTTTTGGCCGGGATAAATCATAGTAGACTTTAGGCCGTTGGTGCCCTTTAATTCTTGTGAACTGGTACCAAACCTTTGGCCGATAAAGTAAAGGCTGTCCCCTTGTTGGACATAGTAAGTCCACGCCCATGCCGTTCCCATGGATAAAACACTGAACAAAATTGTGAACATTATAACAATCATTTTCACTCTATGACGCTGCATAATCAAAAAAACCTCCCTTATTAGCTTTCCCTTCTTCTTTATACGTGTCCTTTAGATGTCCTTCACATTATAGCTTAAAGCAGGGGCTATTTCATTCGTAAAAGAAAACCAAAAAGGAGAATCATTTCCAGGGGTTATTTCCGGGGGCGAAAGATATCCCATGAACGAGATTTAGCCAAGTAAGCTTCTATAATATCAAAGCGCCGCGCGTTATGATAGCCGACATATTTTTTGCCCTCCCACAAGCGGGAACGGGGTCCTTGCTTTAAAATTTCCAATCCCTCCACGCAGTCACCAATCAATGTATTGGCGACGGTTTCAGAATGCAAGTTTCCTTTTGCGGGCGAACCCAATTTGGTGTGGGGAAGGGCGGTTGCCACTTTAACATGGAAGCCATGATTTGCTGCCAGAACTAAAGATACCGGCGGCAATGCCAATTCCCGGGTGGGGATTGCCGAAAATAATTCTTTGGTAATACCGTGAGGGCCGTGAGAAGGGGATGCTAGACCCAATTGCGCATATAACCCTAAGGCAGAATTTAGCCGTGCTCTGAACTGAAGTATCATGGAAATAAGGGGATGGCGAGAGGTAATATAGGGGTAGCAGTTGCTGAGGGCCATGTGGGCGCCATTGACTAGTGCAATATCAAGTTCCAGCAGATGAAATTGGAAGTCACCTGACATATCACCATCCACAAAGATGACCCGGGAAGCGCCGTTTCTAAAAGCATATAAGGCACCTAAAGCCCGGGGGACATCGATACCCAGTGGTTCGTGGAAGTGTAAGACTTTAACGGCGGAATTTTTGCTGCCTAGTACCGTGTTTAATGTATCATCACTACAACCGTTGATGATGGGTAAAATTAGGTCTGGTTTAAGGACATTGACATTATATATTACACGGTTTATATGTTTTGCCTCATTAATAGCAGGAATGACAATTGCGAGCATTTTGATGACCTCCTATTTTTACTTACTTTATACTATGCTATTGAGGGTACCGGTGTTGTTAATCCTTAACTTTTTAGCGGCTAGTAACATAGTATGGTAGAAGACCTACTTTGAGGAGTGAGCATATTGGTTAAGAAAGGGGATATTGTTGGTCGTATTTCTTATGGTAATGATGTTCTTTTTAAGGTGATAGATGTGAGAAAAGATAATGGCAAGCACTTAGCTGAAATTAAGGGACTAGACCTACGCCTTTTAGCGGATGCTCCAGTGGAAGATTTGCAGGTAAAAAACGACGATGAAATAGAAAAATACAGGAAACCTCTAAACAGTCAATGTGTAGGGTGTAAAAAAAATATCTTTCGGCGGCGCAAAAGAGATATGCAAAAGTCATTATCTCGTATGAATGAACAGAATAACGATTCTTTCTTTGAAGTGCCGGGCAGGGTGCTGCATATTGACGGAGATGCAGAATACTTAGAAAAATGTATGGAAACATATAAAGAATTAAACATCAGGGCCCGAGGAGAAGTTGTCGCTGAACAAGACCAGCCAAAGCGGGTATCTAAACTGCTGCTGGAAGATCCGGTAGACATTGTAGTTCTTACCGGTCACGATGGTATTTTAAAAGGCAAAAAAGACTTAACTTCACTGGATAGCTATAGAAATTCAAGGTATTTTGTGGAAGCAGTACGTGCGGCGAGACGGATAGAGCCAAGCAGAGATGACTTGGTAGTATTTGCGGGAGCATGTCAGTCACATTATGAGGCAATATTGGGGGCCGGTGCCAATTTTGCCAGTTCCCCGTTACGGGTGCTTATTCATGCCTTTGACCCGGTGTTCATAGTGGAGAAAGTGGCGTTTTCTTCAATAAATGATAAACTTTCTATTCAGGATGTCATTGTAAATACCATTACAGGGACGGATGGTGTCGGTGGAATTGAGACACGAGGGCGGCACCGTCTGGGATATCCAAAATCCCCGTATTAATAGAAATTCTAAAAAATTAATTGACCTTGCAGAGATACTTTAGTATAATTAAATCTTTACTTGACAAAAGTGGGGTCGTCCGGTATAATATAGTACAATGGAAAGAAGGTGATTTTTTTGGCGGCAAAAAAAGTTTTAGCGGAAATTAAACAGGACTTGGAAGGATATGTTGGTAACAAGATTCGCTTGAAGGCCAACCGGGGCAGGAAAAAGGTAATGGAAAGAGTAGGCGTCTTAGAAAAGACTTACCCTAATATTTTTGTCATCAAACTTGATGAGAAACAAAGTATCCGCCGGATTTCTTTCAGTTACACAGATGTTTTAACGGAAACAGTTGAGTTAACAGTATTTAATGACGAACAGGAAGTTAAAATTGCAGGTAGCAAGGCTTAAGGAACTGCCAGGGTTGATCCTGGTGGTTTTTTTTATGAAGATGATGCTTTGACGGGAGGAGCATCTGGTGCATAGGATATAGTGACAAACCTAGGGAGGGGAGTTGCTATGTTAGGTAATCGGGATTTGAAACGTGGTATGCGGGGTGGCGATGTTGCCGATTTACAGCGCCGATTGACATTGCTGGTTATTGCTGTGGGCCCGGTGGACGGAATATTTGGGCCTAAGACTGAGCAGGCAGTAATACATTTTCAACTTAGTCGCCGTCTGCCCGCTACCGGTATAGCAAATGCGGCGACCATCAAGGCTTTACTTGACATCACCGGAGAAACAGCGGTCCCTCGTATTGAAATAGATGTGACGCATAAAAAATTAACCTTGTTTATCGGCGAAAAAATGTTTGGGGTTTATCCGGTCGCGGTGGGTAAACCAGCTACCCCTTCACCCATCGGACACTGGCTTGTTAAAAATAAATGGCTTCACCCCGGCGGGCCGTTTGGCACTCGGTGGATGGGTCTTAATGTTCCTTGGGGAAGCTATGGAATTCATGGCACCAATAATCCAGCGTCCATCGGCAATGCAGTATCCCATGGTTGCATACGCATGCATAACAAGGATGTGGAAGTCATTTATCCATTGTTACCAATTGGCACAGCAGTCAATGTGGTGGGTTCCTATTAATGGTAACTTTTACCGGCAGGGCTAGAAATCCTCTTGGCGAATAATTTAATTAACTTAGTATACTTATTCACAAGACGGAGGGGACATAATGAAGAAATTTTCAACGATGATGGCCGTAATAACCGCACTTTTTTTTATATTGACCAGCGTTCCTGCAGCCGGGGCAACTACTTACTATGTTAATGGGGGCAGCAGTGGTCACAGGCAGAACGACGAGGCTAAGGCATTAGGTTATGGCGATTATAATGAGCAGGTGCAGACATTAAAGCAAAATCTGGAGAAATTGGGTTATCGTATCGGCTCTCGCAGTTACTGGTTTAATTATGCCACCAAGAGGGCGGTACGCCAGTTCCAGCAGGACAATGGCCTGAGGGTGACTGGCGTTGCCGGTAGTGATATCCTCAAGCTAATTAATGAAAAGATTAGCAAAAGTAACGATACTTCTAATTTTTCTCAAAATGGAAATTCAGGGACCCGAATAATCATTCGATATCCAAATAGACGGGACAACCAAGACTCAGGTTCCAATTTCCAGCAGTTAAGATATGGAAGTTACGGTGATGAAGTATTTCAGGTGGAAACTCAGCTGGATGCCCTGGGGTATAATCCAGGTAAGGTCAGTAAGTTTTATTCCATCTCAACCTTATTGGCAGTGAGGGATTTTCAGCGGGATGCAGGATTAAACGTAACAGGTGAGGTAGACCAGGAAACGTGGCGTAAATTAAAGACTCTGGCTTCGGAACTTGGAAACGGTGATGTTGAAGAGAGCACACCGGAAAACGGTAGGGAAAGTCATGATACCCAGCAACCTGGTACAAATGAGGGCAATAATCCTCCTAGCGGGGGAAATTCAAGTCCCGCACATGATACCAATCTGCCTATCGGTTTAAACGCTGAAGAGCAGCAGATGATTAATTTGGTCAACCAAGAACGGGTGAGCAGGGGACTAGCCCCATTAAAAGTTGATATGCAGTTGGTAGAGACCGCCAGACTAAAAAGCAAGGATATGGTAGATAACGGCTATTTCGCGCACCAGTCCCCAAATTTAGGATCTCCTTTTGATATGATGCGGCGCGCCGGTGTAGGCTATCGCTATGCTGGTGAGAATTTGGCCGGTGCTCCGGAGGTTGAGACAGCCCATCGGAATTTGATGAATAGCCCGGGTCACAGGGCTAACATACTTAGTCCTAATTATACTCATATCGGTATCGGTATTGTGGATGGCAGTCAGTACGGGCAAATTTTTACCCAGCACTTCATAGGCAAATAAATAAAAGTATTGATATATGGCACCCTCATCTTATTACATGGGGGTGTTTTTTTATTGTTCCGAGGCATATGATACAACAAATATTTAGCCTGGGGGTGGTCGGAATTGAGTTTGGTATCTATTATAATACCGTGTAAAAATGAAGGTGATTTGGTAGAAATGACGCTTAACTCCATGGACAACGCTAAGACAGGTATAGATTACGAGATAATTGTGGTGGATGATGGTTCTGTAGACGGATGCTGTGGCTTTCTCCGGGGGGGAAGCCGTCCTGAGAAATTAGTGAATACGTCAGGGTTAGGTGCTTGTCAGGCTCGCAATGAAGGGGCTAGGTCAGCGCGGGGGGAGATATTGGTCTTCTGTGATGGGCATGTTTTGGTGGAGGATAACTGGTTGGATGGACTAGTTGAAGTCTTAAACCGTCCAGGGGTAGGTGCAGTTGCACCAGCTATAGGTGATATTAATCGCAGCGATGCTGTGGGGTATGGTCAAACTTGGAATGAAAATTTAGAGAATAAGTGGCTGCCTTGGAGGAATAAATCAGTATATACGGTGCCATTAATTCCCGGTGGTTGTATGGCGATAAGCAGAGAAGCCTTCGAAACTATAGGTGGATTTGACAAAGGATTTAAAGTTTGGGGCCATGAAGATGAGGAAATCTCACTGAAGCTATGGTTATTTGGCTATAAAATATATATCCATAGCGACGTATTAATCCGACATTACTTCAGGCCTAAGCATCCATATTCGGTAAGTATTCTGCAGGTGAACTATAATTTTTTTCGCATGGTTTTTAGCCATCTCAGCGAGAAGCGAGCTGCCAAAGCGGTAGACCAGCTTAGAGAAAGTAGCAAATTTTCCAAGGTTATTACCGAGGTAATCTTCAGTGATGTTTGGAAACAGCGCCAGGATTATTTTACTCGGCGGCAGAAAAGTGATGATTGGTTTTTTACTCGATTTTCTATTCCTTTTTAATGTAAGCCGCTGGGCGTATAGCAATAGCAGTTACTAACATAAGTTACCTATTTATAAGGTGGCTTATTTTTTTATACCAGTTCGGGAGAGGAATTTCTGGGGAGGCATAAATTCAACTAAGACTTCCGCCTGTGTCTAAAGTCTTCCACTCGAGAGTACAAGTGCAACTAGGCCAGCAAGCTGGCAATTCTTCTATGGCACAAGCCAAGTTTCATTTATCTGGAACAGAAAAATCTTTTCAAGAATAGTATGTAGCAGCGGTAATTGCTTTCTTTAATTGAAAGGGGAAAAACAATGCGACACGTTCACCGAGCAGTAAAACAAAATAAGCACTCTTTGTTAAGACTAAAAAACGTGGTAGGTGTGGGTGTGGGCTATAAAGAGAGACATTCTGTCCCTACCGAAGAGAAAGCACTGATGGTGTGCGTCACTAGAAAAATTGCTGAAGGCAACCTCCCTCATGAGCATGTGATACCGAAGCACGTCGGTAAAGTGGCTACGGATGTCGTGGAAGTGGGGGAGTTCAAGTCTTATCAAGAGATGCCTAATCGCAGAGCTTCGGTGCGCCCTGCCCGGCCGGGGGTGAGTATTGGGCATGAAAGTATTACCTGCGGTACTTTTGGGGCATTAGTCAGGGACAACAAGACTAGACAAGTGCTAATTCTATCGAATAATCATATCTTGGCTAACTTGACCAATGGTAATGACGGCCGTTCTCAGATAGGTGACCCCATCTTACAACCCGGCCCAGGTGATGGCGGGACGGTGTCTGAAGCTTTAATTGGTACATTATTCCGTTATGTGCCAATATTTTATGACAACACTACCGTTAATAAAGTTGATGCTGCAGTGGCATTGCCCACGGACCGTCGCTTGGTTGACGGAAAGATACTTGGTCTAACTGTGCGGCCGCGAGGAACGGAAGATGGGGTAGTTGCCATGCGGGTTTATAAAAGTGGTGCAGCTTCAGGGGTGACCAGTGGGCGGATCCGTATCGTGGATTTAACTGTCCGCATCGGGTATGGATTTGGGGAAACGGCGATATTTGAAAATCAGATACTGACCAACAAAATGGCAGGCCCCGGGGACAGCGGTTCGCTGTTGGTGAATGGTGGTAAAAAAGCGGTTGGCCTACTGGTGGGAGGTTCATATAACGCAGTTATTTACAATCCGATAAAGAATGTACTTAGGCTGTTGGATGTCTCAATTTAAGAAAGGAGATGAAGCAGATGAAGAATGCCAGAAAGGCATTGGAAAAACATAGGGATTATTTGATGTCCCTGGAAAATGTAGTGGGTGTGGGTGTTGGCTATAAGATGGTCAGGGGTAAGGAAACTAAGGAACCTGCTATGGTAGTATTTGTGTCTAAGAAATTGCCTCAGGCATACTTGCGTGGAGAGACTCTGGTACCTAAAAAATTAGATAAGATGGCTACAGATGTTATTGAGGTCGGCGAAATTAAGATGTATGGAAGAACGGACAGGATGCGGCCCGCCCAACCAGGCATGAGTATCGGCCATTATAACATAACCGCCGGGACTTTTGGTGCGGTGGTCAAAGATGCAAAAAGCGGCGAACTCCTTATTCTCTCTAACTGTCATGTGTTGGCCAATGCTACTAACGGCAAAGATGGCAAAGCCCAACCCGGTGATCCAATTTACCAGCCCGGTGCTTACGACGGTGGCACTGATAATGATATAATAGCTCATTTAGATCGTTTTATTCCTATACACAGAGCATTTGAAGAAATTGATTGTCCAGTGGCTTTGGCGGCAGCCGCGGTGGGTGATAGGATGGTAAAGCTGGTCCGACGAAACTACCGACTTCGAATGGAAAAGAATTACGGGATTACGAATAAGGTAGACTGCGCTGTGGCCCGACCTACAAGTGCTGACATGGTAAATGAAGATATTTACGAATTAGGCCGGGTTACCGGTACAACTATAGCGGAGCCGGGCCTTACTGTGCAGAAAAGCGGCCGCACTAGCGGTGTTACCGCCGGTAAGGTCAACGCCGTCGACGTCACACTACGGGTAGCCCTGGGCAGTAATGATTTTGCCATATTTACCGACCAAGTGATATCAGATATACTTTCTCGGCCGGGAGACAGTGGGTCGCTAATTTTAGATGAACAGATGCAAGCTGTGGGTCTGCTCTTTGCGGGATCTGACCAAGTTACGGTATTCAATAGACAGGAAAATGTGGCAGAAGCACTAGAAATAAAATTTTAAAGACCGGGCTAACCCGGTTTTTTCTTTACCACCTAAGTAAAGGTGTAATGAAGTACATTTAGGGCAGTCTGGTAGGATTTAACGTGAGGGGCTTGTCACAAAAGAGAAAATGTCAAATGGGGTGAGTGATTTGACCATCTTTCATGGCGGTTACGTGCCTGACAAGATTAACATTCGGGGTAAGACGCAAAGTAGCATGGAAATTCTTTTGCGGGAATACCGGCAGCAGCCCGAAGACGCCCTAGCTAATTTTAACCTAGCAACAGCGTATTTGGACCAGGGGCGCTATAAAAAAGCAAACAGCCATTTCGCTAAGGCCTACCTTCGAATAGATTCATCAGTTGACTATAAACCGGCCCTAATTCGCAATTATGCTGCGTGTTTAATAGAATTACAGAAATATGACGAGGCAATGGAGGTAATAGAAAAGGGACAAAGGGAGTATCCTGTTTTTACCGACCTTTGGTATTTGGCGGGATTTATTTTCAAAGAAAGAGGCCAGCATAGTAAAGCCATTAAGGCAGCAGAACACTGTCTGAAACTTGGGGACCCGCCGTCGGAATTTGATGCCATTTATGGCGTTGGCGGCTTTCGAGCATATAATCTGATAGCGCAGGTATCTGAATTAATTAAAGACTATCCACAAGCAATAAATGCCTATATCGGAATGATTGAAAGCGGACCGGGACATCTATCAGCTTTCTATCCTTTAGTAAAATTGCTTCTGCGGGTTGAGAGGGATGCAGCGGCGGCGGAGAAACGACTCCTTACTTACTTTAATTTTTCTACTCCTCAATTTAAGGGGTTAATGGCTGATGTATGGTACCAAGCTGGGCAATATAGCAGCAGTTTGAATTGGGCGCATGAGGCACTGATTGACGGGCCATACGAAGCACGGTTGGTGCTGTTAAGGGGCAAGGCGCTAGCGCGCCAGGGGCGGCTCCAGGAAGCGTTAGATGAACTGGGGGGAGTATTTACCAGTTCAATGAGTTCTGAGGCCTTGACGGAAGGATGCTTTTGTTATTGGTTATTGGGAGAATACCAACAAGCAGGTAACCTTATTGAGGAATGGCAAATTAATAATTCTGATAAACTATGTCAAGTGTGCCTTCTACTGCATCAGGCCATCACTAATCATGCTCCTCGGATAGTGCCCCGGGAATATCTTCCGGCAATATATGTATTAGTTCAAAAAGCGTTGTCTCTTGAAGCTATCCAAACACTACCCGATATTTTTAAACTGTTAGAGGGTATACCCGGGGAACGCCCGTCTCTGCGGCTGGCAAAAATATTATGGAGATGTGGACATTGGGAATTAGCTGCTGAAGAGTTGATTGATTGTATGGAGGAAGACCGTTTGGATGCGGAAGGGTGTCTGATTCTTGGTAAGGTATGTGCTGATAAGGACTTATATATTGAAGCGGAACATTTACTTACAAAGGCATTAGCTTTGGATACCGATTATTTACAGGCCTATTTATTATTGGCTCGGCTTTATCTGGATAAAGCTAGGAACATCATTGCCGATGTTGAGAAGGGTTACCCAGATAATCAATTAATTCGGAAATACCAGCAAATAATTACACAGGCCATAGGGAAATTCGATACAACATAAAGGCGGCAGCTTTTTTGGTGCACCCTCTTGAAAGGCCTTGCATAATGTGAAATATAGTTTTGGAATTAAGGTCAAACAAAACGAGGCCTATGGTAATCTAATCGGGGGTTGCATCATGAAGCACATACCGGTAACTTTGATAGTTGCGGTAAAAAATGAAGAAAAGAGACTGAAGGAATTTCTTCCTTCTGTGGCGGCCCAAAGTTTTTATCCAGCGGAAATGATAGTAAGCGATGGTGGCAGCAGTGATGGTACATGGGCATACCTAATTAATTTTAAAGGGCAGGCGCCTTTTCCGGTAAAACTGTTGCAATTATTTGGTGCCAACATTGCCAAGAGTCGCAACGAGGCCATAGGAACTGCCAAATATCCGGTGGTTGCCATTACTGATGCCAGCTGTGTTCTCGATAAGGCCTGGCTCAGGGAAATAACCGCACCTTTTGAACTTCCCGAGATAGAGGTTGTATCCGGACGCTACATACCTGAAGCCAATACGGCATTACAACAGTGTACCGCTGCTTTGACTATTTCTGAGAGCCCCTATTTTACAAAATTTCTTCCTTCCGGTCGGTCTGTAGCATTTACTAAGGCTGCTTGGCGAAAAGCGGGTGGTTATCCCCAGTGGCTGAATTATGGGGAAGATACTTATTTTGATTTGGCTTTAAGAAAGCACGGCTGTACATTTGTATTGGCGCCGGAGGCGGTGGTTTATTGGGAACAACGGAAAAGCATTGGAGACTTGTGGTCGCAGTTTTGGTGCTGCGCACGAGGGGACGGTCAAGCAGATGCTTTCCCCAACAGTTACCGTTATATTATTTCTATTTGGGCATGTATGTTGCTGAGCGTGTTGGGCGGTATTTTTTTTCGGCCATGGTTACTACCGTTTATCGCAGTAGTTTTTATCTTGATAAGTGTCTGCCTTGCCAAGCGGAAGCTGCCTTCCGCCGGTATACGGGTATGGCGGTGGGCGCCGGTTATATTGCTGGTGGTTAAAACGGCTCAGACAATGGGGTTCATATTGGGCACAGCAGAAAGAGTCACCTATTGTAAGGCACCGGGAGAATAAAATGAGCATTAATAATTTGGAACCAATAAGCTGCCGTGCCAACTTAAACCATTAGATAATAAAACTTTATAACCGTCGCTAAGACAGAGCCAAGGGTTGTTAAGATAAAAATATGGCTTGTCACAGTCTCTGCGCCATTTCCTCCTAACGTACAATTAATGTTAAAATATGTTCAGAAAGGGGGGAAATAATGAAGAAAAAAACTCTGACATTTTTGTTGCTTGTAATGATGAGTATTTCTCTCGTGCCTGCCGCATGGGGGGGACCCATAGGTCTTACTGCCCGACCTAAGGGGGGAGATATCAATACATACGAGATATCCCTTGATAGTCAGGTAGTAATGCGTTATCGTAGTATCCCTAATTATTCAGCATGGGAAAGAAGCAGGATTATTATTGATCGGATCAGCGTGTTCGCTCGCCAAGGAGAACTGCTGCCCTCAGCCATACACGCTGGAGAAATTGATGGGATGCCGGTGGTGTTGGTCAATGATAAGTTGTTAGCAACTGTCACAGAAGTAGATTGGCAGGCCAATAACTCCACTTCTACGGGGCTGGTGCAGGTATGGGCTGAAAACATTCAGAAATCCCTGGGTAATGTGACCAGCACGGGAGCTGGATCTTCAGCCGATATTGTACAGAGAGAACAGCCGGCAGAGACGAATAATGCCAGCAATTTGAATGGGACACTTGCTCAGGATGAGGCCCAGATGCTTTCTTTGGTTAACGCCGCTAGGAAGGAAGCTGGCGTGGCACCGCTGCAGATGGATAGTGAACTGGTTAAGTTGGCCCGGATGAAATCGCGCGATATGATCGCCAAGGGGTATTTCGCCCATCAATCGCCTACCTACGGCTCTCCTTTTGATATGATGAGAGAGTATGGTGTTGAATTTGGATACGCTGGAGAGAACTTGGCTGGGGCCCCTAACGTAGGTACGGCCCATAAAAATTTAATGAATTCCCCGGGACACAGAGCTAATATTCTAAACACGAATTTTACCCATATCGGCATTGGTATAATTGATGGTGGGCCATATGGTAAGATGTATACCCAAATGTTTATCAGCAAAAGGTGAGGACAACGTCCTCTCCTTTTTTTTTGCTTAAAATAAAAAAAAATTCAGCTTTTTCTTATTTATCACAAATATCTTGGTGCCTCATACAATATATTAGTAAAAATGACTCTTCCAGGAAAGGGAGGTGTCACTTTTCTTGGAGTTAAGCATATATTATGGTGAATAATTTTATGAAAGGAGGTTGACTTAATGTCCGACATTGATGTTGTCAAGAAATTATTGAAGGTGGAGAACGTTGTTGGTGAGGATACGATCCAGACAACGGTGGTCAATGACATTGAGTTTCCCGTAAAGGCTAAAAAAATATGGGACACAGAGGCTGAGGTTGAGGATGTCACAGTAAATCCAATAGAAGATAAGGTAATAATCGAAGGCATAATTCATAAGCAAATCTTCTGGGTTGCAGACGAGAACCGTACCGTTGATGGCGTAACCTATCAAAAAGGTGAAGTATTTGAAAAAAGTGTTGATGAAAAATTCTCAGCGTTTGTAGACATTCCTGGTACTACCGGTGACATGAACGTCCAGGTCCATCCCCGTATCGAATTTATTGATTACGATGATCTAAGGGATGACCCGTATGCGATACCGGACACGTGGCGTCAGACAGTAATTCTGGAACTGTTCGTAAAAGTCACTGAAACTGTTCAAATTGAAGTGGTTACTGATGTTACTTCCCCGGACCAGCAGCTCGATGTAATTAAGGAGCTTTTAAAGGTTCAGAGCGTGGTCGGTGAGGACGAAAACCAGGTTTTTGTAGAAGCAGACCTTACCTTCCCCCGGGAGATAAAAAAGATAAAGGATGTTACCACCAGGGTCAGGGATGTTACTACAAAAATTATTCCTGATAAGGTAATTATTGAAGGAGTGCTCCACAAACAGATTTACTATGTTGAGAAGGATACCGGCCAGGTATTTGAAATGAGCGTTGATGAGAACTTTGATGCATTTGTGGAAATTCCCGGTGCTGAAGACGGAATGAACGCCCAGGTACATGTTGACGTGGAAGACGTTGATATCAACATTGAAGACAAAAAGCATGACAAAAAGCACGACAAAGACCATGACAAAGACCATGACAAAGACCATGACAAACATCCCAGCAAACACAAACGCTCAAAGGCAAAACAGCGGGCAATTCTGGCAGTATTTGTTAAGGTAACCGAAGACCTGCAGATTGAAGTGGTTACTGATGTTGTGGGTGAAGGTATCGAGGTTGAAAAAGACCTGTTGAAGGTTGAAAGCGTGGTTGGCGAAAATGAAAGGCAAACCAGCGTCAAAAGGGATATCACCTTCCCGGTACCGGTTAAGAAAATTGTGGAAACAAAGACTGATATCGAGATCAATCGTAAGGAAACTGAAGCCATCCGTGATAAGGTAATCATAGAAGGTAATTTGCACAAACAAGTATTCTATGTGGACCTTTGTGACGATTCTGTCAAGGAAGAAAGCTTTGATGAGAACTTCTCAGTATTTGTAGATATTCCTGGCGCTGAGCCGGATATGAACTTACAGGTACACCCCCGGGTAGAAGATGTTCTCTTTGACGAGCCGAATTATCCCAGCGATATTTGCAAGAATGATCACCCGTCCCAAGATTTTGACCCCGATGACTTCCCATGGAAACAGACGGCAATTATCGCCGTATTCGTGAAGGTAACAGAAAGCGTACAGTTGGATGTAGTTACCGATGTTATTGAAACAGGAGTTACTCCTACTACAACGGTATCACCAACTGAATGCCCACCGGGTACTACATTGACCTTTGTTAAAATTAAACCGGGCGATACACTGTTCAAGATAGCCCAGCAATTCAATACATCAGTTGAAGCAATCGAAGAATTAAACCCCGGTATAGATCCACTCAATCTACAAATCGGGCAAACCATTAAGGTTTGTAGTATCAGCGGTGCAAAAGGATAATAACGTGTGCTAGTAAAAACCACGGCGAAAGTGCCGTGGTTTTTTTATGCGCCGGAAGCTATGGGTTAGGAATGATTTCGCGCCATTCCAGCGGCTGAAGCGACGAAGGTATTTGCAATCAGTGTGGAAATGTGAGTAAAGTCACAAGTGTCCTGTTAGTCAAGCCACATCCATATTGACAAATGTCTGATAAATTTATGGTTATAGGTCATATTTAATGACATTAAAGGATTTTATCAAGTATTTCACATTAATTTGCCGCAACAGGTGAAAAATATATATCAAATGAATTATGCGGTAAACCCGATCCAAGGAAGGAGTGATTGAATTTGCATATAGTAGTATGTGCAAAGCAGGTACCAGACACATCGGAAGTCCGTATCGACCCGGAAACTAATACTTTAATTAGAGAAGGGGTCCCGTCCATCATGAATCCTTATGACGCCCACGCTGTGGAAGCTGCCATGGTGTTAAAGGATAAATATGGGGGCTCGGTAACGGTGATTTCCATGGGCCCTCCTCAGTCGGAAGAGGTGCTAAGAAAAGCAATTTCCTTTGGGGCAGATAGAGCGGTCCTCGTCAGCGACCGGGCCTTCGGCGGATCTGATACTCTGGCAACTAGTTATATTCTCTCTCAAGCCATAAAGAAACTAGATCAGGAGGAACAGGTTGATTTGGTTATTTGCGGCAAGCAAGCCATTGATGGCGATACCGCTCAAGTCGGGCCGGGTATTGCTACCCGATTAGAAATGCCACAGCTTACATATGTCATGGAAATAATTGATGCGAACCCGGAAGAAAAGAAGATTAAGGTAGCGCGTAAGCTCGAAGGTTCTAAAGAAATTTTAGAGGCGCCACTACCTGCGCTGCTTACTGTAGTGAAGGATATTAATGATTTACGCTACGCATCTTTGCCCAATATGATTAAGGCAGCACGTTTTGACAAAGCGGCAGTGTGGGGAAAAAACGACTTTGATGATATGGACTCGGAACAGCTTGGTCTTAAGGGCTCGCCTACTGCAGTAAGAAGGATATTCCCGCCTCCGGACAGGGACGAGGGGGAAATTATTCCTGGTGGCATGGAAGAGCCGGAGAAGGCAGCGGCGGCTCTGGTAGAAAAGTTGGTTAAACAAGAGATTATCGCAGACTGGTAATATAGGAGGACTAATATATGGCTGTTGAAGTTTCGAAAAAGAAATGTATCGGTTGTGGTCTCTGTGTCCAGACCTGTCCTTTTGATGCCTTGACGCTGGTGGACGGTGTTGCAGATGTTGATCCGGAAAAATGCACTAACTGCGGGGCCTGCGTAGAGGTATGTCCTACAGAAGCTTTGGCTTTAGATGAACCCCCGGAAAAGATGGATAAGAAGGAGAAGGAACAGGTTAAGGAAATGACGGAGACTGCCCGTGAGATGTCTGCAGAATTAACCAAATATAAAGGAGTATGGGTATTTATTGAACAAATGGAAGGTAAGGGCGCGCCAGTTTCCTGGGAGCTGCTAGGCGAGGGGCGAAAGCTGGCGGACAAGCTGGATACCTATTTGGCAGGTATTCTATTAGGGGACAATGTGGATAATCTAGCTCAGGAAGCTTTTGCTTATGGTGCGGACAAGGTCTTCTTGGTTGCTTCGCCGGTGTTGAAACATTATCGCACTCAACCATATGCTGAAGCTATAGTTAACCTGTCGAAAAAACATATGCCGGAGGTCATTTTGATGGGAGCCACCACCATGGGCAGAGATTTGTCCGGCACGGTGGCTACAAAGCTGGGGACAGGTCTGACAGCTGACTGCACCCAGTTGGACGTGGAAGAGGAATCCCGGTATCTACTGCAGTCTAGGCCTGCTTTTGGGGGCAACATTATGGCCACCATTATCTGCCGCCATCGTCGTCCCCAGATGGCAACGGTGCGGCCCAGGATTATGGATATGCCTCAGTACGAGGAAGGTCGGCAAGGAGAGCTTATCCGAGAAGATTTGAGCTTGGCTGAGGAAGATGTGGCGGTTAAAGTAGTGGATTACATTAAGGAAAAAGGTAAGGCCGTTTATCTTGATAAAGCGGAAATAATTGTAGCAGGCGGCAGGGGGTTAGGAAGTAAAGAAAATTTTCGGCTGATTGAACAGCTGGCCGAGGTATTGGGAGGCACAGTAGGAGCTTCTCGGGCGGCGGTAGAGGCGGGCTGGATTAGCGCCGATTATCAGGTGGGGCAGACGGGCACCACCGTTCGGCCTAAAGTTTATTTTGCTATCGGCATATCAGGTGCAATACAACATTTGGTGGGTATGCAGACATCCGATGTTATCGTTGCAGTTAACAAGGACCCTGACGCCTCTATATTTAAAGTAGCTACCTTTGGCATTCAAGGTGATATGTTTCAGGTGTTGCCGGCCATGATAGAGCAGTTTAAGAAGCAGCTGGTTCAATAAGGAGGTTCATTATGTCTGATAAATTTGACGTTATAATTGTCGGGGCAGGTCCATCGGGATTGGCAGCGGGTTATATGCTGGCCAAGGAGGGTATGGATGTAATTATTGTTGAACGCGGTGACCATCCCGGCACAAAAAATGTTATGGGTGGTGTGTTGTACCGCCAGCCCACCGAAGAAATTATCCCTAAGTTTTGGGAAAAAGCGCCGGTAGAGAGAGCTATCGTGGAGCAGCGGATGTGGTTGGTTGATAAAGAATCTGTGGTTACCCTGGGTCACCGAAGTAAAGGGTTTGGTACAGAGCCATATAATAATTTCACCGTGCTAAGAGCAAAATTCGACCGCTGGTTTGCGGAGCAGGTAGTGGATGCCGGGGCGTTATTAATTACTGAGACAGTGGTAGAGGATTTTCTTTATGACGGCAGTAGAATTGTAGGAGTTAAAACCGGAAGAGAACAGGGTGATATCCGTGCCAATGTAATAATTTTAGCCGAAGGAGTAAATTCATTGTTGGCGCAGAAGGTGGGTCTGCAAAGGGATGGAATAAATTCGTCTGAGCTGGCAGTCGCTGTTAAGGAAATCATCACTCTGCCCAAGGAGAAAATAGAGGACCGTTTCAACCTGGAAGAGGGAGAAGGGGCAACTATTGAACTTGTGGGGGATTCTACTTTTGGAATGATGGGGACAGGGTTTATTTATACAAACAAGGACTCTTTATCAGTGGGCTGCGGGGTGTTGGTTTCTCAACTGGTAGAGCATGAGGGGCTCAACCCTAATGAAATATTGGAGCATATGAAAAGCCATCCAGCGGTGAAGCCGCTGCTGCAGGGTGGGGAGAGCAACGAATACTTGGCGCATATGATTCCCGAGGGCGGTTACCGGGCAATGCCTAAACTCTATCGTGATAATGTTTTGGTTGTTGGCGACGCTGCAATGCTTTGTAACGGCATTCACAGGGAAGGTTCTAATATGGCCTTAACTTCGGGTAAGTTCGCTGCAGAAACTGTAATTGCTGCTCACCAGCGAGGTGATTATAGTGCTGGAATGCTGTCGGAATATCAGAGCAAATTGGAAAAATCTTTTGTTCTTAAGGATTTGAAGAAATATCAGAATGTGGGCGTAGTGATGGAAAGAAACCGACATTTCTTCAGTTTTTACCCTCACGCTGTTAATGCCGCATTGGAAGAATTCTTAACCGTAGACAGTGTTCCTAAAAAGGAAAAACAGCAAAGAATCTGGAACGAAGTGACATCTCAACGCTCCAAATATGAAATAATTAAAGACCTATATCGCGGTTGGAGGGTGATGGGATGAAGCAAATGACGATTGAAGATAAATTGTTTCTCAATCGCTTTCAAGCTGATAAGCATAGCCATTTGAAAATTAGAGATAGGGACGTATGTCGAAGTTGCGAGCGTAAACCATGTACCTACATCTGTCCGGCAAAAGTATATGCTTGGGACGAGAAAGAAGAGCGTATAGATACCGCATATGAAGGATGTTTAGAATGTGGTACCTGCAGGTACGGGTGCGCTCATGACAATATTGATTGGCGTAACCCCCGAGGCGGTTTTGGAATAATGTATAAAAATGGATAAAATGCAGAAAATAAATCGATTTGGGGCAGGAATTCTATTAAAGCTGTCGAAATACCATATATAGGAAACAGGCAGAATAGCAGTACAATATTTAGTGGAAGTGGTGAGCCCCGTGGATAAGGAGAGCGAGCTTAATGTTAAGTTAGCCGCGGAAAGGGAAGAATTAACTCGTATGTTGGCAGCAGGCAAATCACTGACCGATAAGGAAGTATATGATAAGAGTTGTCAGGTGGACAAATTAATTGTAAAGGTAATGCAAACCCGGGGGACGTAGCCCCCGGGTTTAAATTGTCTATTGCGGTTAATTTGGTAACTACGATAGTTGCTGCCTGCAGCATATTTTTTTAATTTATCAGGGTTACCGTTTACCCGGTCAAGACAATGGGGTAAGATATAATGTAAAAGAAAGTTTCATACGAAGAGGAGGGGCAAAATTTTGGATCCGATAGCGTTTGAGGTTGGCCCGTTGGCCATAAGATGGTATGGAATATTGATGAGTACCGCTTTGGCTCTTGGTACTTATTTAGCCTATCGTGAGGCGGATAGGCAAAATATCGATCCGGAACAAATATTAAATTTGGTGATAATTGCTGCGCCGCTGGCATTTATCGGAGCCCGGGCTTACTATGTAATTTTTCAATGGCCTTATTATAGTCAGCACCCATCTGAAATACCGGCAATTTGGCATGGCGGGCTGGCTATCCATGGTGCACTTATTATGGGTGTATTGGCCGGTTATTTATTTGTACGCCGGCAGGGACTTAATTTTTGGCAGATGGCAGATATCGTCGCCCCCAGCATCATTTTAGGCCAGGCCATAGGCCGCTGGGGTAATTTCTTTAATCAAGAGGCATACGGTTATCCCACGGATTTGCCTTGGGCCATGTATATTGATGGTGCATACCGCCACCCGACTTTTCTTTACGAGTCCTTATGGGATTTGGGCGTCTTTTTAGTCTTATTATGGTATCGCCGGCGCAAGAAAGAGGTGCACGGTGAAGTATTCTTGCTTTATGCGGCACTCTATTCCCTGGGACGTTTTGTGGTTGAAGGACTTCGTACCGATAGTTTAATGTTAGGCAATCTGCGGGCGGCCCAGGTTATCAGTGTAGTAATTATAGCAGCAACCATGGGAATGTTTTATTATCGACGAAAAAAGCTGCTGCAAGATAAATAATGTCTGACCTTTCTCCATAAGATGTAATAAAAAGAGATTGGGAGTCAGATATGATATTAACGAATAGGCAGTTAGTATATCTAGCGGTTGGCGCGCTTATGGTTGTTTTGCTGGTAGCGGGGACAATTGTCATATATCCGCGGCGGTCAGAACCTAAACCCCAAGAAAAGCTAGTGGAGAAACTGTCGTTGGAGGAGTATTTGGTAGCGTTAGACCCCGGCCACGGTGGTATAGACGGGGGTAGCGAATACGGTTCTTTAAAGGAAAAGGAAATTACTTTGGCCGTTGCTGAAAAAGTGGGGAAGAACTTGTCTAAATTGGGTAGCAAAGTAATGCTGACCCGCGAAGCCGATAATGACATTAGCAGACTCTATCCCGAGGAACGAACCAGGCAGCGCAGAGACCTCATGGCCAGGGTCAAGGTGGCTCAGGAGGAAAATGCGGATGTTTTGGTAAGCATTCATGTTAATGCGGCCCAAGCCAGCTTCAAAGGTCCAATGGTTTTTTACCAAAAGAATAGCTCGGACAGCAAACGGCTGGCTGAAACGCTGCTGGCTGAACTGCGTAAGGTCTCTCGCCATCATCAGCAGGATTTAATTCCCGCTAATTACTTTATTTTAAAGCAGGCCTCAATTCCGGCCGTGCTGGTTGAATTGGGTTTCATTACTAACATAGAGGAACGAAACCAATTGCAGACAGAGGATTATCAACAAGAATTAGCCTTGGCCATTGCCAAAGGAATTAATCGGTATCTTCAGTTTACTGACGGCGATATTCCCGGAGAAATAAAAAGCGTAAGACAATGATAAAGATAGCATTACACCAAATGCTTATAGCTGCATTTGGTGTTGGGCGAAAGATCATTATAAAAAGAACCTGCAGATTAACCTGCAGGTTCTTTTGAATGCTATGAGGAATTGTCGACCAAGGAGTTAGCCAAGAATTTTTTCTGCTTCATCCTTATCAACATCCATAATGTGGGTAATGCCGCTAACAGCTGCAGCATCTTTGGTTAATGCAGCGATATCATCACGGGTAATATAGTCCAGGGAAAACTGTCTTGCACCGCACATAAATTGTTTGAGTCCCTGCTTGAGGCGTTCTGTATAGGTATAGACGCCAATGGCACTGGCAGGTAGGTTATCAAAGTCACTGCCGAAACGTGATTTTAGTTCTGCTGAAGTAATAAATATTTGGTCAGCCCGTTCGCCATAAGTTTTGTATGCAGAAGGCAATTTCCCTTCTTTAAGCGCTTGTGCAACATTGTTACCCACAAAAGAAGCAGTAACATAGGCACGAGACATACCAACCGCCTTGACGAAAGGTGCACCCAGGGAGAGGGCCTTGTAGATATGGTCTTCCAAGGTAAAGCCGCCCGCAAATACCATGGCAGGAACATGCTTACCCTTGGCCGCTAAACGGCTGGCATATTGATGGGCCAGACTGTGCAGCTCTACTGAAGGAACACCCCATTCATTCATCATCCGCCAGGGGCTCATGCCGGTGCCGCCACCGGCGCCATCAATGGTCAGCATGTCAAGCTTAGCATCAGAAGCAAATTTCAGTGCACGGGCTAGGTCAGCAGGGCGGTATGCGCCCGTTTTCAGGAATATATACTTGGCTCCGGCAGCGCGCAGCTCCGCAACTCGGGCATGAAAGGATTCTTCTTCTACCATGCCGATACGGGAATGGCGCTCGAATTCTTTAAAAGCTCCGTTCTTATGTGCTTCCTGTACTTTGGGGTCTTCCGGATCGGGAAGAACAACATAGCCGCGTCTTTTAAGCTGTAGAGCCCTGTCCAAACTATCAAGCTTTACTTCTCCACCGATATCTTTTGCGCCTTGGCCCCACTTCATCTCTACTACTTCGACACCGCAGTTTTCGATAGCCCATTCTTGTACACCCAGACGGGTATCTTCAACGTTTGCCTGCACCGCGATAAAGCCTTTTCCCTCACTATATTTTTGAAAATCTTTTATTCTTCTAGCAAGGTTAGGGGCCTGAACTACCCGGCCATTTTTAATTTCCGAGTTGGGATCCATACCGACAACGTTCTCGCCAATTACAATACCAATACCAGAAATCGCTGCGCCTACGGCCATACCTTCCCAGTGATTGGCTGCCACATTAGTGGAACCCATACCAGCAATAACAATAGGCATATCCAACTCAATATCGCTAATTTTAATTGAAGTATCTACATTAGGGAATATTGCCTTGTCGCTGTCGGCTTCAATACCCTTAGCGCCAACTGCGCCACCCATGATGTTGAAGTGAGAGTAATCTATCGGATAATCCTTTTCTGAAGCTGCAGTAACCGCACCGAAGGGCTGGGGGTAAAGGGCTTCCTTTCCACGATACGAAGATTTGCCTATGTCACAAAGGCCGGCGCACTCAACCGAACAAGTGGCACACATACCGCTAAAAGGCGATATGGACTTAGGCGTCCTATTCCTTGTTAAAGTTGCTTCTGATCTATTTGGTCTGCTAAAAGTCATTTCTACCATCCTCCATCTTTTTCTAATTTTTTAAATTTTAGCCTGAGAGCCTACTAAAGGTACGCGATTATGTTTATTGTCACCTCCTTGGAAGAATATTATTTACCCTAACGTTACAATGCCCTTAAAAGAACAATAAAAAAAGACCCTCAAAAGCACAGAAATAGCCTGCGAATGTGCCTTTGGGCCCCTTTGCCCGATAAACTAGGTTAATTTTAGCTATTTATCAAATTGTTTACAAGAGTTTCTTCGGAAGAATATTGTATACTTGATGCGATGCTGCATTTTAATAATGTATTTTTTCCTTAAGCTGTTCTACAGAATAAGAAAGAATTATTTCTGCTACCTGGCGCATGGATTGACGGCGCTGCATGCTTTGGGTTTGCAATAGTCGAAAGGATTGGGGTTCACTTATGTTTAGCGTTTCCATCAGCATTCCCTTAGCTCTGTCAACTAGTTTGCGGGTTTCCAGAGTTTCCTCCAGTTGGCTTATTTTTTGTTCCAGCTTTATTAATTTGCGGTAGTTGGCCATAGCAATTTCCATCGCAGGAAATAAATTGGCTTCGTTAACCGGCTTAACCAGATAAGCAAATACCCAGGATTCTTTGGCCTTCTCCACCATTTCCCGATGATTATATGCAGTTAGCAGCAGCACAGGCGCTACCCGTCCTTCTTCCACAATTTTGGCAATTTCCAGACCGTTTTTGCCAGGGAGCTGTGAATCGATAATAACTAAATCCGGCTGCATAGTATGTATTGCTTGAATAGCTTTACGACCGTCATCTTCCTCGGCCACTACTAAATAGCCGGCTTTAGTCAGCAGTTTGTTTAGTTTTTGACGAAAGCGCGCATCACTATCTGCTACTATTATTCTTGCTCCGAACAAGGGCTCGCCCCCCCATCTATTATGTATATTTTATCCGTTGATGGGTTGGGATTCAACAACAAGAATACGTTCTTTATAAATAATAAAGAAAAGGGATACACGGATTATACCGTTTTTTTAACCTTGTGTCATGCTTGTCGAAAAATACGCACCTTCTGAATTTCCATGGCGTCGGTTTTACTTTAGAAAATAATCTATTATAGAGCCTTTTTTATTAAAGCAGCTATGTTACTTAAGTGTCCCGTGCATCTATCACGTACCGCAAAAGGTTCGGTAAGGACGGGATGATGGCTCAGGCAGAGTGGAGTAACTCGCCTGTTCGGGGGAATGTGCGTAGGGGTTTGAGAGAACAGTGAGCAGCCGCTCCATCACGCTATAGTCTTGTTGTTTTACTGCGGCTTCTAATGCAGCTTCTACCCGGTGATTTCGAGGGATTAGTGAAGGATTGCTGTCGCGCATTAACTGAGCCGAGGAGGTTTTCGATTCCTGCTGCCTGTCTAGTCTCTCCTGCCACAGCTCATGCCACTGAGTAAATTCTGGCTTGCCGGACAAGACCGTATCTTCCGGCGTATCAAAAGTTAATGCGAGGAAGGTATTGGTATAGTCCGCACCATACTTCTGCATCACACCGAGGAGGCCTTCAATAAGGGATTCATCCTGTTGCTCTTGATTAAATATTCCCAGCTTTGCTCTCATCCCTGCCAGCCAATGATGGTGATATAATTCTGCAAACTCCGAGATCGCATCTTGGGCCAGCTTGACAGCCTGCCCCTGATTGACATCAAGCAGCGGCAACAGGGTTTCAGCAAATCGTGCGAGATTCCACCCAGCAATATGCGGCTGATTGCCATAGGCATAGCGGCCTTGAGTGTCAATGGAACTGAATACCGTTGCCGGGTCATAGGCATCCATGAAGGCGCAGGGACCATAATCAATGGTTTCTCCACTAAGGGCCATGTTGTCGGTGTTCATTACCCCGTGAATAAAGCCAATCAGTTGCCATTTGGCAATGAGCCCGGCCTGACGCTTGATCACTTTTTGAAGTAGGAAAAGATAAGGGTTCTCAACTGCGTCAACGTCGGGAAAATGTCGTTGCAATGTATAATCAGCCAGGACCCGGAGGTGCTCAACATTGCCCCATTTTGCAGCGTATTGAAAGGTACCGACGCGCAGATGACTGGCTGCTGTGCGAGTCAGGATTGCACCAGGCAGCTTGGTTTCGCGGATTACTGATTCACCAGTTGTCACCACCGCGAGGCTACGGGTGGTAGCAATACCAAGCGCATGCATTGCTTCGCTGATGATGTATTCGCGTAGCATCGATCCAAGTGTTGCCCGACCATCACCCTGGCGGGAGTATGGCGTTTCTCCTGAACCCTTGAGCTGAATATCAACCCGCTCACCTAGGGGAGTGATCTGCTCGCCTAGCAGCAGAGCCCGGCCGTCCCCTAACATGGCAAAATGCCCGAATTGATGTCCCGCGTAAGCTTGAGCAAGAGGGAAAGCGCCTTCGGGAATCCGGCTGCCAGCAAGCACTTCGACTTCATCTTCGCCGCGCAGCGCCTGGACACTCAACCCCAGAGATGTTACCAAAGGATGATTGAGAATGATTAACTTCGGTGAGGGTACAGGGTTCGGGTTAAGTCTCTTAAAAAATAATTTCGGTAGACGGGCATAGCTATTTTCTAAGTTCCATCCTGTTTCTATTATTTCTTTTCTCTTTGTCATCGTATCTCCTTTTGTTCTTTGTCTTTTATTATCATAGTATTTTCTTTCTAGTATAGATTAATACACTACATTAGATAGGTATCCACAAAAGTCAGTCATTGGTTTAGTGCCCTAGATTACCTGTTTTGCTATTGGTACCAGGTTTGGAAAATCATCATTTTATGCTAGAATATCAGTATTAGTCTGGAACCACCATTATCATAAAACTATAATCCCGCCAAGATGGTTGGGATTGAACTAAATTACAAAAAAAGGAGTGTTTTTCATGAGCAAGCAGATAAACTTGTGATACTACGGACCAGCGGAGACAGAGAGTGGCGCTGAGCCCAACCTTTCGCTAAAAGATAGAATTTCAGATCTTAAATTAAAAAAGAAATAGACAGGAGGTTACTATTGTGTTCAAAATAAAAATATATTCTGATTACATTTGACCGTTTTGTTATATCGGCAATGGTATTGTCGAGAAACTTGAACAAGAATTTGAAATTAAAAAAGAATGGATTGGTTTAGAAATTCACCCCGAAACACGTCCGGAAGGAAGTGATATGCACAAGAATCTTTTCCAAGCTTATTTTAAAGAGAGAAAGAATATCGGAGATAGAGAAGTCTTGCTTCAACTTGCTGAAAAAGCCGGGTTTTTACGGGAAGAAGTACAAAAAGCATGGCAGAATCCTATTTTCGAAGAGCGTCTGAAGCAGTTTTCTGCCGATGCTTCCAAGAAGGGGGCCACGGGTGTACCGACATTTGTTATTAACGACAGATATCGTATTGTAGGAGCCCAGCCTTATGAAGAGTTTCAAAAAATTTTCAATAATATAGCAGAGGAGAACAATAAATGATTTAAGAATTAATAATATATCTTCTAAGGAGGGCACGACATGCCTATTTACGAATACCGCTGTCCCGAATGTGGAGTGTTTGAAACAAAGCAGAGAATTACCGAAGAAGCTATTGAAAGCTGCCCTAAATGTGACAGCCCTGTTAAACGGCTTATCAGTAAAAACGTAGGAATTATTTATAAAGCAGGAGGGTTTTATTCCACTGACAACCGCCCGGCAGCAGATAAGGATAAGGCCAAGAAAGAGAGCACTGTTAGTAAACCAACTGCCGAAAAGGAAAGCAAATCAACAACAGAACCGAAATCCGATATAGCCAGCTCATAGAAGAGGGATGTTGGTCAAAAAAGAGGGGCAAGGCCTCTCTTTTTGTATTGTACTGATGTTCACCAAAACGTCTTGCAGTTGAATTTGTGCAAGTAATTGGTATGCAAAAACAGAGGTATTTACCTAATCCCTTTAAAGGTGGTGTTTTCCACAAAAGTAATTAAAAGGAGAGACTAAGGATGGAAGAAAGACAAAGAGCGCTTTTGATTGGTGTAAATATAAATAAACAAGCTAATTTTGAAGAAACATTTGAGGAATTAAAGAACTTAGCAATTGCTTGTGAATTAGAAGTGGTGGGGCAGATAGAGCAGAATCTCAAGTCTATAAACATAGGACATTATATCGGTTCTGGTAAAATTGAAGAAGTTAATGACTTAATAAACGAGACAGAAGCAGATGTTTTAATTTTTAATAATGAGCTATCTCCAACCCAATTACGAAATCTTGAAAAGGCCCTAGAGCCTATAATAATGGATAGAACATCACTGATTCTAGAAATATTTGCTAATAGAGCTAAAACAAGAGAAGCTAAGCTACAAGTTGAATTAGCTCGTCTCCGCTATATGCTGCCCAGACTAATAGGGTTGAATCAAGATTTGGGTAGACAAAGTGGAGGGGTAGGCACTAAAAATAGAGGAGTGGGAGAAAAGAAAATAGAGCTTGACCGTAGAAAAATTGAGGAAAAGATACATGATTTAAACAAAGAGTTAGAGTTAATTGGTAATGTTCGTGAGACACAGCGTAAGAAAAGAAATAAAGTGGGATTACCAACAGTTGCATTAGTAGGTTATACAAATACAGGTAAGTCAACCCTTATGAATTCTATGGTTGAACTTTACCAAAAATCCGCTAGCAAAAAAGTATTTGAAAAGGACATGCTTTTTGCAACACTTGATACCTCAGTGAGAAACATCACATTGCCCGATAGCAAAGTATTTCTTTTGTCCGATACCGTTGGTTTTGTAAGTAAATTACCACATGATTTAATCAAAGCATTCCGCTCGACTTTAAAAGAAGTGAGGGATGCAGATTTGTTACTACATGTTGTAGATTTTTCAAATCCTAATTACGAGCAGCAGATAGAGGTAACAGATGAGACCTTGAAACAAATAGGGGCTAGAGCAATTCCAACGATCTATGTATATAATAAAGTGGACCTTACTACAATGGATGCGCCTTATAACACAGACGAAACTGTTTATATATCTGCTAAGAAAAAGATAGGATTAGAAGAATTGATACAACTTATCAGCAAAAAGATATTTAAGCATATTGAATGTAAAATGCTTATTCCCTATGAACAAGGCAGTATTGTGTCTTACTTCAATGAATATGCTAATGTAAAATCAGTAAGTTATGAAAGTTATGGGACACTACTAACTGTGGAATGCCGGGAAAGCGATTATACGCGATATAAGCAATTTACTTATAATGAATAATGCTAAAAAACTTGATAAAGGAAACACAAATTTTGGACGAGAGAAGTTTCCATTATCCATCAGCGGACATGTTTGGCATGATACCTCTTATAACTCTTTAATAAGGTGCGTGCCCGAGGAATACAATGCACCTCGTGTTAGGCCAAAGCTAAACCACTTTTTGCAGGGAAAAACTAAAGTATTTTCACTTGTCGTTAGCAATGTTGTCACCGCCTATGCCAAAGGAGATTATTTATCAAGCTTTATCTTAATACTTACTATCTCTGATCTGCTTGCTATCCTAATGGGTGGGCCCCAAGTACCGGCACCGGAGGAGACAATAACCTGTAAATCATCTTTTTTCAGGTACCCCCAATCTACTTCAAAAATCCGGTCTGTGATAAGGTTGAAGGGAAAAAATTGACCACGATGGGTGTGCCCTGACAATTGCAGATCAATACCTTCCTGCTGCGCTTCATCTAAGCGGCTGGGCTGATGGTCAAGTAAAATCATAGGGAGCGATTTATCAATATCTCTCATAATGGCAGAAAGGTCCTGCCGCATTCCTTGATTAAAGCGGTTGGTGGATAAGTCATCGCGCCCAAGCACATAGAAACTATCGGCGATCTTTGCATATTGGTCCCGTAAGGTAATCACATTGACGTCTTTAAAAAACTCAGCAACACTGTCCGCGCTGCCGCCGATATATTCATGATTGCCTAGTATGGCAAAAACCCCGTATTTAGCATTCAACTGACGAAAGGTATCTGTTAATTGTTGTTTTTCTTTCAACTGGTTGATATTTTCTTCGAGAATATCCCCCGCCAGAAAAACAATATCAGGTTTCAGGCTATTGACCTTTTCTATTATCTCCGTCAGCCGTTTATTGCCTATCACTAATCCTAAATGTATATCTGAAACTAAGACAGCGTGCAATTGATTAATATCGGTTTCTTTGGGTATTGGTAATTGGTAATTGGTAATTTTAATGTTTCGGCTATTAAAGGTACCATAGGTAAAAACAATTAACAAAATTAACAAAACGCTGAAACCTGTATAAAGCACGGCATAGGGGTGTTCCCTGAGTACTTTGGGGAAAATACTAAAATGTCGGTCAATCAACCGCAGGCAGTCAAGGGTTAATAAAATTACCAACAAATAAACCATGGCCGGGATCCAGTAACCGCCTAGTATTGAGAAAGATTTAGTGAAAAAGTCAGGTAAATACTTCTCGGTAAGCCTACTAAGAATGTAGGAGAATACCATCAGCCAAAAGGCTGACCAGTAAACCATACTACTTAAGAAAGGAATAAACCTTCCTATAGACTGCCAGCCTCTTAAGCCAATATAGAAATTAATCCCTGCATAAGTTAAAATAATACTTCCGATAAGTAGTACAAAAGATGGCTTCATTCGTCACTCTCCAAGCAGAGAATTAATATAAACTGCTAGCTTCCCCGCAGCCCATAATCTAAACATTACCCACGAGGGGTTCTTATAATCACAATCAGATGTATTTTGTTAATAATACCATAAAACCTCCTACTGATTACAAAAAAGCTGTGGACATTCCTTATATCCATGGAGCGGGGTAAAGGGAAGTAAATATATGCATACTCTTCCAACGCCTGAGTGTTAAAAATAAAGACCAGGATAAATTGTCATAATAGCGAAATACATAATAGATAGAATATTGCTTGTCCCGAATCTATTAACTATTGTGTATGCGAGAGACCCGGAGGGGAACATAGTGGAAATTCAGAGTTGGAAGTAAGGCGTAGACAAGTTGATTTCCATAAAAAATTCAAAAAATAGAATGAAGATTAGAGATATTCAGTTACTATGCATTAATTTGCCTGAGGAGAAGTAACTATGAATGACGGGAATAGACTTTCAAATAAAAAAAATGAACAAATTCAGCGTGAGAACGTTAAACTCCAAAGAAGTGTGCTTTCTAAGGAAGTCAAGGGAACAAAAATTTGGCATTATTTAGCCACGGCCATTTTGATAATCAGTATAACACTAGTAAATAAGCTCCTTGACCCATATTTTGATTTGGCCAATATTGCTTTGCTATACCTCTTACCTGTGCTTTTCAGTGCAGTAAACTGGGGCTATGGGCCGTCCGTAATGGCCTCATTATTAGGTGTACTCTCATTTGACGTATTTTTTGTACCGCCTCATTTCAGTATTACCGTTCATGACCTCCGCTACCTTTTAAGTTTTGCAATTTTCTTGCTTGTTGCCATTACTACCAGTACAACAGCGGTAAAATTGAAAAATCAAGTTAATTTGGCGCGCATAAGAGAGAATAGAACAGCGGCACTCTATTCCTTAAGCCGTAAGATAGTAGCAGAGCCAGATATAGAAGGAATCTTTAAGGCCGCAGTTAAAATGATAGCCAATACGATAGATGGTAGAGCAGCAATTCTGACCCCCAATGAAAACGAAGAGTTGAAAGTCAGTGCATCCACAGAGCAAATGTTTAATAACTATGACAAAGGAAAGGTGGAGTGGGTCTATAAACACGGGGAAACAGCGGGAAAGGGAACGGAAACTTTTAGTGATTCAGACACTTTCTACTTACCAATTAAATCCGAACAGCAAAACATAGGGGTGCTTTCAGTTCAACTTGGTGCACGAGAAGAATTTTTTACTCTCGAACAAAAAAGACTTCTGGAAGCCTTTGCGAATTTGGTAGCTATAGCAATTGTGCGGCTGCGCTTAGCTGAAGAAGCTCAACAGGCCCATTACCTCGCACAATCAGAAAAGCTTAGAACAGCATTGTTTAATTCGGTATCGCACGAAATACGTACACCACTAGCTTCGATTATTGGTGCGATTACCAGCTTGCTGGACCAATGGGATATTTATACCAGAAAAGATAAACAATCGCTGCTGCAGACCATGAACGAGAGTGCTCTACGTATGGATAGACTAGTGAAAAACCTTTTGGACATGGCTCGCCTGGAAAGTGGGCGGCTAGAATTAAAATTAGAGTGGTGCGATATACAGGATATTTTAGGGGTAGCTTTACGCCGCGCTAAGAAAACTGTCAACCGGCATAGTTTAACGGTCAGTGCAAACTATGAACTCCCACTTGTTAAAGCTGATTTCACCTTAATCGAACAGGTTTTGATAAACTTAATAGACAATGCTGCCAAGTATTCCCCACCGGGAACGGGTATCGCCGTAGAAATGAAGTGTGACGGGAAAGAGATTATGGTTTCAGTTATTGATCAAGGCACTGTAATTCCCCTTGAAGAAAGGAAAAAAATCTTTGATAAATTCTACCGTTCATATTACCCAAATAAAAAGACCGAAGGAACGGGTTTAGGTTTATCTATTTGCAAGGGGATTATTGATGCACATGATGGTAGGATTTGGGCGGAACCTCGAAATGGTGGAGGAAACCAGTTTTTATTTACATTGCCTTTAAGTGAAAGTGTGCCCGCGGACTTACCTTTGGAAGTAGGTGAAGAAAATGTCAGGTAATGGTGCCCGTATATTGGTTATTGATGATGAACAACAAATAAGGAAAATGTTAAAAGTTGCCCTTACCGCCCAAGGTTATAAGGTGGAAGAAGCCGGGTTAGGCCAGGAGGGCTTAGAAAGGGTAGCTTTATTTCATCCAGACTTAGTGATACTAGATTTAGGGCTGCCCGACATAGATGGTTTTGAAGTGATTGATAATCTGCGAGAGTGGTCGCAGGTACCAGTGGTTATCCTATCAGTTAAAGAACAGGAAGAGGATAAAGTAAGGGCTTTAGATGCTGGTGCAGCTGATTATGTGACTAAGCCTTTTGGTATGGGTGAACTATTGGCTAGAATTAGAGTAGCTTTGCGTCATGCGGCTAACACTGAAGATGAGCCGGTTATTGGTTTGGGCGAACTTACAATTGACTTGGCCCACCGCCAAGTAATCGTAAGCGGTAAGGAAATAAGGTTGACACCGATAGAATATGATATTTTAAAAAATCTTGCTCAACATGCTGGAAAGGTATTGACTCATCGTCAATTGCTTTCTGCTATTTGGGGTAAGGAATATCAGAACCAGCATCATTACCTCCGAGTTTATATAGGCCAGCTTCGGAGAAAGATAGAACCTGATCCTACCCAACCGACATACATCATTACGGACCCGGGAGTTGGGTATAGGTTGATGATAATCGAATGGTAAAACTAAACAGGTAAAGCTTCACGAGCTTGCTCGCGAAGCTTTTTTTATATTTTTTTTACACCTCTTCAACTTTTTTTTACAGCTTATTTATGGTAAATGAATTTACAATTTAATCAAGAGACTGCCCTTATTGGAGGAGATACTTATGGGACCGGGTTTGGGGTTAAATCTTCTAAGACTTCAACTGGTTAACTTGGATAGTCTGAAATACCTATCTCGTAATAATATACATTTTATCGTGTGGAGTAAACTGACAACAACGTTGATTGAGGAGCTATTAGGGCAAGAACATCATTTGCATGTTAAGTTTAGAGAATTACAGTACACGCCCGTCAGCGGGATAGCTGCCAATGTAAACATGAGTAAGTTTAAGGTTGCCTACTTATCAGGGCTTGAAGCTGCAGCCGAAGTAATTAAAGAAGTGGAACATTGCTTGCAGTGTAAGGCTGAATACGAAACTATTGCACATAAAAGTTATGATGGTGATACAATAGAATTTCTGTGGTCAATTATTGCCGATTTAGAAACCACGGCTAATAGCACCCATAACCCAGAATTAATCAAAGCTACTAAAGCAATTATTGAGGATTTGGATGCTGGACAAATGGGAAATGACGTATTTCATAATATATTGGCCGGGCAATTGAACCGACTTTGCTCATCGTTTCTGGGTAAGGGGGATTAGAATGGGTACTTACGCAGTAATAGGATTGGGCAGGTTTGGCGCAAGTGTTGCCCGGACCCTTACAGCATTAGGTCATGAAGTGCTGGGGGTGGATACCTCTCCCAAAAAGGTTCAAGCCTTAGCAGAGATGCTGGCACACGTGGTTATAGCCGATGCCGAAGACGAAGAAACACTGCGGTCATTAGGGATGGGTAACTTTGATGGGGTTGTTGTAGCTATCGGGCAGGACTTAGAGGCTAATATATTGGTAACTGTGATGCTTAGTGAAATGGGAATAAAGAATATAACTGCAAAGGCGCAGACTGAGCTTCACGGGCAGGTACTTGAGAAGGTTGGAGCTTCTAAAATAGTTTACCCAGAAGAGGATATGGGAGTAAAGGTGGCAAAAAGCATATCATCGGAAACCATTTTAGATTTTATTGAACTTTCGCCCAGCCATTCAATTGTTGAATTCATCGCTCCCAAGAAATTTGTGGGGAAAACGTTAGGGAGTTTAAATTTGAGAGCCAAGTATGGTATCAGTGTATTGGCAATAAAAAAAGGAGGAAGAATTATCGTTGCACCGGGCGCCGATGGTCTGGTTACTGCGGGTGATCTATTAGTTGTGGTGGGCGAGAATGATGCGGTGAATCGGTGTTCTGATTAAGTTGTCCCAAGTGTGAATTGTGGGGGCATGTATGCCCATCCTCTTAACTTGCCAAATTGAATCATTTTGCTCATCAAATTAAGCTCTTCTTTCGATATTAGGCCCAGGAGGCATTATAGAGTATTTGTCCAGTTCCCTTTCTAACTCCTTCAATAAAGCTTAAACCTTTCATTTTTCATATTCACCTCCGCAATGTTAGTTTTGGTCTAGAAAAATTTTTATACAGAGAAGGTTCTGTTTATGTCGTTACAATGACACTAAAGAGCAGAAACTAAATCTGGGTGGTTACACATATCGGTAGAGTGATATGTGACTTATAGAGCAAAGGGAAAAGAAAAAAAGAGGTATTTTATTAAAAGATGTCAAAACAATTTTTTAACATCTAATATATTACTTAAGGAGGTTTTTGTGATGAGTGAATTAGGAACTGCAGCATGTGCTAAGTGTGATATGTGTGGAAAGGAAGTTCAGTCCAATATGAGTTGTACTGTAATGCTTAATGACCAGAATGATAAAGAAGAGGCGTGCTGGTGTGTATGTCCTGAATGTGCTGCTAAGTTTAAAAATGAAGTGCAAGATTTCTATAAAGACATTATCGACGAAGAAAAATAAACAATTATTCGAATTTAAAAAAGCGGAGGTGGAGTGATAAAAATGGGATTTAAAATCACTGATAAGATCAACTGGGTTGGGAAAGTGGATTGGGAATTAAGAACTTTTCATGGTGAAGAATACTCAACTCATAAGGGTTCAACATATAATTCATATTTAGTTAGGGACGAAAAAAATGTGCTGATTGACACTGTCTGGGGCCCTTATGCCAAAGAATTTGTTCAAAACCTGAAAAAAGAAATAGATTTGAATAAGATTGATTATATTGTCGCAAACCATGGGGAGACCGACCACAGTGGTGCTTTACCCGAGCTTATGAAGGAAATACCCGATACGCCTATCTACTGTACTCGTAATGCAGTAAAGTCACTCAAGGGGCAATATCACCAGGATTGGAATTTTCAAGTTGTAAAAACCGGCGATAAATTAAACATTGGTTCACAAGATTTGGTTTTTATTGAAGCCCCCATGCTGCACTGGCCGGATTCTATGATGTGTTACATAACAGGTGATGAAGTATTATTTAGTAACGATGCTTTTGGCCAGCATTATGCGGCTGAACCAATGTTTAATGATTTAGTAAATCAGGCCGAGCTAGATTATGAGTGTATTAAATATTATGCAAATATCTTAACACCCTTCAGTAAATTGGTAACCAAAAAAATAAAAGAAGTGCTGGACCTAAAATTACCTATTAATATGATTTGTCCCAGCCATGGGATTATTTGGCGGGACAACCCTACTCAAATTGTAGAAACCTACGCAAAATGGGCTGAAGATTATCAAGAAAATCAAATCACGATTATCTATGATACTATGTGGAACGGCACCCGCAGAATGGCAGAAGCGATTGCAAAAGGAATTGCTGATGCGGACTCAGATGTTAATATCAAAATTTTTAATGTTGCTCGTTCCGATAAAAACGATGTTATTACAGAGGTGTTCAAGTCCAAAGCAGTATTGGCAGGTTCCCCAACTGTTAACAAAGGCATTTTATCAGCTCTGGCCGGAATTTTTGAAGAAATACGCGGACTGGGCTTTAAGAACAAAAAAGCGGCGGCTTTTGGTACCTACGGTTGGAGTGGAGAATCAGTTAAAATGATATCCGAAAGCCTATCAGAATGCGGTTTTGATTTAATCCACGATGGTCTCCGTGAATTATGGTATCCTGATGACGAAAGTTTGGATCGCTGCATGAAGTTTGGCCAGGAGATTACACAGCTATGCTAAAAAGCATCTGATGTCAAGCAATCACAGTATGTTTGCGGGCCAGGTGGTTGTGTTTCATAACCCAAACTTTACTGTAAAGCTTACTTCGGCAATCTTATCAAGCAGTAACTAGGCAAGATGTTGCTAACGTTGTAATTAACTACCTTATATTATTCTAAAGAGAGGTAATTTTTTTAATCACCTCTCTTTAGACTGTAGGGAAAACCGCTTTCAAGCTGCAATGATGGCTTTAAGCGGTTTTTGCGTTGTTAAATAGATTAAATTCCTAAAATGAGTATCAGGATTGAGTATAACTTCCCATCTATGGAAATAACGAAATTACGAGTTTGTGCTTATAGCTTTAAACGATGAAAAAGGAACTAATAGAAGAATTATGCGTCAATCATAAAAAAAGGGGGGTGTAACTTTTGAGAAAAATAATAGCATTAATATTAGTGATGATTATTTCCACAGCGCTTGTTGGGTGTAGTTCAGAAAAAGATATGGGGGAAATATACAGCGTAGGGCTCAACTCCTTCATGCAGCTTGATAAGGGGTTAAACGGTGATATAGAATTCATTGCCATTGATACCGAAACGCTTTTTGATGCTACCCAAGAAGATAAGGAAAAGGTACTTAATTCTTTTAAAAAGCATGGTGTTCCAGTGATGGACGCGTCAATGGATGTTTTAAAAGAAAAGGGATTGTTTGACGAAGAAACATTAAGTCTCAAGGGCCTCCTCTTAAAGGTGGAACAAGTAGACACAACAATTAGCGGCAAAGTAGTTATTGAAGGATCCAAATTCCGTTCGGGAAATGGTGCCATTGGGGTTAAAACAGTATTGGAACAAAAGGAGGGCAAGTGGCAGATCAAGGAAAGCGAAATCAAATGGATAAGCTAAGACTACAAAAAAACGCGACCATTATGGTCGCGTTTCCAACTTTACGCAGCAATCTAACCGGAACAATAATTACTGCTAATTTAAGTATGAAGGGGAATTTTTAATTTTTGCCCAACTTTTATAACATTGGGATTTTTAAAATTGTTTGCATTTATCAGTTCTTCCATATTCAGATTAAAACGTTGTGCAATAGACCAGACGCTGTCCCCACTTTGAACTACATAAGTGTCAGGGCTCTCGCTGATGGGTTTTGCCGGTTGGGTAGGGGGGGTTGCTTGGGGTGGAGGCGTACTGCTGCTTTGCCAATTGGTGATAATTTCCACAGTAGTTCCCACTTTAACTTTTAAAAAGAGTTCTTCTACGTCCTGGTTATACATGCGGATGCATCCGTGGGAAATGGCCTTGCCAATTGTCCACGGATGGGGTGTACCGTGAATTCCGTAAGGTCCGTCAGGAATGTCTAAACCCAGCCAGCGGGTACCCAGGATACCGCCGGGGTGTCTAATTTTTGCGACAATTTGCCAACTTCCGGTTGGCGTCGGAGTAGAAGGTTTACCGATAGCTATGGGGTAAACTTTGGCCGGTTCTTGGTCTTTGTAATAATATAGTTGGCGAAGACCGAGATTGATAACTATTTTTGCCAAAGACAATCACTTCTTTCCCTAAGATTTAATACATGATATGCACTTGCATTTAAGCCGGGACTCTTTTGATAAATTTAGTCTTCATATTATGGGTGTACGTCACTTCTCGGTCCTTGGAGAATATAATGAATTAGCATATTTTTCAGGGGGTAATTTATTTGAGCGGATTACGCTATAATAATGCCTGGTCTGGTTATAAACTGGGCGGAAGAGTGACGGTCGCGGTGGGAGATGTGACCGGTAACGGTTTGACTGATATTATTGGCGGAACCTCCGAGGGACTAGTATTTATCTTCGAATGGAATGGACGTACTTACCGCCGACGAGGGCTTATTAGTATCGGTAGACCAGTGGAGGTAGTCGCCTTAGGGGATACTGACGGGGATGGAATTAATGAGATTATTGTGGGTACTACCGGAGGAGTGCAGGTATGGACGTGGACCGGTGCTTCTTTTCAACAGGTGTTCCGCACTAATGTAGGCAGAATTACCAGTATCGCCGTGGGCGACTTTGACAATGATGGACTTGAAGAAATCGCGGTAACGGCAGGCAGCAGGGTGCTGGTCTATGGTTTTGACGGCGCCGAATATGACCTGGTGGCAGAATTAGATTTCGACAGACGGGTACTGGTAGGAGCTGGCGATCTTAGCGGAAACGGGCGCATAGAACTTGTGGTAGCATTTGTCGGCGGAAGGCAAATAAGTCTTTTTCGATGGACCGGACTGCAGTTTGTTGAGGTGCGTAGTACAAATATTGGCAGGACCATAGCAGGGCCCTTATTTGTTGGAAATGTTATCGATAGTTTTGACGAAGAAATCGTGGTAGGGGTTGATTCCGGCTCGCGGTTTGTGGTTCTGGAACGAACAGCTAATCTCCGCGAACGTTTTGTCAGTAGTTCCCTCGGTTCTCAAATACAAGGATTTGCAGCGGGAGACTGGGATGAAGATGGCGACAACGAACTGATAGTGGGCACGTCCCGCAGGGTATTTATCTTTCAATGGGATAGAACATTTACTGAAATTGCTAGAATTAATGTCGAGGGCACCATCAGCAGCGTTGCTGCAGGCGATGTAAACGACGACGGTCTCTTGGAAATTGTTGTAGGTACTGCACAAGGTAATATTTTTATTCTTAGGCAGCAATTTGAAGCCAGCACCCAATTTCTTATTCAAGAGGAGCTTACAATACCTAATGGTCTTCCCGACGCCATCAAGGTGGCAGAAGCGAGGGTGAGTAAAACAGTAGTTCAAGAGGTTAGAACCATTCCCGGGAAGATAATTGTTAAGGGCTTTTTTGTGGTTTCCGTACTCTATGTTGGAAAACCGGATCGCAAAGTTTTTGAATTTGATGAACGGGTAAATTTTGTTCACTTTATTGAAGCGCCCGGCATTGGGCGGGGTGATTTTGCCGATGTGGATGTGAGGGTAGAATTTATTAATACTCGTTTTGACCCGTCGATGCCTCGTGAGGTAGAGGTGGTAATAGTGGCGGAAATACGTGTATTTGACCATATTGTACGCCAAGGGGAGACCTTAGTAACATTGGCCCAACAGTATAATAGTACGGTGGAGGAAATACAACGAATTAACGGTCTTAGTGGAAATCAGGCTTTTGCCGGACAAAAGTTAAAGTTACCATTTTGACAGACGTGGCTAATGCAAAAAATCACAGATGCAAATAATAATAAAAATATCATATTATAGACTAGGTGGCATCCGCCTAGTCTATTTTGTATAGGAATTATGGGTATGGATAATTCCCGATACCTTTTAAGTGCCGAAAGGCATGAAATGCTTTTGTTCTTTTTTCGGGGTGGATAAATTTATTGCTTACTGCTATTGTCCCATATGCTGGTGAAACCCGGCTAGAATAGATATAATAAGATTAAGTTTGGTTAGGGGTGAGGTTTTTGCAGGTTATTGGTGGATTGGCCTTCGTCAACCAGGTCACATTTTTTTCTAGAAGGTTTCGAGTTACAGCCAGGGCCTCGAAAGACAGGATTCTGGTCTCTTATCATAGGTCATCGGGTAATAGGGCGGGAAAACTTTACGATATCCCGGTTGTTCGCGGCTTGGTCCGAATTTTCACTTTACTGCTGGGCACAAAGGTAACCTGGATTTTATTGGCGGGCTTAGCAGCAGTGGATATCAGTCTCACATTACTATTTGACTTTAACAACCAATTTTTAGGTGTTAGTTGGCCGATATTCGGACTGTTCACTCCGGTTGATTTAATTCTGTTTCCTCTAGTAGTAATTTTTATAAAACACTTCGTGGGCAAGTCGCATGGTGCTGAGCATAAAGTATTTAATACCTGGTTAAAGGGAAAGGAAATCACATTTGAAAATGTAAATAGTGCAAGCAGGGTATCGGCGAGATGTGGGACCAATCTTGTGGTTTTTATCATCCTGCTTAATCTACCACTGGCCCTTTTCCTGCCGGCGTATATTACACCCCTATTGAGCGTGGCATTAGGGTATGAGCTATTTAAAAGTAATAATAAAATCATTCGGGGGATATCCCGGTTTCTTTGTAAAATTGGTGGTGTTCTACAATATCTTTTATTTACCTCAGAGCCAACGGAAAAAGAGCTTAACCTGGCTATAAAAGCATTTAACAAGCTGGTAGAGTTGGAAAGTATTTAATCCTTAGAGTTTATTAATCTTCTGAGATGGATGTGGTTTCCTTTTTGGTATAGTGACTATGTTAATGGGAAAAATATACAGTAGGGAAGGCGAATTTTTAGTTAAAGCCGATAAAAGGGCGAGGAATGCGGTTCAAAATCGAGGTGAGGAAAAAAGGATTTTTACCAACGGGTAACTAATTTAATAGGAAGACAAACTAACGGAAGGTGCAGTTGCCTTGGGTGAAAATCAGATAATAGTTAATGCGTATGCCAAGTTGAATCTTAGTATTGATGTTTTGGGAAAACGGAGTGACGGCTATCATCAGGTATCAATGCTGATGCAGAGTATTTCACTTCATGATGAGGTAAGTATATACCCTAGTAATGGTTTGACCGTGGAATGTAATAATGCGGCGGTGCCTTCAGGACCGGATAATTTGGCCTACAAGGCTGCGGAATTGCTAAAACGGGAAACTAATTACGAAGGTGGCGCCCGCATTGTTATTAATAAAAATATCCCGGTAGCGGCAGGGCTTGCCGGCGGTAGTAGTGACGCTGCTGCGGTGATGTTGGCACTTAATAATTTATGGGGGTTGCGGTTGACTATAGGACGGTTGGGGCATTTGGCGGGACGGTTAGGCTCCGATATCCCGTTTTGTTTATTGGGGGGTACATGCTTGGCCACTGAACGGGGCGAACGTCTGACGCTGCTTCCACCGGCGCCGCATTTTTGGTTAGTGTTGGCCAAACCGGATTTTGGCGTGCCTACGGCCCAGGTTTATGATAATTTCGACCCTCAAAAAGTGCAGAAGAGACCGAATAACCGGGTGGCAGTCAAAGCGATAGAAGCAGGTGACAGAGAATTATTACTACAAGGGATGGAAAATGTGCTGGAAAGTAGTACTTTCAGGTTATACCCTCAAGTAGAGGAAATAAAGGAGTTAATGTACCGGTACGGTGTGGAAAAGGCGATGATGTGCGGCAGCGGGCCGACGGTTTTCGGTATAGCTCGGGGCAAGTCACACGCAAGTGAGATAGTACGAAGATTGCAGGAGAGAAACGGGATATTTGTTCAGGTAGCTGAGACTATTTAGGGGGGAGGACTTCATATGACGAGAGAAAGGTTACTACCCATAAAACTTGAAAACTACCGTCCGTTGCGGGAGATAGTATTTGAAACAATGCGAGAAGCTATTATCAGCGGGCAGCTTCGGCCTAGTGAACGGCTAATGGAAGTACAATTAGCAGAAGAAATGGGAGTAAGCAGGACTCCGGTTCGAGAGGCAATTCGTAAGCTGGAATTGGAAGGCTTTATTGTCATGGTACCTCGTAAAGGAGCTTATGTAGCCGGCATTTCCACTAAAGATATTGCTGATGTTTTTGAAATACGTGCAGCATTAGAATCTTTAGCTGCGGGTATGGCGGCGGATAGAATTACCGAAGAAGAGCAGGAAGAGTTGGAGCGCTTGTTGGTACAGGTTGCCGACTGTGCAGCCAACGGGAATTTGGAAAAGATAATCGAGATAGATACGGAGTTTCATGATTGTTTATATCGGGCCAGTCGGAATGACCGTTTGGTGCAAATAGTTAGTAATTTGCGGGAGCAGATACAGCGTTTTCGTACCACATCGCTGGCATCTCCAGGGCGAATGAAAGATACGCTGCGGGAACATAAGAAGATTGTTGAGGCAATTTCAGAAAGAAATGCTAGTTTGGCAAGAGAATTGGCTCTTGAGCATATTGAAAATGCTGAGAACAGCATTCTAGATGCCATAGAAAAACAGGAAGAGAGCAGATAACCAGTTACGGAGGAGGAACAAGTAAATGGATGCCATTATTTTAGCCGGAAGTACAAATTCCGCTAAACTGCAGGAAGCTAGCGGAGTTGCTGCGGAAGGCATGATAGAAATTCATAACAAACTCATGGTTCAATATGTGTTGGAGGCGCTGTTGGCATCAGAAAACATTAACAGCGTGGTTGTAGTGGGATTGCCGGAAGTACAAGAATATTTTCGGGATTGGCCTGAAGTGGTTCTTGCCCCGGCAGGAAGTACCCCGGTGAAAAGTCTCATTAATGGGCTGAAGCATTCAGACAGCGCCGGCATGGTGTTAGTTGCTACTGATGACATTCCCTTAATAACAACAGAGGCAGTGGACCATTTTGTGGGGCAGTGCCAAGATAGAAAAGCGGATCTTTTTTATCCGATAATTAACCGCGAGGTTCATGAAGCAAGGTATCCGGGGTCGGAACGTACTTATGTTAAATTAAAAGAGGGAACTTTTACCGGGGGCAACATTTTTTTGATAAATCCCAATAAGGTCCCCCAGTGTGCCGCTAAGGTTGAAGATTTTGTGCGCCTTAGAAAAAAGCCATTTGAACTTTGTAAATTAGTGGGGGTGACTTTTCTCATTAAGTTCTTGCTTCGTGCTTTAAGTATTACAGAAGCTGAGAGCAGGGTTTCTTCACTTTTAGGTATTAATGGCTATGCAGTTATTAGTCCCTACCCCGAAGTAGGTCTGGATGTAGACAAACTCAGCGACCTGGAAATGGTCAAAAACTATATGACTGGTTGAAATTAGTACAGAATGGTTGACGCTGGGGATGATGTTGCGCCCTGTATTTTAACCAATTAGGGCAGTCGCTGAATTTAATCAACTGCTATTCGCCTCTTAATTTTAAGAGGTTTTTTATAGTTAAGGAGTTAATTGACTATCCGTTCGGGTATTATATCGCTAGTGAGTAATTTGGGGTGAGAAAAATGGCATTTGACAGAACAGTACTGTTTATGGCTGTATTAAGATTTATTTCTGCACTGTTGATTTTTTCAGCGGCAGTATTGATGTTAAAATACAACTCTATTCCTCAAGCACTGCGATTAAATGCCTTTCTGGGGCTGGTAGGACCGTTGATTATGGTATCCGTCAGTGTACTGGGTATTGCTGATTTGGCTGGAAATATATCTTGGGCAAAAATAGTTATTACCATATCAGGTGTGATACTGGTATTATACGGGACCGCTAAGTAGTTTTTTCCCCATGCAGGGAATTCTAGTTCTGCGTAGAAGTGAATATTATTTTAGTGTTGGCCGAATAATATTCGGAAATTGGCTGTTACTATGGCTGCTAAGGGGGAAAACAAATGAGTAAAAGTCGTAGAAGTGAACGAATGGTGGTAATTACCCGCCTACTGACCCAACGCCCTAGGAATTTATTTTCATTAAATTATTTTTCGGAGAGTTTTTCCGCTGCCAAGTCTACCATTAGTGAGGATTTAACGATTATGCGAGATGCCTGTCACAAATGGGGATTGGGAGAAGTGGTCACTATCCCTGGTGCGGCAGGGGGGGTCAAGTTTGTGCCCAAGCAAAATCGTAGGGAAACCGAAGAATTGATCGAATACCTCCAACAGGAAATCGCTAGAGGAGACAGAATATTGCCCGGCGGATACCTTTATATGGCGGATTTAAGCTACAATCCGCAAATGATCAGTAGAGTAGGACAGTTATTCGCTACAATTTTTTCTGACCTTAAGCCGGATTATATTGTCACTGTGGAAACAAAGGGGATCCCTTTGGCCTTGATGACCGCCAATGCCTTTAATGTACCTCTCGTGATTATTAGGGCTAACAACAAGGTTACCGAAGGGTCGGCGGTAAGTATCAATTACGTTTCTGGGTCCACCCAGCGCATTCAGTCCATGTCTTTGGCCCGACGAGCTATCCCGGCAAATGCTAAAGTGATAATAATAGATGATTTCATGAAGGCAGGGGGAACTGCCAGGGGAATGCATGATCTATTAGCAGAGTTTAATGCCCAGGTTCTGGCCACCGGAGTGATGGTGGCAACCTCGGAACCCCAGGAAAAGTTAGTAGCCAATTATGTATCAATTTTGGACCTTATTTCTGTGGACACGGTTGGCAAGCAAATAGAAGTGGCCCCGGGAAGTTGGTACTAGGTCGTTACCAAAACATAAGGGGGTGATAGCTATGATAAGGAACCATTTGCCTGTATCTGTGGGAGCAATTAAAGATGCGGCCGAGCTCTTATACCCTGTAATCCATATGACGGCTATGGATCATTCCGCTACATTCAGTGAGCTTACCGGTTTGGATGTGTATCTCAAACAAGAAAATTTCCAAAAGACCGGCTCTTTTAAAATCCGTGGTGCATATAATAAAATTCATAATCTTTCTATTAAGGAGAGGCAAAAGGGGGTAATTGCCGCTTCCGCCGGCAATCATGCTCAAGGAGTGGCCTATGCCGCAGCATTGCTAAACACAAAGGCCACCATTATCATGCCGGAAGGAGCGCCCATTACCAAAGCGACTGCTACCAAGGGTTATGGTGCCGAAGTAATTCTCGCTGGGGAGAATTATGATGCCGCCTACGAAAAAGCGATAGAAATCCAAAAGGAGACAGGTGCAACATTTGTACATGCGTTTAATGATGCCCACATTATTGCCGGGCAGGGCACTATTGGAATAGAGATGCTTGATCAGCAGCCAGACCTGGATGCTATCCTTGTGCCTGTGGGTGGTGGTGGACTTATTTCGGGAATTGCTACTGCCGCGAAAGCTAAGAAGACAGGGGTTAAGGTGATCGGTGTAGAAGCAGCCGGGGCTCCATCAATGAAGGCATCATTGAAAGAGGGTAAGGTCAATGTAATAGAAGGTTTCAACACCATTGCTGATGGTATTGCCGTAAAAACACCTGGAGATATCACATTTAAAATAGTTAAAGAATTGGTGGATGATGTTGTGGTTGTTGATGATGAAGAGATCGCCACTGCAGTATTGATGCTTTTAGAGCGCAGTAAAATGGTAGCGGAAGCATCCGGTGCGGTGACTCTGGCTGCCCTGCTGGCAGGGAAGGTTTCTTTACCGGGTATTCAAAAAGCGGCCTGCGTCATCAGCGGCGGTAATATAGATGTTAATATCATTTCACAGATTATTAACCGGGGATTGGTGAAGACTGGGCGCTTGGCCCGGTTCCGTACCATAATACCTGACAGGCCGGGGTCATTACAGCAGCTTTTGTCCATAATAGCCCGAGCAAAAGCTAATATTATTACTGTTAATCACGACCGATTAAAAACCACGGTACCAATTACGGAAACGATGGTAGAGCTTACCATGGAGACTAGAGATTCGCAGCATGTACAAAATATAGCCGATATATTGGACCAAAGCGGTTACCCCACGGAGACTATTTAAGCCATCATCCGGCTTTTTCTGCCTAAGGGGTATATATTTTTTTATTTTTGTACAAAAATATTGTTAAATGGAGCAGGTATTTTATGGTAATATAAAGAATGAATACAATACTTCTACATATAAGCAGCTATTGAAGGGTGGTGAGGGGTAATGGAGATAACAGACATTAGAATTCGAAAAATTTATGATGAGGGACGGATGAAGGCAATAGTATCTGTTACTTTTGACGAATCTTTTGTAATACATGACGTCAAGGTAATAGACGGCCAAAATGGGTTATTTGTGGCAATGCCTAGTAGACGCACGCCTGACGGGGAGTTTAGGGACATTGCGCATCCCATTAACCCGGGTGCCCGGGAACTAATCCAGTCGGCCGTTCTTAAAGCTTACGAAGTAGCTGTTGCCAGTTAGGAGATTAAAGGAGCTAAGTGCTCCTTTATTTTTTTTCCTTCGCAGGAATTATCTTTCTTTAACAAGAATAAATCGTAAGTGTTAAACACTAAATAGTAGTATAGTCAAATGTAACTGGCTGGGAGGTAGAATTGTGAGTGATATAGTTGCAGTGATTTTAGCTGCTGGCAAAGGAACCAGGATGAAATCGCAGGTGGCCAAGGTGTTGCACCCCTTAGCGGGAATACCCATGGCCTTACATGTATTGCGGGCAGTTCAAGATGCAGGGGTAAAACGGCGGATCGTGGTTGTAGGACATCAAGCGAATGATGTCAAGGAGACTCTAGGGGAAGAATTTCTGTATGCATTGCAGGAAAAGCAGTTGGGAACCGGGCATGCGGTTCAGCAGACAGTTGATCTTTGGCCGCAAGAAGAAGGGCCCATGCTGGTGCTTTGTGCGGACACTCCGTTAATAACAGCTGAAACGATAAAAAATGTTGTAGAACAGCATCGTCGAAGCGAAGCGGTGTGCAGTGTTCTTACCGCCCAGGTGCCCGACTCCCATGGCTATGGACGTATTATTCGTGATGACCGGGGCTACGTACAAAAAATTGTTGAAGAACAAGATGCTGACAAGAGGGAAAAAGAAATCGAGGAGATTAATACAGGGTGCTATTGTTTCAGCCGGAATGAATTAGGAGTCGCTTTGAGACGGCTTAAGCCGTCAAATGCTCAAGGGGAGTATTACCTAACTGATGTGGTGGAATTCTTTCAACAGCAACAAATGAAAGTGGCCGCTGTTGAGCTGGACGATTATCGTGAACTACAGGGAATTAATAATCGCAGCCAACTGGCTGAAGCGGAAAAGGTTATGCGGCGAAGAATAAATGAAAGATTGATGCTGAGTGGGGTGACAATGGTTTCCCCTGAAAGCACGTATATAGATGTAGATACCAAAATTGGCGAGGATACACTAATACAGCCCAACACGCGCATTATGGGCGCCAGTGTCATTGCGGGAGGTTGTGAAATTGGGCCGGACACCACTATCCAGGAAAGTATTGTCGGGGGAAACACGACAATTGCGAATTCTGTCGTCAAAAAGAGTCGAATTGGGGTAGACTGTACCATAGGTCCTTTCAGCTATTTGAGACCGGGGACGGAACTTTGCGATGGTGTTAAAATTGGAGATTTTGTAGAAGTGAAGAAATCGGTAATTGGGGATGGAACTAAAATACCCCATCTAACTTATATTGGCGATGCTAATATCGGCAAACGGGTAAATGTAGGCGCCGGCACCATTACTTGCAACTATGATGGGGTTAATAAATGGAAAACAATAATAGAAGATGGTGCATTTATCGGGAGCAGCACAAATTTAGTCGCACCGATAAGGATATCTGCCGATGCAATTATTGGTGCCGGCTCAACAATAACCAAGGATGTACCGGCTAACAGTTTGGCTGTAGCCAGGGGCAGGCAGAAAAATATCGAGGAAAGAGGCAGAAAAACTAATACAATTTCAAAAAAGGAAAAAAATAAAGAGGATATGTAAGAAAAAGCTCGAAAAAAGTTAGTCATGAAATTTTTAATTTGGGAGGATTTCCATGGCCTTTTTCAACCGTAAGTTAAAGATATTTACTGCCAACGCCAATCCAATGTTGGCGCAGGAAATAAGCGAATATCTGGGAGTTCCCCTTGGCGATGCCAAGGTGAAGCGTTTTAGTGATGGTGAAATAAGTGTTGCCAATGATGAGAGTGTCCGGGGAGCAGATGTTTTTGTGGTTCAGCCAACCTGCGCACCGGTAAACGAGAATTTGATGGAACTATTAATAATGATTGATGGTTTACGAAGGGCTTCAGCACGTAGAATTACTGCTGTGACCCCTTATTATGGCTATGCAAGGCAGGAAAGAAAGGCTAGGGCCAGGGATCCGATCTCGGCAAAGCTCGTTGCTAATCTTCTTGTAGCTGCAGGTGTAAGGCGGTTAATGACCATGGATTTTCACGCCAACGCAATCCAGGGTTTTTTCGACATTCCGGTGGACCACCTTCCGGGTGTGCCTATATTGGCCGAGTATTACTCTAATTTGGGCTTGGACAACCTGGTGGTGGTATCACCGGACATTGGTGGAGTAACCCGGGCCAGGGGGCTGGCGGACCGATTGGGGGCTGATATAGCTATCATTGATAAGCGTCGGCCTGCACCTAATGTATCTGAGGTAATGAATATCATCGGCAACGTTGATGGTAAAAATGTGATCATGACAGATGATATTATCGATACAGCGGGAACCATTGCAAGTGGTGCCGCGGCATTGATGGAGCGCGGGGCAAAAAGAATTTATGCATGCTGTACCCACCCGGTGCTATCCGGTCCTGCCATAGAGCGTATTGAAACTTCTGATATTACGGAATTGGTGGTAACTAATACCATTCCTCTGCCGGAAGAAAAACAGATTCCAAAGATAAAAACATTGTCCGTGGCACCGCTGCTGGGTGAAGCCATAATTAGGGTTCATGAAGACTTATCTGTGAGCAAGTTATTTGATTAAAGAGAAAAACTTATTTTTCGTCATTGTTTTACTTCATCGTCAGGTTTATCATCCGCGGTTACTTCTTGAATGGTTTTACCTAAAGAATTCGCCCAGCGTTTGGTGGTTTCCCAGGTTTGACTGCTACTTCCCTGAACTTTTTTGAGAGTCTTTTGAAACTTCGTTGGGGCTGGCTGGAGGTGTCTGGCCGCCTTCGATGTGGTGACAATATTTGTGGTGCCGATAATTCTTAAAAATTGACCCGGGAGCAGCAATCGACCCTTTAGGGCAGTTGCCAGCATAGAGCCGGAAAGCTCCAGTGCTGATATTTGGCCGGTAACGGGGTCAATAAAGGTTCGTTCCACACTGCCGAGAAGCTGGCCGTTTTCAGTTACTACCCGACGCCCTTTGAAGGGCTGCTGTTTTTCCATAATTTCCATTAACTCGGGTAGCTCTTTTGCTTGACGAATGGACTTGCTGCTGACCGTTGTAACTGCATAATCACCAATTCCTTTAATATTTTGAAATTCCAGTAACAGGGTGAGGGTTTGGTTAGAATCTTCTTCCAATACTAAGGCTGCCAGGACTCTTTTGTCCGGGTGGAAAACGATCTTCTTTACAATTCCGATTTGATTGCCGCTGCTGAGGGCAATCACAGGCAGTCCGATAAGCTGTGTACTAGCCAACATGGCGAACACCTCCGTAAGGCATAGTAGGCAGGTTGTCAAAGACATTTTAATTCTAATTTATTCACATCTTGGGGCTAGTATGCTAAAATGGTGTTATACTATAGACAAAGTATAAATTTTTGTCTGCGTGCTTTTTTAAAAAGCAAGAAATAAAAGGAGTGAGGGTAACTTTATGGATGTTGTTATGTTAGATGCTAAAGAGAGGGCGAAGAGTGGTAAGGGCTATGCCCGCCGCCTGAGAGATAAGGGGTTAGTTCCGTCAGTTGTATATGGTAAAGAAATTGACAGTCAAACCTTGGAGATCTCTGCTAAGGAAATGGAAAAGCTTTTAAGTAATTTTGGGGACAATGCGTTGGTAAAGTTAAAAGTTGGTGTTACCGAATTTAACACTTTGATTAGGGAAGTACAGCGTAATCCGGTGCGCGGAGACGTTGTGCATGTTGACTTTATGCAAATCTCCATGAAGGATAAGCTGCAAACTGTGGCCCCGATTCACCTTACGGGGGATGCAGAAGGTGTTAAAGAAGGCGGTATTCTGCAGCATGGTTTAAGGGAACTGGAGGTAGAGTGTTTGCCTACGGATATTCCCGAATATATTAGGGCGGATATTAGTGAGCTAAAAATCGGCGATACCTTAACGGTTGCAGATTTAGATGTTCAGGAAAATGTAGAAATTATATCTGACCCCAATTCAGTGGTTGCTACCATCGTTGCGCCACGAATGGAAGAAGAGGAAGACACTGAAGAAGCGGTTGATGAAGTTGGAGTACAAGGGTCACCTGAAGAAGAAACTGAAGAAGCATAGATTTGTTTAAAACCTTCTCCAGAGAGAAGGTTTTTTCTTACCTCTGTTAAAAGGTATCCTTTTATGACTAAATTGGTGCCGATGGGGACTTCCAAGGTAGAAATTATTTTCTACTGAAAGGTTTGTAACAATGTTTTGGGGGATATTAAAAGATATGAACCTCCCTATAATTGAGAGGAGGAGACTGGGTGAAATTGATAGCAGGGCTTGGAAATCCGGGGGCAAAGTACGAAGCAACCAGGCATAATGCGGGGTTTATGGTGGCGGATTTGGTAGCAGACTACTTAAATGTAGCCATTAATCGTACTCGTTGGCGGAGCTGTTACGGTAAGGGCAGATACCAAGGCCAAGAAGTAATGGTAGTAAAGCCCCAAACATTTATGAATTTGAGCGGAGAAGCAGTGTCGGAGGTTTACCGCTATTTCAAATTATCCTTACAGGATTTGATTGTTGTCTATGATGACTTGGATTTGCCGCTGGGTAAGATACGCATAAGACCTAGTGGTGGGGCAGGTGGTCATAAGGGGTTGGCATCGATTATTCAGCATTTGGGCAGCGAGGATATTGTCAGAGTAAGGGTGGGGGTTGGCCGCTCTGAAAGAGATGATACTGTGGATTATGTCCTCAGCGTTTTTGACGATGAACAATGGGAAGTTATCAAGCCGGCGTTGGGTAATGCCGCTAAGGCAGTGACTGCTTTAATTAGTGAACCGGCGGATATTGTAATGAATGAGTTTAATCCTTAGCTTTAGGAGGAATATTCTTTGATTTTACTTTCTGCCGTTATGGTGGCCTTAATGGTTTGGCTGATTAACCGGCAGATTGTCAATTTATTGGGTAATAAGGCTGTCATTACAGCGATACCATTTATAGAAGAATTATTTAAATCTGCAGCCGCGGTACTTTTAGGAGTACCGTTAGTTGCGTTGCATGGAATCTTTGGTATTATTGAAGGGGTTTATGATATTATAGCGGGGGTGCGGTTCCTTCCTGCGGCAGCAAGTGTACTCAGTCACACCTTTTTTGGCGGGTTAACCAATTATTTATTACACATATTCGGTTTTTGGGGTGCGTGGTTTGTCGCGGGGCTAGTACACGTGGCTTGGAATGTCAGCGTAATGTTTTGGTTTAATAGAAGGCGGAAAAAATTAAGGTAATAATTAAGGTAGGGGATTCTTAATGGATGTTGCGGGGTTGATTGGTTTATTAAAAGATAGTCCGCCGGCAAAGGCACTGACACACGGGCTTCGGACCGGCTTGAAAGATATGCTGGCCTATGGTATTAGCGGCTCGGCAAGGGCCTTATATGCTGCATCTTTGGTTGATAGTGGTTACCAGGTGCTGATAGTTACTGCTAACAGTGAAGAGGCAAAGAAGATTAATGCTGACTTAGAAGCTGTATTTTTACCTGGCAGGACAGCCTATTTCCCTGCTCGAGAAATAATGCCCTACGAAGTTTATGCTCATAGTAATGAACTTCAAAACCAGCGTTTGGCAGTTTTGAAAAGGCTCGCAATAGGGGAATTGGATTGCGTAGTTACTCCGGTTGGTGCACTGTCTGCATCAATTGTACCTGCTGACATATTGTCTAAGGCGATGCTGCACTTTGAGAATGAGCATTCATTGGACCTTAATAGTTTGTCAGAGCAATTAGTGAGCAGAGGTTTTGAAAGAGTTGACAGGGTGGAAAATGCTGCTCAATTTAGTATTCGTGGTGGGATTGTGGATATTTATCCGGTGGATGAGAAGCCGGTAAGGATAGAACTTTTTGGGGAAACGATTGATTCTATTAGATATTTTGATCCTACAACTCAACGGTCGCAGGAAAGGCTAGAGAAAATAGTCATACCTCCCGCACAGGAGTTAATAATTACTGAAGAGAGAAAGAAGTTAGGCAGGCAGGCTATTGAAGCTGAGTTCATTAGTGTTAAACAGAAACTGCTGGCAGGAAAAAAGCATGCCGCAGTGGAGCGGCTAAGTGATAAAGTTCAATCCGCTCTTGATAAACTAGAAGACGGGCGCTGGACAGCGGGTTTGGAACAGTTTCACACTTTCTTTTATCCCGACGCCAGTACCTTAATAGATTATTTTAGACGCTCACCGGTGGTAATTTGGAACGAAATTTCACGCATTGGGGAAGAAGCCAAGCGTCTTAACAAGGAAAGAAATGACACTTATGCACAGCTTCTCATTGACGGGGCCCTGCTGCCCTCCCAAAACAACAATTACCTCAGAATTGAAGAACTATACAGCCAGAACTGCCACTGTCGAATATATATGTCGTTGTTACCTAAGGGATTGCCGGAGGAAATCAAGCCCAGACAGGTGGTAAACTTTGAAATTCATGCGGCCCACTCCTTCTTGGGTAAAATGGATATGCTGGCGGCAGACATAAAACGGTGGTCACAAAAGAAATACCGCATCCTTCTTTTTACTGCGGATCAGGAGCGAGCTAAGCGGCTGCAATCGCATCTTTGGGACATGGGAATAGAATTGGAATTGGCCGACAAGATAAACCTGACGCCGGAGGCGGGAAAAGCAGTTATTTGTTGGCCGGGCTTACAGCAAGGTTTTCAGCTACTCGGAGAGAAATTAATTGTTTTGACAGATGTAGAGCTTTACGGGGTCAAACGGCAAAGCAGGAAGTCATTTAAAAAAGGCAAGAAGACGAACATTTTACATGACTTAAAAGCCGGTGATTACGTAGTTCACGAAAGCCATGGCGTCGGGCGTTATCTCGGTATTGAACAGTTGGAAGTGGGTGGGGCCTTCAAGGATTACTTGCATCTGCAATATGCCGGGGAAGACAAATTATACCTTCCCACAGAACAGTCTTCTTTAATTAAACCTTACGTTGGCGCTGAAGATAAAGTCCCTAAGCTCAATAAGCTCGGTGGCAATGAATGGGCCCGGGTGAAACGCCGGGTGAAACAGTCTGTGGAGGACTTGGCTGGGGAACTGCTGGCACTTTATGCCGCCCGGGAAACTGCAAAGGGATACGCTCTTCCTTCGGACAGCGAATGGCAGAAGGAATTTGAAGAACAGTTCCCTTATGAGGAAACACCTGACCAGCTAATAGCAATTGATGAAGTGAAAGCAGACATGGAACAGCCGAAACCGATGGACCGTTTACTGGTGGGAGATGTGGGTTATGGTAAAACAGAGGTAGCGATGCGTGCTGCGTTTAAAGTGTGTGAAGCAGGTAAGCAGGTAGCAATTTTGGTACCGACAACTGTGTTGGCTCAACAGCATTATCTTAACTTTCAGGAACGGTTTCAGCGTTTTCCGATAAAATTAGCTGTATTAAGCCGCTTCACCAGTAGGGGGGAGCAAAAAAACATTATTGAAGGATTACAACGGGGTGAGGTCGACATTGTCATTGGGACACATCGGCTGCTGTCTGGTGATGTCCGCTTTAAAGATATTGGTCTTTTAATAATCGATGAGGAACAACGTTTCGGTGTGAAGCATAAGGAGCGGTTAAAAGAGTTGAGGCATCAGGTAGACGCACTTACGCTGACCGCCACTCCCATTCCAAGAACGCTGCACATGTCTCTGATCGGTGTGCGGGATATGAGTGTAATTGAGACCGCACCGGAAGAAAGATACCCGGTACAGACTTATGTGGTGGAGCACAGTCCGGAATTGGTACGGGATGCCATTTATCGGGAAATAAACCGGGGCGGACAGGTATTCTATGTCTTTAACCGGGTGCGGGGGCTGCAAAAAAAGGCGGCGGAAATCCAAGAGATGGTACCGGAGGCTTCTGTAGGTGTCGGACATGGACAGCTGCCAGAGCGTGAGCTGGAACAAGTAATGTTGGATTTTATCAATGCCAAGTACGATGTGCTGGTATGTACAACCATTGTGGAGAATGGCTTGGACATACAAAATGCCAATACTTTGCTGGTAGATGAGGCAGACCGCATGGGGTTATCACAGCTTTACCAACTTCGGGGCAGGGTGGGGCGCAGTAATCGTGTTGCTTATGCCTATCTTACATATAGAAAGGATAAAGTGCTGAACGCTGTCGCGGAAAAAAGGTTATCCGCAATCAGGGAATTTACTGAATTGGGTTCAGGATTTAAAATTGCCATGAGAGATTTGGAAATTCGCGGCGCCGGCAACATCTTGGGACCGGAACAACACGGCCATATGCTGGCGGTAGGTTTTGACCTATACTGTCAGCTGTTGGAGGATGCAGTCAAAAACCTGCGTGGGGAAATAGCGCCCGCAGCCGACAAACCGCCGTTGATAGAGTTGAAGGTGAATGCTTATATTTCCAATGAATATATTACCGACTCCGGGGAAAAGATTGAGTTCTATCGGATGCTTACTTTAGTGAACAGCTTGTCAGCAGTTGAAAATGCTGTACAATCAGTAACGGACCGATATGGTAAACCGCCGGCGCCGGTGGGAAATTTGCTTCTACTTGCTAAAATGAGGGTGCTGGGAATACAACTAGGATTGGAAGCCATTAAACAAGTGAGTGAGGAACGGGTAGAACTTCTGTTTAATAGGGGTGTGGATATAGGAGCTGAAAAGCTGATGGAACTGGCTCAGAAGTTTCCGCGGCGTTTAAGTATCTCGGTGGTTCAAGGTCTAAAGTTGCAGGTGCGCAGCAAACGCCTGCAGGATAGGGAATTATTGGTGCTGCTGGAAAGTATCCTCGTGGAGGCTAAAGCCCTTGTAGGCTAGTTTGACTGCTGATATAATGAGACTATATTTTGCTTTAGGAAGGTTGTGAATTTATGCGTAAGAAGAACCTGCTGATTTTTGCCACTGTGCTAGTAACGCTGGTGCTTCTGTTAACAGGGTGCGGGAAACAGGCAAGCGATAAAGATGATGAAGTGGTAGCCAAGGTTAACAGCAATGAAATTTCTAGGACGCAATTGGACACCGAGATACAATGGCTCAAGGCTACAAACGGTTATTATTCAATGGAAGAAGAACAACAAAAAGCTTTTGATGAAGGACTGGAGCAAAAGGCTCTAGAAAACGCAATCATTAAGCAGCTTATTTTTCAGGGTGCTGAAGAAAAGGACGTAGTAGTTAGTGAGGAAGAAGCAGCTACGCAGCTGGAGGAAATGAAGAAGCAGTATAATTCTGAAGATGAGTACAAACAGATGCTAACGAAGGCTAATATTACTGAAGAGGGTTTGAAGCAATACTTCCAGTACCAATCTACGGAACAGGCATTATATGAAGAAGTTACCAAAGATATCAAGGTAAACGAAGGCGACATGCGCAGTTATTTTGAAGAAAATAAAGCTGACTTGATAAAAGTTAAGGTGAGCCATATCTTGGTTAAGGCAGAAGAAGGTAAGGCTACTGAAGAAGAATTGCAGCAGGCTGAAGAGAAGGCAAAGCAGATTATTGGCGAATTGGAAGCAGGAGCAGATTTTGCTGAATTAGCTAAAGAAAAATCTGATGATACCGGCTCTGCCGTTAACGGTGGGTTGATTGACATGTACTTCACTGAAAATGAAACCGGCTTGGTAAGACCATTTGTGGACGGGGCATTTCAACTGGCGCAAGGCGAATTTAGCAAGGAACCGGTAAAGAGTCAGTTCGGCTACCACATTATTAAGGTAGACGAGAAATTGGATTCTTTTGAAGAAATGAAGCCGGTGGTAAATGAAAAGCTGATGACGAATGAAAAAGGCGATGCCTTTACGAAATATTTCGAGGAGCTAAAAGCAGACGCAGAGATTGAGAAACTTCTCTAAAAAGTAAAAACAGCTTTTGTGTACAGTGAAGAGAACCTCGAAATATTATTCGAGGTTCTCTTTTCTATGATAATTTTCTGAGAGTTGTGGGCTTTTTTGTAAAATATTTGCTTTCAGCAGGTTGGAAAATAATGAATAAATAGTAACAGGTAGATATATACTATCTGTACAGGAGACTAAAATAAGTGGCTGTAAAGTTTAAGCAAGAAGGAGGGATAACAGTCGATGAAAGCAACAGGAATTGTACGGCGTATTGATGACCTAGGAAGAGTTGTTATTCCCAAAGAAATCCGTAGGACATTACGAATTCGTGAGGGTGACCCGTTGGAGATATTTGTTGACCGAGATGGTGAAGTTATTTTGAAAAAGTACTCTCCTATCGGGGAACTAGGCGACTTTGCCAAGGAATATGCTGATTCTCTTTACGAGGCGATTGGACATATTGCATGTATAGCAGATCGGGATAACATTATTGCAGTTTCCGGAGCTCCTAAAAAAGAGTTTTTGGATAAACCGGTAGGACCGGCTGTAGAGAAAGTTATGGAAGATAGAAAGTCGGTACTAATCAATAACCCCGGTGAACATGGGCACTGCCGTATTTGTGCTACAGAAGACGAAAACGAACCATGCAAGTATTCAGCCGAAGTGGTGGCACCTATCATTGCCGAAGGTGATCCCATTGGTGCAGTAATTCTTTGTTCAAAGGAACCCAATGTAAAAATGGGTGACATGGAGATGAAACTTGCGGAAACAGCGGCGGGATTCCTGGCTAAACAAATGGAACAATAATCGAATAAAAGTATTTTAAGGCGGCTAAATGCCGCCTTAAAATATGTTTAGGGAAGGAGTAGGAATTTATAAAAAAAAGGTGAAGGAGTCTATTAATACATAACTTTATTAACACCCCGGGGATGTAAAAGATAGGGTGTATAAGCAAAGGTGCTTTGGGGGAGGAGCAATGTGACCGGTAGGGACGGATTTATCCGTGGTGCAGCGATTTTAGCATTGGCGGGTTTTATTTCTAAAAGTATAGGTGCATTTTACCGCATACCCTTCGCTCGCCTGGTAGGCGGTGAAGGTGTAGGGTTATACCAAATGGTTTACCCCATATACACAGTGGTATTGGCTTTATCTACCGCGGGCATTCCCGTTGCGATTAGCGTATTGGTAGCGGAAAAAACGGCGCAGGGAGATTATTACGGCGCCAATAGGATATTTAAGGTGGCCTTAATTCTTTTATCGGTAGCGAGCCTTTTGTTTGCAGCCGCTTTAATGATGGGTGCAGATTTTTTAGCAACAGAGGTTCTAAAAGAGCCTAGAGCACAATTGGCTATAAAGGCAATTGCGCCGGCTATCTTTATCACCGGAGTCATGTCTTCCCTACGGGGTTTTTTCCAAGGTCAGCAGGTTATGCATCCTACAGCCATATCCCAGGTGTTGGAGCAGTCTATTCGGGTGATTACGGTTTTCATAGCAGTCTTTGTATATTCAGGAAATATTACTTTAATTGCTGCAGGTGCTACTTTTGGGGCGGTGACGGGCAGCGCCGTTGGATTGGCCTTTTTGATCTGGTATTTTCTTAGAAAGAGAAATACTGACTTTAAGCGAATAGGGTTTTTACCCCAAGAAAGAAAACGTGTATTGGTCAAGAGAATCATAGTTATAGCGCTGCCGTTGTCTCTAGGAAATCTAATTATGCCTATCATGCAGTTGATAGATGCAGTTGTGGTACCCCAAAGATTAAGGGCCGCCGGTTATGCAGTAAACAGAGCAACGGAATTATTCGGTCAGTTTACGGGGATGGCCGGGACTTTGATTAATTTGCCCACGATCATAACTTTGTCCCTTGCGGTTAGTTTAGTACCTGCCATCGCGGAGGCTTCCTCTCGGGGATACTTAGAGCAAGCAGCCCATCGAGGTAATGCTGCGCTTCGGGTAACAACGGTACTTCTGCTGCCTGCCGCTGCGGGGCTGTGGGCATTGGCTGAACCAATCAGCATATTTTTATTTAGTATCAGTGAGGTAGGAGTACCCCTAAGGTACTTGGCAGGGGGAGTGGTCTTTCTGGGGTTGTATCAGGTAACTGCCGGGGTATTACAGGGAATGAGCAAAACATATATCCCGGTAATTAACCTATTCATTGGTGCAGCAGTGAAGCTTTTATTAAGTTATTGGTTAACTGCCATACCTACTGTAGGTATACGAGGGGCGGCGATGTCAACCGTATTGGGTTTCTTTACCGCGTTTATGCTAAATTATCTAAGCTTAAAGATATTTTTGCCCGGAATGGCAATAAAGCGATATTTGTTTAAACCGATGCTGGCTGTTACAATAATGACGGGTATAGTGGTATTTAGTTATGGGCGCTTTTTATTGTTATGGGGAAATGCTATAGCAGTAATGGGTGTTATTATCATTGCTGTCTTCGCTTACTTAATAATGCTGGCAGGGACCGGTGCTTTGCGGTTGAAAGATGTGGAAGCCCTTCCCTTTGCAGGCAGCAGGATAATTAAAATATTGGTTAGGCTAGGTTTTGTGAGGTGAGAATATGATTGAGATTATTGGATTAGGGCCTGGTGGTCTTGGGCAGTTGCCGGTGGAAAATTTGGAACGATTACGTCAGGCGAAGAATTTATGGCTGCGTACCGGCAGGCACCCCGTAGCGGACGATTTATCCAGCCAGGGGGTAAATTATCAAACGTTCGATGAACTTTATCAACAGGCGGGGGAATTTGACGAACTTTATCACGAAATAGTTCAACAGCTAAAGGAAATGTCTCTCAAAGGGCCCATTACCTATGCAGTGCCCGGGCATCCGCTAATTGCTGAAAAGACGGTAAAAATGCTGTTTGCTGATGAGCAGGTGGAGATTCGTATCTATGCCGCTATGAGCTGTATAGATACTATCTTTGCAGCTATTGGTATCGATCCCGTGGATTCAGGGGGGGTAGCCATTGTTGATGCGTTAACACTGGACAATGCTGCTTTGCTGCCTTCGCGGTCGATGCTGCTGCTCCAGACTTACAACAGGCAGGTTTGCTCTGACCTAAAGTTAACCCTGATGGATAGCTATCCCGACGATACGCAGGTTTGCCTGATTAAGGCGGCAGGGGTATCCGGTCAGGAAAGGATATCATGGCTGCCCTTATATCAATTGGACAGGCAGTCATGGGTTGACCACTTGACCAGCGTCTATGTGCCGGCCGTGGGGGAGGAGCAGTCCTGTCTTACGCCGTTAGACCCATTGACAGAGATTATGAGTCAGCTGCGTAGTGACAATGGATGCCCGTGGGACAAAGAACAGAATCACCGGTCGCTAAGGCGCTATGTGATTGAAGAGGCCTATGAGGTAGCGGACGCCATCGATCTGGGTGATATGAATAAATTATGTGAGGAATTGGGAGACTTACTACTACAGGTTGTCTTCCATGCGCATATAGCAGAAGAGAATAGACAGTTTGATATGAATGATGTGATTAAGGAAATAGTTGCTAAAATGATACGCCGACATCCCCATGTGTTCGATAACATTGAAGTGCATGATGCCGGTGAAGTTATACATAACTGGGAAGAAATCAAGGCAAAGGAGCGGGAGGGCCTTGGGGATACAGGTATAATCAATGTCCCTATGGCAATGCCCAGCTTGATGTTGGCGGAAAAGGTGCAGTCTCAGGTTTCTAGGGTGGGGTTTGATTGGGACAAACCGCAGGAAGCGTTGAAAAAGGTGACGGAGGAAGTGAATGAACTTTTAGCAGTGATAGAAACTGGAAACATGGCAAGAATAAGGGAAGAAATGGGTGATATGCTCTTCGCAGCGGTAAACGTCAGCAGGTTGCTAAAACTCGAACCTGAGGAGGTGCTTAAGGAAGCGGTGGGTAAATTTATCCGGCGCTTTAGATATATGGAACAGGAAGTAAAACAGCAAAATGTATCGATGCGGGCACTGAGTTTGGACCAGTTGGAAGAGCTTTGGCAAAAATCTAAGCAAGAAATTGGGTAACATAGGGAATTTCCTAGAAAAACTTGGTTTTTTAGCAGGAATTCCCTGCAACATCTCGAATAACCAGTAAGGTAACTTTTATGGGGGTACCATGAAAAACGTTTAGGAGGGATTGCCTTGAACAAAACAGATTTAGTAAGCAGCGTTTCAGACAAAGCAGAAATCACAAAGAAGGACGCTGAAAAAGTTGTCGGTGCACTCTTGGATTCCATCAAAGACGCTTTGGCAGCTGGTGAAAAGGTGCAGTTAGTTGGATTTGGAACCTTTGAAGTGAGGGAACGAGCTGCCCGTACTGGTCGTAACCCCAAGACTGGGGAAGAAATTAAAATTGATGCTACTAAGGTGCCTGCGTTTAAAGCTGGTAAAGCTTTGAAAGACGCGGTTAACTAAATAGCGTATCACTGGAAAAGTCAGGTTCCTCAGGAACCTGGCTTTTTTGGTGCACCAGTCAGAAAGGATAATTTTTAGGAAGGACCTAGGCCCCAGAGCACATGCGAGGGTGGTGGGTTGGCAAGTATTATATGGCAAGCCAAATCTTCATTAATACTAAGTTAACATTTGCCATTCATTAAATTTCCTCCATAAGGAAAAAATAAGATAAAACCTGGTATTAGGAGGAAGAAGAATGTTAAAACGTCAGATTAAATTAGCTTTGTTAATTGTAGTAGGTGCAATGTTTATTATCACTGCCGTGGGGTGTCCGAATACTTCACAAAAACCCAATTTACCCAAAAATAAGCAACAAGATAACCAGCAGAAAAAACCGCAAGTCGCCGGCGGTAAAGAACCTAAAATCACTTTATTTATCAGCGAAACTGGTGAAAAGAAGGAATTGAAAATTGAAGAATATTTAAAGGGTGTGGTTGCAGCGGAAATGGACACTTCCTGGCCGGCGGAAGCATTGGCAGCACAAGCTATCCTTGCTCGCACGTTTACCATGAAAAAAATTCAGGAAGGCGGAGTCGAGAAGCGTGGCACGGATGCCTCTACTAGCGTAGAGGAGTTTCAGGCTTATGATGTCAAAAGAATTAATAGCCGGGTTGAGCAGGCGGTAAAGCAGACCCGGGGGGAAGTGGTTACCTATAAAGGTGATTATATAAACGGATGGTTTTTTGCTGATGCGGGTGGGGTAACTTCTGATTCGGCTGATGAAGGTTTGGCGTTTAGAAAAGAACCAGCACCATATATACATAGTGTGAAGGACCCTGGTTTTGCTATTACTGAGAAAGACAATAAAGCATGGACTGCGAGTTTCCCATTAAGTGAAGTACGGCAAGCGGTAAAGGAGAAAGCCGGCAAAGATCCGGGCGCGGTCAACACGGTGAAAATAACAAAGAAAGGTCCTTCGGGTAGAGCGACGGTTATAAAGCTAGGAAACACTACCGTAAGTGGACCGGCATTACGCTTAGCATTGGGCAGTACGGAGATGCGTTCCACCTTATTGGATAGCATCACTGTTCAGGGGAACAACCTAGTTGTTAAAGGTAAAGGATACGGACATGGTGTAGGAATGAGCCAATGGGGTGCTAGAGCACTAGCGGAAGAAGGTAAATCGCCTGAAGAAATTGTGAAGTATTTCTTCAAAGATGTTCAGGTCCAAAAGGTTTGGGAGTAGTGAAAGAGGCGCTTGCAAGCGCTTCTTTTTTTGTCATAAGGCCCACTTATCGGACATACATTTATCAAAAAAGGAGGCGAATACCCATGAGCCAAGGACACCAATTGACACTTACTGATAGAAAGGCATTATCGGTATCCGGGGTAAAGCATGTGGATAGTTTTGATGAGGGGAAAATAATGCTGAACACCAGTTTGGGGATTTTGGTCTTAAAAGGAGAAAGCCTTAATGTTAATCAGCTTAACCTTGATGAAGGAAAGGTTTCCATTACCGGAAATATCGGTAATATCCAGTACCTGGATGAGCACCAGGTAAAAAAAGGTAAGGGTATAATGCAAAAGCTGCTCAAGTAATGTCTATCCTAATAGATCTGAGCCGGGAGGTGGGATAGGTGGTTTCGGTGATCACCCAGGTGCAATATTTTCTTTGGACTGTAGCCATCGGCCTGGCAATAGCATTTGCATTTGATTTTTACCGTGCTCTGCGAGCAGAATTCAGGCCGCCGCGGTGGATTGGACACGCTGGGGATTTTACTTTCTGGGTATTGGCTACTATCATTGGCTATTTTGCGCTGCTAAAAATTAATTGGGGTGAGGTTCGTCTATATGTTCTTTTGGGTATAGGATTGGGTGCCCTGGTTTATTACGCTGTTGGCAGTCGTACCGTCTTTAAGCTATGGCTGCAAATTTTTGATATCTGCAGACGGATAATTTTTACCTCGTGGCGCATTGCTTTATTTCCTTTTAAAATCTTAAAAAGAATTCTTAAAATTCCCTTGGGCTTACTTACGCTATTGTTGTACAAACTTAATGGAATTATTAAAAAATTTACAAAATTATTAAGAGGATTAGCAACCGTACCAAAGCGTTTATGGCGTATTCTGAAAAAACGAAAATCTTGACTTTAACTGATATTTATTATATAATTCATATGGAAAATTGAGGGAAATTATTGTGAAGTAGGGTCCGGGAGTATTCGCAGGCACGAGCAGTTGTATGCCTTACCTCAGGCGGATAATTGTAAGTGTCCCTTTGACTTACGGGGAAACCGGAAGCTGAAAAACACAATGGGAGCTGGGATCTTTTCTGGGTCATGTGGGCCAGGAATAGACTATGTTTAAACATGGTTTAGGATGAGTCGTTTTGGCGAAATCCAGGTACTCTAACTCTCTACTTAGTAGAGGGTTATTGTGCCTGGATTTTTTATATCAAAAAAAGGAGGGATGCGCTAGCAGGGGGGTAGCGTGAAGCAGTTGGACAAGGGTTTAACTAACATAAACATTAAGAAAAGGGAGTGGAGATATAAATGTTTAAAAAACTTAGCATGTATTTGCTGATTAGCTTGATGATATTAAGCTTAGCGGCAGTAGTTGGATGCAGCAGCCAGACGGATAATGGTGCAGGGCCGGATAAGGAACAGGCAGAAAAGGAGCAGCCCAAAGAGGAAGCGAAACCGGAAAAAGAGGTAATTAGTTTTGCCGGATCCGGCGGATATCCGCCCTTTAACTTCGTCAACGAGAAAGATGAAGTGGTTGGTTTTGATGTGGACGTGGCCAATGAAATAGCCACAAGGTTAGGGATGGATATGAAGTATGTAACTACTGCTTGGGACGGAATTATTGAAGGGTTAAGAGCAAAAAGATATGATGGGATATTAGGTAGTATGGCAATTACTGAAGATAGGGAAAAGCAAGTAGACTTTTCCATTCCTTATTACTATTCTGGCGCCCAGTTAATAGTCATGAAGGATTCTGACATTAAAACCCCTGATGATTTGACGGCAGAATCTGTAATTGGTGTGGCTACCGGAACGACCTTTGCTGATGATGTGGAAAAGCTAGGGGCTCAAGCTCGGACCTACGAAGATGATTTCCAGACTTTGATGGAGCTCCAAAATGGCCGACTTGCTGGCGTGATTACTGACCGGGTGGTAGGATTAAACGCTATTAAGGAGATTAAAAACGGTGACCGACTTACGTTAGCTGGTAAGCTTTTACGCCAAGAGACCATGGGTATTGCATTCCATAGTGATGACGATGAATTAAGAGAAAAAGTGGATGCAATATTAGAAGAAATGCATCAAGACGGTACTTTAACTGAGATCAGTGCTAAGTGGTTTGATGGTGAAGATATTACTAAACAGTAACCTGACAAACAACAGGGATTAAGTTTACTATGCTTGATTGTGCATAGTGCTTCGGCGCTATGCATAATCTAATTTTTTATTCTTTTTCCCAAAAAAAGCCAGAGGAGTGAACGACTTGAATTGGAACTTGCCATATGATTTTTCCGTCGTTCCCGGGAAATTTCTTTTTTTCAAAGATGCTGCCTTAATGACTTTGGAAATTACTACTTTAGGGATATTAGTGGGTTTTATAATTGGACTAATAGTAGCTTTTGCGAAAATCTCACGGTTGAAAATTTTTAATGTTCCGGCCGCATCTTACATTTATATAATTAGAGGGACACCATTGCTGCTCCAGTTATTCGTTATCTATTACGGTTTAGCAAGCGTTATACGAATACCAGAAATACCTTCCGCCTTTATTGCATTGGGTATACATAATGGTGCTTATCTTGCAGAAATCCTGCGCGGAGCGATTCAATCCATTGACCGGGGTCAAATGGAAGCAGCACGCTCTTTAGGAATGACCCAGGCGAAGGCAATGCGGCGTATTATTCTACCTCAGGCCTTTAAAAGAGCAATCCCTCCTTTGGGTAATCAGTTTATTATCGCTACGAAGGATTCTTCTTTGGCTAGCACCATAGCCGTGCCGGAATTAATATTAAAGGCCAGGCAGATAGGGTCGTCAACATTCCTTTACATGGAGATGCTGGTTACAGTAGCCATTTGGTACTTACTAATGACTACCACATTGACTATTATCGTTAATAAAATAGAGAATCGCCTTAAAGTAAGCGAATACCAGGATTAATAAGGATGGGGGTATTATTGCTTTGATAAAAATTGAAGGAGTAAATAAGTGGTTTGGTAACCTGCATGTCCTCAAGGGGATTGACTTGGAAATCAAAGAGAGAGAAGTAGTGGTGATCATCGGAGCCAGTGGTTCGGGGAAAAGCACGCTTCTCCGCTGTATAAACTTTTTAGAGAAGGCACAGAAGGGGGATATCTATATAGACGGTGAGAAAATGATATCCCAGCCTAAAGTGGTAAACCGATTGCGTCAAGAGGTCGGTATGGTTTTTCAACACTTCAATCTTTTCCCGCATATGACCGTGCTTCAAAATGTAATTGAAGGGCCGACTCAGGTAAAAGGGATGCCAAAGGGTCAGGCAACCGAGCTGGGAAAAGACCTGCTTGAGAAAGTAGGTCTATCTGATAAACTGGATACTTACCCTGCCATGCTTTCCGGTGGACAGAAACAGAGGGTGGCAATTGCCAGGGCGCTGGCTATGCAGCCCAAGGTTATGCTTTTTGACGAACCTACTTCGGCACTGGACCCTGAACTTGTGGGAGAGGTGTTGGTGGTGATGGAGCACTTGGCAAAAGAGGGGATGACTATGGTGGTAGTCACCCATGAAATGTGGTTCGCAAAGGAAGCGGCGGATCGCGTAATTTATATGGACGATGGGAAAATTGTTGAGCAGGGGAAACCGGACGATATTTTTTCAGCACCAAAGAATGAACGGACCCAGGCGTTCTTAAGTCAAATCTTATAAAATAAGTTTTGTCATTGTTTTGTAGCTCTCTGATTTTAATTGGAGGGGCTATTTTTTTTTGCCATCGTACGCAATCCGGTTACTTTATTTTTAGTGGGCGAAATGAGACGGGGCTTCCTAATGGCGTTAGAGCCAGTTGATAGGGCAAAGTTTTCTTTCTGAAAATTACCAGTAGTAGCAGGAATATTAAATCAGGCAGAGAAATAGAAATATGTAGCAAAAATATCCACAGTATGTAGATAACTTGTGGACAACCTTGGGGATAGCCGATGAAGATCGAAATACGTGGTGTGGAGAAGTTAAGCTTTCGGGAGCGGCAGGTAGTTGCACTAAAAGAGATGGGGAAATCCAGTGAGGAGATAGCCAAACAGTTGAAGCTATCTGCAAGCTCGGTTGCTACGCTCTTACATAGGGCCCGTACTAAGGGGTATCAAGTGGTAATTGTGCTCCCGGGTGATGCTTTGGGAATATTTGGGGAAGAGGAGGAAGTGTAAGTGGAAGCGCCTAATTTATACTCCCAAGAAACCTATAGGGTCCCGGAGGTCAGCCGTACACCAAAGAAACGGTGGAGGTTTCGATGGAAACCGGGGTCAATAATACTGCTTGCTGTGCTAGGGTATGTCATGTTTTCTTTTGGTCAAGTATATTACCAAATTCATCGCTTGACTTTACAGAAGGAGGAGCTTAAGCAGCAGTTAAACCAGTTGAAGGTGGAAAATGGAAACTTGCATGAAAAGGCTTATCTGGTTCAAACAGACGCTTATATAGAAAGATTGGCCAGGGAGGACTTCGGTATGGTAAAACCCGGTGAGACGGTAATGGTTCCTGCTTATCCTGGTGAAGTAAAGGTTTTAAAGGAAACGGAGAGAAATGCGGATATTCGAGACTAATAATTCCTGGCTGGTGACTAGATGTATGTCTTACGCGAACATTATTGACACGTGCTCCTGCCTAGTCTATAACCTGAGTTTTACAGCAAAAACGATTAAAAAAACCCGTTGCCCCAGTATTACCAAGGGCTAGCGGGTTTTGTATTTTGTCAAAAACTTGTAGTGTATTGACACTTATTTTTTGTATTGCAAAATTTTTTTGATCGCTGCCTGAGACATAATCTTTTTACTTAAGTCAAAGCCAAAGACAGACTCAATGGATTCTATTACATCATCTCGATAATCAAACAGGTAATAGTTTTGTTCCAAATAGGAGCAGGAATAGCTAATCAAAGAATTGCGAATCTGCTTCACAGTATGTTTTTTCTCTAGCATCTGTTCAAGAACCCGCATGATTACGAGTGCTACAAAACATACCAGAAAATGTGCTTCTACATGTGCATCTTTTTTTACATATACAGGTCTCGCCTTGAATTCACTCTTGATTACTTTAAAGGATTCTTCGATTTCCCAAAGTCCCTTGTAAATATCACGAATTTCTCTATCTGATAAATGCTTTTCACTGGTAACAATGGAATAGTATCCATCATATTTTTCTTCCTTCTGAATTCTTGCTTCATTCAGGGAAAGAACAAGCCCGTCAGGTATTTCACCTGTTTGTTTTAAGAATTTGATATTGCTTACATAGCCGGCAGCTCCAATGCTGGTAGCTCTTGTATATTTTCCGGGTTTGGCAATCAGTTCCTTTGCCTTCGCAATAGCCTTATCTCTGTCTTTTTTCTGTTTTTTGGCGTATTTATCGGAATAGTAGACCATCTGTTTCTGAAATATTTCCATCTTTTGGGCACGCTTGCCATCTGTTCCCTTTAACTGTATTTTCTTTGCATGAATGCGGAATTTGTGCTTAAAAAAGACGGTATTTCCATCCTTATCTTCTTCTTTGTCTATTAAATAATCTTCCTGATTTAATACCCATTCTTTAAATTCTTTGTCAGCACCGAGAACACTCTGTCCATAAACATAGCCGTCATTACCTGCCATGTCATCATGGTTCTTTCCCGAAAGAAAAGTGGTATTATCACTAGTGTTAAGCCCCCTGTCTGCTACAACGATAATACGTTCCAAGGCGAAATCTCTCTTTACACGGCGAATTGTTGGAAGTAGAGAGAGTTTTTCACTTTCGCCACCAGAAAAAGTATTGAAGGCCATGGGGATTCCATTAGTATCCATCAGGAGTCCCATTTGAATGATGGGATCTTTACGGTGCTCTTTAGATGGGCCACGTTTTTTTTGACCCTTTTTAATCATATTCCCGTCTTCATCGTATTCATCTTCATCCTCATAAGGGATCTCGAAGTAGTAGTTGGTGACATCATAATATCCAAGCTGGTTATCTCTTGCTATAAGTTCCGATATTCTACTATGGAGATGCCGTTGGATCTCATTTGAATATCCGGCAAAGTAATCCAGAGCACGGTAAATGTCAGCCAGTGAAAAGTCAAAGGATTCAAAGAAATAATCCTTGGTTTCAAAGGCGTGTCTTTTTGATGAAGGAAATAAAAAGCGGTTGAAAATGAGCAGACTGAATATGCTGTTTAGGTTATAATCTACGATTAAATGCCTTTGCTTGTTCTGGAAATATTCTCTAAGACCAAGTAGAGAGTATACTGATTTTGGCACAGTATAACCAAGATTTTTGCGCAATGCTGCTTGATCCGGAAGCTTAGCTAACAGGTCAAGTTCTAGTTTTTTTTGCGGAACTTCGTTCTTGGTACGTTCCTTTGCAACCCGCTTGAAATGTGCAATAGGATCAGGATATTCCTTTTCCAGATCTTCAAGATAGCCAAGTTTCTCAACTGTTTTTTGTTTTACCTTTCCATTCTGTCTATAACCTTGGACAAAAGACAAATAGACCTTACCATTACTGATACTTTTCTTTACATACATAAATTCACCTCTAATCCCATAATATCACAATACACGACGATATACAACATATAAATGCATAAAGATTGACAAAAGAAAAGCCCGACTTCTCGGGCTTCAGAGCGGTTTTTTATATGTAGTTGGTGTAAAACAACGGAAACCCGGTGAGACGGTAATGGTTCCTGCTTATCCTGGTGAAGTAAAGGTTTTAAAGGAAACGGAGAGAAATGCGGATATTCGAGACTAATAATTCCTGGCTGGTGACTAGATGTATGTCTTACGCGAACATTATTGACACGTGCTCCTGCCTAGTCTATAATGAGGTTAATGTTAATTACGATAGGAGGAGTATTTTTTCGTATGTCCATCGCTGTAGGTAACATTCTTGAAGGGGTAGTGACAGGAATAACTAAGTTTGGTGCATTTGTGGAGCTGCCCGGTGGGGTTACAGGTCTAGTTCATATTTCCGAAGTGGCAGATGCGTATGTTAAGGATGTAAAGGATTATGTAAAAGAGAGCGAAAAGGTTACTGTCAAGGTTATTAATATTGATGATAGTGGCAAGATTGGGTTATCCATTAAACAGGCGAAGCCTGATTACAAGCCGCATAACAAAAACAGGAATAATTCTAAGAAGCGTATTAAGCCTAGCTTTAGCTTTGAAGATAAATTAGCTAAGTTTATGAAGGAAAGTGATGAAAGACAGCAAGATTTGAAAAAGAATACTGATGCCAAGCGCGGTGGCGGTAAAGGAAGAATTTAAAGCACCTTATACAGGTGCTTTTATTTTTTAAAACAGAGGTGACATTATGTCTATTCATGCAGCGGTGGATTTAGGCACCAACTCCGTAAGGGTTCTGTTGGCAAAAAGGGACCGCGACAATCTAGTGCGCCTGCATACGTATCAAAAGATTACTCGCATTGGGGAAGAACTTAAAAATACTGGTGTTCTTCAGAATAATGCCAAGCGGCGTACTTTAAATGCCCTAAAAGAGTGCAGCAAATTACTGGAAAGATTTCAACCAGTTTCAGTGGATGCGGTAGCTACTAGTGCTATAAGGGATGCTGTTGATGGAGCTGCGTTCTTAAAACAAATTAAAGATAAAATTGGTCTTGAGTTTCAAGTGATTTCTGGAAATGAAGAAGCGAGGCTATCTTTTATCGGAGCAGTGGGTGGCTTGCCAGGAGTGATCAAAAACCAGGCGATTGTAATTGATATAGGGGGAGGCAGTACTGAATTATCCTATTTATCAAACGGGGCACAAGTCGCAAGCAGCCATCAATTGGGAGCGGTCAGATGCACGGAGCATTGCACCTCGCCAGTAGAGATGATGCAGGAGTTAGGTCCTACCTTGGCGGAAATCGCTGCTATGGGTGACAAGAAAGTATTAGTTGGAGTGGGTGGTACTGTCACTACTTTGGTAGCTATTAAAAAAGGATTGGCTCAGTACGACCCGGATAAAGTACATGGGAGTAAACTTTCAATTGATGAAATCAGATGGATATTTGATCATTTGGCTTTACTGCCCCTACCCGAGAGGAAACTGGTGAAGGGGCTGCAGCCGGAACGAGCAGATATCATCATAGCAGGCATACGTATTTTAATGCTAATTATGGATCAACTAGAAGTAGAAGAGATTATAGTGAGTGAAGCGGATTTGCTATATGGGTTAATTTATAGGCAAACAACTATTTAATCATCCTTATGTTCGTGTTCAGGTGCATATGCGAAGCTTGCTTTGCCGTTATGCACCTTTTCAAATTTTCTCACTGCCTCCTGAAGATCCTCTTTGTGAACATAGGTGTCAGCATTAAGGCGATGGTATCGATCTAATGCAGCAAGGTAAGCCTTAGCCGTATAATCGGCTTCGGCTTCTGCAATCCAATTGATTTTTTCTAAAGATTTATGTTGGATATCGGTTTCCAGGGCAGCTAAGGCAAAATCTTCATCCCGCGAAACTACGGTGCATTCCTCATCCTTAATTTGAAGATTGAAATGGGTACCGTATTCGGCAATACCGTAAAGCTGGCCCAAATAACGATAATATTCTTCAAAGCTTCCTTCTTTTTTTAGTTTTCCCAGCAGGTTTTCAGGTGTTAAAGTCATCTTATTGCCCCTTTGCCATAATTAAGTCGTAAGTCTTTGGGTCTACTTCGCCGGTGATGGGCAAATTATTAAATGCTTGGAAATATGAGACGGCAATAGTAGTGGAAGTGCCATAAATTCCATCCGCCAGCCCTGCTAGAAAACGCTGTTTCTTTAGAGCTTCCTGCACAAAAACTATTAATTGGCCGGAACTTTTTGGCTTAAAAGTCCGAGAAATTTTGTTTGGTGGTTTTAAATTAGAATTAACTATTTTTACCGGTGTACCGATGGCCACCCAGGGAAAGAGGGTTTCCACATCGCGATTTAACATCCGAATGCAGCCATGGGATGCATAGCGGCCAATAGACCAAGGCTTATTAGTCCCGTGAATACCAAAAATTCCCCAGGGTACATTTAAACCATTCCAACGGGTACCAAATCCACCGCCCCATGCACCCTTACTTACAATTTTAAATTCACCGTGGGGCGTAGGGGTTTCTTGCTTGCCAACCGCAATGGGAAAAGAATGAAACGGTTTTCCTTTGGAAAAAACGGTTAACCTTTGTTTGGTTACCTCTATTAGCATTTGCACAGGGTGTTCCGGTTTGCCTAAACTTTGATTAGTAGACGAAGGCGAAGTGGATGCATCTTTCCCTAACTGAGCCCAAGTTAGAGGGCCGACTTCCGTGGTAGGAGACAGGTTATTGGCGGTCTTGAATTTTCGTATTATTTCTGCGGTTCTCTTATCATATATACCGTTCTGTGGTGAATTGTATTTTAACTCCACTAGGCGCTGCTGCAGTTCTAAAATATCCTCTCCGGTCATGGGCGGGTCTGTATAAAGAAGTGTTCTGGTGATATCAGTACACCCTTTATTGGCATAATGATTGGTAACTACTGGACTTGCTTCAACAGACGCTATACCGTAAAATATAAGCATAAACGCAAATAGTATAACAAGGCAGTAATGAGCATTCTTAGACAATGGGGTTCCCTCCATTTTAGCTACAATTTTAACGCATTTATAATTTTTCCAATTGGGGGCTTGTTATACTGAAAAATTTAGCCAGCGGAGAGGTGCTTTGGTGTGGGTGACGAAAAGACACAGGTAATGGTTGTGGACGATGACGATAACATCAGGGAAATCATAAAGCTATATCTTGAAAAAGAGGGATATATGGTTTGTATGGCCGAAAATGGTGATGCAGCCGTTCATCTATTCAAGAGCATACCGATTGATATCGTGGTTCTGGATATCATGATGCCGGAAATGGATGGTTGGGATACTTGCAAAGAGATAAGAAAAATTAGTGATGTGCCTATTCTGATGTTATCTGCCAAAGGGGAAAGTTTCGATAGAATTCTCGGTTTAGAATTGGGGGCGGATGATTACTTGGTAAAGCCCTTTGAACCAAAAGAATTATTGGCTCGTATTAAAGCAGTTCTCCGCCGCTATCAACCACAACAATTAAAACAAAAAAGGCTGCTTACCTTTCCCAATCTGGTCATTGACCTAGAGGAATATGTCGTTAGATTAAATGGGGAAACCATCGAACTGGCGCCAAAAGAAATTGAACTGCTTTACCTTCTAGCAACCAATGTAAATCAGGTGTTTACTAGAGAGCAGCTGATAGAGAAAGTATGGGATTATGATTACTTAGGCGATTCGCGCACGATAGATGTGCATGTAAAAAGGCTGCGCAGTAAATTAGAAAAGGGTGAACAAATCTGGAGCATTAAGACCGTTTGGGGTGTTGGCTATAAATTTGAGGTGAAGCAATGAAAGCCTTTCGCAGTATTTTTGGCAAGTTAATGACCACATATTTGGTGGTCATTTTAATTACTGTGCTGGTTTTAGGGATATTATTTTCTCAATTGTTTCAAAATTTTTATCTGCACGAAAGGAAGCAGGCCTTGTTGGAAGCGGGCCAGCGAATTAACAGTATATTGCTGAACTACCGGCAGGGTCAGATAAGTTGGGATCAGGTTAGCTATGTAATACATGGTATAGATAGGTCTATGAATGCCGAAATATGGCTGGTGGATTCTGAGGGGAGGGTTTATTTGGATTCTAGACCTGGGGAAGAACAGTGGTTTAGCAACCATTTGGGTGCGGAAGATATGGCCCGGGTATTGCGAGCTAATGTTGTTACACGGACCGGCTTTTTTGGCAACCGATTTGATGTTGCGGTTATATCAGTAGGTATTCCATTATTTTTGGAAGACGAGGTGGCGGGGGCGATATTCTTACACTCGCCCATTTACGGCATCGAAAGTACGCTGCAGCAGGTAAACCGGCTTATTCTTATCGCGGCCATAATTACTAGTATTTTTGCTGTACTAATCGGCTATTTTATGTCCAGACGTATTTCGTCTCCTCTTCAAGAGATAAGCCATGCAGCTTTGCAGATGGCGGATGGCGATTTCAATAAACAGGTAACGGTAAATAGTGAAGATGAGATTGGTCGCTTAGCAGAAAGTTTTAATTATATGGCTCAACAACTACAGCAGTTAGAAGATATGCGGCGCGAATTTATTGCGAATGTATCCCACGAATTGCGTTCGCCGCTCACTTCTATTAAAGGTTTTGTCAGCGGTATGCTGGATGGCACCATTAACGGCTCAGACCAGCACCGCTATTTACAGATTGTCAGCAGTGAAACTAACCGGCTCAGCCGCCTGGTTAATGACCTTCTTGATTTAGCGAGGATTGAAGCGGGCAAGGTAGAATTATCATGGCAGCGGGTTGAACTCAATCGGCTGCTAAGAGGGGTAATTTTAAAATTTATCCCGCGGGTTGAAGAAAAACAATTAGAAGTGAGCTTAGATACAAAGGAAGACGAAGTATGGGTCACCACTGATCCTGATCGTCTGGAGCAAATTATAGTTAATTTATTGGACAACGCTCTACGATTTACTCCTTCAGGGAAAAGTATTACCGTTGCAGTTGAAAGCAAAGCTGAAAAAATATTAATAAGTGTGGAAGATGAGGGAACTGGTATACCGCCGGAACAACTGAAGGACATTTGGGAAAGGTTTCATAAAGCGGATAAAGCCCGTACCCGGTCTAAGGGTGGCACGGGGTTGGGTCTGGCCATTGTAAAAAAACTTGTGCAAGCAATGGATGAAACTATTACGGTAGAAAGTGAACAGGGTCAGGGCAGCAGATTTACGTTTACCGTCAGCAAGAGTTAATTTTACATATGCATAGGAAATTATGGGTTGTGGATAATTTACTATACATGGGGGTTGTTAAGGGGGCTTGCCCCCTTATGTTAAATGCAGGAGGGTCATAGCGAAGCGACCTAGGGAACCAGGGGTTCCCTGGGTAAGAACAAAAGCATTACCTTTAAGTGCCGAAAGGCATGAAATGCTTTTGTTCCATGATAATGTTTAAATCTATTTTACACTTTATTCATAGATTATTCACAATTGACGTTTATAATGTATTTAACACAGTGGTGTGTGTTATGTGGCAGGAAGTACAAGCAAAAAATCGTTAATGGTGCCCTAGGGCACCATTATTTTTTTGATGTATAGGAAATTATGGGTTGTGGATAATTTCCTATACATGGGGGTTGTTAAGGGGGCATGCCCCCTTATGTTAAATGCAGGAGGGTCTACCCGCAAGGGGCATGCCAAAACTCTACAGCAACAAGTTGCTAAGAGTTTTGCAACAGCAAAGCGATCTAGGGCGAGTGGCGTCACGGATAAGTGACGCCAAGGGGTTCCCTGGGTAAGAATATAGAGAGACTTGGCAACTTGTTGCCTAGTCTCTCTTAATGCCCTTGGGTGCAAAAGCATTACCTTTTGAGGCCGAAGGCATGAAATGCTTTTGTTCTTTGTTTAAGGTGGTGCCCTTTGGTTATACTACGGAGGTATTGTTTTTTAATAGCCTAGTTAAAAGGGGTATACGGATGACTACAAATTTGTTCGCTCTTCTTCTCGCCGCAACTGCCGGGGTTGCTATGGCTGTACAGGGGTCCATAAATTCCGTATTAGGTAAAGTGGTGGGGCGTATGGAAGCAACCCTAATAGTGCATGTACTGGCTACAATAGTGGTTGGTCTTATTCTGCTTTTTCGGTTTGGAAACGGTGATTTCTCTAAGATACCTGAAGCACCGTGGTACGTGTATCTGGGCGGACTGATAAATGTCCTAATTATTTATGGTGTTATAGCGGCAATACCGAGGGTAGGTGTGGCCCCGGCAACTACTGCTATCATTGTGGGACAGGTGTCTACTGCGCTTCTTATTGATCATTTTGGTATGTTTGGGTTAGAAAGGATTTGCTTCAGTTGGTGGAAAGGTGCTGGATTGGTATTACTTGCTATAGGTACCAAATTGATGCTTAACTGACGGAAATAAGCAGGCACAGACCCTTGACAATAGGATGGAAATACGGCATACTTTATAAGGTACGGTGCGGGGTGGAGCAGTTGGCAGCTCGTCGGGCTCATAACCCGGAGGTCATAGGTTCGAATCCTATCCCCGCAACCAAAGATGGCGGTGTAGCTCAGCTGGTGAGAGCATACGGTTCATACCCGTAGAGTCGTAGGTTCGAGTCCTACCACCGCTACCAGATAACCGCAGTGTTGCGGCAAATGGATAAACCTCGCATTTTAATGCGAGGTTTTCGTGTTTTTGTCGGAAATTACATCTGTGCTACCGCCTGTCCCCGACAAAGATTGCAAGGGGCTTGTACTATAATGATTTAGTAAAGGTGGTGGCATAAAATGTATAATCAAAGCGATGTCTATCCTTATCGCAGTGAATATAAGAAGAAAAAAATAAAGCGGGAGTCAAAAGCAAATAATAGTACTAGAAATTTTAAGAATTATATTGGAGGGAAGCTGGGACCAATACTGGTGAAACAATGTCAAAGCATAGTTGCAAGCTTTTCCTGGCAAGGGGTTCTGATTGCTTTCACAGCATTTTTTTTAGGTCGGGCGGTAATATTAAAAGAGCTGATGCCTTTTGGGCCGGCTTTTTTAATTGCCATAATTGCTGTACAGAGGAAACATCTTCCTCTGGCGTTGACGGCTATTGGAGCTGGGGTGTTCACTACTTTAAGTGGTTTGGCCATGTGGGAACATTTTTTTGTGCTGGTGCTGCTTGCTACCGTCGGTGTGCTTTATCCGATCAATTACGAACGAAGGTGGCTGATAATTTCGCTGGTGGTGTTTGTTACAACCATTCTGGGCAAAGGAGTTCTGGCAATATTTTTTCAGCCTACTTTATATCAGTGGGTAGCTGTGTTTTTTGAAGCTACTTTTGCCGCAGCCATGGGTGTGGCATTTACGCTGATAATCAATGCTTTAAGTAATAAGGGTTTACGCGCCTTATCACCGGAAGAGACATTATGCCTGGTTATCTTGTTTGTGGGCGTACTAAGCGGCATGGAGGATATTACCTTGGGGTACTTCTCACTGCAGCGTTTGGCTGCCAATTGGGTAACCATGTTGGTAGCATTGGGCGGAGGACCGGGCGCAGGAGCCGCTGCCGGAACTTTAATGGGGGTAGTGCCTAGTATCACTAAAATCATGGCACCTTCTCTTGTGGGTGCATATGCATTGGGTGGTCTGCTAGCTGGTATTTTCAACGATTATGGGAAGGTTGGAACGGTTGGCGGATATATTTTGGGTAATATGATTTTGTCAGTATATCTTTTGGGTCAGGTTGACGCTGTGATAAGATTTGCAGAAATACTTGCCGCTTCCCTGCTGTTATTGGCGGTACCGGGGTGGCATAAGCACTTAAGAGGATTATTTAAGGCAAATGATGACATGGAAATACACACCCAATTAGCTGGCATCAGTGGAAAGAAAGTAAAGGATTTGTCGCGGGTGTTTGCTGAACTGGCCAGGAGTTTTAATGAAACTGCCAGCACGACCCAAGAACATAGTTTGGATGATGACATGGCTAATATTATGAATTTGATTGCCCAAAAGGTATGTCATCAGTGCCCGATGACTAAAAAATGTTGGGATAACGATGTTTACCGCACTTATAAAAATCTGATCCGATTGTTTACCCTGGCGGAGAATAGCGGGCGGGTAACCAAGAAAGATATTTCAGCGCACATAAATGGCCGCTGCACTCGTTCGGGAGAGATCGCCACAGCAGTTAACTTTATGGTGGAGACATACCAGGTGGATCGATTTTGGCGGAAAAGATTGGAAGAAAGTAAAGGGGTAGTCGCGCTGCAGCTTAACGGTGTTGCCGAAGTAATGCAAAAACTGGTGGATTCGCTCCTTTTAGAAGTTGAAAAACGCGGAGATTTAGAAGCTGTATTGGCTCGGGAACTTAGCACCATAGGAATTACTCCTTACGAACTAATTGTTTTTAGAAGGGGTAGGAAGGATTTAGAAGTTAATTTAAAACATAAGCCCTGTGGTGGAATTGATACATGTTACGCCAAAATACTGCCGGTGGTAACTAGAATAGTAGGCAGACCATATGATGTGGATAAACGGGTATGTCCGATACATTCCGGTGCTGTGAATTGCCATCTAAGATTAATTCCTTCCTGGACATATCATTTAGAAACCGGTGTGGCCCAAACGGCAAAGAAGGGCAGCGCTATCTGCGGTGACAAGGTAGCGACATTTAATTTACCAGAAGGGAAAGCAGCGTTGCTAATTAGTGACGGTATGGGTGTTGGTCCCAAGGCAGCCAGGGAGAGTAACGTTACGGTTAATTTGCTGCATAAACTTCTGGAGACGGGGTTTTCTACAGATGTTGCTGTGAAGACGGCAAATTCAATTATGACCATGCGTTCGGTGGATGACAGCTTTACCACCCTGGACTTGGTAATGATAGACCTTTATTCCGGAGAAGCTGAATTTGTAAAAATAGGTGCAGCACCTAGTTGGATTAAGAGAGGACACCGGGTTGAAGCTGTTTCCCGCGGCAATTTGCCCATGGGGATATTTCAAACCATCGAAGTGGAGAGTCTGACTATGACGCTGCAGCTGGGGGACATACTGGTGATGGCTTCGGACGGCATTCTTGACCAGCAAGAAGGTGAACGTGGTTTGCTCAATGTTTTAAACCAAATACAAAGCGATGACCCTCAGCATATAGCAGACCAATTATTGGCATTCGGCTTGAAACATAATCAAGGTCAAGCGGCGGATGACATGACGATCTTAGTAGCCAGGATGGACCGAAATTTGCCTCAAATGTAATAGGTGAATATACAGGTCGGTTGTTTTGGGCGGGGTATACGGTAACACATTAGGTTTTGCCGAAATACTTAAACTTCAAGTACAACAGCTTGAAGTTTTATTTTGTTTTAAATGGGGAAAGATATGAGGAAACAGTGTAAAAAACCGTAAGGGGGCAGGAATGACTAGTTTTTTGACGAAATATAGACAGACTGCCGTTTTATGGGAAGAAAAGGTTAAAGTATGCTTGATAAGGTAAAAGACTTTATTAAAAAACAGAATATGTTGCAGCTGGGAGATAAAATCTTGGCAGCGGTATCCGGTGGGCCGGATTCTATTGCATTACTTGATATTTTGACTAAGTTGCAGGGAGATTATCAATGCAGCTTGCATGTAGCTCATCTGAACCATATGTTTCGTGGGGAAGAAAGCCTGGCGGATGCTTTTTTTGTGCAGGAATATGCGAGCTCTTTAGGTATTTGTGTCACATATGCTTCGGCGGATATACCGGCACTTTTGGAAGATGGGGGGTCTTCCCAAGAAGTGGCCAGAATTGTTCGTTATCGATATCTCCGAAGAGTGGCCAAACTTTTTGACTGTAATAAGATAGCATTGGGGCATCATCGTAATGACCAGGCGGAAACCTTACTACATAATTTGTTGCGAGGGAGCGGCCCGGAGGGGTTGGCAGGTATGCTGCCTCAGCATAATGATCTTATTAGGCCCCTGCTGGCGGTTGACCGAAACGAAATTGAAACTTATTGTAGTGAACAGGGTCTTTCCTGGCGGAATGACCCCAGTAATAAAAAGTCAGTTTACCGTCGTAATAAGATTAGAAACGAATTGATACCTTATTTAGAAGAATATAATCCTCAGTTGGTAAATATTCTTTCACAAACAGCGGAAATTTTTCAGGCAGAAAATAATTATTTGGAGGAAGTTGTTTGGCAAAAGTATACACAGCTGTGTGACAAAAAAAATGAGACGCTGTCTTTTAACACGGGTGAATTGAACTCCCTCCACCCTGCATTGGCCAGTCGGGTATTGCGCTTAGCTGCCCGTAAGTTAAGCGGCAGAGCCTTGGATTACCTCCAAGTGCGGCGTATACTTGAATTTAGCCTAAGTGGCCAATCTGGGAAGATGCTGGAACTACCCGGGGGAGTAATTCTCGAAATAAGTTATCACAGATTAATATTGCGGAAGAAAAGTAAACCAAGTAGGGTTGAGCGCTACAGGTATCCATTGCCGCTGACTGGCACAGTAATTTTGAAGGAAGCAGGTTTGGCGATAAAGGTTAGGGAAATAAGTACTGTTCAAACTTATGATAGTGGGGATTTGCTAGTGGTTTTGGATAAGGGAAAGGTCGCCCTGCCTCTAACGCTGAGAAACCGACTGCCGGGAGACCGTATCTATCCCCTTGGTGCACCGGGAGAGAAAAAATTAAAAGATTTTTTTATTGACAAAAAAGTTAGGGTTGATAAACGGGATAATATTCCCCTGCTGGTAGATGCTAAAAATGAAATTATTTGGGTAGTTGGGTATGCTATCAACAATAGGGTGCGGGTGACAGAGAGGAGTAAAAACTTGTTAGAATTACAGGCGGTAAATATAGGAGATGAATGTTAGTTAAGACTTTTAGCTACTTTTGGTGTCACAAATGAATAAGTTGTCTAGTTTGAAAATAGGATTAAACTGTGATACAATACCGCATTATATTATATAAGGAAGCTTGCGGGAGGAGGGTATTGATTGAGAGGCATTTTTAAAAACCTGGCAATATACTTGCTGATTGTTTTAATTGCTATATCCATTATTAAATGGACTACGCCTGAGCAGCAGGAAGCGGAAGCTTGGAATTATTCACAAATATATAAAGCCGTTCAGCAGGGGCAGGTGGAATCAGCGGACATAATTGTTGAGCGGGATGTCTACCGGATAAAAGGTGTTAAAAAGGATGGTACGGAATTTTCGGCAAAGACTGTGCAAGACCAGCAACTGTTGGCTTTAATGCGTGAGAAAGGGGTGGCTGTTAATACCAGTCCTGCGCCAGAACCCCCTTGGTGGACCAGTTTATTAGGCACTTTTCTGCCTATCTTATTATTGGTTGGCCTGATTTTCTTTATGATGCAGCAAACTCAGGGTGGCGGCAGTAAAGTGATGCAGTTTGGTAAGAGCAAGGCCAAACTGCATACTGAAGAAAAGAAACGAGTAACTTTTGCTGATGTTGCCGGTGCTGATGAAGTTAAAGAAGAGTTAGAAGAAGTAATAGAGTTTTTAAAAAGTCCCAAGAAGTTTAATGATTTAGGCGCACGGATACCCAAAGGGGTGCTCCTTTATGGACCCCCGGGAACGGGAAAAACCCTGTTAGCAAGGGCCGTGGCGGGTGAAGCGGGAGTGCCGTTTTTCTCTATCAGCGGATCAGACTTTGTGGAAATGTTTGTGGGTGTTGGTGCATCTAGGGTAAGGGATTTGTTTGAACAAGCAAAAAAGAGTGCCCCATGTATTGTTTTTATCGATGAGATTGATGCGGTTGGTAGGCAACGGGGTGCGGGATTAGGCGGCGGTCATGATGAGCGTGAGCAGACATTGAACCAACTTTTGGTGGAGATGGACGGCTTTGCTGCTAATGAGGGCATCATTATCATTGCTGCCACTAACCGCCCGGATATTTTAGACCCGGCACTTTTGCGTCCGGGACGTTTTGACCGCCAGATTACGGTGGATGTTCCGGATGTGACAGGCCGGGAAGCGATTTTGGGCGTCCATGTTAAGGGTAAGCCAATGAAGGAAGATGTAAGTCTCGGAGTGCTGGCTAGACGCACGCCCGGGTTTACCGGTGCAGATTTAGCTAACCTAGTTAATGAAGGGGCATTATTATCTGCCCGTAAAGGCGATACGACAATTAGCATGGAATCCCTAGAGGATTCAGTTGAGAGAGTAATTGCCGGCCCGGAGAAGAAATCTCGGGTTATCAGTGATTATGAACGCAGATTAGTGGCCTATCACGAAGCAGGCCACGCATTGATCGGGCACTACCTGCCGCATACTGATCCGCTGCATAAGGTGTCTATTATTCCCAGAGGGCGTGCGGGTGGATATACACTGCTGCTGCCCAAGGAAGATCGGCGTTATATGACCAAATCGCAAATAATGGATCAGGTGACCATGCTTTTGGGTGGTCGTGTTGCTGAAGCGCTGGTGCTTAAAGAAGTAAGTACCGGAGCGCAGAATGATTTGGAGCGGGCCACCGAATTGGTACGCAAGATGATTACAGAATTTGGTATGTCCGATGCACTGGGCCCGCTGACTTTTGGCAGAAAGCAGGAACAGGTATTTCTTGGCCGGGACATATCCCGTGATCGCAACTACAGTGAAGCGGTAGCCTTTTCGATAGATAAGGAAGCAAGAAAGATTATGGATGAGCGTTATAATCAGGCCAAGCAGCTATTAATGGACAACATGAAGGCACTGCACTTGGTCGCCGAGAACCTCATGCAAAAAGAAACGCTGGAGGCAGATGATTTCCAGCAGTTGCTGGAAAATTTGGATGGGGATTCCGTCACCAAGGGAGATCAAGAAGATAATAGCAGCGACTGGGAGGATGATGGAGTTGGCGAACGCCCCCGACCTCCTATTGGCGGGCCGGACACGGTCATAACATTTAAATTTAAATAATTGGAGGGGAACCTTTATGGAACAGACATACGTAATGATTAAACCCGATGGCGTACAACGAAATTTGGTGGGGGATGTTATCGGTAGGTTTGAAAAAAAAGGGTACAAGCTTGTAGCGATAAAATTATTACTATTAACCGAAGAGCAAGCTAAGGAACATTATCGTGAACATGTTGGCAAACCATTTTTCCCCGGCTTGCTGGGATACATCACCTCGGGTCCTGTGGTGGCCATGGTATGGGCAGGGAAAGATGTGGTGAGCGCTGCCCGAAAGATGATGGGTAAAACCAATCCTTTGGAAGCGGAACCTGGTACCATCCGAGGCGATTATGGGTTAGATATCGGACGCAATGTAATACACGGCGCTGACTCTGTGGAAAGTGCTCAAAGAGAAATCGCCATTTACTTTAAGGAAGATGAAAGCACCTCTTACGAAAAGACGATAGAAGAGTGGCAATACGAGTAAGGCGCGCCCGGGAATGAATCCCGGGCTCTTTCTTGATGTATATGAGATTATCGGCTGTGGATAATTTTCTATACATGGGGGTTGGTGTGGTGTAAGGGGCATTTAAAAATCAAGTGGAGGGGTCATAATGAGTAAATTAAAGGTAGGCTTGGCCGGCGAAGCCGGAGAAACGGTGACCAGAGATAAGACTGCTCAGGCATATGGAAGCGGCCAGATAGAGGTCTATGCGACCCCCGCAATGATTGGTCTTATGGAAAATGCTGCTTTAAGTGCGGTTGATCACTTGCTGGATGAGGGAAAGACTACGGTCGGCATCTCTATTTCCGTGAAGCACCTGGCCGCTACACCTGTGGGATTCCCTGTCAAGGCAAAAGCTAGTCTAAAAGAGATTGATGGCGGACGACTGGTCTTTGCTGTTGATGCTTATGACAGTAATAAAAAAATTGGTACAGGAGAACATCAACGGTTCATAGTGGAAACAGAAAGGTTTTTAAATAAGGCAAAGAGTTTAGAGTAAAGGGGGTGGACGCAGTTGAATGCCGCTAAACGGAGGGAAAAAATTGTTCAATCTTTAAGCGAGACGCAAAGGCCTATTACTGGAGGAGACTTAGCAGAAAGTTTTGCGGTGAGCCGGCAGGTGGTTGTCCAGGACATAGCTATTCTTCGTGCGCAAGGGTTTGAGATACTTGCTACCCCACAGGGCTATATCTATCTCTCTCCCGCATCAAACCAACTCTTACAGCGCACATTTGCATGTCAACACGATTTAGAACGTACCCAGGAAGAACTAAATATTTTCGTTGACTGCGGTGGGACTGTGGTAGATGTTATTGTCGAGCATGCTATCTATGGGCAGATATCCGGTTCTTTAATGTTAAAGTCGCGGGACGATGTAGAAAACTTTTGCAATAAAATAGAACAAAGCGGGGCGGCACTTCTTTCATCATTAACTGAGGGTGTCCATCTGCATACCATCAGATCAGAGGAAGAAAGCGTGTTTGACCGCATAGAAAGGAAGCTGGAAAAAACTGGCCTGCGCCTATTAAATGAACAATAGCGTCGATTTTCTTCTGACGTTAGTATTATGCTCAAAGATCATTTCGGTCTTGTCAACGGGAAGGGGCTCTGCTATAATAGTGCTTAATAGAGGGGCGCCTTTTTTTTGCTCGGAGGTGTAAAGACAGCTGGATACTCACGGTGCTCATTATAAATAAGGGATTTCGGGGATAACTAAAATCAAAGGAAATGGGGGAATGGCAGTGGTAGAAAATAAACATAAGCAAAAACATATAAGAGGGTGGACGCTCTTTTTCCTCGCTTTAGTTATTCTGGGGTACGTGGTTCCGTTCACTCTTTTGACATCGGTGGCTAAAGTATATGGTGCATTTTTGTTTTGGGCTGCTTTTGCCATAGTGGCCGTTATAGCAGTGGGAATATTAACTGCAGGTTGGAGGGACTGATATGAGTCAGACACATATTTATACTGCTTTAGCTATCTATATTGTATTAGGAACAATTGTAGCATTTGTCTCTCGTCAAGGAATGGGTAAGTCTATGACTGATTATTTTTTGGCCGGCAGGACGTTAGGTGGCTTTGTCGGGGCATTGACCTATAGTGCCACTACTTATAGCGCTTTCATGATGGTGGGTTTAGCAGGCCTCACTTTCACCGGCGGTGTAGGGGCGATGGGGTTTGAACTGATATATTTATCTGGGCTGGTACTGGTGGCGTTTTTTGGGCCGCGTTTTTGGCTAGTGGGGAAAAAGTATAACTACGTTACGCCGGCGGAAATGTTAGGGCACCGCTATGACAGCAGGACTCTTGCCTTAGTTGCCGCGGTGGCGTACAGCATCTTTCTAATACCCTACAGCGCTGTTCAGTTAATGGGGGTAGGCTACCTGGTTACGGGCATGTCCGGCGGCAGCATCTCTTTCATGACCGGGGTAATATTGGCTACGATTCTTGCTATTATCTGGGCGTGGATTGCCGGGCTTCGTTCAGTCGCATGGACGGACTCGCTGCAATCACTTTTAATGATTATCGCTTCATTGGTGGTTGTTTACACGGTGGTTTATAAAGGGCTAGGAGGATTTGGCTCTCTGGCCAACACCCTAGAAAATGACTATCCCCAGTGGTTAGTGGTACCGGGGCCCGGTTTATTCTCGTTTAAAACCTTTTTGGGATTAAGTCTGCCGTGGTTTTTCTTCAGCATTAGTAATCCTCAGGTAAGTCAGCGCTTATTTGTGCCTAAATCCATGAAAAGCATGCGGTTGACGGTTATGGGATTTTTGGGGTTTGGCCTCATCTATACACTGGTTTCTATAATATGGGGTTTTAGTGCCAAGGTGCTTCTGCCCAATTTAGAAAACGCCGACTTGGCTACACCGACTTTGCTGGCGCTGCCTATTGTCCCTAAAGCATTAGCGCTGGTAGTAATGGTGGGTATTACCGCCGCTGCGATATCTACTATTGACTCAATTTTGCTGACATTATCATCGGTATTGTCCAGGGATGTTTACGGCAATTTAAGGAAAGATACTTCTGAAGCCAAACAACTGAGGTTTGGCAAGCTCGCGATACCGTTCATTGCCGTTTTGGCCCTTCTCTTTGCCAGATTAAAGCTAGGGCTGATTGCGGTATTGTCTGTAGCTTCTTCTGCTGGACTTCTGGTTACGGTACCGGCTATTTTTGGTGCCTTCTTTTGGAAACGGGGTACGGCAGCAGGGGCCATCACCTCGATTTTAGGCGGTGGAGCGGTCAGTATTTTTCTTCAGTTTAGCGGGTTTAAGCCATTGGGGCACTGGCCCGGGGTATGGGCACTGTTAGTTGCGACAACACTTTACTACTTGGTAAGTTATCTAACACAACCACCCGAACAGGTAGCGGAGGAATTTTTAGGGTACCTAAGCAAGGAGTTGAAGGAAAAGGGTGTTGTTTAAAGGGAAAAAGAGCTCAATAGGCATTAAATAATTAAGGTAAGCCCCGGAAGGGGCTTTTTTTTGCATGACAAGTTAGAGTTTACAATATAATAAAGGGTGAGAGGGGGGAGAAAGGTGGGGAGATAATATTCACCATCTGCTTGGATACTGATGATATGCGTTTAGCGGATTTCATCGCTGCCAGACTGCAAAAAACAATAAGTAAAGCAGATGCTTTTTTTGCCGCTCAAACAAGTGCAGATAGTCAGGCTGAGGTGGTCTGCAGGATAATTAATCAGACGCGGCTAAGGCTGTGGCAGGTGCTGGAACAAGCGGAATTAGATGCTAAGAGTGTAAATGTAAACATAGTAGAGACATACCTCGAGGGTAGGTTATCCCTTGATTCCTCGATGAAGGAGCTATCACATTTTCTAAAGTGCCGCCTGATTGAGGTAACTCCTATTAGTTAGCAGTACTGGTAAAAATTTTTCCGCTTTTGCAGGAAATGAATAAAATTAAGAGAAATATTTAAATGTTAGTGCAATTTAGAAATGGACATACATTAAGTTGTTTGGTATTGGTTTTTACTGAGGAACTTTGTTATTGAAGGGTGCGTTGAAGGGGGGAAAGTTTTAAGTTTTTTTCTTTTGTTGCGATGTACAAGATGAGGAATTTTTTATTTTTACTATTGAAAGGAGAGATATTTAATGCCGTTTGATCCAACAAAATTAAAAGATTGGCAAATCGCCGAAGAGGCGGAAAAATCCCTGCCCACAAATGAAGACTGGATAGAAAGATTAGGGCTGGAAAAAGATGAACTTATCCCCATGGGGAGGACTCCTAAACTTGATTTCATCAAGATTATGGACCGGATGGAAAACAAACCTGACGGTAAATTCATTGAAGTTACCGCCATTACTCCTACACCGCTGGGTGAAGGTAAATCCACCACTTCTCTGGGATTGATTGAAGGATTGGGTAAGAGAGGTAAAAACGTAGGCGGTTGTTTGCGTCAGCCTTCCGGCGGACCGACCATGAATATTAAGGGTACTGCAGCTGGTGGCGGAAACGCCCTGCTTATTCCCATGACTGAATTTTCTCTTGGTCTGACAGGTGATATCAACGACATTACCAATGCCCATAACCTGGCTATGGTGGCGCTTAATGCGCGGATGCAGCACGAACGCAACTATGATGATGAAACTTTAGCCACTCGTGGACTTAAGCGTTTGGACATTGACCCCACCAATGTTGAGATGGGTTGGGTAATTGACTTTGCGGCTCAAGGTTTGCGTAACATAATCATGGGTATCGGCGCACAGAGAGACGGTTATATGATGCAGTCCCGTTTTGCTATTTCTGTCAGCTCCGAATTGATGGCTATTTTGGCTGTTGCTACGGATTTAGCTGACCTGCGAAAGCGTATCGGCGAAATGACTGTTGCCTATGATAAGAAGGGCAACCCGGTAACTGCAGAAGACTTAGAAGTTGCCGGTGCTATGACTGCATGGATGCGCAATACCATTAACCCAACTCTTTGTGCCACAGTTGAAGGGCAGCCGGTAATGGTACACGCTGGTCCTTTTGCCAATATCGCTATTGGTCAGTCTTCCATTATTGGTGACCGCGTTGGCTTGAAAATGTTTGACTACCATGTGACTGAGTCTGGCTTTGCCGCTGATATCGGCTTTGAGAAATTCTGGAACGTTAAGTGCCGCTTAAGTGGATTGAAGCCCAATGTTTCTGTACTGGTTGCTACTGTTCGTGCTCTTAAGATGCATGGCGGCGGACCTAAGGTTGTTCCCGGTCGTCCCATTCCCGAAGAGTACACTACTCAGAACCTTGAATTGGTGGAAAAAGGTTTCTGCAACCTGAAGCATATGATTGAAGTTGTGAAAAAGTCCGGTATCACACCGGTAGTATGTATTAACAGCTTCTACACTGATACGGAAGAAGAAGTTAAATTGGTACGTAAACTGGTAGAAGAAACTAATACTCGTGTAGCTGTTTCCGAACATTGGCTCAAGGGCGGTGAAGGCGCACTGGAATTAGCGGACGTAGTAGCGGAAGCATGCGAAGAACCCAACGAGTACAAACCGCTTTATCCGCTTGACATGCCTTTGCGCGAGCGGGTAGATGCTATCGCTAGGGAAGTTTACGGAGCGGATGGTGTGGATTGGTCGCCTTTGGCTGAAGAAAAAGCTAAGCGCTTCGAATCTGATCCCAAATTCGCTGATTTCCAAACGATGATGGTTAAGACTCACTTGAGTCTGACTCATGACCCTACACTTAAGGGTGTGCCTACAGGCTGGAGGCTGCCTATTCGTGATATCCTGGTGTACAGCGGTGCTAAATTCCTTTGTCCTATGGCTGGAACCATCAGTCTAATGCCTGGAACCGGTTCTGACCCGGCTTACAGGAGAATTGATGTGGATACGAAGACCGGTAAAGTATCAGGTCTATTCTAAGATAGCTCAAAAGACAGCTTGGATTTTCCAAGCTGTCTTTTTTTTACATAACAGGAACATTTAAATGCAATGTAATAGCGCGTCTGGAAGTCAATAATTGCCTAAGCCGCTGAGCAGGAGTAAATAAAATTTTGTCTAAAATAGTATAAGTATCGATAATGAACAAATTTTTTGAAGGAGCTTTGTTATGCAGAGGGTGCGTACATTACTGGCAGATAATGAATTTAAAGAAAATATTGCTAAAATTGCCTCAAAAGAAAAGGAACGGCAGTTTTGCCGGCATGACTTGCATCATTTCCTGGATGTCGCGCGTATTTGCTATCAGCTGTGGCTGGAGGAAAAATGTCCTGATCAGGAAAACATAGATAAAGAGATTATTTACACAGCAGCACTATTACATGACATTGGTCGTTGGCAGGAGTACGACGGTGCAGGGGATCATGCGTTAATCAGCAGCGAGATGGCGCATACTATACTGGAAAGACTAGGATTCAATCGTGGGGAGATTAGTATAATCACCCAAGCGATTTCAGTTCATAGAAAAATTAACGGCAGGGAAACGGTATTGGGAAGAATGTTGTACCGCGCAGATAAATTATCTCGGCTATGTCACGTTTGCCCAGTGCAGGATGAATGCTACAAGTACCATTACCTGAAAGAGCAGGATATCTACTAGGAGGTGTTGCCCGTGAGTGGGCGAGTGAGAGCGGTAATAATTGAAAATGAGAAGGAGGTAAAAGAATATATCCGGGCCGTTGGCTGTGACTTGGCGGGTATCAATGCGATGGCACCAAAGGCGGTACATCGGACATTGAAGTTGGCGGGATTACCCGTTGCGGCTGCCAATGTTATCAAACAGGAAATGCTGGCTCACGGAGGGGATGCAGCGGTACACCGTGGTGTGATAGATAATTCAGTGGAAAAGACTGACGCTTTACTGATGGGAACTTTGAAACAATACGAACAGCTAATTTACAAACTACGCATGTATCCTTTTGGGCTGCAGGAAACGGCAGAGGCAATTAAGAATGTATTATTAAACATAGAGGGCCGGTCCTGCCGGGAATTGCGCTGTCGTGGCAAAAAGGTCATGTTGGGGGAGCGCACTTTGGTAATGGGAATTTTAAATGTGACACCTGATTCCTTTTCTGATGGTGGTCGGTTTGATCGTTTGGAGGAAGCCCTAGAACAGGCGAAGAGATTGGTAGATGAGGGAGCGGATATCTTAGATGTGGGCGCTGAATCTACCAGACCTCAAGCGGCCCAAGTATCGGCAGAAGAAGAAATTGCCCGATTGAAGCCCGTGCTGGAACGTCTGATTCCGGAAATCCCCATACCTATTTCCGTTGATACATATAAGAGTGAAACTGCAAGGGAAGTATTGGCTATGGGTGTGGAAATTATTAACGATGTCTGGGGTTTGAAAAAAGACTCAGAAATGGCTGAAGTGGTGGCGCAATATCCCGATGTACCAGTGATACTCATGCATAATCAGTCGGGAAACCATTACCAAGACCTTATGGGTGATATTATTTCCAGTTTAGCTGAAAGTGTTACTATCGCGGAGGGTGCCGGTATTGCTCCGGACAATATTATCATTGACCCGGGTATCGGCTTTGGTAAAGATACGGACCAGAATCTGGAGGTAATGCGGCGTTTGAAAGAATTTCAAGCCCTAGGCAAGCCTGTGCTGCTGGGAACATCGCGGAAGTCTATGATAGGTAAGACGCTGGATTTACCGGTAAGTGAAAGGATGGAAGGCACTGCAGCTACGTTGACTTTAGGTATTTCTTTAGGTATTGATATTGTCAGAGTTCATGACGTAAAAGAAATGGCACGGGTAACTAGGATGACGGACTCCATGGTGCGGCGGTGATAGCTTAATGGATAAAATCATTATGTCCGGATTAGAATTCTATGGTTTCCATGGGTGCCTTCCTCATGAAAAGGTTCAAGGGCAAAAATTCATTGTCCATCTGGAGCTTTGGAAAGAGTTGGAGCGCGCGGGGCAAACTGATAATTTAGAGTTTACTGTAGATTACAGTAATGTATATCTCACGGCAAAAAATGTAGTAGAAGGACGAACATATCACTTAATTGAAGCCGTAGCTGAAAATATTGCATACGAAGTGCTCAGCCGCTTTGCAGTATCGCATGTTAAAGTAAGGATTGATAAGCCCCAGGCTCCTGTTGATGGTAAGTTTGATAGTTTTGCTGTGGAAATTGAGCGGAGTAGGTAGCATGTCTATTTATATTAGTCTAGGCTCTAACCTTGGGGACCGGGAACACACAATAACTAAAGCATTGGCATTAATTGGTGAACATCGGGATATTCGGCTGCTGCAGGTCTCTGCTTTGTATGAGACCCAGCCCGTGGGAAAAACCGACCAAGGTTGGTTTCTCAATGCGGCCGCGGCATTAACCACAACTTTTTCGCCTTTAAATCTCCTAAATTATTTACAGCAAGTAGAGGCGCAGTTGGGAAGAAGGCGATTGGAACGGTGGGGCCCGCGTACTTTAGACTTAGATATAATTCTTTATGATAAATTGGTATTAAATTCAACCCGTTTGACTGTGCCGCATCCTCGGGCCTGGCAGCGTGGCTTTGTGCTGGTGCCCATGCTAGAATTAAACCCCGACTTAAGATTTCCCGGCGGGACAAGGGCTTCGCAGTTACTCAACGAATTAGAATATTCTGAACAAAAAGTCTTGTTTTTCGGGAGGTTGGATGTTAAAATATAGTGGCAGATGGTAACGATTTATGTCGTACCGTACTGTTTACACGATGTATCCCTGATAAAAGAATATCGACATGATTGCCGCTTGGAGCCTATGGGACCGGGACGGAGGGAATAGGACTGATATGCCTTCTGGACGTGTGTTCAGGGGGCATTTGTATGTTTATGTAGCTAAAAGAGAGGGAGTTATGACAGATGCGTATGGGTTTTATTGGTGCGGGGGTGGTAGGTACTGCACTGGGTAAACTATTTGGTGAAAGAGGTTTTGACATTGTAGGTTATTATAGCCGCTCCGTATCTAGTGCTGCCCGTGCTGCTGAAATAACTAATTCCCGGTACTTTAAAAGTAAGGCAGCGCTGCTTGAGAATATTGACACGCTGTTTGTTACAACCAATGATGATGCTATTACTCCGGTTGTGGAGCAGCTTAGTGAAGAAGGATTGATTAATGGTCGGCATACGGTAATTCATTGTAGCGGGTCATTAACCTTGTCGGTGCTGGCACCGGCCCGGGAGGATGGTGCCCGGGTGTTATCATTACATCCACTGCAGTCTTGTGCTTCGGCGGAGTTTGCGGTAGAGAAGCTTCCTGGCGCCGTCTTCAGTATTGAAGGTGGTAACGACGCCCGGGTAATTGGCGTAAAATTAGTGGAAGCACTAGGCGCCATTTACTTTTTCATCGATTGTGATAAGAAGGCTTTATATCATGCGGCTGCGGTGGTGGCATCAAATTATTTGGTCACCCTGATAGATTTAAGTAAACGATTAATGGTAGAGGCGGGAATGCCTGAAGATCAATTTGTACCTGCAATTTACCCGCTGATAGAAGGGACCTTGGCGAATATTGAGAAATTGGGTATTCCGGATGCTCTTACTGGCCCTATCGCCAGAGGCGATGTGGAAACCATTAAGGATCACTTGGCACGAATTGCCAAAGAGGTAAAGGACGCAGACAGCTTGTACCGAACTTTGGGTAAGGAAACAATTGGGTTGGCTTTAGAAAAAGGCAGCTTAAGTAACGAAAAAGGTGCAGTCATTAAGAAACTTCTAGAAAATGGAGGAGTTTAAGATGAAGGTTGTTCGTACCATTAAAGAGATTAGGGAAGCGTTGGCACCCTGCCGCCCCTCCAAGACTGTTGGTTTGGTACCCACAATGGGCTACTTCCATGTCGGGCATTTATCCCTAATGGCGCACGCTAGAAAAGAATGTGATCTTGTAGTCACCAGTCTTTTTGTTAACCCGACTCAGTTCGGTCAGGGTGAAGATTTCGAAAGCTATCCAAGAGATGAAAAAAGGGATTTCAAGCTGGCTCGTGATGCCGGGGTTGATATTATTTTTACCCCGGGGGCGGATGAAATGTATGAAGACGATTTTGGCTTTTATGTGCAAGCGCCTGAGGAATTGACCAATCGATTATGCGGCGCTTCTCGGCCTGGGCATTTTCAGGGTGTGGCTACAGTAGTTACAAAATTGTTTAATATTATCCAGCCTCAACGGGCCTATTTCGGCCAAAAAGATCTGCAGCAGTTGGTGGTAATTAAAAGGATGGTCAAGGACTTAAATCAGCCCGTAGAAGTAGTAGGTCTGCCCATTATTAGGGAAGCAGACGGGTTAGCTCTTAGTTCCCGAAATGTTTACCTCAGTCCAGATGAAAGGCATAATGCTCTAGCGCTGTACCAGACACTGAGATTTGGCCGCGAATTGCTGGATAAGGGATTGCGTAATACGGAAGAACTGAAAACCAGAATGAAAGAATTCCTCAAGACCCAAAACAGCGGTATACGGTTAGATTATCTAGAAGTATTGAATGTAGAGAACTTGAGTACGCCGAAAACATTGGCAGGCAGTATTGCTTTGGCTGGCGCCATTTGGCTGGGTAAAACTCGCCTGATAGATAATATTATTTTGGAGGTCTAAAATATGATGCGTATGATTATGAAATCAAAACTTCATAGAGCAACGGTTACCCAAGCGGATTTAAACTATGTAGGTAGTATTACCATCGACCTTGATCTAATAGAAGCGGTAGACATCTTACCCAATGAAAAAGTACAAGTAGTAGATAATAACAATGGGCAGCGGTTTGAGACTTATGTTATTCCCGGAGAGAGGGGCAGTGGTGTAATTTGTGTAAACGGTGCTGCCGCCCGGTTGGTTCAAAAAGGCGATTTGGTAATTATTATAGCTTATGGAATGTTGAACAATGACGAACTGGCTGGATTTAAGCCTAAAGTTGCTTTGGTGGACGAAAATAATCGAATTGAGCGGATGCTGGAAGAGGACGCCAGGGATAATAATTAGTTTGTGATTGGCTCCAGCTTGCCCAAGCAAGATATTTTAGTGTAACAAGAGTATTGTCAGCAATGTTAACCTATGATAAAATGAGGTTAACAATATTGGGGTGAGGTTGCGATGAAGGGTAAAATATTGGCATTACTAAAAAAATCCGATGAATATGTGTCCGGTGAATGGCTGAGTAAAGAGATGGGGGTAAGCCGAACGGCTATTTGGAAGCACATTAATTACCTGCGTCAGGAAGGGTACAAAATAGAGTCAGTGCCCAGATTAGGATATAAAATTTTGCATATTCCGGATAAGCTTTATGCTGAGGAAATTTATTCGCTGCTTACCACCAATTTTATCGGTAAAAAAATTTATCATTATAACCATCTTACTTCAACAAATGACCAGCTTAAAAAGTTGGCTGATGAAGGTAAGGGTGAGGGGACAGTGGTAGTCGCGGAACAACAAACTGCCGGAAAAGGGCGGCTGGGACGCAGCTGGTTTTCGCCGCCTGGTGCCGGTATTTGGTGCTCGGTGTTGCTGCGACCAACTGTTTCACCCGCCCATGCGCCCAAACTAACCCTATTAGGTGCTGTGGCAGTTGCTGAGGGTATTGAAAAATATACAGGGTTACAGCCGGGAATAAAGTGGCCCAACGACCTTTTGGTCGAAGGCAAAAAGGTCTGCGGGCTTCTTACCGAAATGCGTGCAGAAGTGGATAGTATTAATTATGTCACTTTGGGTTTTGGTATAAATATTAAGCTTGTTGATTTTCCTGAGGAGGTAAAAGGCAAGGCAATTACCTTAGAAGGAGTATTGGGTAAAAAGCTTAACAGGGTTGGGTTGCTGGCATGTATTTTAAATGCATTTGAAAAAAACTACCTGCTTTTCTTGTCCAAAGGGTTTAGTCCTATACGAGGCAAATGGGAGGAGCTTAACGTAACGTTAGGCAAAATGGTAACAGTCACTTCCCATAGCGGTACTGTTTCCGGGGAAGCAGTGGCACTGGGTGACGGGGGAGGGCTTGTTGTTAGAACGGATGGTGATGAGCTGAAAGAGTTTCTATCTGGCGAGGTGACCCTAAGCCGGTAAAAAAATTTATTGTCAACGTCAACCTGAATATAAAACTGGTTTACATACTAAGGGGGATATAATGATGAAACTGAAGTCAATGATACTGGCAGGCATGTTTGCTGCTGTTACCGGAGTAATGGCACAGATATCAATACCCATACCTTTCTCTCCGGTACCTATCACGATGCAAGTATTTGCGGTTTGCCTGACGGCGGGAATTTTAGGTGCTCGCTTGGGTAGCTTAAGTATGTTGGTATATCTGCTTTTAGGTGCTGCGGGGGCACCGGTTTTCGCACAGTTAAAGGGTGGAATTCCTGTAATATTTGGCTATTCGGGCGGGTATATCTGGGGTTATATTATTGCCGCCTTTATCATTGGTTGGATTGTCGAACACGTAAAAAGTCCGGGTTACGGGACCATGCTGGCGGCCATGCTTGTCGGGTTGGTTATCATTTATACTACCGGTACCGTCCAACTGGCTTACGTAATGGGCCTTACTGCTCGTGAAGCAATTGTTGCTGGAGTTGGTTGGTTTTTGCCACTGGATGCAGTAAAAGTATTTTTAGCAGCGGGAGTAGCAGTCAACCTCCGCAGTTCACTGGTGTCCGGCGGTTTGTTGGTTCCCGGCGAATTATAAATCGTGAATATTTATCTTTGTATTACCGCAATTAAACAACCTTAACTGATGCTGGGTTTAACGATTGCAAATTAGGGAAAAATAAAGGAAAATGTCATAATAGAGCGAATTGACCTAGGGGAGACCGCGCACGCGGCGCACTAGGAGGTAGGTGTAGAATGCTTTTAACCTTTGATGTGGGGAATACAAATATTTTATTGGGTACATACCAGGGAGAGCAGCTAACAAATCATTGGCGGGTTTCCACTTACCGTGAACGAACCGCTGATGAATTTGCTATTTTGCTTAAGAATCTTTTCCAATTTGAAAAATTAAGTTTTTTAGATATCACCGGAATTGCTATCTCTTCCGTGGTACCCCAAATGCAGGTTGCACTTTTGGAGATGACGGAAAAATATTTTAGCATGACCCCTCTTCTAATCGGGCCGGGCATCAAAACAGGAATGCCATTACGTTTTGACAACCCCCGGGAAGTGGGCGCGGATAGGATTGTCAATGCTGTTGGGGCATACTCACAGTATGGGGGTCCGGCTATAGTGGTTGATTTCGGCACGGCCACTACATTCGACCTCGTATCTCGTGATGGGGAGTATTTGGGCGGGGCAATTGCACCGGGTATTGGTATTTCGATGGAGGCATTGTTCCAAAGAGCAGCGAAGCTGCCCAGGGTGGAGTTGGCACCACCCCCCAATGTGGTGGGAAGAAACACTGTCAACAGTATGCAGTCGGGTATTCTTTACGGCTTTGTCGGCCAAGTAGAAGGAATAGTAAACAGGATGCAGGAAGAAATGACTGAAAGGGCCCGGGTAATAGCTACTGGCGGCCTTGCACCTTTGATTGGAAAGCACTCGGCGACAGTGGAAGTTATAGATGAGTTTTTGACTTTAGAGGGACTGAGGCTGATTTATCAACGAAATTTGTTGAAGTGAAGCGAGGGTGAATATGGGATTGACCCCTGCAGGAATGCTAAAAAATAACTCGGTGATTGCCGCACCTATGGCTGGAGTAACCGATAAAACTTATCGGGTTTTGGCCAAGGAAGCGGGATGCGGCTTAGTGGTCACGGAAATGGTAAGTGCAAAAGCATTGGTTTATAATAACCAGCGTACCTTCAAATTAGTGGAAATTGCTGGTGAGAAACCGCCTATAGCTGTGCAGTTATTTGGCTCAGATCCTGTGGCTATGGCTGAAGCAGCAGTCATTATACAAGGCTTAGGCGCTGATATGGTGGATATTAATATGGGCTGTCCCACTCCCAAGATAGTTAGAAGCGGAGAGGGGTCCGCCCTAATGAAAACGCCGCTGCTAGCTAAAAGAATCGTTGCTTCAGTCAGCCATGCCGTGACTATTCCGGTATCAGTAAAAATACGTGCTGGGTGGGACAAGGATAATGTTAATGCCCCATCCTTTGCAGCTGCCATGGTGGATGCCGGGGCCGCTATGGTTACGGTACACGGCCGCACCCGGGAGCAATTTTATTCAGGAAAGGCTTCTTGGGAGGTTATCAAAGAGGTAAAGAATTCGGTGCCGGTACCAGTCGTGGGTAACGGTGATATATGGGCGCCAGCAGATGCGGCGAGAATGTTAGCGGTTACCGGCTGTGACGGTGTAATGGTTGGTCGTGGCGCCTTGGGTAACCCCTGGATTTTCAATCGAATAACAAAATTCTTAATAACCGGGGAAATGGTTCCGCCCCCCACCGCTGAGGAGAAGATTAATATGGCTTTGCGCCATCTGGATATGATGGTGGACGCCAAAGGACAATACACTGCCGTAAGGGAAATGCGTAAACACGTCGCCTGGTATATAAAAGGCTTGTGGAACGCCACCAAAATTAGGGAAATTGTTAATAAACAGCAGGATGTAATGAGCTTGAAAAGGGTACTAAAACAGTATAAAGAAATGCCCGATAATCTACCCTTGCGGTAGATTATTTCTTTTTTCTACAATCCCTTACATTTTTGGTCCCTTGTGAAACAGGGATATATTTGTTAAAATTTACTGTACACAGTTTTGTGCACATAAATTCTTGCTCACTTGTGTAACCTATGGGAGGATTGCTAATGGATCTACTACGCATTGGGGAAAAGGTTATTAGTAAGAAAAGGGTGCTAAGAAGTGTTGATAAGATTTTTGAGTTGCGGGCCATGGGTATATCACAAACAGAAACCGCAAAAAAGGTTGGCGTGGACCGAACGCTGGTGTCGCGCCTGGAAAGCTTGGGGGAAGTACGCAAAGGCGCCCCTATTGCTGTTTTAGGTTTTCCCATTAAAAATAGGGATGAAGTGGAAGCAGTACTGAATAAAGAAGGAGTCGAATTTTACCTTATTCTTACCGAGGAACAACGTCGGGGGTTTTTACATCAGAACGGACTTGAACTTTTTAACTACGTTATGGATATTATTGCCCAGCTAAAAGAGTATGACCAGGTGGTGGTAATAGGTTCAAACTACCGGATTGAACTGATGTCAGCAGTTATTGGTCGGGATGTCGTGGGGCTGGAAATTGGCAAATCACCCATTGAAGAAGACAAGCTGGTCTCGCTAGAAGAAGTGCGAAGAGTTATCAAGATCCTGAAAGGGGGAGGGGACAGTTGATGAAAGTAGTAAGTATAAGCTTGGGTTCCTCTAAACGTGATCATTATGTGGAAACTACATTTTTAGGAGAAAAGTTTATAATAGAACGACGCGGCACTGATGGGGATATGGACGCTGCTATAAATTTGATAAAGGAATTGGACGGTAAGGTGGATGCCTTTGGTCTTGGAGGCGCTGATTTATACATTTTCGCCGGGAAGCGACGCTACACTATTAAGGATGCAGCCAAGATTGCCAGGGCTGCACAGAAAACTCCCATTGTAGATGGCAGCGGCTTGAAGAATACATTGGAGCGCCGGGTAATAAACCATCTGCATCATGACGCCGGCATCAAATTCAATGATAAGAAAACTTTAATGGTGTGTGCAGTTGACCGGTTTGGTATGGCTGAAGCGATTCACCAACTGGGCGGGCAGACGGTTTATGGTGATTTGATATTTGGACTGGGGATTCCCGTGCCCCTCAATTCTTTAAAGGCATTGAACCGGGTGGCCAGAATAATTGCACCGGTAGTGTGCAGAATGCCTTTTAAATACCTTTATCCCACAGGGAGCAAGCAAGAGCAGGCCAATAATAACAATAAATTTGCTAATTATTACGATGAGGCAGATATAATTGCGGGTGACTTCCATTACATAAAAAAGTACCTTCCGGGACATATTGAAGGAAAGATTATTATAACCAATACAGTTACTGTTGACGATGTGGCAGAATTGAAAAAGAGAGGAGCCAAGCTGCTTGTTACCACAACGCCCGAATTAAACGGTAGGTCCTTTGGCACCAATGTAATGGAAGCGGTGATGGTAGCTCTAACCAGTAAAAGGCTTCAAGATATCAACACTGAGGATTACGAGCGGGTATTGACCGAAATGAACTTCTTACCGAGGATCGAGTATTTTGATTAATGAACGGAGGAATTTGTCTTGAGTAAGTTTGCTTTTATGATCCACCCATTAGATATAACTGATTATACCAGGAAGTTCCCATTACTGGGAAAGATGCCTGAGCAGCTTATTTCGAATGTGACCAAACTTTTCCCTCCACTTCATGTTTCCGATATTGAGGGGGTGGTTTCTCCTCATGCAGAAACTTCTGGTTGGTTTGTCGGGTGTCCTTTGACCAGTCAACAAATGCTAAGTTTACCCCAGGATTATGTCTTAAAAAAGATTATCAAAACTGGTCGTTTAGCTGAAAAACTTGGGGCTGATATTTTAGGATTAGGAGCGATGACATCAGTTGTTGGCGACGCAGGAATTACCGTAAACAGGGAATTAGATATTGCCGTGACCACGGGGAACAGTTACACTGTTGCTGTGGCCTGTCAGGCAGTGAAGAAAGCTTCCGAATTGATGGAGGTAGATTTGAAAAACGCTGAAATCCTGGTTCTGGGTGCTACCGGGTCTATTGGCGCTGTTTGTGCGCAAATTTTGGCCCAAGATGCTAAATATATGACTGTTGCTGGTCGGAATAAAGCAAAGCTTGAGCGACTGGCCCACCGGGTGTTCTATCAGACCGGTTTATCTGTGCGCATTGCTACAGATGTCCGTACTGCATTAAAACGAGCCGATATAATTATAGCTGTTACTGCTGCGGTAGATGAATTGATTTTTCCTGAGGATCTTAAACCGGGCGCGATAGTATGCGATGTTGCTAGACCCAGGGATGTTTCCAAGCGGGTGGCGGCTGAAAGAGATGATGTCTTAGTTATTGAAGGTGGAGTAGTTCAAGTTCCGGGGCCCGCCAATTTTAATTTTAATTTTGGCTATCCGACAGGAATGGCTTATGCATGTATGGCCGAAACTATGATTTTGGCCTTGGAAGGACGCCGGGAATCATATAGTTTAGGGAGAGAATTATCAATTGAAAGAGTTACGGAAATAGCGGCACTGGCAGATAAACACAAATTTAAACTGGCTGGGTTTCGTTCTTTCGACCGGCCGGTGGATAATCAGGAAATTGGTCAAATATGTGACCGTGCTAAAAAGAAAAAAGCTGGCTAAGGCCGAAAGTCCTTGACAAAAATTAGGTTGCTCTATATAATACCCAATAAGCAAAATAGAGGGAGCACTGACTGCCGCTCAATTTTTTGGCCAGCCAGTGCTTGTTTCGTGGTTAGCTGGATACTAGTATTTGACAGTATAAAGAATGGGGCAATAACATATATTGACATAGTGATTCAGCAAGTTATTTAGAAAGGGAGCGAAACCGAATATGACTGAAGAATTAATTTTGACTGCTCAAGGCTTAAAAAAATTGGAGGACGAGCTAGAACATCTTAAATCAGTTAAGAGGCGTGAAATTGCCGGGCGCATTAAACAGGCGTTAGAATTTGGCGATATCAGTGAGAACTCCGAATATGAAGATGCGAAAAATGAACAAGCATTTATCGAAGGACGAATTATTACTTTGGAGAAAAAACTGCGTAATGCCAGGGTTATTGATGACCGGGATGTATTGACTGATGTGGTTTCTTTGGGTTCAAGGGTGAAACTTAAAGACTTAGAAAATAACGATGAGTTGGAATACAGTATCGTTAGCTCTATAGAATCTGACCCCGCAGATAATAAGATATCAAACGAATCACCTGTAGGCAAAGCTATTTTGGGTAAAGCCGTAGGGGCAGTGCTGGATGTTGAGGTGCCTGCGGGGACACTACAGTACGAAATTATTGATATTAAAAAGTAGCTTTTGGAGGGATTTTTTTGACCGAAGATGTCAATGAATTATTACAGATAAGACGGGACAAGTTGGATCAAATTAAGGCAATGGGATTCGATCCCTTTGGCGATAAATTTCTGCGTCAGCATTATGCTGCTCAAATTAGTGATGATTTTGAGGAATATGCGGACAAATCCGTGGCTCTTGCCGGTAGGGTTATGTCCAAGAGGGAACATGGTAAGGCAAGCTTTGCGCATGTTCAAGATATTTCCGGTCAAATTCAGTTTTACATTCGCAAAGAAGATGTGGGCGAAGAGACTTATGAATTGTTTAAGATCCTGGATATTGGTGATATTGTCGGCATCGGGGGTACGGTATTTAAAACCCGCAGGGGTGAGGTAACAGTCAACGTTGACAGCTTGGTACTTTTAACTAAATCTCTACAACCTTTGCCGGAAAAATGGCACGGACTGAAAGATACGGATTTGCGTTACCGCCAAAGATATATAGACCTAATTGTTAATCCAGAGGTACAAAAAGTATTTATAACCCGCAGCAACATCATTAAAGCTATGCGGCAGTATTTGGATAAAGAGGGCTTCTTGGAAGTAGAGACTCCGACGATGCATGCCATTGCCGGTGGGGCAACGGCCAGACCTTTTACCACGCATCATAATGCACTGGATATAGATCTTTATATGCGCATTGCTCTAGAACTGCATCTTAAGAGATTACTGGTTGGCGGTTTAGAAAAGGTCTATGAGATAGGTAGAGTTTTTCGTAATGAAGGCATCTCGACCAAGCATAATCCGGAATTCACGATGATTGAGCTTTATCAAGCTTATGCGGATTACCATGACATGATGAAACTGACGGAGAACTTGATTAGTTTTGTTGCCCAGGAGACGCTGGGTACACAGGCTATTACATACCAAGGGACGGAAATAAATTTAGCACCGCCCTGGAAAAGGGTTACCATGTTGGATGCCATAAAAGAACATGCGAATGTGGATTTCAGCAGTATTAACACTCAGGATGAAGTGGATAAGCTCATTGATAAATTGGACATGGAACTAGAAAAGGGCACTCCTAAGGGTAAGGTAATAAATGAAGTCTTTGAAATATTTGTGGAACCGCATTTGATTCAGCCTACTTTTATTATGGATTATCCGATAGAAGTATCTCCATTGGCTAAGAGGAAGAAAGAAGACCCTAATTTTACATCACGGTTTGAAGCTTTTATCTTCGCCCGGGAATTAGCTAATGCCTTTTCCGAATTAAATGACCCTATAGATCAGAAAGAACGTTTTCTTTCTCAGGTGAAGCAAAGAGAAACAGGGGATGATGAGGCCCACATGATGGACGAGGACTTCGTGCGTGCACTAGAAACCGGCATGCCTCCTGCAGGCGGATTGGGCATAGGCATTGATAGGTTGATAATGCTCTTAACCAATTCACCATCCATTCGGGACGTAATACTGTTCCCTACTATGCGACCAAGAGAAAATGATTAGCTAATAGCAGCGGGCCCTCGGCCCGCTTTTCTCAATTACCGTTGAAACTTGGGGGTAAAATACGTGGGAAAGTGCGGTCTTAGCTTTTATGGTTTAACATGGACCAAGAAGGGAGAAATGTTGACACGCTGCGAAAATATGTGCTATTATATAATTCCAGGTGCCGGGATATGGCACCGACTTTTCTCGCAGCAGAGCAACTGAGAGCAAAAACTACCAGTTGCAAAGTAAGGCGAGAGATGATAGGATAGATTTTGTCGCTTTTAGAGGCGGCGGAAGAAGCGGAGAGACGAGGTAGAAAATACCAGTTGAAACGCGGGAAGAAATATGATAAGATAGTATTTGTCGCCGAAAGCGGCGGCGAGAGAGGTCTTTGAAAACTGAACAGCGGAAAGAAAGTTTTAAAGCCTAAATTTTGAAGCAGCGGCAACCAAGCGTGATAAGCGTTTGAAGTACCGAGGCAAAAGATTTAAGCGGACCCTTTTTGTAAGAAAATAAAGCAAAGAGGAGCCGGAGAGAACTTCAAGTTAAGATAATTAAGCTCAAATGAGCTTAAGATAATTAACAGGAGAGTTTGATCCTGGCTCAGGACGAACGCTGGCGGCGTGCTTAACACATGCAAGTCGAACGGTTCTAACCGTAAAGACACTTCGGTAGACTTACGGGGACGGATAGTGGCGGACGGGTGAGTAACGCGTGGGCAATCTGCCCTTTAGACCGGGATAACAGGTGGAAACAGCTGCTAATACCGGATACATTCAAGATATCGCATGATATTTTGAGTAAAGGAGGCCTTAGTGCTCCCGCTAAAGGATGAGCCCGCGTTCCATTAGCTAGTTGGCAGGGTAACGGCCTACCAAGGCGACGATGGATAGCCGGCCTGAGAGGGTGAACGGCCACACTGGGACTGAGACACGGCCCAGACTCCTACGGGAGGCAGCAGTGGGGAATATTGCGCAATGGGGGAAACCCTGACGCAGCAACGCCGCGTGAGCGACGAAGGCCTTCGGGTCGTAAAGCTCTGTCATTGGGGAAGAAGTCTTGCACGTCAATAGCGTGTAAGGTGACGGTACCCGAGGAGGAAGCCCCGGCTAACTACGTGCCAGCAGCCGCGGTAACACGTAGGGGGCAAGCGTTGTCCGGAATTACTGGGCGTAAAGGGCGTGTAGGCGGCCGATCAAGTCTAGTGTGAAATACCTGGGCTCAACCCAGGATTGGCACTGGAAACTGGTTGGCTTGAGGGCAGGAGAGGCAAGTGGAATTCCTAGTGTAGCGGTGAAATGCGTAGATATTAGGAGGAACACCAGTGGCGAAGGCGACTTGCTGGCCTGACCCTGACGCTGAGGCGCGAAAGCGTGGGGAGCGAACAGGATTAGATACCCTGGTAGTCCACGCCGTAAACGATGGGTACTAGGTGTTGGAGGTATCGACCCCTTCAGTGCCGCAGCTAACGCATTAAGTACCCCGCCTGGGGAGTACGGTCGCAAGACTGAAACTCAAAGGAATTGACGGGGGCCCGCACAAGCGGTGGAGCATGTGGTTTAATTCGACGCAACGCGAAGAACCTTACCAGGGCTTGACATCCTCCGCTATCCCTAGAGATAGGGAGTTCCCTTCGGGGACGGAGAGACAGGTGGTGCATGGTTGTCGTCAGCTCGTGTCGTGAGATGTTGGGTTAAGTCCCGCAACGAGCGCAACCCCTGTACTTAGTTGCCATCATTAAGTTGGGCACTCTAAGTAGACTGCCGGTGACAAACCGGAGGAAGGTGGGGATGACGTCAAATCATCATGCCCCTTATGTCCTGGGCTACACACGTGCTACAATGGACTGTACAGAGGGTAGCGAAGCCGCGAGGTGGAGCCAATCCCAAAAAGCAGTTCTTAGTTCGGATTGCAGGCTGAAACTCGCCTGCATGAAGTCGGAATCGCTAGTAATCGCAGGTCAGCATACTGCGGTGAATACGTTCCCGGGCCTTGTACACACCGCCCGTCACACCACGAAAGCTGGCAACACCCGAAGTCGGTGACCTAACCTTCTCGAAGTTGGAAGTTCGAAGTGAGAAGTGCGAGTTCAAGCTGGTCTTGAGGGTCAAGGATAAAGAAAAGAAAAAAGCAAGAGAAGACCCAAGAGACCCTAAAGGAAGACAGGAGAAATCGCACCTCGAAAGTCGGACCTCGAACTTCGAGAAGGATGGAGCCGCCGAAGGTGGGGCTAGTGATTGGGGTGAAGTCGTAACAAGGTAGCCGTATCGGAAGGTGCGGCTGGATCACCTCCTTTCTAAGGAGAAAAGAAATACTCCTAGGTCGATTTAGGCTTTAAGAGAGAAAATCCGCTGTTTAGTTTTGAAGGACTTCTTGAATTAAGAGTCAAGAAGTTTCTTTTAACAAAGGGAAGAAAAGTTCTTTGAAAACTGCA